>NZ_CP101466.1:2400000-3600000 GCF_024362385.1 Arthrobacter sp. DNA4
TCGCAGCCCGAGCCGAGCAGCCAGTCCGCCGGGGAGACTGCAAAGTTCGACTCCCTCAAGCTGACCGACAACGGGGACAAGAAGGCCCCGGGTGTGGATTTTGACAAGCCCCTGGCCGTTTCCCAGCCGACCATCAAAGTGGTCTCCGAAGGCAGCGGCGACGCCGTCAAGGCAAATCAGGTAGCCAAGATCTCCATCCTGGCCCTGAACGGTACGGACGGTTCCCAGCTGGAGGATACCTTCCCCAATGAGCCTGAAAGCCTTGAGCTGAACGATGAGCTCAAAACCGGCAGCGCCGTCATCTACAACGCTTTCGTGGGCGCCAAAGTAGGATCCAGCCTGGCCCTGGCCGTCCCCGGCCAGCAGAGTGGACCTTCGGCAAGCCCCAGCCCCTCCGACGGAGCCACCCCCAGCCCCAGTGCCGCTGCCGCACCCACGCAGCTGCTGATCATCAAGGTACTTTCCGCCTCGGACCCCACTCCCGTCCTGGACAAGCCGCAGGGCGATGCTGTGACGCCGCCGCCTGCCGACTGTGACGGAAAAAGACGGCGTACCTGAAATCAACGTTGCAGGTGCGCCCGCCCCCACGGCACTCGTGTCGCAGGACCTGATCAAGGGCACGGGCGCCACCGTCAAGGAATCCGACACGCTGACTGTGAACTACGTTGGCGTCAACCTCTCCGACGGCACCAAGTTCGATTCCAGCTTCGACCGCGGCCAGCCCGCCACCTTCCCGCTCTCGGGCGTCATCAAGGGTTGGACCCAGGGCCTCGCGGGTAAGACCGTGGGCTCCCGCGTCCTGCTGGTCATCCCCAAGGACCTGGCCTACGGAGACGCCGGCCAGGGCCAGGCGAAGGGCGACCTGGTCTTCGTAGTGGACATCCTCGGGGTCAAGTAGCAAGACTTACAGGGACGCCGCGTTCTTCGCGGCACCCATCACCACTCACTCAATAGGAGCAAGCATGTCGTTTGGACAGCGGGAATTCGACCGCCAGAAGCCCGAGATCGACTTCCCGGAAGGCGACGTCCCCACGGAACTCGTCATCACGGACCTCATCGAGGGTGACGGCAAGGAAGCCAAGGCTGGGGACACCGTCTCCACCCACTACGTCGGCGTTGCCTGGTCCACAGGCGAAGAATTCGACGCTTCCTGGGGCCGCGGCGCACCGCTGGACTTCCGGGTCGGCGTCGGCCAGGTCATCCAGGGCTGGGACCAGGGCCTCCTGGGCATGAAGGTCGGCGGCCGCCGCCGCCTGGAGATTCCCTCCGAGCTGGCCTACGGCTCGCGCGGTGCCGGCGGAGCCATTGCCCCCAACGAGGCACTGATCTTCGTCGTGGACCTCGTCGCCGTCCGCTGACGACGTCCGGGGACACAATTCAGGTACGCAGTCCCCAAATCAACGCAGTACCCAGGTAGTGCAACTGGAAGCGCGGCAGCACGGAGGATACTTCTCCCGTGCTGCCGCGCTTTCTGCTTTCACCCGGGGAGTTTAGTAACGTAACCAAGGTGTCCGTATCCCGCACTGAACGACTCCTCAACCTGCTCATTGCCTTGCTGAACACCCGCTACGGGTTGCGCCGCAGCGAGCTGCGCGAGAAGGTCTACCACGACACCTCCGGCAATGACGTCGCCTTCGGGCGGATGTTCGAGCGGGACAAGAACGACCTGAGGGCCATGGGGTTCGAGGTGGAAACCCTGACGGACCTGGGCTGGAGCGAGGATGACCCAGCCACCACCAGGTACCGCATCGGCAAGGAGTCCAGCCGCCTCCCGGACGTCCAGCTGGGGCCGGAAGAGTGGACGGTCCTCCTGCTTGCTTCCCAACTTTGGGAGCGCGCCGCATTGGGGACAGCTGCCCAAAGCGCACTCCGCAAACTCCAGGCATCGGGAAGGCTGGCCGAGGTGGAACTCCCGGCAGGCGTCCAGCCACGCATCAAACCGGCCGGTCAGGCCTTCGACGACATCGTTGCAGCCATGCATGCCCGCCATCCCGTGAGCTTCACATACCTGGCCGGAAGCACCGGCAAGGAGGAGGAACGGTCTGTAGAGCCTTGGGGGTTGGGCAGCCGGTTCGGCCAGTGGTACCTCATGGGCTACGACCGGGGCCGAAACGCAGCCAGGCACTTCCGCCTGTCCCGCTTCACGAGCGCCGTCACAACCCTCAGCAGGGAGCAGTACGTCCCGCCCGCCAACTTCAGCATCCGCGCTGAACTGGACAGGTTGCCTGAACTGCCGCTGCGCACCGCCGTCGTGGATGTCAGGCAGGGGCGTCTGCTGGCGCTGCGCAGCCGGGCCGTTGAAGGCGCGCACCACCAGGCGCCCGGCCGGCCTGCCGACGGCGACGACCGGGTGGTCGTGGAATACCGTGATCCGGAGGTCCTCGCCGAAGAGTTGGCCAGCTATGGACCCGATGCCCTGGCAGTGGAGCCCGCGGAGCTGGTGGGAGCGGTGCGGCGCCGGCTGCAGGCCGCTGCCCGCTTCAGCGCTTCGCCTGTCCCCGTCTACTCGTTCCCTGATGCCCGGGCGCGGACGGCCCGGAAGGGAACCTCGGAGGACCAGCTCAAGCGCATGCTGCAGTTGGTCCCATTCCTGGTCCATAACCAGGGCCTGCACATCCAGGACGTGGCAAAGCACTTTGGCGTCACCCGGGACGAGCTGGAGGCAGACCTCCGGATCCTCATTTGCTCCGGATTGCCCGAGGGGTATCCGGATGACCTGCTCGATATCCAGTGGGAGGATGACCACGTCTTCATCACCCAGGACCTTGACCTGAAGAAGCCGGTCCGGTTTACGGTGGCGGAGGCTTGTGCCCTGCTGACCGGACTTGAGACGCTCAATGGGCTGCCGGACCTGCCGGGCGGAGGCGCCCTGGAATCGGTCACGTTGAAGCTGCTGGCCGCGGCGGGGGAGGAAGGACTCCGTGCTGCCTCCATCGCCGGGCCGCAGGTGGCTCCCGCGGACGCCGCGACCCACGCCACGGTCCGCCAGGCCATCGGGACCGGCGCGCAACTCCACCTGACCTACCTCTCACCCCAGCGTGACGCGGTCATCGAGCGCGACGTAGACCCGCTGCGGCTGTACTCCCTGGACAACACCTGGTACTTCGAAGCCTGGTGCCATCTGGTGGACGGGCTCCGGAATTTCCGGCTGGACCGGGTCCAGGACGTGCGGCCCAACGGCCGGGCCGCCACGGTGCACGGGCCGCCCGAAGGCGGGGTTCCCGCCAAACTTTTCACTGCGAACGACGACGACACAACAGTCACTGTCCAGCTCACCCGGCAGGGGAGGGGGCTGGCGGATGACTATTACGCGGAGCGCACCGCAGAGTTGCCCGACGGCGGGCTGGTGGCCCAGCTCACGTTCGGCAACACCGCGTGGCTGCCGATGTTCGTGGCCCAGCACGGCGGTTCGGCCCGGATCCTGGCTCCTGCCGGGCTGGCTGACGCCGCGCGGGACTGGCTTGCGGCATCGCTGGACAGGTACGCCGGATAGACTTCTCAGCATGCCTTGGTGGTCCTGGATTCTCATATGGGTGGCGCTCGTTGCAGTGTCCCTGCTGTTCTATGTCCTGCTGGGCATCCGTCTGTTCCGCCAGTTCATGGCGACCGTCAAGGACCTCAGTGCTGCCGGTGAAAAGCTGGGGCACCTGAATCCCGTCGAAGCGCAGGAATCCGCGGACCAGGAACGGCCGCTTCCGGGTTCCGCCGTTTTTGCCTCACCCGCCGTGATGCGACATGATTACGAGGCATCCAAATCGGCCCGGCGCGAAGACCGCCGCCGCCGGCGAGTGCAGCGCAAAAAGGACCGGGGCCAGCCGCAGGCGCTCGGAGATCTCGACTTCACATAGAAGTAGGATGTATTTAGAGGAAAGGATTTCCCGTGGGAAGACTCTTTGATGGCCCCTGGCCGATCGTAATCATTATCGTCGTTGCTTTGCTTCTCTTCGCCGCCCCCAAGCTTCCGGCCATGGCCCGCAGCCTGGGACAGTCAATGCGGATCATCAAGTCCGAGGTCAAGGAAATGAAGAACGACGGCAAAGCCGAGTCCACCGAGGCCACCGGCCCGGTGGAAGGCACCATCGTGAACCACCCCAAGGCGAAGCCCGGTGAGCCGACAGACGGCACTGACGTTCCGCCGTCGACCCGCGCCTGACCTCCCGTGGCACTGTCGCGGGCCCGTAAAGCCAATCCCGAGGGGCGGATGTCCCTTTGGGAGCACCTCAAGGAGCTGAAGAACCGGCTGATCAAGTCGGCTATCGGCGTCGTCATCGGCGGTATTGGGGGCTGGATACTTTACGATCCGCTGTTGAAGGCACTGGCCGAACCGGTAAACCGGATTTCGAGTGAGACCGGGGGCCTTGCGGCCATCAACTTCGGAACCATCGCGTCGCCTTTTGACTTCAAGCTGCAGATGTCGCTCCTCATCGGGGCGGTCATCTCCAGCCCCATCTGGATCTACCAGCTCTGGGCGTTCATCACGCCCGGTCTGACGTCCAAGGAACGCCGCTACACCCTGGGCTACATGGCCGCTGCCATCCCCCTGTTCCTTGCCGGAATCTGGGTAGGGTGGCTGGTGGTGCCCCAGGTGGTTCACGCCTTGACCCAGTTCACTCCGGAGGGGTCCTCCAGCGTCATCGACGCCCGGACCTACATTGAATTCGTCACCCGCATGGTGCTGATGCTGGGCCTGGCCTTCCTGGTCCCCGTGGTGCTGGTTGGCATCAACATGGCGGGCATCGTTTCGGGCCGCACCATCCTGAAGGCCTGGCGCATCACCGTCTTCCTGGTGTTTGTCCTGGCAGCAATCGCAGCGCCGGGTGCTGATGCCATTTCGATGTTCATGCTGGCCGGACCGCTGTTGGCGCTCTTCTTTGCAGCGATTGGCATTTGCATCATGAACGACAAACGCCGCGAACGCCGGCAGGCCCGGCAGGTCGAAGAGACCGAGGCCACAGCCGATATCGCCACCCCCGGCAGTGAACTCAAGAAGCTGTAGCGTGCCGCTAGGCTTGGGGTATGTCCTCCACCACCGGACCCTTCTCCACCGGCCCCGTCGATCCTGAAGAACTTTCTCCAGCCGAGAGATACCGTGCCAGCGCCGAGCGCCGGGCAGAGGCGGCCACGTATCTTGGGTCCTTTATCCGGACCCTCGAGTTCGAACTTGACGACTTTCAACGGCAGGCGTGCCGTTCGCTTCAGGAAGGCAGGGGAGTCCTGGTGGCGGCCCCGACCGGAGCCGGGAAGACCATCGTGGGGGAGTTCGCCATCTACCTCGCCCTGCAGCGGGGCCTGAAGGCCTTTTACACCACCCCCATCAAAGCCCTCAGCAACCAGAAATTCACTGAACTCAGCGAAAAGTACGGTGCAGAGAATGTGGGCCTCCTGACCGGCGACACCAGCATCAACGGCGACGCGCAGGTGGTGGTGATGACCACCGAAGTCCTACGGAACATGCTGTACGCGGATTCTGCCACGTTGGAGGACCTCGGCTACGTGGTCATGGACGAGGTCCACTACCTCGCCGACCGGTTCCGCGGGGCAGTGTGGGAGGAAGTCATCATCCATCTGCCCAGCGAGGTCCAGGTCGCCTCGCTCAGTGCAACCGTCTCCAACGCCGAGGAGTTCGGCGCCTGGCTGGACACCGTCCGCGGGGACACGGACATCATCGTCTCCGAGCACCGGCCGGTGCCGCTGTGGCAGCACGTCATGGTGGGCCGGCAGATCATGGACCTGTTCGCCGGAGAGACCACCTTCGACGAGATCGCCCCGCCCGTCGAGGAAGAGGGCCGGCAGCCTGCCGCGACCGGCAAACCCGTTGACACCGCCAAGGGCCGCGGCTTCGACGTCAACCCGGACCTCCTCACTGTTGCCCGCAGCGAAAGCCAGCAGAGCTTCCGCAGCCGCCCCGGCGCCGGACGCCGCGGCCAGCGTGGCCGCAACGGTTATGACCGCCCGGGCAGGAGCGAACAAACGGGGGTCCGCCCCGCCAGCCGTCCGCAGGTGATCGCCAGCCTGGACCGGATGGACCTGTTGCCTGCCATCACCTTCATCTTCTCCCGTGCCGGCTGTGAAGCGGCCGTGGCGCAGTGCGTTGGTTCGGGCCTGTGGCTCACCACGGAAAAGGAGCAGCGGATCATCGCCCAGCGGGTGGACGAGGCCGGGCAGGACATCCCGCCGGACGACCTCGACGTCCTGGGTTTTTGGACGTGGCGGGACGGCCTGCTCCGGGGTTTCGCAGCCCACCATGCCGGCATGCTGCCCACCTTCAAGGAAGTGGTGGAGAAACTCTTCGCCGACGGCCTGGTCAAGGCGGTTTTCGCCACTGAGACCCTCGCCTTGGGTGTCAACATGCCCGCCCGCTCAGTTGTCCTGGAAAAGCTGGACAAGTTCAACGGCGAAGCCCACGTGGACATCACCGCGGGCGAATACACCCAGCTCACCGGCCGCGCCGGGCGGCGCGGCATCGACGTCGAGGGCCACGCCGTAGTGCTGTGGCAGCCGGGGACGGACCCGACGGCGGTGGCAGGCCTGGCGTCGCGGCGGACCTATCCGCTGAACTCCAGTTTCCGGCCCACCTACAACATGAGCATCAACCTCCTGGCACAGTTTGGGCGTGCCAGGGCCCGGGAAATCCTGGAATCGTCCTTTGCCCAGTTCCAGGCCGACCGCTCGGTGGTTGGCCTGGCCAGGCAGGTGCGGAGCCGTGAGGAGTCCCTTGCGGGTTACGCCAAGTCCATGACCTGCCACCTTGGCGACTTCACGGAGTATGCCCGGCTGCGCAGGGAGCTTTCCGATGCCGAGAGTGCCACCTCCCGGACCAAGTCCCGGGTTCAGAAGTCACTCAGTGACGACTCCCTGGCCCGCCTCCTGCCCGGGGACGTGGTCAACGTTCCCGGCGGGCGCGCCCCGGGGCCCGCCGTCGTCCTCAGCTCTGACCACAGCAGCCGCGAACCCCGGCCTGCCGTACTGACCCTGGACAACCAGCTGCGCCGGATAGGAACCGACGACCTGGAAGGACCCATCGCTCCGGTTACCCGCATCCGCATTCCCAAATCCTTCAACGCCAAGGTGCCCAAGTCCCGGCGGGACCTTGCCTCCAGCGCACGGAACGCCCTGCGCGAGAACCGGCCGCCTGCTCCCGGGCAGAACCGCAACCACGATTTCGGCCGCGGAGCTGCCTTTCCCAACCAGGAGCGGCGCATCGCCGAACTGCGCCGGGCCCTCAAGGCACACCCCTGCCACGGGTGCAGCGAACGCGAAGACCATGCCCGGTGGTCGGAGCGGTGGTGGAAGCTGCGGCGTGAAACGGATGGCCTGGTCCGCCAGATCCAGGGCCGCACCAACACGATCGCCAAAACCTTCGACCGGGTGTGCGACGTCCTGTCCGCCTACGGATACCTGGAGGACACCGGCGACGGCCGCCTGAACATCAGCCCGGACGGCCAGCGGCTGCGCCGGATCTACGGCGAGAAGGACCTGCTGATCTCGCAGTCCCTGCGGCTGGGCGCGTTCGATGACCTGGACGCCGCCGAAGTTGCTGCCCTGGCCAGTGTGCTGGTCTACCAGGCCAAACGCGAAGACCGGGGTCTGCGGCCGCGCATGCCCAGCGTCTCCCTGGAGAGTTCCGTAGACGTCGTGGTCAAGGAATGGTCCGTCCTTGAGGACGTGGAGGAGGAGAACAAGCTTCCGCTGACCGGCGAACCTGAACTGGGACTTGTCTGGCCGCTGTACAAGTGGGCCCGCGGACGCCACCTCCAGGACGTCCTGAGCGGCACCGACCTTGCCGCCGGTGACTTTGTCCGCTGGGTCAAGCAGGTGGTGGACCTGCTGGACCAGCTTGCCAAGATCCCTGGCCTTGATCCGCGCCTGGCACGGCTCTGTGCCGAAGCGATCAACCTGATCCGCCGCGGCGTCGTGGCCTATTCTTCCGTGCTCTAGTCCCACCTCAACCCTTGCCGGCTGCAACCGGCGTGCCCTATCCCAGGAGTCCTGCCTTTATGCCCCGCCCTGCTGCCGCACCCCGCAACGCCGACCGTCCCGTCCCGGTGCTGTACCGCAATGGATCCGTCTACACCGCGGCTGACCCGTTCGCCACGGCAATGCTTGTGGATGGGGACACTGTTGCATGGGTTGGATCGGAGCAGGCGGCCTCGTCAATTGCCGACAGCTCCATGGAAGTCATCGACCTCCGCGGCGCCCTGGTTGCGCCGGGCTTCGTTGACTCGCACGTGCACCTGACCGAAACCGGAATCGCCCTGGAGTCGCTCCAGCTTGGGACGCTCAAGTCGGCCCGGGAAGTGCTGGACGCAGTCGCCGGGGCCGCCGGGAACGGACCGGTGCTCGGCCACGGCTGGGACGAAACCACCTGGGCGGACCCCGCCCTGCCCAGTGCAGAAGAAATCGACCGGGCCGCTGGAGGCAGGCCGGTCTATCTCTCCCGGGTGGACGTGCACTCGGCGCTGGTGTCAACGTCCCTGGCACAGTCCGCGGACCTTCAGAACCGGGACGGGTACGACGGCGGTGCCAGGGTGACGCGGGCCGCCCACGAGGCAGCACGGCTGGCGACCCGGCAGCTGCCGCAGGATGAGCTGAAGCGGCTCCAGGCCCAGGCCCTGGCGGAAGCGGCCGCCAACGGCTACGTCGCCCTGGCCGAAATGGGCGCACCGCATATCGGCGGCGCCGATGACCTGCGGCTCGCGGCAGCATGGAACGCCTCCGGAACCGGGGAGCCCCGTTTTCCCGAAGTCATGCCGTACTGGGGAGAGCTGGTGTCGTCCGAGGAGCAGGCCCGCGCGCTGGTGGCAGAGCTGGGGGCGGGAGTCCGCGGCCTTGCAGGAGACCTGAACATCGACGGTTCCCTGGGCTCGCGCACCGCTGCCCTGCGCGCCGGTTACAGTGATGCCGGCCACGAGCGCGGCACTTTGTACCTGAGCGTGGACCAGGCAGCAGCCCACCTTGCCGCCTGCTCCCTCGCCGGGATCCAGGGCGGGTTCCACGTGATTGGTGACGCCGGACTGGATGCTGCGCTGGAAGCGCTGGACCTTGCCGCCAGGGAAGTGGGGGAGCAGCGGGTGCGCGCCGCAGGCCACCGGTTTGAGCATGTGGAGATGGCCGACGCCGAAGCCGTGGGCAGGTTGGCGCACTACTCCGTGACCGTCAGCGCCCAGCCCTCCTTCGACGCTGCCTGGGGCGGCCCCGGTGGCCTCTACGAGCAGCGGCTGGGGGACCGAAGCCGGTCGATGAATCCGTTCGCCGCGTTCTACTCGGCCGGAGTTCCCGTCTGCTTCGGCAGCGACAGCCCCGTCACGCTCCTGCGTCCCTGGTCGAGCGTGCGCGCCTGCGTGGAACACCACAACCCCGACCAGCGTATTTCCGCGCGGGCAGCCTTCCTGGGCCACACCCGGGCCGGCTGGCGGGCCGCGCGGCACCCGAACCCCATGGCCGGGCAACTGGTGCCCGGGGCTCCCGCGAGTTTTGCCGTGTGGGAGGTTGAGGAGCTGATGGTCCAGGTGGCTGACGGGCGGGTTCAGTCCTGGAGCACCGATCCGCGCGCCAGGACCCCCTTGCTGCCCGCACTGGACACCGGCTCAGACCCGGTATGCCTGCAAACCGTAAAAGACGGTGCCGAACTGTTCGCCAGCCCGGCCCTGCGTTCCTGACCCGGGAATCCTCCGCCCTATAATGGGGAGTTGCGCCTGCGGCCGGCATGCCCGGCACCAGGTGCACCGACCACTTCCACCAGGAAAGGCCCTCTGTGCGCGTCCTTACGATCATTCCCACCTACAACGAACTGGAATCGCTGCCCAAGACGCTCCAGCGCCTGCGGAAGGCCGTTCCGGCGTCGGACGTGCTGGTGGTCGATGACAACAGCCCTGACGGCACCGGCCAACTTGCCGACGGCTTCGCTGCCGAGGACTCCCAGGTCCACGTCCTGCACCGCAAGGGCAAGGAAGGCCTGGGCGCTGCCTACATCGCCGGTTTCAAGTGGGGCCTGGATGCCGGCTACGACGTCCTGGTGGAAATGGATGCGGACGGTTCCCACCAACCGGAACAGCTTCCCCAACTGCTTGAAGCCGTGGAACAGGGCGCAGACCTGGCCATGGGCTCGCGCTGGGTCCCCGGCGGCAGTGTGGTCAACTGGCCGCTGTACCGCCAGGCGATCTCCCGGGTGGGCAGCACCTACGCCCGGTTGATGCTGGGCCTGCCGATCCGGGACGTGACCGGCGGATACCGCGCGTTCCGCAGGACCACCCTGGAAAAGCTCAACCTGGACCAGGTGGATTCTGTGGGCTACGGCTTCCAGGTGGACCTCGCCTGGCGCGTCGCCAAACTGGGCCTGCGCATCGAGGAACGCCCCATCACTTTCGTCGAACGGGAACTCGGCGCATCCAAGATGAGCGGCAACATCGTGGTCGAAGCCATGATCAACGTCACCAAATGGGGCGTGGCCGCGCGCTGGAACACGCTGGCCGGAAAGCTGAAGAACAAGCAGGCATAGCCTGCGGGTACTGCCGCTGACGATGTCCGGGCGGTACCAAAAAATGGGGGCGGCCCCGCACCAAGGTGCGGGGCCGCCCCCATTTTTTGCGGCTGGCCTTATGCCGAGCGGCGCTCTCCGCGGCGTTCGCGCAGGATGGTCAGGCGGTCCTCGAGGATCTGTTCGAGTTCAGGCAGGGAGCGACGTTCCAGCAGCATGTCCCAGTGGGTGCGGACTGCCTTGTCGTTGCTGGTGTCCGGCTTCTCGCCGTCAACCAGGAGCGCTTCCTTACCGGTCTTGGAGACCCACACCGGAGGAATTTCCGCCTCGGAGGAGAACGTGACGAAGACCTGCTCGCCATCCGCGCAACGGTATTCGACCCGCTGGCGCGGAGCCGGCTCAACTCCGGACTCGGTCTCCATGCTCTGCGCACCAAGGCGCATGCCCCGCAGGCTGCGATCGCTCATGTTTTCTCCCTCTGGTCGGTTCGCGGATGAAGTCTCCGCGCTAGCCGGTGGCGCCACGGCACCGCCGGACTACTTTGTGCACTGTGCTGCATCATAGGATTCAACGCACTGCGAAGCTTGGTTGTTCCAGCTGGTAGTCTCCTGCCGGACAAATACCCAATTATACGTTGGTTATCACTGTTGGAACAAAACGGGGAGGGTTTGGCGTCAACCGCCAGGCCCTCCCCGTTCTCCCGTTCAGCTTATGGCTGGGCGCGTTCGGTGGGTGCGTCCTGGAAGAGCGGCCCGCTTACTGTGCCTTCAGCGTTGGTGCCTCCGAGGGCGTTGCCAATGCCCTTCAGGGCTTCCCCGACTTCGCTCGGGATGATCCACAGCTTGTTGGCGGAGCCTTCGGCGAGCTTGGGCAGCGTCTGCAGGTACTGGTAGGCCAGCAGTTTCTGGTCCGGGTTTCCCTTGTGGATGGCGTCGAAGACCTTCTGGATGGCCTGCGACTCGCCGTCCGCGCGAAGGATGGCAGCCTTGGCTTCGCCCTCTGCGGCCAGGATGGACGCCTGGCGCTGGCCCTCGGCGGTGAGGATGGCCGACTGCTTGGTGCCTTCGGCCGTGAGGATTGCTGCGCGCCGGTCGCGTTCGGCACGCATCTGCTTCTCCATGGAATCCTGGATGGAGTGGGGCGGATCGATGGCCTTCAGTTCCACCCGTGAAACGCGGATGCCCCAGCGGCCTGTGGCCTCATCCAGGACGCCGCGCAGCTGTCCGTTGATCTGGTCCCGCGACGTGAGGGCTTCCTCCAGGTTGAGGCCACCCACCACGTTGCGCAGGGTGGTGGTGGTGAGCTGTTCCACGGCCTGGATGTAGTTGGCGATTTCATACGTGGCCGCCCGCGGGTCGGTCACCTGGAAATAGACCACCGTGTCGATGGACACCACCAGGTTGTCCTCGGTGATGACGGGCTGGGGTGGAAAGGACACCACTTGTTCACGCAGGTCCAGCAGCGGCAGGAGCCGGTCCACAAAAGGAATCAGGATGGTCAGGCCCGGATTGAGCGTCCGCTGGTACTTGCCGAGCCGTTCAACAACGCCGGCGCGGGCCTGCGGAATGATCCGGACGGACCGGACCAAAACTATGATGACAAAGACGATCAGAACCACCAGCACAATGGCCAGTGCGGTTCCGCCTGCGTTTTCCATACAACTCCTTGTTCCCCAATTGTCAGGCTGTATCAGGCCCGGTGGCCGCCGTGGGCGGTACCGAAACCACTGCTGTTGCGCCGTCGATGGCCGCTACGACCACCGTCTGGCCTGCGGGAAGCACTCCCGCAGCGGAGCGCGCACTCCATATATCGCCGCCGATTTTCACGAGGCCGCCGTCGGACGTCACGGCCTCCATCACCACGGTAAGCTCACCGATCAGCCGGTCCACGTTGGTCCGCTGCTCCGAGGGGCCCTTCTTCAGGTGGGACAGTGCCACGGGCCGGACAAAGGCCACCATGAGCAGCGACACGATGCAGAAGATGACTACCTGGAGCCAGGGCTCGGCGCCTGCGAAATCGGCTACCAGTGCGGCGAGCGATCCGCCGCCAAGCATGATGAAAAACAGGTCAAGGGTGATCATCTCGATCACTGCAAACGCCAGGAAAGCCGTGAGCCACAACGCCCACCAGTTTTCCCCAAGCCATTCGAACATTCCTGCTTCCCCCTTCGTCACGGGGGAGCCGCGTCCGCGGACCCGCCAGCAACTGTCTTTTCATCCTAGTCCGCGGACCTGGCCTGTGTGCCGGTTCACAGCGGGTGCCGGGGGATAGTGGCCAAGTCGTTACGGGGCACCGTGGGCAGCAGGCCGAAACACGGAAAGCCTGAATTTTGCGTCGGCTTCCACCGGTTCCGGGGAGTCTTCGAGGCGGGCGGCGATCTGGTCCCGGTCCAGGTGGTGGCCCGCCGGTCCCATGAACGCCAGGTCCGCGGCGGCCGCGCGGCCCAGCTTGAGCGGTATGTCTACGTCAAGGGTCTTTTCGGGCTCGAAGTGCCCGGCCATCGCCTCCGCCAGCCGCTCATCCTTGCCCTCTTCAATGCCAAGCATTCCGGTCACGGCCGCGATGCCCGCCAGGTGTCCGGGCCGCGGCGTCACCACTGCCAGCACGCCCTCCGGGCACAGGACCCGGGCGAACTCGGCGGGGTTCCGCGGTGCGAAGACCACGGTGACCGCGTCCACCGAGTTGTCCCCCACCGGCAGCGGCCGCCAGATGTCCCAGACCAGGTTCACGGCTTCCGGGTTGAGGCGGGCAGCCCGCCGGAGCGCGAATTTCGAGATGTCCAGGCCAATGGCGGACGCCTGCCGCCCCCCGGCAGCTGCAGCATCGAGGATCGCACGCAGATAGTGTCCGGTCCCCGTTCCCGAGTCCAGCACCACCGCGCCTTCCGGCCGCAGGACGGGTACGACGGCGGAGGCCAGGGCCTGCTGCAGCGGCCCGTAGTGCCCGTTCCCCAGGAAGGCGTACCGTGACGCCACCATCGCGGCGCTGTCCGGTTCAAAGGGTGTGCCTTTGCCTACCAGCAGGTTGAAGTAGCCCTGGCGGGCGGCGTCGAAGCTGTGCCCGGACGGGCACACCAGGCGCGGCTGGCGCGTTGCCTCCGCTTCCAGGTACTCCAGCGGATGTGAGCAGACGGGGCACAGGAGGGGAAGGTCCGCGGAAGGCATGGGAACCAGTTTAGGGCGGGCTGGGCATTCAGCCCCGCCGGCCCTGCATGCGGAGGGAAGCGGTGACTGTCAGCCGAGGGAGATCCCCGCAGGCCCGTCGTCGAAACCCAGCCCTTCCCGCGCCTTGTCAATGCCCGCCTCTGCCCAGTGCGCTGCGTATTCGGCGTTGCTGCTCAAAGATCGAAGCTGGGCGCGGTCTATGTACAGGATGCCGTCGAGGTGGTCCGTCTCATGCTGCACGATACGCGCCTGCCAGCCGGAGAACTCACGCCGCTCCGCCGCGCCGTCGGGCGTAACGTACTCCAGCAGCACGGCCTCGGGACGCGCCACCACCGCCTGCAGCCCGTTGAGGGAAAGACAGCCCTCGTAGAACGACGCGTGTTCCTGCCCAAGCGGCGTGTAGCGGGGGTTGAGGATGGCCAGGAAATCCAGCGGGCTCCGGTTGCGCAGGGCAGCGGCAGCGGGATCGATGTCGAACTGGTCCTCCAGGACGGCGAGCCGCAGGGGGATGCCCAGCTGCGGCGCGGCGAGACCCACGCCGGGGGCTTCGTGCATGACCTGGCGCATGATCCCGATCAGGCGGCCCAGCTGGTCCTCTGACAGCTGGCCGTCGAAGTCCGCGGCGCGCTGGCGGAGCGCCGGGTGTCCGGCCTGGACGATGGGCGGGAGCGATCCGGCGGACAGGATCCGCTCAACAAGCTCACGGATCTGGCCGGCGCCGGCGGTGGTCGGGGGAACAGTCTGGGTCATGGGGACAGCCTACTGGCGGACGGCGTGCGGGGACGTTGGGTAGGGTCTACTGCATGGCTGAAGATCCCCTCCCTGCAGCGTCGCCGCTGGAACACGTCCTTGAATTCATCCGGGTCCTTGAAGCGGGCGGCGGGGCGGCGGACATCCGGCCGTTCCTCTCTGAACAGTTCGTGCTGACGGAGGCACCGCACCTGTTGGCCCCGGAAGGCTCCACGCGGACGCTGGCGGCGGTGCTTGCCGGCGCTGACCAGAGCCGCGACGTCGTGAGGGACCAGCAGTTCACTGTCCGGCGGACCACGTGTGAAGGCGGCAGGGTGGCGGTCGAGGCGGATTGGTCTGCCACGGTGCTGATGGATCTGCGGTATTGGGACCGCGGCGAAACAATCCGGGCCAGGACCTCGTCCGTCTTTGAGGTCAGCAACGGCGTGATCGTAAGCCAGGACAGCTACGACTGCTACTTCCGGTAACCCGGCAACCGGCCTGTGGTGCGGCGGCTAGTTCATGGTGAAACGCCTGGCGGCCCACTGGTTCACCGCCGGAATAGCGGCAGCCGCGGCAACGCCGGCGGTACGGATCCGCAGGAGCGGGCCCGGCAGCGGCCTGCCCAGCATCATGTTGATTTCGGCCTGCCGGCGGGCCAGGACGGCAGCCTGCCGCCTGCTCTGATCGAATTGCCTGAGTTGAGCGCCCGTGGGTTCCCCAGCCAGTGCCGCGCACGCCACCGGCACCAGGTCCCGGGCGCCCAGCCAACCGAGGTTCATGCCCTGGCCACCAATGGGGCTGATCTCGTGGGCGGCATCACCGAGCAGCACCGTCCGTCCGGCGACCGTCCTTTGGGCGATCCCGGACTGCACATTGAAGGCGCTGAGCATGGAGTTCGTGGACGGATTCGGGCGAATCCCGGTCCTCCGGTGCACCAGCTCCGCGAGATGGCCGGACCCTGCCGCCGGTCCGGCCGGCGCGCCCAGCCGCACCACCCAGCGCCGGACGCCGCCGGGCAGCGGGAACGACTCAACGATTCCGTCCGGCTCCAGGAACAGGACGGCTTTGTCCCCGAAGTCCGTGCCGTCGTCGAAATCCCCCATGAGGTAGTGGTCGGGGTACGTTTTCCGGACCACCGGGACCCCGAGCGCATCCCGCAGCCGTGACCGGGCACCGTCGGCCAGGACCAGCAAAGCCCCCGTCGCACTGCCGCCGGGACGCGCGGCACCCGCGCCGGCATCCACCGCGACGGTGACCTTGCCGCCGTCGTCCCTGACGCCGGTGACGTTCGCACCCCTGACAATTGCCCCGGGGTCCAGAGCGAGGACGCGCTCTTCCAGGAGCTGCTCCGTCCTGTACTGCGGGAGTGCCAGCACGAACGGAAAGTCCCTGGAGACGTCGTCGAACGCCATGGTGCCCACCGTCTTCCCGCGGCTGACCGCCATGCCGGACCGGATGCGGACACCCTCCTCCACCATGGCAGAGGCCACATGCACCGCGGCCAGTGCCTCCAGGGCCGGCGGGTGGATGCCGATGGCCCGGGTATGCCGGTTCCGCGACTGCCGTTGCTCAAAGACCCTTACCGAAACGCCTTCCTGCAGCAGGGCGGCCGCCAGGTAGAGGCCAACGGGACCACCGCCGGCGATCAGGACATCGGCATCCATCTCAGCCCTTCCGGTAGGCCAGGACCTGGTGGAAGACCGACGAGTGCTCCACGGACCAGCCCGGGGGAGCGGCTGCGGCAAGCTCGGCACGCGTGTAGCTGCGGCGAATGGACGTAAGCCCGTCTTCCCGGATGAAGGACCTCCGGAACGGCAGCGCGGCCACACCGAAGAGGGAGAATGCGATGGTGCTGCGGATGAGATCGTTGTGCAGCGCCTTCTGGCCGGCGAGGATTTCCGAGTCTGCCAGCAGTTGCTTGAGCTCTCCCGACTGGAGATGGTGCAGCACGTGGTTGGAGATCACGACGTCGAACCTGGCACCTTCGCGGACCAGGTCACCGCTGTGCGCCTGGCGGAATTCGACGCCGGGCATGGGGGAGCGCCGGCTGGCGAAGGCGGCAGCTCGGGGATCCGGATCGATGCCGGTCACGTAAATGGACGTGCCGTCCCGGTGTGCCCAGCGGGCCAGCATTATGGCGAGGTCACCACCGCCGGACCCGATGTCCAGCACGGTTACGGGGCTGCGGTCCGGTTTGACGATGGCGCGAAGCTCCCTGTTATAAAGGCCCCGCCAGCCGGACAGTGCCCGGTTGATGACCCAAAACTGCCGGTAGGTATTGTCCAGGAGCTTTTCATCGCAGTCCGCGCGGTCCATCTGCTCGATGTCCCCGGCGGCGCGCGTTCGCAGCAGAATCCCCATGCCCTGGCGTCCCAGTCAGGCCACAGGTGCTTCTGCGGGCGTCCGGTCCTGCCGGGCCTCCAAAGCAGACCCGGCAGCGTTGTCCTGCCGCGCGGGGTCCTGGGTTGCGGTGATGGACTGCCGGAGCTTAGTGAACAGCCCCGTTTCCACGGTCAGTCCCGGGCCGAAGGCCATGGAACAAATACGCCCGCCACCATTGGAATCCCCGGGCAGCAGCGGCTGTTCCAGGATGTACTTGAGGACGAAGAGCACCGTGGCACTGCTCATGTTGCCGTAGTTCCGGAGAATGTCCCGGGCCGGAACCAGTTGCGCGTCGCTGAGGCCAAGCCGGGACTGGACCTTGTCCAGGATGCTGCGGCCACCGGGATGGATGGCCCAGTGGGGGATCGCGGTGTAGGGGAGTGCCGCCAATTCCGGGTCCTTTGCCAGCAGGGGCTGCAGGGCACCCACGATGTGGTCATCGATGATGTGGGGCACATAGTTGCCCAGGACCATCTCGAACCCGTGATCGCCGATGTTCCATGCCATGGAGTCTTCACCGACCGGGGTGAGGACTGTTTCGAAGTGGTCCAGCTTCAACAGCGCGGCTTCTTCGGCGCCGGGCCGTGCGGTCACGACGGCGGCAGCGGCGCCATCGGCGAAAAGGGCCGAACCCATGATGGTGTCCGGATCATTCGACGTGCGTACGTGCAGGGAGCAGAGTTCGGCGCAGACCACCAGGACCACCGCCTGCGGGTCGGATTCACAGAACAACTTCGCTGCGCGGAGCGCCGGAAACGCCGCGTAGCAGCCCATGAAGCCCAGGTGATACCGCTGGACGGAAGGACTAAGCCCGAGCTCGCGGACCACCTTATAGTCGGGGCCCGGATTGAAAAAGCCCGTGCACGACACCGTCACAAGGTGAGTTATGTCAAGTAAATCCAGTTCGGGCGCCGCCTTCATGGCAGCGCGGGCAGCCTCCACGAACAGCTTGGTGGCTTCCCGGGCAAAGATATCGTTACGGACCTTGGTGCTGGGGTTCAGCAGGAGTCCGGTGTCAGGGTCATAGAACTGCGGGCTTTCCGAGCGTGACGTGTTGGTCAGTTCGCTCACTGCCGTGAATCTGGTCTCAATGGCTGCGCCGTCAAAGCAGGTGGTGACCAGGCGCGAACCGAGCCGGGAAAGACCCGGCTGCGCGGCGAATACATCGCGGGCTTCGGACTGGATCAGTTTTGTCGTCGGAACTGCAGTTTCAAGTGAACGCACGTAGACCGTCATCACGTCATTCTTGACGTGCGCTTTGATAAAGACAATGGGCCCGGTGGTTTGAACAGCGGTTTCGCCACGTAATTGTCCTGGGATGCAGGCGTAACTGTCCCGAACTGCAGGGCGTAGATGGCATACGTCCTGCCCCGCTCGGGAACTCTTTCCATTGCGCCGATAATCTACATTATGTCAAGTGATGTTCCGAAGACCCTGGAAGGGAGCCATTACGACCCGATCCCCCGACCGCCGGATACGATGCGTGCAGCAATGGCCCCGAACCAAACGCTCCTGTTCCTGGCCTTGATTCCTGACGGCAGCGCAGTCATTGCTGCTGGAAAGGAGGCCGCCATGCCTTGGCAGGAGACCTCATGGTGGTCAATGACGCCTTTGCATCGACGCGCCGACGACAGCTCCGACTCCGAGCCCCAGCGCAAAGCCCCAGAACGGTGTGTGGAAAATCGCCAGCCCCAGGCTGATTCCCAAGGCGGCGCCCACCAGGCTGCAAATCCATAAGGCTTTGTTCACGATCTCTCCGTTATGACCGGGGTGGGCTCAACTACTGCAGCGACCTTACTTCATCCCTATCCGCCACGTGACCAAAAACGGGGAGATCCACATCGAAGTTGGGTAGCTCCCACCCATGCGCCAACGGCCTTGCGCGTCTTAACCTTTTGGACATGGCGGCAGGCCCACCCGGTCCGTCGCGGGCGCACGATGGGGCGGTCCCTGGATCCTCCTTTGGTCATGCAGACGGCGGCGGCGCCCGGTACTCCTTTTACTTCCCAGGACACCCCATGCGCGAACTCCCCCGCCCCCACACCTGCCCGCATTCCACGGTCACCTGCCCGGCTTGCCGTTCCGAGATGCGCGACGAAGCCCTGCGGCAGGCTCCCGGCAGACCCATTATTCTGCTGCGCCCCGCACCCGTCACGGTGCGTTCCATGCCGGCAAACGCTTTGGCCTATACCGTGACCGATGTCCTCATTGAGTGGGACGCGGAATCGGATTACCACCTGCGGTGGGAGGCAAGTTGGCTTGTCCACCGGGTGCAGGCGGCACCCGACGACAGCCACCTCCAGGAAGCAGTCTGACCGCCCGCTCCCCCGCCGCGGGCACCCGGACATCCGCACACGCCCGCCCCCCCCGTCGGCGGCTAAGCTCGAAGCCATGAGTTCGTTGAAAACCAAGCCTGCACAGACATCACCGGCACGGGCAGCAGTGGTGGCGGCAGCGGTGGATATGGTGCTGATCCTCGTTTTCGCCGCGATTGGCCGCGATGCACACCACCGTGAGGAGCCTATCCTTGGTGTGCTGTTGACTGCCTGGCCGTTCCTCGCGGGCGCGGCCGCCGGATGGATGATCGCCCGCGTATGGCGCAGCCCCTTCTCCATCACCCGGGCAGGCGTTCCAGTCTGGCTCGGAAGCCTGGTGGGCGGCATGCTCCTGCGGGCGCTGACCGGGCAGACAGTTGTCCTCCCCTTCATCATCGTTGCCACGCTGGCCCTGGCCGTATTCCTTGTGGGCTACCGCCTCCTGCTGGCAGGCGCCGCACGCCTCCGCCGCCGGTCGGGCAGATAGCGGGCAGCAGAAGTCGGGCGAACGGGTGGCGGCAGGGAAACGGCACCCGTGTAATAGGCTGGCTGGAGAGAAAAGCCTGCCGTGCCCCAGTGCGGCGGCACCGATTGAAGGGGTTCAAACGTGGTTACCGCATTTGTTCTGATCAAGACCGACGCCGCCCGCATTCCGGAGACGGCGGAAGAAATTTCGGCCATTGAAGGCATCAGCGAAGTGTATTCCGTCACCGGCGAATGGGACCTCATTGCGGTAGCCAGGGTCCGCAGGCATGAAGACCTCGCGGACGTCATCGCGGACAGGCTCTCGAAAGTTCCCGCCGTGGTCCACACCACGACCCACATCGCATTCCGGGCGTACTCACAGCACGACCTCGACGCTGCCTTTTCGCTGGGTTTCGAACAGTAAAACCCCCAACCCGGCCGTCAGGCGCGGGAGAGGGACACCCAACGGTCCAGGACGGCAGCGGCAGCACCGGAGTCAATCGAATCCGCAGCACGGGCGAAGGCTTCCTGCATCCGTGTCAGGAACGGGCCCTCTGCTTCAAGGTCGAACGCAACAAGGCCGGCCGCGGCGTTCACCAGGACTGCATCCCGGGCCGGACCTTTGCTGCCAGCGAGGACGTCGCGGACAACTCCAGCGTTGGCCGCCGCATTGCCGCCGCGAAGCTGTTCAACAGTGGCCAGGCTGATGCCAAGGTCCTGTGGCGAGAAGTGCAGTTCATTGACGGCTCCGTGACGGATTTCCCACACGGTTGATGGGCCAGTGGTGGTCAGCTCGTCCAGGCCGTCGTTGCCACGGAAGACCAGGCCCCTGCTCCCCCGGCGGGCCAGGACGCCGGCCACCAGCGGCGCCATCCGCGCATTCGCAACGCCCACCGCCGAAGCCTGTACATTGGCGGGATTGGTCAGGGGGCCCAGGAAATTGAACGCGGTCGGCACTGCCAGTTCCCGCCGGGGCACGGCGGTGTGGCGGAATGACGGGTGGAACACCTGCGCGAAGCAGAACGTTATTCCCGCCTCCTCAGCGTTCCGGGCCACCCGCGCGATAGGCAGGTCAAGCCGGACACCTAGCGCTTCAAGAACGTCAGCAGACCCGGACGACGACGACGACGCCCGGTTCCCGTGCTTGACCACCTTCGCGCCGGCCCCGGCAGCGACCAGGGCGGCCATCGTGGAGATGTTGATGGTGTTAAGTTGGTCACCACCTGTGCCGACGATGTCCAGTTTTTCCCCGGTGATTGTCACGGGGTTGGCGTGGGCGAGCATCGCCTCAACCAGGCCGGAAAGCTCGTCCACCGTCTCGCCTTTGGCGCTGAGGGCCACAAGGAATCCGGCAATCTGCGCTGGCGTGGCTTCACCGGACATGATGGTGTCCATGGCCCAGGAGGTGTTCTCCGCAGTGAGGTCATTGCCCTTGATCAGGGCCGAGATCAACCGGGGCCAGGTGTTGCCGGACGCTGTAGTTGCCTGAGAAGTCACGTGCTGATGCTATCGACCGACGGCGGCCACTGACCAATGTGAACGGTTGCAGGAACTTTTCAGGGCGATTTCGCGTCTTTGTAGAAAAAGTCCTCCGAAAAGGCGGTTTGCGTTGGGCAGCACGGACTTTTACAGACATAATGTCTATGTGACATCTGCGACCCATGCCCCCAGTACCCCGGCGCACCCCACGCTGAACCGCCCCAATATGGTTTCTGTCGGAACCGTTGTGTGGCTGTCCAGCGAGTTGATGTTCTTCGCCGGTCTCTTCGCCATGTACTTCACTCTGCGCTCCACCAGTGGGCAGATGTGGGCGGAAGAGACAGCCAAGCTCAACTTCCCCTTTGCGCTCGTAAACACGATCGTCCTCGTGGCCAGTTCCTTCACTTGCCAGATGGGCGTCTTCGCCGCAGAGCGGCTGCAGCCGCGGCGCACCGGAGGTGCACTGCAGTTCGCCCGCTGGGGAATGAACGAATGGTTCACCCTGACGTTCCTCATGGGCGCGTTCTTCGTTGCTTACCAGACCACCGAGTACGCAATGCTGGTTTCCGAGCACGTCTCGCTCTCCTCCAACGCTTATGGCTCGGCTTTCTACATGACCACCGGCTTCCACGGCCTCCACGTCATCGGCGGCCTGATTGCCTTCCTGCTCATCATGGGCCGGTCCTTCGCCGCGAAGAAGTTCGGGCACTTCGAAGCAACGTCCGCGATCGTCACCTCTTACTACTGGCACTTCGTTGACGTCGTGTGGATCGGCCTCTTCCTGGTCATCTACGTACTCAAGTAGCCAGCTTTGATTCTTTTTCTACAAGAGGCAGAATTTCAGGTAGCGGCTCCCGGAGCCGTCGCAGGATCGAATAAAGGAACCACCACGTGAAGGCACTCTCACAAAAGCGGCGTCACCCACTTGCAGCAATAGCGCTGCTCCTGATGGGGCTCCTCATCACGGGTGGGCTGTACGCCGTGGCAACCACCGTCAACCAGGCCAAGGCTTCGACCACCACGTTCAGCGCAAGCGACACAGAGGAGGGCGGCAAGCTCTTCGCCGCCAACTGCGCCACCTGCCACGGCATGGGTGCCAGTGGTTCCAAGGACGGACCCTCGCTGGTGGGTGTCGGTGCAGCCGCTGTTGATTTCCAGGTGGGCACCGGCCGCATGCCGATGCAGATGAACGGCCCCCAGGCCATGAAGAAGCCCGTCCAGTTCAACGACGAGCAGACCCACCAGCTTGCAGCCTACGTCGCCTCCCTGGGAGTAAGCCCGGCAGTTCCTGCGGAAGACCTGACAAACGGCGGCGGCGATGCAGCCGCAGGCGGTGAGCTCTTCCGGACCAACTGCGCTATGTGCCACAACGCCGCCGCTGCCGGTGGCGCGCTGACCCGCGGCAAGTTCGCGCCCGCGCTTGCCGATGTATCCGGCAAGCACATCTACGAGGCCATGGCCACGGGTCCGCAGAACATGCCGGTCTTCAACGACGCCAACATCACTCCTGAAGGCAAGAAGGACATCATCACCTTCCTGAAGCAGATCGAGACCACCGGTTCACCGGGCGGTGCCGACCTTGGCTCGCTGGGTCCGGTTGCTGAAGGCCTGTTCGTTTGGGTTGCCGGTCTTGGCGTCATCATCGCCTTCACCATCTGGCTCACCTCCAGGACGTCCTGACGTTCCGCAGGAACACACAACTTCTGCTGCCCAGTCAGCAGCTTGAAATTAGAAACTAACCCGGCAACTGCCGGGACGAGAGAAGGATGAGGCGAATTATGGGCAACCATAGTGACGGCAGTCCGAACCACTCGGGCACCGTAGCTACGGCTGGTCAGAATGAGGTGGAGAAGTTCCAGGATCCTGGAATTCCCCCGCATCGTTTGCGCCTGGCTGACACGGACCCGAAGGCCGCAAAGCGGGCAGAACGGCAGGTCGCCTTACTATTTGGCATTTCTGTTGTTGGAACCCTGATCTTCCTGGTGGCGTACTTCGCCATTGATCTGGGTGATGACTCCAGCATCGCCACCATCCGGCTCCAGAACGCCCTGCTCGGCGTTGGCACTGCCTTCGCAATGCTGGGTATCGGTACCGGTATCGTGCACTGGGCCAAGGCCCTGATGCCTGACCACGAAGTCTCCGAGGAACGCCACGCCATCCGTTACGAAGAGGACCGCCAGGCTGCGGTGCGCATCGTTGACGATATCGTGGAAGAGACCGGCATCAAGCGCCGCCCGCTGATCCGCAACACCCTCCTGGGTGCGGTCGCACTTGCCCCGCTTCCCGCCGTCGCCATCTTCGGTGACCTCGGACCCCGCCCTGACGACAAGCTCGCACACACCATGTGGGCTCCCCAGGACGGAAAGCGCAAACGCCTTACCCGCGACCCCGATGGAACCCCCATCAAGGCCTCGGACGTCACCATCGGTTCTGCCTTCCATGTGATTCCTGAGGGCCTGAACGAACTGCAGGAGGGCAAGCTCAACGAAAAAGCAAAGTCCGTTGTGCTCCTCATGCGCCTCGATCCCGCATCGCTGAACCCCTCCAAGGGCCGCGAAGAGTGGGGTTACAACGGAATCGTTGCCTACTCGAAGATCTGCACCCACGTTGGCTGCCCCGTTGCTCTGTACGAGCAGCAGACGCACCACCTGCTGTGCCCGTGCCACCAGTCCACCTTCGACCTCACGCAAGAGTGCAAGGTGATCTTCGGCCCCGCCAGCCGTCCTCTCCCCCAGCTGCCCATCGCAGTTGATGACGAGGGCTACCTCGTCGCTACAAGCGACTTCCATGAACCCGTTGGACCTAGCTACTGGGAGCGTGCTGAGCATGAGCGCAACATCAACAGCTGAGCCGGCTTTCGTCGCCAAAACCAAGACAGGCCGGATCACCGACTTCGTCGATTCACGTGTTGGCGGCTCCGGGATCCTCCGCGAGTTCGGCCGCAAAGTCTTCCCCGACCACTGGTCATTCATGTTCGGCGAAGTTGCGCTCTACTCGTTCGTCATACTGCTGCTGTCCGGAACGTTCCTGACGTTCTTCTTTGATCCGTCCATGGCGGAGACTCACTACGACGGCGGCTACATTCCCCTCAAGGGAGTGGAAATGTCGGTGGCGTACAGCTCCTCGCTGAACATCTCCTTCGACATCCGCGGCGGACTGTTCATGCGCCAGGTGCACCACTGGGCAGCCCTGCTGTTCGTGGCATCGATCGCAGTCCACATGCTGAGGGTCTTCTTCACCGGCGCATTCCGCCGCCCGCGTGAAATGAACTGGGTGGTGGGCAGCGTCCTGCTGATCCTGGCCATGGCCGCAGGCTTCACCGGGTACTCGCTGCCCGATGACCTCCTGTCCGGCAACGGCCTGCGCATCATCGACGGCGTCATCAAGTCCATCCCGGTCATCGGAACGTACATCTCGTTCTTCCTGTTCGGCGGGGAATTCCCCGGCACGGCCATCATCAGCCGCCTCTACATGCTGCACATCCTGCTGGTGCCGGCGTTGATCCTGCTGATGATCGTCCTCCACCTGTTCATGGTCGTGGTGCACAAGCACACGCAGTACCCCGGTCCCGGCCGCAACGACAACAATGTTGTCGGTTACCCCCTGGGTCCCGTTTACGCAGCGAAGGCCGGTGGATTCTTCTTCATCGTCTTCGGCGTGATCGCCCTGATGGCGGCATTCTTCACCATCAACCCGATCTGGAACTACGGTCCGTATGACCCCTCCCCTGTGTCGGCCGGTACCCAGCCCGACTGGTACATCGGTTTCGTCGACGGCGCCCTGCGACTCATGCCCGGAACGCTCGGCAACTGGCACGTGGAACAGGTCTTCTTCGGTCACGTATTCACGTTCAACGTCCTCCTCCCCGCCCTGGTCCCCGCCGGCATCCTGTTCACCGTGATGTTCACCTACCCGTGGATCGAACGCTGGATCACCAAGGATGACCGCGAGCACCACGTCCTGGACCGCCCGCGCAACGCCCCGACCCGTACGGGCATCGGTGTTGCCGGATTCATCTGGTACTGCGTGATGTGGGCAGCTGCAGGTTCCGACCTCATTGCCACGCACTTCCACGTGTCCCTGAACGACGTTACGTACTGGCTCCGTGCCCTGTTCTTCGTCGGACCGATCATCGGCTTCATCGTTGCCAAGCGTGTTGCCCTTGCACTGCAGCGCAAGGACCGGGAAATCGCCCTTCACGGCCGCGAGACCGGCCGTATCGTCAGGCTCCCGCACGGCGAATTCATCGAGGTGCACGCCCCGCTGGATGAGTACAAGCGGTACAAGCTTGTTGGCTTCGAATCACCCGAGGTCATCCCGGCCCTGCCCAACGAGCACGGTGTGGTGACCCGCAAGGAGAAGCGCCGCGCGTTCCTCTCCCGCTGGTTCTTCGAGGACCGCGTCGCTCCTGCTACGCCTGCAGAGCTTGAAGCAGCCCATGGCCACGGCCACGAGGCAGTTGAAGCAGCAGAGGGTTCCAAGAGCCTGACGCACTAAGCAACGGTTGATAAAGGAAAGGCCCGATCCATAGGATCGGGCCTTTCCTGTCTCAAGAGTTCTCCTGCCTGCGCCGCCGACAACCCACAGCTGTGACGGCCGGGGTGCTGTCAGTGGTTGCGGGCGCGCCGGGCTCCCGGTCGCTGCAGTGGTACCCACAGCTTGTACCGGTCGGCCCTGTAGTAGGACACGGAATAGTCAACCATCGCCCTTGCCACAAACGCGTGCCGCTGGATCTTCAGCAAGGGCGCACCCACCTCCACGTTGAGCAGGCGTGCCGTTGACGGGGAGGCGGCGGTCGCCTCGATCATGTCCTCGCCCCACTCCATCACCAGGCCAAACTGTTCGCTCAGGACGTTATAGAGCGACGTGGGCGGCTCGCCGTCGAGCAGGCCCGGGACGCGGTGGGCCGGGATGAAGTTCTCGTCCACGCTCATCGGTTCCCCGTCAGCCAGCAGGAGCCTGCGGAACCGGACCAGGGGTGTGCCCTCGTCCAGCTGGAGTTCGCGGGCCAGGAAGGCGCTGGCGCCGATTTGCTCAAAGCTCAGCACCTTGGCAGCAGGCACCATGCCGCGCCTTTGCATCTCTTCACTGTAGGACGTGAGCTTCACCTGAAGGTCGAGTTTCGGGCGCCGGACAAAGGTTCCCAGGCCCACTACGCGCTCGATGACCTCCTCCCCCACCAAGGCGTCGATGGCCTGCCGGACCGTCATCCTTGCCAGTCCGAACCGTTCGGCAAGGTCGCGTTCTGATGGCAGCGCCGACCCGGGCGGGCATGACTGTGCGATGTAACTGCGCAGGATCTCCCGAAGTTGGACGTAGATGGCTGTTCCGCTGGTGCGGTCTATTTCACCCGTGATTGCCGTGGCGCCAGCTGCCATGATTTTCTCCTGCCGTTGGTTTCCCTCAATTTTAGGACGGTCTAGACCAGTCCCGGGACGCCGGCGCTCTTTCGCCCGGCAGGCATGGCAACCGCTATATTGGGTCTGGAAATTTTGCCAGCAGACGGAGGGGCCGTCTTCCGAAAAGGAGTCCCTTTGCCAACACAGAAGGCCGTGGTGGCAGCGCCGGTAGGCCTGCATGCACGTTCCGCCGCGGTATTTGTCCGGGCTGTCACCGATACGGGGCTTCCCGTCACCATCAGCAAGGCGGGTGCGGCGAAGGTGGACGCCCGGTCCCTGCTCCAGGTGATGGCCGCCGACTTCGCGCAGGGGTGTGAGGTGGAGCTGTCGGTCAATGAAGCCGCTCTGGAGGACGTCCTGGGGCTTGAAACGGTTGAGGCGGCCCTCCGGGACCTTCGCGTACTCCTCGAGTCGCAGGGGGCTGGCTGAAGGCCGTAAATACACAATAACGACGTCGGGCCCCACCAATCTGGTGGGGCCCGACGTCGTTATTCTCTTGGCTTGCTTAGTGTGCGTGGTCTCCCCGGCTGTACTCGTACACCCAGCCCACGAGGGCTACGATGGCGAGGCCGCCGGCGATGAAGATGATCCAGGCACCAACTGCCAGGCCCAGGAAGCCAGTGGCGCAGGCGATGCCCAGAACCAGGGGCCACCAGCTCCAGGGGCTGAAGTGCCCCTGTTCACCGGCGCCCTCGTGGATTTCCGCATCGCTGCGGTCCTCGGGACGGAGGCCTACGCGCTTACCGGTGAAGCCCAGGTAGGCACCGATCATGCTTACCAGGCTTACCACGAGCAGGATGCCCAGGATGCCCACCCATTCGCTCCAGTTGGTCAGGAATCCGTAGACCAGCGAGACGGGAACGAAGAAGAAGACTCCGGAGCCAAAGATCCAGGATTCGATTTTCACTGTGCGGTGTCCTTCTGGTCGGCGTTGCCGAGTACTGCCGCTGCGGGAGCCGGCGAATCAGCGGTGTGGACTTGGCGGAGTTCCGGGTGGTGCAGGTCCAGGGCGGGACGCTCGGAACGGATCCGGGGAAGGGACGTGAAGTTGTGGCGCGGCGGCGGGCAGGACGTGGCCCACTCAAGCGAAGCACCAAAGCCCCACGGATCATCAACCTGGACCTTTTCGGCCTTGCGCCAGGTGATGTAGACATTCCAGAAGAACGGGATGAGGGACGCGCCCAGCACGAAGGATGCCACGGTGGAGAACTGGTTCATCCAGGTGAAGTTGTCCTCCACGAGGTAGTCCGCGTACCGGCGCGGCATGCCTTCGACGCCCAGCCAGTGCTGGATCAGGAAGGTGCCGTGGAAGCCCAGGAACAGGAGCCAGAAGTGGATCTTGCCCAGGCGCTCGTTGAGCATCTTGCCGGTCCACTTGGGCCACCAGAAGTAGAAGCCTGCGAACATGGCGAACACCACGGTACCGAACACCACGTAGTGGAAGTGTGCCACCACGAAGTAGGAGTCCGAAACGTGGAAGTCAAGCGGCGGTGAGGCCAGGATGATGCCGGTAAGGCCACCGAAGAGGAAGGTGATCATGAAGCCGAGGCTCCACAGCATCGGTGTCTCGAAGGTCAGCGACCCGCGCCACATGGTGCCGATCCAGTTGAAGAACTTCACGCCGGTGGGCACTGCAATAAGCATGGTCATGAACGAGAAGAACGGCAGCAGGACAGCGCCGGTGACGTACATGTGGTGGGCCCACACCGTTACCGAGAGGGCTGCAATGGCGATGGTGGCGTAGACCAGGCCCTTGTAGCCGAAGATCGGCTTGCGGCTGAACACCGGGAAGATCTCCGAGACGATGCCGAAGAACGGCAGCGCGATGATGTACACCTCGGGGTGTCCGAAGAACCAGAAGAGGTGCTGCCAGAGGACGGCACCGCCATTCTCGGGATCGAAGATGTGTGCACCGAACTTGCGGTCCGCGCCGAGTGCGAACAGGGCGGCGGCCAGCGGCGGGAACGCCATCAGGACCAGGATCGCGGTGATCAGGGTGTTCCAGGTGAAGATGGGCATACGCCACATGGTCATGCCCGGGGCGCGCATGCAGATGATGGTGGTGATGAAGTTGACCGCACCGAGGATGGTGCCGAAGCCGGACAAGGCCAGGCCGAAGACCCACAGATCGCCACCGATGCCCGGGGTGAACGTGGTGTTGGACAGCGGCGCGTAGGCGAACCAGCCGAAGGATGCAGCACCCTGCGGGGTGATGAAGCCGGACACTGCGATGGTGGAGCCGAACAGGAAGAACCAGAACGCCAGCGCGTTCAAACGCGGGAACGCCACGTCGGGCGCGCCGATCTGCAGCGGCATGATCACGTTGGCGAAGCCGGCGAACAGCGGGGTGGCGAACATCAGCAGCATGACGGTGCCGTGCATGGTGAACAGCTGGTTGTACTGCTCCTTGGTCTGCAGGATCTGCATGCCGGGCTCGAAGAGCTCCGCACGGATCAGCAGGGCCATAACGCCGCCGAGGCAGAAGAACACGAAGGAGGCGATCAGGTACATGTACCCGATGGTCTTGTGGTCAGTGGAGGTGATCCAGTTGACGACGATGCGCCCCTTGGATTTGGGTACCACGGGAGCCGACAGGACCCCCGTGGGTGCGGATTGGGTGTACGTAGCCACGTCGCTCCCCTTACTTGGTTTCGTTCAGGTTCGGGTTGCGGTCGTACTCCACGCCGAGCAGGCCGGTGTTGCCTTCAGCCTTGAGCTGGTCCATGTGGGCCTGGAATTCGGATTCCGACACCACCTTGACGCGGAACAGCATTTCGGAGTGGTACTCGCCGCAGAGTTCGGCACACTTACCGTCGTAGGTGCCCTCTTTAGTGGGGGTGAACCGGATGTAGTTGGTCTTGCCGGGAATCATGTCACGCTTCTGCAGGAAGGCGGGAACCCAGAAGGAGTGGATGACATCGCGGGCGTTGAGCTCAAGGTCAACGGACTTGTTCACCGGCAGGTACAGCGTGGGGAGCTGTTCCTTGTCGATGGTGTTGCCGGTGAGGTGCGCCTGGACGCCGGCCTCGTGGAGGTCTTCCTGGATGACATCGCCGGACTTGTAGTTGAAGTCCCAGGCCCACTGCTTGCCGCGGACGTCCACGACGACGTCGGCCGTCTGTGAGCGGTCATCGATGGCCTGCTGGTCACGGTCGGTGAAGTAGAAGAACACCAGGACCATGAAGATCGGGATGGTGAGGTAGAAGACTTCCAGTGGAAGGTTGAAGCTGGTCTGCCGCGGGAAGCCCACGGTTCCCTTGCGACGCCGGTAAGCGACCACGCACCAGATGATCAGGCCCCACGTAATGGCGCCGACCACGAGCGCAGCAATCCATGAGTTGACCCAGAGGTCCATGATGCGGTCGGTGTTGCTGGTGGTGCCACGTTCAGTGGGCATCCACCCTTTCTCTACCTCTGGCGAACATCCGGTCAAAACCAACGCGCCGGCTATAGCCAAGCTTGAGATCGTGGTGATCGTTTTGCGTCGGCTGCCGGTTCGGTTCTGCGAACTCACAGACGGCCCTTCCTACTTGTTGCTGTTGTCCGGGCAGCCATCGGCGCTCCGGGCACAAAAAAGTTTTACTACTCGGTGTAGAGCTTACCGCTCCCCGGGCGTTTCGCCCACATGTCGGCGCCGAGCCCCCGTGCCGTTTTATGCGGCAGGAAGCCCGGCGCCGACATCAGGCGAAATAACCGGCCTAGTGGAATGAATCGCCGCAGGCGCACGAGCCGCGGCGTTGGGATTGTCGATGGTGAAGCCCTGCTTCGAGATGGTGTCCTCGAAGTCGATGCTTGCGCCGCTCAGGTACGGCACGCTCATTTTGTCGACGACGACCTCGACTCCGTCAAAGTCGCGGACGGCGTCTCCGTCAAGGAGCCGCTCGTCGAAGTAGAGCTGGTAGATCAACCCTGAGCATCCACCGGGCTGCACGGCCACGCGCAGGCGAAGGTCCGTGCGGCCTTCCTGCTCGAGGAGGCTGCGGACCTTGCCGGCGGCGACGTCGGTCAGGTTGACCTCGTGAACGGGCAGTTCGTCGCTGGCCACGGTGGTGGCGGTGCTGTTTTCGTTGGTTGAGGTGCTCATTGGCCTACCTTCTTAGGACGGTCTGGCGGCGTCGCCGTAACGGCGCCTGCCCCTACAAATACGGTATGGGCTATAGCTACATGCTACGCGCGGCAGTCCTGTAGCTCTAACTCCTGGCGTAACCGTCAAAGCACGCCGGTTGTTCCCTGGAAGCAGGGCGTCCGCCCGCACGCCAAAAGCTGCTCACTCCCCGGCGTTGAGGCCCCCGCTGTTCAGCCGGGCAAGCATGAGCGCCTCCGCCAGAATGGCATTGCGGAAGTCACCGATGTGCAGGGACTCATTGGCACTGTGGGCCCGCGAGTCCGGGTCCTCCACGCCTGTTACCAGGATCTGCGCGTCGGGATACAGGTCAGTGAGGTCGGCAATGAAGGGGATGGACCCGCCAATGCCGGTTTCCACGGCTGGAACCCCCCAGGCCTCGCCCAGTGCCCACATGGCCAGCGTTGCTGCGGCGGACGACGTATCGGTCTGGAAGGGGTTGCCCGCCTCCCCCGGTGTGAAAACCACCTTTGCACCGAAGGGCGCGTTGGCCTCGACGTGCCTGCGCACCGCGTCCATGGCCTCCGCCGGAACCTGGCCCGGTGCCAGCCGCAGGCTGAACTTTGCCCGCGCTCGTGGAAGCAGTGTGTTGGAGGCGACGTCCACGGCGGGGGCATCGAAGCCGATGATTGACAGCGCCGGCTTGGTCCACAGCCGCGAGGCGATGCTTCCGGTCCCGGCAAGGCGGACGCCGTCGAGTACGGACGCGTCGGCCCGGTAGTCCGCCTCCGGCATTTCGACTGCAGCCGTGTCGGTGGCCACCAGCCCTTCGATGGCGACGTTTCCGTCGGCGTCGTGAAGTGTGGCAATCAGGCGGGACAGCAGGGTGGGCGCATCCAGGACCGGCCCGCCGTACATGCCGGAGTGCACCGCATGGTCAAGCACCTGCACCTCGATGGTGCCGTCCACCAGGCCGCGAAGGCTGGTGGTCAGGGCCGGTATCCCGACTTTCCAGTTGCTGGAGTCGGCCACCACAATGACGTCGGCCCGCAGCAGTTCCCGGTTCGCCTCCAGGAACGTCCGGAATGTGGGCGACCCCGCTTCTTCCTCGCCTTCGATGAAGAACGTCACGCCCAGCCCCAGCGAGCCGGCCAGGACCTCCGCAACGGCGGCGTAGGCGGCGACGTGGGTCATGATCCCGGCCTTGTCGTCCGCGGCCCCCCGGCCGTAAAGGCGTCCGTTCTTTTCGACGGCGGTGAACGGCTCCGTTTCCCACAGGGACTCGTCGCCCACCGGCTGGACGTCATGGTGGGCGTACAGCAGGACAGTGGGTTTACCTTCGGCGGCAGGACGGCGGGCGACGACGGCCGGGCCGCCGGGCGTACCGTCGGCTTTGTCCACGGTCAGCACCTGGACTTCACCGATCCCGGCACCCCGGAGGAGTTCCGCGACGGCCTCGGCGCTTCGCTCCAGGGGGGTGCGCTCAAAGCTGGGCCACGCAATCCCGGGGATGGCAACGAGCTCCTTGAGCCGTGCCAGCGTCTGGTCGAAGGAACGGTCTACCGCTGAACGAAGATCTTCCGTCCTGCCGGTAGCCTCAGGGCCCGGTCCTGCCGTGGTGGTGGTGCTGTGCGGGGTGGCCGCGGGTGATGGAGTCATGGCCAAAACATTACCCCCGTCACATTCGGCTGCTTACCAGGGCAGGCGCGGAAGCAAGCGGCGGGCACGCTCCTGCAAGGTATTCTGGTCAGGTGTTCGGACGTAGAAAAGAAGCGCCCTCGGCGCAGGAAACCATAGACCAGCAGGCAGCGGAGGCAGCGGCGCGGCAAAACAGTGTGGCGGGCAAGGGCGCCCCTACCCCCACCCGGAAGGCCCAGGAGGCCGCACGCAGGCGCCCGCTGGTGCCCGAGGACCGCAAGGCCTCCAAGGCCGCCGAACGCCAGGCCGTGCAGGACCAGCGCCTCAAGATGCGCCGGGCCCTGGACACCGGTGACGAGAAGTTCCTGCCCCTGCGTGACAAGGGGCCCCAGAAACGGTTCGCCCGCGACTTCGTGGACGCGCGTTTCAATCTCGGGGAGTACCTGATGTTCGGTGCGCTGGTGTTCGTGCTGGTGTCCCTGGTGGTCCCGGCCTCCAGCGACATGATGATCTACGTCCTTGGCGCTTTCTGGGTCATGTTCCTGGCGGTCTTCGTGGACGTCTTCATTCTGTCCCGCAAGCTCCGCAAGCGCCTGGCGGAAAAGTTCGGCCAGGTGGAGGGCGGCACGGTCTGGTACGGCTCCATGCGGTCCCTGCAGTTCCGGAAGCTGCGGCTGCCCAAGCCCCAGGTCCAGCGCGGACAGTACCCGGCCTGACCCACCCATCAACTTAAACCACGGACACCCCGGCGGAATCCCGCCGGGGTGTCCGTGGTTTAAGCTCCTCGCCCGTCACAGGCGCCTGTGGACGACGTGTCAGGAGCGGCGCTTTTGTGCCAGCCCTTTGTTGATCCGTGCCGCCCAGAACGGGCCCTCGTAGAGGAAAGCCGTGTAGCCCTGCACCAGGGTCGCGCCGGCGTCGAGCCTTTCCTGGACATCCCGTGCGGACTCCACGCCGCCCACCGACACCAGGGCCAGGGCGTCGCCGGTTGCGTGCTTGAGCCGCTTCAGCACTTCAAGGGAACGCTCCTTCAGGGGAGCGCCGGACAATCCGCCGGCACCGCATTTCTCCACGTCTCCGGCCGGCGAGGACAGCCCCGCGCGGGCGATCGTGGTGTTGGTGGCAATGATGCCGTCCAGTTTCAGGTCCAGGGCAAGGCGCGCCACGTCGTCGATGTCCTCATCGCTGAGGTCCGGTGCGATCTTTACCAGCAGCGGCACGTGCCGCCCGGCGGCTCGGTCAGCTTCCTGCCCTACGGCGGTCAGCAGCGGACGGAGAGTTTCCACGTCCTGGAGCAGCCGCAGTCCCGGGGTGTTGGGTGAACTGACGTTGACCACCAGGTAGTCAGCGGCAGGCGCCAGGCTGCGGGCGCTCACCAGGTAGTCATCCACGGCGTCGGCAAGTTCCACCACTTTGGTTTTGCCGATGTTGACGCCGATGACCGGACGCACCGCCGGGTAGCGGCGCTGAAGCGCGGCCCGCGCGGCTTTAAGCCTGGGCGCAACGGCCGAGGCGCCGTCGTTATTGAATCCCATCCGGTTGATGACGGCCCGGTCCTGGACAAGGCGGAACAGCCGCGGCTTTTCATTGCCCGGCTGTGCCTGCCCGGTGATGGTACCCACTTCAATGTGCCCGAATCCAAGATCCGTGAGCGCCTCGATGCCGTGCCCTTCCTTGTCAAAGCCGGCAGCAAGACCGAACGGCGACGGAAAAGTGACACCAAAGGCGGTGGTCTGCAGGGACGGATCAGGGGCGGTCAGCTTCTGCAGGACCCGTCCGGCGCCCGACGCATGCGCGAGCCGGATGCCCTTGAATCCGATCTTGTGGGCGCGCTCGGCGTCCATCCATGAAAAGGCCAGCCTGAAGAAAGTGGGATAAACGCGCATGCCTCCAGTTTCCCGTCTCCGGTGCCGCCACACCAAAACGGAGAAGCTGCCCAACGGGCGGCGTGCCCCTGGCGCGCCGGTCTAGCATGAGGTCATGCAGTGGCAGCAGGACATCCTGGGCGGGGATTTCGAGTCCCACACCTTCGCGGCCGCCGGCCCCGACGGGGTGGCACGGACGGCAACCCTGGTCCGGCTCCGGCCAGATCCGGACAGCCGCGTCGCCGGCGGCCGCCGCCGTGCCGTGCTTTTCCTGCACGGCTGGAGCGATTATTTCTTCAATGTGGACCTGGCGCGGTTCTGGGCGTCGGCCGGTTACGACTTCTACGCACTGGACATGCACAACCACGGACGCAGCCTGCGCCCGGAAGCACCGGGCGGTTATGTGGCGGACCTCGCCGCCTACGACGCCGAAATTGAAGAAGCAGCCCGCATCATCCGCCAGGAGGGCGCGCCTGGACCTTTGGCTCTAATGGGCCATTCCACCGGCGGCCTGGTGGCAGCCCTGTGGAGCAGCGGGCATCCGGAAGCAGTTTCACTGCTGATCCTGAACAGCCCCTGGCTGGAGATGCACGGGAGTTCGCTGGTGCGGCGCGCGGCGTCCAGCATGGTGCGTCCCGTCGCCCGGTTCCGCCCGCAGGCGGTTCTCCGCCTCCCGGAGCGGGGCCACTACTGGCGCACCATCAGCAGCGCGGCCGACGGCGAGTGGCCGGTTGATGAGCGGTACCGGCCCCGCATGGCTTTCCCTGTGCGCGCAGGCTGGCTGCGGGCGGTACTCGCCGGGCATGCCCGCGTGGCCCGCGGCCTGGAAATCGAGGCGCCGATTCTGGTCCTGCTCTCCAAGGGAAGCGCAAACGGCCTGCTCTGGTCCGAGGAAATGCGCCGCACCGATGCCGTCCTGGATGTGAATATCATCGGTACCCGGGCACTCACGCTCGGCCGTACGGTGACCATCGAGCGGATTGACGGTGCCCTGCACGACGTCTTCCTCTCGCCGGAACCGATCCGCACCGATGCCTACTCGCGGCTGGCCCGGTGGCTGCGGGCGTACGGGCAGGGCTAACCCGCCTGGGGATCCGCCGGGGCAGCGGTTGCATCAACGGCACCGCCGTACCGGCGGTCCCGCCTGGCATATTCTTCGACGGCGGCCCAGAGGGTCCGCCTGTCAACATCCGGCCACAGCGTGTCCATGAAGACGAACTCCGCATACGCGGACTGCCAGAGCAGGAAGTTGGACAGCCTCTGCTCCCCCGAACTGCGCAGGAAGAGGTCCACGTCGGGAAGGTCGGGTTCATCCAGGTACTTCTGGATGGTCCGCTCGGTGATGGCGCCGGGCTTCAGCCTGCTTACCGCGACGTCTTCAGCAATTGCGGACACGGCGTCGGTGATCTCGGCCCGGCCGCCGTAATTAACACACATGGTCAAATTACAGGTGGTATTTGCCGCAGTGAACTGCTCGGCATCCTCCAGCTCCCGGATGACTGAACCCCAGAGGCGCGGCCTGCGTCCCGCCCAGCGCACCCGGACACCCCAGTCGTCCAGCTGGTTCCGCTGCCTTCGAAGCACGTCCTTGTTAAATCCCATCAGGAAGCGCACCTCCTCCGGTGAGCGCCGCCAGTTTTCGGTGGAGAAGGCGTAGACGCTGACATACTCGATGCCCAGTTCGATGGCTCCTGCCATGACGTCGAGCAGCGCGGGCTCCCCCGCCTTGTGTCCCTCGATCCGCGGCAGCCCCCGCTGATTGGCCCAGCGGCCGTTGCCGTCCATGACGATTGCCACATGCCGGGGAATGAACTCAGCCGGGATGGACGGCGCCACCGCACCGGAAGGATGCGGGTAAGGGGCCACCACGGGGTGGGTACGCTTCCGGGGGGCGTTGTTCTTTTTTCCCAGGGCCACTGTCAGCTACGCTCCACATGTTTGAGGGACTTCAATACTCTTTCCAAATGCCACTGCAGGTAAGCGGCCACCAGGCCGGCGGCCTCCTTGCGATGCTGCGGCAAGGACGCGTCCGCAGTGGTCCAGTCCCCGGTCAGAAGGGCCGCCAGCAGGACCACGGTTTCGGATGCGGGGGCAGGCGACCCGGGCGGCCTGCACTGTGCACAGACCATACCGCCAAGGGGAGCGGAGAACGCCGTGTGCGGGCCCGGCCTGCCGCAGCGGGAGCAGTCGGTGAAGCTGGGGGCCCAGCCGCCGGTGGCCAGGGCGCGCAGCAGGTAGGAGTCCAGGATGAGGCCCGCAGCATGCTCGTCACGGCTCAGCGCAGCGAGGGCTCCCACCAGCAGGTTGTACTGCGCGGTGCCGGCCTCACCGTCCACGTCCGTCAGTTTCTCGGCGGTCTCCGTCATGGCGGCGGCAACCGTGTACCTGCCGTAATCCGCGGCGATGCTTCCGCCGTAGGCACCTTTGGCGACGGCCTGCGTGACGATGTCCAGCGTGCGGCCGGATACCAGTTGCAGGTCCGCCACCATGAAAGGTTCAAGCCGGGCACCGAAGCGGCTGCTGGTGCGGCGCACACCTTTGGCGACGGCGCGGACCTGCCCATGGTGCTTCGTCAGGAGGGTGATGATCCTGTCCGCCTCGCCCAGCTTGTGGGTACGGAGCACCACGGCGTCGTCCCGGTAGGCCCGGGAGGCAAAAGACTGTTGGACCACGCTCTATCTTCCCATCCTGCCCGGCGGCGCGCTGCCAGGCTACGGTGGTGCCGCCGGTTTGTCCCGGCGGCACCACCTGCAGGTATCAGGCCCGAGCATCCCGGATGGCGCGGTTGACCGCCGAGATGACGGCCTTTAGGGACGACATGCTGGTGTTCGCGTCGATGCCGACACCCCACAGGACCCGCTCCCCCACGGCGCATTCGACATAAGCAGCCGCCGCGGCGTTGCCGCCTTCGGACAGTGCGTGCTCGCTGTAGTCCAGCACCCGGACGTCCACGCCGTCCTCATGGAGGATGTTCAGCAGTGCGGCAATGGGACCGTTGCCCGTGCCGGTACGGCTGACCTGGGCACCATCGATGGTGAGCGCGGCGTGAAGCGTCATGCCGCCGTCGGCATCCGTTTCCGTCTTGACCCCGCCCAGGGAGTAGCGTCCCCACTGCCCTTCGGCCTGGCCGGACGGCAGGTACTCGTCCTGGAAGATCTGCCACAGCTGTGCTCCGCTGACCTCGCCGCCCACGGTGTCGGTGCGGCGCTGGATAACGCCGGAGAACTCGATTTGTGCGCGGCGCGGCAGGTCCAGGCTGTGCTCGTTCTTGAGCAGGTAGGCCACACCGCCCTTGCCGGACTGGGAGTTCACGCGGATGACGGCCTCGTAGCTGCGGCCCAGGTCCTTGGGATCAACCGGCAGGTACGGAACCTGCCAGGTGAAGTCGTCCACGGCCTTGCCTGCGGCGGCGGCGTCGCGCTCCAGGGCTTCGAAGCCCTTCTTGATCGCATCCTGGTGGGAACCCGAGAAAGCCGTGAATACCAGGTCGCCACCGTACGGCGAACGTTCCGGTACCGGCAGCTGGTTGCAGTACTCAACGGTCCGGCGGACGTCGTCGATGTTGGAGAAGTCGATCATGGGGTCGATGCCCTGGACGAACATGTTCAGGCCCAGGGTGACCAGGTCCACGTTTCCGGTCCGTTCGCCGTTTCCGAACAGGCAGCCTTCAATGCGGTCGGCGCCGGCCATGTAGCCCAGCTCGGCGGCAGCCACCCCGGTTCCACGGTCATTGTGCGGGTGCAGCGAGAGGATGATGCCTTCGCGCGGGTGCAGGTGCCTGCTCATCCACTCGATTGAATCGGCGTAGACGTTGGGGGTGGCCATTTCCACCGTGGTAAGCAGGTTGATGATCACCTGGCGGTCGGCGGAGGCTTCGAACACATCGGCCACCGCGTTGCATACCCGGACGGCATACTCGAGTTCGGTACCGGTAAAGGACTCCGGCGAGTACTCGTAGGTCACGTGCGTGTCCGCGAGCGTTTCCTCGTACTTTTTGCACAGGCGGGCACCCTGCAGGGCGATGTCCAGGATGCCGTCTTCGTCCTGGTTGAATACGACGCGCCGCTGCAGGACGGACGTGGAGTTGTAGAGGTGGACAATGGCCTGCTTGGCGCCGACCAGGGACTCGTAGGTCCGCTCAATCAGGTGTTCCCGGGCCTGGGTCAGGACCTGGATGGTGACGTCATCCGGGATGTGGTTGCCCTCGATGAGCTGGCGGACAAAGTCGAAGTCCGTCTGCGATGCGGACGGGAATCCGACCTCGATCTCCTTGTAGCCCATGCGGACCAGCAGGTCGAACATCTTCATCTTGCGGGCGGGGCTCATGGGGTCGATCAGCGCCTGGTTGCCGTCACGCAGGTCAACGGCACACCAGCGCGGGGCCTTGGTGATCACCTTGTCCGGCCAGGTGCGGTCCGGCAGCTCAACCTTGATCTGGTCCTGGAACGGCGTGTACCGGTGGGCGGGCATTCCTGAGGGCTTCTGTGCGTTTCGCATGATGTTCGTGGCCTTTTCTATCGATCTTCAGTGAAAGGGTGGCCGGGCAACACAAACTCCGCAGCGAGGGTGGGCCGTGCGCTAGATAGCGTCTGTGGCCTCGCCGCGGCAGCTAAGGAGAAGGAGCTCTGCACGCACACTTTGAGGGTAACACGGGTGCGTAAGATGAAAGGGCACTACCGTCCGTAAAGTCCAGCATGCAGACGCATTCCGGTGTACCGCCCGGCAGTGGCGTCCCAGCAAAGGAGTTGCAGTGCCCATTTCGGGGATCGATCTTTCCACTATTGATCACACAGTCCGGCCGCAGGATGACCTCTACCAGCACGTCAACGGCGCGTGGCTGAAGGCCACCGAGATCCCGGACGACCGGCCGCTGGAAGGCACTTTCACCGCCCTGCGGGACGGCTCCGAGATCGCCGTCCGGGACATCATCGAGGAAGCGGCGGCCAAGGGCGACGACGCCACCGGGATCGAGCGGAAGATCGGCGGGCTGTACAACAGCTTCATGGACGAAGCCACCGTCGAGGGCAAAGGCATGGAGCCCATCCGCGGGCGGCTCGCGGAGGTTTTCGCCACGGCCTCGGTCCCGGAGCTCATTGCCCTAGCAGGCCGGTTGTTCCGAGCCGACGTGGGTGGGTTGTTCTACATCTACCCCGCCCCTGATGCGGGCAACCCCGACCGGGTCCTGCTGTACACCGGGCAGGGCGGCCTGGGCCTGCCCGACGAGTCCTACTACCGGGAAGAGAAGTTTGCCCCGATCGTTGCCGCCTATACGGCGCACGTGGAGAAGATGTTTGAACTGGCTGGACTGCCGGATCCGAAGGGTGCCGCGGAGCGCGTGGTCGGGCTGGAGACAAGGCTCGCATCCCACCACTGGGACAACGTCACCCTCCGGGATCCGCAGAAGACCTACAACCTGAAGACGGCGGACGAAGCCACCGCACTCTTCCCCCTCTTCGCCACCTGGTTCGAGGCTGCGGGAATCGACGCTGACAAGCGCACGGAAATCGTCGTCAGCACCCCTGACTTCTTTGCCGGCGCCGCCGGGCTCCTTGACGAAGTCCCGGTGGCCACCTGGCAGGAGTGGCTGGCCATGCGCGTCCTCAGCGCTGCGGCGCCGTACCTGTCCTCCGGGTTCGTGGATGCCAACTTCGCGTTCTACGGCACCACCATCAGCGGCACGCCCCGCAACAAGGACCGGTGGAAGCGTGGAGTTGCCGTCGTCGAGGCCGGCCTCGGGGAGGCCGTCGGCCAGATCTACGTGGCCCGGCACTTTCCCGAATCCCACAAGGCACGGATGCAGACCCTGGTGGCGAACCTCATCGAGGCATACCGCCGCAGCATCAATGACGTCAGCTGGATGGGCCAGGACACCAAAGCCGAGGCCCTGCGCAAGCTGGAGGCGTTCCGCGCGAAGATCGGCTACCCGGACGAGTGGATCGATTACTCGGCCGTGGAGATCGACCCCGACGACCTGCTGGGCAATGTGGAGCGCGCTCACAATGCCGACGTCGACCGTCATCTGGATGAGGTGGGCAAGCCGGTGGACCGGAATAAGTGGCTGATGACGCCGCAGACGGTCAACGCCTACTACCACCCCATGATGAATGAAATTGTGTTCCCGGCGGCCATCCTGCAGCCGCCGTTCTTCACCGCCGACGCCGACGACGCCGTGAACTATGGCGGGATCGGGGCCGTCATCGGCCACGAGATCGGGCACGGCTTTGATGACCAGGGTTCACAGTTCGACGGCGGCGGGGCCCTTCGCAACTGGTGGACGGAGCAGGACCGCCAGGCCTTCGAGGCGCTGACGGCCCGCCTGGTGGCACAGTTCGATGCGCTCTCCCCCACGGCCGCGCCCGGGCACCACGTCAACGGCCGGCTCACGCTCGGCGAGAACATCGGCGACCTGGCCGGGCTGACCATCGCCTACAAGGCATACCGGATCAGCCTGGACGGCAAGGAGCCGGAGGTTCTTGACGGCCTGACCGGGGATCAGCGCTTTTTCGCGTCCTGGGCAGCAGGGTGGCGCCAGGTCATCCGGCAGGAGGAGGCCATCCGGCGGCTTGCCACCGATCCCCACTCCCCCAACGAATTCCGGACCAACGCCATCGCGAAAAACCTCGACCCGTTCCACGAGGCATTCGATGTCACCGAGGACGACGGAATGTGGATGCCTGCCGCTGAGCGCGTCAGCATCTGGTAGCTGAACAGCAAAAATGGGCCCCGCCATTGGCGGGGCCCATTTTGTTGCGGCACGGGTTCGTCAGTGCGGGGAAGACCGGTTGTTACTGCCGCACGATCAGCTCAGGATTTGCCTGCTGGCACACCTTGTCCCCTGCCGTCTGGTTCACAATGTCCTGGGGCAAAGCCGCGGCGGCTCCGCCTCCTGCCCCAAAGGCGGTGCCGGTGGTGAAGTCGCTGCCGACATACACCTGCACGCCTGCCACGCCCGGAGCAGGGATCATGAGGGTGGCAGGAATTCCCAGCAGCGCCGCCACATCGGCAGCAACGTCGGCAAAGCCATTGCCGTAATACACCGCGGTCTTGGCCACCGGCTGCGCGAGGAACTGGCCGGTCTGGGCGAAGCCGCCTGCAACCAGCGCCTGGACAAGCTCCTGGGCACGGCCGTTGATGCCGCTTCCGTTGGCGACGGTCACGGGCTGGATCGCTTTGTTGTAGGGCGGCACGGGCGTCGCCGTCTCAGTGGGGGCAGGAGGTGCTGCCGTTTCGCTGGGCGACGGCGTGGTGGGTGCAGTGGGATCCGTCAGGTCCACATTCTTGCGCATAGCCGAAAAGAGCTGCGCACCCGCGGGTTCTGCGATGACCAGCCTGTTGGGGTCCACGGGCGCCGGCGTCGTGGGCACCGCGACAAACGCCACCTTGCTGATGTCGATGTCCTTGAGCCGGTTGCCGATGGTCAGCAGCGTGGGAACAGACGCCAGCCCGTTGTCCACTGTCAGGTTCTGGGTCACGACGTCGGCGATCTTCAGCATTTTCGCGGGGTCGGACAGCGTCCCGTCGTCCTTGATCTTGCGGGTCAACGAAGAGAGGAAGCCCTGCTGCGCCTTGATGCGGCCCAGGTCGCCGCCGTCGGCAAAGGCATGACGGGTGCGCAGGTAGGCAAGTGCCATTTCGCCCTGCACGGACGACGTTCCGGCGGGCAGCCGCAGCCGGGAGTCGGGATCGTACACCGCGTCGCTGATGCACACATCCACCCCGCCCACGGCGTTGGACAGTTCCTTCACGGCGTTGAAGTCGGCCATCATGAAGTGGTCGACCTGCATGCCGGTGAGCTTGTTGACCGTGTCCACGGCGCAGCCGATGCCGGCCTCGCTCATGGCCTCATTGATCATCACGCCGGTGCGGGCAGGGTAGTCCTTGTTGGTCTTCCGGTCCTTGCAGTCCGGAATGTCCACCAGCAGGTCCCGGGGAAAGCTGATGACGTTGACCCGCTTGTTGTCCTCGGAGATGTCCATCAGCATCATGACGTCCGACTTGCCGTAGCCGGTGGAATCGTCCGCGGTTCCGTACTCTGAGTTCTTCCCGTCGCGGGTGTCCGAGCCGAGAATCAGGATCTGCAGGCGTCCGGTGGCATCGTTTCCCGGGGACTCCGTGCTTTCCCCACCGGCGTTCAGCGGGGCCTTGGAGATGTTGTTCTGGAGCCGGAAGAACCAGAACCCGGCGAACGCGGCAGCCGCCACGAGGACCAGTGCCACCACGCCAGTGACGGCCTTCAGCCACAGGGGCATGCTGCGCAGGGGGCCAAGGTGACGTGCGGCACCCACATCATGGCTGTCCGCATGACGGGACGCCGGTCCCGGTCCGGATGACAAGTCAGCCTCGTTGTCGCGGTTATCGCGGCCTCGACCCACGTGGTGAACCTTCCTCTAAAAACGAAATCCGGTCCATTTTAGTGGTCCAGGCTGGAGAACATGACGGGAACGCCCGCGCGGAGGGCGCTTATGCGGGTCAGAAACCCAGTTTGACCAGCTGTTTCGGGTCGCGCTGCCAGTCTTTTGCCACCTTGACGTGGAGGTCCAGGTAGATGCGCGTGCCCAGGAGAGCCTCGATGCCTTTGCGGGCGTTGGTGCCGACTTCCCGCAGCCGGGCCCCGCCCTTGCCAATGATGATGGCCTTCTGGGAGGGACGCTCGACGTAGAGGTTGACGCGCACGTCCAGGAGGGGGTTGTCGTCCGGCCGGTCCTCCCGGGGGACAATCTCTTCCACCACGACGGCGAGGGAGTGCGGGAGCTCGTCCCGGACCCCTTCCAGGGCTGCTTCGCGGATCAGTTCAGCCACCATCACGGCTTCGGGTTCATCGGTCAGTTCCCCGTCCGGATACAGGGGAGGCGACGGCGGCATGTGGCTGATCAGCACGTCGGCGACCGTTTCCACCTGGAAACCGTCGGCAGCGGAAACGGGAACGATGTCTTTCCAGCCGTCCTCGCCCATCACCTCGCGGCCGAGCGCCGCCACGGCAAGGAGCTGTTCGGTGAGCGCCTGCTTGTCCACCAGGTCAGCCTTGGTGACGATGGCGATCACGGGTTTGCGGCCGACGGCGGCAAGCTGGGCGGCGATGAACTTGTCGCCGGGTCCGATCTTCTCGTTGGCAGGCAGGCAGAACCCGATGGCGTCCACCTCGGCGAGGGTGTCTGCCACGAGGTCATTCAGGCGCTTGCCGAGCAGGGTACGGGGACGGTGCAGGCCCGGTGTGTCCACCAGGATCAGCTGGGCGTCGTCGCGGTGGACGATGCCGCGGATGGTGTGCCGCGTGGTCTGCGGCTTGGCGGAGGTGATGGCCACCTTCTTGCCCACCAGCGCGTTGGTCAGGGTGGACTTGCCCGCGTTGGGCCTGCCGACCAGGACCGAAAAACCGGCGCGGAAACCGCCAAAGTCGTCCGGTTCGGCAGCCTTATTTTTCTTGCTCACGTGGAACTCCCTGCTGGGTTGCTTCGGCCTCTTCCAGGAGGCCTTCAAGGTCAGTCTCTACTCTTGGTACGGGTGCCGCAATGATGTGGCTGACCCGGTTCCGCCGGCCTTCCAGCCGGTCCGCCCGCAGCGATACGCCCTGCACATCCACGCTGCTGCCCACGATGGGAACGCGGCCCAGCGCCTTGGCGAGGAGGCCACCCACGGTGTCCACCTCGTCGTCGTCGATCTCCAGGTCGAACAGCTCGCCGAGGTCGTCGATGCCCATCCGGGCGCTGACCCGGTAGGAGCCGTCTCCCAGGGCCACGGCTTCGGCGCTCTCGGTATCGTATTCGTCCACGATCTCGCCCACGATCTCCTCGATCAGGTCTTCGAGGGTCACCAGCCCTGCAGTGCCGCCGTACTCATCAATCACGATGGCTACGTGCGTGGATTCCTTTTGCAGCTCGCGCAGGAGGTCGCTGACGGGTTTCGACTCCGGCACGTAGCGGACCTCGCGCGCCAGCGACTCCACCAGGGGCGGCGCCTGGTCCGCTCCCAGCTGGTGGACGACAGCTGCAACATCCTTCAGGTAGACGATGCCGAGGATGTGGTCGGTGTTCTCGTTGATGACCGGGATCCGCGAGTATCCCGAGCGCAGGAACAGGGACATGGCCTCGTGGAGGCTTGAGCCGGCGTCGATGCTGACAATGTCCGTCCTGGGAACCATGACGGCGCGGACCAGGGTGTCCCCGAAATCGAAGACCGACTGGATCATCTCGGCTTCGGTGTCCTCGATCATGTCGGACTCACTGGCCCGGTCCACAAGTTCCCGGAACTCCTGTTCGCTGAAGAACGCGTCGTCACCGCCGGGCGCACCGGGAGCCGCGGAGCTCCCGATGGCCACCAGCCACCCTGGGATGGGCCCCAGCACGCTGGTGAGGAACCGGACCATCGGCGCGGTGAAGCGGACCACCGCGGTGGAGTGCAGCCTGCCGAGCTGCCTGGGTGACACACCTACGATCACGAACCCCAGGAGGGCCATAATGCCGGTGGCCACCAGGCCGGCGAGCCAGACGTTGTCCAGCAGGCTTGCGATCAGGACGGCGACGGCAACCGCCGAGGCCATCTCAAACCAGACGCGCCAGAAGCGGAGGGCCCGGGTATGGGCAACGGGTTCCGCAAGGATGCGGCGCATGGCGGTGCCGCGGCTCCTGTGCAGTGCCTCTTCAGCGTCGTGCCGGGGAAGGAAACTGAAGGCGGCCTCGGCCGCTGTCAGCAGGGCCGCGACGGCAAGGAAGACCAGTGCCACCGCGACCAGGAGCAGTTGCGTCACTGGGTCGTCTCTGCAGGTGCTTCTTTGCCGGTAAAGCCGGACAGGAGTTCCCGCTGGAGCCCGAACATCTCCGCCTTCTCTTCTGGTTCGGCATGGTCGTAGCCCAGCAGGTGAAGGATGCCGTGCGTGGTGAGCAGCAGCATCTCGTCCTGCAGCGAGTGGCCCGCGTTCCGGGCCTGCACTGTGGCCACCTGCGGGCAGATGGCGATGTCGCCCAGCATGCCCTGGGGCGTGGGCCGGTCAGGGGTCCCTGGAGTCAACTCGTCCATGGGAACCGAGAGCACGTCCGTGGCCCCGGGTTCGTCCATCAGCTCGATGTGCAGCTTCTCCATGGCCGGTTCATCCACCAGGAGGATGGACAGTTCGGCCTGCGGATGGATGTAGAGCTGCTCAAAGATGTACCGCGACAGGGCTACGAGCCCGGACTCATCCACCTGGACGCCGGACTCGTTGTTCACCTCGATGCTCACGCGTGTTCCCCCCGTTTTTCGCGGCTTGCTGAATGTTTGACGCGGTTCCGCTGGGCTTCGTCCCAGATGCTGTAGGCGTTGACGATGTCGCCAACAAGCCTGTGCCGCACAACGTCGGCGGCATCCAGGACAGAGAAGCTGACGCCCTCGATGCCCTGCAGGATTTCTTCGACGATCCGCAGCCCCGAACGCGTTCCGAAGGGCAGGTCCACCTGGGTAACGTCTCCGGTGACCACCATCTTGGATCCGAAACCCAGCCGTGTGAGGAACATCTTCATCTGTTCCGGCGTGGTGTTCTGGGCTTCGTCAAGGATGATGAAGGCGTCGTTGAGGGTGCGGCCGCGCATGTAGGCAAGGGGCGCCACCTCGATGGTGCTTACCGCCATGAGCCGCGGGATGGATTCGGGGTCCATCATGTCGTGCAGGGCGTCGTAGAGCGGCCGCAGGTAGGGATCGATCTTGTCGCTGAGCGTGCCGGGCAGGAACCCGAGCCGCTCCCCCGCCTCCACCGCAGGGCGCGTCAGGATGATCCGGCTGACCTCTTTCTGCTGCAGGGCCTGGACAGCTTTCGCCATGGCCAGATAGGTCTTGCCGGTGCTTACCGGGCCGATGCCGAAGATGACCGTGTTGGCATCGATGGCGTCAACGTAGTTCTTTTGGTTCAGCGTCTTGGGCCGGATAGTCCTGCCGCGGCTGGAGAGGATGTCGTGGGTGAGCACATCCACGGGATTCTGGAGTGACTGGGTGCGCAGGAGGGCAACCAGCTGCTGCAGCACCGCGGGCGTGATGACTGTGCCCCGGGCCACCAGGCCCCGGACTTCCTGGAGGAGCCGCATGATGCGGGGAACGTCACTGACGGGGCCGCTGATGGACAGTTCATTGCCGCGGGCATGGAAGTTGACGTCCGGGAACTGCTCTTCGATGAACCGCAGCGCCTCGTCATGGCTGCCGAGCGACTGAACCATTTGGTCGGAGTTCTCAAAGAGGACTACTTCGGTCCGGATGCCGGGCAGGGAGTGCGGGAATTCCCCCGGACCGCCGTCGCCCGTGTTGAGCCGTCGCTTACCATTTGCTGATTCAGTCATGGTGCTGGCCCGCAGGCCCGTGGTCCCCTCGAAGATCGACATCATTTGTTTGCTTTGGCTGATGCCGGCGCCCGTTGCACGGTGCTCCTTGCCCAGCGATCCCTTTATCTTACGCCAGCACCCGCCCTGGCCGGGTACTGGACCGGATTCCAGGCCGGTCACCCGGCCGGTCACCTGGCCGGGACCGGCACCGGCCCTTCAGCCAGGGAATTGCAGCCGCAAACGGGTAAGAATGCAGCGTTAGGTATCAACTTCATATCGGCCTCATATCGTTCCCGTTGCAGTTACGGCCAGGGAGGCCAAAGAGCGGCTGGGGGAACCCTCCCCTGTGCAATGCTGGAAATCCAGCGTCTGCTGGAACGCCAGGCCGCCAGGGGGATCGGCCCGCCACGCCAGGAAAGGACTAGGCAGGACAGTGCCGGAAACCTCTGTGCCCGAACGGGCAGGACGATCGGTGGGCCGCATGCGCCCTGCCGTCCTCGCAGGAATCCTGGTGCTCGTTCCCGCCCTCGCAGCCTGCACCGCCGAGAACGGACCATCGCCCTCTCTCACCTCTGCCTCAGTCCCGGCCACCGGCGGCACCATGCCGGACGCGCCCGCCACCAGCGCCCCGCTGGAAACCACCCAGTCCTCCAACAAGGCCCCGGTGTACTGGATTGGGCGCAGCGGCGGGAACATCTTCCTCTACCGTGAGTTCCGGGACGTTCCGGAACAGGAGAACCCGGTGACGCGGGCACTGCGCGCCATGATGTCGGAGAAGCCGCTCGACCCGGACTTCTTTACGCCTTGGCAGAACCCGGACAAACTTGCCACCTCCATCTCGGGCAAGGACGTCATCACGGTCGACGTCTCGGCTGACGCCTTCAACAGCAACCTCGACGCCGACATGGCCGCCCGCGCCATCCAACAGCTGATCTACACGGCAACCGCTGCCGCCGCCAGTTCGGGCCTGATCGACACAGGGCAGCAGGTCCGGGTGCGGATCCTCGTAGACGGCCATACGGACTACGTCGCGTTCGGAAAAGTCCAGCTGGGCGCACTGATGACCCGTGCTGCCGGGCTGGTGGCGCCGGTGTGGATCATTGATCCGCAGGAAAACACGGAGGTGCCTGCCGGCAGCGTAAAGATCACCGGCCGCAGCACGTCGCCGGGAGCAAAGCTCCGCTGGCAGATCCTGCAGTCCGGGGACGGCGGAAGCAAGGCCCCGTTCCTGACCGGTGAAACCACGGCCGGCGCCGGGCAGGGGCAGGCGGGCGTCTTTACGCTGGCACTGAACTTGCCGGCGGGCGACTATGAGTTGCGGGTGGCGCAGGCAGGTTCCGGCGGGGAGCCGGACCGCAACGAGGACACCAGGTCCTTCAAGGTCAGGTAGCTGTCCACCGGCCAAGGATGTCGCTTGCAAGCACGACGGCGGCCGGCCCGGCCGTGGAGGACCGCAGGACGTGGTGCCCCAACAGGGCGGTCACAGCGCCTTTGTCGCAGAGTTTCGTTACTTCCCGCGGGCTGATTCCGCCTTCCGGGCCGACGATCAGCAGGACTTCCCGGATGCCCTCGTGCCCACCCCCCTGCCACGCTTCCAGGACGGTGCGCAGCGGACGCACGGCATCTTCGTGGAGGATGACGGCCAGGTCTGCACCCTCCACGGCGGCGGAAAGCCCGGCAGTATCGACGGCGGCCCGGACCTCGGGGATCCAGGCGCGCCGCGCCTGTTTGGCGGCGGCGGCCACAGTGGACTCCCACTTGGCATGGGCGCGGGCGGCCCTGTCACCTTTCCAGCGGACGATGGACCGTTCCGACTGCCAGGGTATGACGGCATCGATGCCCAGCTCGGTGGCGGTTTCAATGGCCAGTTCGTCGCGGTCGCCCTTGGCCAAGGCCTGAACCAGGACCAAGCGGACGTCCGGCCGGTCTTCCATTGCCAGTGCGCCGCACTCCACTCCAAGTCCCGAGGGCGCGGCGGAGACGACCTTTCCGCTCATGCGGGCGCCGGCGCCGTCGACAATGTCCACCGGCTCGCCCGGAGACAGGCGTTTGACGGTCACTGCATGCCGGGCCTCCGCCCCTTCGAGGACAAAGATCCGGCCGGGCACCATGCCCGCCAGTGAACCGGCGGAGGTGAAGAAGACGGGGTTGCTCACCGCTACAGGTTACCGAGCCGGTCCCGAAGCTTGGCGAACATGCCGCCGCTGGCGGCGAGCTTGCCCTCGGTGAGCTGTTCGCCGCGGAGCTTGGCGAGCTGCCGGAGGAGGTCCTCCTGTGCCGGGTCGAGCTTGGCCGGAGTGTCCACCTGGAGGTGGACCTTCAGGTCCCCGCGGCCGTATCCCCTCAGGTGCGTGACACCCAGGCCACGCAGGGTGATGATCTCGCCGGACTGTGTTCCGGGCTTGACCTCGATGTCCTGCGTACCGTCGAACGTTTCCAGGCTGACGTCCGTGCCCAGTGCGGCCGCCGTCATGGGGATGTGCAGGGTGGCGTGCAGGTCATCGCCTTCCCGTACGTAGGTGGCGTCATTGTTGACGCGGATTTCCACGTAGAGGTCACCGGTCGGTCCACCTGCAGGTCCGGCTTCGCCCTGCCCGGCGAGCTGGATCCGGGTTCCGGTGGCCACACCGGCGGGAACCTTGATGGTCAGCGCCCGCCGGCTGCGGATACGGCCCTGGCCGCTGCATTCGTTGCAGGGATCCTTGATGACCGTGCCGAAGCCTTCGCAGGTGCCGCAGGGGGCGGCCGTCATGACCTGGCCCAGGATGGAGCGCACGGCCCGCTGGACCTGGCCGCTGCCGCCGCAGATGTCGCAGCGCTCCGGGTGGGTGCCGGGCCGGCAGCAGGATCCGTCACAGGTGGGGCAGACCACGGCAGTGTCCACTTCGAGCTTCTTGTTCACGCCGAACACGGCGTCGCGAAGGTCGATCCGGACGCTGATGAGGGCGTCCTGGCCGCGGCGGACGCGGGAAGCCGGGCCGGAGGTGCCCCCGGCGCCGAAGAAGGTGTCGAAGATGTCCTGGAATGCGAAGCCCTGGCCTGCGTAACCGGCACCGCCGAAGCCGTTGTCCGTGCCGTTCTCGTTGCCCGTGGTGTCGTAGATCCTCCGCTTTTGGGGGTCGGAGAGGACCTCGTAGGCGTGAGTTACTGCCTTGAAGCGTTCTGAAGCGTCCGCACCGGGGTTTACGTCCGGGTGAAGGGTGCGGGCCAGTTTGCGGTAGGCCTTTTTGATCTCTTCGCCCGTAGCTTCGGGTGAGACTCCAAGGACGTCATAGTGGCTGCTCAAAGTTCGTATCTCTTCCTTGTTGTACTGCGTTCAGTGTGGGCGGCCCCGCTCTGTGGTCCGGTCCCGAAAAGGCTCCGGCGGCGAAGAGTCAGGGCCCCAAAATCCTGGAAAGGTAGCGGGCCACAGCCCTGACGGCGGCCATGGTGGTGGGATAGTCCATCCTGGTTGGGCCGAGGATCCCTACCTTCGCGGCGCTGTCCGGGCCGTAGCCGGTGGCCACCACGGAGGCTTCGGCAAGGCCGTCATAAGGGTTTTCCCTTCCGATACTGACGGCCACTCCCCGGTGGTCCTGGGCCATTTCGCTCAGGAGCCGCAGCATCACCACCTGCTCCTCCAGTGCCTCGAGCACGGGGCCGATGCTGAGGGGGAAATCCACGTTGGACCTGGCCAGGTTCGCCGTTCCGGCCATGACCATCCGGTCCTCCCTGGTGTTTTGTGCCAGGCCGTCCAGTCCATGCGCCAGCGCGTGCGCGGCCTGGCGCTGGCCGTGCGCAGTTCCGGCTACGACGGCGGGGAGCGCCTTGGCCAGCTGGCTTAGCGGAGTTCCGGCCAGCGCGGCAAGGAAGCGGGTACGGAGCGCGGCCAGTGCGTCGTCGCCAAGGTCCTGGCCGACGTCGATGACCCGCTGCTCCACCTTGCCGCTGTTGGCAATCAGCACCACCAGCACCTTGCGGGGGGCCAGGAGCACGAACTCGATGTGGCGCACCAGTGCCTTGCTGAGGTGCGGATACTGGACCACAGCCACCTGGTTGGTCAGCTGCGACAGCAGCCGGACGGTGCGGTCCAGGACGTCGTCGAGGTCGTCTGCGCCTTCCAGGAGGGACTGGATGGCCCGGCGCTCCGCTGCCGACAGGGGCTTGACTGCCGAGATCTGGTCGACAAAGAGCCGGTAGCCCTTGTCCGTGGGAATTCGCCCTGCACTGGTGTGCGGGGCCGTGATCAATCCCTCGTCTTCAAGGGCCGCCATGTCATTGCGGATGGTTGCGCTGGAAACGCCCAGATGATGCCGCTCGACCAGGGCCTTTGACCCGACCGGTTCGCGGGAGTGGACGTAGTCCTCCACGATGGCCCGCAGCACTTCCAGTTTGCGTGGCTCGCTCACTCTCCACCTCCATCCATGGTCCGGGGCGCATACCCCGCCAGGTGCCACCAGTGTTAGCACTCGACATGCCTAAGTGCTAACAGTCTATTATGCCTCGGCCCGTTGTTAGCATTGGTACCGCTCCGGGCGAAATTCCGGTGCGGAGGACCTAGCGCTAGGCGGATCGAATCCATGGATTACCAAAACTGGGGGCCCCGCGGCATTTCCGCCCCGGCCAAGGCGGAATTGCCCGAGGTTCCGGTGGAGCGGGGCATGGTGCTCGAGGATGTCCAGTCAGGCTGGGTCGGCGCCGTCACCCGGGTGGAAAAGTCCGGCGGCATGCACGTCGTGGCCCTGGAGGACCGCCGCGGGAAGTCCCGGTCCTTCAAGCTCGGCTTCGGTTTCCTCCTTGAGGGCCGGCCCATCCGGCTGATGCCTCCCGCCGCCCGGCCGGCAGCCGCCGGCCCCGCCGCCGGCAGGACAGCCTCAGGCTCCGTCCGGGTCTCCGGCCAGCGGGCCCAGGTCGCCAAGGCAAGCCGCATCTGGGTGGAGGGCAAGCACGACGCCGAACTGGTGGAAAAGGTCTGGGGAGACGACCTCCGGGTGGAAGGCATCGTCGTCGAACCCCTGCACGGCATTGACGACCTCGCCGCCGCAGTTGCCGCCTTCAAACCCGGTCCGGGCCGTCGCCTCGGCGTGCTCGTGGACCACCTCGTCCCTGACTCCAAGGAGTCCCGCATAGCCGACGCCGTCATGGCATCCCCCGGCGCGGCCGGAAATGTCCTGATCGTCGGCCACCCCTATGTGGACGTCTGGCAGGCGATCCGCCCCGCTGTCCTGGGCATTGACAAATGGCCGGTCGTGCCCCGCGGACAGGACTGGAAGACCGGAATCCTGAAGGCCTTTGGCTGGCCGCACGCCACCAAGGAGGATATCGGCCTGGGATGGCAGAAACTGCTGGGCGCCGTACGTACGTACGCGGACCTGGAAGCGTCCCTGCTGGGGCGGGTTGAGGAAGTCATCGACTTCCTCACCGTTCCCTGAAGGCCGGGCACCGGCCCGGGAGCCAGTATTCTTGGTAGTGCAGCGCCTTTTCCCAAGGCCGCTGCACACCGCGCCCATATATGAAGTCAGCACCACTTGCACCTCCGAAGGAACAGACTGTGGCAGAAAACGCACGTGATCACAGGGACGGCCAGGGCCGCTCCGAGTACCATGGCGTCCCCGCCAATGCGCTGCCGCTCACGGCCAGCGAAGACCGCCAATGGGCCACGCTCGCGCATTTCGGCGGGATCCTGGGGTGCGTCCCCTCGCTGCTGATCTACCTGATCTTCCGTGACCGCGGGCCATTTACCGCGCAGGAATCCAAAGAAGCGCTGAACTTCAGCCTGCCGCCCACCATCGCCGCTGTGCTGGCCAACATCCTGGTGTTCATCCCCTATGTGGGAAACATCTTCGCGGTCATCGCCACCCTGATCTGGGTGGCGCTCACCTGCTTCTCCGTGGCAGCAGGGATCCACGTCAACAAGGGCCAGCCGCACCGCTACCAGTACAACCTGCGCTGGATTAAGTAGCCGCTCAGAGCTGCGGGGCCACTGGTCCCGCGGCGCGGATCCGACGGGCGTCCGCCCAGTCAGTCGGGCAGGATACGGCGGACCACCGCGTCCGCCAGGAGCCTGCCCTTGAGCGTGAGGACCAGACGGCCCTGGAAAGCAGCGACGGGCTCCACCAGGCCGTCAGCGATCAGGGGCCACTTCGTGCCGTACTGAGCTAAGAGTGGAGACTTCAAGCCCTGACTGCAGGCGCGCCTCCAGCATTACCCGCTCCAGGTTTCTGGTCCCGGCATCCAGGGTCTCCCTGCCCGCCGCAGGCGAATGCCCCTGGGCCAGACGGTTCGCATAGGCGGACGGGTGCTTCACGTTCCACCAGCGCACCCCGCCCACGTGCGAATGTGCGCCGGGGCCGATGCCCCACCAGTCGTCGCCACGCCAGTAGGCCAGGTTGTGGCGGCACGCGTGCTCCGGGCTTCGCGCCCAGTTGCTGACCTCATACCAGCCGAGTCCGGCTTCGGTGATGAGCTGGTCGGCGAGTTCGTACTTGTCGGCGTGGTCGTCGTCGTCAATTCCCGGCACCTCGCCGCGGCGCATCTGGGCGGCCAGCTTGGTCCCGTCCTCGACAATCAGGGCGTAGGCGCTGATGTGGTCCGGCTGGTAGGAGAGGGCAGTTTCCAGGGAGTGGCGCCAGTCGTCCAGCGACTCCCCCGGTGTGCCGTAAATCAGGTCCAGGCTGACGTCCAGTCCGGCCTCCCGCGCCCACTGCACCACCTGCGGAACCCTGCTGGGCGTGTGGGTGCGGTCCAGGACCTTGAGCACGTGCGGGACGGCGGACTGCATGCCGAAGGAGACCCTGGTGAAGCCCGCATCCTTGAGGACGGCGAGGGATTCGGGGGTGACCGAATCGGGGTTGGCTTCGGTGGTGACCTCGGCGCCGTCCTCGATGCCCCACTGGTCGATGGCTGCGCGAAGGATCAGGCCGAGGTCATCTGCCGGCAGCAGGGTGGGCGTGCCGCCCCCGAAAAAGACCGTGCTGAGCTTGCGCTGCGGCAGCCCGGAACGTGCCATCACGGTGCTTACCAGGGACACTTCCGACACGGCGGTTTTGGCGTAGGCATCCTGTGAGGCGCCGCCGCCCAGTTCCGTGGCGGTGTAGGTGTTGAAGTCGCAGTACCCGCAGCGCACGGCGCAGAACGGGATGTGGACGTACAGGCCAAAGGCCCGGGCCGCCGCACCGTCCGCTGCCTGTGGAGGCAGCAGACCGTCCGACGGCGCCGGGTCGCCGAGGGGAAGGACGCTGGGCATCAGCGGGTCCCCGCCTGCGCGGTGGTCACTTCTTCTTGGCCTTGTCCTTTGATTCGTCGGTGGTGAGGGCGGCGATGAACGCTTCCTGCGGAACCTCCACCGTTCCCACCATTTTCATGCGCTTCTTGCCTTCTTTTTGCTTCTCCAGCAGCTTGCGCTTTCGTGAGATGTCACCGCCGTAGCACTTGGCAAGCACGTCCTTGCGGATGGCCCGGATGCTTTCGCGGGCGATGATCCTGGAGCCGATGGCCGCCTGGATGGGCACCTCGAACTGCTGCCGCGGGATGAGTTCGCGGAGCTTTCCGGTCATCATCACGCCGTAGGCGTAGGCCTTGTCCCGGTGGGTGATGGCACTGAAGGCGTCCACTTGTTCGCCCTGGAGCATGATGTCGACCTTCACGAGGTCGGCAACCTGCTCGCCGTCGGCCTTCCAGTCCAGGGAGCCGTAGCCACGCGTTTTTGACTTCAGGATGTCGAAGAAGTCGAAGACGATTTCCGCCAGCGGCAGCCGGTAACGGATTTCCACCCGGTCCTCGGAGAGGTAGTCCATGCCGCCCATCACGCCTCGGCGTGACTGGCACAGCTCCATGATGGCGCCGACGAACTCGTTGGGGGCGAGGATGGTCGCGGAGACCATCGGTTCGCGCACCTCGGCGATCTTGCCCGTGGGGTATTCGCTGGGGTTGGTCACGCGGACCACCTTCTTGTCCTCCAGGGTCACCTCGTATTCCACGTTGGGTGCCGTGGAGATCAGGTCAAGGTTGTATTCGCGCTCCAGGCGTTCGCGGGTGATCTCAAGGTGCAGCAGGCCCAGGAAGCCCACACGGAAGCCGAAGCCCAGCGCAGCAGAGGTCTCCGGTTCGTACACCAGCGCGGCGTCGTTGAGCATGAGCTTTTCGAGGGCGTCGCGCAGTACCGGGTAGTCGGCTCCGTCCAGGGGGTACAGGCCGGAGAACACCATGGGTTTGGCATCGGCGTAGCCGGGCAGCGACTCGGCGGCCGGCTTGGCCAGGTTGGTGACGGTATCGCCGACCTTGGACTGGCGGACGTCTTTCACACCGGTGATCAGGTAGCCCACTTCGCCAACGCCCAAGCCCTTGGAGGGTGTGGGTTCCGGGGAGCTGACGCCGATTTCCAGGAGTTCGTGCGAGGCCCTGGTGGACATCATCTGGATGCGTTCACGCGGGTGGAGCATCCCGTCCACCACGCGCACGTAGGTGACCACGCCGCGGTAGGTGTCGTAGACCGAGTCGAAGATCATGGCACGGGCCGGCGCATCGGGGTCGCCCTTCGGCGCCGGCAGGTCGCGGACGATCTTGTCCAGGAGGGCTTCCACGCCAACGCCGGTTTTGCCGGACACCCGCAGGACATCCTCAGGATCGCCGCCGATCAGGCTGGCCAGCTCGGCTGCGTACTTTTCAGGCTGCGCCGCCGGCAGGTCGATCTTGTTCAGGACCGGGATGATGGCGAGGTTGTTTTCCATGGCCAGGTACAGGTTCGCGAGCGTCTGGGCCTCAATGCCCTGGGCTGCGTCCACCAGCAGGATTGCGCCCTCGCAAGCCGCCAGTGACCTGGAGACCTCGTAGGTGAAGTCCACGTGTCCCGGGGTGTCGATCATGTTCAGCGCGTAACTGACACCGTCCACCTCCCACGGCATGCGGACGGCCTGGGACTTGATGGTGATGCCGCGTTCGCGCTCGATGTCCATCCGGTCCAGGTACTGGGCCTTCATGTCGCGCGCCTGGACCACCCCGGTGGACTGCAGCATACGGTCAGCCAGGGTGGACTTGCCGTGGTCGATATGCGCGATGATGCAAAAGTTCCGAATAATTGCCGGATCTGTCGCGGCGGGCACCGGTGCGGTGCGGGCCATGGGAGACACGCAGGGTCCTTACTGTTGGCTTTTCTGCAGCCATCCGCCAGGCACGCGAAAAGGCGCCTGCGGTCCAGCCGCACATCTTTAACGTCCAGTGTCCCACGTCTGCGACCCCGCCACCGCATCCTGGCTCGCCCGTGCACGCTGTTTCAACGCCAGCCCCGCCGATAGGCTGTCGGGATGGCCATTGATCTCCGCTCCCTGGGAAACGCCGTCCGCCGCGGCCTGCGTATGCTGCAGAAACGGCCCGTGGCCCCACGGCCGGTCCAGGACCAGCGCCCGGGCGGCAATCGGCGCGCCGCCGGCGAAGGTGTCCCTGCCGAAGCGGCGGCCTATCCCGGCGATTACCGCGGCCGCGCCTCCGTCCGTTACGCCCCGCAGCCCGACGGCGATCCCGATCCGGGCGAGGTGGTGTGGGCCTGGGTGCCCTATGAGGAGGATCACGGCAAGGGGAAGGACCGGCCGGTGCTGCTGGTGGGGCACAACGGCCCTTTCCTCCTGGGGCTGATGCTGACCAGCAAGGACAGGGTTCCTGCCGGGACGTCGTCCGCGGACTACGTGGATCTCGGCTCCGGGGGTTGGGACAACCAGGGCAGGGCAAGTGAGGTGCGGCTGGACCGTATCCTGCAGATCCGTCCGGACAGCATCCGGCGCGAAGGCGCGGTATTGGACAAGGCGCGCTTTGAACAGGTGGCGTCCGGGCTTCGGCGGCGACACGGCTGGGCCTGACCCGCTGAAATGGCCAGAGCCGCCGCTGACCTGCTAATCTTTATTGCTGTGTGTCCGTGCAGGTCGACGGTCACTGATGGTTGGCCGCCATAGGTATCCCCACGCCGCTCAGTCAAGGCCAGCCTGAAAGCCCTCTAGACCATTTCCGCATTACAAAGAGAGTTCACACGTGGCGAATATCAAGTCCCAGAAGAAGCGCATCCTGACCAACGAGAAGGCCCGCCTGCGCAACAACGCAGTCAAGTCTGAGCTGAAGACGGCCATCCGCGCCGTCAACACCGCTGTTGAGTCCGCTGACAAGGAAGCTGCTACTACTGCGCTCGTTTCTGCCAGCCGTAAGCTGGACAAGGCTGTCAGCAAGGGTGTTCTGCACAAGAACAACGCAGCGAACCGTAAGTCGGCGATCTCCAAGAAGGTCAACGCACTCTAAGGTTTCCAGTTCCCATGAACTGATGGTGTGGCCGGTACCCTCGGGTACCGGCCACACGCTTTTAAGCGGCCAGTCCGGCGAGCCGCGGCAGCACGCCGTCGAATGCCACCGGGACCGTGCCGAGCCGGATGCGAAGAGCGTCCGGGCCTGTTGGGCGCTGCGGGGGCTATCTGCCCTGGACGGACATGGCAATCACGGTGACGGCGTGCTCCACGGCGTACACCGGATCCCTGGACAAGCCCTTGACCTGCGCATCGGCTTCCGCCGTGGCCTGGATGGACCGCACCAGGCCTTCAGGGGTCCAGCGCCGTACGTCGCGCTGCGCCTGCTCCACCAGCCAGGGCTGCATGCCCAATTCCGCAGCGATCTGCGCGGACGGGCCGGAGGCGCCTGCCACCCGTGCGACCGTCCGCAGCTTCGAGGCGAGTGCAGCCACCAGCGGTACCGGGTCAGCGCCGGTGGCGAGGGCGTGGCGCAGCGTCGACAGTGCAAGGGGGGCATTTCCGGCCATGGCCGCGTCGGCCACCTTGAACGCGGTGGCTTCGACCCGTCCGCCGTAATACTTGTCGACGGTGTCAGTGGTGACCGTGCTTCCCGCGTCGGCGATCAGCTGGGCGCAGGCGGCAGCGAGCTCTGACAGGTCTGCTCCCACGGCATTCACCAGGGCCTGCACGGCGTCCTGGTTGATCCGGCGTCCGGCCGCCTTGAACTCCGCGGTGACGAACTGGACCTTGTCCGCGTCCTTCTTCAGCGGCTGGCACTCTACTACCGGCCAGCCCCCTTTCCTGACGGCATCGAGGAGCTTTTTGCCGCGGACCCCGCCTGCGTGGCGCAGCACGACGACGGCGTCCTCCTCCGGGTGCTGCAGGTAGCCGAGGGCATCGGCAAGGAAGGCGTCATTCATCCCTTCCACAGCCTCCACCTCGATCAGCTTGCTCTCGCCGAACAGGGATGGACTCACCTGCATGGTCAGGGTGCCGGCCTCGTAGCCGGTCGCGTTGATGCGGCTCACCTCCACGTCCGGTGCGGCCGCCCTGACCTGGGACCGGATCCTGTCCATCGCCCTGATTCCCAGGTACTCTTCCGGACCGCTCACCAATACGATCTGGGCCGGGGTTACGTCCCGCCAGGAGGCTGTGTTGGACGCTTGGGAGCGGGGTGCCCGCTTTTGCGCAGCGGCCATCGGCAGTTCCTTCCGGAGGTTTTATTGCAGTATCCCAGCCTGCCACGTCTGTGCCCGGGGTCCAAGCTGCGGACACCGCGGAAGCGATGCATGCGCACCTCCAGCAACTCCAGGAATACGACAGTTCCTGCGTGCGCCGTCCGGACCCAGCGGATGAGGCGGAGCGGCCTGGCCGCCGCCCCGACGGCGGCCAGGGACAGGACCGACAGCAGCACCATGGACAGCATCCCGGGCACCCCTTCCGGCCATGGGAGCGCCGACCCCGGCAGCTGGGCTGCGATCCTGGCCGTAGCCGCGACGCCCCCGCTGAAGGTCCCGGCAACGGCTATCAGCGCTGCGGCGCCCCATGGCAAGACGACCACCAGGGGCACCGCTGCTGTTCCCAGCAGGGTCACGGGAGCCACCAGGGGCGAGGCGACGACATTCGCCGCCAGGGAATAGGTTGAAAACTGGGGTTGCAGGAGCACGATGACGGGCCCGCAAAGCAGCTGGGCGGACAACGGAACCGCTATCGCGGCAGCGAGCCACCGTGGGACCGCCGCGGGAATCCAGCTGATGATCCGCCGGCCTATAAGAATGATTCCCAGTGTGGCCAGGACAGAAAGCAGGAAGCCAAAACTCGTGCCAAGAGCCGGATCCGCCAACAGCAGCCCCAGTACAGCCAGGCAAAGGAAGCTCAGACCGCGCCCTGAACGTCCACCGGCCAGAGAGGCGACGCCAATGGCTCCCATCAGCGCTGCGCGCAGAACGCTGGCATCAGGCCCCACCAGGACCACGAAAAGAGCCAGGCCGCCAAGGGCAACAGCTGCGGCAGGGGCACGCGGCAGCCGGAACCACCGGCACAGCAGCAGCAACGCCCCCAGCACCAGGCTGCAGTTTGCCCCGCTGACTGCCGTCAGGTGCGTCATGCCAACCGCTTTCATGGCGTTGTTCAATCCCTCATCCAGCGCACTGGTGTCACCGGTGACCATCCCCGGGAGGAGCCCGCGGGCATCCGGTTCGAGGAAAGCCGAGGCAGAAACGAATCGGCCGCGGAGCTCCCTGGCTGACTCTTCCAGCAGTGAGCCACCCGAGGGCTTGCCTGGAGCCGTCGAAGCGGCCAGGTTTCCCGCCTCCTGCCCTCCGGGGTCTGCCGGCCGCAGCTTGCCGGCAGCCCGGAGCGTCTGCCCCGGCACCACGCCGCCCCACCCCTGCCCGCCCATCACCACGAGCCGGGCGCGGGTGCGAACCAGGATGCCACCCGTTGTCACTTCCCGCGTCCACACCGGGACCGACCACCTCCCCGCCGCCCCTCCGGGTCCGGCCAGGGCCCGCGGGTTTCCGGCTACCTCGACAATGACGACGGCCGACTTTCCGTCCACGATGGCCTCAGCGAGCGGCCCCTCGAACCGCTGGCTTGAGGTTGTCGCGGAATGGGCTGCCGCCGCGGCGGCCAGCATCAGGGAGACGCCCAATGCTGCCCGAAAGCTTCGGCCCCGGACACCGAGCCTCCATCCCGGCCCCGAAGCGCGGGCGGCGGCACGCAAGCTTCCCCTCCGTCCTCCCTTCGCGGTGAGGGCCAGGAAAAGGCCGCCAACTGCCGCAAGCGCGCAGCACACGGCGGCCAGCCACGGGGGCGGCAGCCAGAGCCCCGCCACCGAGGCAGCCCACACCGAAACTGCGGGGAGGGCAAGCCGGAGGTCCGTGCGGCGCCGCGGTCCCACATGGCCGGAGTCACTTTCCTCCCGCTCGTGGCCGCTTTCAACCAGCCGCCTGAGAGCGCGGTCCAGGCACTGCGCCCAATAACTTTTCACGTCCGCGGCTTTCAGGGGCCGGCCCTTCAGGGTCCCGACCTTCAGGGGCCCACCTTTCAAGGGCCCGCGGCGGCGTACGGGCAGACCTGGCGGTTGCAGGCGTGCCAGTCCCACCGACGGTGGGACTGCTCCGGGACGCGAACAGGATCCGGACGGTTGCGTTGTCGATGGGTGCACCCTCCGTGCGGGACCCCCGGTGTCTGGCCCCCGGCCGGGCCCCTGCACCGCCGAGTCCACGAACCGGTTCCAAGGACTCGTGGCTCCCTCTCCCCCGGCGGGGCCTCCCCGCCTTTCCGGGCCGTCGGGCCTGCCTGTGCTGCTCCTTCCGCTTGCCAACCGGGATGCCTTAGACCGTCACAAAGGGCAGCAGGGCCTCGAGCAGCTTCGGCCCGACGCCATCCACCGCGTCCAGTTCTTCGACGCTTTTGAAAGGTCCATGGTCTTTTCGCCAATCCACGATCCGCTGGGCTAGTACCGGACCGACTTTGGGAAGCGTGTCCAGCATGGCAACGTCAGCGGTGTTGAGGTTGACCTTCTCGCCCGCAGTGCTGCCTCCTGACCCCTGTGTTCCGGTAGTGTCCGCGCCGCTGCCGCCGGAGCCAGGGGCGTACGGCGGCGCGGTAGCCGGCTCGCCCTGCAGCGGGACGACGATCTTCTGGCCGTCCTCCATCACGAGTGCAAGGTTGAGCTGGTTGGCGTCGGCCTCCGGTAGTGCTCCGCCCGCAGCGGCAATGGCGTCCTCAACGCGGCTTCCCTGTTGAAGCCGTACTACTCCTGGTTTGGCCACGGCACCGGCCACATGGACCACCAGCAGGGCCGCAGGGGCGGACTCCGCGTGGTGTGGCCCGGCATCCGGTTGATCTGCTTCGGCCTCATGTGGGGTATTCCCCCTTTCCTGGGTTTCGGCGGTTGTCCCGGAACCAACGCCTGCCAACGGCAGGACTTCCGGTGCGGCAGCGGCTGCCTGCCACCAGAACCAGGCGCAGGCGGCGGCAGCGAGGGCAGCCAGCAGCAGGGCAACGCGCAACCCCACCCGCCAACGCAGCGTAGGCGCAGTACTGGACGTGCATTCCGGACCAACGGCGCCTGGAGCCCCACCTGTTTCTGCAGGCCCCCGGTACTCGAAACCGCCCAGGCCCAGGTCGTCCTCCGAAACCCCTGCCGTTGCCTCCCCCAGGGCGGCCTGCAGCCTTGCCCTCACAGGCCGCGCCTGCTGACCTGTTGCTGCAGCGTCCCGGCGTGACATAGCTCCACCCTAAGAATCCTGCCCGCTGCCCGGCAGGCGCCAAAGCCCCTATGTGGAAACTTGGGCCCCGACGCCCGATTGCCAGAAGCAATCAAGGACGACCGAAAGCAGCATAATTTCCTGATCTCCGCAGCAAACTGGTATCTGGTTGTGACATCAAGCTGCAGCCTCATCAACGGTCATGGCCCCCTGCTTCCCGGTCCAGCCCCGCCGCCGATGCCGCCAGGCCCGAATGACCTCGGCGCCGCCACGGGCCAGCAGTTGAGCCTCGAAGGCGTCCACGTGCGGGAGCAGCTAGTAGCGAAGCTACTGCTGGACTACCGAATGCACACGGTGAGTCAACGTTTCTGCGCCCGTGGCTTAGGGCTTCCAGGGAGTGATCCGGACACTGGTAAGGGCACGGTCCCCGGATGGATTCATCCTGGCTGAGGCACAGACGCTGAAGGCGTAGCGCGTCAGGGCGACGTCGATACATCCTGGCATTCGCACCGGCCAGAGCCGGGCAAAGCTGCCAGAACAGCCCGCGGTAATGCTGTGGTACTCCCCCAAGTTGTGACAGAGCGGGAGCCTGCGACGGGTCACTGCGCGCGGTTTAGCAATACGTGGCTGCTCAATACTGCGCGACCGCGGAAAGCATGACCGCGCCGGTCACCACCGCCATTGCGAGAGAGGCCAGGGTGATTGTCCAGCTGAGTACCGAGCGTTCTTTGTGATGGATAACGCTGACCAAGCCGAGCACCGCTGTGGCCGCAGCAGGGGCTATGACTGCCTGACCGAACCCGTACCAGACCCAGTTGAAGAACGGATACTCCATCATCGGCCCGAGCGTGATCCACGCGATAAGGGTCGCTACGACGGTGATGGCAGCGAAGAGCAGGCTCCAGCGCCCGGACGCTGAGCGGGGTGTAAGTGTGATGGACATTTCTTCTGCCTAGGGGTGTGGTGTAAACAGGCTGATGAAAAATGCAAGGTAGAAGTACGCCAGCTGCGCCGGTCCGGCGACCAGTGCGACGACCGAAAGCACTGAGCGCTCCCGGTAACTGAACATGGCCGCCAGTGCCAGCGCTGGTCCGGACATCGCTATTGCCGGGCTCAGGGCAGCCCATGGGCTGTACTGAAGAACCTCACCGACTGCAAGAAAGGCCGCGGCCCACCACCCGAGGGGTGTCGTGGGCAGGAACCGTGTCACTGCTCTTTCAGCCCGGAATCCCGCGAGAATACCCAGCACCGCCGCCGCAGTGAGAGCAATGGTCCCGGCGAAGATGAACACGTCGGGGGTCACGGGCATCTGTTTGCCCGGTGAGAAAGCTACCGAGGCGGCAGCCATGATCGCGGCCGAAAGAACAAGGAAAGCAAGCGCGCAGTAGCCGAACGCCGTGCGGATAAAGCGGTGCTTTCGCGCCTCGGCCGCGATCGCTGAGACGATGCTGAGAACAAAGGCACCGACGGCGACAGTAGCCCAAATGGTAAGCCCGGCGGGCGGAGGCCCCGACGGGAGAAAACAGGCCGTGAGGGCCACAATGAACAGCCCCACAGCCGTCCGGATAAGGGAGATACGCGGCACGGCACGCCCGGCTGCGTACGGGGACTGAAGCGGAACTGCCATCGGAGGCTCCAAATGTGGTGGAAATTCACCCTAAGAGGCGAACCGTGGGATGGGAAAACATTGCAGTGGACAATAAGGCCTTGTGCAGCCACATCACTGGTCGACTTCCTGCGGCCGCTTCTGAGGCTCATCGCGTCCTTAATAAAATGATTGGCTCGGCAACAAGCCCGGGATAGGGCTCAAAGACCTACCATCCCGGCAGGGTACTTCGCCGCATGATCGACGCCGATGCGGTGGGCCCGGACGCCAGTTTCATTGAGGACACCCTGGAACTGAGCCTGCTGGCCCCGGGTGTGATTTGCGGCGATAATTGGCGGTCTTTTTTCGGCGCTCAATGTCGCTGTCAGTTTCAGGAGTGGCTTGCACAGAATGTCAGAAGTGCCGTTTACTCTCTTGAACCAGCTGGCGGAGGGGCAACAGAGCCGTTGGTCACAGAATCATCCGCTGCGTTCCCGACCCCGAGAGGCATCCTGCGGTTGGTGGTGCATGTGACCAGCCGAGTAGAGACGGAAGCGGAACAGCATGACGAGGAGCATGAGGGGGCAGGCAAGCAGGCCGGTCTGCAGTGGGATCAGCTCGCTCCGGGCCACAAGGTCGAACCGGTACGCCATGATCAGCAGAAGGCCAGCGACCATCGTTGCGCCGGACATTTCCAGCGTCGGACGCCAAGCCATGCCCATGAAGCGCATCCAGGCGAGCATCGGGAGGGAGAGGCTGATCGCGATCACCAGCACCGTCAGCTCAGGCGCCTGCTGGTCCAAGTTGTTGTAGCCCAGCAAGGCAGCGGAGCCGAAGAATAGGAGGCCTAGCAGAACCGCTCCCGCGCACATCACAAGGCACATCTGGATGAAGTGAAGGACGAAGCGCCCCAAGGGTCGGAACCCACCGGCAGGCGGGTCGGAACTCGGTAACGAACTCTGCCCACCATTTGGAAGTACACGCATGTCGATCTACCTCCTCGGAAATGACCGGGCTCCCTTTGTGTGGGCTTGGCGAGATCGGCAGCGACAGATGCAAGAGGGCCTTGCGGGTGTCCAAAGGGCAGTCGACGCTTTCCAGGCCAAGAGTCTCTTCTACTAACATGTGCTCCCCTTGCCTAGGCCAATAGGGCCGAAAGACCTCGTAAGACCGATGCCTATCCGTCACCGGCGACATTGTCACTTGCATGAGCGGCGGCGGCCTCGGCGGTGAATACCGGGGGCGACACAGAACTCCGGCGCCACCACATCCGAGACGCCACGGCAGTTTGGGAGCCGGCTTGCTTAGGTCGCGGAGTCGTGGGTCATTCGGCCCTACCTCGGCCTTTGAGGCCACGGCAAGGTTGAAATCAGCAATCATTCAACAGGAAAAAGGCCCGGAAGGTTTGACGATGTTTACTCTTCGCACCCTTGGGGGCGTCGCGCTGCTGATGGCCGGAAGCAGCTGGCTGTGGCTTACTCCCACTTTCGCTACTCGCGGCCTGGATACTTCCGGGGTCTTGTGGAGCATCACTATGGTTCTTTCCCTGCTGACCGTCCTCGGCTTCTGCGTCGCGACTTGGGGATTGTTCGCCCGGTGGAACTGGTGGGAATACGCCGCTCTCGCCTCCGCCGGATTGGGGCTTCTTGCTCTCTTACCGTACTGGTTCGCCGCGGTAGGCGCCGGCGAGACAATCGGAACGACCGCATGGAATGCTTTCGTGCACGTTTTGATGGTCGCCCTTGTGGCGGTGCTGCTGCTTGTACCGCCGCTGGAACGCTGGGTTGACCAACAGGTCATGAGCTAAGGGAGGAGCCGGGGAAATGACTTTTCCCCGCCACCCGCTGTCGCGGGTCAACATGGACGCAAACGGCGAGGTGCCTTTCCGCGCAGCACTCACGCTCGGGTTCTGGGCAGCACTTGCCACCGCAACCACCTACAGCATCTTCGAGCTCGGATTTCTCCTGGACCCGGTCCTGGTTTCGCCCTGGGATGTTTGGATCCCGATAGGGGCCTCGGCCCTTATCGCTCCCTCGTTCCTTCTGCTGACGGTGAGCATCCACTATTCCTCTCCAGGAGAGGGACGAGTCTGGACACACAGCGCGATGCTCTTCGCAACCCCCATCCGCCGGAGCAAAGTCCGGAGGTCCACCAGACTGTCTCCCATGGTTCCGGCCCCAGCTCCCCGCAGCGCGGGTGCTGCCAACCCGGCCATCCGAGGTGATCCGGTTACTGGCGTTTCACTGCAGCGACAAACTCCTGGGCTATCTGCGTCATCACGCTGACGGCCTCTTCCTCGCTTATCGCCATCCCGGTGTTGGATCCCATGTCGAGTGACACTGTTCCAGCAAGGACGCGGAGCCCAACGCCAGTGATGTTCCCGTTGAAGAATTGCCTGATCACGTAGGCCTTCTCCCCGATGTCCGGACCCGGAAGAAGTTGAATCGCGAACTTCCGGGTGCCGCCAGCTTCGGAGGGCATCTGGCCTAACATGGCGCAGCGAACCATCAGTTCCTGGCTGTAATCAAAGTCGGCTTTGACGAGGGTGACCCGGGGAGCGCTTCGCACATCAAAAAGGATCATGCCGTTTCCTTGATCGCCGGCGTTGAACACCTCCCCAAGGGCAAAGCCCATGGAGGGGTCCAACTGTGCCTCGTGCTGCCACGACCTGTGGAACACGGTGCATTCTGGTGGTTCGGTGGGACCCAGCAGGGCCGACGGCGACGCAGACGCCGGTGGCTGGGTCATCAACGCGTACGATTTGCGCGCCATGGCCGTGTCCTCGGCTCTTCCGCCGTGTGGCTCAAGGACTTTACTGCTGAGGGCCATGAGTTCCTGGTCCGTGAAGACCCTGGGCGACGCCGTGGAGGGCTCCGCCGCGGGGGCCGTGCTTGTTACATCTGCACGCGTGGTACTGCTGCCGGTCTGTGAAGGCGTGTCAGCTGGCTGGCCGGACCCGCATCCGGTGAGGATTAACAGTGCAGCGAACAACATTCCGGCTCTTCTGAACCGACCGGCGCACCTGGGCTTTTGCACGGAGCTGGCTTCTCTGGCCATCCGGATCCCCTCCTGCGTGTACAGCTGTGGAGTTTGTTGGCGCAGCGCGCACAGGCTGGCCTAGAAGTCGATGCCCTTGACCAGGGTGACGAACTGTTCCTTGACCTGCTCTTCGCTGGGCCCCTCCGGTGAGATCAGGATCTGCGCGGTGAAGATCGCCATGTTCTGCCCACGGGCGACCATGAGGGACAAGATCGTGACCGGAACATCGCTCGGGGGCCTAAGGGACTTCGGTCCGCCCGGTTCCGACCGGATGATGAGAGTTGCCTTGTCGCCAACGCCCTGGATGTTTTGGCCATCCGGCGGCAACGGCCCCGGGAGCGCAGCCGCACCTCCCTGATGCAGTTCGATGGCAAACACGAGCGAGTCCGGACCAGGTGTGCCCAACGCGCCAAAGCGGTACCGGCAGCTGCCCTCCCCCGGGAGAACCTGTGCCTGGGTGGTGGCACCGAAGGCCTGTTTGAGAGCATCAGCGCTGACCAACGCACAAACAGGGCTGTTTGTGGATGTCTGCGGACCGACAGATGGCGCCGGCGGAACACGAAGTTCAGTGCCGTTGCCCCACCCGGCCTCGACAACTGCCTGGGCCAGGGCGCGTGCCGACACGTTGCCGTCCGGTACCGGGGTTCCTGCTGCAATGGGTGGCATGGCCACGATGCGCAGGTCAAGGGACTCGTTGCCCCGGACGGCCTTGAGCACGGTGTTTGCCAATGCGCCTCCGGGCTCGCCGCGGAACCACCCCGTCCACTGCATGCAGGCGAAGTCCCCGATGCCATCCACCACAGAGCAGTCGGGGGCCTTTTTCGCGTCGGTGACGTCGGCGGCCGATGCGGGCGAGATGAGCGAGACGGAGAGCGCAAGGACCTTCTCGTACTTGCTCATGTAGCTGCACAGATAGGCCGGACTTCCCGCCGGCTTCCCGTTTTGCCCCATCTGGACCAGCCCGGGATCGACCTTGGCAGCGATGGCAGGAGTGATCAGGTCGCAGGCCGGGTTCCCTGATCCGGCTGGCTTGGCCTGGGTAGGCGACGAGGGGCTGCCACCCTGTGCGCATCCGGCCAGTCCGAATACCAGTGCGGCCAAGACCACTGGCAATGTCCAGGGAGCGCGGACTCCGGGAGCACGCATGATTTCCTCCGGCCTCTAACTGCCGTCCCGAACGGGAAAGTCGCTGATGGGGCGACGCTACGGACTCCCGCGAATGGCCGCCAGAGGCCAAGGACCCTGCAGTCAGTGCGGCATTAGGCCGCCCACAGTCACCCGCTCAGTTGGGGACCACACCGCCGTGAACCGTGGCCGACCTGCCAACGATCACCGCAAGGACCCCAAGGCCGGCGTGCGCTGCCAGGACCGCGGGAAGGGAGCTGATCTGTGCCGGAGGGCACTGTGGAAGGGCCGCCTCCAGCCGCACCGCCAGGCTCTCCGCTTCCTCAGGATTGCCGAAGTGGTGGACGGCCAGGACCACGGAGTCGCCGGGATGCGCCTCCGCTTCCGCCACCACAATTTCCTCAAGCCGGGCCACAGCCCTGGCACCTGATCGCACTTTTTCCAGCGGAACTATCCTGCCGCCGTCGACCGCCAGGATTGGTTTGATGGCAAGCATGGTCCCCAGGAGCGACGCGGCCGCCCCGATCCGCCCGCCGCGGCGCAACTGCTCAAGGGTGGGCACGTAGAAGAAGACCTTGGTACGTGCTGCCTGGGCCGCTGCCGCAGCGGCCACCGCGGACCGGTCACCGCCGGCTGACGCTGCTTCCAATGCTGCCTGTACAGCCATGCCCTGCGCCATGCCAACGGTTTCCGTGTCCACCACGTCGACGGGAATACCCACCCTGGCCGCAGCCAGGCGCGCAGCGTCCGCGGTGCCGGAAAGTCCGCCCGAGATGTGGACCGAAACGATCCCTTCGTATCCCCGGAGTTCAGCGGCCCGGTAGGCCTGCTCGAACTGCCCCGGCGACGGCCTGGACGTCTTGACCGCCGTCCCCGCGGCCAGGGCCACCGCGATGGTCTCCAGGATGTCGTCTTCGCCCTCACCGTAGATTTCAGCGCCGACCATGACGGGCATCGGAGTCACCGTCAGGATCCCGTCCCGCGGCAGTCCGGCAACGTAGTCCGCCGGCAGGGCAGCAGCCGAGTCCGTGACGACGGCGGTGCGGGCGACAGGGCTGCCACCCGGACGCTGTGTTCCCGGCCGGGCCGCAGGACGGAGGCCCGACAGCCGGGCACGGACCCAAGGCCAGGCGGCGGCGTTACTGTCGGGCAAGGGGCCTCCTGGAGACGCTGTCCGGCTCAACCGGCGCCGGCCGCCGGAAAGTTTCCGGCGGCCGGTGCATCACTGCGGGTGCAGCAACTATGCCGGAACGATGTTGACCAGCTTAGGCGCACGGACGATCACCGTGCGGATGCCCCGGCCGTCCATGGCGCGTTGGACGTTCTCCGACGCCAGTGCCAGTTCGCGCAGCTGGTCTTCGGAGACGTCCGGGGACACCTCCAGCCGGTCGCGGACCTTGCCCTGGACCTGGACGACGGCGGTGACCGTGTCCTGGACCAGCAGGGCGGGGTCGTGGGACGGCCAGCCGGCGTTGGCAACCGATGCAGGGTGGCCCAGCAGGTTCCACATGTCCTCGGCGGTGTACGGCGCGAACAGGCTGAGGATCACGGCAACCGCCTCTGCGGCTTCGCGGACTGCGGGATCCGCTGCGCCCGCACCGGAGTCGATCGCCTTGCGGGTGGCGTTGACCAGCTCCATGAGTTTGGCCACCACCACGTTGAACTTGTTGGCGTCCAGCAGTTCTGCGGCATCGGCGATGGTGCGGTGCGTTACCGAACGCAGCCCGCGGTCTCCGGTTGCGGCGTCCACACCGGCATCACTGGTGACGTCCTGCGCCAGGCGCCAGGCCCTGGCCAGGAACTTGGCGGAACCGGACGGCGACACGTCGGCCCAGTCCACGTCGTCCTCGGGCGGGGACGCGAACACCATGGTCAGGCGGACAGCGTCCACGCCGTACTTGTCCAGCTGCTCGCCGAGGTCAACGCCGTTGCCCAGGGATTTGCTCATGGCCTTGCCGCCGTTGAGCACCTGGCCCTGGTTCAGCAGCGCGCTGAATGGTTCGTCGGCATCGATCATGCCGAGGTCGTGGATGACCTTTGTGAAGAAGCGGGCGTAGAGCAGGTGGAGGATGGCGTGCTCCACGCCGCCCACGTACTGGCCCACCGGCATCCAGTCATTGATCTTCTGCGGATCGAAGGGCCCCTCGGTGTAATGCGGCGACACGAAGCGCAGGAAGTACCAGGATGAGTCCACGAACGTGTCCATGGTGTCGGTGTCCCGTTTCGCGGGCCCGTGGCAGGTGGGGCATTCCACGTTGACCCAGGACTCCGCCGCAGCCAGCGGCGAGGTGCCCTTCGGTGCCAGGTCCTCACCGCGGAGGTCCGCGGGCAGGGTAACCGGCAGCTGCTCATCGGGAACGGGGACTTCACCGCAGGACGGGCAGTGGATGATGGGGATGGGGGTGCCCCAGAAGCGCTGGCGGCTCAGCAGCCAGTCCCGGAGCCGGAAGTTCACGAACTTCTCGCCGGTACCCTGCTGTTCCAGCATGGCAATGGCGGCAGGGATGGCCTCAGCCTTGGGCAGGCCGTCCAGCTCGCCGGAGTTGATCAGGGTGCCCTCGCCCGCTGTCGCGGTGCCGGACACAGCCGGATCCTCCTCGCCGGTGTCCAGGACCGCGCGGACCGGCAGGTCGAAGGTCCTGGCGAAGTCGAGGTCGCGCTGGTCGTGGGCCGGGACGGCCATGATGGCGCCTGTGCCGTAGTCCGCCAGCACGTAGTCGGCGGCCCATACGGGCAGCTTCTCCCCGTTCAGCGGGTTGATGGCATAGCGGCCGGTGAAAACGCCGGTCTTCTCGCGTTCCGTGGACTGGCGTTCGATCTCGGAGAGTGCCTTGACCCGTTCGCGGTATTCGTCCAGGGCGGCAGCGTGCTCGTCCGTGACAAGTTCGACGGCGAGTGGCGCGTCGGCGGCGACCACAAAGAAGGTTGCGCCGTAGAGAGTGTCCGGCCGGGTGGTGAACACCGTGACGTCCTTGGCGTCCTTGCCGCCGTCGGCCTCGATCACGAAGTTGACGTGCGCACCCTCGGACCGGCCGATCCAGTTCTTCTGCATGGCCAGGACACGTTCGGGCCAGTGGCCGCGGAGTTCGTCCATGTCGTCCAGCAGCCGGTCCGCGTAGTCGGTGATCTTGAAGTACCACTGGTTCAGGGACTTCTTGGTGACGGTGGTGCCGCAGCGCTCGCAGGCGCCATTGACGACCTGCTCGTTGGCCAGGACGGTCTGGTCCTTGGGGCACCAGTTGACCGGGGAGTTCTTCCGGTAAGCAAGGCCGCGCTCATAGAAGCGCTTGAACAGCCACTGCGTCCAGCGGTAGTACTCGGGATCAGAGGTGTGCAGGCGGCGCGACCAGTCGGCGGAGATGGCGTACCGCTTGAAGGAGGCCGCCTGGGTGTCGATGTTGGCGTACGTCCACTCGCTGGGGTGGGCGTTGCGCTTGATGGCGGCGTTCTCCGCGGGCAGGCCAAAGGAGTCCCAGCCGATGGGATGCAGGACGTCGTAGCCCTTCTGCCGCAGGTAGCGGGCCACCACGTCGCCCATGGCGAACGCCTCGGCGTGGCCCATGTGCAGGTCGCCGGACGGGTACGGGAACATGTCAAGCACGTAGCGGCGCTCCCGCGACCCGTCGTCCACCGGGGTGAAGACCTTGAGGTCATCCCACACCTGGGGCCATTTGGCCTCCATGGCGGCGAAACTGTAGGTGCCCTCTTCAGGCTCCGCCGATACTGTTGTTGTTCCGGTCTCTGTCTCCGGCTGAACGCCCACTGCTGCCCTCTTCTGTTCTGTTACGGCATCTGTGCTGCCATAACGGCCTGATCCTCCTGCTGCCGGCCCGGCGCCATGCCCCGGACACACAAAAGCCCCTCTCCATGGAGGGGCTGCCGCTCAGCTGTCCGATTATCGGAGCCGGCGGCTAACTAAGCAGAAGGATCGCACGCATGGATCTACTTTAGCGCACCGGCACGTCCCCCGCCTCAGCCAGGCCGAACGGCCCGTTGCACTGGCCGGGGCAAGCGCGCATGATCGTCCCACAACGTTGGGAGGCGGCACACCATGTCAGAAGCAACCACCGCCGGCCCTGCTGAAGGACAGCCCCTCTCCCTCTGGCTGGCAACCGCCGGCACCACTGACTTTCCGGGCCTGCGCGGCACCGTGGAAGTGGACGTGGCAGTCATCGGTGGAGGCATCGCCGGGCTGACCGCAGCGCTGGCCCTGAAACGTTCGGGCCGCTCGGTGGCAGTCCTGGAAGCCGGCCGGATCGGCACCGGCGTCACTGGCCACACCACGGGCAAGGTGACGTCCCTGCACCGCCTCGCCTACACGGATCTGCAGAGCAGTCATGGCGTAGCAGCGGCCAGGAGCTACGGATTGGCGAACCAGGCGGCCGTGGAATACATCGGTGCGGTGGTGGACGCTGAGAACATTTCCTGCGGTTTCCGCCGGGTCGCCAACTACACCTTTGCTGCAGGCCATGATGCGCTGCCGCAGGTGCGGGCAGAAGCCGGGCTTGCGGCGGACCTCGGCCTTCCGTCAACGTTCACCGCCGACGTTCCCCTGCCGTTTCCCGTGGCCGGTGCCGTACGGTTTGACGGCCAGGCCCAGATCCATGCCGTCCAGTACCTCCAGGGGCTCGCCGGAAGGGTGGACGGGGACGGCAGCTTCGTCTTCGAACGCACCCGCGCGCTGGAGCTGCGCGAGGGCAGTCCCGTCACGGTGGCCGCCGCCGACGGAACCGTGCTCGCCCGGGATGCGATTGTGGCCACGAACGTTCCCTTCGCCGACCACGGCCGGTTCGAAGCACTCTGCCAGCCGCACCGCTCCTACATCGTCGCCGCGCCGATCGGCACCCCTCCCCTGGACGCCACCTTCATCAGCGCGGATGAGCCCATGCGTTCGCTGCTGACGGTCCGCCTCAACGCGGTGACGTACCTGCTGACGGGCGGCGAGGGCCATCCCGCGGGCGCGCACGTAGACCCGGCACCGCGCCATGCCAGCCTGGCCCGTTATGCGCGCCTCCAGTTCGGGGCCGGCGGCGCGGCTTACCGTTGGTCCACCCAGGACGCGCTGCCTCTCGACGGTCTGCCCTATGCGGGGCCGTTGAACCCGGACAGCCGGCACGCCTTCGTCATCACGGGCCTGCGCAAATGGGGCCTGACGAACGGTACGGCCGCGGCGCTGATGCTGGCGGATCTGCTCAACGGCACGCCCAATGAGTGGGCGGCCCTGTTTGACAGCAACCGTGCGACGTCGCGGACCACCAGGGTGGCAGCGCCACCAGCAGCGCACGGGGACACCGTTCCCGGGAAAGGGACCACACAGCGGACAGCGGACCTTCTTCCCGGCGACGGCACTGTCATTGAAACGGACGGGACCAGCACGGCGTGCTACCGGGATCCTGCGGGACAGATCCACGCGGTGTCCGCGATCTGCACCCATCTTGGCTGCACTGTCGGGTTCAACCGGGAAGACCGCACGTGGGACTGCCCCTGCCATGGCTCCCGGTTCGATGTTGACGGCAAAGTCATCCAGGGGCCGGCAACCGAGGATCTCCCTGTGCGCCCGGCGCCGTGACGTGCCCGCGTGCTGCCGCCCGCACCCTGCCTGGCCCAAATCCAGGGAACGTCCGCCGGACATGGCAGGGGCCGCCCTGCAAGGAAAGGCAGGGCGGCCCCAAAGGTGTGAAGGACGCTACCTGACGTCCTCGTCCACCCACTCCATGGACTTGGTGACCGCCTTCTTCCACAGCCGCATCTGGCGTTCCTGCTCAGCCTTCTCCATCTGCGGCTCCCAGCGCTTGTCCTCGGACCAGTTGGCCGAGCACTCGCCCAGGTCCTTCCAGAAGCCAACCGCCAGGCCTGCCGCGTAGGCAGCCCCCAGCGCCGTGGTCTCAATGACCTTGGGACGGATGACCGGGACGCCAAGGATGTCCGCCTGGAACTGCATCAGGGCGTCATTGGCAACCATGCCGCCGTCGACCTTCAGCTCGCTCAGCGGCACGCCGGAGTCCGCGTTGACCGCGTCCAGCACCTCGCGGGTCTGGAACGCGGTGGCCTCCAGCGCTGCCCGGGCGATGTGGTTCTTGTTGACGAACCGGGTCAGGCCCACAATCGCACCGCGGGCATCGGAGCGCCAGTACGGGGCGAACAGGCCGGAGAACGCCGGGACGATGTACACGCCGCCGTTGTCCTTGACCGACGCGGCAAGGGTTTCCACCTCGGGGGCGCTGCTGATCATGCCCAGGTTGTCACGCAGCCACTGGACCAGTGAACCGGTGACGGCGATGGACCCTTCCAGGGCATAGTGCGGTTTGGCGTCGCCCAGCTTGTAGCCCACCGTGGTGAGGAGCCCGTTCTTCGAGTGGACGATTTCCTCGCCCGTGTTGAAGATCAGGAAGCAGCCGGTGCCGTAGGTGTTCTTCGCTTCGCCGGCGTCAAAAGCAGCCTGGCCGAAGGTTGCGGCCTGCTGGTCGCCCAGGATGCCCGAAACCGGCGTTTCGCGGAGCAGCTGGGAGCTATGGACGGTGCCGTACACCTCGGAGGAGGACTTGATCTCCGGCATCATGCTGCGCGGCACGCCAAAGATGCCGAGGATCTCGTCGTCCCACTGCAGGGTTTCAAGATCCATGAACAGGGTGCGGGACGCGTTGGTGACGTCGGTGACGTGCACGCCGCCGTCGACGCCGCCGGTCAGGTTCCACAGGACCCAGGCGTCGGTGTTGCCGAAGACCAGGTCCCCGGCCTCTGCCTTTTCCCTGGCGCCGTCAACGTTGTCCAGGATCCACTTGATCTTGGTGCCGGAGAAGTAGGTTGCCAGCGGCAGGCCCACCTTCTGTTTGAAGCGGTCGGCTCCGCCGTCCTTGGCCAGCTGGTCCACGATGTCCTGGGTGCGCGTGTCCTGCCACACGATGGCGTTGTAGACCGGCTTGCCCGTGGTCTTGTCCCACACCACGGCGGTTTCGCGCTGGTTGGTGATGCCGACGGCGGCAATATCGTGCCGCGTCAGGTTCGCCTTTGAGAGGGCCGAGCCGATGACCTCGCGGGTGTTGTTCCAGATCTCCGCAGCATCGTGCTCCACCCAGCCGGCCTGGGGGAAGATCTGTTCGTGTTCCATCTGGCCGGAAGAGACGATGGCGCCGCTGTGGTCGAAGATGATGGCGCGGGTGCTGGTGGTGCCCTGGTCAATGGCGATTACGTACTGGTTCATAATGACGTCCTTGTCTTGTTGTTCGAACTGGGTGCCGGGGGTTTAGGAAGCGGCGGTGACGATGATCGGGGCGATCCGGGCAACAACTCCGGCCAGGGCGCCGCCGACAAGCGGACCCACCACCGGAATCCAGGAGTAGCTCCAGTCACTGGAGCCCTTGCCCTTGATGGGGAGCACTGCGTGGGCGATGCGGGGTCCGAGGTCGCGGGCGGGGTTGATGGCGTAGCCGGTGGGCCCGCCAAGGGAGACACCGATGCCGACCACGAGCAGCGCGACGGCGAGTGGGCCGAGCCCCGAGGGGGTACCACCGAGGGTGAGGATGACGAAGACCAGGACAAAAGTGCCGATGATCTCGGTGATCAGGTTCCATGGCGTGGACCGGATGGCAGGGCCGGTGGAAAAGGTCCCGAGCTTGCCGGCAGGCTCCGGCTCGTCATCGAAGTGCTGTTTGTAGGCCAGCCAGCACACCACGGCGCCGAGGAACGCGCCCAGCAGCTCGCCTCCGAAGTAGGTCAGGGTGGAGGCGAAGTCGACGGCGACTCCCGGAGCGTATTCGGGCTTGCCGTTGAGCAGCAGGCCGAGGGTGACGGCCGGGTTGAGGTGCGCGCCCGACTTGGCGGCGACGAAGACACCCGCGAAGACGGCGATTCCCCACCCCCATGTGACCATCAGGAAACCGCCGTTGTTGCCTTTTGTCCCCCGCAAAGCCACGTTGGCAACGACGCCGCAACCCAACAGGGTCAGCATGCCCGTGCCAAAGACTTCGGAGAGGAAGACTATTCCTAGAGACATCTTTGACTCCTTCTTTGTTTAGTTGTCGGTCCTCCGCGGGTGAAGGACCGTGGGGCCGGGACGCTGGCGCGCCCCGGCCGACTGCCTGGCCTTAAGAGACCAGGCTGTGCGTTTCCACGCGGTGGAAACGCTGCAGCACGTCCTGGGCGTGCTTGATCTCAGCGGCGCGGGCCGCCGCGTCCCACTTGAGCGGGACGGACAGCACCTCCGCCACTTCGTTGAGGAGTTCTCCGGTCACGAGCCCCCGGAAGGCCAGTGAGGTACGCCGGATGAGGACATCCACCAGGTGCCCCACCTGCTCGTTTGCCGCCATGAATTCCAACTCGCGGACGCTGAGCTCCCGGGTGGACCGCAGCGCCTGGTCAGGTTCGGCGTCGAGGTATTCGATCACGGCTTCGGCCCGGGTCCCGTAGCGGGTCAGCAGGCCGGCCGTCCGGTCTGCGTCGCGGCCGTCGGCCATGTGGGCCTTGATCCACTTCTGCACGCCTGCCTCGTCGGAAGCGCCGCCGCCGATGGGGAGCTGCGCCGTCGAAAGCTTCCGCTGCACGCCGAGCTCGGTGAGGACCTCATTGGTCAGGTGCTCTGAGAGGGCGCGGAACGTGGTCCACTTGCCGCCCACCAGGCTCAGCACGAGTGCCCCGGTTCCGTTTGTTCCGGAGGCGCGGCGTTCGATGCGGTAGTCGCGGGAGACGAAGCCCGGCTGGGTGGCGTCATGGCTCGGCAGGGGGCGCACACCCGAGAACGTGTAGACGATGTCGTCAGGCGTGACGTCAATGGACGGGAACACGTGGCCGATGAGGTCGAAGAAGTACTGGATTTCCTCGTCGGTGCAGATGGCGTCTTCCGACATGTCCGCGTCGACGTCCGTGGTGCCCACCAGCACCCGGTCACCCATGGGGTAGATGAGGACAATCCGGCCGTCGGTGTGCTCAAAGAAGATCTCCCGGCCGCGGCAGGCCGCGAGGAGGCCCGGGTGGTCCAGCACGATGTGGGAGCCCTTGGTGCCGCCCATGAAGGCCGACGCGGCGCCCATGGCCTCATTGGTCAGGTCCACCCACGCCCCGGTGGTGTTCACGATGATGTCAGCCGTGAAATCGAACTCTTCCCCGGTGAGTTCATCGCGGAGCCGGACGGTGCTCCCCCGGCCGGTCCCCGGGTTGGGGGTGGAAGACATGGACTGCAGCGAGAGGTAGTTGCTGGCGCGGGCCGTGTCACCCTGCGCGCTGGTGCCCGTCACGTTGCTTGCGCGGCCGGCCTTTTCGCCGTCCTGGAGGACGTCGAGGGTCAGCCGTTCAGGGTTGTGCACCGAGGCGTCGAAGTAGGTTGCGGTGTATTTGACGTCCGGCCGAAGGGCGGGAAGTTCCTGGAGGGCTGCCTTGTGGGTGCGGAACTGATGCCGGGGCACCGTGCCGCCGTCCCGGGAAAACGAATCGTAAAGGCTGAGGCCCGCCTTGATGAGGAACGCACCGCGCTCCTTGGGCTTGCCCTGCTGCTTGTGGGTGAGGAAGCGCAGCGGCGCGGAGAGGATACCGGAGAAGGTGCTGAAGATCGGGATGGTCGTCTGCAGCGGCTTGACGTAGTGCGGGGCGATCTTCAGCAGCCGGTTGCGCTCCACCACGGATTCCCGGACCAGGCGGAACTCGCCGTTCTCGAGGTACCGGATGCCACCGTGGATCATGTGCGAAGACGCGCCGCTTGCGCCCTGGCAGTAGTCGCCGCGCTCCACCAGTGCAACGTCGACGCCCTGCAGTGCCAGATCGCGGAACGTGCCCACTCCGTTGATGCCGCCGCCCACCACCAGCACTTTTGCGTGCGGGCGGCGCCGCAGGCTGTGGACCGATGCGCGTTCGGCCCCTGGCCGGGGCGCAGTAACAGACGGTTGAACAGTTGAATCCTTGGGTCCCAAAACGACTCCCTTGGGGCTTTGTGTGATGCGGCCACCGCTGGTTGGCGCCGCCGTTCTGCTCTATTGTTTGGAGAATTGGAAAATGGAGTCAAGGACTATGCACAAACGTGCAGAACGGAAGTGAGATGGCACTTTCCCGGGACCAGGATGCCCTCCGAGCTGCACAAATGTACTATCTGCAGGACCTCACCATGGACGCCATTGCCCGCGAGCTGCGCACCTCCAGGTCCACCGTCTCGCGCCTCCTGTCCTCGGCGCGTGAGTCCGGCCTGGTGCAGATCCAGATCCGCAACCCGCTGGACACCGGGCCTGAACTTGAGGGCATGATCAGGCGCCGGTACAACCTGGATGTCCATGTGGTTCCCATCCTTGGGACGCTGAATGAAGCCGAGACCCTGGACCGGGTGGCCATGCAGGCAGCGCGGACCATCGGGCCCCTGGTGGACTCCAACGCGATCATCGGTGTGGCCTGGGGATCTACGCTCAGCGCGGTGAGTAAGCACCTCACCCGGAAGATCACCCACGACAGCGTGATCGTCCAGCTCAACGGTGCCGGGAACATGCATACCACGGGCATTACCTACGCGAGCGACATCATGCGCCGGTTCGGGAGCGCGTACGGGGCGCGGGTGGAGCAATTCCCCGTCCCGGCGTTCTTCGACCACGCCGACACCAAGACGGCCATGTGGAATGAGCGCAGCGTGCAGCGCGTCCTGGAACTGCAGGCCAAGATGAGCATCGCCATATTCGGCGTCGGATCCGTGCACGCCGACTATCCCAGCCACGTCTACGCGGGCGGGTACCTCGACGAGGACGACCTCAATGCCCTGGCCAACTCAGACGTGGTGGGCGACGTTGCCACAGTGTTCTTCCGGGCCGACGGGTCCTCTGACGGGATCGTCCTGAACGAGCGGTCCACCGGCACTGCCCTCGCCCAGCTCCGGGAGGTGCGCCGAAGGATCTGCGTGGTGTCGGGAGTCTCGAAGATCAACGGCCTGCGCGGGGCACTGGCAGCACGGCTCGCCACGGACCTGATCCTCGACGAAGCCACCGCACGCGGGCTGGTGGATTACGAGGGCCTCACCAGCTGAAGTGGGTAGAGTCGTTGCCATGAGAACCTCACCACGGCTCAGCCTGAACAACGGTGTGCTGATAGACCAGCTCGGCTTTGGGCTGTACAAGGTGCCGGCAGCAGACGCGGAAGGGCTGGTGGCAACCGCGCTCGCCGCCGGCTACCGGCACTTCGACACCGCCGCCATGTATGGCAACGAAACCGGCGTGGCGCGCGGCATCAGTTCCCAGCTGGATGCAGGGACCGGCAGCGGCGGCTCAGGCGAACTCTTTCCGTCCCTGACGCGTGAAGACGTGTTCATCACCACAAAGGTGTGGAATGACCACCACGGCTACGATGCGACGCTGCGCGCCTTCGACGATTCCATGGTCAACCTTGGCCTGGACTATGTGGACATGTACCTCATCCACTGGCCGTGCCCCCGCCGGGGCCTGTTCCCCGAGACCTACCGTGCCCTGGAGACGCTCTACCGCGAGGGCAGGGTCCGTGCCATCGGCGTCAGCAACTTCCAGCCGGCACACCTTGACCGCCTGCTGCAAAGCGCCGAAGTGGTCCCCGCCGTCAACCAGATCGAACTGCACCCATGGCTGCAGCAGGATGAGCTGCGCAACAAGCATGCGGAACTGGGCATTCGGACCGAAGCGTGGAGCCCGCTGGGCCGCGGCCAGGTGCTGGCCGATCCCGTCATCCAGGCCTGTGCCGCCGAGCACGGCCGGACCCCCGCGCAGGTGATCCTCCGCTGGCACATGCAGCTGGGACATATCGCCATCCCCAAGGCCAGCTCCGAAGCCCGGATCCGGGAGAACCTCGATGTCTTCGGTTTCGAGCTCTCCGGGCGCGACCTGGTGGCCATTAAGGCACTGGACCGCGGGCAACGCACCGGGTCGCATCCGGACAACGTCAACTAGGCCTCCGCCATGGATACTGTGAACCCGGGGCCTTCCCCTGCGCCTGCGTACCTGAGCCTCGCCGACCGCACCACCGCCTCCACCGTGAGCCTCGCCGGCAGCACAGTGGCTTTTTGGACCTATGAGCCCGTCGAGGAGACCCCGGAAACCCGCACCATCCTGGTGGTCCACGGGTTCCGCGGCGACCACCACGGACTCCTGCGCGTAGCCGACCAGCTTCCGGACATGCGCATCATCATGCCGGACCTTCCCGGCTTCGGCAGTTCGGACGCTTTTGCCCGCGGCCCCCACTCCGTGGAGCGCTACGGTCAGTTCATCACCGACTTCATGGTCAACCAGGGCCTGGGGCCGGACACCGTGCTCCTGGGACACTCGTTCGGGTCCATCGTGGCGTCCCACTTTGTGGCCAACAACCCGCAGGCCGTGCGCCCCCTGATCCTCATCAACCCCATCGCCGCTCCGGCTTTGGAGGGTCCAAAGGGCGTGATGACCCGGCTGGCCGTGTTGTACTACCAGCTCGCGGCACGGCTTCCCCGTGGCCCGGGACTCGCTCTGCTGCGCAATCCGCTGATCGTTCGGGTCATGAGCGAGACCATGGCCAAGACCCGCGACCGGGAGCTGCGGGCCTTCATCCACGGCCAGCACCACGCCTACTTCAGTTCCTTTGCCGACCGGGACAGCCTCCTGGAGTCCTTCACCGCCTCCGTCAGCAACCATGTAGCGGAGGTTGCCGGTCAACTGGACCTGCCCGTGCTGCTGGTCGCCGGTGAAAAGGATGAAATCGCTACGCTCCCCAACCAGCACCGCCTCCTGGAGTTGCTACCGGACGGGGAGCTGAAGGTGATTCCCGGCGTCGGGCACCTGATCCACTACGAGACGCCTGAGCCGGCCGCCCGTTACATCCGCAGCTTCCTGAAGGACCATCCCGCGTGAAGATCGTCATTGATGCACGTTTCACCCGTACCGACCACCACGACGGCATCAGCCGCTACGGAGCCAGCCTGATTGCTGCCACGGCAAAGATCGCGGACGTCTCCATGCTGGTGTCCGACGAGCGGCAGCTTGCCCTGCTGCCGGACGTTCCCTACACGCTCATCAGCAGCCCGCTCTCGCCGCTGGAGCTGTTCGTTGCCCGGAAAGTCAACGCCACAGGGGCGGACGTGGTGGTCTGCCCCATGCAGACCATGGGCACCTGGGGCCGGAAGTACGGGCTGATCCTGACCCTGCACGACCTCATCTATTACGAGCACCCCGCTCCCCCGGGGTTTTTGCCGGCGCCGGTCCGGCTGCTGTGGCGTCTGTACCACAAGGCGTTCTGGCCGCAGCGCGTGCTCCTCAACCGGGCCGATACTGTGGCAACGATCAGCCAGACCACGGCGGCGCTGATGGCCAAATACCGGCTGACGCGCAGGCCCGTGCGCATCATCGCGAACGCACCGCAGCCGCGCAGGAACCCCGTGACCCGGCGCGGCGCGGGCAAATCGATCATCTACATGGGGTCGTTCATGCCGTACAAGAACGTGGAAACCATGGTGGCCGGCATGGCCGGGCTGCCCGGCTACACCCTGCACCTGCTCAGCCGGATCACGCCGCAGCGGCGGGCGGAACTCGAAGCCATCGTGCCTGCGGGCGCTTCGGTGCTGTTCCATAATGGCGTGACGGATGCTGAGTATGACGGGCTCCTGCGCAGGGCCACGGCCCTGGTGAGCCTGTCCAAAGCGGAGGGGTACGGTCTTCCGTTGGTGGAGGCGATGGCGGTGGGTACGCCCGTAATCGCCAGCGACATTCCCATCTTCCGCGAAGTCGGTGCAGACGCCGCGCTGTACGTGGATCCGGAGTCCCCCGGGCAGTTCGCGGACGCTGTGGGTCAGCTGCAGGACGATGGGCACTGGCAGGACATGTCCCGCCGTTCGATTGCGCGTGCGGCGGAGTTCAGCTGGGATGAGTCGGCGCGCCAGCTGGTGGATGCTGCTCATGAGGTCGTGGCGAAAAGGCGCCGGGCCTAGAGCACGTCGACACCATCGAGCCGCAGCTGCACGGGGTCCAGGGTCCGCTTCGCAGCCACGGCTGCCCGGGTGACCCGCAGGACGCGGACGACGGCGGCAGCCTGGCCGTACGGGAAGAACAACAGGGTCCGGACGTCCTCGGCCGGGCGCCTGCCGGAGGGCGGTGCGCTGAGCAGCAGCGGCGCAGGGCCCGCCGTACGCACCGTGATACCCGCGCCGGCCAGGTCCGCTTCCACCGCACCCGTGAAGTGTTCAACGGCGGCCCGCGGCCCTGTCACCGATGCGATGCGCACCGCCGGTGGAAGCTGGAGTTCCATCCGCAGGGACAGTTCACGGTGGGCGTAGCCGGCCGGATCCCACCGCAGCAGCGCGCCCGTAGCAGCGGTGTCCGTAGCGGTGACCACCACCAGGCCTTTGTCCGGGGCAGGGCGCACCAGGGCGGCTGCGTTAAACCAGCGGCGAACGGTGTCCTCGCCCGCGCGGAGGGTCTCGCGGCGCAGCAGGGAATCGCCGTCCAGCAGCAGTGCGGCGGCGTACCCGCCGTCTGCGACGGGTTCGGCCCCCACCGTTGCCACCACCAGGGCCTTCCCGGCACCCACGTTGGCCTTCACCTGGTCCCCTGAGGACGTGATGACCGTCGTCCCCGGAAACGCGCGGCCAAGCTCTTCGGCGGTCCGCAGGACGCCGGTGGCCCCTTTTCGAAGCCGCCGGCCACCGCAGTGGGAGCACTTCCAGTCTGGGGCGGGGGTGGAACACCAGCGGCATTGGGGCAAAACGGAGGAGCCGGTCAAAGCCAGGGGCCCTTGGCAGTGTGCGCACCGGGCGGGTTCACGGCACGTCTCACACACAAGGGAGGGTGCATAGCCCGCCCTGGCGACCTGGACCAGGACGTGGCCACGCTCCAGCCCCTCCTTGGCCGCCTGCCACGCGGCATGCGGCAGGCGGGCGATGGTGGCCAGCGGGTCCCGTCCCTGCTCGAAGCTGTCGGCAGTGCTGACGACGCGGGGAACCGACGCGCGGACAGCGGACCGCCCGGCCTCCACGGGTACGGCCCAGCCGGCCTCCACCAGCCGCTGGACCTCGGTGCTGCGTGCGTGCCCGGCAAGGAGGCAGGACGTACCCTCCTGTTCTGCCCGCAGGAGCAGGACCTCCCGGGCATGGGCGTACGGTGCGCGCTGCTCGATGTGGAGGTCGTCGCCGTCGTCCCAGCAGGCAACCAGCCCCAGGTCCTGCACCGGGGCGAAGGCGGCCGAGCGCGTTCCGATGGCGACCCTGGCCCGGCTTACCAGGAGGCGCAGGAAGTTCCGGTAGCGTGGTGTGGGACCGTCGTCGGCCGTGAGCCTGGCCACGGCCTCCTCCGGCACCAGGCCCTTCAGGGCATCTTCAAGGCGGTCCAGGTCCCGGTAGTCGGGCACCACCAGGAGCGCGCCCCGGCCTGAGGCATAAGCGGCAGCCGCGGCCTGCGCCAGCAGGGCCGGCCATCCGGTGGGACCGTACCCGTGCAGCGGATTGATGACGGCGCGGGGGGCTCCCCCTGCGGCCAGGTGCCTGAGGAAGGCAGCGCCGGTGCGGTACGGCGCCCAGGATGAAACGCCGGGGGAACCGGGCAGGCCGGGGACGCCTTCCGCTTCCCCGGTGTCCAGTGACGCAGGGTATTCCTTCTCCAGCCTGGCAACCCGGGGCGGCACCGCTAGGCGGAGGACGTCGCTGACGGTGCCGGCGTACCGTGCAGCGACGGCAGCGGCGAGAGCCTTGACGGCTGGCGTGAGGACCGGCACCGGGGACACCACTTTTGCCAGCGGCACCAGGGCGTGTCCGGCGTCCGACTCAGCGACCCGCTCAAGGAGGAATCCGTTGAGGTCCTGGCCGTTGAACTTGACCTTGACCCTGACACCTGGCTGGGCCGCCTGGTCCAGCTCAGCCGGGACCGCATAGTCAAAGGGCCGGTCCAGATGGGGCAGCGAAGACTCAACGAGGACCCGGGCCACTGGAAGGTGCCCTGCCACGACAACGCCACTGGGCAGCGTGCGTGCCGGAAAGCCCTGCAGCAGGGACGGCTGCACGGAACTGTCAGCAACCACTGCGGTTACCTCCGTTCAGCTGCCGGCTTGGACAGGGACAGCAAAGCACGGGGCACTGACATTGGGCTTCCAGCCTGCGCCCATGGGACTCCCGCCTGCGCCTGGGACTCTCGGCGGAAGCGCTGCTAGGCGTTGAAGAATGCCTTCAAATCGTCCACCCGGTCAAGGCGTTCCCATGTAAAGTCGGGATCGTCGCGGCCAAAGTGACCGTGGGCAGCGGTCTTGGCGTAGATGGGCCGTTTCAGGTCCAGGGCGTCGATGATGGCCCGCGGACGGAGATCGAAGATTTCCGCGATGGCTTCGCTGATCCGGGCGGGATCCACGGTCTCGGTGCCGAACGTCTCCACGTAGGTTCCCACGGGGCGGGCCTGGCCGATTGCGTAGGCGATCTGGATCTCGGCACGCTTGGCCAGCCCCGCGGCCACCACGTTCTTGGCGACCCAGCGCATGGCGTATGCGGCGGAGCGGTCCACCTTGGACGGGTCCTTGCCGGAGAAGGCGCCGCCGCCGTGGCGGGCCATGCCGCCGTAGGTGTCGACGATGATCTTGCGGCCGGTGAGGCCGGCGTCTCCCACCGGCCCGCCGATGACGAATTCACCGGCAGGGTTGAGGATGTTCGCGGCGCGGGAGATGTCCAGGTTGGCGGCGGCGAGGACGGGCTCAATGACAATGGCGGCGAGGTCGGCGCGCAGCTGCTCAAGGCTTGCGCCCTCGGCGTGCTGGCTGGAGATCACCACGGTTTCAACGGATACCGGAACGTCTTTGTCGTAGCCCACGGTGACCTGGGTCTTGCCGTCCGGGCGGAGGTAAGCCAGCTGGCCCGTCTTCCGGACGTCGGTCAGGCGTTCGGAGAGCCGGTGGGCCAGCCAGATGGGCGTGGGCATGTAGGAAGGGGTCTCGTCGCTGGCGTACCCGAACATCAGGCCCTGGTCGCCCGCACCCTGGAGGTCATAGTCGTCCTCCTGGCGGCCTTCGCGGGCTTCCAGCGAGTTAAAGACGCCGCCGGCGATGTCATTCGACTGCTGGCCGATGGATACGGACACGCCGCAGCGGGCACCGTCAAAACCGTTGGCTGATGAGTCGTAGCCGATGCCGAGGATGGTCTCGCGAACGATCTGCGGGATTTCGACGTAGGCGTCGGTGGTGACTTCGCCTGCCACGTGCACCAGACCGGTGGTCGCCATGGTCTCCACGGCTACACGGGATTCGGGGTCTGCGGCCAGGAGCGCGTCCAGGATGGCGTCGCTGATCTGGTCACAGATCTTGTCCGGGTGGCCTTCGGTAACCGACTCGGACGTGAAGAGCCGGAGCGCGGAGGGCGTGGCCCCATGGGACTGGGGAAGGTGCAGCGGTAAAGTCACTCAACTACCTTACTGGTTGGAGCACGCCGGCCCTGCGGGAGATGTCTTCCCGCGAAGCAAACGTGGTGCGGAACACTCAGGTCCGGGGCGAAACCCGGTTCAGTTCAAAGCTGATGCGGGTAATGATGGCTTCGGCAACCTCAGTCTTGGTTCCCGACGCTTCCTGTGGTTCGGAGCCGGAGCGGGAGAGGATGACCACCGAGTTGGAGTCCTGCCCGAAGACCTTATCCGTCCCCACGTGGTTGACCACCAGCAGGTCGCAGCCCTTCCGCTGGAGTTTTGCCTCCGCATACTCCAGGACGTCGCCCTGGCTGTCCCCGGTCTCCGCGGCGAAACCGACGATGAGTTGCGCGGAAGCCGAATCCCCGGCATTGCGCTGTTCCACGAGCTCCTGCAGGATGTCCGGGTTGCGGACCAGGGCGATGACGGGGTCTGCTGTATCGTCCCGCTTTTTGATTTTGGTGTCAGAGACATCGGCCGGGCGGAAGTCGGCCACGGCGGCGGACATAATGACGACGTCGGACTCCGCTGCCGCGTCCAGTGCAGATTCCCGGAGTTGCAGGGCGGTCTCCACGCGGACCACCTCCACCCCGGCCGGTGGCGCAACATCCATGTGGGCGGCCAGTAACCGCACGGTGGCGCCGGCGTTCCGGGCAGCGACTGCCAGCGCCACGCCCTGCTTGCCGGAAGACCGGTTGCCCAGGAACCGTACGGGGTCCAGCGGTTCGCGGGTGCCGCCGGCGCTGACGGTTACGGTGCGGCCCGCAAGCGGAAGCTGGTAATCGGACCGTCCCTGGACCAGCGCCATGGCTGCGTCGAAGATCACCTGCGGTTCCGGGAGCCGGCCGGGGCCTGAGTCTGCGCCGGTCAACCTGCCGGAGGCCGGCTCCAGGACGGCGGCGCCGCGGCCGCGGAGCGTTTCGACGTTGGCGCGGGTTGCGGCGTTCTGCCACATTTCGGTGTGCATTGCGGGGGCGAACAGCACGGGGCCGTGCGCCATCAGCAACGTGTTGGTCAGCAGGTCCCCGGCCTGGCCGGTTGCAGCTTTTGCCAGGAGGTCCGCCGTGGCCGGTGCCACGACGACCAGGTCTGCCTCATGGCCCAGGCGGACATGGTTGACCAGGTGCACGTCATCGAAGACGCTGTTGCTGACCGGGTTTCCGGACAGCGCCTCCCAGGTGGCGGTGCCGATGAAGCGGGTGGACGCCTCCGTGGGGATCACCGTGACGTCATGGCCGGCTTCAGTAAAAAGCCGGAGGAGCGATGCCACCTTGTAGGCGGCAATCCCTCCCCCGACTCCGAGGACTATGCGCACTTGATCTCCGTCAACAGCAAGTCAGTTCAGCGGCAGGATTACTCTGCGGCTTCGATCGGCGTGGAAACCAGCTTGCCTTCGTTGATTTCGCGCAGTGCGATGGAGAGCGACTTCTCGTTCAGCTTGGTGTCAACCAGGGGGCCGACGTACTCGAAGAGGCCCTCGTGCAGCTGGGCGTAGTAGGCGTTGATCTGACGAGCGCGCTTGGCACCGAAGATCACCAGGCCGTACTTGGAGTCGGCTGCTTCAAGCAGCGAGTCGATCGGCGGGTTGATGATGCCTTCAAGGTTCGTGGACACGAATTCTCCAAATTCCTAGCGGGCTGACGGTTCCGGCAGGTGTGGATGCGGTGTCAGCCCCATGAGTGAAACAAGCTCGTCCGCTGCCCGGCGGACGTCGTCATTGATGACGGTGTGGTCGAACTCCGGTTCAGCAGCAAGTTCCAGTTTAGCGGTTTCCAGGCGACGCTGCTGTTCTTCGGGGGTTTCTGTGCCGCGGCCCACCAGCCGGCGCACCATCTCGTCCCACGTTGGCGGGGCGAGGAAGACGAACTGGGCGTCGGGAACGGCCGCTTTCACCTGCCGTGCACCCTGGAGGTCGATCTCCAGGAGCACCGAACGGCCCTCCGCGATGGCCGCGTTGACGGTGCTCTTGAGGGTGCCGTAGGTGTTCTGGCCGTGGACAACGGCCCACTCCAGGAGTTCACCGTCGGCGATGAGCCTCTCGAACTCCTCCTTGGTCTTGAAGAAGTAGTGGACACCGTCCACCTCGCCCGGCCGGGGCGCCCGGGTGGTGGCGGAGACGGAAAGCCAAACCTCCGGGTAGTTGTCCCGGATATAGGTGGACACGGTGCCTTTGCCAACAGCCGTCGGACCTGCGAGGACTGTCAGTCCAGGTTTCTTGCTCACGTATTCCTTTTGCCACGGTTGGGGAAGGGCAGGCGCCGCCTGCCTCAGTGCTCGTCTATAAAATCTACCAGCGCGCGGCGCTGGTGGACGCCCAGGCCCCGGACCCTGCGGGACGCTGCGATGCCCAGCTGCTGCATGATGGCGGCGGCCCGCACCTTTCCGATGCCGGGCAGGGCTTCGAGCAGTTCAGAAACCCGCATGCGGGCCAGGGCGTCGTCCTCCAGCGCGGAGCTGATGATGTCCGCCGCCGATCTGTCGCCGTTCCGGAGGCTCTCCTTGGCGGCGGCACGCGTTGCCCTGGCTGCTGCCGCCTTGCCCAGGGCGTCGGCCCGTTCCGACGCAGATAGAGGTCGCAGGACCATCACGGACACCCCCGAAGTCGGCGGATTCATCCAAGGGCGGCCGCCCTTGGACCTGTCCTGAAACTACCCTCTGGTGCAGCCTGAATCAATGCATCCGGACAATTGCAGGCCTATTCGCCCCGCAGTCCGTCCAGCGTCCGCAGCGCGGCCTCGCGCAGGCCCCGCGTTTCCGGTCCGGCCGACAGGATGTCCCGGCTGGAGGTTCCCAGGACCAGCGGGTAGGCAGCGCCGAAGGTGGCCCGAAGGTCAGCCGGCGTTGCCCCCTGGGCCCCGAGGCCGGGCGCCAGGATGGGGCCACGGACCGCAGCAAGGTCCAGTTCCAGGTCTGCCAGGGCGCTGCCGACGGTGGCGCCGACCACCAGGCCAACAGAACCGAGGCTTTCGGGGTACCGCGAGTTCTCCGCTGCCGCGGACTCCGTGATCCTGCGGGCCACGGAATCCTTTCCGCCCACGTGCTGGACCGAGGCTCCCTCGGGGTTGGACGTCAGCGCCAGCACGAACACGCCCCGCCCGGTTTCCGCCGCGAGGTCAAGCGCGGGGCGAAGGGACTCGAAGCCGAGGTAGGGGCTCAGCGTGACGGAGTCCGCCGCGAGCGGAGACTCGTCGCGCAGCCAGGCGTCCGCGTAGGCGGCCATGGTGGATCCGATGTCGCCGCGCTTGGCGTCGGCGATGCTGAGCACGGATTCGTCCCGGGCCGTGGCCAGGACCTCCTCCAGCACCGCCATGCCGGCAGAACCGTGGCGTTCGTAAAGTGCCACCTGGGGCTTCACGGCGGCAGCGAGCGAAGCCACTGCCTCCAGGACCGTCAGCGAGAAGCGCCGAAGCCCCGCGGCGTCGTCGTCCAGTCCCCAGCTCTTCAGCAGTGCCGGGTGCGGATCAATGCCAACGCAGAGGGGCCCACGGGCGGCCATGGCCGCGCCGAGCCGGGAGCCAAAGGACTCCCGGCCGGCAGTGGCTGCCTGCTCAGGCATGCTGCAGGGCCGCCTTCTGCGACTCGGCCAGCGCTGCAGCGTGCTCCTGCAGGCTGGTGACAGACCACTCGTAGGTGCGCATGGCCTCGATGGCCTGGACGGCGGCGTTGAACTCGGCCACCGTGGTGATGCACGGAATGCCGATGGACGTTGCCGCGGCACGGAGCTCGTAGCCGTCACTGCGGGCTTCGCCGCCGGAGGGCGTGTTGAAGACCATGTCGATCTCGGCCACGATGAGGTCGGCAATGGTGCCCTCCCCTCGGCGCTGCTGCCCTCGGCAACCTTGCGCACCGGGGTTGCCTGGATGCCGTTGCGGCGCAGGACGTCGGCGGTGCCGCCGGTGGAGACGATCTCGAAGCCGAGGTCGGAGAGCCGCTTGACGCCCATGATCACGGAACGCTTGTCGCGGTTGGCCACGGAGACGAACACCTTGCCCTCGGTGGGGAGGGCGTTGTTGGCGCCGGCCTGGCTCTTGGCGAAGGCGGTGTCGAAGTGCTTGTCGATGCCCATGACTTCGCCGGTGGAGCGCATTTCCGGGCCGAGCAGGGAGTCCACTACCTTGCCTTCAAGCGTGCGGAACCGGCTGAACGGCAGCACTGCTTCCTTGACGGCCACGGGGGCGTCCAGCGGCAGGGTTGAGCCGTCACCGGTTTCCGGCAGCATCTTGTAGGCGCTGCGGAGCTGGTTGATGGTCACGCCGGTGCCGATGAGGGCAGCGGCCTTGGCCATCTGGACGCCGGTGGCCTTGGATACGAACGGCACGGTGCGCGAGGCGCGGGGGTTGGCTTCCAGGACGTACAGCACGTCCGAGGCCAGCGCGAACTGGATGTTGATCAGGCCGCGCACGCCCACGCCTTCGGCGATGGCACGGGTCGCCACCCGGACACGTTCGATAACGTTGCTTCCCAGGGTGATGGGCGGCAGGACGCAGGCGGAGTCGCCGGAGTGGATGCCGGCTTCCTCGATGTGCTCCATGATGCCGCCCAGGTACATGTCGGTGCCGTCGAAGAGGGCGTCAACGTCGATTTCGACGGCGTCCTCCAGGAACCGGTCGATCAGTACCGGGTGGTCCGGGGTGATCTCGGTGGCGTTGGCGATGTAGCGGGAGAGGTTGGGCTCGTCGTAGACGATTTCCATGCCGCGGCCGCCCAGGACGTAGGACGGGCGGACCAGGACCGGGTAGCCGATCTCGTCGGCGATCGTCTTGGCGTCCTCGAAGGAAACGGCAGTGCCGTTCTTGGGCGAGACCAGGCCGGCCTTGTCCAGCACGCGGGAGAAGGCGCCGCGGTGCTCGGCCAGGTCGATGGCTTCCGGGGAGGTGCCCAGGATCGGCACGCCGGCGTCGGCCAGCTGCTGGGCCAGCTTCAGCGGAGTCTGGCCACCGAGCTGGACGAACACGCCCATGACGCCGCCGGTGCGTTCCTCGGCCGCGATGACCTCCAGGACGTCCTCGAGCGTGAGCGGCTCGAAGTACAGGCGGGTGGAGACGTCGTAGTCGGTGGAGACGGTTTCCGGGTTGCAGTTGACCATGACGGTCTCGTAGCCTGCCTTGCGCAGCGCCATGGAGGCGTGGACGCAGGAGTAGTCGAACTCGATGCCCTGGCCGATCCGGTTGGGGCCTGAGCCGAGGATCAGGATGGACGGCTTGGAGTGCAGCGCAACCTCGTCCTCCTCGTCGTAGGCCGAGTAGTGGTACGGCGTGTACGCGGCGAACTCCGCGGCGCAGGTATCCACGGTCTTGTAGACGGGGCGGATACCCAGGGCCTGGCGCACACCGCGGACCACGGCCTCGGAGTTGTGGGTCAGCGCACCGATCTGCTCGTCGGAGAAGCCGTGGCGCTTGGCGCGCTTAAGCATGTCTGCCGTGAGGGCGCCCGCCTGGCGGATCTCGTGGGAGATCTCGTTGAGCAGCTGGAGCTGGTCCAGGAACCACGGGTCGATCTTGGTGGCTTCGAAGAGCTGTTCCACGGTTGCACCGCCCAGGAGGGCGCGCTGGACCTGGTGCAGGCGTTCGGTGGTGGGGCGCTTGGCCTTCTCGATCAGTTCCTCGACCTGGTACTCCGGCACGGAGCTGAAGTCCAGCTGCGAGCCCTTCTGCTCCAGGGAGCGCAGGGCCTTCTGCAGGGCCTCGGTGAAGTTGCGGCCCATGGCCATGGCTTCGCCCACGGACTTCATGGTGGTGGTGAGGGTGTTGTCCGCCGCCGGGAACTTTTCGAAGGCAAACCGCGGGACCTTGACCACCACGTAGTCCAGGGTGGGTTCGAAGGACGCGGGGGTCTTCTGGGTGATGTCGTTGGGGATCTCGTCCAGGGTGTAGCCGAGCGAGAGCTTGGTGGCGATCTTGGCGATGGCGAAACCGGTGGCCTTGGATGCCAGTGCCGAGGAGCGGGAGACGCGGGGGTTCATTTCGATGACCACCACGCGGCCGGTGGCGGGGTCGATGGCGAACTGGATGTTGCAGCCGCCGGTGTCAACGCCTACCTCGCGGATGACGGCGATGGCAACGTCGCGCAGCTTCTGGTACTCACGGTCGGTGAGGGTCAGTGCCGGAGCCACGGTGATGGAGTCACCGGTGTGCACACCCACAGGGTCGAAGTTCTCGATGGAGCAGACGACAACCACGTTGTCGTTCTTGTCCCGCATCATTTCGAGCTCGTATTCCTTCCAGCCCAGGATGCTCTCTTCGAGCAGCACCTCGCTGGTGGGGCTGTACTGCAGGCCCTGGCCGACGATGCGGCGCAGGTCATCCTCGTTGTAGGCCAGGCCGGAGCCCAGGCCGCCCATGGTGAAGGACGGGCGCACCACCATGGGGTAGCCAAGGTCCACGGCCGCAGTGAGGGCCTCGTCCATGCTGTGGATGATGTGGCTGCGGGCGGATTCGGCGCCGCAGCGCTCAACGACGCCCTTGAACTTCTCGCGGTCCTCGCCGAGCTCGATCGCCGCGATGTTGGCGCCGATCAGTTCCACGTTGTACTTCTCCAGCACACCGTTCTTGTCCAGGGCGATAGCGGTGTTCAGCGCGGTCTGACCGCCCAGGGTGGGCAGCACGGCGTCGGGACGTTCCTTGGCGATGATCTTCTCCACCACCTCGGGGGTGATGGGCTCAACGTAGGTGGCGTCGGCGAACTCGGGGTCGGTCATGATGGTGGCCGGGTTGGAGTTCACGAGGATGACGCGCAGGCCTTCCTCCTTGAGGACCCGCAGGGCCTGGGTGCCGGAGTAGTCGAACTCGGCGGCCTGGCCGATGACGATCGGGCCGGAACCAATGACGAGGACGCTTTTGAGATCTGTACGTTTCGGCATTACTTCTTGTCCTCAGTCTTGTTGTCGTTTTTGTGGTCGGCGCCGGCGGGGTGTGCGGAGTCCACCGGGTCCTTGGACAGGTTGGCGTTCCGGCCGTCCCGCGTGCCTTGCATGAGGTCGATGAACCGGTCGAACAGGTAGGCGGCGTCGTGCGGGCCGGTCGCAGCCTCGGGGTGGTACTGGACGGAGAAGGCCGGGATGTCCAGGCAGGCGAGGCCTTCCACGACGTCGTCGTTCAGGCTGATGTGGCTGACTTCCACCCGGCCGTAGCGTGCCTCCGGAGCCTGGGTGGCGCCGTCGAGCGGGGCGTCCACGGCGAAGCCGTGGTTCTGGGAGGTGATTTCCACCTTGCCGGTGCGGCGGTCCATCACGGGCTGGTTGATGCCGCGGTGGCCGTAGCGGAGCTTGTAGGTGCCAAAGCCGAGGGCCCGCCCCAGGATCTGGTTGCCGAAGCAGATGCCGAAGTAGGGCAGCTTCTCGTCCAGGACGGAGCGCAGCAGCTTCACCTGCGCGTCGGCGGTGGCGGGATCGCCCGGGCCGTTGGACATGAAGAAGCCGTCCGGGTTGACGGCCTTGACGTCCTCCAGGGTGGCGGTGGCCGGGAGCACGTGGACGCGGACGCCGCGCTCGGCGAACCGCACCGGGGTCATGGCCTTGATGCCGAGGTCGATCGCCGCGATGCTGAAGCGGGGCTCGCCCTCCCAGCCATGGTCCTTCGGTTCCACCACGTAGGCTTCGTCGACGCTGACTTCCTCCGCCAGGCGCGAACCCTCCATGGGGGCACTGGCCAGGACGGCGTCGAGCAGTTCCTTGTCCGTGGCCTGCGCTGCCCCGCCGGAGAAGATGCCGGCGCGCATGGTCTTGTGCTCGCGCAGGTGGCGGGTGATGGCACGGGTATCCACACCCTGGATGCCGACGATGCCCTGGGCCACCAGCTCCTCATCCAGCGACCGCTCGGAACGCCAGTTGGAGGGCCGGCGCGCGGCGTCGCGGACAATGTAGCCGGCCACCCAGATGCGCCGGGACTCGGCGTCGTCATCGTTCACGCCGGTGTTGCCGATGTGCGGGGCCGTCTGCACCACCAGCTGGCGGGCATACGAGGGATCGGTGATGGTTTCCTGGTAGCCGGTCATGCCGGTCGCGAAGACGGCCTCGCCCAGGGCGGTGCCGGTGGCGCCGTAGCTGGTGCCGCGGAAGATGCGTCCGTCTTCGAGAACCAGCGCAGCCGGGGCCGATACAGGAGCGGAGGTGGTTGCTGTCAATGTATTCGCTTTCACTGTCTTACTTTCCACTGGTGGCACCAGCCGCTGGGGCTGACGAAATCAAATCCTGAAGGGCCTGGTACACCACGTCCTTGTCCGCGGCGCGGCGGGTTCGGAAGCCGGTATCCAGGTCGTGCGTGCCGTGCGTCCACCCGAGCACCAGGAGGCCGTCCTTTTCCACGAACTTCCCGGCCATGCCGCTGTCCTGCCGGACTTCCGTGAGGGATGCCGCGGGGATGTACAGGGCAGGGGCACCGGAGCGCTCATAGAGGACACCGTGCGGGTACACCTCAAGGGTGGCGTTGCTGCGGATGCCCAGCCCGTGCACTGCGATCCTGTCAAGCCAGTCACCGGCCGTTGTGGTGGCCACGTACTGCCCCTCGGCAACGGCGGTGGGCTCGCCCGGCGCTGCAGGCACCTGGGGCAGTTGCCCGACGTCGGACTGGCGCTTCAGGCGGTTGCGCCACCCCACTGCGAGGAGGACAAACACGACGGCGACCACCGCCAGCATGGCAAGGCCAGGAAGGATCTTGTCCATCAGGCAGCGCCTGCAGGGGTTGCGGCGGCATCCGGGTGGGGCGAGTTGAGCGCGCCGTCGAGGACGGTGGCGTGCCCCCTGAAGAAGGTTGCCACCACCTTGCCCGGAAGCTCCCTCCCCTTGAAGGGCGAGTTGCGGCCCATGGTTGCCATCTGGAAGGGGTCCACCGTCCAGCGCGCGGCCGGATCCACCAGGATGAGGTTGGCGGGTTCCCCGGCTTCGATGGGCCTGCCCTGGTCGCTCAACCGGCCGATCTTCGCAGCCGCCGTGGACGTGACCCGTGCGAAGTCCGCCCACGTCATCAGGCCGGTCTCGATCATGGCGTGCTGGACGACGGACAGGGCCGTTTCCAGTCCGGTCATGCCCATGGCGGCCTGCGCCCACTCGCATTCCTTGTGCTCGCTGGGGTGCGGTGCGTGGTCGGTACCCACAACGTCGATCGTGCCGTCTGCCAGGCCTGCGCGCAATGCCTGGACGTCGGCGTCGGTGCGCAACGGCGGGTTGACCTTGAAGACGGGGTCGTAGCTGCGCACCAGGTCGTCGGTCAGCAGCAGGTGGTGCGGGGTGACCTCGGCCGTGACGTCGATGCCGCGTTCCTTGGCCCAGCGGATGATCTCCACCGAGCCTGCCGTGGACACGTGGCACACGTGCAGGCGGGAACCGACGTGCTGGGCCAGGAGGACATCGCGGGCGATGATGCTTTCCTCGGCCACGGCGGGCCAGCCGGTGAGGCCGAGGACGGCGGAGACGTCGCCCTCGTTCATCTGGGCCCCTGCGGTCAGGCGCGGTTCCTGCGCGTGCTGGGCCACCACGCCGTCGAACGCTTTGACGTATTCCAGTGCGCGGCGCATCAGCACGGGGTCGTGGACGCAGATGCCGTCGTCGGAGAACATCCGCACCCGGGCGCGGGAATCGGCCATGGCACCCAGCTCGGCCAGTTGCTCCCCCGCCAGGCCCACGGTGACGGCGCCCACCGGGCGCACGTCCACCCACCCGGCGGCGCGGCCAAGCGTGTAAACCTGTTCCACGACGCCCGCGGTGTCGGCCACGGGCGTGCTGTTGGCCATCGCGTGGACCGCTGTGTAACCGCCCAGCGCTGCGGCACGCGTGCCGGTCTCCACCGTCTCAGCGTCCTCGCGGCCGGGTTCGCGGAGGTGGGTGTGGACGTCCACCATGCCGGGCAGGGCCACCAGTCCGGCGGCGTCGATGACGGTGGCACCATCAGCGGACAGGCCGTGGCCGACCTCGGCGATGATGCCGTCGCGGACCAGCAGGTCAGTGGGGTCGCCGCCCAGGATGGCGGCGCCCTGGATGAGGTACGTTCCGGTGTTGCCTGCCATCAGTTGCTCTCCTTGGTGGACGGGGCGGCGGCGTAGGCCGGTGCCCGGGTTGCGGCTGGTTCCCGGGTGTCCCCGGAGAGCAGCAGGTACAGTGCGGCCATCCGCACGGACACGCCGTTGCGGACCTGGGCCAGGACGGTGGAGCGGGGTGAGTCTGCGGCGGCTGCGCTGATCTCCAGCCCACGGTTCATGGGGCCCGGGTGCATGATGATGGTGTCCGTCATGCCGAGGTCATCGAGGGCCCGGAGCCGGTTGTCGTCGAAGCCCCAGCGGCGGGAGTATTCGCGGGTGCTCGGGAAGAACGATGCGTTCATGCGTTCGCCCTGGACCCGGAGCATCATGACGGCGTCAACGCCGTTTGCGAGGGTTTGGTCCAGGTCGTAGCTGACGCTGCAGGGCCACTTGTCGACGCCGACCGGCAACAGGGTGGGGGGCGCCACCAGCGTGACCTCCGCGCCAAGGGTACGGAGCAGCCATACGTTCGACCGCGCCACGCGGGAGTGCAGGACGTCACCTGCGATGGCTACCCGCATGCCTTTAAGGTCCGTTCCTTCGGAATCCGTGCCGGCAAGGCGGGCCCAGTGCCGGCGCATGGTGAAGGCATCGAGGAGGGCCTGGGTGGGGTGCTCATGGGTGCCGTCGCCGGCGTTGATGACGGCCGCGTCGATCCAGTCGGTGGCAGCCAGCCGGTGCGGTGCGCCAGAGGCCCAGTGCCTGATGACGACGGCGTCCGCCCCCATGGCGGACAGGGTCTGGGCAGTGTCCTTGAGGGACTCACCCTTGGAAACGGAGGACCCCTTGGCGGCAAAGTTGATGACGTCCGCCGACAGCCGCTTGGCCGCGGCTTCGAAGGAGATGCGGGTGCGGGTGGAGTCCTCGAAGAAGAGGTTGACGACGGTGCGGCCACGCAGTGCCGGAAGCTTCTTCACTTCCCGCTCCCCCACTGCCGACATTTCCTCGGCAGTGTCAAGGATGCGGATGGCGTTCGAAAGGCTGAGGTCGCCGGTGGACAGGAGGTGTTTCATGCGCCGCCCTCAATCACGACTTCGTTGACCGGCGCTCCGGCATCGGACGTATCCGTTTCCTCCAGCCGGACCCGGACCTTTTCGGCGGAGGAAGTGGGCAGGTTCTTGCCTACATGGTCCGCGCGGATGGGAAGTTCACGGTGGCCCCGGTCAATCAGGACCGCGAGCCGGACAATACGCGGGCGGCCGAGGTCGACCAGGGCGTCAAGGGCGGCGCGGATGGTGCGGCCCGAGTACAGGACGTCGTCGATCAGCACCACTACTTTGTTGTCGATGCCGGTCCGGGGCAGCCTGGTGGGGTACGGCGGCCGGGTCCCCTGGTGGGAGAGGTCATCACGGAACATGGTGACGTCCAGCTGGCCCACAATGGCAGCGGCGTCAACGGTGTTGTCCGCGGCAGCGATCTTTTCAGCCAGCCGGACAGCCAGCGGGTAACCGCGGCGGGGAATACCCAAAAGGACCAGGTCCCGGGATCCCTTGTTGGCTTCGAGGATCTCGTGGGCGATACGAGTGAGGGCCCGGTCAATGTCCGCCTGGCTGAGGACAACCCTGGCTGGAACCGGTGCGCTGGTGACAGATGTCAACGCTCGTCTCCCCTTTCCCCGCCTCACAGGACGGAATTAAAAAAGGAATGTTTGCTGTTCAAAATTACCACACGGTCCCTGCCGGGCCCGTGCCCGGACAACGCGGCGCTGATCACATTCCGGCGGCCCTGAGGCCGGGTCCTTTGTGGTGCGGCAGCACCCGCTTAGGCTTTCGGGTATGCCGACGTACCCGCAGCAGCCTCCCTCCGGCCTCCCCGACGACCACTACCGCGGCGGCTACCGTCCCCTGCCCCAGCAGGCCAACCCCAGCTGGATGGGCCATGTGCAGCCGGAACACTACCGGGCTGCCCCGGGCCACCAGGGCCAGCCGCTGGCCGTGATGGTGCCGGCCCAGGCCCAGGGAACGGTGCTGCATGCGACGCGGGCCCGCGGCGGGCTGGTGGGGTTGTCGATTGCCGGCGGCGTGCTCGCTTTCCTGAGCCTGTTCCTGGTGGTGCCGTTCCTTTTGTCCAACACGGGCGCCGCGGGATTCCTGATTGGTTTCCTGGCGTCCCTGATCCCGCTGGCGGTGGTCCTGACAGCGGTCCACATCATCGACAGGTGGGAGCCGGAGCCGAAACGCCTGCTGTTCTTCGCCTTTACGTGGGGCGCGGCGGTGTCCGTGGCAGTCACCCTGCTGATCCAGCCGTTCTTCGTCATCGCATTCCAGTTCACCGACCAGCCTGACCTGCAGACCTATATGGCAACAGTGCAGGCGCCCATCGTGGAGGAATTCGCCAAGTCCCTTGGGCTGCTGATCCTCCTGCTCACGGCGCGGCGGCAGTTCGACGGCCCCGTGGACGGCGTGGTGTTTGCGTTCACCATCGCCGGCGGGTTCGCGTTCACCGAGAACATCCTCTATTTCGGCCGGGCCATCTCGGAGTCCGCGTCACCGGCCAGTGACTTCGCGCAGATCTTCTTCCTCCGCGGCGTCATGTCCCCGTTCGCGCATGCCATCTTCACCGGCACCACCGGCCTTGTCATGGGCTTCGCCGCACGGCGCTGGCACACCGGCGCGTCCATTGGCGCCTTCTTCGTGGGCCTGCTGCTTACCATGTTCCTGCACAACAGGTGGAACAGCATGGGCCAGGGCTTCCTGCTGGACTACATCGTGGTCCAGCTGCCGATCTTCGTCCTGGCCGTGGCCGGCATCATCTTCCTGCGGGTGGCCGAGAAGCGGCTGACGCGGCAGCGGCTGATGGAGTACTCGGCGGCGGGCTGGTTCACCCCGGCTGAGGTCCAGTTGCTGGCCACTTTGGGCGGCCGGCGCACCGCCCTGGCCTGGGCTGCGAACTCCGGCCGGAAGCGGCAAATGAAGCAGTTCATGAAAGCCGCCACGCAGCTTGCCAACACCCGGCAGCGCATCCTCAGCGGACGGGACGTGCCGCTCCACCAGGCCGAGGAAAGGCAGCAGTTGCAGCGCATCCTCTCACTGCGGGCGGCCGTGGCCGCTGAACCTGCACCCGTGGGAACGCGATAGGGCCCCGCCTGCGGCGGGGCCCTATCGCGTTGTCCTGCGGGGAGGCTAGGCGAGCAGCGAAGGCTTCAGCTGCTGCAGCCGGCCCAAAAGGCCATTGATGAACTGCGGAGACTCGTCCGTTGACAGCGTCTTGGCCAGCGCAACAGCCTCGCTGACCGCTACGCCATCGGGGACGTCGTCGTTGTACAGAAGCTCCCAGGTGCCGATGCGCAGGATGATGCGGTCCACGGACGGCATGCGCTCCAGGGTCCAGCCCTGCGAGTAGGTCTCCAGGAACTCATCGATGGCGGCCTGCTGGGACACTACGCCTTCGACAATCTCCAAGGTGTAGGGGTTGACCACCTGGTCGGTCTTTTCCCGGCGTGCGCGAAGCACGTCGAACGCCGAAACAGAGCGCTGCTCCGCTTCGAAAAGAACATCCAGTGCCCTGCTGCGGGCTTTACCGCGGGCGCTCACTACTCAGAAACCCGGCCCAGGTAGCTGCCGTCGCGGGTGTCCACCTTGACCTTGGTGTTGTTCTCGATGAACAGCGGGACCTGGATTTCGTAGCCGGTTTCCAGGGTGGCGGGCTTGGTGCCTGCGGAGGAGCGGTCGCCCTGCAGGCCCGGCTCCGTGTAGGTGATTTCCAGGACAACGCTCGGCGGCAGTTCGATGTAGAGGGGGTTGCCGTCGTGGATGGCGATGTTGACCATCTGGTTCTCGAGCATGAAGTTGGTGGCGTCACCAACCGTGGCGCCGGACACGGTGATCTGGTCGTAGTCCGAGGTGTCCATGAAGACGAAGTCTGCGCCGTCCTGGTACAGGTACTGGTAATCGCGGCGGTCAACGGTTGCCGTTTCGATCTTGAGCCCGGCGTTGAACGTCTTGTCAACAACCTTGCCGGACATCACGTTGCGCATCTTGGTCCGGACAAAGGCGCCGCCCTTGCCGGGCTTGACGTGCTGGAATTCGATGACGTTCCAGAGCTGGCCCTCGAGCTTCAGGACCGTTCCGTTCTTAATGTCGTTAGTGGTTGCCACTGGTTTCCTCTGGTTTCTTTGTCTGGCCGCGTGGTCAGATGCTGTATGCCGGGCGGGCACGCCACAACGGCCCGCCTGCACGTGTTTGTCAAAAATCGCGTGGATGCAAAAATTCCACAACCATTCTACCGGTAATTCCGGGGCAGCCTTTCCGCGGCCACCGGGCTCCGGGTCAGCAGGCCAGGTCCAGGACGTCCCGGGCGCGCTGCAGGGCCACCGTGGAGGAGTAGATCTGGGCGGCATCCGCGGACTGCGCCACCCGCAGGTCCAGTGCCTTGGAGAAGGATTCAACGGCAGCGGAGGTGTGCCCGGCTGCATACTGTGTCCGCCCCAGGTATTGCAGGGCCAGCGCTTCGCGGGAGGTGCCATGCACCTCCGCCACAAGCTGGCGGAACAGTTCGATGGCACGGTCCATCCGGTGGGAGACGCTCAGCACCTCGGCCTCGAACACGCGCAGCCGGAACGATTCCGGGTCCTTGAAGCGGGCTTCGGCCAGCAGTTCGGCGGCGTCGGACGCGTGGCCCTCAACCAGCAGCACGAAGATCGGGTCGGCGGGATCGGTGGAGGCGGCCAGGGCGTCGCGGACGGCGTCCTCGTTCACGATCTGCGGCCGCAGGGTGTCCGGGTTGATCCGGATACCGGGGAACCCTGCCTCGGGCCAGTCGGCGGTGCCGCTCATGTCGCCCTTCATCAGGACGCAATTTCCTGGTAGGCCGCAAACAGCAGCGACGTGTCCGGGACGTCGAGGATTCCCGGTTTGGCGATGCCGTCCAGGACAACGAAGCGCAGGAGGTCCCCGCGGGACTTCTTGTCGCGGCGCATCCCGTCCAGCAGGCCCTGCCACCGGTCCCGCCGGTAGGTGACCGGAAGCCCAAGCCCGTCCAGGATGCTCCGGTGCCGGTCGGCGTCGGCATCGCTGAGCCGCCCGACGCTGCGGGCAAGTTCCGCGGCAAACATCATGCCCACGGACACCGCGGCCCCGTGCCGCCAGGAGTAGCGTTCCACCAGTTCGATGGCGTGGCCCAGAGTGTGGCCGTAGTTGAGGATTTCCCGCAGCCCGGACTCCTTGAGATCCTCGGAGACCACCTTGGCCTTGACGGCGATGGCCCGCTCGATCAGCTCGCGGAGCGCGTCGGAACGGGGATCCACCACTGCGGCGGGGTCCTTTTCCACCAGGTCCAGGATGGCGGGATCGGCGATGAAACCGCACTTGATCACCTCGGCCAGGCCGGAAATGATCTCGTTCTTCGGCAGCGTGTCCAGGGTGTCCAGGTCTGCCAGGACGGCGGCGGGCGGGTGGAAGGAGCCTACGAGGTTCTTTCCTTCGGCGGTGTTGATACCTGTCTTGCCGCCCACGGAGGCGTCCACCATGCCCAGCAGGCTGGTGGGCATGTGGATGACCTTGACTCCGCGCAGCCAGGTGGCGGCGACGAAGCCTGCAAGGTCGGTTACTGCTCCCCCACCCACGGCGACAATGGCATCCGAACGGGTGAAATCGTTCTGGCCCAGGACCTGCCAGCAGAAGGCGGCCACCTGGATGTGCTTGCCTTCTTCAGCGTCCGGGATTTCGGCGGTAAGCGACGTGAAGCCGGCCGCTGCGAGTTCGTCGCGGACGGTGTCACCGGTGAGGCGCAGGGCGCGGGGGTGGATCACCAGGACGCGGCGGACCCGCTCTCCGAGCAGCCCGGGAAGGTCACCAAGCAGGCCGCGCCCGACGACGACGCCGTAGTTGTTGCCGGCACCTTCGCCGGTGACGTTGATGACTGTTGATTGCGTTTTCACTTTTCAACTTCCTGTTTGGCAGCTGCGTGGTTCCGCAGTGCTGCTTCCAGCCGGCCGCCGAGCTCGGGTACCGAGCCGTGGCGGACGTCCAGGGTAATGTCGGCCAGCCTCTCGTAGACCGGCCTGCGGGTGGCGAACATTGCTGTCCAGCGGCCCATGGCGTCGCCGGCGAGGAGCGGGCGGCCCGAGTTCCGGGCGATCCTGTCCGCCACGGTATCGGCGTCGCACTCCAGGTACACAACCGTGCAGCGGCTGATGAGCTGCTGCGTGCCCGAGTCGAGCACCGCACCGCCGCCCAGCGAGATAACGGTCAGGGTCCCTTCAGCTTCCTCCACGGCATCGGCCACGGTGCGGGCTTCGATCTCCCGGAACGCGTGCTCGCCGCGCCCCGCGAAGATATCGGCGATGGAGCCGTGGCCGTCGACGATGACCGCGTCGGTGTCAATGAACCGGGCCCCCAGCTGCTGGGCGAGGTGCTGCCCGATGGCCGATTTGCCCACCGCCATGGGACCGATGAGTACTATCGGCCGGTCGCAGAGGGGTCCGGGACTGCTGCGGTGGAGCACTACTGGCCGATCGAGTCCAGGGATGCCGGGATGTTGTCCAGGTAACCCTTGATGTTGCGCGCGGTTTCCGCCACTGAGTCACCGCCGAACTTCTCGATGACGGCCTCGGCGAGGACCAGGGCTACCATGGCCTCGGCCACTACGCCGCGGCCGGTACTGCACAGACGTCCGAACGCTGGTGGTGTGCCTTGGCGGGTTCACCGGTGCTGACGTCGATGGTCCGCAGGGCGCGCGGAACCGTGGCGATGGGCTTCATGGCTGCGCGGACGCGGAGGACATCACCGATGCTCATGCCGCCTTCGATGCCGCCGGCACGGTTGCTGGTGCGGACAATGCGTCCTTCACCGTCCCGGACGATTTCGTCGTGGGCGGCGGAGCCGCGGCGGGCAGCGGTCAGGAAGCCGTCACCGACCTCCACCCCCTTGATGGCCTGGATGCCCATGAGTGCCGCGGCCAGCCTGGCGTCGAGCCGGCGGTCCCAGTGCACGTAGCTGCCCAGTCCTGGCGGGAGTCCGTATGCCAGGACCTCCACTACGCCGCCCAGGGTTTCGCCTTCCTTGTGTGCAGCGTCCACCTCGGCCACCATGGCGTCGGAGGTTTCGCGGTCGAAGCAGCGCAAGGGGTCTGTGTCCAGGGCAATGACGTCGCCGGGCACGGGCAGCGGGCGGCCTTCCGGCACCGTCACGCTGGCAATGGACACGGTGTGGCTGACAAGTTCAATGCCGAGGTGCTTGAGGAACTGCGCGGCCACCGTGCCCAGCGCCACGCGGGTGGCGGTTTCGCGGGCGCTTGCACGCTCCAGTACGGGACGGGCCTCATCGAAGCCGTATTTCTGCATGCCGGTGAAGTCGGCGTGCCCCGGGCGGGGGCGCGTCAGGGGCGCGTTGCGTGCCTGGTCGGCGAGGAGCCCGGGGTCCACGGGGTCGGCGGACATGATCTGCTCCCACTTGGGCCATTCGGTGTTCGCCACCTGGATGGCGACGGGACCGCCCTGGGTCAGGCCGTGGCGGACGCCGCCAAGGATAGTGACCACGTCCTGTTCGAACTTCATCCGGGCGCCGCGTCCGTAGCCAAGCCGACGGCGGGCCAGGGAGTCTGCGATGTGGCCGCCGGTGATTTCAACACCGGCGGGGACGCCTTCAATAATTCCCATCAGAGCCGGGCCATGGGATTCACCGGCAGTCAACCAACGCATAATTTCCATCCTGCCACGTAGGGCGGTCACAACGCCCGTCGGGCAAGGCCGACTGCGTCACACATCACATCTATGACAGGTGCGTTAACGTCTTCCCCGCGGCGGGTGAAGAGCCGCACCTGTTCCACGGCCTGGTACAGCAGCATCTCCAGGCCGGGCACTACGGCGCCGCCGCCGGACTCCCATACCGAGGCGATGAGGCTGGGCCACGGATCGTAGGCAACGTCGAGCAGGACGCCGGGCGTCCTGGTCTTGAAGGCCGCAATTTCCGCGGCGAGTCCATCTGCGGCGCGGGGCGGCAGGGTGGAAATGACGACGTCGGCCTCCGCCGTGGGGCGGGCCGCACCCGCCAGCGGACGGACCTCGAGGGCCACGCCAAGGCTGTCCGCGGCGGAGCGGACGTCTGCTGTCCGCGAGGCATCGCGGACAAAGACCTGCACACTGCTGGTGCCCAGTTCCTTCAGGGCCGCGACCGCCGATGCCGCTGTTCCGCCGCCACCGAGGATGACGGCGGACGGTGCTGCCCGGGTACCGGCGTGGCGCAGGGCGTTGACGATGCCGGTCACGTCCGTGTTCGAGCCCACAGTCTTCACCCTGCCGGCGGATTCCTCGAAGGTGACAGTGTTCACCACTCCGAGGGTCCGTGCCACGCCCCGCACCTCGTCCACCTCGCCGAGCATGGCCGTCTTCAGCGGCATGGTCACCGAGAGCCCGCGCCAGCCCGGCTGGTTCCGGATCTGGCGCATGAAGGACGGCAGCAAGGCCTCCGTGACGTCGATGGCCGTGTAACTGATGCCCGCACCCAGCCGCTCATAGGCGGACAGGTGCAGGGCCGGGGACTTCGAGTGGCTGATCGGGTGGCCCAGGACGGCAGCCCGCAGGCTCATGTGCAGCGGCCCGCGTTGGCCTGGCACCACGCGTTGTACTGCTCGACGTAGGCGTTGTGTTCGGCCAGCGTCTTGGCGAACTTCGTCTCCTTGGTGTCCAGGTTGATGGTCACCCAGTACAGGTAGTCATTGGTCTTTGGCCGGGCGGCCGCGTCAATGGCGGTCTTGCCGGGTGAGCCGATGGGTCCCGGTGGCAAGCCCGGATTCGCGTAGGTGTTGTACGGGTTGGATTTGTCCTGCCGCTGCTCATCCGTGAAGTTGAAGCTTCGGGTGCCAAGGCCATACGTGACGGCAGAGTCAACCTGCAGGAAGCCGCCGGTCTGGTCGTTGGGCTTGAGGCGGTTGTAGATGGCGCCGGTCACGTCGCCGTAGTCGGCCTGGCCGCCCTCTGCCTGGACGATGCTTGCCACAATGACGGCCTGGTACTGCTTGGCGGGGTCCGTGATGCCCTGCGATACCAGTTCGTCGGTGGTGGCCTTAACCAGCGCCTGCAGGATGTCCTTGGCCTGCGTCCCCAGCGGGAAGCGGTACTCGCCGGGGGCCAGGTAGCCTTCAAGGTTTTTCGCGTTGGTAAGCAGGCCGAACTGGGCAGGTTGGTTGCTGAGCGCCTGCAGGGTCTGCATCGACACGCCGGAGCCCTCCGAGATTGCCTGCAGGGACTCGTTGATCCGCAGGCCCGCGCTCAGGGCGAAGTAAATGACCTTGGTCTTGTCCTTGCCGAGCAGCACATTCACGGCGTCAGCGTTCTTCATCTCCGTCTTGAAGGTGTAGTCCCCCGGTGACAGCGTTCCGCCGGACGCGTGGAAGGCCTGCATGAAGGTATCTGCGTTGGCAACGACGCGCTGGTCTTCAAGCTGGGCGGCGACAGAGCGCGTTCCTTCACCGCTGGCTACGGTCACCTGGACCTCGCCCGATCCGGGGCCGGGGAAATCCGAGGGCTTGCCACTGCCCAGGAGTGGCTTGAGGAACTGGGCGCCCACGGCGACTGCCGTCACGAACACAGCGAGGGTCAGGACCAGGGCCAGCAGCCTGCGGCGGCGCCGGACCTTTTTGGACGGCCGCACCACCTGGGCGGCTGATGAGCCTGGCAGCAGTTCGTGGCCTGCGTCCTGGTGCGGGACGTCCGCGTGGGGGTCCTCGTGGTATCCGCCGGAGTGGTACGCATGGGCGTCGTGCACGCCTTCCTGGTGGCCGTGCACGTCGGCCCCGTGGTGCAGGTCCGCCTCGTGGTGCGCGTCGAAGTGGTGGTTGTCCAGTGGCTGCGAATAGGCGTCGTGATGTGCGGGGTCATGGTAGTCCGCCCCGGCATGGTGGACATCGTCCGGATGGTGCCCGACGGCGGCCGGGGCGGCACCGGGGTGCGCAGCATCCTCGTGCCCGGGGACGGCGTCGTGGTGCTGGAGAGGGGCCGGCACGTCGGTGCCGGCATCATTGCCGGGGGAACCGGGCGCAGGCTGGTCTTCCTGGATGGACGGCGGGGTCTCCGGAAGAGCCGGAACGTCTCCGGCGGCGGGAAGCGGAGCGAAGGTGGATTCGGCCGCGGGAGATGCGGCAGCCGGAGGAGCTGCCGGCGGCGGCGGGACGTCACCGGTTTCGTAGGCCTGCTCGGGCACGGCGTCGTGGCCGCCGGTGTTGAGGCTCTTCTCCCGGGCCCGCATTTCCTTGCGGGTCAGCGGCCTGGCGGCCCCGGGGTCCAGCGGACCGGAGGTGTCGTCAATGTTGGCAGGGCTCACTGTTGCCTTCCATTATGTGAAGATTGGGCCGTGTCTGCGGGGATGGCGCGGACGGGCTGGTCCACCCCACCGGCCCCCAGGTCCACGGACGGGGATGGCGCTGTCACGCGTGAGCCGACATCCGCTCCCCTGGCTTTCTGCATGTCGATGGCGTGCTGAAGAATACCCGCCGCCGCGACCTGATCAACTACTTTACGATGGTCCCTGCTGCTCATGCCAGCTTCGTGCAGGTTCCGGTGGGCCGAGACACTGCTGAGGCGTTCGTCTACAAGGTTGACCGGGACCGCCAGGCCACGGGCGGCAAGCTCGGCCGCCAGGAGCAGGGCGTAGTCGGTGGCCATCCTGGCCGAGGAGTGTTCCTCGCCCTTCATGGTCCGGGGCAGGCCAACAATGACCTGCACGGCTCCCAGCTCCTGCGCCAGTTTGGCGATGACGCGCACGTCGGAGTTTTTCCTGGCGTTCCGGTCAAGGGTTTTGTAGGGCGTGGCCAGGATCGAATCCCGGTCACAGATGGCCACCCCTACGCGGACGGTGCCGACGTCTACCCCCAGTTTGACGCCCTGGGGGTAGCCGCCGGCAGCAACAGCATCGGTCATGGCTGTGTTATCGCCTGGAGATAGCGTCGACGACGGCGGCCAGGGCAGCGCCGACCTTTCCGGCGTCGGTTCCGCCGCCCTGGGCGACGTCGTCCTTGCCGCCTCCGCCACCGCCGAGCACGCCGGCAGCGACCCGGACCAGGGCACCGGCCTTGACGCCCGCTTCGCGGGCGGCCTCGTTGGTGGCCACCAGGATCAGCGGGCGGTCATTGGCGACGCCTGCCACGGCCACGGCGGCCGCCGCGGAACCGAGGCGGTTGCGCAGGTCCAGGGCCAGTCCGCGCAGGTCGTCGGCACCGCTGACGGTTCCTGCATCGTGGGCCAGCACCCGGACACCGGCGGCATCCTTGGCGCTGTCCACCAGCTGGGCGGCAACAGCGGCCAGCTGTTCCTTGCGGAGCCGGTCCAGTTCCTTCTCGGTGGCCTTCAGCTTGGCAAGGGTGGCGGAGATCCTGTCGGCGAGCTGGCCGGACGGCACCTTCAGCAGGTCAGTCAGCTCGGTCACCAAGGCGCGCTCTGCCGCGAGGTGGCGGAACGCTTCCATGCCAACAAACGCTTCCACGCGCCGGTTGCCTGAACCTACGGACTGTTCGCCCAGGAGGGACAGGCTGCCGATCAGCGAGGTGTTCGCAACGTGGGTGCCACCGCACAGCTCGCGGGACCATGCGCCGTCGATCTCCACGACGCGCACTTCGCTGCCATAGTTCTCGCCGAAGAGTGCCATGGCGCCCATGGCCTTGGCTTCGGCCAGTCCCATGATCTTCGTTTCCACCGCGTAGTTGTTGCGGATGGCAAGGTTGGAGACCTCTTCGATCTCGGACCGGGTGGCCGTGCTCAGGCCCTCGCCCCAGGCAAAGTCGAAGCGCAGGTACCCGGCCTTGTTGAAGGAACCGCGCTGGGTGGCTTCCGGCCCCAGGATCTGGTGCAGGGCTGCATGAACGATGTGCGTTCCGGTGTGGGCCTGCTCGGCCGCGTGGCGGCGTTCACGGTCGACGGCGGCGCGCACCAGCGAGTCAGCACCGATTTCACCTTCGCGGACAATCGCCTTGTGCACGCTCAGACCCTTCACGGGGCGCTGGACGTCGAGGACCTCGACGACGAACCCGTCACCGGTGATCAGGCCCGTGTCCGCGGCCTGGCCGCCGGCCTCGGCGTAGAACGGTGTTTCGGCAAGCACAAGTTCGATCTCGTCACCGGTGGCTGCCTGCTGTACCTGGCGGCCGGCGCTGAGCAGGCCGCGGACGCGGGATTCGCCTTCGAGCTCGGTGTAGCCGGTGAAGACGGTCTCGCCCTGGCCCAGGAGCTCCTGGAAGACGCTGACGTCGGCGTGGCCGCCCTTCTTGCCCTTGGCATCAGCCTGGGCGCGCTGGCGCTGTTCCTGCATCAGGCTGCGGAAGGCCGGCTCGTCTACCTTCAGGCCGGCCTCCTCGGCCATCTCGAGCGTGAGGTCGATGGGGAACCCGTAGGTGTCATGCAGGGTGAAGGCATCCTCGCCGGAGAGCGGCTTGTTGGCTGCCTTGGATTCCTTGACCGCGTCCTCAAGCCGGGCAGTGCCGGACGCAATGGTGCGCAGGAACGCCTTCTCTTCGGCGTAGGCGATGCGGCTGATCCGGTCGAAGTCGGTTGCCACCACGGGGTACACGCCCTTCATGGCGTCGCGCGAAGCCGGCAGCAGTTCAGGCAGGCAGGCATGTTCCACACCCAGGAGGCGCATTGACCGGACGGCGCGTCGGATCAGGCGGCGCAGGACGTAGCCGCGGCCCTCGTTGGAAGGCGTCACGCCGTCGGAGATCAGCATCAGGGCAGAGCGGATGTGGTCGGCGACGACACGCATGCGGACGTCGTCCGTGTGGTGGGGGTCCTCCGGTGTCTCGGCGGAGGTGTATTCCTTGCCGGACAGTTCCGCGGCCTTGTCGATCACCGGACGGACCTGGTCGGTCTCGTACATGTTCTCGACGCCCTGCAGGATCATGGCGAGGCGTTCCATGCCCAGGCCGGTGTCGATGTTCTTCTTGGGCAGCTCACCAACAATGTCGAAGTCAACCTTGGAGCGCACGTTTTCGATCTGGTACTGCATGAACACGAGGTTCCAGATCTCGATGTAGCGGGTCTCGTCCGCCAGCGGCCCGCCTTCGACGCCGTAGGCAGGTCCACGGTCGTAGTAGATCTCTGAGCAGGGACCGGCCGGGCCGGGCTGGCCCGTCGACCAGTAGTTGTCCGACTTGCCCATGCGCTGGATGCGCTCAGCGGGGACGCCCGTGTTCTTCAGCCACAGTTCCTCGGCTTCGTCGTCCTCCTCATAGACCGTCACCCACAGCCGCTCGGGCGGAAGACCGTAGCCGCCGTCGTCAACGCTCTTGGTGAGCAGCTCCCAGGCGAACTTGATGGCGTCTTCCTTGAAGTAGTCGCCGAAGGAGAAGTTGCCGCACATCTGGAAGAACGTGCCGTGGCGGGCAGTCTTGCCCACTTCCTCGATGTCGCCGGTGCGGATGCACTTCTGGACGCTGGTGGCGCGGGAGTAGGGCGCTTCCTCGCGGGCGGTGAGGTAGGGAATGAACGGGACCATGCCGGCCACCGTGAACAACAGCGAGGGGTCGCTGGAGACCAGCGATGCGGAGGGAACCGCGGTGTGGCCCTTGCTGACAAAAAAGTCCACCCAGCGCTTTGTGATCTCCTGCGACTTCATGAGCTGTTTTCTTACCCTTCGTGGTCCGCGCCGCCGGGCGGCACGGGAATTTCGTTCAGGTGGCGGGATCCCGAATGGGGGTCCTGCCGGTAGTTGGCTGGCTGCCGGTGAAATGCCCTGCCGGGCTTAGCGGCGGACCACTTCAGCGGATTCGATGCCCAGGGCCGTCCTCAGGTCGGTTTCCCGTTCATGCATCCCTGCGCGGACGGCGTCGGCGAAGTCGTAAACTCCGTCGGCCAGCCGTCCCACTGTGCGGTTGAGGCCCTCCGGCCCGAGGCTGGACTGGGCCTGGCTCACTTTTCGGAAGGCAATGACGCCAATGGCCACGCCGATTCCCATCCAGACAATTCTTTTCATGTTTGTTCTTTTCGAATCTAGCGGCTGCGGCGCCCGGCGGCGGGCTTCCGGCGGTTGGCGAAGGCGCTGCGGACGCCGTAGCTGAAGGCGGCAACCTTGATGAGCGGGGAACCAACCGTTGCGGCGACCAGCGAGGACAGTGCTGAGATGTTGGCGGACGCATCCGAGACGTTCGACGAGATGCCGTCAACCTTCTTCAGCTGCTGGTTGGTGGTGGACACGGTGGCCGTGACCTCGTCCATCAGGGGGGTGGCGCCGTCGCTAAGGGACCTGATGGTGGTCCGCACCTCATCGAAGACTTTTCCCAGCTTCAGGATGGGCACCGCAAGCAGCAGGACCAGGAGCGCGAACACCCCGGCAGCGATCAGGCCGGCAATATCGCCACCAGACATAGACGTTCATCTCCTCGAAATTCCGTGGGTGGGTCCCATCCTGCAGGCGCCCGGAGGGGGCGCCGCGCAGATGTCCCCCAAGTACCTTACATACAAAGAAGCCCGCGGCGCTTGCCACGGGCTTCTTTGGGTACGCTGCTGGGATTTAGCGTGCGTAGAATTCGACGACGAGCTGCTCTTCGCAGGTCACCGGGATTTCGGAACGCTTGGGTCGGCGCACCAGGCGGGCCTGCAGCGCTTCCAGCTTGACGTCCAGGTAGGCCGGAACGGCAGGCAGGACGTCGCGGTGAGCGCCGGCTGCGGCAACCTGGAGCGGAACCATGGTTTCGCTGCGGCTGTGGACGTGGACCAGCTGGCCTTCGCCGACGCGGAACGACGGGCGGTCAACGCGGACGCCGTCAACCATGATGTGGCGGTGCACAACCAGCTGGCGGGCCTGGGCGATGGTGCGGGCGAAGCCGGCACGCAGGACCAGGGCGTCAAGGCGCATTTCGAGCAGTTCGATGAGGTTCTCACCGGTCAGGCCCTTGGTGCGGCGGGCCTCTTCGAAGGCACGGGTCATCTGTGCTTCGCGGATGCCGTACTGGGCGCGCAGGCGCTGCTTTTCGCGCAGGCGTACGGCGTAGTCGGAGTCCTGCTTCTTGCGGGCACGGCCATGCTCACCGGGGCCGTACGGGCGGCGCTCCATGTACTTGGCGGCCTTGGGGGTCAGAGCAATGCCGAGGGACCGCGAGAGGCGGGCCTGACGGCGAGCACGAGTGTTGTTAGCCACTTGTGTCCTTCCAATATCTGCGGTGTGTCAGTGTTACTGGCCTCCACGATGGAGAGCATCGGCCAACCGCTGCCTTTTGCTACTGGGCGCAGGGCATAACCTTGCCAACCTGAATTGGGGAGATTGTGCGTCCGCGCCTTGCCAGACAAAGATTCAGCTTACCACGCCATTACTTGCCCCGGACAATCCTCCGCAGTCGTTCCAGCCGTTGGGCGATATCCCGTTCGGCACCGTTGCCGGTGGGCTGGTAGTAGTCGCGGCCCACCAGGTCATCCGGCGGGTACTGCTGGGTGGCCACTGCGTGCGGCGCATCGTGGGCGTACTTGTAGCCCACGCCGTGGCCCAGCTGCTTGGAGCCCGGATAGTGGGCATCGCGCAGGTGCGCAGGAATTCCGACGCCGAGGCCCGCCCGCACGTCCGCGATCGCTTTGTTGATGCCCATGTAGGCGGCGTTCGACTTTGGTGCGGTGGCGAGGTGGACGACGGCCTCGGCCAGGATGATCCGGCCTTCGGGCATACCGATGAGCTGGACCGCCTGTGCTGCTGCCACGGCGGTCTGCAGCGCGGTGGGGTCCGCCATGCCCACGTCCTCCGCCGCGGAGATGACGATCCGGCGGGCCACGAACCGGGGGTCCTCGCCCGCCTCGAGCATCCGGGCGAGGTAGTGCAGGGCCGCGTCCACGTCGGATCCCCTGATGGATTTGATGAACGCACTGGTTACGTCGTAGTGCTGGTCGCCCGCGCGGTCATAGCGGACGGCGGCGGCATCCAGGGCGCGCTCGGTGTGGCGCAGCTCCACGGTGACCGGCTCTTCGGTGCCCGGCGCGGAAGGTGCGCCTTCCTCCCCCACGGAACGTTCGACGTCGTCCGCGTCACCGAACGCGACGCCGGCCGCGGCCTCCAGGGCGGTAAGGGCACGGCGGGCGTCGCCGCCGGACAGCCGGACCAGGTGTTCCAGCGCTTCATCGCTGAGCCGGACCTTGCCGCCCAGCCCCCGCGGATCCTCCACGGCCCTTACGAGGAGGCCCTCGATGTCCGCATCGGTCAGGGGCTTGAGCGTGAGGAGCAGGGAGCGGGACAGCAGGGGCGAGACCACCGAGAAGGAGGGGTTTTCCGTGGTGGCAGCCACCAGGACCACCCAGCGGTTTTCGACGCCGGGCAGCAGGGCATCCTGCTGGGCCTTGTTGAAGCGGTGGATTTCATCGAGGAACAGCACCGTGGTGGTCTTGTACAGGTCGCGGGCCGTCAGGGCGTCGTCCATGACGCGGCGGACGTCCTTGACGCCGGCGGTGATGGCGGAAAGTTCCACGAACTTGCGCCCGGGGCCCCTGGCGATGACGTGCGCCAGGGTGGTCTTGCCGGTACCGGGAGGGCCCCAGAGGATCAGGGAGCTGGGTCCGGCTGGACCGGAGGCGTCCGCGCCTGCCCCGGCGGCCAGCTGGCGCAGCGGCGACCCCTGGCCAAGCAGGTGTTGCTGGCCCACCACTTCGTCCAGCGTGCGGGGCCGCATGCGCACAGCCAGCGGGCTCCGCGGCGAACCCTTGCCCCGCGAACCCTGTCCCCGGGAACCTGCGCTTTCCCCCGCGACGGGACGCTCGTCGTCGTCGTTTTCTGGGCCGTTCCCGAAGAGATCATCCACATAGATAGGCTACTTCCAGTCCACCACCTGCTTTTCCATCTCCCCCGATACGAAGGGACTGCCATGTCCGCCCCAGGTCCCCCCGGTGCCCCGCCGTCAGTTCGGACGGCGTTCGTGTCCGGTGCCCGGCTGGTAAGCTGGGCGGAGCGCTTCGGTTCCTCCCACGGCGGCTACCGGCTGCAGGACGGCGACGACGGCCTCCTCCTTGTGGCGTCCGACGGCACCGGGGCGCTCCTGCAGGCGCCGTGGCCGGCCGACGGACGCCCCGGGCGCGGAACCGGCCCCTTGGAGCGGCTGGCTGCGCTTGCGTCGCAGCCGCGCCGGCTGGGGTTGCTGCTGGTGCGGCGGGGCGGATACGGCATCGGGGTGGCAAGCGAAGGCATGCTGCTCGCGTCCAAGGCGGGCACCCGGTACGTCCAGTCCCGCACGGCGGCGGGCGGCCAGTCCCAGCAGCGGTTCGCCCGGCGCCGCTCCAACCAGGCGGACGCCCTGGTGGGAGCCGTGGCACAGCAGGCGGCGGAAGTGTTCCGCGCGGCCGCCTTCGAGTACCTGGTGCCGGGCGGCGACCGGACCCTGGCCGACCTGGTCCTGGAGGAACCGGCCCTGCGTGATTACGCCCGCCTGCCGCGCCTTGCCTACCTGGACGTAGCCGAACCCCGGGCCGCCGTGCTGAAGAAGGCCGCGGCGGACGCCTGCTCGGTAAGGGTGACAGTGACCGATCCGCCAGGCTGAGCCTGACGGGAGCAGGGGGCGGCACAGGAGGAGGATTACCATTGAGCGGGAATCCGAAGGAGCAATGTGGCCAATTCCGCGTCGGGCGAGTCGATTATCGGCCGCTTCGTGAAGATCGTGAGTGCATTCGACGACCGCCATAGTTCCATGAGCGTCGCCGAACTTGGGCGCAGGACCGGGCTGCCGGTCACCACCACCTACCGGCTGGTCAACGATCTGCTCCACGAACGGCTGCTCGAACGTGAGCCCGGCGGCGACATCCATATCGGCACCCGGATGTGGGAACTGGCCTCCCGGGGGTCCAAGACGCTCAGCCTGCGGGAAGCCGCGCTGCCTTTCATGGAGGACGTCCAGTCCGTGGTGCAGCACTCCACCACGCTGGGCATCCTGGATTCGGACGAAGTGCTGTACATCGAGCGCCTGGGCTCGGATAAGACCATCGTGGACATCACCAAAGTTGCGGGCCGGCTGCCGCTCCACGCGACGTCGTCGGGCCTTGTCCTCCTGGCACACTCCCCCGCGGCCTACCAGGACAGGTTCTTGGCCCGGCCCCTGACGAAATTCACCGAAACGACGCTGACCGACCCGTCCGAGCTGCGCCGCCATCTGGCCGCGATCAGGCAGCGGGGCTTTGCAGCCATGCCGGGCGTGATTGTTCCCGAATCCAGCGGCATCGCCGTTCCCGTCTTCGGACCGGACAACTCCATCCGCGCGGCGCTCAGCGTGGTGGTCCCGCGCAACGAGGAGAATGCAGCCGCCCGGGTGCCCGTGCTGATGGCATCGGCCCGCGGGATCTCGCGGGCCCTCGGCTGGCGGGGCGAGTTGAAGGGCACCCTTCGCCAGAGCCACTAGGCAAAGCCACGAGAACTAACTTTTGCCGTTGATCGGTAAACATGTGGTTCCAGTCACAGCTCCCCTGCAACTCTGGCTGGGATGCAGCAACGAGGCTGCTGGAGTTACGAGGAGCAGACCGCATGAACACCACAGCGAACCGCGTGGCAGGCAAGACTGCAGTCGTCACAGGCGGCCGCGGTGACCTGGGCAGGGCCACTGCCGCCCTGCTGGCAGAACACGGCGCAGCAGTCGCCAGCCTGGACGTTGCCGGCATCCCCGCCGCAACCTCCCACACCAACGTCAAAGAGTACGACGTCGATGTCACCAGCGAGGAGAGCGTCGCGGAAGCCATCCGCCAGGTCCGCGAGGATCTCGGGACGCCGGACATCCTGGTCAACGCCGCCGGAATAATTGGGCCGGCCGGAGCCTCGCACACCGCCTCGGTGTCCGACTTCGACACGATCTTCAACGTCAACGTCAAGGGCGTTTGGCTCATGACCAAGCACGTGGTCCCCGGCATGATCGAAAAGGGCGCCGACAGTATCGTCAACTTCTCCTCCATCCACGGAATCACGGGCGGACGGAACGTGCCGCTGTACCACGCGACCAAGGGTGCAGTCCGGCTCCTGAGCAAGTCCGATGCGGCGGCGTACGGTGCCCACGGCATCCGGGTGAATTCCATCCACCCCGGCTCCATGGACACCCGGATGAGCCGCCGCTCCGCCGAGCAGTCGGACATCGGCGCTGATGCCTACTACAAGCAGCTGGTGGGCTCCAATCCCCTTCCCCGGCAGGGCAAACCGGACGAGATCGCCTACGGGGTGCTGTACCTGGCCTCCGACGAGTCCCGCTTCACCACCGGTTCCGAGCTGGTTATCGACGGCGGCTACACCGCCGTCTAACCGGCCGCCGGGTTCCCGGCCCTGGCAGCCGCTTGACAGAGCCGTTGGCGCAGGCATCTGCGCAACCATTTCCTCCTCCTGAAAGGCAACACCCATGAAATTCGTCAATGGAACCGCAGCCGAAAGCTACGACGTCGTCGTCGTCGGATCCGGCGCCGGCGCACTCACCGCGGCGGCCACCGCAGCGCGCGCCGGCAAGTCCGTCGTCGTCCTGGAAAAGAGCCCCCTGCTGGGCGGCACGTCCGCCGTCTCCGGCGGCATGCTGTGGGTGGCGGATAACCACCACGCCCGGGAAGCCGGCATGACCGATTCGAAGGAAGCGGCCGCAAAGTACGTGCGTGCCGTGGCCCGGGGACGCGGACGGGAGGAGCTCCTGGACGCCGCCCTGGACTACGGGGACCAGATGCTCCGCTTCGTTGAAGAGGAATGCGGCGTCCGCTTCATCTTCCTCAACAACTTCCCGGACTACCGCCAGGACCTCCCCGGCGCCGTGGAGGGCGGCCGCACGGTGGAACCCGAGCTGTTCAACAGCAAGGAAGCCATCGGCAAGCTCACCGCGCACGTCCGCACTGACGGCCGGGCCCCGTTCACAATGCAGGAATACGAAAACTGGGGCGCCTTCACCAAGTTCCCCTGGGACGACCTCAACCAGCGCCAGGCTGACGGGCTCGTGGCCAAGGGCCAGGCCCTGGTGTCCATGCTCCTTGCCAGCCTGGTCCGCGACGGTGCCGCACTAGTCACCGAAGCACGGGGCCGTCGGCTGCTGACAGACGGCACCCGGGTAACCGGCGTCGAGCTCGAATCCGGTCAGGCCTTCCACGCAAACGATGCCGTAGTACTGGCCACCGGCGGCTTCGAATGGGACAAGGCACTCGCCGACTCGATGCTGGCCTCGCGGCTTTACACGATGTGCTCGCCGCCCTCGAACACCGGCGACGGCCTGCGGATGGCCCAGCGGATCGGCGGCCAGACCCGCGGCACCAGGGAAGCCTGGTGGGCCCCAATGTCCGTCACCGGGGACACCCGGGACGGCCAGCCGATCGGCACCCTGCTGCGCTTCGAACGCCAGGGCCCTGGATCGATCATGGTGAACCGCCACGGCCGCCGCTTCGCCAACGAGTCGCAGAACTACAACGACCTCGCCCGGAGCCTGCAGTCCTGGGACTCCCCCAAAAACCAGACCCTCAATACCCCTGCCCATGTAATCGTGGACCACGCCTACATGGAGCGCTATGGCATCCTGGCCCACCGCGCCGGCCAGCCCACTCCCGGCTACCTGATCGAGGCGGACACATTAGAAGAACTCGCGGCCAAGATCAACGTGCCTGCGGAAAACCTCCGCGCAACCGTGGCACGGTTCAACGAATACGCGGTCAAGGGCGAAGACCCCGACTTCGGCCGCGGTGAAAGCGCCTACGACAAGTACTGGGGCGACGAGGAGAACCCGTACCCGAACCCCTCCCTCGGTCCGCTGCAGACCGGGCCGTTCTACGCCATGGAAGTGGTCAATGGCGCTTTCGGCACCAACGGCGGCGTTGCAACCGACGGGCTGGCCCGCGTGCTCGACGTCGACAACCAGCCCATCAAGGGCCTGTTCGCCGCAGGAAACACGACCGAAAACGCCTACGCAGCCGGATACCCCGGCGCCGGAGCAACCCTTGGGCCAAGCATGACTATGGGCTACCTGGCAGGCCGCACCATCGCCGGGCTGCGGCCGGAGTATTGCGCGGCTGAACGAAACGGAGCAGGCGCGGAACTGGTGGGTGCCTGAGATGATCCGCCATACCGTGCTCTTCAAGTTCAAACCGGATTTTCCGCCCGCTGACAAGCATGCCTGGATCACCGGACTCGACAGGATGGCCGGGAACATTCGCGGCATGCTCAGCCTGACCCACGGCGCTAACGTGCTCGGGACCGAGCGCTCTTTCGACTACGCCATTGTGGCCGATTTCGAATCGGTCGAGGACATTGCGGTCTACAACACCCATCGCCTGCACGAGCCGCTTAAGTCCTACTCATTTCCCAACAGCCAGCAAATCCTCTCGGTGGACTTCCACCTGGCGGATTCCCAGCAGGCTCCCACTGAGACACCGACGTCTTGAGGAGAACCATGCAGTCCATGTCCCCATCCCAATCCGCACCAGATACTGCCCAGCGTAAGACTCCGGGCAAAGCGGCGTTGGCGTCCTTCCTCGGCAGCACGCTTGAGTACTACGATTTCTTCATCTACGGGACGGCCGCCGCCCTGGTCTTTCCGCACATCTTCTTTCCGACCGCAGACCCGGCGGTCGGGTTGATCAGTGCATTTGCCACGTTCGGCGTAGCCTACGTCGCCCGTCCGGTTGGAGGCCTGGTCATGGGCCACTTCGGGGACAAACTGGGCCGCAAGAAAATCCTGCTGCTCACCCTGGGCATCATGGGCCTGTCGTCATTGGGTATCGGGTTCCTGCCCGGCTACGAACAGGTGGGCATCTGGGCCCCGATCCTCCTGGTGGCCAGCCGCCTGGCCCAGGGGTTTTCCGCCGGCGCGGAATCGGCGGGCGCCTCGACCCTGACCCTCGAACATTCACCGGAAGGAAAAAGGGGCTTCTTCACCAGCTTCGTGATGACCGGCTACGCCTCCGGCATGGTGCTTGCCACCCTCGTCTTTATTCCCGTGGCAGCCCTGCCACAGGAAGCCATGATGGCTTGGGGATGGCGCATTCCCTTCTGGCTCTCCATCGTGGTCCTCGGGATCGCTTATTGGGTGCGGACGCACCTGGACGAGACCCCCGTTTTTGAGGAAGCCCAGGCAACGGACCAGGTGGCCCCGATGCCGATTAAGGAAGTGCTCAGGTTCCAGGGGGCTGACGTTATGCGCGTCGTGGGGATGTCCATCATGTCCGTCATGCAGACCGTTTTCACCGTGTTCGGATTGGCCTATGCCACCACTACTGCCGGCTTTGACCGAGCGTCCATCCTGACCGTCAATGCTGTGGCCATCGGACTGTCGATGGTGGCCATGCCGCTCGCGGCCAGGCTTTCGGACCGGATAGGACGACGCCCCTTGCTGCTTACGGCCGCCATCGGCTGCTCGGTTACGATCTTCCTCTACTTCCTCGCCCTGTCCTCCGGCAACCTCGCGCTGGTCTTCCTGTCCGCCTTCCTCAACATGACGGTGCTCTATTCGGGCTTCAACGGCATTTGGTAAGCATTCTTCGCCGAACAGTTCGCCGCCCCCGTCCGTTACACCGGAATGGCACGGGGTAACCAGCTCGGACTGGTTCTCGCCGGATTCGCACCAATGATTGCCGGCATGCTCCTTGCCCCCGGTATAACCGGTTGGATTCCGGTGGCTGTCTTCGCCACGGTCTGCATGCTTATCGCGGCAGCATCGGCCTTCTACTCCCCGGAGACCTTCAGGACACCTATTGCCGAACTGGGCACCTCCTACCTCAAGGGATCCGCACAGCGCCGTGATCTGCTGCTGGCAAGCAGGCACGAACTGCAGGACGCACCAACAGCCGGCACCCGGATCCACTGATCCCGCGGGCCCCCTAATGCAGCCCTAGCAACCAGTCAGGGCGCGCTGCGGGCGTTCCTGCCGGTACAGGTAGCGGCCGGCCTCACGGAACCCGGCTTTCCCGTAGAGTTGCTGCGCCCCACGGTTCGCCGCTGTGACCAGAAGCCAGAAGCCGTCCACTCCCCGCTCGTTGCCTGCCCGCAGCAGCGACTGCAGGATGGCGGCCGCGAAGCCCTGGCGGCGCGCGGCGGGCAGGGTAGCCATGCAGTACAGGCCGCCCTGCCCGCTGCCGCCCGGGAGGGCAAGGCGGCCGACGGCGGAAGCCCTGCCATCGCCGTCCCGCACCAGGGCATACACGGAGGGGCAGCCCTTAAGGATGGTTTCGGCGACGGCCAGGGAGTCCTCCCCGCCGCGGCCGTCCACCTCCCACCAAACCCGCAGCCACTCCCCTGACGGCTCCGTGGAGAGTTCCACCTCCGGTGTGGCGCCTGCGGGAATCCGGGCGTCCACGGCGCTGCGGGTCATGACCAGGGTCTCGGACTGGCGGGTGAAGCCCTCCGCGTCCAACAGTTCATGGAGACCGGACGCTGCCGGGGTGTCGAAGACCTGGAAGATGACCGGGAGGCTGCGGCTGCGGTACCAGGCCCTGGCCTCCCTGAGCAGGCCCGGGAGGTCGTCGCTGCACTGGTCGCCACCGTACTGTTCACTGCGTGGCCAGATGGAGTTGGCCCGTTGGGTGACGCCTTCGGCCGCACGAAACGTCCAGCCGCCGGCATCATGGCGGTCCGGTGCGGGCCATGCTGCGTCCATGGCGGCTTCAAGGCCCAGGGGTGCGGGGTGGACCCGGCTCGGTGTGGTCACGGGGCTGTTCCTTCCTTAACGGCAGGAGGTCCCCCGGGCAGACCGGGGAACCTCCAATGATTGCGGCCTTGGGCCACTAACCGTGCACTACTGCTTGTCTTCGGGCTTCTTCACTTCCGGCTTCTTGGCCTCCGGCTTGAAGTCCACGCCGGCCTCCTTGCGCTGCTGGGGCGTGATGGGGGCCGGTGCTTCCGTGAGGGGGTCGTGGCCGCCACCGGACTTCGGGAAGGCGATGACGTCGCGGATGGACTCCACCCCTGCCAACAGCGACACCACGCGGTCCCAGCCGAACGCGATACCGCCGTGCGGGGGTGCGCCGTACTTGAAGCCCTCCAGCAGGAATCCGAACTTGGTCTGCGCGTCTTCCTTGTCCAGGCCCATCAGTTCAAAGACGCGCTCCTGCACGTCACGCTGGTGGATACGGATTGAACCGCCGCCGATTTCGTTGCCGTTGCAGACAATGTCGTAGGCGTAGGAGAGCGCCGACTCGGGATCTTTGTCGAACGTGTCAAGGAATTCCGGCTTGGGTGAGGTGAAGGCGTGGTGCACGGCAGTCCACTGGCCTCCGCCGACAGCAACGTCGCCGGAGGCAACGGCAGCGGCGGCCGTCTCGAACATGGGTGCGTCCACAACCCAGCAGAAAGCCCAGTCCGTGGGATCGATCAGGCCGGTACGGTGGCCGATTTCCACGCGGGCCGCACCCAGCAGGGCGCGCGAGGGGGTCTTTTCACCAGCGGCGAAGAAGATGCAGTCGCCGGGCTTCGCGCCCACAGCGTCGGCCAGGCCTGCGCGCTCGAACTCGGTGAGGTTCTTCGCCACGGGGCCGGCGAGTTCGCCGTCCTCCTTGTACAGGACGTAGGCAAGGCCCTTGGCGCCGCGCTGCTTGGCCCATTCCTGCCACGCGTCCAGGGCACGGCGTGCCTGGGAAGCGCCGCCGGGCATGACCACGGCACCCACGTAGGGAGCCTTGAACACGCCGAAGTTGGTGTCCTTGAAGAAATCGGTGAGCTCGGTCAGTTCCAGCCCGAAGCGAAGGTCCGGCTTGTCGGAGCCGTACCGCGCCATGGCGTCGGCGTAGGTGATGCGCTGGATGGGCGTCGGGATGTCCGCTCCGATGAGCTGCCACACTGCCTTAACGATGTTTTCGCCCAGCCGGATGATGTCGTCCTGGTCGACGAAGCTGGCCTCGATGTCCAGCTGGGTGAATTCCGGCTGCCTGTCCGCACGGAAGTCCTCGTCGCGGTAGCAGCGTGCAATCTGGTAGTACTTCTCGAACCCGCCCACCTGCAGCAGCTGCTTGAAAAGCTGCGGGGACTGCGGGAGGGCGTACCAGGAACCCGGGGCCAGGCGTGCCGGAACCAGGAAGTCACGGGCGCCTTCCGGCGTCGAACGCGTCAGCGTGGGCGTCTCAATCTCCACGAAGCCCTCCTGGTGGAGCAGGTCGCGCGCCACCCGGTTGGCCTCGGAGCGGAGGCGCAGGTTGCGGCTGGGGCCGGGGCGTCGCAGGTCAAGGTAGCGGTGCTTGAGGCGGGCTTCCTCGCCGACTTCCACGTGTTCGTCAATCTGGAACGGCAGGGGGTCGGAGGTGTTGAGGATGGTGACGTCCTCGGCAATGACCTCGATCTCTCCCGTCGCGAGGGCGGGATTCTCGTTACCCTCCGGACGCTTGGATACGGTGCCCGTGACCTGCAGGACGTACTCGTTGCGCAGTCCGTGGAACACTTCTTCCTCGCGGACCACCACCTGGGCCACGCCGGAAGCGTCGCGAAGGTCAACGAATGCCACACCACCGTGATCACGACGGCGGCCCACCCAGCCGGTCAGGGTTACGGTTTGTCCAATGTGCTCGGAACGAAGGGATCCGAGGTCATGTGTGCGCAGCACAGCACGCCTTTCTGCGGGAAAACAGTGGGAAGTTTCAATATGATCGTTGCGGGAACGATCCCGTCCGAGTTTACCCGCTGGAAAGGGAATGCCGCCGCATGAGCGAACCGCAGCAGCTGCAGCGCAGGCTCGGGACCTTTGATGCCACCGCGATCGGACTCGGTTCCATGCTGGGCGCCGGCGTGTTTGTGGTGTTCGCTCCGGCCGCGGCGCTGGCAGGGAATCTTCTGGTCCTGTCAGTACTGATCGCAGGAGCGGTGGCGTACTGCAACGCCGTGGCCTCTGCCGCCCTCGCCGCCAAGTACCCCACCAGCGGCGGTACTTATGTGTACGGCCGGAACCAGCTCGGCGAGTGGCCGGGCTTCCTGGCAGGCTGGGGTTTCGTGACAGGCAAGACGGCGTCCTGCGCAGCCATGGCGTTGACGTTCGGCAGCTACGTGGCGCGGGATTATGCGGTCCCGGTTGCTGTGGCCGCCGTCGTGGCGCTCACCGGAGTCAACCTGTTCGGCATTACCCGGACCGCCCTGCTGACACGCATTCTGCTGTGCATGGTCCTGGCGACGCTGGTCTTCGTCGCCGTGGCCGCGTGGCTGGGCCCGCACGCCGCGGCGGAACTGACCGGGCCGCCGTCGGGCAACCCGGCGGGAGTCCTGCCGGCAGCCGGGCTCATGTTCTTCGCTTTTGCCGGCTATGCCCGGATCGCCACGCTGGGTGAAGAGGTCAAAGACCCCACACGGGCCATCCCGCGGGCCATCCTGGCGGCCCTGGCAGCCGCTTTCGCCATCTACCTGCTGCTGGCACTGCTCCTGCTGAACCATCTCGGAGAGCGGCTTGCCGCGTCCGGAACTCCCCTGCTGGACGCAGTATTGGATTCCCGTCTTGCCCCTGCCGCGCCGCTGGTGCAGGCGGGCGCAGCCGCTGCGTGCCTGGGCGCCCTCCTAGCCCTCATCACCGGCGTGGGGCGGACCACCCTGGCCATGGCACGGGAACGCGATCTTCCGGGTCCGCTGGCAAAGGTAGGCGGCACCCACACCGTCCCGTTCGTGGCGGAACTTGCCGTGGCCGCCGTCGTCATCCTGCTCCTGCTGACCACCAACGTGATGACGGTGGTGGGCTTCTCAAGCTTCGGCGTACTGGTGTATTACGCCGTGGCGAACGCGTCCGCCTTCACCCTCACGACCCATCCCGGCTATGCTCCCCGCTGGCTGAACGCCGTGGGGTTCCTGGGCTGCGTCGTCCTTGCCTTCACCCTGCCGCCGGCGCCCGTCCTGACCATGGCCGCGGTACTCGCAGCGGGGGTGGCCGGGCGCTGGCTGGTGCTGCGCCTCCGGCAGCGCCAGCCCAAGCGCTGAGTTCCCGGGCTACACGGAGGCTGCTGCGGGGGCGGTTGTTTCAACCTGAACCGTCAGGTCCTCCAGCGGCGGCATCCAGGTTTCGGGTGCCGCCAGCACCTGTTCGCCGGTACGGATGTCCTTGACCTGGTGCGTGCCGTCCTCGTCGGTGAACCAGACGAACGGGATGCCCCGCCGGTCCGCGAACTTGATCTGCTTGCCGAACTTTTCTGCCTTGGCCGCCACTTCAGTGGGAATGCCCCTGCTGCGCAGGAGCGCGGCGACGTCCTGGGCGCCGCCCCAGCTGTCGTCGTGGTTCAGGGCCACCAGCACCGCCGTGGGAACCGAACGGGAGGCCTTGGCCAGGTCCTGGCTCAGGATCCGGGACACCAGACGGGTGACGCCGATGGACAGCCCGACGCCCGGGAACTTCCGGTTGCCCTTGGACGCCAGGGCGTCGTACCGGCCGCCGGAGCAGATGGACCCGAGTTGCTCGTGGCCCACCAGCACGGTCTCCACCACGGTGCCGGTGTAATAGTCCAGGCCGCGGGCGATGCTGAGGTCGGCCAGCACCTTGCCGGGAGCCCGCTGCACGGCGGCATCGATGACCTGTTCCAGTTCGTCCAGGCCTTCATCCAGGAGCTCGTTGGTGACGCCGAGGGCCCGGACCTGCGCCACGAAGGATGTGTCTTCCGTGCGGATGGCTGCCAGCTGCAGCGCCTTGGCGGCCTGGTCATCGGAAGCGCCCAGTTCGCTCTTCAGCAGTTCAGCCACCTTGGCGGGACCGATCTTTTCAAGCTTGTCGATGCTGCGCAGCACGCCTGCGGTGTCATCGAGGCCGATGCCGCGGTAGAAGCCCTCCGCGAGCTTGCGGTTGTTGATCCGGAGGCGGAAGTCGGGGATGGGCAGGGCGCTGAGGGCCTCGGCGATGACCAGTGCAATCTCAACGTCGTAACGGAACGGAAGCTCGCCGTCGCCCACCACATCGATGTCCGCCTGGGTGAACTCGCGGGCCCGGCCTTCCTGGGGCCGCTCGCCGCGCCACACCTTCTGGATCTGGTAGCGGCGGAACGGGAAGGCGAGGTAGCCGGCGTTTTCGACGACGTAGCGGGCAAACGGCACCGTCAGGTCAAAATGCAGGGCCAGCGCGTGGGGATCCGCTTTGCCGCCCTTCACCGGGTTGTCGCTCTCATCCTCCTGGGTAAGCTGAGTCCGTACACTTCCTTGTCGATCTCGCCCTTGCGGAGCAACTGACCCACCGTCTCCACAGCCCGGGTTTCGATCGAGGCAAAACCATGGAGTTCAAAGACCCTGCGCAGGGTATCGAGCACATGCAGCTCCACCAGCCGCTCCTCTGGAAGCCACTCGGGGAATCCGGACAGGGAGGCGGTGCGTGCCATGGGGAAGGTTCTCCTTAGGGATGGAAGGCGCGGCGCACTGCTTACCACACCGTTCAGAGACGGCGTACGGCGGCAGCACAGCCGGTCATGCATAAACTATGTGCGGCAGCCAGTTTATGCGTTCCTCCGTGTGCATCTCTAATACGGCGGACGGCACTGACTCGCCGCTGATTCCTGCGCGCCGCGGCCAACCGCGGCACACCCGCAGCCCGACGATGAGGAGGACCCTTGCTTACCAGTTCACGCAGTGCCCGCGAAACGAAACGGCGCATCCTGCAAATGGAAGCCAAGCGTGACTTCCGGCGCGACCAGGAGAAGCGGCGCAAACGCGACAACCTCGTGGCCGCCGGCGCGGGAACCGCCGCCGTAGTGCTTGCCGTCGTCCTCCAACTCACGGCGTTCGCCGGGAACCCGACCGAGGACGAGTATGCCGCCGCCCAGGCAGGCCTGACGGAGCCATCCGCCTCGGCCAGCGCCTCCCCCACTCCATCCGCTGCGGCAACCAACGGGCCGAACATCCCGGCCGCAGACACCGCTGCGGGCAAGACGTTCACGGGCCAGCTGCTGCTGAACGGCAGCCCGCTCGGCGTGGAGGTGGATGGAACCAAGGCTCCGCAGGCCGCCGCGGTCTTCAAGTCGCTCAGCGACCAAGGCTATTTCAACGGCAAGACGTGCCACCGGCTCACCACCGCCGACCAGTTCGGCGTGCTGCAGTGCGGCTCACCCAATGGCGACGGCCAGGGCGACCCCAACTACACGTGGGGCCCGTTGGAAAACACCCCGGCGGACAACATGTACCCCGCCGGCACCATCGCCGTGGCCCGTACCGGCAACAACGCCTACGGCAACGGGACACAGTTCTTCATTGTCTACAAGGACACGGCAATTCCGGCAGACGCGGCAGGGGGCTATACCGTGGTGGGAAAGGTGACCTCGGGGCTTGATGTGGTGTCCAACATTGCTGCCGCCGGCGTCACGCCAGGCGCCAGCGACACGGACGGCGCACCAAAACAACCAGTCACGATAGACTCGTTTTCTCTGAAGTAGGAGCCGGGCCGGCAAGGCCGCGGTGCAGTACGTGAGTATTTCCCTCCAAGCGAAAGACTTTTAGCGGTGACAGACAGTCAGAAATCCGACGAAACAGCAACAGGCGTAACCGAACCAACGGCTCCGGCCGAGGACGCTGCCGATACTGCTGCACAGGCCGGGCAGGCACCTGCGGCCCCCGAATCAACCGCTTCAGAGGAGGGCACTGCTGAAGAGAGCCCTGTCGACGAGGGCACTGTTGATGAGGGCTCTGTTGAGGAGGCCACTGCGCAGGACGCGGAAGACCAGTCCGCGGCAGCCCCTGCCGCGGAGCCGTCCGTGCCTGCTGCCGCAGCCGCTCCGGGGCCCCGGCCGTCAGCACCGTCGCCTGCTGCCTTTGCGTCGCGTCCCAAGCCCGCTGCCGCCGCTCCCGCCGCCGCACCGGTGCCCGCTGCTCCCAGCACATCTGTCGCCGAGGCCTCCAAGTGGGGCCGGGTGGAAGGGGACGGCCACGTCTACCTGAATATCGACGGCGGCGAGCACCCCGTGGGACAGTACCCCGGCGTGAGCGGCGATGAGGCGCTGATCTACTTTGCGCGAAAGTACGACGACGTCGTGGCGCAGATCGTCCTCCTCGAACAGCGCGTCAGCTCCAAGGCTCCCAGCACCGACATGCAGAAGACGGTAACGCACCTGCGTGAACAGCTCGCCGAACGGAACATGGTGGGCGACCTGCGGGCAGCCGAGGCGCGCCTGGACAAGCTCGCCGCCGAGATCACCGAGCTGGAGAAGGCCGAGAAGGCCGAGCACGATGCCGTGCGTGCATCCGAGCTTGCAGCGCGTGAGGCCATCGTCACCGAGGCAGAGCAGATTTCCGGCCAGGATCCCGCCCAGACGCAGTGGAAGACCTCAAGCGCCCGGATGAACGAGCTTTTCGAGAACTGGAAGGCAGCCCAGAAGAGCGGCGTGCGGCTGGGCCGCAGCAACGAGGACGCCCTCTGGAAGCGCTTCCGGGCCGCCCGCACCGTCTTCGACCGTCACCGCCGGGCTTATTTCTCCCAGCTGGACAGCAACAATTCCGCGGCCAAGGCTGCCAAGGAAAAGCTGATCGCTGAGGCCGAGGCGCTTTCCACGTCCACGGACTGGGGCTACGCCGCCGGCGAATACCGCCGCCTGATGGACCAGTGGAAGGCATCGCCGCGGGCAAGCCGCAAAGACGACGACGCGCTGTGGGCCCGGTTCCGCGCCGCGCAGGACGTCTTCTTCACCTCGCGCCAGGCTGCCAACGACGAAATTGACCAGGAATACGCCGCCAACCTTACGGTGAAGGAGGCGCTGCTGGCCGAGGCCAACGGCATCCTTCCGGTGAAGGACCTGGCAGCCGCCAAGAAGGCGCTCCAGTCCGTCCGTGACCGCTGGGAAGAGGCCGGCAAGGTACCCCGGGCGGACATGGGCCGGATCGAAGCCGGGCTCCGGAAGGTGGAAGACGCCGTCCGCCACGCCGAGGAAGAGCAGTGGCAGCGGTCCAACCCCGAACGCAAGGCACGCACCAACAGCGCACTCTCGCAGCTGGAGTCCGCCATTGCCGGGCTCCAGGAAGACCTTGCCAAGGCCGAAAAGAGCGGTGACCAGCGCAAGATCAATGCTGCCCGCGAGGCCCTCGAGGCGCGCCAGGCCTGGCTCGACCAGCTCCAGCGTTCCGCTAGCGAGCTGTCCTAAGCTCTTCTTGCGCTGAGCTTCTTTGGCTTGGGCTGAAGGACACAGGCCCGGTCCCGGTTATCCACATAACCGGACCGGGCCTGTGCCCGTTAACCACGGTCCGGGCAGGATGGGGGTATGGCCACACCACCAGCATCCCCAGCCGCCGGACCGGCAAGGGAACCCTCCGCTTCCGCACCGGGGCCGGGCTGCCCGGCAGGCGGAACAGAGGCGGCCGCGGCGCCACGCTTTCCCGAACTGTACGCACCCGGGGTCCCCTTCGCCGGTCCGGAACTCCAATCCCTGGCCGCCGACGGGCTGCTGGCCCGGTTCCACCAACACGGTTACACGCTTCCAGGGTTGCCGGCGTCCCCGCAGCTACGGGCAAGGGCAGCCGCGGGCGCTGTGCCGGCGGCCATCCGGCAGCGGGTCGTGGCGGGGCGGATGACTGCGGCGTGGATCTATGGCTGCGCGGCGGAACCGGACAGGCTTGCGCTCCTGGTTGATGCCAAGCGGCGGGTATCCAGCCTGCGGAATACCCGCGGCTGCACGCTTCACGAAGTGAAGTTGGGGCCGTTCGATGTGATCAGCCTGGGCGGCCTGATGGTTTCCAGCCCCTTGCGGACCGCCCTTGACATCGCCCTGCACGTGGAACCGGAGCGTGCCGTGCCTAGCCGGCTTGCTGGCGCGCCCGCAGCTGGACGTGCAGTTGCGGCTGCTGGTGCGGGCCATCGAAGCAACACCCAGAGTGCCCCACAAACGGGCTGCCCTGGAAAAGCTCGCCCTGTTAGCTCCTGCGTTTGTTGCCGGTGGTGCGGTAGACGTCGAAGACGCCGTCGATCCTGCGCACGGCGCTCAGGACGTGGCTGAGGTACTTGGGATCGCCCATCTCGAAAGCGAACTTTGAGATGGCCACCCGGTCCGTGGAGGTGTGGACACTGGCGGCGAGGATATTGACGTGGTTGTCGGAAAGGACCCGCGTCACGTCAGACAGCAGTGATTTGCGGTCCAGGGCCTCCACCTGGATTTCCACCAGGAAGACGCTCGACTGGGTTGGCGCCCAGTCCACGTCCACGATCCGGTCCGGCTGGTCCTTCAGGTCCGAGATATTGGTGCAGTCGGTGCGGTGCACAGAGACACCGGATCCCCTGGTCACAAAGCCCAGGATCGGGTCCGGTGGAACGGGCGTGCAGCAGCGGGCCAGCTTCACCCAGACGTCGCCCACGCCGCGGACCACGACACCGGAGTCGGAGAAGCGGACCTTGCTGACCTGGGTGGGGATGCTGACCTCTTCGACGTCATCATCGGCACTTTCGTTGCCGCCCAGGCTTTCGATCAGCTTTTCCATGACCGACTGGGCAGATGTGTGCCCGTCGCCCACGCCGGCGTAGAGGCCGGAGATGTCCGCGTATTTGAAATCCTCGGCCACGGCGGCCAGGGCCTCGTGCGTCATCAGCCGCTGCAGTGGCAGGTTCTGTTTGCGCATGGCACGCGTCAACAGCTCCTTGCCGCGGTCAATAGCTTCTTCGCGGCGTTCCTTGCTGAACCACTGGCGGATCTTGTTGCGTGCCCTGGCACTCTTGACGAAATGCTGCCAGTCCTGGCTCGGTCCGGCCCCCTCGGCTTTAGAGGTGAAGATTTCCACCCAGTCGCCGTGGTTCAGCTCGCTGTTGAGCGGTACCAGCTTGCCGTTGACCCGGGCGCCAATGGTGCGGTGGCCTACCTCCGTGTGCACGGCGTAGGCAAAGTCCACGGGCGTTGACCCTGCCGGCAGAGCCATGACTTCACCCTTGGGCGTGAAGACGAACACTTCACGGGCGTTGATCTCGAAGCGCAACGAGTCCAGGAACTCGCCGGGATCCGAGGTTTCCTGCTGCCAGTCCACCAGGGAGCGCAGCCATCCCATGTCGCCGTCGCGGGGGCTTCCGGGGCCCACCGCCGTGCGGTTGGGCTGATCCTTGTACTTCCAGTGGGCCGCCACGCCATACTCGGCCCGGCGGTGCATCTCGTGCGTGCGGATCTGGATCTCCACCGGTTTGCCGCCGGGACCGATCACCGTGGTGTGCAGGGACTGGTACATGTTGAACTTGGGCATCGCGATGTAGTCCTTGAACCTGCCGGGCAGGGGGTTCCAGCGCGAATGCATGGTGCCCAGGGCGGCGTAGCAGTCCCGGACGGAGTCCACCAGGACACGGACACCCATGAGGTCGTTGATGTCGTCGAAGTCCTTGTCGCGGACAATCATCTTTTGGTAGATCGAGTAGTAGTGCTTGGGCTTACCGGTAATCGTGGCTTTGATCTTGGCCGCGCGCAGGTCCTCGGTGATCTGGTCGCGGATGACGCCCAGGCTCTTCTCCCGCTCGGGGGTCCGGTCCCCCACCATCCTGACGATTTCCTCGTACACCTTGGGGTAGAGGGCCGCGAAGGACAGGTCTTCGAGCTCCCACTTGATGGTGTTCATGCCCAGCCGGTGCGCCAGCGGGGCGAAGATTTCCAGGGTTTCACGGGCTTTGCGGGCAGACGATTCGGCTGATACGAAGCGCCAGGTACGGGCATTGTGGAGCCGGTCGGCCAGCTTGATCATGAGGACGCGGATGTCCTTGGCCATGGCCACGACCATCTTGCGGACCGTTTCCGACTGGGCGGCCTCGCCGAAGCTGACCTTGTCCAGTTTGGTCACGCCGTCCACCAGCATGGCCACTTCCGGCCCGAAGTCCCGCTTCAGGTCCGCGAGGGTGTACGGGGTGTCCTCGACGGTGTCGTGCAGCAGGGCCGCCGCCAGGGTGGTGCCGCTGAGGCCAAGCTCGGCGAGGATGGTGGCCACAGCCACCGGATGGGTAATGTACGGGTCGCCGCTCTTGCGCTTCTGTCCGCGATGGCTCCGCTCAGCTACGTCGAAGGCGCGCTGGATGAGGTCGAAGTCCTCTTTGGGATTGTTGGCCCGGACAGTGCGAAGCAGCGGCTCAAGGATGGGCGAATAGGTGGCTGCTCCACGACCGGTCAGCCGGGCAAGGCGGGACCGGGTGCGCTCCCTCCGGCCGGGAAACGTTGCGCGTGATCCCGAATTGTCGACAGGAACCAGGGACCCCGGGCGCGCGGAGGATGCCGCACCGGCTTGTACACCGGCAGGACTTTTTTCTTCCTCTGCCGTTGGCGCCGACGCCGAACGTTCTTCCAATGAAGCACCCCTCACCACCGTTTAATTACTCCAGTCTATTCCCCCGGGCAGCCACTTTTATAACCGGGCGCGGACAGCCGAAGGCCGGGCAACGCACAGTGTGCATTGCCCGGCCTTTGATGGAGTGACGAGGGCCTGTGGCTGGCCGGTCAGGCTTTAGCCGGCGATGCCGGAACTGCCCGTTCGGTTGAACCGGCACGCCGCTGCTGGACGCGCCGCGCCTGCTTGACCAGGTCCGGTTCGCCCTGGCGGAGCCAGGCGTACATCGGAGCTGCGACGAAGATGGTCGCGGCAGTGCCGATGAGGATCCCGACGAACAGGGCCAGGGACAGGTCGCGCAGCGTTCCGGCACCAAGGAGCCCTGCACCGATGAACAGGATGGCGCCCACGGGGAGGATTGCCACCATCATGGTGTTGATGGAACGCACCAGGGTCTGGTTGACGGCAAGGTTGACTTCCTCACCGAACGTCCGGCGCGTGGATGCGTCGATTCCGGTCGTGTTTTCCCGGATCTTGTCGAAGACCACCACGGTGTCGTACAGGGAGTAGCTCAGGACGGTCAGGAACCCGATGATGGCAGACGGTGTGACCTCGAAATCGCTGAGGGCATACACGCCGGCCGTGATGAACATGGTCACGGCCATGCCGGCAAGCGCGGAGAGGGACATCTTCCAGGTCCGGAAGTACAGGGCCATCAGCAGGGCCGCGAGCAGCACGAACACCACCAGGCCGATCAGCGCCTGCTTGGTCACGTCAGCACCCCAGGTGGGGCCAACGAACGTGGAGGTCACCTCGTTGTCGGTGACACCGTAGGCGCCGGTGAGGCCCTGCTTGATCCGAAGGGTCTCATCGTCGGTCAGCTTGTCCGTCTGGATGCGCATGGTGTTGCCGGTCACGTTCGCAACGCGCGGAACACTGCCGGCGACCACGTCAGTTACCGCCTTTTCGCCGATGGTGGCGTCGGTGGTCTTGACGTTCGAAACCGTGAATTCGGAGCCGCCGCGGAATTCGATGCCGAGGTTGAAGCCACCCTTGGCCACCGGGATGATGATGGACAGCGCCACTCCCACCGCGGCGATGATGAACCAGATCTTCTTTGCCCCTACAAAGTCGTAGGAACGCTTTCCGGTGTAGAGCTCGTTGCCGAACGTAGCGAAGCCTGACATTACTTGTTCTCCTTCGCGGAGGTCTTGGACGAGCTTACCAGCTGTTCCTGCTTCTCTGCCAGGCGCCGTTCAGCGATGGTCATGCGGCGCTCGGCCTCGGCCGCTGCGCCGGTGTTCTTGGTGCGGACCGCCACGGGCTTGTCCTCGGGAGTGCGGACCCGGCCCGCGCCGCGGTACAGCGGCACGGCGCCCAGCCGTTCGGGATCCAGGCCGGAGAACTTGTGGCCTTCACCGAAGAACCGGGTGCGTGCCAGCAGCTGCAGCGTGGGGTGGGTGAACATGAACACCACGATGAGGTCGGCGATGGCCGTCAGGCCCAGCGTGAACGCAAAGCCACGGACGTTGCCCACGGCCACGAAGTACAGGACCAGGGCGGCCAGGAGGTTGACGGCCTTGGAGGCAAGGACCGTGCGCTTGGCGCGCTTCCAGCCGTTTTCGACGGCGGACACCAGGCCGCGCCCTTCGCGCAGTTCGTCGCGGATGCGCTCGAAGTAGACGATGAAGGAGTCGGCGGTCTGGCCGATGGCCACGATGATGCCTGCAACACCTGCCAGGGACAGCCGGTAGTTCTCCGTCCAGCCCAGGATCGCGATGGCCAGGTACGTCAGGGCACCAGCCACCACCAGAGAGGCAATGGTAACGAAGCCCAGGGCGCGGTACTGGAAAAGCGAGTAGACCACCACGAGCAGGAGCCCGATCAGGCTTACCAGCAGGCCCATGCGCAGCTGTTCACCACCGAGCGTGGCGGAGATCTGCTGCTCGCTCTGGATGTCGAAGCTGATGGGAAGGGCGCCGAACTTCAACTGGTCGGACAGCGCCTTGGCGGTCTGCTCGGTGAAGCCGCCGGTGATCTGCGGACGTCCGTCGGTGATGACAGCCAGTGACCTCGGGGCGGAGATGACCTGGTCGTCCAGCACAATGGCGAACTGGGACTTGGGGTCGGTGCCGGACTCGCCGCCGGCGGCCACGTAGAACTGGTTGAGGCGCTCGGTGACGGATTTGAACTTGGCCGTGCCTTCGGCGTCGAACTGGATGTTGACGGCCCAGTCATTGGTCACGGCGCCCTGCGCACCCTGCTGAAGCTGGAAGGACGAGGTGACGATGTTGCTGCCCTTCACCTCCACGGGACCCAGGATGTACTTGATGGCAGGCGACTTGTCGGTGGCAGGTTCGCAGGTCACCAGCGGCTTGGTGGGATCTGACCGCTTGGATTTCTCGGCCGCGGGGCTGTTGCAGTCCAGCGCCTCGAACTGCTTGTAGATCTCTGGAGTGATCCAGTTCGTGTCACTGCTGTTGGTAAGCTCTGCTGTCGGTTTGGGCAGCTTGTCCTCCGGCGTTTGCGACTCCGGCGGCACTGGGGCGCCGTCGCCGTTGAGGAGGACGGGGCGGAAGTTCATGTCCGCGGAGGCCTGGATCAGGTTCCGGGTCTCGGCGGAGGGCGTGCCGGGAAGGCTGACCACCACGTTGCGCCCGGACTGGGTGCTGATTTCCGCTTCGGAGACGCCGGAGCCGTCAACGCGCTGCCGGATGATCGCCACGGCCTGGTTGAGCTGCTGTTCGTTGATGTCCGAACCGCCCTCCACCTTCGGCGCCAGGATCATCTGGGTGCCGCCCTCAAGGTCCAGGGCCAGTTTGGGTGCCCAGCTGGCGTGCCCGGCGACGGTGCCGCTTACCAGGACGGCTGTCAGCGCTGCCAGGAGTACGCCAAGCCAGACCAGGACGCGGAGCCCTGGTTTCTTGCGGCCAGTTCGTGCCATTGTCGATCTTTCTCTTATTCGCGGAAGAACCGCCGGCGCGGGTTGTTACCTGCGCCGGCGGTGGTCCGCAGCGGTAGAGGGAGGAAAGGGGCCAGCGGGCCTAGCTGTCCTTCTTGCCCTCGTCGTTGAGGCGCTTCAGGGTTTCTTCCGGAGTCTCAGTGCCCGTTGCAGTGCTCCCGGCTTCCGGCGTGGTCAGTGAGGATGCGTCATCCGGCACCACCGGCGAAGCAGCGGCGGGCTCGGCAATGGCTTCCGCGGCGGGCTCGACGACCTTGGTGACTGCCTGGCGGTGCACGGTGGCCAGGTTGCCGGGGGAAAGTTCAAGGGTGACCTTGTTGTCGGCGTCGTCGATGTCCACGATCCGGCCGAAAAGGCCAAAGCTGGTCATGACCTCCACGCCCGGGGCGAACTTCGACTGGAGCTCTGCCTGCTGCTGCTGCGTCTTCTTGTTGCGGCGGAACATCATGAAGATGAACACGCCGAGCATGACGAACAGGAGAATTGACATTGGATCCAAGGGGGAATTCCGTTCTTTTGCGTGGTGCTGCTGGTTTTCCAGCGACGTGGGCTTCGCTTCAGCCGGGGCGGTTGCTGGCACAGGCAGAACGCCTGACATTTCCTTCCCCAAGCGACGGGGGCGTCAGGGCCACCCGCGAAACAAAGACCCGAACGTGCCGGGCGTCATACCAGTCTAAAGGGAAAAGCTGAACGGAGCCTGCTATTGGCTCTCCGGGGCCCAGTCCCCCGCCGCCGCGGCGTCCCCGCCGGGCTCGAAAAGGTCCAGCTGCTCCTGGGCGAAGACACCGGATGGAATGGCGTAGCCCAGATGCGTCCACGCCGGCGCCATGGCAATCCTTCCGCGGGGTGTACGGCCCAGCAGGCCTTCCCGGACCAGGAAGGGTTCGGCCACGGTTTCCACCGTTTCGGTTTCCTCGCCAACAGCAATGGCCAGGGTGGACAGGCCGACGGGGCCTCCGCCGAATTTGGTGATGAGGGCATCGAGGACAGCACGGTCCAGCCGGTCCAGGCCTTTCTTGTCCACTTCGTACATGTCAAGGGCGGCGGACGCAGCCCTGGCATCGATTTGTTCGACACCGTGCACCAGCGCCCAGTCCCGGACCCGGCGCAGCAGGCGGTTGGCGATACGGGGGTCCCCGTGAACGGGCGATTTCAGCGAAGCCGGCGGAGTTGACCTTCAGGTCCAGCAGCCCGGCTGAACGGCGCAGGACCAGTTCCAGTTCCGGAACGGAGTAGAACTCGAGGTGCCCGGTGAAGCCGAACCGGTCGCGCAGTGGGCCCGGAAGCAGCCCGGCGCGAGTGGTGGCGCCCACCAGGGTGAACGGCGGCAGCTCCAGTGGAATGGCGGTGGCGCCGGCGCCCTTGCCCACGACGATGTCGACGCGGAAGTCCTCCATGGCCATGTACAGCATTTCCTCGGCGGGCCGGGACATGCGGTGGATCTCGTCGAGGAACAGGACCTCGCCCTCGGACAGCGAGGACAGGATGGCCGCAAGGTCGCCCGCGTGTTGGATGGCGGGCCCGCTGCTGAGGCGCAGCGGAGCGTTCATTTCCGCCGCCACGATCATGGCGAGGGTGGTTTTGCCGAGGCCCGGCGGCCCGGAAAACAGCACGTGGTCCGCCGTGCGCCCCCGCATCCTGGAGGCCTGGAGCACGAGCGAAAGCTGCTTGCGCACCCGGTGCTGGCCCACGAAATCGTCAAGGTTCTTCGGCCGGAGCGCCGCCTCGATGGCCCGCTCCTCCGGCTCCTCCCCCGCGGCAACCAATGAAGGTTCAGCCACGGCTGCCTACGCGGTTGCCGGCGCGGGCGCCGTCCTGCCCCAGCCACCGGAGGGTGGTGCGGAGGATTTCGGCCACATTGCCGCGGAAGGACACTTCCGGCTCGTCAGCCAGGGCTTTGTCGATGCTGGCGGAGGCATCCTTCTCGGACCAGCCCAGGCTGGTCATGGCGGCCACCACCTGGGGCTTCCATGCGGCCTCGGCAGGGGTGGCGGCGCCGGCGGGTGCGGCGGTTCCGTGCGGTACCAGCTTTCCGGCCAGCTCCAGCACGATCCGGCCCGCGACCTTGGGCCCGATGCCGGGAACCTTGGTGAAGGTCTTGCTGTCCTCCGTATGGGCCGCAACCCGGATTGCTTCGGGGTCGTGGACCGCCAGGACTGCGAGGGCAAGACGGGGGCCGACCCCGCTGACACTCAGCAGGACGTCGAAAACTTCACGTTCGTCGTCGGATGCAAAACCAAAAAGGGTGAGCGAATCCTCCCGGACAATCAGGGACGTAAACAGCTTGCCCTCTTCCCCCACGCGCAGCCGGCTCAGGGTCTGCGGGGTGGCGTTGACGCTCATCCCGGCACCGTTGAGGTCAATCACGGCCGTTGACAGGCCAACGTGCGCTACGGTTCCGCGGAGGAAACTGATCAAGGCCGGGCTCCCGTTGTACTGCGGGCCTCCACAGTGGGAGCCCGGCTATCCGAACATATCTACGAATACCCTAGCAAGCGGCAGGGACAATCAGCGTGCACGGCGCGCTTTCGCCTCTGCGTCCGCCCATGCCCGCTGGGCCGGCGTCAGGGAGGAGCTCCCGGGACCGGTAGTGGCCACGGCCGCGCCGCTCCCGGCCCGCCACGCATGGGTGATGGCCAGCGCCAGCGCATCGGCAGCGTCGGCAGGACGCGGCGGAGCGTCAAGGCGGAGGATCTTGGTCACCAGTTTGGTCACGGCGTCCTTGTTCGAGGACCCGCTTCCGGTCACCGCGGCTTTAACTTCCGACGGCGTATGCAGCGCCACCGGGATTCCCCGGCGGGCCGCCGCCGCGATCACCACGCCGGACGCCTGAGCGACGCCCATCACCGTGCTGACGTTGAGCTGCGAGAAGACGCGCTCAACGGCGAGGACCTCGGGCTCGTAACGGTCCAGCCACTCGTCGATGGACGTGGCGATCACAAGCAGGCGGCGGTCAAGGGTCTCGTCCGGCGATGTGCCGACAACCCCTACCGCCACCATGCTGGCCCGGCGGTTGCGTTCCACATCCACCACGCCGATGCCGCAGCGGGTCAGGCCAGGGTCAACGCCAAGGACGCGGAGCGTCACTTCTGCCCCGCTGCGGGCGGCAGGCCCGGCTGGAGCTCCCGCTGCGGTCTAGCTGGCAAGGCCGGACGTCACTCTGATTCCAGGGCGGCCTGGACTTCGTCGCTGAGGTCGGCGTTGCTGTACACGTTCTGGACGTCGTCAAGGTCCTCAAGCGCGTCCGCCAGCTTCAGGAACTTGCGGGCGCCATCGACGTCGAGTTCCACCTGCATGGAGGGCACGAATTCAACTTCGTCCGTGTCGTACTCAATGCCGGCTTCCGCCAGGGCCTCCCGGATGGCCTGCAGATCGCCGGGTTCCGAGTGGATCTCGAAGGTCTCGCCGTTGTCCTTGACTTCCTCCGCGCCCGCATCCAGGACGGCCATCAGGACGTCGTCCTCACTCAGGCCGTTCTTGGGCAGGTTGACCACGCCCTTGCGGGTGAAGAGGTAGCTCACGGAACCGGGGTCGGCGATGGTGCCCCCGTTGCGGGAGATGGCCAGGCGGACTTCGGATGCTGCCCGGTTCTTGTTGTCCGTGAGGCACTCGATCAGCAGGGCCGAGCCCTGGGGGCCGCGGGCCTCGTACATGATCTCGGTGTAGTCCACCACTTCGCCGGTCAGGCCGGCGCCGCGCTTGATGGCGCGGTCGATGTTGTCGTTGGGAACCGAGGTCTTCTTGGCCTTGGTCACGGCAAGTTCCAGGCCGGGGTTGCCGGCGAGGTCCGGTCCGCCCATCCGGGCGGCAACTTCGATGTTCTTGATCAGCTTGGCGAACGACTTTGCGCGGCGACTGTCAATGATCGCCTTTTTGTGCTTGGTCGTTGCCCATTTGGAGTGGCCTGACATGCTTTACGCTTCTCCTCTGATCATTCGGATAAAAAGTTCGTGTACGCGTTTCTCGCCGGTCACTTCCGGATGGAAGGAGGTGGCCAGCAGCTGGCCGGAACGCACTGCGACAATTCTAGCCGCCCCGGGCAGCGGTACGGCGTGCGACGCCTGTGCGGGATCTGCCGGTTCCACCTGGGCCAGGACCTCCACGTCCGGTCCCACACGTTCCACCCAGGGCCCGCGGATGAAGACGGCGTGCACAGGTTCCACGCCCGATTCGGAGGCGCTGAAGTCCAGCCCTTTAAAGTCCAGGTCGGTTTCGAAGGATTCGCGCTGGCGGCCGAAGGCGTTCCGGCGGACGGTGATGTCCAGGCCGCCGAACGTTTGCTGGGGGGCGCCGGACAGGTCGGTAGCCGGATCGGCGATGTCCTCCGCGAGCAGGATCATTCCCGCGCAAGAGCCGTACACGGGCAGGCCCTCGGCGATGTACTTGCGCAGCGGGTCGGCAAGGTCGAAGGCCCGCGCCAGTTTGTCGATGGCCGTGGATTCGCCGCCGGGAATGATGAGGCCGTCCAGGCCATCGAGCTCCTCCGGGCGGCGGACGGCGACGCCCTGCGCGCCGGTGGCCTCCGCGGCACGCAGGTGCTCACGAAAGTCTCCCTGGAGAGCCAGGACACCGATCCGCAGGCCTGAGCCCACGCGCGCAGGATCAGCAGAAGGGGGGTTTGTCATCCCTCCAGCATACGGCCCCGGCCCTCCATCCGGCGCGGCAAGGCCGGGGCGGGCAAAGGTTGCATGCCCCTGCTGGGATATATTCGAAACATGGTCTTCTTCAGTGTTCCGCTCGGCAAGCTGGTCCGCAGGGTATCCCGGCTGCGGGGCGGCGGGTCCGCACTTCCGGGCTTGGTGGTCGAGAAAATCGATCCCGGCTTCATGCGGCGGACGCTCACTACCCTGCCCCACGGCGTGGCCGTGGTCAGCGGCACCAACGGAAAGACCACCACCACCAAAATGGTGGTCGAACTCCTGGAAAGCCAGGGCCTGAAGGTCTTCACCAACCGGACCGGCAGCAACTTCACGCGGGGCGTGGCAGCCGCCCTCCTGGGCGAGGTGGACTGGCGCGGCAGGCTGGACGCGGACGTTGCCGTCCTGGAACTCGATGAGGCCCACGCCGTCCATTTCGTGAACAGCGTTCCGCCCCGGTATTGCCTGCTGCTGAATGTGCTTCGCGACCAACTGGACCGCTTCGGCGAAATCGACAAGACCGCACAGCTCCTGCAGCACATCGCCGCCAAAACCACGGGGACGGTGGTCCTGAACCGCGAGGACCCGCGGGTTGCGCGGATCGCGGACACGCTGACGGGACAGGACGTCAGGTACTTCGGCCTGGACGATTCCCTGCTGGGCACCTTCCCGAACGATGACGACATGCGCGCCGCTCCCGGCAGCCCCGCTCCGGCGGGGATGCCCGCAAAGCCGCAGGCCGACGTCGTCCTCCGCAAGGTGGGGGCAGACAGCGCCGTATTTGAGTACGACGGCGGCACGGTCACCACGGCGATGAAGCTGCGTGGCGTCTACAACATCTTCAATGCAGCCGCTGCGCTCACCCTCGCCCGCAGCATTTGCGGCGGCGGTGCCGCCCCCGCGAACCACGAGACCCTGCTGCAGGCGCTGTCCCAGGTGGCCCCTGCCTTTGGCCGCGGCGAAAGCCTGACGGTGGACGGCCAGCCCCTGGACCTGGTGCTGGTCAAAAACCCCAGCGGCTTCCGGCTGGGACTGAAATCCTTCCCCGCTGCCGGCTACGCCACCATGATCGCCATCAACGACAACTACGCCGACGGCCGGGACATGTCCTGGCTGTGGGATGTGGAATTCGATTCGCTTCGCGAGGGCGGGGTGGAGGTGCTGACCGGGTCGCGCGCCTACGACATGGCGCTGCGGCTGCAGTACGACGAAGTACCCGTTGGCGCCGTGGACACCGATATTCCGGCCGCCCTTGCCGCCTTCATCCGGGAAGGGCAGGGCAAACCCAAGCGGATCTTCTGCACCTATACCGCCATGCTTGCCATACGCCGCGAGCTGTCCAAAATCACCACCGTGGAGGTTGTCTCGTGAGTCCGGCAGAAGCAGCGGAAGCTGGCGACCAGTCCAAGGGCACTCTCCGGGTGGTCCAGCTGTACCCGCGGGACATGAACATCTATGGCGACTGGGGCAATGCCCTGGTCCTGCAGCGCCGCATTCAGTGGCACGGGTACACCCCCGAACTGCTGGAGTACAACGTGGGCGATCCCTTTCCCGAAGACGTGGACATCATTGTGGGCGGCGGCGGCCAGGACAGTGGCCAGTTGGTCATCCAGGACGACCTGCAGGCCCGGGCCGGTCAGCTTAAGGAGTTGGCCGAGGACGGCGCACCCATGCTGGTCATCTGCGGCCTCTACCAGCTTTTCGGCCGGTTCTTCAAGACGCGGACGGGTACTGTCATACCGGGAATCGGCGTCCTGGACGTGGAAACCCATGGCACCGATGAACGCCTGATCGGCAACGTGAAGGTCTCAACCACCGAGTTCGGCGAAGTCCTCGGCTACGAGAACCACAGCGGCCAGACCACCCTGGGCAACGGTGTGCGGCCGCTCGGGACGGTGGCCAAGGGAACGGGCAACAACAGCAACGACGGCCATGAGGGGGCACGGTACCGAAACATCGTTGCTAGCTACCTGCACGGCTCGCTGCTTCCCAAGAACCCGGCCATTGCCGATTACCTCATCCGCACGGCCGCAGAGCGCAAGTTCGGCAGCTTCTCCCCCGGTACCCCCGACGACGCCTACGCGGTCCTGGCACGGGAGCACGCCGCCCGCCGGCCCCGCTGAACTGCGATCGCCTGAATCACCGCCACTGGAAGTACTCCCGGTGGATGTTGAGCCTGCGGACACCCGCTGCCCGGAAGGCTTTACGGAACTGCCGGAGCATGGCGTCGGGCCCACCCATGAAAACTGACAGCAGGCGCGGCTCGGTGCCCACTGCGGCCATGACCGCGGCCGGGGTCAGCCGCCCGTCCCTTTCGGTGTCCACCACATGGACCTTGAGCCGCGGGTGGTTCCTGGCGATGGTGGTGATTTCATCGGCAAAAGGCGAAGGGCCAGCGGAGGTAACAAAGAAGTCGACATCTTCCTGCAGCCCGCTGCCCGGGTCTGCGTCCAGCGACCGCAGCCAGCTGAGGAAGGGTGTGATTCCCACACCGCCGGCGATCCAGACCTGGTGGGCAGTGCCCTTATGCCGGTCAAAGCGGCCGTAGGGGCCGCCCACCACGGCCGGCATGCCTGGCTGGACCACGTCGGGAAGCCTTGTGGTGTGGTCACCCAGCGCCTTGACCGTAATGCTGATGCCGCCCTCCTGTGCGGGCCCGGAAATGGAAAAGGGGTGCCGCTGCCAGCCATCCGCCGTTTCGAGGTAAACCATAGCGAACTGGCCGGGTTTGAAAGCCAAGGGGCGGCCCAGGGGACGGAGTGCCACCTCCACCAGGTCCGCCGCAACCGGGCGGACCCCTGCAACCTGGTAGTCGTGATGGGGCAGGAAACGGCGCGCCAGCAGCTCCCGGTAAACGTAGAACGCCAGCCCCGTTCCGCCGATGGCCACATAGCTCCACCGCAGGACGGGCGCCGCTTCAAACGCACTGGCATCGAGCAGCCCGTGCAGGAAGCCGGCAGCCACGAACAAGCCTGTGAGCCGGTGGAAGCCGCGCCAGCGCTCATAGCCACCCAGCAGACGCACCACCAGGCGGACCCCCTTTGTCTGCAGGGCGGCGTGCACCACGCGGCGGACGGGCGCCGGCAGCATGGTCCGCCAACGCGGCAGCACCGCCCACACCACCAGTGCGGCAAGTCCCGAACTGGCCACCACTGCCAGTGTTTTTCCCACACTGGTTGCCTCCGGGTTGGACGCAAGTTCTATATGCGGCAGCAACAGGACGGTTGCGGTCACGGCGGCCCTGCGGTGCCAGATCGCCGCGTGGTCAATGCCGCCGAACACCGGCTCAACGTGCGGGAGTGTGCTGACCAGGACAAGTGCGATGGAATACAGCAGCACGGACTCCCCGCCGAACAGCTGGCCGACGTGCCTGAGGACCGGTTCGCCCTGCGGCCGCGCCAGATACCAAAAAATGCCATACGCCGCCGCCAGGACCGTGACAGCGCCGGGCCCCACCCACCGGAACGGAACGCCCAGGAAGGCGGCTGCCGGCGTCGTGCGTCGTTTATTCATGGACCAAGGCCCTTCGTCACTGGCGAACCCGTACGCGTGCCCAGCGGGACGCGCAGCATAGGGCCCGGACCGGACCCCTTAGCGGCAATTCTAGGGATGCCGTCTGGGAGTAAGCACCATTTCCTTTCAATTGAGAACCGCGCCCTGCTGTGAAAGGTTTACCCCATGACCAACCCCCTCCTTGCCGCCAGTCCCCTGCCCTACGGCCTTCCGCCTTTCGAGGCCCTTACAGCGGGCCAGTACGGCGCCGCCATCGAAGCAGGCCTGGCCGCGCACTTGGACGAGATCCAGGCCATCAGCAGCAACGCCGCACCGGCCACGTTCGAAAACACGGCACTGGCCATGGAACGCTCGGGGCAGCTCCTCAACAGGGCCGCCGCGGCATTTTTTACCTTGGTATCGGCGGATGCGTCCGCCGAAATCCGGGAACTTGAAACGGAGCTTTCGCCGCGCTTCCAGGCCCACCAGGACGAGGTGTTCCTCAACGGGGCGCTGTATGGGCGCTTTGCCGCCATAGATACGGACAGCCTGGATCCCGAGTCAGCGCGCCTGGTGGAGGAGTACCTCAAGGAGTTCCGCCAGTCCGGGATCCAGCTCGAGGCACCCGGCCAGGAGCGGCTGCGTGCCATCAACGCTGAGCTGGCCCGGTTGGGCACGGAGTTCGGCCAGCGGGTCAAGGAGGGGATGAAGTCCGCGGCGCTGCTGCTGGAGGACGCCGGCGACCTGGCGGGCCTGCCGGCGGACGACGTCGCCAGTGCAGCCGAAGCGGCACGCGCCGCCGGGCACGACGGAAAATTCCTGCTGACCCTGATCCAGCCCGGCAACCAGCCGGCACTGGCCTCACTCGAGAACCGGGACGTCCGCCGTCGTCTGTTCGAGGCATCCGTGGCCAGGGGCAGTGGCGGCGGGAGCCTGGATGTCCTGGACCTGGCCCGGGAGATGGCCACGCTGCGGGCGGAAAAGGCCCAACTGCTGGGTTTCGCCAACTACGCCGAACTTGTGGCCGACCGGCAGACGGCGCCGGACTTCGAGGCCGTCCGGACGATGCTGGGCCGCCTGGCGCCGGCGGCCGTCCGCAATGCCGACGCCGAGGCGGCAGCCCTGGCCGACGTCGCCGGACATCCGCTGGAAGCCTGGGACTGGGCCTACTATTCGGCAAAGGTGCGGCGGGAGAAGTACGACGTTGATGAACAGGCCCTGCGTCCGTATTTTGAGCTGGACCGGGTGATCACGGATGGAGTGTTCTTTGCAGCCACTGCGCTGTACGGGATCACGTTCCACGAGCGGCCCGACCTCGGCGCCTATAATCCGGACGTTCGCATCTGGGAGGTCCGGAACGGGGACGGAACCGGCCTAGGGCTGTTCCTGGGCGACTACTACGCGCGTGAATCCAAGCGCGGCGGTGCGTGGATGAACTCGCTCGTGGACCAGTCGGGACTGCTGGGAACCCGGCCCGTGGTGATCAATACGCTCAACATCTCCAAGCCGCCCGCGGGTGAGCCGACGCTCCTCACCCTGGACGAGCTGCGCACGCTTTTCCACGAGTTCGGCCACGCGCTGCACGGCCTGTTCTCCAACGTCACCTATCCCCGCTTTTCCGGCACTGCGGTGCCCCGGGACTTTGTGGAGTATCCGTCGCAGGTGAACGAGATGTGGATCCTGTGGCCGGAGGTGCTGTCCAATTATGCGCGCCACCACGTCACCGGCGAACCGCTTCCGCAGGACGTAGTGGACCGGCTGGAGGAATCCCGGCTCTGGGGCGAGGGCTTTGCCACCACCGAGTACCTGGGCGCAGCCCTCTTGGACCTGGCATGGCACACGCTGGAGCCGGGCGACGTTCCGGATGATGCCGTGGAGTTTGAGGCAAAGGCCCTGGCTGCGGCAGGGATTGCGCACCCGCTGATCCCGCCCCGGTACCGCACAGGCTACTTCCAGCACATCTTTGCCGGTGCCGGCTACGCGGCTGGCTACTACTCGTACATCTGGAGCGAGGTCCTGGACGCGGAGACCGTCGACTGGTTCAAGGAAAACGGCGGCCTGTCCCGCGCCAACGGCGAACGTTTCCGGGAGGAGCTCCTCAGCCGGGGCAACAGCCGGGACCCCCTGGAGTCCTTCCGGATCCTGAGGGGCCGCGAGGCGAACCTGGACCCCCTGCTAAGGCGCCGCGGCCTCGAGTAACCCCCATCGATTGCTCCGTAACGGCCCTATTGGAGGCTCAAAACGGCGTTTACGGAGCAATCGACTTAAAAGAACGACGCCGGTCCCCCACCAAAGAAGGTGGGGAACCGGCGTCGTAATAAAAACCAAAGGCGACCACTAGCGCCGGACGGTGCGGTCCGGCAGCGTGCGTAAAAGGGGCCCCGCCCCCAACCACCGCGGGTATGGCGGCAGCGGGAGGCGGGGAATAGCACGCAGAGGATCGCGCCGTTCGGCGCGATCATCTAATTGACGACTACCAGCCGCGCTCAGCGAGACGGTGCGGCTGGGGGATCTCGTCAACGTTGATGCCCACCATGGCTTCGCCGAGCCCGCGGGAGGCCTTGGCGATGACATCGGGGTCGTCGAAGAAGGTGGTGGCCTTGACGACGGCGGCGGCGCGCTGGGCGGGGTTGCCGGACTTGAAGATGCCGGAGCCGACGAAGACGCCGTCGGCGCCGAGCTGCATCATCATGGCAGCGTCAGCGGGGGTGGCGATGCCGCCTGCGGTGAAGAGGACCACAGGAAGCTTGCCGGCAGCGGCAACTTCCTTGACGAGTTCGTACGGGGCCTGCAGTTCCTTGGCGGCAACGTACAGCTCGTCCTCGGGCAGGGAGGAAAGCTTGGCGATCTCCGAGCGGATCTTGCGCATGTGCCCGGTGGCGTTGGAGACGTCGCCGGTGCCGGCCTCGCCCTTGGAGCGGATCATGGCCGCGCCCTCGTTGATGCGGCGCAGGGCCTCACCGAGGTTGGTCGCACCGCAGACGAAGGGAACCTTGAAGTTCCACTTGTCGATGTGGTTGACGTAGTCGGCCGGGGTCAGGACCTCGGACTCGTCGATGTAGTCGACACCGAGGGACTGCAGGACCTGGGCTTCCACGAAGTGGCCGATCCGGGCCTTGGCCATCACAGGGATGGACACGGCGTCAATGATCTGGTCGATCATGTCGGGATCGGACATGCGGGACACGCCGCCCTGGGCGCGGATATCGGCCGGAACACGCTCCAGCGCCATGACTGCCACGGCACCGGCGTCTTCGGCGATGCGGGCCTGCTCGACGTTGACGACGTCCATGATGACGCCGCCCTTGAGCATCTCGGCCATGCCACGCTTCACGCGGTTGCTGCCCGTGACGCTGTTCGCGGACGAACCGGCCTCGTTGCTTACATCAGGTGTAGACACAAAAACCCCTATGGGTAGACAGATGATCTTCGCCGGGCATGCGGCGGCAGCTGCCGGAGGTGCACGCACGGGTTGCCGGGTCGCTTGACCGGGCACTTATATACTAGTCCCCCGCCGCGCGGCCAGCTTAATCATGCTTAATCAGCGGGCGTGGGTTCCGCCAGTGCCTGCCGGCGCACGGAAACCACGCGTTGCACGACGGTGACGAGGCTCGCCGCGGCCAGGAGGACCAGGGTGACCAGGAGCACCACGGTTGGCAGTCCCAAACCGGTCAGACCGGTGACCACCAGCACGGAGACCAGGCGTTCGGCCCGTTCTGCGATCCCGACATTGGCGGTGAACCCGAGCGACTCGGCCTTGGCCCTGGCGTAGGAGACAACCATGCCCAGGACCAGGCACAGCAGCGCGCTGACGGCGATGGCGGTGTTGTTTCCGCCGGTGAAGAACCATACGGACACGCCGGCGAAGAGTGCGCCGTCGGCGACCCGGTCCAGCGTGGAGTCGAGGAAGTTTCCCCATCGGCTCTTGATGTCCTGCATCCGCGCCATGATGCCGTCCAGGACGTCGGAGAAGATGAACGCGGTGATGAAGACGGTCCCCCAAAAGAGTTGACCCAGGGGGTAGAAGATGAGGGCTCCTGCGGCAACACCCGCGGTTCCGAGGATGGTGACCGCGTCCGGGGAGACGCCAATTTTCAGGAGCCAGCGGGCCAGTGGGGTAAACAGCGCGGTGAAGAAGCCGCGGGCATGCCTATTCAGCATCCGACTCCCCGGGCCAGGCCTCAGCCACCTGTTGCCGGACCTCATCAAGGGTCTGGGTGATGGCTTTGGTCTGGGCGATGATGGGGAAGAAATTACCGTCGCCACCCCAGCGCGGAACAATGTGCTGGTGCAGGTGCGCGGAGATACCTGCACCGCCCACCACGCCCTGGTTCATGCCCAGGTTGAAGCCGCCGGGATTGGATACTTTCCGCAGGACCCGCATGGCCGTCTGGGTCAGCTCGGCGAACTCCGCTGTTTCTTCAACCGTGAGGTCCGTGTAGTCCGGAATGTGCCGGTAGGGGCAGACCAGCAGGTGGCCCGGATTGTAGGGGAACAGGTTCAGCACCACATAGCAGGTCCGACCGCGGTAGACGATGAGCGCCTCTTCGTCAGTGCGGCCGGGGCCTACGCAGAACGGGCAGTCGTTCTCGTTCTTGAACTGGTGCTGGCCGCCTTTGATGTAGGCCATACGGTGCGGAGTCCACAGGCGCTGGAAGGCGTCCGGGACACCGGCGAGGGCAAAGTCGTCGGTAACGCCGGCATCGCCTGGATATCCTGCGCCTGTGTTCTCCTGCACTGTGCTGTTTCCGTTCGGCTAGCTGGTCCGGTTGCGGACGGCTTCGGTGATTCGCTTGACCGCTTCCGCGACGGGCACACCGTTGTCCTGGCTACCGTCCCGGAAGCGGAACGAAACAGCGCCCGCCTCTGCGTCGTCGCCGCCCGCGATCAGCACGAACGGGATCTTGTCCTTGCTGGCGGTGCGGATCTTCTTGGGGAAGCGGTCCGAGGACGTATCCACCTCGGCGCGGATGCCCGCCGCCTTGAGCTGGCCGACGACGTCGAACATGTAATCGTTGAACGCCTCCGCCACGGGGATGCCTACCACCTGGACCGGAGCCAGCCACGCGGGGAACGCCCCGGCGTAGTGCTCGGTGAGGACGCCCATGAAGCGCTCCACCGATCCGAAGAGCGCGCGGTGGATCATGACGGGACGCTGGCGGCTGCCGTCGGCTGCCTGGAATTCCAGCTCGAAGCGTTCGGGCAGGTTGAAGTCCAGCTGGATGGTGGACATCTGCCAGGTACGCCCCAGGGCGTCCTTGGCCTGCACGGAAATCTTGGGACCGTAGAAGGCTGCTCCGCCTGGATCGGGCACCAGCTCCAGTCCGGACTCCTGGGCTACCTCGGCGAGGGTCCTGGTGGCTTCCTCCCAGGTGGCGTCGTCGCCGACGTACTTCTCGGGGTCCTTGGTGGACAGCTCGAGGTAGAAGTCGTTCAGCCCGTAGTCCTTGAGCAGGTCCAGGACGAAGGTGAGGGTCTTGGTGAGTTCGTCCTTCATCTGCTCGCGGGTGCAGTAGATGTGGGCGTCGTCCTGTGTCATGCCCCGGACACGGGTGAGGCCGTGGACCACACCGGACTTCTCGTACCGGTACACGGAGCCGAATTCGAACAGCCGCAGCGGCAGCTCGCGGTAGGACCGGCCGCGGGAGCGGAAGATGAGGTTGTGCATGGGGCAGTTCATCGGCTTCAGGTAGTAATCCTGCGCCGGCTTTCGAATGCTGCCGTCGGCGTTGAGTTCCTCATCCACCCGCATGGCGGGGAACATGCCGTCCTTGTACCAGTCCAGGTGCCCGGAGACCTCGTACAGGTGGCCCTTGGTGATGTGCGGGGTGTAGACGAACTCGTAGCCGGCTTCGACGTGCCGCTGGCGCGAGTAGTCCTCCATCTCCTTGCGGATGATGCCGCCCTTGGGGTGGAAGACCGGCAGGCCGGAGCCCAGCTCGTCCGGGAAGGAGAAGAGGTCCAGCTCCGAACCGAGCTTGCGGTGGTCGCGGCGCTCGGCCTCGGCAATGCGCTCCTGGTAGGCCTTCAGGGCGTCCTTGGTGGGCCAGGCGGTGCCGTAGATACGCTGCAGCTGCTGGTTCTTCTGGTTGCCCAGCCAGTAGGCCGACGACGAACGGGTCAGCGCGAAGGCGTTGGAGATCATCTTGGTGTTGGGCAGGTGGGGGCCGCGGCAGAGGTCGCACCAGACGGTGGTGCCTTCCTTGCGTTCCACGTTGTCGTAGATGGTGATGTCCCCGGCGCCGACTTCAACGTTCACGCCTTCCCCGGCTTCGGCGGCTTCGTTCTTTTTGCCCAGGAGCTCGAGCTTGTAGGGCTCGTTCTTCATGGCTTCGCGGGCCTCGTCCTCATTGACCACGCGACGGACAAACTTCTGGTTCTGGTTGATGATCTTCTGCATCATCTTTTCGAGGGTCTTGAGGTCCTCGGGAGTGAACGGCTCGGCAACATCGAAGTCGAAGTAGAAGCCGTCGGTGATGTAGGGGCCGATGCCGAGCTTGGCATCGGGACGCAGCTGCTGCACGGCCTGGGCCATGACGTGGGCAGTGGAGTGCCGCAGGACGTTCAGGCCGTCGGGGGAATCAATGGTGACGCCTTCCACCTCGGCGCCTTCCGGAAGTTCCTGGTCCAGGTCCTTCAGCTCGCCGTTGACGCGGGCAACAACAACGTCACGGCGCTCAAAGAAGAGTTCCGCACCGGTTGTCCCGGTAGTCACCTTGGTCTCTTCGCCATCGACGAGAAGGGTGATCTGCTGGGCATCTGACACGGGTGTCTCCTATTCAAAGTTGAGGCTTCATAGCTTGTGGCATACGGGGACCACAGCCAGCCACCGTCAATGCTATCGGTTCCGGTATGGGCCGACCAACGCGGCACACGGGGGGTGCGGAACCGCGGTCACCCATTGAACCCGGTGATCGCCAACGTCCTGCTGATGCCATCGAGGGGATGCGGCCCATCGGCGAAGGCCTCCGGGCTGGACACCCCGGCGTACCCGCCGATCGACTCCGGCAAGGGCAAACTGTCCGTCTTGCCCAGGTCCCAGGCCATGCTCGCACTGATGCTGATGCCCCGCGGACCGGTCCTTCGGGTGGTCCCGCGGATCAGCAGCAGGCGGGTTCCAAACAGAAGCGGGCCAGCGTTTTCCTGGGCCTCGTGGAAGAAGACCGAATCCACGCAGCCGGTGCCGTCGTCGATGCTGATGAACACCACCCGCCTGCCGCCGCGCATGGGAGGAGTCTGGGTGGCCACCCGCACCCCTGCCACCAGCACTTCGGTCCCGTTGCGCAGGCTGAGGAGTTTATCGGCAGTGGTGACACCCAGCCTTTCCAGCAGGGGCCTGTGGCTGTCCATCAGATGGGAACTGACATCGACGGACATCAGATCCAGTTCCGCCCTGACGTTGTCCACCACCGTGGGGGCTGGAAGTCCAGGTTTGATGTTGCGCAGTTCGACGTCGCCCAGGGGAAGGGACAACTGTCCCTCCAGCACCTCCACGCCTTTCCGCGCGCCATTGGCTGATTGAAGCTGCTGCAAATGGTGCACCAGGTCCGCTCGGTTGGCGGTGCCTCCGGCTTCACGGTGGAGGGAATCAAAGGCCCCAAGCTGCGCAAGGCGCCGGATGCTTGGCTTGCTGAGCCGCGAGCGCGCCCGGAGATCCGCCAGTGAGTCATAGGGCTGGCTTACGACAACCCGCTTCAGTTCAGCAGCAGACAGACCGTAAATCCCGTTCAGGCTGAGCCTGATTCCCAGCCTGCCGGCGTCCCTGCCTGTCCCGATCCGCTCCACCCGGTACTCGGCTTTGCTGCGGTTTATGTCCAGGGGAAGGATGGGAATGCCCAGCCGGCGGGCTTCTGCCACCAGCAGCCGTTTGGGGTACATGCCGGGGTCGTGCTCCCATAAGCCTGCAAGGAAGGCTTCGGGGTGGTGTGTCTTGAGCCAGGCGGACTGGTAGGTGGGGACGGCGAAAGCAGCCCCGTGGGCTTTGCAGAATCCGAAGCTGGCAAAGGACTTCAACGTCCCCCACACCTTGTCCACCACCTCGGGGGTGTACCTCTTGGCTTTGGCGTGGCGCCGGAAGTACTCCTCCACCTGCGCTTCTCCGGCCTCGCTGCTGAGTGCCCGGCGGAATTCGTCGGCTTTTGCCAGGCCGCAGCCGGTCATGACGTGGAGAGTTTTCAGGATCTGCTCGTGGAAGACGGTGACCCCGTGGGTTTCCTGCAGCACCGGCTTGAGGTCAGGGTGCGGGTAGACCTCAGGGGCGAACCCGTGCCGGTGTTCCAGGAAGGGCCGCACCATGTCCGATTTCATCGGTCCCGGGCGGAACAGTGAAATATCGATGATGAGGTCGTTGAACTCCCGCGGCGCCATTTTGCCGATCAGCTCCCGCTGACCGGGTGATTCGATCTGGAAGCAGCCAAGGGTATGCGTGCTCCTGATCAGCTCATAGGTGGCTTCGTCGTCGAGGGGGACGGCGTTGAGGTCTATCCGGCCGTTGGCGGCAATGTAGTCGGGGCCGGAACCTTCCGGCCCCGCAGGGTGGTTCCCTGCCTTGACCACTTCCTCCTTGGAGGGATGGATCCTGATGATCTCCCGGACCGCGAACGCCATGGCGCTTTGCATGCGGACACCGAGGACATCGAGTTTGAGCATGCCCATGGGGTCCATGTCATGTTTATCGAACTGGCTCATGGGCAGTCCAAGACCGCTTGGCTGTACCGGGGTACGGTCCAGGAGGGTTGCATCACCCAGGATGACGCCGCACGGGTGCATGGAGATGTGGCGGGGCAGCCGGTCGAGCCGTTCGGTCAGGTCCACCAGCAGGTCCAGTTGCTGGTTTCCATGGGCGTCGCGTTGTTCCACCCGGCCGGCAAACTCACGCAGTTCCGGTTTTTCCTGCAGTGCTTCCCGGAATTTTCGTGCAGAGAACCGCCACAACTGCTTGGCGATCTCCCCCACCTCGTCGTCGTCCATGCCCAGCGCCAGACCGGCGTCGCGCACGGCACCCCGGGCGCGGTATCCGTTCTGCATGCTCATCAGGGTTACCCGTTCAGAGCCGAAGCGTTCGAAGATCCGGTGGTAGACGTTGTGGCGTTCAGCGCTTTCGACGTCGATGTCGATGTCCGGAAGGGTGGCGCGGTCGTTGGAGAGGAAACGTTCAAATATCAGGTCGTGCTGGAGGGGATTCACATGGCTGACGTCGATCAGGTAATTGACCAGGCTGGATGCTCCCGACCCTCTTGCTGCCGCCCTGACCCCCATGTCCTGGATCATCCGGGACACCTCGGCAACAGTCAGGAAGTATGAGGAGAAGCCCAGGTTGTGGATGATCCCCAGCTCATGGTCCAGGCGGGCCAGGATCTCCTTCTCCGCGTTGCCAGTGGCTCCCGGGAACCGCCGGCCGATTCCTGCATGGCAGCGCTGGATGAGTTCAGCGTGCGGATCCTGGCTGATGCCAATAACGGATGCTTCGGGCACCACGGGCTGTTTCCATCCCATGTCCGAGGTGGGGTCGATCCGGCAGAGATCGGCGAGCGCCTCCGTTTGCGTCATCAGCTGCTTGAGGTCGGCGGCACCATAACCGGCTGCTGAAATGATCTCCTTGCCTATCCCCAGCATCTGCGCCGGGGTTTTCAGCCACCCCTGGCCAGTGGGTTGCAGGAGGGGTTCCCCTGCCAGTTCGGGCAGGGACTTCAATGTCCGGGCAGAATCCAGGACGTCAGCGGTTGGTGCTCCGTCCGCAGCGCAGTACCTCACCGCATTGGCGAGTACTGCCGGCACCTGGTGTTCCTCGGCGAGCCTGAGCATGCGCACAGCGTGCGCCGTGCTCAACGGGGTACCAGGTGCGCTGAGTTGGGAGACTATTTCAGCCACCACGGTTCCGGCGGGCATTGCGTCAAGCCACTGCTTGAAAAGGGTCCGGGGCCGCAGGTAGCGCCGTCCGCCCATGGCACGGCCCACATCCGAATCAGGGCCGAGCAATACGGTGAGCACCGGCTTAAGGGTTTGGGGGTCAAGGGTGCGGGAAGCCAGTTCGGCACGGGTGACAGCAGCGGGCACCGCTCCCCCGGCTTTCCCCGAGGTCCTTGCGTGGGCGTCGGAGACCAGCCGGCACAGCGCACGGTATCCGGCACCGTTGTTTTGGCCGCGGGCCAGCACCACCACCCTGCCTGCCACCTGCGTTCGGTGATCACCGTCGTCGTCAAACACTGCAAGGTCCACCCCCACAATGGGGTCGATGCCCGCGGCCATGCAGGCCTTGAGGTGCTTGATGGTTCCGTAGAGGCCGTCCCGGTCTGTACAGGCAAGGGCTGTGGCGCCGTCGGCTGCGGCAGCCATGGCCAGTTCCTCCGGCCAGGAAACACCGTAATGGGCGCTGAACGCCGTGGAAACGTGAAGGTGGGTGAAGCTCATGCTGGACTGGTCAGGCTGTTCTGTGGCGGAGGGCGTCATGGATCCGCAGCAGCCGCCAGCGGTTGCTGCGGATATGGCGGGTCAGGTCAAGAGTGAGGGGTTCTGCGCCGGCCGCATCTTCCGGCGCTGAGGGACTGGAGGCCACCCGGGCAGGCAGCACCTGCACGCGCCAGATTTCGTGATCCACCACGCCCGGTCCGCTTCCCAGCGGGGCCCTGCTGTCTTCCGCCCACCATTGCCGGCGTTCGTACCACCGGAGGGGTTCGGCGCAGACGGTGTAGGAAGCACCGGCCCAGGTCAACGTTTCCGGTTGTCCGGCTTCGGTGCACACCACGTCAACAGACTCGCTGAACATGCCCATGTGCACCTCCCCGACGATTTTCCCCAAACAGGTATTCGAATATGTATTCGAATAAAACCAGTCTACGCCGGGATGGCATCAAAACATAGGCGGGGGTGGACGGGGCGTGCGGCAGGGAGCAGGATGTTGGCATGAGTACCGATGACGCACTCCTGAAGCAGGCCAGCATCAAGACCGAGGACTCCACCCTGGTCGCCACGTTCGATATCGACGGCACCATTCCGGTATCCGGTGCCTACGTGGTGGGGTTGATGGGAGCCTCGCCGGATTATTCGGCTCAGCGCCGGCTGTGCATTGAGTTCATGAACGGGGAGGCCATCGCCTGCTACGCGTTCAACCGGGACCAGGGGATCGAGGAGGATTACGACCTGTCCGGAGTCACCCACTCACAGAGCAGCATCACCGGCAGCTTTCCCCTGACGGCGTTGAACGGGCTCGGGCAGGGGCACGTCCTGTCCGCCTTCAGCGAGGCGGACGGACGGGAGTTCCAGCACGGGGTGCCGGTGGAGGAAGCGCCCTAAGCTTCCTCAGCTGTTTTCTTTATGGATCCGCAGTTCAAGTTCAATGAACGCGGAGATCATGGCCCGGTAGGTTGACTCCACGATGTCCGGGTCAATGTCTTTTTTCTCGGCAGCAGCCCGCACGTGTTCTATGATCCGCTCCACCCGGCCCGGGGCGCGCACCTCGGCGTCATCACCCTTCAGCGTGCCGGCGATCCTGATCAGCCGTTCGCGGCGGGCGATGAGGGTGACAATCTGCTCATCCACCTCGTCAACAGCAACCCGGACGGCAGCGAGCTGTTCCCTGTCGGCCCGGGCATCCCTATCGTTTCCTTGAATTGTCGCCATCATCTGACAGTATCGAAGCATGGAGCCCAGAGTCGACTTTATCTCCCTCGGTGTCCGCAGCGTCGAGGCCTCGCGCGCCTTCTACGTTGACGGCCTTGGCTGGCCCGTCCACCGCGAGGTTGCCGGGGAAGTCCTGTTCATCCAGGTGAACCATGGGCTGGTGCTCTCCCTCTGGGACAGCACCCAGATGCAGGCCGAAGCCGCCACCAGTCCTTCCGCCGGCGTCCCCGGCATCACGCTCAGCCACAACCTGGCAAGCCCGCAGGAAGTGGACAGCGTCATGGAACAGGCCGCGGCTGCCGGTGCTGCCATCGTTGCCGAGCCCGTCACCAAGGCATGGGGAGGCTACGCAGGATATTTTGCCGACCCTGACGGGTTCCGCTGGGAAGTGGCGTACAACCCCACCTGGACAGTGGACGACGCCGGCACGGTCACCGTCTGACGGGTACCGGCCCAGGCGGAGGCTGCTAGAACAGGGCTTCCACCGGGCGGATCAGTTCCGGGCCGTTGTTGCGGACATTGCCCACTTCCTTGCCCACGGATTCCACGTGCCAGTCGGCTGCCGCGTCCTTGACCCCCGACCGCACCAGGTCAACCAATGCGGCGGCATCATCAGCCTCCGGGTCCAGCCAGGCCTCCATCGTGGCCTTGTCCATGGGCAGCGGCACTCTGTCATGCAGCTCGGTCAGTTTCCCGAAGATGGTGGATTCAGTCCCCGGCGGCGGGGTGTCAGCCGTGAGGATCGACGTGGACAGCAGCCAGCGTCCGGGCTCCCCCTCCGGCACTGACGGGTCCTTCCACCACTCATAGAGACCGGCGAAAACCAGCCCGCGTTCCCCGCCCGGGTGCACGTAGTAGGGCTGCTTCGACTTTCCCGGGCCCTGCTTCCATTCGTAGTAGCCGTCGGCGGGCACGGCACAGCGGCGGGACTGCACAGCCTTCCGGAAGGCCGGCTTCTCCAGCACGGATTCGCTCCGTGCATTGATCATGCGGGAGCCGATCCCGGGATCCTTTGCCCAGGACGGGACCAGGCCCCACCGCGCAACGTGCAGCTGGCGGACCTGCCGGGGCGCAGCGCCGTCTTCCACCAGCCGCTCCAGCACAATGGGGACGGCGTCAGTGGGTGCCACGTTCCAGGACGGCGGGATGGTGACCTCGTCCTCCAGCTCGGCGTCGAACTCGGCCAGGAGATCCCCCACGGCCCGTGCCATTACGTAGCGTCCACACATGGCACCAGCTTGCCACCGCCCGCCACAAACTGTCATCCAGGCACCGCAGCAGCGCCCGGGACCGGGGAATACCGGCGGCCACGCTACGGTTGACAGTAAGGAAACCTTTCAAGCGACGTATAGGAGATCCCTGTGGACTTCACTCCCGAATCAGGCACCATCACCATGTTTTCCACCACCTGGTGCGGCTACTGCAACCGGCTCAAGAAGCAGCTGGATGCACAGGGCATCGGCTACACCGAAATCAACATCGAAGAGGTGGACGGCACGGCTGAACTCGTGGAGCAGCTGAACGGTGGCAACCGCACCGTCCCAACGGTCCTCTTCCCGGACGGCACCGCCGCCACCAACCCGTCCGCCGCCGAGGTCAAGAGCCGCCTGGCCGCCTGACCGGCCGCCGCGCCACAACTGATGCGGGTCATGCCCCCAGGCTGCTGAAGGAAGCAGCTTCCAGGGTGGCATGGCCCGCATACGTCTTAAGGATGGCCTGCTCGACGGCGGCGACGTCCAGGCCGGGCACCAGATCGTTGGCGGCGCCGGCGGTGGCAGGATTCCAGTCCAGGCCGAGCGCGGCATAGCTGTCGGTAAGGACCTTCCGGATCGGGGCGGAGTCCTCCACCACGATCACCGAGCTGAAGAGCCAGCCGCCGGAAACAACCCGCTGGGCAGTGCCCACCAGTTTCACTCTCCGGGAGCTGTCTGCCGGGTCGGTGCCGTAGACACTGAATTCGCCCGGACAGTATTCGCCGGGAATCTCACCCACGGCAGCCTGTACGCCCACGCTTCGCAGCGCCTCCGCAAACAGCTCCCCGAAGTAGCCGAACCGGGCCTTGGATCCGGCGACGGCGTCCGTATCCGGTTCAATGTGGTCCACCACCAGGGTGCCCCGGTGGTAGGCCGCAGCGCGTCCGCCCGCCCGCCTGACCAGAGGTTCGAAGCCGTTGTCCCGGCAGGCCTGGGCGGCGGCGTCGAATCCCGGCAGCCGGGTATCCCGCTGCCCGAACGCCACGGTGGGCGCGGGCCGGTACAGCCGCAGGGTGGGACCAATGGCGCCGCTCCGTGCCCTTGCCAGCAGCTCCAGGCCGAATTCGAGGTCCCGGCCCGCGCCGAGTGACACGTCCTGCCGCACCACGGTGAGCGTGCTGGATCCGGTACCGGTGTGGTGCATTGTTGCGAAGCTCCCATGGTGTGGCGGCGACATTTTCAACGTCGACGGGTTTTAGTGGCGGCGGTTCACAGCCCGCGGACGGGCAGGCCACCCCTAGGTTACGCCCGACGGCGGCGGCCGCCTTAACGTCCCCGGCGCCCCACCCACAGCGCGTGCAGCAGCGGAAGGGCCGACGCCGTCATCAGCACATTGCCCAGCGCAAGGTCGTCAGGGCGGACAATGGCTCCCGCGAGCAGCAGTGCCCCGAAGACCAGGGCGGAGGCTGAGCGGCGCACAGCCCGGTCCAGCCGCGCAGCCTGGCGCTCCAGGCGGGGGACGGCAACCTGCAGCGATCCTTCCTCCAGTCTCCCGGCCAGGGCGTCCAGGCGGCCCGGGAGCCGGAAGGCAACACCGGCGGCGTCGAGGGCCTGCCGGGCCACGTCCTGCACCACGTTGCCCCGTTCGTTCCGCAGCAGCCGGGCGGCGTAGGGCTCCACCGAATCCCAGAGGTTGAAACGCTCATCCAGGGCACTGCATACCCCGGAGGTCAGGGACATGGCCCGGATGATCAGCAGGAAGTTCTCCGGCAGCTGGAACGGCAGCGACCGGACCACGTCACCGAACTCCACGGCAAAGTCACGGAACTCCCTCGGGTCAACCTCGCGCAGTTCGGCGAAGCCCATGCCGCCGAAGCGGGCGAAGAGCTGCGTCATGGCGCGTTCCAGGGCCACGCTGTCGGCTGACGGCATCAGGACGCCCACATCATTGATGGCCGCCACGAGTCCCTTGCCGTCCCGGGCGGCGGCTGCGATCAGCAGCTTCCGCAGTCCGCTGCGCGTGGAAGCCGTGACTTCGCCCATCATCCCGAAGTCGATGAACGTCAGTTTCCAGGGAAGCCCTGCACCTGGAGGGACTGGGGTGACGAAGATGTTCCCCGGATGAGGGTCGGCGTGGAAGAAGCCGTTGGTGAACAGTTGGTCGAACATGATGGACGCGAACACCGGCGCGACCGCGGCGGGATCGATGCGGCGGCACGGAGCGCCCCGACGTCCGTGATCTTGATGGCAGTGACGTCCTCCAGGGTGAGCACACGGCGGGTGGTCCGCTCCCACACCACGCCCGGGACTTCCACGCGGTCGTCCCCGGCGAAATCCGCGGCGAACCGCTCCGCGTTGACGGCCTCGTGCAGGTAGTCGATCTCCAGCAGGCTGGTCTGGGCGAATTCCTCCACCAGCGCCGGCATGTCGGCGCGGCGGGAAACGAGCCGGATGTGGCTGAGCCAGCCGGCAACCTTGCGCAGGGCGGCAAGGTCGACGTCGACAATGGCGCCGATGCCCGGGCGCTGCACTTTCAGCACCACGGCATCGAGTCCGGTGTCCCCGGCGTCGGCAGGATTCAAGCGGCCGCGGTGGGCCTGGCCCAGGGAGGCAGCGGCTATGGGCGTTGGGTCCACGGAGGCATAAACCCTGTCCAGCGGCGTCCCCAGTTCCCGGGCGGCCAGGGCGGAGATGGCAGGGAAGGCGACCGGCGGCACCTCGTCCTGCAACCCCTCCAGTTCTTTGGTGATCTCCGGCGGAAGGACGTCGAGCCGGGAGGACAGGAACTGGCCCACCTTGATCATGAGGCCACCGAGGTCCACGGCCAGGTCATGGAACCGCTGGGCAAAGCGCCGCATCCGCCGTGACCGCGTCCTGGCGGCCACCCGGCTAAGTCCAATCCGCGGCAGGAACAGCTCGAACCACCACGTGGCGGCGAGGTTCCATGCAGCGAAGCGCAGAATCCGCCGGTAGCGGCCGCGGTGCTCCCGCAGGGGCAACTGGGCGTCGGCCCTCTCCTGGACGGTGGACGCCACCCGCGTCAGTCCTGGGCGAGGATGGCGTACAGACGGCGGCGGGCCTCGTCCAGCACCGCCACCGCCTGGTGCACCTGCTCCTGGGTGCCGGTACGGCCAACCTGGGCTGCGGCCTGGGCCAGTTCGATCCCGGCCTTGGGCAGGGAAGCAACGCCGCCGGCCATCGGGCCGGCCGGATCCCATGGCGCAGCCCCGTGGTGGGTTGCCACTTCCTCGCGGCCGGCTTCGGTCAACGAGTAGATTTTTCGGCCGTTCGTTTCCTCGGCTGTAATTGATCCTTCATCCGCCAGCAGCTGCAGGGTGGGATAGACGGAGCCTGCGCTCGGTTTCCAGCTGCCCCCGCTGCGTTCCTCGATCTCGCGGATGATCTGGTAGCCGTGCATGGGCCGCTCGGCCAGCAGGGCCAGCACCGCCGTCCGCACCTCACCTTTCCCGGCGCGGGTTCCGGCCCGCTTTTCAAACCGGGAGCGCAGTTCCTCGACGGCCTGCCACATACCGTCCAGATTGTTCCCGCCGAATCCGCCAGCAGGGTTTGAAGCACGCATCATGAACTCCTTTGTCAATCGTGAACGATATACAACGATACTCAGCGATACATGCCCGCACCATAGGTCAGGACCCAGGCGCGGCAAGGACCAGTCGCAGGGTCAGGACGAACCCTTTATCAGGATTTGCGCAGGGTGAGGATCTGTTCAGCGCGGCCGAACGGCCCCTGCCGGTCGTGCAGCACGGTGGAGGTCAGCCCGATCCCGTCGCTGCCGAACGACACCGCATTGTCCAGTCCCAGCCATTCCCCCCGGGGCCGGCGGTACATGTGGATCTGCAGGTCCAGGTTGGGGAACGCGTAGCTGCCCTTCCCCGGCGGAACCCTGGCCGCGATGCCGTTGGCCGTGTCCACCAAGCCCATGAGCCGGGCCAGGTCGCCGCTGTCGGCGCGGTCGGTCAGGGGGTGGTCGGTGCGGAGCCACACCTTGCCGGCTCCGGGACGGTGGCCCTCGGCCACCCTCATTTCGAGGAGCGGATGTAGCCGCCGGGCCAGACGGCGGCGCCGTCGTACGGCTTGCATTCGTCGGGGCCGGGGATCGCTGCGTCCTCGACGGCGGCGACTTCAGCGGTGTCACTGGTCAGCATGCGCCACCCGGCGGCGCGGATGGCGGTGCGGCCGCCGGCCACGAGTTCCGCCTGCACCAGTTCGATGGTCCTGCCGGGACGCAGCGTGGTGGTCTCGATCCGGAACTCGCCGCCCGGGATCAATCCAAGGATCTCGTAGCTGAGGCGGGCCATCCGCATGTCTTCCCGCGGCTGGTGCCGTTCAAGGACATCGGCCATGAGGCCCGATGCCGGGGCCATGTGCTGTTCGTGGACGTTCCAGGCACCCTGCGCGTGGATGGTGGAGCGGAACCGCCCGCCGCCCAGGTCCTGGTAGTAGAAATTGCCTTCGGCGAGTTCAGGCAGGTCTGCAGTCAAGGCTGGCCCCTTACGGAAATTCAGTGAATTGCCACTAACTCTATCCCCCGCGGACAGCGCACGGCGCGCCAACGCGGGCAACGAAATGTTGGAGGGTGCGGGTGGCAATCGGACTAGAGTAAGGAACTGGTCCTGTCAGCAACCCTCAAAAGAGGTGTTTCATGCGCGTCATCAGCTACAACCTCCGCAAGCACAAGGCCAGCGGCGAACTTCTCGCCCTGGCCCGCAACCATGACATCGATGCGCTGTGCCTTCAGGAAGTGGATGCCAGCGACCTCCCGGAGACCCTGGGCCCGCTGCACCTGGCGGATGCCACCAAGGGCAACCGGCTGGGTCTGGCCATCTACTACCGCACCAGCCGCTTCACCGCACTGGATACGCAGTCCTTCGCGTTGAAGAAATCAATGCATGACAGGGTGCTGGCTCCGGCCCATGAACGGCTCATCGGCACCAGGGTGATGGACACCGAAACGCAGCATGAGCTGGTGATCGGATCCTTCCATGCAGCCCCGCTGACGGCGTCGAACTCTTTGCGGCGCAAGCAGATCCACGCAGCCCACGCTGAACTGCTGAGCATGGGCAAAGGCCTGATGACCCTGATGGTGGGTGACTTCAACTACCCGTTCTTCACCAAGAACCTGGACATGCACATGAAGAACTCCGGGTATGCCCTCTCCCTGAGCAACCGGCGAACGTACACCCGGTACAAGGTGTTCAAGGGCCACTTCGACTTCGCCACCTCGCTGGGCCTGGACATTGCCAGCGTGGAGACGCTCCCGCGCGGAAATTCAGACCACCTGCCCATCCTGGTGACCGCCGACTACGGCGAAGGCTACTAGCCGGAGGCTCACCGGGAGGAGTCCGGGGCCGGCCTACCAGGGTTCGCCGGTGTCCAGCTGCGCCAGCAGCTCCGGCCACGCGGCCGCGAAACCGGGGTGCAGGTCCAGGGCCTCCACCTCTGCCACCGGGATCCAGAGCAGGGCAATGCTCTCGGGGTCGCTGATCACCGGCTCGAAGGATTCCCGCACCCTCACCACCACCGTGGTGTAGGACCAGTAGCCATGGTCCAGCACGGACGTGAACAGCACTTCCACGCTCTCCGACGGGACCGCGGCTTCCTCATACGCCTCGCGGAGGGCGCCGTCAACGGGTTCTTCGCCCTGGTGCAGGGCGCCGCCGGGCAGCCCCCAGGTTCCACCGTTATGACTCCAGACCGCACGGTGCTGCAGGAGCACGCCTTTGGCGGGGTCCCAGGCAAGGACGCCCGCCGCGCCGAAACGGCCCCAGTACCTGCCGCGGTCCCCTTCCACCCAGGCGTCGCCCGGGTCGCGGGGACCTGTGCGCTGCGGTGGGGTGGAGGACATGCCTGCGGACGGAAAATGATCCATTGCTCCAGTCTGACAGGTGAAGCGGCCGGGTGCAGTCCCGCAGGAGCGTCAGGCGTTGTGTCCGTGCTCGACGGCGAAATCGCCACCGGGATACATGACGGTTTCGTGCCCGTCGTCGAAGCGGACGACATACGGCGGGCTTCCACCCTCGCCACGGACCTCCAGAATCACCCCGTGCCGGTCCGAAGACCCCACCGTCCTCCCGTGCACAACGATGCGGTCGCCTTGGGCTGCCTCCATGGCAATCACCTCCAAGCCCCCAGATTACGACTCCACGCGGCATGGGAACAGGGCCCTATGGCAGGATGCCGGGTATGCCGTTGAACCTTGTCCTGCTTGCCGATACCCATGTGCCCAAGCGCGCCAGGCACCTGCCGGAGCAGGTGTGGTCCGCAGTGGAACTCGCCGACGCGGTTTTCCACGCCGGTGATTGGGTGGAGGCGGAACTGCTGGACGAATTCGAACGCCGGAGCAAGCGCCTGCTGGGCGTTTTCGGGAACAATGACGGCCCCCAACTTCGCCGCCGGCTGCCAGAAACGGCCACTGCCACCATTGGCGGGGTTCGCTTTGCGGTGGTCCACGAAACCGGCCAGGCGAAGGGCCGTGAACAGCGGTGCGAGGCGCTGTACCCCGATGCCGACGTCCTGGTGTTCGGGCATAGCCACATCCCCTGGGACACGGTGTCGCCGAACGGGCTGCGGCTGTTGAATCCGGGCTCGCCAACCGACCGACGCCGCCAGCCGGCATGCACCTTCATGGAGGCCGTGGTGGACAGCGGGCGGCTGGCGGAGGTCAGGCTGGTGGAGGTCCGCCGCGACTGAGCCCGCGGAGCGGCTTGGCAGGGCAGGGGGCTTCTGCCTAGGGTAGGAAACGTAAGCATGCTTAGTTTCCAGTGGTTGCCCTCGGCAGCCCCAGGCTGCTTCACCATCCCGGGCGATGAACCAGCCCGCGTCCCGCACGAACAGGAGTACCACCATGACTGACCAGTACACCTTCCGTAATCCCGTGACTGCCTACGAAAAGATCTCCCCGCCCAAGCAACACCAGCCTGAGCCCGGGCTTGATGCGGAACTGGCGCCCAAGGCCGACCTCGGGGAAGAGACCTATCGGGGCACCGGGCGGCTGGAAGGCCGCCGGGCGATCGTGACCGGCGCGGACTCAGGCATCGGGGCAGCGACGGCGATCGCCTTTGCACGGGAGGGCGCCGACGTCGTGCTTTCCTACCTGCCGCAGGAAGAGGAGGACGCCTCCCGCATTGCCGGAATCATTGAGGCCGCCGGTCGCAAGGCCGTCAAGGTCCCCGGCGACCTGAAGGACTCCGCCGTGTGCCGGGACCTGGTGGACACGGCGGTGGCCGTCCTGGGCGGGGTTGACATCCTGGTCAACAATGCCGGGAAACAGGTTGCGCAGGAGGACCTGCAGGACATCAGCGACGAGCAGTTCGACCACACCCTGAAGACCAACGTCTATGCCATGTTCTGGGTGACCAAGGCCGCCGTGCCGCACATGCCGGCGGGCTCAACCATCATCAACACCACGTCGATCCAGGCCTACAACCCGTCCCCCACGCTGGTGGACTACGCCACCACCAAGGCCAGCATCAACAACTTCACCAAGGGCCTGGCCCAGCAGCTGGCGCCCAAGGGGATCCGGGTGAATGCGGTGGCCCCGGGGCCCATCTGGACGCCCCTGCAGGTCAGCAGCGGACAGCCCAAGGAGGAACTGCCGGAGTTTGGCCAGTCCACTCCCCTGGGCCGCGCGGGCCAGCCCGCCGAGCTCGCCCCCGCCTATGTCTTCCTGGCCTCGCCCGAGTCCAGCTACGTGGTGGGCGAGACGCTCAATGTCAACGGCGGCAGCCCCACGCCTTAGCGCGCCCTGGGCTCCCCGTACCCCCCCCCGCGCAGCAGCGGGACAGAAGCCGGGTTTCAGCGGCCGCGTCCTGGTACCAGGAGCTCGTCCGTGGCCGGGTCCGGTTCCCCGTTGAAGAACTGGGCCAGGACGGTCTTGAACACTGTTTCTCCGGGCGCCGCCCGGAGGAACAGTGTCATGCTGGAGCGGAGCTTCCTGGCGTCGATACCGCCGAAAATGTCTTCGGCGGACTGGTCGGCGTGGTTTGCCAGGACCAGCGCGCACTCCAGGAGCCGCGGGCCCAGCACCTCGTGGTCCAGGTAGGCGCGGGCCTCCGCCAGCGAGGAAATGGCGTACTTGCGGGAGGTGGCGCTCTGTCCCAGCCCGGCAATCTGCGGGAAGACAAACCACATCCAGTGCCCGGACTTCCGGCCGACCTGCAGTTCGCCCAGCGCCTGCTCATAGGTTCCGCCGGTGTTTTGCGCGGCAACAAAACGCTCAAGGTCAAACGGCTCATTCATGGGGATCTCCTCGGTACGTTTCAAATGGTCAAGTCTTTTTCAAGGGCGTCGGCCGCCGCCCGCAGCTGGGGGTCCGGGTCTTCCCGCCACCGCGCCACGACAACGCCTGCCCGCTGCCGTTCGCGCTCCCCCAGCCCCGCCAGCAACGGGACCAGGACGTCGGCGAGAAGGGGCCCGGTCAGGTCCGCTGCCTGCGCGGAGCGAAGGAAACCCTCCAGCCGGGTCAGGTCAGAGTGACGGAGCAGCCGCACCCGTGACTGCAGCAGGACCACCGCTGCCAGGCGGCGCTCGAACACCGGCCGGGAACCGGGCCGCGGCTGGCCCCACAGGGCGGAGGCCAGCATGACCGTGCCGTCATGGTCCAGGTCCTTGAACTTCCGCAGCGCATCGCGCACGGTCCCGCGAACGGCCCCCACAGAGGAACCATAAGAGGCAAGCACCCCGCCCAGCCGTGCCCCGACGTCGTCCGCCCGGTACCAGGCGCCCTCGTTCTGCAGGGTCCGGTCCACGAAATCCGCCGCCGCGGACACAACGTCCGCCGTACCGGTCATCGCCCGCGCCCGGACGCCGCGTGGTGGATGCAGTACGGGGTCCACGGGCGGGCTTCCAGCCTGCCCTCGGCGATGGGCTCCCCGCATACGGCGCAGGTTCCATAGGTCCCCGCCGCCAGCCGGGCAAGCGCCGCTTCAATCTGGTCCAGGCTCGCCGAACTCTGTTTCAGGAGCGCAGAGGCCTGTGAGAGTTCGAAGGCGATGGTGGCACCCTCGGGATCGTGCTCGTCGTCGACATTGGAACCCTGGCGCGCCGAGTTTGCTGCCTCGATGTCCGCCCGCAGCGCCGGCAACAGTGCCAGGCGCCGCGCCCGCTCCTCTTCGAGCAGCGCACGGAACCGTTCGAAATCTGGCATGGAGACAGCCTAACGCGTCAGTCAGTACCAGTTCAGGGTTACGGAGTGGTTCCAGGCCGCGCACGGTGAACCGTAGCGGTCACGGATGTAGCCCAGGCCCCATTCGATCTGGGTGCGATAGCTGGTGAGCCAGTCGCCGCCGGCGCTGGCGTACTTCCCCGGGGGCAGGGCCTGGGGAATTCCATAGGCTCCGGAGTAGGCGTTGGTGGCGGTGGTCAACCAGTTGGACTCCTTGGTCCACAGCTGGGCCAGGCACAGGAACTGGCCCTGGCCCCACCCGTAGGCGGGCAGGCGTCCGGACGCGTAGCTTTTCGCCCCGGCGGGATCATTGACCGCGCCGGGGGCCGGACCGGGTTGGGCCGGATTGGCCTGGGCAGGGTCGGCACGGGGTGCGGGCTCCTGGGGCTGCCGGGCTGCCGCTGCGGCACCCTTGGCTGCGGCCTCCGCCTGTCCGCGGGCCTGCTCCTCAGCGGCGGCGCGCTTGGCCGCCTGGGCCGCCTCATAGGCAGCCAGTGCAGCCCAGCCCTGCCGGTACCCACCCTCCATGGCCGCCGTCGTACCTTTCAGCGTGGCGAGCTGGGCGGTCAGCTCAGTGCCGTGCCGCTGCTCCTCCGCGACCTGCCCGGCCAGCGAAGCCTGGGCAGAACGTGCGGCGTCCAGTTTTGCTTTCGCTTCCCCGGACAGGCGTTCCCGCTCGCCCTTGGCGGCCTTTTCCTGTGCGGTGAGCGCGGTGGCCGTCTTTTCGGCGGCCGCAGCATTGCTGACCAGGGTGGCCAGGGCAACCGCCATGAGGCCCCCGTCAAGGGGGAGCCTCCCCAAGGTCACGAACGGGCGCATCGTCCCGAAGCTTACCGTCGGGATTGGGCGCAGGGCAGGGGCCTGTTTCCACATTGTTACCGTGCTTCACGGGCAAAGTATCACCTGAGGTCAGGCCCTGGCTCGCGGTGTATGTCCAGACGTTTGCCCAATGCGAGAGAACAACCTCGTATGTTATCCAAATGTGACAATCACGCCGCACGTGGGTTATGGTCTTTTGGTGTCCCTCTCAGACGGGACATTCCCGTCAGCATGCCGAGCCCTGCCGCTGATCATGGGATTCAACCGCTCCAGTTGGCAGGGACGGGGGAACCAAGTTTCCGCGGCCACTTGTGGCCTTGGGGTTAAGTCGATAGCGCCTCCGCACGTCGCGGGGTTGCTTCCGGCCGGGTATCTCCAGCCCGAACCCGACAGCTCACCCCGCAGGCATGGGAGAGGCGATCAACCGTGTCAAAAATTTCAACCACTGCCCGTCACCGCGCGACCCCGGCCCGCTCCATTGTGCTCGAGGGCCTCGCAGTAACAGCCAAGTCCCAGGCCCGCTCCCTGGGCCGTCCCGCGCTCGCCGTTGCTGCGGCATCCGGCATTGCCTTCGGAGTCGGCGCCCCGGCCCATGCAGGTGTATCCGCCCCGGACACCACTGAGCAGACCAGCGTCCAGGCCACCTCGGCTCCTGCCGCCCCGGCCGCAGCCCCCGCCGCAGCAGCAGGGAACGTCCACACGGTCGTTTCCGGCGACACCCTCGGCGCCATTGCAGCAGCCTACGGCGTCAGCCTCAACGGCGTGCTGTCCGCCAACGGCCTGGGACTGTCCTCGGTCATCTACCCGGGCGACCAGATCCAGATTCCCGGCGCAGGCTACACCGCCGCCCCGGCGCCCGCCCCTGCAGCAGCACCCGTGCAGGCCGCAGCCGCCACCGCACCGGCGAACACCGGCATGAACATGTCCTACGCCTCGGCCACCCCGGTGGCATCCACCACCGGCACGGGCACCGGCGCTGCGATCCTCGCCTCGGCCTACAGCCAGCTGGGCTTCAAGCAGGATTGCACCGCCATGGTCGAGAAGGCTCTGCGCTCCGTCGGCAAGTCCGTGGGCGATCTGGCCCCCACCCAGTTCTTCCAGTACGGCACCGTCGTAGGCGCTCCCGCCCCCGGTGACCTGATCATCACCTCCGGCCACGTGGGCGTTTACGCAGGCAACGGCCAGGTTGTCAGCGGCGGCGTCAACGGCTTCGACACGCAGGTGCACTCCATCAGCTGGCTCGGCGGCTACTCCGCTGTGCGCGTAGCCTAGTCTTCGCACTGTCCGGCGCCGTTGGCGGCGCCGGACGAAGCAGGAGGGTGGCAGCCGGGAATACCGGCTGTCACCCTCCTCTCGTTTTACCCCGCGGGCCGCCTCGGTCAGGTCCCGCAGAAGGTCATGTAGCTGCCGAAGTCGTCGGGCGCCCCCTGCAGGTAACGTTCCAGCCCGGGCCGCTCGGTGAAGGGTTCACTGACCGCCTCCAGCAGCTGCTGCAGCGGAGCCAGGTTTCCGCCGGTGGCAGCGGACAGCGCCTCCTCCACAAGGTGGTTCCGCGGAATGTAGGCCGGGTTCACGCTGTCCATCAGCTCCGCGTCAGGCTGCAGCGCCTGCCACCGCTCCAGCCAGGCATCGAGGGCGGCCAGGTCAAGGACCATGCCGCGCACGGGACGGAGGTCCCCGCGAGCCGCTTTGCCCAGGTTGCGGAAGAACAAGGTGTAGTCCACGGGTCCGTCCTTCAGGATGTCGAGGACATCATCCACAAGGGCCCCGGCGGCGCCGCTTTCATCGACGCCGCCCAGGCCCAGCTTGCCCGTCATCCCGCGGGTCCATGCCTCGCTGTACTGACCGCGGAAGCCGCCGAGTACCTCCACCGCCGGGGCCACGGCTTTTTCCTGGTCCTGGTCAATCAGCGGCAGCATGGCCTCGGCGAGCCGGGCCAGGTTCCATTCGGCAAGGACCGGCTGGTTGGCGTAGGCATAGCGTCCGCCGACGTCGATGGAACTGTAGACGGCGGCCGGGTTGAAGGCGTCCATGAACGCGCACGGGCCGTAGTCGATGGTTTCCCCGGAGATGGTCATGTTGTCCGTGTTCATGACCCCGTGCACGAAGCCCACCAGCATCCACCGGGCCACCAGCTCCGCCTGGGCGGAGACGACCGCCGCGAACAGAGCGAGGTAGGGGTTGGCGGCATCAGCGGCGTGCTGGTAGTGCCTGCTGATGGCGTGGTCCGCCAGCCGTTTCAGGAGGTCCATATTTTCGGTTGCGCGCGCGTACTGGAAGCTGCCTACGCGCAGGTGGCTGCTTGCCACCCGCGCCAGGACGGCGCCGGGCAGCATGTCATCGCGCCGGACCTGCCGCCCGGTGGCCACGACGGCGAGCGACCGGGTGGTGGGAATGTGCAGTGCGTGCATGGCCTCGCTGACAATGTATTCACGCAGCATGGGCCCGACGACGGCACGGCCGTCCCCGGCGCGGGCGAAGGGCGTTCGCCCCGAACCTTTGAGATGGACGTCCAGGAGGCGGCCGGCCCGGTCAGTGACCTCGCCCAGCAGGAGGGCCCGTCCGTCGCCGAGCAGGGGCGAGTATCCGCCAAACTGGTGTCCGGCGTACGCCTGCGCCACGGGTGTGGCACCGGCCGGCACGTGGTTTCCCACCAGGAGCCGCACACCCTCGGGGCTGCGCAGGTATTGCGGGTCGAGGCCCAGGTCCGCTGCCAGCTTCTCGTTCAGGACGAGGAGCTCAGGGCTGGGCGCTTCCTCGGCCTGCCAGGGCACGGCGAGTTCCGCCAGTTCCCGGGCGAAACGGCCATCGAAAGTGACCGTGGATTCAGCTGCTGCTGTCATGGTTTAACCCTATCGCCGTTGTTGGGCCCGCTGCTTCTCCCGCTGGTTGCCGCCGCCGCGGAACAGGGATGCGGTCAAGGTCGTTGGCGGCGATCACGGTAACCCCTGGGGCCCGTGCCTGCGCCTGTTGTTCCAGCACGGAGACGTCGTCACCGTACCGTGCGGAGAAATGGGTGAGCACCAGGGTGCGGACCCCGCCGGACGCCGCCAACTCCCCGGCCTGCCCGGCAGTAAGGTGCAGGTACTGCCGTGCCAGGACGCCGTCGTCGTCGCTGAACGTTGACTCGGTGACCAGCAGGTCAGCGCCGTCCGCCAGGTCGTCGGCGCCGGGGCACGGCGCGGTGTCCATGATGAAGGCGAAGCGCTGGCCCGGCCTGGGTACGCTCACGTCCTCCAGCCTGACTGCCCCAAGGACGCCGTCGCGTTGCAGCCGGCCCACGTCCGGGCCTCCGATTCCTGCCGCCTGGAGCCGCTCCGGCAGGAAGGTGCGTCCGTCAGGCTCCGTCATCAGGTAGCCGTATGTCTCGATGCGGTGCCTCAGTGGCCGCACCTCCAGGCAGTCCGCCACGGGCCCGGCCCCCGAATGCGGATGGAGCCGCAGGTCGATGCCGGGCGAACCCACGGCCACCAAGGCCTGGACCACCGGGTCACCCGACGCCGGATAGTGCAGGTGGACCGGGTGTGCCACACCGTCGAGGGCCATCCGGGACAGGACTCCCGGCAGCCCGTAGCAGTGGTCTCCGTGCACATGCGTGAGGCAGATCCTGTTGATGTGGCTGGCCGCGACGCCGGCGTGGATCATCTGGCGCTGGGTTCCCTCGCCGGGGTCGAAAAGCAGCCCTTCGCCGTCCCAGCGCAGAAAGTAGCCGTTGTGGTTCCGGGTCCTGGTGGGGACCTGTGAGGCGGTGCCCAATACCACCAGTTCACGCACCGCCGGCGCCTGCCGTCCCGGCGTGCAGCCCCTTGGCGTAGGCGGCCTGGCCGAGGTGCTGAAGGCAGTCCCCCAGGATGCTGACCAGCCGCACTCCGAGGGTCACAGGCGGATTCCAGTGCCTGTCAACCACGCGGTCCAGGTCCGGATCAGCAATGTCTTCCAGGACCTTGGCGGTCTGCCGGTGGACGGCATCGTAGTACTCCAGCAACAGCTCCCGCGGCGCCCTGACGGCGTCCACCTGTTTACTGGAGTGGCCGTAGCCCGTGTCGCGTTCCCCCAGGGGAAGGCCGAAGCGCTTCACGAAACCTTCCGCCGTCCACACCTGTTCCAGGCCCGCAGACGAGGCTACCTGCGCATCCTCCACCCGGCCCGAGTGCCAGATCAACCACGCGATGGAATTGCCGTTGCCACCCGGACGGCGCTGCAGCTGCGCCGCGTCAAGCCCGTCGAGGGCTTCCCGGACCAGGACCGGGAGGCGATCGAAGGCCTCCAGCAGCAGTTCTTTGGATTGCATGGGACTCCCTCCACTGCGGGCCGGGCCACGCCGGCCCGGCCCGCGGGGTTGCTAGCGTTCCAGGTCGTCGGGCTCAAACTCACTGAGCGGCGAGCCGCCAAAATTCTCCTCGTCGTCGCTGCCGTCAGCTTCGAGGCCGGTGGGGGCTTCCCCAAAATCAACATCCGCTGCGGCCTCCCCCAGGGTGGGGGTGTCAGGCGATACCTGCTCATCGCCTGAACGGTAACGCGCCCTGGCGCTTTCATCCCGCAGCGTCTGGTCGCTCAGGAAGTCCTCCTCTTCACCGGAGACGGCCTCGTCCTGCAGCAAGGGGTCCTCCTGCCAGCGGTCGGGGTTGTTTTCGGCAGCACCGGGGTAGTTGTCCGGCTCCCCCGATACTGGGTCCAGTTCCAGGGACGACGCCGCGCCGGGAGTTTCGTCGAGAAGCACATCGTCCTGCTCCACGACTTCCAGCTCATCGTCCGGGACGTTCTGTTCAGTCATGATGGTGCCTTTCTCGTTGCGTTGGGCCGTCAATAGTAAGCATACTGACCACCGCGTGCGGATGGGAACCGTCGATGCCATGCCACCCGTCCCGGCTCCCCGGCAGTCGCGGAATCCACCAGTAAAAACCCGGAAGGTCAGCACCGAACATAAGGGGTAACAGCAACAGTAACGACGTACTGTTTGGAGCCGGACAACAACGGCAGCAAGGAGAAAGCCAATGCAAGGCAATGAGCCCCTGGACGGGGACGCGGCAGATCCGTCCCATCCCCGGTCTTTTACCGGCAGGATGTCTGTACTGTGGACCGACGGCCTGGGCCGGGCAAGCATACGGGCAATCCAGACGCTCTCCGTGCTGGCGCTCGCCTGGGCAGTGGTGACGGCCGCAACCCGTGTTCCACTGGTCACCATCCCGGTTATGGTGGCCTTGATCCTGGCCTCGGCCATGGCTCCCGCGGTCCGCTGGCTTGCCGCCCGCGGATGGCCCCGCGCCCTGGCCGTCCTGTCGTCCTTCCTGGTGATCCTGGCAGTGGCAGCCGGCGTGGTGGGAGGCATCACCACACTGGTCAGGCAGCAGGCCTCCGTCCTGGCAGCCCGGGCAGAAGCAGGAATAGGCCAGCTTCAGCAGTTCATTACCACCGGCCCCGTGGCGCTGACGAACGACCAGATCAACGCCGCCCGCGGGGAGTTCCAGAAGTTCCTTGCCGGCGGCAGCCTGGGGGCCGACGCGTTGACGGGGCTGAGGACTGCCGGTGAGATCGCGGCCGGTACGGTCCTGACGGCAGTCATCCTGTTCTTCTTCCTCAAGGACGGCGAGAAGATCCGCTCGTTCCTGATCGGTTTTCTCCCGGCAACCCGCCAGGGCAAGGCACATCTGGCGGCCGGGCGAAGCATCGTGGTGCTGGGCGGCTACGTCCGCGGGACACTCATCATCGCTGCGATTGACGCCGTGATGGTCCTGATCGGGCTCCTGGTCCTGCGGGTTCCCCTGGCAGTGCCGCTGGCCGCGGTGGTCTTCCTGGGCGGTTTCATTCCGATCATCGGAGCAACCGCCGCCGGCAGCCTCGCGGTGCTGGTGGCCCTGGTGGAAAACGGGCCGGTTACCGCTCTCATTGTCCTGGTGATCCTGGTGGCCGCCAACCAGTTCGAGCACCATATCCTCCAGCCCCTTTTCATGGGCCGGGTACTGCGGATCCACGGGCTGGTAATCATCCTCGCCCTGGCCGCCGGGGCCACCCTGGCCGGCGTCATCGGGGCGCTGCTGGCAGTGCCGCTCACCGCCGTCGCCTGGACCATTTTCAAGACCCTCGCAGAAACGGACACTCCGGGCCCGGAGCCGGTCGCTCCGGCAGAACCCGGAGCGTAGAAGCGCCTGAGCAGCGCTTCCGTGACTTTTGGCCCTACAGCGCCGCCAAGGCCGGGGCCAGTCTTGAAAAGCAGGAAACCCCAGTTCACGACGAGCAGGAAGTGCGGCCATGACATCGCAAAAACCCATAGCTGCGGGCACCAACGACTCAGCCCAAAGCCAGGCCGCGGTCCTGTGGGCAGCCCGCCGGGCGCACCGGGCAGGCCTGCCGCTGGTGGTCCTCCACGTGGTGGACGACCGCTGGGTTGCCGAACCCTATCCGTGGTTCGGAACCCTCCAGCAGGCTGGCGAGGAACTCCTCAAGACCGCCGCCGGCCGCCTGGAAGGAGCGGTTCCCATCACCCCCGCCACGGAACTGCTCACCGGAAGCGTGGGCGGCTCCCTGGCCAAGTACTCCAAGAAAACTTCGATGATGGTCATTGGGTCCGGCAGCGGCCACCTCGGCGGCGCCCTTGCCGACCGCGCCCTCCAGGTCGCCACCGCTGCCAAGGTCCCCGTTGCCGTCGTCGGAACCCAGGACCTCGAGGGCAGGTCGGGAGTGGTGGTAGGCGTTGACGGCTCACCAGAGGCCACCCAGGCCGTTGCCTTCGCAGCCGCTGAAGCAGACCGCGAAGGAGACGAACTCACAGTCGTGTACGCCGTCAGCGTGCCGGATCCCATCATCGATGCCGGCCTGACGCCGGGTGCCCTCGCGGACCTCATCGTGGACGAGGACCGGGTTGTCCTCTCCGAAACCGTCGCCGGACTGAAGGAAGACTACCCCGACCTCACCGTGCACCAGCGGCTGGAAACCGACAAAGGCCCCGTGGACGCCCTCGTCGACGCCGCAGCAGGAGCCCGGCTCCTGGTGGTGGGCAGCCGCGGCCGGGGCGCCTTCAAACGCCTCCTGCTCGGTTCCACCGCCCATGGGGTCCTGAAGCACCTGCCCTGCCCCACCATCATCACCCGGACCCAGGCAGCAACGAACGCCATCTAGGCAGCACCGCCCGCTGATCCTCCCACCGCCCTGCCCGCATACCCAACGCGGAAGGTTCACCCCATGAAGAAGCCCGCAGCCATCATCATGCTGATCCTCGGGATCCTGATAACGCTTCCGGGCCTGGCCGCGCTGGCGGGCGGGGCCGTGGCGTCAGCAGTGGGAACGATCCAGGGTGACGGATACCTGACATCCGGCACATCACGGTTCTCCGTGAGTTCATTCGCCCTGACCTCGCCGCGGGCGGACGCCATTGGAGACGATGTTCCCGGCAGGCTGCCCTTCGACGTCGGCACCCTGCGGCTGCGCGTTGAATCAGTGACCCCGGATAAACCGGTGTTCGTTGGCATCGCCCCGCAGGCCGACGTCGAACAATACCTGTCAGGGGTGCACCACTCGGAGCTGCTCAACATCCGCCAGCGGCCGTTCCGCGCCGAATACCGCGATGTACCGGGCGGCAACCCGGCATCACCGCCCGCGGACCAGCGCATCTGGACCGCCTCCGCGTCGGGAACGGGACAGCAGGAGCTGACCTGGAACATCACGCCGGGCGCGTGGGAAGTCGTGGTGATGAACGCCGATGCCTCCCCCGTGGTTGATGTCCAGGCGCAGGCCGGCTTCCGGTCCGACCTGATCCGGCCGTCAGCCACGGGCCTGCTGGTGGGCGGGATCATCGCCCTGCTGATTGGCGTTCCCCTCATCATCTTTGGAGCCGCGGGTCTGGGCCGGCATGCCGCACGCCCTGACGGCGGGCGCCCCATGGGTGGTCCGGACACGGGTGGGCCGGGCATGGGTGGGCCGGTTTACCGGGAACCGTCAATGAATGGTCCGGCCGCGGCCGGGCCGCCCTACCCTTCTACAACCCCGGCATCATGGAACCAGCCGGGAGCGCCGGGGACGGCCGGAACGCCGGGGGCCGTCCCGCCACCACCGCCCCAGCAGTACAGCCCGGTAGCTGCCGCCCCCACCCCCTACCCCTCCAGCCTCTTTGGTGAACTCGATCCCGGCCTTTCACGCTGGATGTGGCTGGTCAAATGGTTCCTGGCCATACCGCATTTCATCCTCCTCTTCTTCCTCTGGTTCGCGTTCGCCATCACCACCATCGTGGCCGGGTTCGCCATCCTCTTCACCGGCCGCTATCCGCGGGCACTGTTCGACTTCAACGTGGGCGTCCTGCGGTGGAACTGGCGTGTGGCCTTCTACGCCTACGCCGCCGTGGGCACCGATCTTTACCCGCCGTTTACGCTCAAGCGCGCCAATTACCCGGCCGATTTCGACGTGGAGTACCCGCAGCGGCTCTCGCGCGGACTGGTCCTGGTGAAATGGTGGCTCCTGTCCATTCCGCACCTGCTCCTGGTGGCCGCCTTCGCAGGCACCACGGGAACCATCTGGCGGTCGCAGGCAGAAGACAACGTCCTCGGCGCCACCTATGAACGGGCATCCGGACCGTCCCTGCTGGGGCTGCTGGTCCTGATTGCTGCAGTGATCCTGCTGTTCACCGGCCGCTACCAGCGCCCGCTGTTCGATTTCATCCTGGGCATCAACCGCTGGATCTACCGCGTTCTGGTGTACACCGCGCTGATGCGCGACGAATATCCCCCCTTCCGGCTGGACCAGGGCGCCGCCGAACCGGAGGGGCCCGGAGAGGTGGTTCCCACAGGGGGCGTGCCGCCTGCCGGTGCGCCATGACCTTCGGCCCTAGCCCCGCCCCACGTACGCAGGCATGATGGGCCCTGACAACGCGGGTCCGACGAGGGAGCAGAGATGAGCATTGCCGGGGCACCAATAGCCAGGATCGTGGTGGGCGTCGACGGGTCGGAGGCGTCCGTGGAGGCACTTCGGCAGGCCCAGCGGATGGCCACCCCCCTTGGCGCCAAGGTCCAGGCGGTTGCCTGCTGGGAGTACCCGCAAATGTACAGCGGCTACGTGATGATGGGCGTCGAGGGCTTCGAGGAGGGTGCCCGCAAGGTCCTGGACGATGCTGTGGCGCAGGCCTTCGGAGCCGAAATGCTTACCAACGTCAGCTCGACCCTTGTGCGCAGCCATCCCCGGGAAGCCCTGATAGATGCCAGCCGGGACGCGGACATGATCGTGGTGGGCCGCCGGGGACACGGCGGGTTCGGCGGCCTGCTCCTGGGCTCGGTCAGCTCCGCCGTCGTGGCGCACGCCCATTGCCCCGTCCTGGTGGTCCACACACCGGAGACCGAATCCGACGGTTCCAAGGGCTCCTGAACGGAATATCGGCGGCAGGGACGGCTGACTTTCAAGGCAGGTGATGGTGGTGCTTACCAGTGAGGCACGACGACGGGCGCCCGCCATAGCGCTCGCCGCCGCCCTGGCGGTCCTCGCCATCATCCTGGCCCTGTTGCTTCCGGCACCCACGGCCGGGCCGCCGTCGGCCGCCTCTCCGTCCCCAACACCGGCGCTCCCATCGCCGCTGCCGGGATCAACCAGTACGTCAGCCCCGGGCAGTTCCGCGCCGGCGCAGGAGCCGCAGGAAACCGACACCCCCGAGGCAGGCCAGGCTCCGGTCGAGCCACCGGTGACCGTGCCGCCGGTTCCCGAACCAGAGCCGCCCGAAGCGCCGGCCCAGCCTCCGGAACCGCCCCAGCCGGCGCCGTTTCCGGTGTCCCTTCGCGGCCAGGACCTGACCGTTATTCCGGGGGCCGGCCGCGTCGTGGCCCTGACCTTCGATGCTGGAGCCAACGCTGCAGGGCTGCCGAAAATCCTCTCCGCCCTTGCCGCCCGGGGCGTTGCCGGGACTTTTTTCCTGACCGGCAACTGGGCCGCGAACAACCCACCGGCCGTGGCGCAAATTGTGGCCGCCGGGCACCGTGTGGCAAACCATTCGATGACCCATCCGGGGTTCACGGGCCTAAGCGACGACCTTATAACGCAGCAGGTGCGCGGTGCCGAGCAGACCATCCTCGCTGCCGGGGCCGATCCCAGGCCGCTGTTCCGGTTCCCCTACGGTGAACGCGACACCCGCACCATCGCGGCCGTCAACGCCCTGGGGTACGTGGCCGTGAGATGGACCGTGGACACCCTCGGCTGGAAAGGCACCAGCGGGGGCGCCAGCATCCAATCGGTGGCCGACCGCGTCCTGGCCGGGCTGCAGCCCGGCGAAATCGTGCTCATGCATATCGGGTCCAACCCCGACGACGGGACGACGCTGGACGCCGACGCCCTCCCACAGGTCATGGACCGCATCACGGCAGCGGGGTACGGTTTCGCCACCCTCGACGCCCTGCTGGGACACTGATCCGGGCAGCCGCACCCATGGCGAAGAGCAAGCACTCCCGGAACAGTCACATGAAGACGAGGCAGCCGGGCCCGTCCGGCATTGGCACCGGGCGCGCATACACCGGGGATCCGGCCCATCACGGACTGCCCGTCCACGAGGTGGTGCTGCTGCTTGAGACGGATGCCGCCAGGGGCCTTGGCCAGGAAGAAGTGGTGCGCCGGCGTGCCCAGTTCGGCGTCAACGAGCTGCCACGGTCACAGCGCGCCGGTATCGTGCGCAAACTCGGACGCCAATTCAACAACCCGCTGGTCTATGTCCTGTTGGCCGCCGCCATGGTCACCGTCTTCCTGGGTGAATTCCTTGACTCCGCCGTGATCCTCGCAGTGGTCCTGGTCAACACGCTGATCGGATTCATCCAGGAGGTACGGGCAGAGGCGGCCCTGGATGCCCTCCATTCATTGGTCCGCACGCATGCCGCCGTGATGCGCGGCGGCGAACGGAAGCACGTCCCGTCCGAGGACCTGGTCCCCGGCGACCTGGTCCTGCTGGAAGCCGGCGACAAGGTACCGGCCGACCTTCGCCTGGTACGCCTGTCCGCCCTGCGGGTGGACGAATCCGCACTGACCGGCGAATCAGACCCCGTCGCCAAGGACGAGGTGGTGCTGCCCCAGGTCACACCCGTGGCGGACCGGAGGAACATGCTGTACAGCGGCACCCTGGTGACCGCCGGCACCGGCGCGGGAATCGTCGTGGCCACCGGCGGCGAAACGGAACTCGGCGAAATCCACCGGCTCATGGGTGCCGTCAGGCCCGTGGCCACGCCGCTGACCCTGAAACTGGCACGGTTCAGCACCACCCTCACCGTCGCCATCCTGGCCCTCGCCGCCGTGGCGTTCCTCGCCGGACTGGCACACGGCGAACGGCCGGGGCAAATGTTCACGGCCGCCGTCGCCCTGGCCGTGGGGGCCATCCCTGAGGGACTTCCCGCCGCCGTGACGGTCACGCTTGCCATCGGCGTCCGGCGCATGGCCCGGCGCCGTGCCGTGGTGCGCCGGCTGCCCGTGGTCGAAACGCTGGGCAGCACCACCGTGATTTGCTCGGACAAGACGGGAACCTTCACCGAGAACCAAATGACAATCCGTGCGCTGTGGACACCCTCCGGGTGGTACGACGTGACAGGCTCCGGGTACGGTCCGGAAGGACACATCACCCCGTCCGGCGGACAGCAACCGGACGGCCGGAACGTGCCCGCCGGTGCGACACGTCCCGGAGGTGCTGCACTGCCTGGGGACGCCCTGCTGCCCGGGGATGCTGCCCTGCAGTGGTCCCTGTTGGGCGGAGCAGCCTGCAATGACGCCAGCATCCGCAGGGAGGGGTCCGGCTGGCAGGTGCGCGGTGATCCCACGGAGGCCGCGATGCTCGTGGCGGCAGGGAAGGGCGGCATCAAAGTGCAGGACTTCCTGGCTGCCAATCCGCGGCAGTCAGAGCTGCCCTTCACGTCCGAGCGGCAGTTCATGGCCACGCTCCACGCCTCCACGCTCCCGCAGGACGGCGGCACCGTGTTCGTAAAAGGCGCCGTGGAGCGTGTCCTGGAACTCTGCGCCCACGAAATGGACGGCCAGGGCACCGGCAGCCCCGTGCGCAGGCACGCCGTGCTCGGTGCGGCCCATGCGCTCGCGGACAAGGGGCTCCGGGTCCTTGCCACGGCCATGATGAGCCTTCCGGCCGTCTCGGGTCCCCTCTCGGCCACGGCGTTGCGCGGCCGGATGACCCTGACCGGCCTTCACGCCATGCACGACCCACCGCGGGAAGCAGCCGCAGCATCGGTGAAGGCCTGCCAGCGCGCCGGCGTGGGCGTGAAGATGATCACCGGGGACCACGTGCGCACCGCCGTGACGGTGGCGGCGGCCGTGGGGCTGGCGGCTGACAGCGCCGCAGGGACGGCCCTGACCGGGGCGGACCTGGATGCCATCCCGGCGGACCGGCTGCCGGAGGCCGTCGAACGGGCCACGGTGTTCGCCCGGGTTTCACCGGAACAGAAGCTTCGGCTCATCGATGCCCTGCAGTCCCGCGGGCACGTGGCCGCCATGACCGGGGACGGCGTCAACGATGCACCTGCCCTTCGCCAGGCAAACGTGGGCATCTCCATGGGACGCAGCGGAACGGAAGTGGCCAAGGAAGCATCGGACATCGTCCTGACCGACGATGACTTTGCCACCATCGAGGCAGCTGTTGAAGAAGGCCGGAACGTCTTTGACAACCTGACCAAATTCATTGTCTGGACCCTCCCCACCAACATGGCCGAGGGCCTGGTGATCCTCGTGGCCATCCTGCTGGGGGCGACGCTGCCCATCCTGCCCACCCAGATCCTCTGGATCAACATGACCACCGCCGTCGCCCTCGGCCTGATGCTCGCCTTCGAGCCGAAGGAACCGGGACTGATGTCCCGTCCGCCTCGCCCACCGGACCGTCCCCTGCTGACGTGGGCGCTCACCGTGCGGGTCCTGCTCGTGTCAGCCCTCCTGGTGGCCGGCACGTGGTGGCTCTTTGAACACGAGGTGGCCACCGGCGCCTCTGTTGCCCAGGCCCGCACTTCGGCCGTAAACCTGTTCGTGGCGGTGGAAGTCTTCTACCTATTCAGTTGCCGGTCCCTGACCCGGTAAGCCTGGCGGATTCATCCTTTCGGCAACCGGTGGCTCCTCCTCGGCGTCCTGGTCCAGGCAGGCGGCCAACTGGCCCTCACCTACACACCGCTGATGAACGGGCTTTTCCACACCGCCCCCATCGGCGCCGACGCCTGGCTGCGGATCCTCGGGCTGGCCCTGCTCGCATCCCTGGCCGTCGCCGTGGACAAGCGGCTCCGGCGCCGCGGCTTCTAGCACGTGGTCCCACCGGAAGGCCCCGCAGCCACGGGCCGAAACAGGACCAATGGCTCTCCCCCGGACCCCTGCGGGAACCCAATACTGGAACGGAAAGCAGACGGCTGGCGTCCGCCTTTCAGTGGACCGGAGGTCGCGGAAGTGTACGGCTGGAACGACGGCATGGGCCTGTGGGGCTATGTCCTGATGAGCATCAGCATGGTGGTGGTCTGGGGAGCAATCATCACCGGCATTGTCCTGCTGGCCCGTTCCCTGCGGGCGCCCTCCCCGTACGACGCCCACCCTCAACCCCCTCGGATGGCAGAAGACGTCCTGGCTGAGCGCTTCGCCCGCGGGGAGATCGACGCTGCCGAGTACCAGAACAGGCTGGCTGTCCTGCGCGGCCAGCCTGGTACCTGAGTCCGTGGCTCCCGCAGGCAATGGACAGTGGGGTGCTGCTATGCCACTCTCTGAATTCGAAAAACGCGAACTCGACCTGATCAGCCACGGCCTGGAAGCGGAAGACCCCAAGCTGGCAGCACTGCTCAACAAGGATGCCTTTGCGCTGTCACTCCGTACCCGCTTCCGGCGGGGGCTCGTCCTTGTCGCAGCGGGCGCCTGCGTCCTGCTTCTTGGGTTGGTGGTCCGGGTCCCCTTGCTGGGCATCGCAGGTTTTGCGGTGATGAACGGGGCGGCCTACTGGGCAATCAAAGACCTTCGGTGGTCCCTGCGCACCACGAACCGGCATGTCACCCAACTGGAAGGCAACAGCGAATGAACGCCGTAAACGAAACAGGCAAGGATGCTTCCGCCGAGGCCCACGCGCTGCAGGCAGTCGAGGCGCACCACGCCGACATGCTGCGCCACCTGAACGGACTGGTGGGCCTGCTCACGGAGGCCGTGGAGGCGGGCGATCCAGGCGCCGGGCAGGAAACGCAGGCCGCCCTGCTGGACTGGTGTGACAAGGAGCTGGTGCCGCACGCACTGGCAGAAGAAGGACCCCTTTACAGCGGACCGCACGGCATCCCGGAGGCCCGGCTGCTGGTGGACGGCATGCTGGCCGAGCATCAGGTCATCGTGGGCCTGGTCGATGAGCTCAGGACGGCCGATGGTGTTGCTGCCGCGGTGGCCGCCGGCGCCATTCAGCGGATCTTCGCCCTCCACCTGGACAAGGAGAACCGGCTCCTGATGCCCTTCGTCGTCGAATCCCCCGGCCTGTCACTCGCCCAGGCGGTCGAAGGACTTCACGAACTGGTGGGAGAAGGCGCGGCCCACCGCCATGGGCAGGGCCACCACGGGCACTAGGACCACCAGGCACACGGACGACGCCGGCGGGCCGGGTCCCGAAACCAGGGCCGCAGGCATGAGGCAACCGCGGGCGTCAGGTCACCGCAGCGTCAGGGCACCACAGCAGGCTGGGGCTGGGCAGCATCGTCCCCGGCTCCGGTGTCCGGGGCGTGCACCACCAGCACGGGGCAGTGTGCGTGGCTCACACACGCGGAACTGACAGACCCTGGCACAAAGTTCCCATGGCCCCTCCGGCCGACAACCAGCAGCGACGCGTTGCGGCTCGCGTCGATCAGCGCGGGTCCGGGCCTGCCGCGCACCAAGCGTGGGTGCACAAAGGCCGGCACTTCCTCGAAAGCATCCGCCAGCGCCTGCTCCAGCACCTGGTGGGCGGCATACTTGAAGCCCTCAATCCCCACGGCCAGGTACACGCCGTAACCGGCTGGAACGTCCCAGCAGGCCCAGGCCTCCACCGGTGCGGACAGCGGCTCCGCCAAGGCCCTGGCAACCCGCAGCGCCGCGATGGAAGGCTCGGAGCCGTCCACCCCCACAATGATCCTGGAGCGCCGATCGGAAGGAGGCACCGCTGCCCCGTTCCCTGCTGTTGCCACATTGCCTCCTGTTGCCGTCCCACCCCAGCGTGGACCCGAACCTCTGCCCGGAACAGGGCCAAAGGTCATCACGGGTGCACCAGTGCCATCGTGCGATGCGCAACACCGGCAGCGACTTGCGCTGCCCGGCGGACTTTGGTCCCTTCCGGCACAGCGCCCGGCAGGGAACAATGGGACCAGGCCCTTCCCGGGGCCTGGCCCGCGCAGGCGGGACTGGGTCGTGAAGATTTTGGGAGCGTTCGGTGCAGATGCATGAAACTGGGGCTGATGAAGCGGCAGGATCTTCCGGGCAGGTCCGCGTGTTCATCCTTGATGACCACGAACTTGTCCGGCAGGGGCTGAAAGACCTGCTGGAAGGCGAAGGGTTCCTGGTGGTCGGCGAAAGCGGATCCGCGGCCGAAGCCACGCGGCGCATCCCCGCCCTGCACCCGGACATCGCCATACTGGACGGCCGGCTTCCGGACGGCACCGGGATCGAAGTCTGCCGGGACGTGCGTTCACTCGATCCCCGCCTGCGCTGCCTGATCCTCACCAGCTACGACGATGAACAGGCCCTCCGTGGGGCGGTCCTGGCCGTCGCCTCGGGGTACATCCTGAAGCAAATCAGGAGTGATGACCTCCTGGCGGGTATCCGCCGGGCCGCGGCGGGCGAGTCCCTGTTTGATCCGGGAGTCGAGCAGCAGATCATTGCAGGACTGTCCACGGCACCCACCGACCCCCGGCTGGACGGCCTGAGCGCGCAGGAGAAAAAGGTGCTGGCCCTGATCGGCCAGGGGTTGACCAACCGCCAGATCGGCGATGACCTGTTCCTGGCCGAGAAAACCGTCAAGAATTACGTGTCGTCCATCCTGGCCAAACTGGGCTTCGAGCGCCGGACGCAGGCCGCCGTGTACGTCACCAAGAGCTCCACGGACTCTGCCTGACCCGCACCCTGGCCGGGCTTATGCCAGCGGGACGGACCATTTCACGCAGGTGCCCCCGCCCGGGACGCTGTCGATGACGCAACTGCCCTCCAGTTGCCCGGCGCGGTTGCGCATGTTGGCCAGGCCGCTCACCTGGACAGGTTCGGCGAAGCCCTGGCCGTTGTCACTGATAAGGAGCTCCACCTGCTCCCGGCCAACGGCGACCGAGACCTGGATTTCGTCTCCGCCGGAATGCCGCAAAGCGTTGCTGAGGCCCTCCGACGCCACCGACAACAAATGGACAGCCACGTCTTCCCCGATCGAATCGACCGGCCCGTCCAGGGACACCTTGGGAGTGACGGCGTAACTGCGTGAGCTCTCCCGGACTACGCGCAGGATGCGGCCCGTCAGGGGTTCGCGTTCCTCATCCGCGGTCCTGAGCGAGTAGATGGTGTCCCTGAGCTTGCGGATGGTGTCATCGAGTTCGGTGGTCACGGCGGCAATCCGCTCGTGCGCCACAGGGTCCAGGGTGTAGCGGCGCAGGGTCTGGATGCTGAGCCCGGCGGCAAACAAGCGCTGGATCACCAAGTCGTGGAGGTCCCGGGCGATCCGCTCCCGGTCTGTGAACAGGAGGTTTTGTTCACGCAGGGCATTCACCCGCGCCAGGTCCAGCGCCAGCCCAATCCGACTCCCAAAAATGGCACCGGATTCTGCCTCAGCCTGGTTGAACGCGGGCGCTCCGTGCGCGCGGGCCAGCAGGAGGACTCCGTTGTCGCCGGCGCTGTGGCCCAACGAAAACACAAGGACGGAGCCGAGCTTCTCTGCCATCCTGTCTTCGAAAACCTGCCGCGAGTCCCGTGCCACGAACGACCCGCCGTTCTGGATTACGCCGGAGACCGCACTCGAGGCCATCAGTTCCTGGCCTGTCTGGAGGCCCTGCACGCCAAGGCATGCCCTGCACCGCAGCGCTCCATCGCCCGCCGGCACGGCTATCACCGCAAGCGCCGAATCGGACACCTTCAAGGCGGTCTCGGCAACGACGTCAAGGTTGTCCGCATCCCCCGGTTGCGAGGTCATGATCAAGCGGCTGCTCAGCTCCATGCCCGCCTCCAGCCATTTCTGCCGCCGGCTGCTGTTTTCGAAGAGGCGGGCGTTCTGGATTGCCACACCTGCCGCTGCAGCCAGGGCAACGGCAAGGTCTTCGTCCTCCGGAGTGAAGTCCTCCCCGCCCTGTTTCTCGGTCAAGTAGAGGTTTCCGAACACTTCATCCCGGACGCGGACGGGGACTCCGAGGAAGGTCCGCATGGGCGGGTGGTTTGGGGGAAATCCGGACGTAATGGGATGCTGGCCCAGGTCATGGAGACGCAATGGCTTTGGGTCGCGGATGAGCAGGCCCAGGACGCCGTTGCCGGTGGGCAGCTCGCCAATGGAACGGATGCCTTGTCCGTCGATGCCGACAGTGATGAAGTGGCTCAGCCGGCGGTCCTCGCCGATGACACCCAGGGCTCCGTACCTGGCGCCCACCAGGGCGCAGGCGGAGCGCACCAGGCGGTCCAGGACGGCTTCCAGGCTGAGGTCCTCAGCGAGGGCCACCACCGCGGCCAAAAGGCCATTGATGCGTTCCTGGTTGTCCGGCAGGTCATCTCCCCGGACGGTGAAGTCCCGCTGGTGGCCTTCCACGGTGTCCCTTATCGGGGAGTGCCGAAGCCGCTCAGTGCTCACGTCCCACCTCCTGCGGCAGGAACCTGCGGCGCTGCGGGTCCATGGCGCGGTCTAAGTGCATGAAACGGAAGTGCCTGCCTCCGCCCCCAATTCCGCCTTCACATGAGCATGAAGGCGCTTCGCCTCCCATTCTAGGAGAGGTGGGGAGAAAAAACCCTCAGTGAGCTTGTTAATTCGGGGCAGGCGCGCGCGGGACCTTCTTCCCTATCCGTGGCGGGTAAGCGGCCCTAGGCTACGGCCATGAACAGCGCAGCGACAGAACCGGAAATCAAGGAACTCGGCGTCCACGATTGCTGGCGATACCTCAGGTCAACTTCCCTTTGCAGGATTGCCTTCACCGATGGCGTCACCGTGGAGAACTACCCGGTGAATTTTGTCCCCACCAACGGCACATTGCTCATCCGCACCGGCGAAGGAACAAAGCTCGCTTCCCTGACCGACCGGAAGGCTGTAACCGTCGAGGCGGACGGAATGAACCAGTACGGCACCATCGCCTGGAGCGTCGTCCTGAAGGGCCATGCCATGGTGGTGTCCGATGAGGAGGAGATCCGGGATGCCATGGAGGCAGGCCTCTCCCCCTGGCAGCCGGGTCAAAAAAACATCCTGATCCGGATCACGCCGGAGGAGATGACCGGCCGGAGGTTCGTGATCGCAGCTCCGACCCATTGGTGGCCGCCGCGCGAGCCCGCCGCAGACTAGCCCACCAGCCCGACCTGACACCCCTCACCAGAACCCCAAAGGATGGTTTCCCATGGCACCTGCCAAGCCAATCGCCGTCGGCATCTCTGACACTGCGGCGTCCAATGCCGCCCTGTTGTGGGCAGCAGCCCGGGCCAACCGGCTCAAGTGCCCCCTCGCCGTCGTGAACGTTGTCGACGACCGCTGGATGGCGGCAGAAGTGCTTCCCTACCTTGAAGTCCTGCGCGAATCAGGCCTGGGCCTGCTGAAGGAGGCCGGCGAAAAAGCCGTCGCCGCCGAACCCGGCCTGCAGATTTCGCTCCAGCTCCTCGAAGGAGGGGTGGGGGCGGCACTGGGCGACTATTCCAGGAACGCCTCCATGCTTGTCCTGGGCACCAGCGGGCACAACCGCGGTGCACTGACGGACCGCGCGCTGCAGGCGGCTGCCACGGCTGAGTGCCCCGTTGCTGTCATCAGTGAGGGCCAGGCGGAGGGCCGCGGCATCCTGGTTGGCGTGGATGGGTCGCGTGAGTCAACCCAGGCAGTGGCATTCGCGGCGGCCGAAGCTGACGCGCTCGGCGAGGAACTGACGATCCTCTACGCTTTCACCGGCCCCAACCGGTGGATCGCGGCCGGGCTCCCGCAGAGCAGCTTTGCCACCCATGTGGTCGAGGAAGAGCAGATCGTGCTCTCCGAAACAGAGGCGGGACTCCGGCAGGACTACCCGGACCTTGTGGTGCACACCGTGATGGAAACCGTGCTGGAGCCGGCGGACGCCCTGCTCCGGACTGCCGCAGGCGCCCGGCTGCTGGTCCTGGGCAGCCGCGGAAAGGGCGGCTTCGAGAGACTCGTGCTGGGTTCCACGGCGCACGCGGTGCTGACCCAGCCACCGTGCCCCACCGTGATCACCCGCATGCACAAGCACAACGGCTGACCGGGCCTGCTGCCTGGCCGCACCATGTCACCAGCTGGGGAAAGCGGGACGCCGGTCCCGGGGGTGGACCTGCGCCATGCCCGGGACGGGCTTTCCACGGCCGAAGTACGCGAACGGACCGCTGCCGGTCGCATCAACAGCGTGCCCACGGCAACCAGCAGGAGCGTCGGTGAAATCGTCCAGGCCAACGTGTTCACCCTCTTCAACGGCGTGGTGGGAGGGTGCTTCATCCTGCTCCTGGTCCTTGGCCAGTGGCGTGATGCGCTCTTCGGCCTGTCAGCCGTCAGCAATTCGCTGATCGGCATCATCCAGGAGTACCGGGCCAAGCGGTCGCTCGACCAGCTGGCCATTTTGCAGGCTGCCCGGAGCACTGTGGTCAGGAACGGGGCCAGGGAAAGTATTTCTTCGGACGAACTGGTGCCGGACGACCTCGTTGTCCTCAACGCCGGAGACCAGGTCACGGCGGACCTGTTGCTGCTGGGCGAAAGCCCGCTTGAGGTGGACGAATCCCTGCTGACCGGCGAATCCGAGCCCGTCCCCAAGCAGGACGGGGCCGTACTGCTGTCCGGTTCACTGATCCTGGCGGGAAACGGGCAAGCCAGCGTGCTCCGGGTTGGACCTGAAACCTCCGCTTACCGGCTGGCCGCCGAGGCACGGCGGTTCTCCCTGGTCACGTCGGAGATCCGCAGGAGCCTGGAAAAAGTCTTCACCGTCATCACCTGGCTGCTCCTGCCCGTCGCCTTGCTGCTCACGAATGCGCAGATGCAGGACCAGGGCGGTTGGGCCGGAGCGATGGGATCGGGACGGTGGGTACCTGCGGTCGTGGGAGCTGTCGCCGGCATCATGGCCATGATTCCGCTTGGCCTGCTGCTGATGACCAGTGTGGCATTTGCCGTCGGCGGCCTCCGCCTTGCCCGCCAGAAAGTCCTGATCCAGGAACTCGCCGCCGTGGAAGTACTGGCACGGGTGGACGTCCTCTGCCTGGATAAAACGGGCACACTGTCCTCCGGCTCCATGGTCTTCGATGCCGTCCACGACACCGGGGACGGCCGCGCAGGCGGGTGGCGGAGGGCGGTGGAGTGGTTTGGCGCCAGTCCGGACGCCAGCAGTACCGCTGCCGCGATCGGGGCAGCGTTTCCTGCCCAAATTCCGCTCACGGAGCAGGATTCAATCCCGTTTTCCTCCGCCCGGAAGTGGAGTTCGGTGACGTTCGCGCCGGAATCCGCCGCTCCGGGCACGTGGGTCCTCGGAGCCCCCGACGCGGTGCTCGGCTCCCCTGGCTGCGGGAAAGCACACGGCAGGGCGGTGGCCCTGGCATCCACCGGGCTGAGGACGCTGGTACTGGCACATTTTCCGGGACCGCTGGCGCCGGACGCCGCAAAGGTGGACCTGCCGCCGGAGCTGGTGCCGGTCCTGCTGCTCACCTTCCGGGAAAGCATTCGCGCCGACGCAGCGAAAACGCTGGACTACTTCCGCCGGCAGGGGGTTACCGTCAAGATCATCTCCGGTGACGATCCCCGGACGGTGGCAGCACTGGCCCGCGGGGTGGGCTTTGGAACCGGGGCTGCCTATGACGCCCGCACACTGCCCCGGAACCCACTCCAACTGGAGGAGACCGTGGAAGCCTGCAACCTCTTCGGAAGCGTGACGCCATCCCAGAAGCGTGACTTGGTCCAGGCCCTGAAGCGGCGGGGGCATACCGTGGCAATGACCGGGGACGGGGTGAACGACGTCCTGGCCCTCAAGGAGGCGGACCTGGGCATCGCCATGGACTCGGCGTCGCCTGCGACCAAGGCCGTGGCCCGCATGGTCCTCCTGGACGGCCGCTTCGAAAGGCTGCCGGCGGTGGTGGACGAGGGGCGCCGCGCCATCAGCAACATTGAGCGCGTCTCCCTGGTCTTCCTGAGCAAGACCGTCTATGCAACGGTCATCTCCGTGGTCACCGGCATCCTGTTGCTGGCCTTTCCGTTCCTGCCGCGGCAGCTGTCCGCCCTGGACGGACTGACCATCGGCCTGCCGGCGTTCTTCCTGGCCCTGCAGCCAGGCGGCCAGCGTTACGCCGCCGGGTTCCTGCGGCGTTCCCTCGCCTTCGCGGTCCCGGCAGGAATCTGCACGGCCCTGTGCGTCCTGGCGGTCAGCGCGTATGGGCAGTTATGGGGCGGACACAGCCTTGCGTCCGCGCAGTCGGCGGCCACTGTGACCCTGGGCCTGGTGGCGGCGTGGATCCTGGTGATGGCATCGCGTCCCCTCAACTGGACCAAGGTGCTGATCCTCGCCGGAATGTACGCGGGCCTGGTCCTGCTGTTCACCGTGCCGTTGACGCAGGAATTCTTCCGCGTGGACTGGCCCCCGGCCGGCCTGCTGGTCCCCGCGGTTGCAGTGGCCGCGGCAGGATGCGCGGCCATCGAAATCATTGGCCGTCTGACACGCCGCCGGCCCGCGGCCGCCGATGGACCGGGCTGGGACCTTTGACTCTGGAACCGGCATCACGGGAAGGGGATGGTGGAAATGCCGGGCACCGCGATGGTCCGGTATCCAGATGAGCAGGAGGCAAAGAATGACTGACCTGATGAAATGGTTCGAAAGCCGCCGTTCCCCGATGGATGTCATCGAGAGGCTTTTCGAAGGCGACGTGGGTTCCTCGGCCATTCGGGTTGAGGAGATGGTGGACGGCAACACGCTCGTGGTGCGCGCCGAACTGCCCGGCATCGATCCGGAGAAGGACGTCGACGTGACGGTTACGGACGGCGTGCTGTCCATCAAGGCGGAGCGGCAGGAGAAGACGGAGCAAAAGGACAAGGACAGCTACCGGTCCGAGTTCCGGTACGGATCCTTTGTCCGGCGGATTCCCCTTCCCAGCGGCGTCCAGCAGGGTGACGTCACCGCCTCCTACAAGGACGGCCTCCTTGAAGTCCGGGCACCCATGCCGGACCAGGGACAGGCGGCCGCGGCGTCGAAGATCCCCATCAGCAGGGGTTGAGGACAGTCAGGGTACGACGCCGGTGCCTGGCCCTGTGACGGGCCAGGCACTTTATTGCCCCTTGGCCAAGGCGGCCTCCGCCGCCGCAATGACGGGCAGCGTTTTTACGTACGTATCAGGGTTCAGGGACACCGAATCGATTCCCTGGCTGACCAGGAACTCCGCCAGGTCCGGATGGTTGCTGGGCCCCTGACCGCAGATGCCGATTTTGATGCCGGCGGCGTGGGCCTTGCTGATCGCCTGGGCAATCATGGACATCACCGCCGGGTCCCGCTCATCGAACAGTCCGGCAAGCTCCTCCGAGTCCCGGTCCACGCCAAGCACCAGCTGTGTGAGGTCGTTGGACCCGATGGAAAAGCCGTCAAAGCGCTTGGCGAATTCCTCCGCCAGAACCACGTTGGCAGGGATCTCGCACATCATGTACAGCTGCAGCCCGTCCACGCCGCGCACCAGGCCGTGCTCTTCCATGGCCTGGATGACCTTGTCCGCTTCACGCACCGTGCGGCAGAAGGGAACCATGACGATGACGTTGGCGAACCCGGCCTGTTCCCGTACCCGTTTGAGGGCCTTGCACTCCAGGGCGAACCCCTCCCGGTAGTGGCTGCTGTAGTAGCGGGACGCCCCGCGGAACCCCAGCATGGGGTTCTCCTCCGGGCGCTCAAACGCGCTGCCGCCGATCAGGTGGCTGTATTCGTTGCTCTTGAAGTCGCTGAGCCGGACGATCACCGGCTTGGGGTGGAACGGAGCGGCGATCTTGGCGATTCCGGTAGCCAGCACGTCAATGAAGTACTCCTGCGGGTCCTGGTAGCCGCGGGTGAGCTGCCGGATCAGCGCCGCCTCATCCGGGTCAACCACCCTTTCAGGGTGGACCAGGGCCATGGGGTGGATGCGGACCAGGTTGTTGATGATGAACTCCATCCGGGCCAGGCCCACGCCTGCCGCGGGCAAACGCCACCATTTGAAGGCTGCCGCCGGGCTGGCGATGTTGATCATCACGTCCGTGCGGGTGGCCGGGAGGGCCTGCATGTCCACGTCTTCCACGGAGAACTCCAACAGCCCCTCATAGACGCGTCCCTCCTCGCCTTCCGCGCACGATAATGTGACCTGGACGCCGTCGGCAACCACCTCGGTGGCGTTACGGGTCCCCACGACGGCGGGCACACCCAGTTCGCGGCTGACGATGGCGGCGTGGCTGGTTGGGCCGCCATGGTCGGTGATGATGCCCGCGGCCCGCTTCATGATGGGCACCCAGTCCGGGTCAGTCATCCGGGTGACCAGCACGGAGCCATCAACAAATGATTCGATGTCCTTCGCATCCTGGACCACACATGCCCGGCCCCTGGCGATGGAGTCGCCGATCGCGGCGCCGGTGACCAGGACCGGGCCCGGTTGCACAAGATGATAGGTGCGGAAGGTGGACGTGCTCCGGCGGGCCTGCACCGTCTCCGGCCTTGCCTGGACCATGAAAAGCTCTCCGGTCACCCCGTCCTTGGCCCACTCCATGTCCATCGGCCGCCCGTAATGGTCCTCCACCGCAACGGCCCAGCGGGCCAGCAGGACCACTTCCCGGTCATCCAGCACCAGCGAGCGCTGCTCCCGCTCGGTGGTTTCGACGGTCCTGGTCCGTGCATCCCCGCCCTGGCTGTAGACCATTTTTCGTTCCTTGGCCCCCAACTCCCGCTCGATGACGGGGCTGAAGCGCCGGTCTGCCAGGAGTGGCTTGAACACCTGGAATTTGTCGGGATTGATAGTCCCCTGGACCACCGTCTCCCCCAGTCCCCAGGCGGCGCTGATGACCACCACGCCGGGAAAACCGGACTCGGTGTCGATCGAGAACATCACCCCTGATGCGCCAAGGTCCGAGCGGACCATCCGCTGCACGCCCACCGAGAGGGCAACGTCCAAGTGCCCGTAACCCTTCATTTCCCGGTAGCTGATGGCCCGGTCCGTGAACAGGGAAGCGTAGCAGCGCCGGCACGCGTCGAGGACCCCGCGCTCCCCGGCCACATTGAGGAAAGTTTCCTGCTGCCCGGCGAAGCTGGCATCCGGCAGGTCCTCGGCCGTGGCGCTGCTGCGGACCGCAACGGAAGCCTGGGCCTGCCCGGCGCGGCGGCAGAGGGTCCGGTAGTGCTCCTGGATGTCAGCCGCGATGCTTTGGGGGAAGGTTGCCTGCAGGAACAGTTCACGGATCGCTGCCCCCGCCTGGCGCAGCGTAATGGTCCCCGCGCGCTGTTCCTCCATGTACTGCTTGATCCGGGGCTCCAGGTTATTGGCAGCAAGGAAGGCGCGGTAGGCGGCGGCCGTGGTGGCGAAGCCTTCGGGAACCCTGACGCCGGCGGATTTCAGTGCCCGGCTCAGCTCCCCAAGGGACGCATTCTTGCCTCCCACGGAGGGGATGTCCGCGATTCCTGTATCTTCGATCCACTTGACGCTGATGTCGGCCAGGAAGGTTTCTGCGGCGGCAGTCATGGCTCGATTGTGGCCTCCGGCCAACGGGCCAGGCAGAGTCTTTGGTCCTAGCTCCGCCGCAGCCGCCTCCGGGCCGCTTTGTGGATCCAGTCAGCGACGAGAACGGCCGGGACCGCGAGGAGTGCGATCTGGAATCCTATCGGGGCAGGTGGTGCCTGGCCCAGCAATTCGGCGAGGTAGGGCACGAACAGGCACACCGCCAGGATGGCCAGTTCAGCCAGCACGGCCCACACCAGGAGCTTGTTGGTGCCCCACCCCAGTGTCCAGGGCGGCAGGCTGGCACTGCGGCAGGCAAAAGCGTTGGCGAGCTGCCCCAGGACGACGGCGGTGAAGGCGGCACCGGAGGCAGCCATCAGGAGCCCTGTGTCCGGGACCTGTCCCCGGCTCCAGCCACCCGCAAAAAGGACGGCCGAAAATGCTGACATCTCCATAAACGCCTCCACGGGACCGAGGACGGCGAATACCCGGATCATCAGTTGCCGGTCCATCAGGTGGCGGCGCTCGGGGGCCCTGGCCAGGATGCGTTGCCCTGGCCGTTCGGCTCCGAGGGCCAGCGCCGGCAGCAGGTCCGTCCCGATGTCCAGGGCCAGGATCTGCAGGACGCCCAGGGCAAGGGGGAACTGGCCGGTGGAAAGCGCCCAAATCACAAAGGGAGTAAGTTCCGCCACATTGTCGGTGAGGTGGTAAGTGAGGAACCGGTGGATATTCGCATAGGTTGCCCTGCCTTGTTCGATGGCCGCCACGATGGTGGCGAAATGGTCGTCCAGCAGGACCAGGTCGGATGCCTCCCGCGCGACGTCGGTTCCGCTCAGGCCCATGGCCACGCCGATATCGGCCTCACGAAGGGCGGGGCCGTCATTGACGCCGTCGCCGGTCATAGCCACGACATGGCCCCGGGCCTGCAGCGCCTTCGCCACCCGAAGCTTCTGTTCCGGCGATACCCTGCTGACCACGATGCCGTCGCGGTCCAGGAGCGCTCCAAGCATCTGCCCGTCATCCGGAAGGTCCGCGCCCTCCACCACGCATTCGGGAGCTCCGATCAGACCGATCTGCCGGGCAATTGCGGCCGCCGTGGCGGGATGGTCGCCGGTGATCATGGCGATTTTCAGGCCCGCCCGGCGGGCCGTTCGGATGACTTCGCTGACGTCCGGCCGCGGCGGGTCATGGAGTCCGATCAAGCCCAACAGCTCCATGCCCGATTCAAGGTCAGCGGCGGGAGCGGTCTGCCATGGACGGGGTGGACCGTCGAGCCCCCGCCGCGCCACCGCGATCACCCGTAGTCCCCGGGAAGCCATCTCCTCCACTTGGTCCTTGACCGCCGGGGGCACAAACTCGCAGAGGGGAAGCACGGTTTCCGGGGCGCCTTTGCAGAACAGGTGCGGCCCGGCGATCACGGATTCGCGCCGGCGCACGGGGTCGAACGGCAACCGGCGCGTAAGGGCCGGTTCGGTCCCGGTGCCAGTCAGCCTCCGCGCGAGGACGTCCAGTGCGGCTTCCATCGGGTCGCCGCGGGCACGCCATTGTCCGCCGTGCAGTTCAGCCCGGCCCTGCGACGCGGCACGCGCCGCCAGCGCCGCGTCAGCAGCCCTTAGCAGCCCCTGCCCCTTGATTTCCGCTTCCGGGGCATAGCCCTCACCTGTCACCAGGACGGACCCTTCGGTGGTATAGACCTCGACGGCGTTCATCCGGTTCTGCGTCAGGGTCCCGGTCTTGTCCGTGCAAATGAAGGTCGTGGAGCCCAGGGTTTCCACGGCCTCCAGGTTGCGGATCAGGGCATTGCGGGAGGCCATCCGCTGCGCCCCCATGGCCAAGGACAACGTAACGGTGGGCAGAAGGCCTTCCGGGACCAGGGCAACCGCAACTCCAATGGCGAACAGGAACGAATCGCGCCACTGAAACCCCACCAACAGCGATACCAGGAAAAAGAGAGCGGCAATGCCAAGCGCCACCACGGCGATGACCCGCACTATCCTGCGCAGCTCCAGCGACAGCGGAGTGGGTGGAGGAATAGCACCGCTGGTCAGGGCCGCTATCCCCGCCAGGCGGGTGTCACCGCCGGTTGCGGAGACCGCTGCCTCGGCGTCGCCATTGACCAGGAAGGTTCCGCCCCACGCGGAGTCGCCGCCGGCTTTCGGGACCGGCTCGCTCTCCCCGGTCAACATGGACTCATCCACGGCGCAGGCGGATGCTGAGAGAAGGACGACGTCGGCGGGAACCCGGTCACCGGCGTTGAGCAGCACCACGTCGCCGGTCACCAGCTCGCTCGCGTGGACTTTGCGCGCCCTGCCATCGCGCCGGACCATCACGTCGGCGGGCAGCAATCCGCGCAGCTTGGCCGCCGCATGCTGGGCACGTTCCTGCTGGATGTGGGCGAACACTCCGTTGACTATCACGACGACGACGATCGCCACCGCGAGCTGCGGCATGTCCGCGATGAAGGCCAGGCCGGCAGCGCACCACAGCATGAGGGCGAAGAAGTGCGTCATCTCCCCCCACAGCTTCCGCCATTGCGGGACCGGTTTTTCCCCGGGCAGCTGGTTGGGGCCAGTCTGCTCCAGGAGCTGCGCGGCCCGTTCAGAGCTCAGGCCCTCAGCGGTCCTCACACAGCGTCCGCCTCCTGCCCCACCAACAGCACCGGGCACTTGGAGTGGGCCGCGCAAGCCCTGCTGACCGAGCCCATCGACGACTTAAGCAGCCCGCCCTCGCCATGCCGTCCGACCACCAGCATCTGCGCCCGCCCGCTCTCCTCCACCAGCACCTTCGCCGGCGGCCCGAACTTGACGGTCACATCGATGTTCTCCGGCCGCTCCCCCGAAAAGGCCCGGCCCAGGGCATCCTCGACCAGCCGCCCTGCAGCATCCTCGAGCCTGGCGGTGAACTGCCGGTCCGCCCCTTCAAGGCGGGACATGACCAGGTAGTCCGGCATCCCGACGCATGAGATGACTTCGAGCCGGGTGCCCAGGCGGGCTGCCAGCGTGCCCGCGTAACGGAGGGCTGCGGAGGAGTATTCAGAACCGTCCACACCCACGATGACGGGCTTCGCCCCTGTTTCTGCGTTCATGGACACCACGATCCCGGCCCCGGGTTGCGGAGGGAAGGGCCGAAAGTCATGCCGGCCGGCCCCCGTCCCTGGCTGGCTCAGCCGGAAGCAACTGCCCTTGGCTGCGCTGCCGGTTTTCGGTCAACCCCGCTTTTCCGGTCAGCCCCATGCAATGCCCTCAGCCCGTTCAGGATGGTGGCCAGGTCCACGAGCTCCTGCAGGAGGGCGCCGGCGACGGCGGGAATGTATCCCGTCATGGCTATGGCCATCAGGACCAGGCTGAGTCCTATCCCGGTCCAGATACTCGCCAAAGCCACCGCCACTGTCCGTTTTCCGATGGCCACGGCCTGGGCCACCTTGGACACGTCGTCGAGCATGATCACAACGTCCGCCGATTCACTGGCCGCGGTGGCACCCTTGGCGCCCATTGCGATTCCCACGTCTGCCGCTGCAAGGACGGGGGCATCATTGACGCCGTCGCCCACCATCAGGACGGGCCGTTCCTGGATGCCGGCCACCGTGTTGACCTTGTCCTCGGGAAGGCATTCGGCCTGGACCCGGCCGATTCCCGCTTCCTCGGCGATGTGTGCAGCCGTAGCGTGGGCATCACCGGTCAGGAGCATGGTGTTCCGGACACCCAGGCTGTTCAGGCGGGCCAGGGTGTCCACGGCATTGCGGCGCAACGGGTCCTTCATGATCAGTGCACCGGCGTACTCGCCGTCCACCGCCACGTGGACAGCCAGCTGGCCGCTGCGCACGGCTGCCTCCCGGAATCCGGTTGATGAACTCCGCACCAGGCCTGCTTTCCCCACCACCACCCGCTGCCCGTCGCAGACGGCGTCCACGCCGTGGGTAGCGCTCTCCGTCGCCTGTTGCACCGTCACCAGTCCAAGGCCGGCGGCCTTGGCGGCTTCAATCACGGAGCCTGCGAGCACGTGCGAGGAGTACTGCTCAGCGGAGGCAGCCAACTGCAGGATCCTTCGGCTCCCCAGGGCTTCGCCGTAGCCCGGCGCCAGCTGGATCTCGTCCAGGACGGGGCGCCCTGACGTGAGCGTGCCGGTCTTGTCGAAGACCGCTGTTTGTGCCTTTGCAAGTTGCTCGAGGGTCCGGGTGTTCTTGATGATGATGCCTTTGTGGGCGGCCTGGCTCGTGCCGGCAAGAAAGGCCACCGGAGCGGCGATGAGGAGCGGGCAGGGCGTTGCCACCACCAGGACCTGGGCGAAACGGAGCGGCTCGCCGGACAGGAACCAGGCTGTTCCGGCCATCGCCAGCGCCAGGACGGTGAAGGGAACGGCGTAGCGGTCCGCCAGGCGGACCACCGGCGCGCGGCTGTTGGACGCCTTCTCCACCAAGGCGATGATCCGGCTGTATTGGGAATCGGCCGCGCTCGCCGTTGCACGCATGCGGATGGCGGCTACTCCGTTCACCGCGCCACTGAGCAGCGTTTGCCCCCTAGTGTGTTCCACCGGCAGGCTTTCGCCGGTGAGCGATGATTCGTCGAGGCTGGCGGAATCGGACAGCAGTTCGCCGTCAACAGGTACCAGCTCCGAAGGCCGGACCACCAGAACGTCGCCCGGGGCCACATCACCGATTGGCGTCTCCTCGAGTACAGCACCAGCCCCTTCACGGTGGGCAAAACGCGGGGCCCGGTCCAGCAGAGACCGCAGTTCACGCGCCGCACGTCCCTGGGCAAAGTTTTCCAGCGCTTCGCCGCCCGTGAGCATCAGGATCACCACCAGCGCGGCGAGATACTCGCCCACCACCACCGTGCTGGCGATCGCCATCAGGGCCAGGAGGTCGATCCCCCAGCGCCCCTCCCGCAACGACCGGACCATTCCGGCCGCCCGTACCACCACAATGACGGCCGCGTAGGCGGACGCGAGCACGCGGACCTGAAGTCCCAGATTGAACTGCAGCAGCACCAAACTGGCCACGAGCACCAGGAAGGTCAGGGCGACGACGGGATACCGCCTGACGAAGCCCCGGGCCTTTTCGACGGGCGAGCCGGCAGGTTCCTCGTCGTCAAAGCTGCCGGCACTCCCACCGGTTCCCGCAGACGGGGCGGCCTGCTTCCTCATCCGTGACACTTCGACACGGGATGGAAACGGTCATCGCACATAGAGCCGAACCTACCCTGATCCTGTCAACCGGGGTAGGGCATTTGGCCCCGCCCACCCCTACGGCATGACTTTTGGCACTCCCCCGGTGCCGGGTCCCGGGAGAGAGTTGAAGGCACCCTGATCCTTACGCACACCCGGAGCCCACCATGAATGCTGCGCCTTGGACGGTGGAGCGGTTTTTCGACGGCGACCCGGCGGCCCTGGGGCTTTACCAGGCTGCGGAACGGATGGCATCGGAACTGGGTCCCCATGAGGTCCGGGTCAGCAAGAGCCAGGTCTCTTTTCGCCGGCGCCGCGGGTACGCCTACCTCTGGCGGCCGGGGGTCTACGTCAAATCCGCGGTTCCACTGGTGCTGTCCCTTGCCTTGCCCCGCACCTTGGACTCACCGCGCTTCAAGCAGGTCGTCCAACCGGCACCCGGAACCTGGATGCACCACCTGGAGCTCACAGACGGCAGGCAGCTCGATCCCGAGGTCCGCGGCTGGATGCTTGAAGCGTACGAGGCGGCCGGCTGATCAGGGGTGGGCCCCAGGGCCCTATGGCCCTGTCACTTCCCAGCGCGGATGGCAAGGCTGATGGCATGACTGAAAATGGCCAGCAGCCGCAAAAGATCCACATCACCGAACAACCCGTCGCCGTGGTCCGCGAACGTGTTCCCATGGACGCACTGACCGGTTTCTTCGGCCGGGCCTTTGGTGCCGTCATGGCCGCGGTCCAGATGCAGGGCGCCAGCCCGGCCGGCCCGCCGTTTGCGCTGTACCACGGCATGCCGGGCGAAACGGTGGACGTTGAAGCCGGGTTCCCCGTCGCCGGAAATTTCCACGGCACCGGTGAGGTGGCCAGCAGCACGCTTCCCGATACGGATGCCTTCGAAGCCATCCACACCGGCCCCTACGACACCCTGGGCACCACGTACGATGCGATCAGGAAGAGCATTGAAGCCGACGGCGCTTCCCCTGCGGACTCCATGTGGGAGTACTACCTGACCGATCCGGAACAGCAACCGGACCCTGCCACCTGGCAAACAAGGGTGGTCTGGCCGGTCGCCTGAGGCCCGGATCAGGCGAACCAGAACCGGCCCGGATCAGGCGAACCAGAACCGGCCGGAATCGTGGCTACCATGGAAACCCCCGGTTACCGCCAAGCACAGCGGTCAGGACCCCCGGCGACGGCTGTAGGTCACATCCCAAGGCTGCGTGCCGCGGCTGGTTTCCAACCATCCGTCCCGGACGATCTCCTGCCGCAGCCGGGTAAGGCTCGCCTCCAGGCCAGGTGCCCACGCCTCCTCGGGAGGCGTTCGGTTCAGGGGCGGCCCAGGGAACGTATCGCCGGTATAGAGCCGCCGGCCGTCCTCCGCCTTTCCCACGAACCGCAGCTGTGTCCGCCCGTACTGTGAGCCAAGTGTGTACAGGATCCGCGCCCACCATTTCACGGATGCAGCATCCTCCAGCTCTATTCGCAGCCGCTCCTCCGTGCCGTGGCCTGAATGGGGGCCATTTGTCGCCATCTCTGCCTCCTGGTGCGGGACCATGGTTCAATTCAGCAAGCTTCCCAGACCCCGCTGCAGGGCCAAGGGTCCTTGGTCACGGAACACGGAAGAACCTGAAGCCCGGTCGGGCCCAAAGGCACTATCCGGCCCGCGGGTCGGGTAGCAGAGTCGGGGCATGACCAGGAACCGTCCCTCATGACTGGCAGTCCGGGCGTCCGGCGCACGCCAGGGGCCGCCGGTGCTGCCGTCCAGGCCGGCGACCACCACGGCTGGAAGCTCCTCTACCTTGTGGCGGGCGCGTCGTCCATCCTGTTTGTGCTTCTGCTGATAGCGGCCCTGGTGCTCGACTTCATGGCTCCCCCTCCCGTTCACGGCGGAGCCGCCACCCTTGACTTCATTGCGTCGAACAAGGCGGGCTATGTGGCCGAGCAAATCCTGTGGATCCTCCCGAACATCTTCCCGGTCCTTGTTTTTACTGCCCTCTTCGTTGCCCTCTCGGCCTTCCGGAAGAGCTTGCCCCTGATGGCGCTGGTCGTCGGCGCCCTCCCTTGGGCGCTGCTGCTTGCCGTTCCGGTCAGCAGCCGCGGCTCCCTCAACCTGGTCTATCTCAGCGACCGCTTCGTGGCCGCCGGGACCGAGGAGGAACGCAGGACCTATGCCACCGCCGCCGAAGCCATCATCGCCGAAAACAACACCCCGGCCATCGTCGGCGTCCTCTCCGCCCTTGGGATCCTGCTGATGGGACTGGCCATGCTCACGTCCGGCAAGGCAACCTTCCCGCGGTACCTGGCGTGGCTGGGCATTGCCACTGGCGCACTGGGGGTGGTCAGCGAGCTCCTTCGCCACGCAGCTCCCGGCTTCTATTGGGGGTACGGCATTTTGCTGTGGGTGTGGTTCATTGCCACCGGAGTTGCGTTGATCCGTTTGTCGCGCGTAGCGGCCTGACTCCCCCGGGCACCTGCGATCAGGGACCTTGGTCCCTAAAAGTGGGGAGGTGGCCTCTGAGATGGTGGTTTAGGTCGAAAGGCGCACCACGATGGGGTAGTGCGCCCTGGGTTTTGCCGTGCCGTTTCCGGCATGGCATGCAGCCTCACCACTGGAGGCAGGACGATTGAGGAGAACAAGGCTTATGGCAGGTACGTTCGAACTGTTTGTCGATGATGATTCACAGATTCGGTTCCGGCTTGTGATGCCCGATGGACATGTGCTGGCGGTTTCCGGACAGTTCACGGACAAGCATGCGGCGGCCGCCGCCATCGAGGAGGTACGGGAATGTGCAGGCACCGGCCTGATCCAGGACGTAGCGCCGCCGCCGCCGAACGTTCTCCTCGCTCCCCCGCAGCACCCGCACTACACCGTCCGCCGCGGGACCCGCAGACTCAACTCCCTCGGCGCCGCCTAGGTCCGGGCTGTAAAGGCCGACGGCGGAACCCGCCGTCCAGGCCATGCATTCAGCCAGTGGGGCACGTCCAACGACGGGCCCCACTGCTGTGTCCGCAGCGCCGTGTGCGCCCGCTGCGCTAGAAGCCTGATGAGCTGCCGGAGCCGGAAAAGCTGCCGCCGCTGCTGCCGTATCCGGTGGTGCTGCCGCCGCCCCTGGCGGAATTGACGCTGCTGACCCCGGTATTGAAGCCGGAGTTGAACGTGGCCACGGAGAAGAACGTGTAGGACGGGTACACCGTGCCAAGGATGCTCGGTTCGTAAGTCCGCTGCCTGCGGTGGTCCGTGCCCTCATGGGCCGTCTCCATTTGTTCGCGCATCAGGCGTGCCTCGCGGTCATTCCTGGCAAATCCCTGGATGACCGTTTCGGCATGGTTCTCCAACAGCTCCGAGAGCCGGGAACGCGCCGCATAGAGACGGTCCAGGGCCTCTTCCGGGCTAATCCGCCGGTCGGCCAGTTCAGCGGTCCACCGCTCAATCTCCCGCAGGCTTTCGTCGCGGAAGGACCGCAGTGCCGCAGCCGTTGCCGAGTCCCCCTGCCCGTGGCGTTTGGCCAGGAGCTGCTCCAATCCGGCCAGGTCCTTGCGGAACGGGGCCAACTGCCGGTCCCAGGCAGTGGGCCAGGTGTCGGCGCGGTTCAGGAAGGCGTTGCTGTCCGCGATGACGTCATCCAGGGCATCCAGCTCGGCGGCACTGTCCGCGAACTGCCGGGCAAGCTTGAGGTTCTTCCGGCTGCTCAAGGCCCGCCTGCCCAGTGCGTGCACCTGGTTGGAAAGCTGCGTAACGGCGGCATAGCGGCTAAGGAACGTGCGGTGTTTCTCCAGGACCTGGCTGCCGTAGCGGGATGATTCGGGAATGGTGCCGGCATTCAGTTCCGTGACGTCCAGGTCCATGCTGACGTTGGAGTAGCTGCGATCCCCGCGTTCAATCTGCTTTCGGCATCCGGTCCTGGTCACGGCACGGACAATCAGCCATGCGGCCGCGCCCAGGGCCGCGGTTCCCGCGGTGACCCAGGCGGTAACCAGGAAGGCCGCGGAGCGGTACCAGGGCTGGTTGATGAGCTCTGCGCCGCGGCTGATGCCGGCCACGGTGCCGTCCGTCCACTGGGCGTCGCGGAAAAGTTCCTTGGACGCGTCCTGGATGTCGCTGCGCTGCTCGAGCGACACCTTCCGGTCCTCGCCCATGTACGTCCCCACATGCCGGCCCACGGGGTCGAGCGCGAAGATGAACAGTCCGTCAGCCCATTTTTGGCCGTCCGGGCTGATCCACTCCGGATGCCTGGACCGCGCGAATTTCAGGACCTCTTCATTGAGGTTGTCCTCCGCCTTGCCGTTGTAAGTGAAGACGGCAACGCGGGTGGGCTCGTAGAACTGGATCCGTTCGACGGCGGGCACCAGGGTGTTCTGGTCGAGCACCCCTGCCGTGTCCTCCACAATGACGGCTGCCGGCACCACAGCGGTGCCCGGCGCCGCCGCCCCCACCAGCAGGGCAGCCAGGGCGAGCACCATCAACACGATCCGGCGCACCATGCTGCCCATGTCCCTCCCCACTGCCTAGAATCAGGATGAAACCAAGGAGCAGGCCGGCCAAAGGGCCGAAGGTCCCGCCGGTGAAGATCATGGCGGTCAGGAGCGCTGAGACGTGACGCAGGAGTCAGGGTCCATTGTGGCCGGTTATGACGGGTCGGATGAGGCTGCCGCCGCCGTCCGCTGGGCGGCGCGCTGCGCACACGCCACCAACCGCTCCCTCCGTGTGGTGCACTGTTCGCTGTGGCCGCTGCTGACCCGGCACCTCGGTCCGGTCCCTGGCGTGTCTGGTAGCGGCCTGGAACAGTCGGCCAGGTCCATCCTCGAGGACGGCGTGGCGGTGGCCACCGCGGAGGTACCCGGGCTTCAGGTCAGGAGCACCCTGCTGCACGGATTGCCGGCGCAGCATCTGGCCGAAATTTCCGCAGGTGAACGGATGCTCGTGGTGGGCAGCCGCGGCCTGGGCGGCTTCCTTGGCCTCCTGGTGGGCTCCGTGAGCCTGGAACTGGCAGCCACCGCCACCTGCCCTGTTGCCGTGATCCGGCCGGAGCTCCACCCGGACGGTCCCGTCGTCGTTGCCGTCGATGCCTCGGGTTCCCCGGGAGCACTGGATGATGCATGCGGCCTGGCGTCGGCATGGCAGGCACCCCTCAAGGTGGTCCACGTCCGGCACGAGCCCGCAGGCTATCAACTGCCTGAAGGACAGGGCGCCGCCGCTGAAGCCCAGGAAATCCTGGCGTCGGCAGTGAACCGCGCAACTGCCAAAGCGCCCCTTGTGCGGGTGGACGGTGAAGTGCTTGCGGACACCTCGGTCCCCCACGCCATCCTCAAAGCCGCAGGGGAAGCCAGGATGGTTGTGGTTGGTTCCCAGGGCCGCGGCATCCTCAGGGAGACCATCGGCTCAACTGCACACGCCGTTTTGCACCACGCCCGCGGACCTGTCCTCATTTCACGGCACGGCGGCTGATGCAGCGGACTGCGGGTGTCGGCCCGGCTGCCGGCCGCGCTGCGGCCTAAGCTGGTCGGGTGACCCCTGTTCCCTCCCCCGGCCCGTTGGATGTCGTGGTCCATTCCGGCCCGGCGGACTGGTGGGTCATCCTGGCCGGCCTCGGACCCCTGGCGGTCCTCATCGCCGCGTTGCTGGCCTTTTACATCAACTGGCGCACGCTCAAGCAGCGCACGGCGGCCGACAAAACAGCGCTGGAGCAGAAGCGCGAGGCCGACGCCAACGCCCTTCAGCAAAAGACCGAGTCGGACAGCCGGGCCGAGTGGTGGCGACGGACCCAGTGGGCGCTGGACCGGGCACTCGATCCCGATGAAGGGACCAAGGCGCTGGGGCTGGCGACCCTGGAAGTCCTGGCCCGGAGCGAACTGGCCCGCAACGAGGAGCTCGAGCTGTTCGACATCGCCTGGAAGAGCGTGTCCGGAGACGAGAACGGCGATGAGCCTGAGCCTGACGCCGGCTCCGGGCAGGAATCGGCCTTCGTGGACGACCGGGGCAACTTAGGCGAGAATGGAACGACGGATGAAGACAGTACCAAGGAGGTTGGACCATGAGCGCAACGTCGCCTGAACACCGGTTTGTCCACGCTCCCCGGAACAGCGCTGCCAAGCCCGCCACGAAAAAGGCCTCACCTGCCGAGCACCGTGTCCAGGTTGCCGCCGCACGGCTGCGCGTCACCCTGGATGAACGCCTGGGGCGCGAGACGCCCGCAAAGACCAAGGCACTGGCCAAGGAACCGATCTAACCCGCCTTCAGGGCTTGGGGGTCGACGACGCGTGGCGGGGTTTGATGGACAGTGGCTGCAGTAATTCTCCGCTGCGACGCCGACACGCTGCGTCGCTGGAACTACCGTGCCGCCGTCGCGCAGGTATCCGGGTCCGGAACCTTCCTGGACCGCTGGCACACCGGCTTCCGTCCTGACGTCAGTCCGGGAACCGAGGCCTGGCTCCTCCTGGAGGGAAGCAATGACGCCGCGAGCGGCCTGATCGGCCACGGGTTCGTGACGTCCGAGCCGTACCAGGCTGCCGCCGGTGTGGAGGCCGTCTCCCTTGGCTGGTTCTTCGCGCTGGCTTTGGATTCACTCCTGCCGCTCGGCGAGCAGATCCGTCCCGGCATCCTGGTCGGCGCCCTCCCCAACGGCCTGCGCGCCAGCCTGAAGGACCCGTCCGTGGTGACCCTGCCGCCGTCGTCCGTGCCTGTACTGCGCCGGCTGTGGCGGGACCACGGGCCGTCGACGGCGGACCCTGCGCAGGTGGCGGGCGGAACCTTCCCGCCGGACGCCGTCAGCACCATCCAGGTGAACCGCTACGAGCGGGATGCCGATGCGCGCCGGGCCTGCCTGGCCTTCCATGGCACGTCGTGCGCCTCCTGCGGCTTCTCATTCGAGTCCGTCTACGGCGGGGCGGGGACAGGGGTGATGGGCGTCCACCACCTGGCTCCCCCAGCGATGCTTGACGGCCCTTATCAGCTTGACCCCATTGCCGACCTCGTTCCGCTCTGCCACAACTGCCATGCCGTGGCGCACAGCGCAAGCCCGCCGCTGACCGTGACCGAACTCCGAAGCATCATCTCCGCGGTAAGCCATGTGAAGGGTGAGGTGGTCACGGAGGTGGCACTCCGGGCGCAGGAGGATGCACGGCGGATCCTCGATGGCGGCCAGGCGTAGGTTCCATGAGCTGGCGGTAAAATTGCAGGGATGACGTTGGCCGCCCGTTCCGCCGGGGCGTTGCCCTTTGCGCGGAAAGCCCGCAGTGTAATGCGCCGCGTACCCGTGTGGGCGTGGCGCCTCTTGATGCGCTCGGTCAGCGCCCGCGAGCAGGCGCGGTTCAATACGGACCCAATCACTGCGGTGGCTTACACGCACGACATTGACTACGTGGGCGATGGCCTCCGTTCCCACCGCCTCGACATACTGGCGCCGCTAAACCCGGCACCCCGGTCTGCGGCGGAGGGGACGTGGTAGCCGAGGGGACGTGACCGGCCGACTGCTTCCCGTTTACGTGTACTTCCACGGCGGAGGCTGGACGTCCGGTGACAAGGCAGCGCTGACCAAGTACTGCGCCAACCAGGTGCTGGGCGGGATGGTGGTGGTCAACGTCAACTACCGGCACGCACCCAGGTTCCACATGGGACACGTGCTTGAGGATGCCAACGCCGCCGTCGCGTGGGTCGCCGCCAACATCGAGGGATACGGCGGGGATCCCGGGCGCCTGGTGCTGGGAGGGGACTCAGCCGGCGGCCAGATCGCTGCTTTGCTGACCGCTGCCAGCCTGCGCCCCGAATTGGCGGCGCACTACTCCCTGCGGCCCGCTGTTCCCGCCGCGCATCTGAAAGGGCTTGTTCAACACTGCAGTGCAGTGGATTTCTCGGTTTTCTTTGAGGCCGGGTTTGTCCTCAGCCTCAATTTCGTCCGTATGCTCCTCCCTGCCGCGGCGTCGGCAGCGGATCCGGAGGCAACGGCTCCGTCCGAAGGCGGCAGCCACGGGCCGTCGCCGACCCGCACGACCAGTGCGCCGCTAAGGGTTGCCGCCGGCTTCCTGTCCCCGATCGAATGGCTGGACGGGAGCCATCCCCCCGTGCTCGTCACCACCTCCGAGCGGGATTACTTCTACCAGGCGAACTTGAACTTCATCGACCGGCTTCAGCAGCACGGCATTCCCGTGGATACCCTGATCTACCCCTGGAACAGCGCTAACACTGAGCACACGTGGCAACAGGATTACCGCTACCCGGAATCCCAGGAGGTGTACCGGCGCCTGCACGCATTCGTCCGTGATGTTGCCTGACTGACCGCCGCTTCCTCCCGGTCCTGACGAAGGTCAACGGGCTGGACTATGTTTGGACCATGCCGGAGCCGGATCAAGAAGACTGCGGGGTCAACCTTGACGAGTTTGGTTCCGCCCGCGTGGATGCCGCCGCGAGGCTGGATGCGGAGCTCGGTGACGTGGACTGGTTCGTGCCGCCTCCCGGCGCGGTCCACTGCAGCATCGACGTTCCCAGTGGCCAACTGGCCGCCATGGCGCTGGGCGACCCCGGTGATCCCGGCGTTGTTCTGGTTCCCGGCGCCACGGGGTCCAAAGAGGATTTTTCACTCATGATGCCCGACCTCGCCAACGCCGGCTACTTCACCCTGAGCTATGACCTGGCGGGCCAGTACCAGTCCGCAGCAGCGGGCCCGGAGAGGCTGGTGCCGCCCAGAAAGCACTATGACTACCGGCTCTTCGTGGACGACTTCCTGGCGGTCCTTGAAACGGCCACTGCCCCTGTCCATGTTGTGGCTTACTCCTTCGCGGGCATCATAGCCCAGCTGGCCTATGTGGAGCGGCCCGAGCTCTTCAGGTCCCTTACCCTGCTCAGCTGCCCGCCGGAGCCGGGCCACAGCTTCAGGGGCGTCAGCCGCATTGGCCGGTTCAGCACGTGGGTAAATGGCCGGGCCGTCGCTGCCCTGCTGATCTGGGGCATCCGCAGCGGCAGGGTGGCCCACGTACCAGCGGGAAGGCAACGGTTCGTGGACTACCGTTTCCGCTTCACGCGCCGCGAGTCCGTGCGCGACATCTACACACTGATGCAGAACGTTCCGGACCTTCGGCAACGACTCGCCGAGGCGCCCTTGACCAAGTTCGTGGCGGTCGGGGAACACGACCTGTGGCCGCTCCAGCTTCACCGCCTGTTCGCGCAGTCCATCCGGGCCCGGATCGGGGTCTACAGGGGTGGGCACAGTCCATGCGAAACGTCGCCGCATGAGCTCAGCCGGGACCTCCTGGCCCTTTATGCCAAGGCAGAGGAAGGGTGAAAGATTACCCGCGGATGCTACCGCTACCGGCGGGAATGTTCGCGTCGGCGGCGCAGGGGTGGCTGGTACCGGAATTCGACGCGAAACGTGACCAGCGACATTACGAGCCGGCGTTTGAACGCGGACCAACTGGTGAAGGGGCGCGCGGATACGCCCACTCGAAGCGTGGGATCGTAAATGACATCCATCTCCGGCCGGAGCCGGTAGGAGATGTCCAAGTCGTCGTGGACCAGCGCGTTGTCCCGGACAACTGTTGTCCGGATGCCGGCCCACAGTTCCCGGTGAAGCGCGAAGTTGGATCCATAGACGGGAGGATGGCCCAACAGAAAGCCAATCAGTCCGAAGTAACCGCCCAGGAGCAGGCACCGGCCGGTCAGGCGGGCCAAGAAGTTTCCACCATGGAAGTCGCCGGGCCCGGTAACGGCGGTGAGGGGTCCGGAAGCGAGGAGGATCTGTTCGATGCGCTCGAGCCAATCCGACGGCGGCCGCGAGTCAGTGTCCAGTCTGGCGATGATTGCGCCTGCCGCCGCATCAAAACCCGCCGCAGCCGTGGCCGGAATGCCCGGCAGATCCACAGGTAACCGCCGCACACCGGCGGCGGCACAAATGTTGGCAGTGTCATCGGTGCTGGCGTTGTCCACCACGATGATCTCGTCCGCAGGCCTGGTCTGCACGGCCAGCAGGGCCAGGCAGGCCCTCAACTCACTGGCGTCATTGCGCGTCGGAATGACCACGGAGATGGGAATGACGGCGTCCATGCCCGGCAGCCTATCTAGGTTTGCGCCGTTCCGGCACGCTCGCGGATGTTCAGCAGCATCTTGCGCATCATCCAGATGTCACCGAACTCCACAAGCGCGGAGAAGGCCAGTGTCGGGGAGAGCCACCGGTATCGGGAGCGGATACGGCTGACAAGCCGGGTTGAGCCTTCCGTGAGGGGGTCAAGCTGCCACGTCCAGCTGGTGTCCCCGGGAGTGCCCCAGACCATGGACCGCGGAGGCTGCATCGCGCGGACCGGGATGCCGTGTTTGCCGTCGGGACTCATGGGCACGATGTCGCCCACCGCCAGGTTCTGCAGTTCCGGGATGATGCGCCGTGCGCTCGGCCGCCCGAGGTTATCGAGGAGGTCGTAGCTGTACCAGCCGCCGCGGGTAACTCCGGCCTGCACCAGCCACGGCCAGACCCTCTCCGGCGGTGCGGCGATGGTGATGGCACGGGTGGCGTTGAAGGTCGGCTTGGGCACGAGGTCATCGCCCGGCAGTGGCCTGGAAACCTCTTCCGGCGTGGCACCCCAGGTGAGCTGCCATTGGCGAACCCAGCGGACATAGACGACAGCCGCGGCCGCAGCCACCAGGACAGGGACCAATCGCGTGCCGGATCGCATTCCCCAAGTCTGGCAACAACGGCCTGCCGGGTCCCAGTGCCGAATGTCCCTTCGGATCGAGCCGCTGCGGACAGGGCACCGGTACAGATCCACTGAACCGCGGCTTCCCGGGACCACGGCATCAGGGCTAGGATCTTTCGGCACACTCTAACACCTGGGCGTGAGTCAGCGGCAGAGGGGAAAACCGACGTGGCCGGAGGCACCGGAATGAACGGCCCGCACTGGCGGCGGGTGCTGGCAACACTGGGCAATGCTGATGCGAGGATTGCATACGCCCAGATAGTGCTGGGTGCGGCGGCCAAGGACGTCCTGCCTGAGCTGAAGGAACAGCGGCGGGTACGGGCCCTCGTAGCACTGACTGAGTCGGGGCTCGTTCAACAGCACGCATCGGGTGAGTTGGTGGCACAGGACTCGATATTCCGCGACTTGCTGGCCCAGCAGCCACGCCGGCAGCCGCGGACTGGGCTGGACAGATTCATGCGGCTGGGGCGGATCGAGCGATACCCCGCGAACGTTGCCGAGCGGCGGGCCCTGTTGGCAAAGATCGCCAACGAGATCATCGAACCTGGCGAAACGCTGACGGAGCGGCAAATCAACGAGCGGCTGCTCAGCTATACCGACGACATCGTCCTGCTCCGCCGCTACTTGGTCGACTTCGGCCTTTTGCAGCGCACGCCCACGGGCTCTTCATACTCCTTGGTGGAGTAGCCAGCCCCGTGCCCTTTGACGGAGTGCAGTAGCTTGGAGCGCATGAGCGACTCGTCACGTGTGAAGCCGGGAGGCGCTATGAAGGGGGCCGTGGCTTTCGGCGCGGTCGCGCTGTTGTGCGTTGTGGCAGGCGGGTTGGTTGCGGCAGTCACCGGTCCGCTCCATCTTGAACATGGGTCGTGGGCAGCTGCGTACCTGGTGCTCGTCGGAGGAGTGGCACAGGGGGCTTTGGGCATTGCCCAGTACTTCCTGGCGCCGAAACGCCTTACCGGCTGGAAAAGCGTTGCGGAGCTGGTGGCATGGAACGGCGCCTCCGCTGCAGTCATCGGGGGGACATTAATCGGCAACCCATGGGTTGTCGATGCCGGCGGGGCGCTGCTGGTTGTTGCGCTGGCATTGATGTTCCGGACCGTGCAAGGTCGGGGCGCAACGTCCGGTTGGCCTCTTTGGGGATACCGGGCCCTGCTGGTAGTGATCGCCGTCAGCATACCTATCGGGCTGGTGCTGGCTCATTTGCGTGCTCCGTGAACTCCCCTGCGGCAGGGCAGACCCACCGCGGACCTTGTCTCCCCTAAAATACTCACATGCCTACACTTGTTCACGAGTTTGCCTGGCCGGATCGGGTCGTCATCGGCACCATCGGAGCTCCGGGTGCGCGCACGTTCTACCTGCAGGTACGCGCCGGTGCGCAGCTCGTGAGCATCGCCATGGAGAAGCAGCAATCGGCCCTGCTCGCCGAGAAGGTCGACGAAATACTCGACCAACTCATCACCCTCGAGGGGAACCCCTTCAGCGTTCCCACCGGCACGCCCATCGAGCTGGTTGACAACGATCCGCTTGAAACTGTTGAGGAGCAGTTCCGCACCGGCGCCATGGGCCTGGGCTGGGACCCAGCGACGGCGCAGGTGGTGATTGAGGCCTACCCCCTCACCGACGCCGATGCTGATGCGGACGACGAATCCCTGAACCAGGACGGGGCCGAGGCATCCGAGATGCTGTTGGTGCGGATGCCGGTGGGCACGGCCCGCGCCTTCACCAAGCGCACGCGTGAGGTAGTGGGCGCCGGGCGACCCCTCTGCCCGCTCTGCGGATACCCGATCGACGCCGAGGGGCACGTCTGCACTCCTCCGGAGATGTGATTCCGGCGATCTGCCAGCCAAAGGCTACGGGGACGGGGACTGGGCGGCGTGCTGGATTTTCTGGAGGGTAGCCGGGCCGGCTGCAATTTGAATGACGCCGCCGTCTGAGTCCAGGGTGAGGATCCGGAAGTCCGACGGCACGTCCTGTTGATTGTCGTGGCGGTTAGCTTTCCGCACCGGGACGCCTGTTGTTCCAAGCCCGGTGAAAGCCTTGCTGCGGCCAGTGGGGATCAGCGTGTCGTCGACGATCGGCTGGAAATCGATCCGCTTATCGCCCGGCCTGGCAATCCCCATCTGCCAAATGCTGCTCAACGAGCCCGCCGATGAATCGGGGAATCGCAGGAAGACGACCAGGTTGCCGCGTTCATCAAGCTTCTCCGCCGTCGTCGGGAACCGTTTCGTCAGGAAGAACACCCCGCCACCGATCATCAGCGCGTAGAAAACGGCGTTGGAGATGGCGTCGTCGAGGCTTCCCCCGGCGATAAGTCCTGCCGCCAGAATGACGGCGCAGGCGACTGCACCAACCAGAGCGGCACGGAGCGCGGGATGCATCTCGCCCCACTTCCTCATGGCGCCATCCTAGGGGCAGAATCTTCCCGCAGCTACGGCTCTGTCCTCACTCTTCCCGTGAGCCGAGGGCCTTACGGTCGCCCGCTTTGAGGGCCGCCAGCCGGGCTTCCACTTCGGTCTGCTCTCCGAGGTTTTCCAGGGAGGCGAACTGGGCTTCAAGGGAGGAGGCAGCAAGTTCCTGCTGGCCGAGGACGGTGGCTTCCTGGCGGCGGACACTGTCCTCGTAACGGCCGATCGCCGATGCCGGGTCTCCGCCGCCCAGGGCTTTGAGGGCGTCGTTGACCTGGGACTGGGTGGCGGCGACCCGGGCACGGTTGACCAGCTCGTTGCGCTTTACGGTCAGTTCCCGGAGCTTGGCCCGCATCATGTCCAGGCCATTCTTCAGCTGGTCGACGACCTGGTTTTGCGCGGCCAATGTGGGCGCCTGGGACTTGGCGGTGGATTCGGCGGTCATTTGCCGGCCGAGGGCGAGCCTGGCCAGGGCGTCAAACTTGTCGGCGTCCGCGTTGTTGCCTGCGGCGCGGAACTCGTCGGCCTTGCGCGAGGCGGCTGCGGCCTTGCTGCCCCAGGTATTCGCGTCGTTCACTGCCCGCTTATAGTCATCTTCGGCCATCCGGAGGTTGCCGATCGTCTGCGCCGCGGCGGCCTCGGCTTCGCGGATGTTCTCCGAGTAATCCCGGATCATCTGGTCCAACATCTTCTGCGGATTTTCGGCTGAGTCCAGGAGGGTGTTCAGGTTGGCCTTGGCGAGCTGGGCAACGCGGGCGAAAATACTCTGCTTCACGGGGTCTTTCTATCGTCGGTGGAATTCGCATCCTATCTGACCACCGTCATGCGGAAACCAGCGGTGTTGCCAGAGCCACTCTTGAGCGAACCTTGTGCCCATCGTGGGTTGCCGTTCAGTGACGGGCCCTATCGTTGAGGTCAAGATCCTGCCGCTGGGGCAGCGTCTGCACAGCGAGCCAGGGCCGGCGGCCGGAGCATCCCGAGACCGGATGCAGCCCCCCAATCCGCCGCCGGCCCCGTGCCCCTCGGCTGCGGGCCTGCAGGCGTTCCTCGCGGGAGTTGCCTGGATGGGAACGGCGATCAGTCGGTGTCGCCCGGTCCCGTGGCTTCCTCCTCTGAGTCCTCAAGCAGCCACGCCATTGCCTTGTCCCGGGACGAGAAATACCTGACCGGGAATCCGGTCGGCGCCAGGGGGAGGCGGAACATGGCGATGACGCGATCAACGGGAGAGGAACCCAGCAATGCCATACGCGAAATGCTGGATGCGTCGGGAAAGACTTTTCGAGCGGCCGCGGAGTGGGTCACACCCTGGATCTCGACCAGCATCGGCAACCTGGTGCCCTGGGCCAAGGAGGTGATGGCCGCGAGGGCGGCGTTGGCCACGTCGATGCCTATGTAGGTCCCCAGCTTCCAGCTCAGGCGAAGGACTCCACCGGACAACTCCAGCGTCCCTTTGCCTTTGATGTCCACCTTGCTCATGTGTCCCCTGTCCTGGAAGTCGAGCCCCGCTCTTGACGGTAGCCGAACGGCGCCGCCTTCACAGCAGACCCGGACCGCCCGACGAGGGCCACTGGGCGACACCCCTTTCATCTGCTCACTTAGCCTAGGGGGCAAAGACTATGCAGGGGTAGTAGCCAAAACTTTCCGTTGCGGTCCACTACTCGCTCACATTGTCGGACCCTCCCTTCACCATTGGTACATGGGACGGGACGCGGTGGCAAAGGCATTTGAGGCGATCGACGCCGCCCTTGCCGTTGTCCGTGGCGAGGTAGCCAAAGCCGCGTGCGGAGCGCCCGCAGCCAACGATCCATTGGCCGCCTTGGCCGACAAATGCCTGGACATCCTGGCCGGAGCGGCTCGGACCGAGGCCCGTGTCGCCGCACTGAAGGCCGAGGCTGTGGCCACGTTCGCGGAGTCAGCGCGGTCTATCGCTCCCCCAGACATCACGGTGCAGGCGCAGGAAATGGCCATCGCCGCGGAGGTGGGCTGCCTCCTGGCCATCGGCGACCGCGCCGCCGGTGCACTTCTGGCACAGTCCTACGCGCTGACGACCTCGCTGCCCCGGACTTTGGAAGCACTCAAGGCTGGAACTATGTCGTGGCAGCACGCCGGCGTCATGGTGGAGGAGGCAGCCACCCTCAACCCTGACGCCGCGACCGCGTTGGAGGCCCACTTCCTCGGCCCGGACGCGCCGGACGCTGCCCGCGGTTGCCCCGCAGGGGAGATGCCCGCATACCGCTTCCGGCGCAAGGCCCGGGTCTGGCGCGAACGCAACCACCCGGACAGCATCGAAAAACGGCACGCAAAGAGCGTGGAGGAGAGGTGCCTCGAGTTCGCTCCGGAGCAGGACGGCATGGCACGCTTGTCCGCATACCTGCCGGCGGACAAGGCCACGGCCATCTGGAACCGCTACACCGCCATCGCCCGGGGCCTCCAGGGACCCAACGAGGAGCGCACCCTCACCCAACTTCGCGCGGATCTTTTCGCCGCCACAGCCCTCCGCGGGGGCAGCGGCTGCACCGGTTGCTGCCGTGGGTCCGCCGGAACTGACGACGCCGGTACCGCGTCGAAGGGGCTTGCTGACATCCCCGTTCCCCGCGCCGAAGTCCTGGTCACCGTCCCGGTATTTTCCCTCCTCGGTGCCACCGATGAACCCGCTATGCTGGACAGTTATGGCCCCATCCCGGCCACCATGGCACGGGATCTCGTAGCCAACGGAGCCGACTCGTTTTACCGCGTGCTCGTGGATCCCCGTGACGGCGCCCCGCTGGAAATAGGCCGCACTAGCTACCGGCTCACCAAGGCCATGCGGAGGTGGATGAGGTTGCGGGACGGCAAGTGTCCCTTCCCTGGGTGCAACAACAATTCTTTGGACAACGAAGCAGATCATCTGCTCGCCTGGCACCAGGGTGGGACCACTGGAATCAGCAACTTAGGACAGCCATGTCCCAGGCACCATCGGTTGCGGCACACCAGCGGGTGGCGGCCGACGGCGGCGTCGAAGAATGAGCCGCCCGGCTGGGTTTCGCCCTCCGGGCGCAAATACAAGAGTGAGCACCAGGACTGGGAGCCACCGAAGTTGCCTTCGCCGCCGCAGGCGCGCGCTCGCCTCCTGACTCAACCAGGCCGCAACTCAATGATGCCAGCGGGCAAAGGCACAGTGGACTACTTCCGCCTGCCACGGTCCCTCGGAGAGGACTGCCTGGCTGAGTACCTCGCCGCGCGGTGAGCTCAACGTGTGCTATCGGTTCGTGCCGCCCGGGAAGCGCAATGGACCCCGCACAAAGCGTGCGGGGTCCATTGAAACCGGCTGTCACAGTACAGAATGTGCCGCCGGCCTGCGTATCGAAGAAAAAACCTGTGTGATGTTCCGATCTATCTGAGCAATTGCTCACGGGTCAGAGCCGCGGAATGTCTGGGTTCTTTCCACGGCGACGTCTCATAGCGCGAGTCGACCTACTTGGGCAATTCCCGAAGCAGTATCCGCCCCGATGGCTCGAGGAGGAGAATTTCCGTGGATTCGTCAGCGTCTAGCGCCCTGCGACCGCAGCGCTCTAGTTGAAGACCGACATTAGCTCTTCCAACTCGTCGTCGGGCCGGTTGGTACCGCAGGAGCACTTATCCGCATCGATGCCGACAGCACTACCGCATCCATGGCAACTCCAGCGTTCCGGCCGAGGAAGGGGGGCTCGCAGGAGTTCAGCCAACTCATATGGGAGCGCATTGTCCAGGATGGCTTCGTTTCTTACTGAAAGGTCCGGATCTTGAAGAAGCTCGACAAGCGTCTCATTGTCCTTCGCCGCCCAGGCCATCCCCGACTGAACTCGGCAGACACCGGCGCGTGCTAGCGGATCTGACAGAAGCCAAGCTTGACCTGGGTGATGATACTCAACCACCAAACCTATTTGGCGCCGCGCCGTCGGAGAAAGTCCGCCCAGAGCCGCTTTGAGTGTGTTGAGGGAGTTTTCAGTAAAGCCTTCGGCATCAAGAGCAAGAGTCAACGCCTGGAGGCCAAGCCACGCATTACCCGTTCCCCAAGCAGCTATGGCCAGCTCTTCCCAGCCGTCCGTGGGTGACAAGCGGGCGCGAGGTGTCCGATCTGACGGGATGTCGAGCAACGTACTGCCGTATCGGCCAAGCGTAGAAACTGCATGGATCTGAGCGGCAACTTCATTGGTAGTGAGCGAAGAGTCATCCACTATTTTCCGCGCTATTGCCGCACTGAGCTCCGGAAACCTCTCGATCGCCCAATACAGCTGCCCGAAGGCAACATCGTTGACGCGCAGCAAATCATATGCAGCGGAAGCCTCGTCGAGATGCCAGAGGTCTGCGCGAGCGCTTTCGCCCGGTTCTCCGAGGCAGTCTTTGAGCAGGCTGAGCGGCTGGTCCGTTGTACTGAATGATTTGGGAAGAGAGTCGAAGAGTTCAGTCCCAAAATGGAGGTCCAGCATCGCAAGATTTTCGCGGAATCCCTTCTCTACGAGAAGTGCGCGGACCTCGTCCACATCGTAAATCGGGCCAATATGGGCTGCTGCCAATACTCGGAGTGCCAGCTCTTCACGCTCTGGGGTCAGCTGCTCTGCCGCATACCTAGTTACGACGTACAAGCCAGATGTATCTATGTCTCGCCACGGCCCTATATATCCGTCTTTTCGGCTTCTGTCTGGCGCCGGAGGCAGTGCGTCCGCAATCACCCGCCAGTGTTCATCTGAATTGGCCGGATGCCTAGGGCTCTGAATTTCCCTCACAGCGAGCACAACGGAAGTTTGCCTGGGGTCTAAATGGCCGAGCGCAAATTGCCTTATCGCGGAATCTTGAGCTTCGGATAATGGGTATCGGGCTATCCGGACTGCTAGACGATAGGCCTCATCCACTGGCCCGGTCAGGAACTTCTTGATACCAGTATCGTCCGCGTTCTTGTCTTCGGTCTTGGCGCTGCGGGGCAGGGTGGGCAACCTAGCCAGATGACGATCCAGTACCCGGCCCTGTATTGAAGGATCGAGGATTGCACCGTCCTCCACCGCGTCGAGAATGACGTCGAGAAGCTCGGATGCTCCCTGCACCGCGAGCTCAGCCATCCAGTCCATCGCCTTCGGATCTAGACCACACAGAAGGCGCATGGCGTGATACGAATCGGCGTCTGTCTTGTTCGCGACTACCCATTCCTTCATGGCCGTGATGTTGCGGTCAAGCAGCATCGCGACTCCCAGTTCCGTAAACAACCGCGATCTCGCCGTGAGTCTCCCACCTTCGGACGACGTGACGAAAACTGCAGCGGTCTCGTCCCAGAAACGGAGAATCGCAGTAGCCCATGACGGGGCCGCTGGAGCCGGTATGCCCCAATGCGGAAGGCGAGCAACAACCGCATCGAATGCGTCGCCCCATGCACCTCCATCAGCTACTACGCCAGCAATATCGGCAAACGTATCGATGACAATTTGTGGCTGATACTGGTCTGGCAACCCCGCCTCGATACCGTCGATGCGTCGCATCTCCCATCGACTGACGCTCGATTCAATTGCCATGCGCAAGAGCTCGGATCTTGACTTGGGGACGCCTGCCGGCCCCCGGTCGATCAGTATGGCTAGCATAAGAATTGCCAGTAAAGGAACATTCCAGAGATCTCTATCCTTGCTCTGGGCATGCTTTATGAACGCTCGACGCGACTGCAGCCATATTGTTCGCTCACCGCCCCTTGTCGGGACGCTTTCCGCGAATTTGACGAGGACATCGTCGGTGAGTTCCACCAGATCATCTGGCGGCAAGAGCTCATATTGCGGAAGGTCCAGTTCCTCAATTCCAACCACCGCATGTCTACTCGATACAACCAAGTCTGTGTGCGCTGCGAGGTTTTCCAGGAAGTCGCCCAACCAACTAACGACCTTGGATCGATCGCTGACAACTTCATCTAGCCCGTCAAAGAGGTATATGACATCGCCATGTTGCATGCGTTCTAGCAATGCAATTTCAAGAACCTCGTTATTCCCGGCCAGATGCCTCGCGACCTCTCTGAACCCCCACGAGGACGACACCGGCAGCACACTGAGCGAGGTGGAAACGTCACGAAGTCGCAATGGCAACGGCAGGGGCGCGTTGGTGTCTTCCGCGAATGCTGCGGCTATCTGTCCTAAACTGAACGACTTTCCGACGCCAGGGCCGCCAACCAGAACAAAGCGTCCCTGTCTCCGCGTGATGCTCAGCAGGGGGGTCGCATCGGGCCTGCGGCTAGTGTTCGACGTCCACTCACGCAGAGCACGTACCCGCAGCGCTTGAGAGCAACCAGGGCGGCTGAACTTTTGGACCTCAAAATCGAGAGAAAAGAAGTTGACTTCGTCCTTAGTCTTAGCGAGGTTCCTTCGGTAGGACGCGATTTCATCATCCTTCGCCTGGAGCTGGGCCGCGAGCACTCCTTTCGGATCGGAGTGCACGGGCAGCTGGGCAGCACGTAGGGCCAAACGCCAGTCGTCAATACCTGTTTGCTTGCGCTGACGGCTGTGGTCATGAAAGAAATTGGTCAAGATCGCGAAAGCTGCCGGCCCCGACTCTGGGGCCACGACGCCAGCGTCCAACAGAGCGCCTCCGAGTTGGGACGCCTGTCCAGACGAATCGGTATCAATCACCGCCACGAAGACCTTCTTCATTACATATTTGGCCTTGCGGCGGCTCAGCCCATGCTCGCTTGTCAACAGATCGATGGCAGCTTTGCGGCTCTCTTTTTCACCTTCCGTCAGAGAGGTGCCGGCGCGCCAGTGATCGAGCGCATCGCGCAGCAGCTTCAGTGAACCAGACGCATTGGAGACTAGGAGGACGAATCTGCTTACAGACGTGGCTTCCCCGCTCTTAGCGGACGCAGCCCACTGTGCGGCCGACTTTTTATAGGCGCTTCCTAGGCCGCAGCTACTCTTGGCTTGTATGTGTATGGCACGCCCGTCGCTAAGCAAGACTTCGATGTCGTCGACAGCGTGGTCGGTCTCCAATCCAATGCTTACGGGCCACGCGTCGGCACCCAACCATTGAACGCTTTTCCCGTTTAGCCCGTATGCCGCAATTAGGGCGGCACCAACAGCTCGGTGGTTTGAACCACTTTCATTTGCGACACCTCCAATAGCGCCCTGATTGACCGCGTTCATCTCACTCCTCAAGTTCCCTGACAGCTTAGTCAACACTGACGCGGACGGCTGAAGGCAGTCCGAAGAACGGTATGAGAGCGTGGCAAAGAAGCGCCGGTGGGAGAGCGGGGGTCGCCGCCCCTGACGAGAAGGAGACCATCAGGTGCCCCTCACGGCCGTGGGCCCGCAGAGCACCCGCTCCGTCCCCTTATTGCTGGCGACCGGAACCGCCGGCCGGGCTCAATGCCGTCACCTTCGGCGCCAGGACGTGACCAGCGGCTGGTTCACTGAGCAAGCCTCCCTTGGTGCGTCAATCTTCCTGAATGTGGCGCGCAATCCGCTTGTCCCAGCCTTGCCGCCCCCGGCGGAATTCACTCGCGGGCGTGCCGGCGCGCTCCTCAGGCAGACAAACCGAGCACCCTCCCGAACGGAGGCGGTTCCGCACCTGTGCGTACTGGCTATGTCCTTGAAAGCAAGTCCACCAGCGTTGCCTGACGCCGGGGACGACCTGGGTCGGGTCGACGTCGTTGCGTTCATAGTCCCAGTCAGCAAGTAAGTCAGGATGCGTCGTCGCTAGGTCATTTTCTCCTGTAACCATGAGGCGACCGGTGTCGACTGGGCACTGCTGTTTTTCCTGCTTGGTACGGTAGGCGATGGCTTGCTCGAACTCGTGACCGTCCGGGCACACCCACCACACACGTTTTTCAGAGCCAGCCTTCACGTCGCTTGGTTCCAGCGTGCCGTTCTTGGATGGGTGCCACCATGAAGCCACCCAAGCGTGAGTGGTCACAAGGTCATTCTCCCCCTCGGCCACAGAGCGGCCGTCACAGTACGGGCAGAACGGGCGCAGTACGAGTTTGGCCGGAGTGCGAACGAACCGGTGGCCAGCTACGCACCGCAGATGTACCTTGGCAGTCGAGTTGCCAGCGGAGACTTGGTGCGCCTGCTTCTGTTCGACTACCGGGTCCCAAAACTTTGTGAGGTCCGGGTGCGTCGTAGCTAGGTCGTTATGATTCGGCAGTACAGCTTTGGCGCTGCAGTAGGGACACCCAGAACAAAGCAGCGCGCGGTTGGCTACGTTTGCTTGCCAGGAGTGTCCGTCAGCACACAGCCACCAGGCCTTTTTATTCGACCCGCCCAGCACCGCACCGGCCGTGAGGTCGCCATTTCGCTTCTGGTCCCATTGGGCGGCAAGGGCAGCGTGAGTGTCGGCCAACGAACTGATGCCATCCACAGCGCGGGACCCTGCGCAAACCGGGCAGTGAAACTCATTGTCTGGGTAGCGCCGAGCCCCGTGCTGGCTGTCGTGGAGACAATGGCCCGCCGGACACAACAACGTCCAATCGCTGCTGCCCCTCACATACCCTGCCGTCCGCGCTGCAAAGCGATCAATCCACCAAGAATCGTCGGCGCGAGTGGTCCTCAAATGCGCGAACCACTCCCCCCGGGGCCGCCTTGAACTCGAACCCGGTCATGCCAACGGGTAACGCGACTACCGGGTTCATCTCGTCGACAGGGATGTCTTGACCAGAAGCCACCCGCGCGGCGGCGACTGTCGGGCGAAGCAGCAACCAGGCCTGGTCGGTCAGCTCGACCAACTGTACCTCGGTCACAACGTGCAACCATTCCGAGGCTACGTCCGCGATGCGACTCTGGAGGCTCGAGTGAGCGGCCTTGGTGTCGGCCGCTGCTGCCAGGTCATGCAGGGTAACCGGGTCGAGCGCAGCGGCCACCAATACGGAAGCGACCGGCAGATCATCAGGCTCAAAGTTTTGGCGCTGGCCGTGAGATTTCATTGAAATGGCACGGCGCAGACACTCGCCCACGAGCTCGGGATGCGTCACGATGTGCTGCTCAAGATTGGCCGCTGCGTTCATGACTGTCACTCCCACCGGCTGCCCGTGCAGCTGGCCCGCAAGGGACGGATCTAGGCGATCATGGGTATCGACGACGACTGGGCCCGTCCACAGACCGTGGTTTTGACAAACCCAATGTGCGCGGCGCGGATCAAGTTCTCCGACGGGACCGCATTGGGGACATGAGCACCAGGCCTTGGCCATGTCCCAAAGACCGGGCTCGAAGTGGTCATCTTCCAGACCGCAGCGTTCCCTGAGGAGGTCCGCCAGCTGGTCATATTCCTGCGACATCGTCGGCTCGGTGACCCCTAGTCTCCGCAGTTCAGAGGAAGCCTTGCGGAGGTAAGTACCGTGGCGAGCACCTAGGCGGTCCTCCAGGCGGCGGGCAAAGCTCGCCGGAGTCTCTCCGCGCACGGGCTCGGGGACCAATAGCGATGCCAGGGACGGCCTGGGCTCAGGCACTAGCTCGGTTCCTTCCCCGCCCGTGTCCCCCGACAACCGGGGCCTTCTTGCCCGAGGTTTTCGCGCCCGGAGTCACTCGGACCCGGTGGCGTTCAGCCTGCAGGGTTAGTGCTATGCGGTCGAGGTCCTCGGCAGTCACCTGTTCTTTGTCGAGGTCTCCTTCAGAGATCTTGCGACGGGCGATCTGGGTCAGCGCGGAGTTGAGCATGCCTACCGAGCCTCGAGTGATGTCGAACAGCAGCGTGGAGAGCTTCACTATTTCCCGTGGGTCACTGGCATGGAGTGGCAGAGCTGCGGCCATTCCGCCCACCAAACTGAGCCAGTGTTTCCTCCAATCCTCCTGTGTATCGTCGGCATAGTCGTAGACGGCGGCGCGTCGAAACCGGTTGGCGATTTGAGCGCCGCGACGGCCCGTCGTGATGGAGGTGTGCTCGAGGTCAATACCGGCCAGGATGATTGTGGCGTCCACATCGTCGCCGAGTCGCCGGAGCGCGTCAGCGACGGATCCGGCGTTGGCTGCATTGTCGAGGTTTTGGACCTCATCGATCGCCAGGAGCTCCATCCTGGTTAGGTTGATTCCGTTGCGGACCATTGTTGACAGCTCAGCCTCGGTGACGCCAACGGTGTAGTCAATGCCAAGGTAATCGGCGAGAACCTGGTAGACGGAGCGCGGTGTTCCCAGTGCCGGGATGCACACGTATCCAACAGGAACCTCTCCCCGTTCAAGCAATTCCGGGTCGTCCTGTTTTAGATCGGCGAGCACCGCGCCGAGTACGCGGTGTAGTGACGTTGTCTTGCCAGCACCGGACGGCGCCGAGAGGAATATTCCGTGGCCGCCGCCGCGCTTGGCAAAGTTCGTGTCCATCTGCTCCACGACAGTCGCATCGAGGTCATTGACAGTCCTGGTCGCGACCGTCATGCCGCGCGACAGGTAGATCTGACGAGTCTCGTCGTACTCGCGCCGCTGCAGGTGCGTCATAGCGGCGAGGGTATCGTTCGGCGGCATGCGGACAGCTTCACGCTGGGACTGTGCCCAGGTCAGGTACCCACGATAGTGGGAAAGGTCGCCGCCGGTGCGCAATCGTTTACGGTATTTCACGGGCTTTAGACCTCCTTTTCGATACCAAAGGCTTCGTCTGGTTCCCAGTCGTCAAGGTTCCAATCATCGGCTTGGTCGATCTCCGGATTGGTGGGGGTGGCCGCGCCAGTTTCGTCGTCAACAGAACGGAGGGCGGCACGGCCCTCGCGGGCCGTTCGACCCTGCACTTTGTCGAGGTGCTCAGCGAGCTCGGCTCGCTCGGCTTTCGCGGCTTCCTGCTTCCACTGCTTATGGGCGCGCTCGATCAGTGAGATGGTTTCACCGAGGCCCTCGTCGGGATCAAGGGGATGGAAAGTGCTGCGTACCTGGGCAGCCAAGTCCCACATCCGTCGGGAGTGAGGCGTGTCCACACGCCGGTCGCGCCAGTCGCATGCGACATATTCATCAGTCTGATCAATGTAAACCCAGCTTCGGCTGGGGTCGTTGGGCTGGTAACGGAGCTCGTACTTCTTCTTACCCAGCAACCCCGAGGACCGATGTTGCGCTAGGGCGGGAGAGTCGTAGGTCCGCCGACCAAACTCCACGCCGTCTTTCTGTATGGTGCGCTCGTCCACGGGCATTAGCGAGATGTAGTCGCGCTCGCTCAAAGGCATCGGTACGTACCCGACGAAGGGGAACATCGCCGCGTACATCGCATTGGGGCTCAGGGGCGGCGCGGCCGGATGACGAGGGTCACGCAACCCTTCCATCGGGCTGTTCTGCCAGACTTGAGCTACCCAGGCGTCGAAGAGCCAAATCAGTTCTTCGACGTCGAGAAGATCTTCGTGTTCCGGGTGGTGACCGCGCGCCTCGACGGTGCCGCCCGTCTGGCCAGGCAGCAGCATCACGAACCTGGTTTTGATGGTGTGGAACGCCCGCTCCACGTTGGCCTTGTCCGTGGGAGTTCGCACCGCCGAGCGGGTCAGGACAATCCCGAGCTGCGCGCAGGCCGCCTCGACCACATGCGATCTGTAATCCTTGCCGTTGTCAGTAACCAGGCGGTTTACAACTATGGCCGGGCGGGTCGTGTCGAGCTGGGACTTTTGCTCGGGGGTCAGGTTTTTGGCCCACGGTAGTTCCATCCGACCCAGGCGCCAAGTGTCGATCGCGGGTAACCCCGTTGGGCGCAGCGGTGGAGGCGTCATGGAGTCGGCCAGCATCGCGGCAACGTCCGTACCGGTGTTCTTCTTCTTGACGCTGGTGGCCATGATCGACCGAGTGGCCTTGTCGATCATGATCGTCAGTTCGACCTTGCCGGGCCTCCCATCGGGCATCCGCACGATCACGTCGAATGGGCTTGAGTCGACCTGGACCTCGCCTCTTGGTAGCAAGGCAGGACGGGGACTGAAAACGCGTTTCGGTGAGTTCTCGGCGGTCTGCCGATTTTTTCGCTGAACCCGTCGGGTCAAGATCGCCGGACAGCTCCTGGAGGACCTGAATAATCTTCTTTTTTCCGGGGATGTCCCATCTTAGTGACATTGAACGATGCCCGTTCCCCGTGAGTCCTCCACCGAGCAGCGAGAACGTTGGAGTGCGCGTCGCAAGGCGGTGGGAGCTCGGATACGTGAGTTGCGGCTGGAGCGCGGCCTGACGCAGGAGGAGCTCGGGCATGCCGCAGGCATGGACCGGAAGACCGTGCTTTACGTTGAACTGGGCCAAAGGAGTCTGGGCTATGAGCGCCTCTGGGACATCTCGGCAGTGCTGAACGTTGATATCGTCGATCTCTTTGTTCCACCTGAATCTATGCCCCAAAGAATTACCTATCGGGGCGGGAGACTCCGTTTCGGAGACCGGCACCTGAATTCTCGAGAGTCGATGCCCTAGCCCTGGTGCAGAACAGAGGTGAGACCAGGCCGTAGGCGGCGAAAGCGGTCGGTTTGAGCGGAGCAATCCTGCACCAGCATCAGAACCACCGCGCCAGGTGGCGAACGCGAGGGGAAGCGGCCCCGCGGGCTAAGCTCCTGTCGTGGAATTAACTAGCACCGTGAGCGGGATCGATGTCGACAACCAGGCTTGGCACGCCGAGTGGATGCAGGTTGTGGCTGGCCCCACGGCACTCGCCTGCCTTCTGGCGCTGATATTTGTGGTGCTCTTACTCCAGTTGCTATTCGCCCGAACGGCGGGGTCGGGAAGGCGTTCCGAATGGTGGAGCAGAGCTGAAAAGGCCATGGACATGGCCCGTGACGTCAAGCAGGGCCGACGGAGAGTCGGACTCGCCTTACTGGAGCAGCTAAGTACAGAACGATTTGTAAGCAAAGAGGATGTGCGCCTCGTCACCCAAGTCAGGTCACTGTTGTTGGACAGGCCTTGACCGCACCAGAAGGGTTTTGCAATCGGCGTCCACTCAGAAATGGACCACAGCGACGGATTAACGGCTGATAAGTCTCCTTCCTCAGGGCAGCTCTCACTTCTTGAGCGCATCCTCGCTGCCAGGCCGCAGTGTCTCGGCGGCCCCTGCCCCGCGCTTTCTAGACTTGAATACCCGGACCAGCTTGTCGCCGGCCGAGTCCGCGGCACCAGCGATAGCACCCCCGAGCCCCTTTACCGCGGTGAGGGCCTGCGGCTCGTCGGGGACCCCGTCGCCGTCAACGTCCACGGCACGGAACGGGCGGGACACCGCAGCAGCGGCACTCGCGACCCCCGATCCCACGGCGGAGGCACCCGTAGCGACTCCTTCTCCGACAGTGCTGGCCGTCCCGGAGATCCAGCTTCCTGTGGACTTCGCTGCCTCCTCCAGAGCTGCAAGTGCGCGGTTGGGCTCGGACTCTCGGTCGTCGACTTCTGATGACTCCATCTGCAGGGCAAGGTGCGCCGGGAACTCCGCCGGAGCCTCGGGGAATGCTTTACGGGCGGACTCGACGACGTCTCGGCCAAAGACAAAACGGCTCACACCCCCAGTGAGTGCACCCACTCCATATTCGATCGCCGTCTGCTGTTTTCCGTTCAGGGTTTCCCGCACTGTGTCCAGCTGACCCGTTTGGATGGTCCGGACGAGGCTCTGCGCGGCGCCGCTGGGCAGGGTATCTGCCAAGGTTGTCGCCCAATGAGACCAGTCACCGCTGGCGGCCGCGAATTTGTGCCCAACGCCCACTACCCCTTCGGGGGAAGTCTCCGCCACGTCCTTGGCCATGGTGGCAATTTGTTCCTGGCTCACCCGGTCGTTGGTCAGCCCGTAGACCAAGGCATGAGCCTGGTCCTGGTCCAGGGCTTTCCCGTGGATGTCGGCCAAGGCCAGTCCAAATATTGCCGTCAGCTCGAACTGGAGCTGCTGATCACCGGCAGGGAGAAGCGCGGCCACACGGTGAGCACCTGTTTTCGCAGCCCCCATGGCCATATTCTTCGCGGCCACCTTGGCCGCCTCCTTGGCCGTTACCTGCACAGTCTTCTTAGCCGCCTGTTTCCCAGCCGTCTTCAGACCGGTTGCCGCGACGCTGCCACCCGGAATCAATGAGATTCCCACCTCAGCAGCGATCGACCCGGCGGTGATCGCGGCCCCTGCAGCCGTGATCGACGTGCTGTAGTGACGTTCGAGCAACCTGATCACTTCCGCAGGGGTTGCCTCTGGACGACGGCGACGAATCCGCATGACGTACTTGCGTGCGATTGAGTGACGCGCACTGACCGCCTTCGCGATGTCTGCATTGGCTTCCTCATCATCCAACTGGGTCTCCAGCGTGACAGCTTCGCTTTCGGTCATTTACGTTGTCCCCCTCTAAGCACAGGCTCAACCCTGAGCCTTTCTATCAACGTTGCAATTCGGTTCGCGGCAGAGGAGCCCAGGGCTCCCCGCAGCGCCGTCATCAGTGTCCCGCATGATGTGGCAGGATCTTGATCGCCACGCTGCACGGACCTCCGCCGGTCAGACCGCACGGGCGGACGTGAGCTTATCCCGGAATCTGGATCCGCGCCGCCTCCTGCAGCAGCGGATCAGAAATCATGACAGTGGCAGCTCCGGGAGCAATATCGAAGGCAATGTTGCCCCGTGCCTTATCGCCGGGCAGGACCTCCCCTGATCCCAGTTGGTTATCGGCGAACATGCTCATGTCTGCCTTACGCCCGTTGGCATCCTTCGCCGAGAAGTAGAGCGGGTTGGAGATCGTCTTGCCGGATTCCGTTTCCCAGAGCACGTCCAGGAGCAGGTAGGTGCCGTTCTTGGGCGGGGTAGAGAACGCCCCAGTGGTGACAGAGTCGGTGCGTACGGCGGACACGACAGTGATCCTGGCGACGTTGCCGTTGCGCATCTTCACGGAGAACGGAACGCCCACAGTAGGCGCCGCGGGAGCGGCAGGAGCGGACGACGGCGGTGCTGCCGCCGTCGGTGCGGCCGTAGCGGCGGCAGCCGGTGCAGTCGCTTCAATGGAGGCCGTGGCAGAGGCGATGGGGCTGGAGTCCGCGGCCTGCTTGCTTCCGCCGGAGCAGGAGCCCATGAGAATGCCCACCAAGAGGACGCCTGCGGGGACGACGAAGCGCTTCTTCTTGTAGAACGGTCGGACTGCCGGCGTCTGGGCAGCCAGCGGGACAGGGGCAAAGTTTTGGTTGGTCATGATGGTGCCTTTCAAGTGATGCGATTGGATGATGCTGCGGAGTAGCAGTGGCTACTGCTTTTCCCATTTGCCGCAGCGGGTTGAGTTGAAGTCCTGCCCTGCCGAGAGGGTGACGACGGGCCGGCCGCCGCCGGGGATGTCGTTTTCGATGATGTCGCTGCCGTTGCTGCCGCTGCGGTAGATCCCCCAGTAGCAGGTGGAGCCGACGGACGCCGCTGCCCGGTACGTGCCGGGTTCGATGTCCGTGCCCACCGTCCAGGTCCCGTCGCCAACCGTGCGCGCCGCTTTCGCCTTTTCGGCCCCGGTCACGGCGTCCTCCCGGACCTTGACCGCTGCCTCAGCCGTCTTCACGGCAGCATCTGCCTTGCCGACTTCGGCTTCCCGGGCCGCGACCTTGGATTCACGGGAAGCCATGCCGTTCTCAAGCGTGTCGTACTTGCCTTTCAGTGAGGCGTAGCTGGCAAGTGCAACGTCCCGCTCGGTCTCGACTGTGGACTTCTCGCCAGCGAGGGACTTATACGCGGTGCTTTCCTTAGGATCCGGCAATGCCGTTCCAAGCGCCGTTCCGCCGTCAAACAGCACGACGGCGGCCGCCGCCAGAAGGGCAGGCTTCTTCCGGCCACGCTTGGCCACCTGGGCAGGAGTCGCATGCCCGGCTTGGTACACCTGATCAGTGTCCTGGATCTCCCCCGGTCCGATGTCGTTGTTCAACACTTAGTTCTCCCCATTTCACGAGTGCTGCAGGTCGGCGGCGGGATACCTCCCCCCAATGTGCGGTTTCCCGCCACCGCCACAGCTCCGGAGGATCACCTCCTGGCTGCAGGAAAAAGCTATTGCCTGCTTGGTCACTGCCACTCCAAAGAAGCTGATAAGGGGGGTTATCAGGCTCAGTCCGCAAATGTCTGTCCACTCAGTTAGGCTCTCGGACGAACCAACGAAAAGGGGGCAGCAATGGACACAGCGACGACAACAATGCGAATGACATTGTCGGACGTGGCATCCCTCGCACAGGTGCAGCGCCCCGTTGTCTCCATGTGGAGGAGGCGCAGCAGCGCAGGGCCCCTCCCATTCCCGGTACCCGCGGAAACGGTAAACGGCGTCGAACTCTTCGACGCCGACGAAGTCACCGCATGGCTGCAGGCCACCGGCCGGGGCAACAATCCTGAGGCAAGGAACGACGTCGCCGTCCACGCGAAACCTACGGCCAGCGGCTCGCTAAAGGACGGCCGCAAGACCTTCGACGGCCTGACAGCACTGCTCGCACTGAAAGTCATCACCGGACACGCGCTGGGCAACCGGAGTGCATCCGGTCTCCTAGACGAGGCCGATGAGGCAGATCCTGATGACCTGTTCCTGTACTCCGAGCTGGAGGCCCTGGGCTCCGCACTTCCTGGGCTGGCCAGCTTCGCCGACAGGCTGGTGGACAGCGCCTACAGCGCTCCGGCGGCGTTCGAGAAACTTCTGACCCACCGCTTCAAGGAGGGCCTGAGGGAGCATGCGGACACCGCTCTCACGGCTGCTGCCCTCAGCCTCGTCAGCGCAGCAGCCATAGAACTTGCGGCCACGCTGGAAAGCCGGCCCGTCTTCGTGGACGCCACACCGGGCGGGAGCGACGTTATGCTCAGCATCTCCCAGCAGTTCAGCGAGTCAGAGTCCGTCACCTTTTTAGCAGCGGATCACGACGGCGGCGCCTCGCGTCTGGCGCGCCGGCGCCTGGCTGTGCACGGTACGGACAGTGGGCCCGTCAAGGTCGATGGCAAGGGCGCTTTCGCCGTCACCGGTTCCGCAATCCATGTGGCGCAATATCCCGCGCCCGGCGAACCCGGCCTGAACACCAAGGGCATCCTGTCCGGCATCGAGAACATCGTGCTGCAAATGGACGACTTCCAACGGGCGGTTGTAATGGCTCCAGCCCGGGTCCTGACCGATGCACTTGCCGGTGAAGCGGACAACATCCGCGCCGACCTGCTGCGGTCCGGCCGCGTGCGGGCCATCATCCGGCTCACCCCCGGGCTCCTTCGGGCAAAACCACGCGAGCCGCAGGCGCTGTGGGTGCTGGGGCCGTCCTTTGCCAACGTACCCATCGCAGACCGCTGGACCATGGTGGCAGATCTCAGCACTTCCCCGCTGACCGTCGACGTAATCCAGGACCTGATCAGCGACATCGTCGCGTCGATGGGAAACCGGGCCACAATCCGCGCTCACTCCTTCCGGTTCGCCCGGCTGGTACAGACTCGGATTCTGCTCGCGGGAGTAGCGCCCTGGTCACCGGGCCTGGCCAAGAGGAGCCCGGCGGCGGTGCCGGACGCAGAGGCCGCGCTCCGCGTCGACGAACTCGTCCGGGCCCTGGCCACAGGGGCAGGTAGTGACACCAGGCTTGTCGGTGTGCAGCCCGCGCCTGCCTACTCATCCCCCGCTCCAGCCTCGGTACGGGAACTCATGGGCTCTGGGCACCTGAAGTATGTGAAGGGCATCCGGGTCGAAGAGCAACACACCAACACGACGGCGGGAAGCAGGATCCTTGGCCGAGAGGAACTGCTGGACCCGGACAATGCCCCACCCCGCTTCATCACCCTGCTGGAGTTCGCCGCCAACTACCCCACCGGGCGCCTCACCGAACCCGGCGACGTTGTCTTCTGTACCAGCCCGCGGCCCCTGGCGATGGTGGACGAGGAGGGCGGCGGCGTCGTCGTCTTTCCCGCCCGGATCCTGAGGATTGACCAGGGTGACCCGGGTGGCCTGCTGCCCGCCGTCGTCGTACGTGACATCAACGGCCTCAACCCGGCGGACAAGTCCTGGCGGAGCTGGCAGCTGCGCCGCGCAGTCGAAGCCCAACGCCAGCCGCTCACCGACGCCCTGCAGAGCCTGCAACACGAGCAGGCCCGGGCACGGGAACGACTCAAACAGCTGGAAGAACTCGCTACCCTGATTACGGACGGCGTAGCGGGCGGAAGCCTCACCCTGACAGACCCTATTACCCACGCCGTGCCAGAAGAAGGAACTGCATAATGCCCCCGAAAGTGAAGGTGGTCCTCGCCCCGTCCACCATGAAGGAACTCAAGGACACGCTTTGGAAGGCGGCGGACAAGCTCCGCGGTTCGATGGATGCCTCGCAGTACAAGGATGTGATCCTGGGGCTGGTGTTCCTGAAGTACGTGTCGGACGCGTTCGAGGAGCGGCAGGAGCAGATCCAGGCCGAGCTGGAGGCGGACGGGCTCAACGAGGAGCAGATCGCCCAGCTGATCGACGACGTGGACGAGTACACCGGCCGCGGCGTGTTCTGGGTCTCGCCCCGCGCACGCTGGACCTACCTGGCGGAGCATGCCAAGGGCCTGGATGCGGTGGACGGTGCGGCGCCCAAGTCCATCGGGCTGCTGATCGACGAGGCCATGGAGCTCATCATGGCCGACAACAAGTCCCTGGCTGCCACGCTTCCCAGGATCTACAACCGCGACAACGTGGACCAGCGCCGCCTGGGCGAGCTGCTGGACCTGTTCAACTCCGCGCGATTTACCGGGCAGGGCGCCAGCAAAGCGCGCGACCTGCTGGGCGAGGTGTACGAGTACTTCCTGGAGAAGTTCGCCAAGGCTGAGGGCAAGCGAGGCGGCGAGTTCTACACTCCGGCCGGCGTAGTCCGGGTGCTGGTGGAGGTGCTGGAACCGCACCGCGGACGGGTGTATGACCCGTGCTGCGGTTCCGGCGGCATGTTCGTGCAGGCCGAGAAGTTCCTGGCCGCACATAACATGGAGGGCTCGGACATCTCCGTCTACGGCCAGGAGCTCAACGAGCGCACCTGGCGGATGGCAAAGATGAACCTGGCCATCCACGGGCTCAACGCCAACCTGGCGTCCCGCTGGGGCGACACGTTCGCCCGCGACCAGCATCCGGAGCTGACAGGCAACAACGGCGCGGACTTCATCATGGCCAATCCGCCGTTCAACATCAAAGACTGGGCCCGCTCCGAGTCCGACCCGCGCTGGAAGTACGGCGTCCCGCCGGCCGGCAACGCCAACTACGCCTGGATCCAGCACATCATTTCCAAGCTGGCGCCGGGTGGTTCTGCGGGTGTGGTCATGGCCAACGGCTCCATGTCCTCCAACTCCGGCGGCGAGGGTGAGATCCGTGCCCAGCTGGTCGAGGCCGACCTCGTCTCCTGCATGGTGGCCCTACCCACCCAGCTGTTCCGCAGCACTGGCATCCCGGTGTGCACGTGGTTCTTCGCGAAGGACAAGACCGCCGGACCGCGCGGCTCCGTCGACCGGACCGGGCAAGTGCTCTTCATCGACGCGCGGAACCTGGGCCACATGGTGGACCGCGCCGAACGCGCCCTGTCCGATGACGACATCGCCAAGATCGCCAACACCTACCACGCCTGGCGAGGCACAGCTTCGGCGGTTGAGGCCGGGTCAAGGTACGACGACGAGGCGGGCTTCTGCTATTCGGCCAGCCTGGCGGAGGTCAAGGCTGCGGACTATGCGCTAACGCCGGGACGGTATGTGGGTGCTGCTGATGTTGAGGACGACGGTGAGCCGATCGAGGAAAAGATCGTTCGACTGTCGAAGGAATTGTTCGAGCAGTTCGAAGAGTCCGAAAGGCTGGCGGCGATTGTGCGCGAGCAGTTGGGGAGGGTTTTGTGAATGACTGGAAAGTTGCTCGTCTGGGTAGCGTCGCACATGTTGTGCATGGCTGGGCATTCAAAGGAGAGGGGTTTGCGCCCGATACCGACGCCAGCCTCCCGATCGTCGTATCGATCGGTAATTTCGATTACGGGGGAGGTTTCCGCTTTTCCGACTCTGCAGTGAAGCGTTATGCAGCACAGTATCCACAGGAATACGAACTAAAGGCGGGCGATCTCCTTTTGGTCATGACGTGCCAGACTGAGGGAGGCGAGATTCTTGGCGTACCCGCTATGGTCCCAGACGATGGTCGCACCTACCTCCACAATCAACGACTAGGAAAATTGGTCATAGATCGGCCGGACCTGTTAGACCACCAGTTCATGTATCAGTTGGCACGAACTCCTGACTTTAACCGGCAACTCTTCGTGACTGCGACCGGCAGCAAAATCCTTCACACTTCGCCGAACCGGATCGAGGCGACGACATTCCCTTGTCCGCCGCTTGGCGAGCAGCAGGCCATTGCAGAGGTCCTAGGCGCCCTCGACGACAAGATCGCCGCCAGCACCAAACTCACTACCACCACAGCTAACTTAGCGACGTCACACTTCTCTCACGCAAATCAGTACGCAGATCGGTCATTCTCGCTTTCGGATTTGGTTTCAACGCAGTACGGGATCACGACGTCAGCCCACGATGAACCGGGTCCGAAATTTTTGCGCGTCACGGACATCAACAAAAAGCCATGGATCGAGTGGGATAGCACCCCCAATTGCACAGTTAGTGACGCGGAGCTGCACAAGTATAGAGTTTCCGCTGGAGACATTTTGGTGGCGCGTATGGCAGACCCAGGCAAGGCGGCTTTCATCGACGTCGGCGATCCTGAAGCCGTTTTCGCGTCTTACCTCGTTCGTCTTAAGACACTCGATCCTGATCAAGCCCTTTATCTTTACTACTTCATGCGGTCTCCGCAGTATCTGGAGTATGCCCAAGGAGCAATGAGTGGATCCGTCCAGAAGAACATGAACGCAAAGGTCATCGTTGCGACGAGTGTAGGACTTCCCGAGCCAAGCCGAATCCTACAATTCAACGAAACCGTCGTGCCGTTGCGCAGACTGATCCAGTCATATCTAGACGAAAATCGGAGGCTAACGTCCACACGCGACGCGCTGCTCCCCCAACTCATGTCCGGGAAGCTCCGGATAAAGGACGCGGAGAGAGTTCTGGAAGACGCCGGGGTGTAGGCGCGTAGCACTCTTGTAGTGGTCAGCCGGGGATAGCCGTCCTGAGTATGCTGAACAACAAATCGATTGTGGGGGAATCACCGTGACAGCACCAGCAGTAGCCTTTTCAGAAGCTGACTGGGAGGGCGCCGCGAAGGAGCGGCTTGGCGAGCTTGACTGGAAGCCGTTGGAGGGCCATTCGATTGCACCCGGCACGGGGGAACGCGAATCCTGGGCCGAGCTCCTCATCCGGCCCCGGCTCCTCGCCGCCCTCCAGCAGCTCAACCCAGATGTTCCCGCCCAGTACCTCCAGCAGGCTCTAGCGGAGATCGCTTCACCGAAGTCGAACGACGCGATGGCCGAGAACCACCGCATCCACAACTGCCTCGTCGACGGGTACCGGCTGACCTATATCGATTCCGACGGCAACGAAGCCAATCCCACCATCCGTATCCTGAGCCAGGCGCCGGACCAGAACGACTGGCTCGCCGTCAATCAGGTCACCCTGGTGCAGGGCGACTACAAACGTCGCTTCGATGTCGTGCTCTACTGCAACGGCATGCCCGTCAGCATCATCGAACTCAAGAAGGCCGGCAGCGCCCATGCCGACCTGCCCGGCGCCCACGCCCAGCTCCAGACCTACCTCCATGAATTCCCCACGGCGTTCCGCTTCTGCGTCTTCACCCTCGCCACCGACGGGATCCAGGCCAAGTACGGAACGCCGTTCACCTCCTTCAACCACTTCTCGCCATGGAACGTTGACGACGACGGCGTCCCTGTCCCTCAGGGCTACATGGTCGATGGCGATGCGGTCACCGCCCTGGACACTGCGCTGGATGGCCTCTACAACCAGGAACGCTTCCTGCAGCTGGTCCGGAACTTCACCGCGTTCGACCAAGGATCCGGCGGACTGGCCAAGCGGATCGCCAAGCCGCACCAGTACTACGCCGTCACCAAGGCCGTGGCCAGCACCATCGAGGCGGTAGAGAGCAATGGCAAGGCCGGTGTCGTTTGGCACACCCAGGGCTCCGGTAAGTCCATGGAAATGGAACTGTATGCCAACATGGTGGCGCGGGCGCCCAAGCTGAAGAACCCCACCGTCGTGGTCATCACGGACCGGAACGAGCTCGACGGTCAGCTGTTCGAGGGCTTCGACCGCAGCCTGCTGCTCGCCGAATCGCCCCGGCAGATCAGGAAGCGGTCCGAACTGCGGGACGAGCTGAGCAACCGGACCACCGGCGGCATCTACTTCACCACGCTGCAGAAATTCGGCCGCAGCAAGTCCGAGAAGGATGCCGGCGCCGACCACCCGCTGCTGTCCGCCCGTCGGAACATCATTGTTGTTGTGGACGAGGCGCACCGCTCGCACTACGACGACTTGGACGGCTACGCCCGGCACCTGCGCGACGCACTCCCCCACGCCACCCTCATTGCTTTTACTGGAACTCCGATTTCCTTCGACGACCGGAACACGCAGGACGTCTTCGGCGAGTACATCGACATCTACGACCTCTCGCGGGCGGTGGAGGACGGCGCCACCGTGCCCGTGTACTTCGAGCCGCGGCTGATCAAGGTGGGGCTTTCCGAAGGCGTCACGGAGGAGGACCTGGACAAATCCGCCGATGAACTGACCCTCGGGCTCGACGACACGGAACGGGCGCGCATCGAGGCGAGTGTCGCCGTCGTCAACGCTGTCTATGGTGCGCCGCAGCGCATCGCAGCACTGGCCGAAGACTTGGTGGCGCACTGGGAAAACCGGCGCGAGCGGATGGGCAAGTTCATCGAAGCGCCGGGCAAGGCGATGATCGTGGGCGGGACGCGGGAGATCTGCGCGAAGCTGTACTCCGCGATTGTGGAGCTGCGCCCGGACTGGCATTCGGAGGACCTGTCGAAGGGCAAAATCAAGGTGGTTTACTCGGGCGACGCGACCGATGTGCCGCCGGTGTCCGACCATGTGCGCCGGGATTCGCTGAATGCTCAGGTGAAAGAGCGGCTCAAGAACGTTGACGACGAGCTGGAGCTGGTGATCGTCAAGGACATGATGCTCACCGGCTACGACTCTCCTCCGCTGCACACCCTGTACCTGGACCGCCCGCTCAAGGGCGCGCTGCTGATGCAGACGCTGGCACGCGTGAACCGTACGTTCCGCGGCAAGGAGGACGGGCTGCTGGTGGCATATGCGCCGCTGGCGGAGAACCTGGCGAAGGCGCTGGGCGAGTACACGCAGTCGGACCGGGCGAACAAGCCAGTGGGCAAGAACATTGATGAGGCTGTTGGTCTGACGGTGTCACTGGTCGAGACCCTTCGGTCCCTTCTTGCCTGCTTCGACTGGAAGTCAGTGTGGATGAAGGGCGGGCCGAAGTCATTCCTGAACGCCGTAACCGGCGCGGTCAGCTACCTGCGCAATCCTGGGACCCCAGGCAACCAACCGGCTGAGGGCGAGGAATCGCTTGCGGCGAAGTACCGCAAGTTCTCCAGCCAGCTGTCGCGTGCGTGGGCGCTGTGCTCAGGTTCCGAGACGCTGGCTGAGTTGCGTCCGGAGATCCAGGTGTACGAAGAGGTCCGGGTCTGGATGGCGAAGTACGACGCCGCGGACCGGCAGGCCAGCGGTGAGCCCGTCCCGGAGGACATCCAGCGGCTGCTGGGGAACCTGATTGCGTCGGCGACGTCCTCCGGCGAGGTGTTGGACATTTAGGATGCCGCCGGCATGCCCAAGCCGTCCCTGGATGACCTGACGCCGGAGTTCATCGCCAAGACGCAGAAGGCTCGGAACCCGCAACTTGCCATCGAGGCTCTCCGGAAGCTGATAGCCGACGAGTCTGCATCTTCCACCCGGAACAACGTGATCCGGCAGCGGGCGTTCTCGGAGCGGATCACCGAGCTGATGAAGAAGTACACGAACCAGCAGTTGACGTCCGCTGAGGTAATCGCGGAGTTGGTTGAGCTGGCGCGTGAGGTCGCTGCGGAAGGTAAGCGTGGGGAGCACTTCACTCCCCCGCTGAACTCGGATGAACTGGCGTTCTACGATGCGGTGGCCCAGAACGAGTCAGCAGTGGAGGTCCAGGGCGAAGGCGTCCTGGCTGACATTGCCCGGGAACTGGTCTCGGTGATGAGACGGGACGTGCGGACTGACTGGACCGTTCGCGACGACGTCCGGGCGAAGCTTCGCTCCTCGATCAAACGGCTTCTGGTGCGGTTCGGCTACCCGCCGGACAAGCAGCCGGAGGCCATCAAGTTGGTTATGGAGCAGATGGAGTCGATGGCTCCGCGCTTCGCTGACGCCCGTGGACTCTAATGGAAGCATTGCAATACAACGATTCGAGCGGGTGATCAGATAGTGGCAGATTTCATTGATCGACTGCGCGCGCAGCCATTTATCCTTCGAAACGAGGACACGCTCCGGTATGTAAAAAGGATGTGTAAGGACTTTCCGGCCGCGGCTTTCCACCGTTCTGTAATGGCTATTCTTGGATGCGACTACTCCTACGCCAGGAAAGACGAGCAGACTGGTGTCTGGCATGCTGTTATGGAACTGAACGCGCCTCTCCAACTTATGCTCGGGCTGAACTCCGGAATACACATCGCTTTCACTCCCTATCATGAGCTGCAAAGCAGGACCATAGAGGGTATGAGGTCAAAGGACATCGAGAGACCTCGTAACGACGCGATTTACTTGCTGCACACGAAGGACATATACGCACAGCGGAAACTGGACGACTGGACCTTTCGAGAGACTTATTCTGTTCTAACGCTCAATACTGGCGGGAGTCCAGAAGATGCGGCTCAAGACTTGTTAGCGCGGATCGTAATAGCGTCCGCACGCAATAATCCCTATGACAGGACCACCCCTGTTTCAGGTGATGAATTCTTCGGTCGACACGAGACGCTGCGCGGGCTCGTCACGGAGCTTAGATCAGGCCGAGTGTGCGGAGTGTTCGGATTGAGGAAGACGGGTAAAACAAGCCTCTTGAGCGAATTGGGGAGGCTGTTTGTCTTGGGTGACCCTCAAGGCAGTCTCTACGTTCTACAAGACCTCGAGGTTCTACCCAGCGGAGCCGAACAAAAAATTCCTCAGCTCATCTCTGATGTGGCCAATCAGCTGAAGATTTCGTTTGGCAAGCACGGCATGCGCACGCATGAACTGGCTTCGATAACCAATTGTTCGACGGTTGGAGATCTCCGCCAAGCCATTGGTGCGGCGCTTAGACGTGGAGTTGGCCCTACAAAATCAGTGGTACTAGCTTTGGACGAGGTGGAGTCTCTAGTCGGCGCGGAGACTCAAACGTCCGAGGTGCAAACTGGTGTTCCGGAGTTTTTCGGTGCTCTTCGCGCCCTCGTCCAAGAGAACAGCAACTTCAACGTAGTACTGTCAGGCATAACGACGGCCCCGATAATGTACCCGACACTGTATGGGAGAGAAAATCCTCTCTTTGCCTGGGCGAAGCCTACTTTCCTAGCTGAGATCTCTCGGACTGAGTCTGATCGCATGATACAAGCGTTGGGCTCCAGAATGGCCGCTCGGTGGACACACGACGCACTGAGCCGGGTATACACAGCCACAGGTGGGCAGGTTTTTCTTACAAGGTCACTTGCCTGCTTTGCCGCTGCTAAGTTGTCCAATGACATCGCCAGCCGAGAAATTTCCGGTGCGCTTGTACAAGAATGCTTTAGGCAGTGGAGAAGGACCGCCGTCAGTCTCGTTGATGGAATGATTGACAGCCTGAACCGATTCTACCCATACGAGCTTTCAGTACTAGAACTGGGTCTCGAACTCCCAAATTTCAACGAACTGGAAGACGACTTTTCGAACGAAATCTCGAATTTGATAAATCTTGGCGTTTTGATCGATGACGGCCAGAACATCGCTTTGGCGCAGTGGACACAATTGGGTTCGAAATTCAGGGGGAAAAGCAAATGAGCATTCCCTGGTATCAGCCACTCCTCGAATCCGTAGAAGTGAAGAGACACCTCTTCTGGCATTCATCGCCCCTAAATGCTACCGAGGACTTTATCCAGGGTCTAAACAACTCAAACCTTGGGAACCACGAAATCAAGATCATCGACTGTTTGAAGCTTCCAATATTGCCTAGTCATGACCTAGATGCCTCATCAATTCAACGTATGGAAGCAGATATTCTGATCGTAACCAACTTCGACGTCTTGTTGAGCCTGACCCATGGCAAGACTTGGATGAGACAGCTACGGCCAGTTATGGTTGACCATCTTCGACGAGGTTCACGATTGGTCGTCGCAAGCAATTCCCCACAAAGTCATTATCCCGCCATTGACGGTTCCAGCCTTGCCACGGACTGCGTGCAGCACATAGGAGACCGCTGGAGGGCGGATCAACTCCGGCACCACGGTTCTGATCAAGACATGAAGAAACTCATGTCACTGTCGGCGGGTATGCCCGGACCGGCATCAGAAATCTTGAAACAGTACCCCGACATAGCCAAAGCCAATACCAAGGACGCACTTCGGCGCCTCAGGAAACGAATCACAGACACAATGATTCAGTGCGGTTCGGATTGCATTTCTTGGCTTGAGACTGCCGTTCTTCTCAGAGGAGTTCGAACGACGCCTTACGAAGAAATTCCGGCAAATGTTGCGACTACCCTTTATGCTGCGGGACTGGGCAGCGTTGATTTCCAGAGTGATTGTTTCCAATTGCTGCCTGGTGTTTCTGATACAACCGTCAAAGATTGCATCGAAATTGCAGAGCGAAGCTTCCTTGACGCCCCCCCACAATGGGTCACTATCGCTGGGTCACTATTCAAGTTCGAGAGAACAGCCCGAGCGCTTTTGGTGGAATCGACGCCCTCAGCCGAGGCACTTGTTGAGCTACTTGAAGCGCACAGTGAGAAGATTCGTCGGAATTTCACTGCCGAGCATGGTGCGCCCAGCCCGGACCTAAGCTCACTACCAAATCCGGCGAGGTGGATCGATTTGTCCGATTTGCTCGATCTACTTATACAGGTTTCTAAGACTTCCAGGGTGGGAGGTCTAACTTCCAAGCAATGGACCCTCGCGAAGCTGGAAGTTCTTCCTATTCGTAACAAAATTCAGCACATGCGCTTACCGTCCGTAGGCGATAAGCGCACAATTGAGAAGCACATTCGCGCTATCACGCGCTAATGGGCGTAGGTTGATGCGATAGTTTCAAGGGGCGCCATGGCCCCCGGTGAGCCCGTGGCCGTAGCCGCCCCAGCAGTCAGCGGCAAACTTAGACATCCAGTCCGCCGAGGTACCTCACGGACGGCGGCCAACAACTGCTGATCACCTACTTGGCCAGCTGCATAAACAGCTGGCCAAGTACCGTGAATTGTGAACACCTATCTCGAGAAATGGCCAGGTTCCGCGGAACCTCACGCTCAAGCACGACTGAGCAATGCTCACATATGAAGCCGCTTTTGCTCAGAAACCGCGACATTGCTCAGTTACGTCGGAGTCTCACAACCTGTTAGAAGTCCCAGTCCTCGTCTTCGGTGTTAACGGCCTTGCCGATCACGTAGGAGGAACCGGACCCGGAGAAGAAGTCGTGGTTCTCGTCCGCGTTCGGGGACAGGGCCGAGAGGATGGCCGGGTTCACGTCCGTGACGGAGGCCGGGAACATCGCTTCGTAGCCCAGGTTCATCAGGGCCTTGTTGGCGTTGTAGTGCAGGAACTTCTTGACGTCCTCGGCCAGGCCCACGCCGTCGTACAGGTCGTGGGTGTACTGGACCTCGTTCTCGTACAGCTCGAAGAGCAGCTCGAACGTGTAGTCCTTGATTTCCTGGCGGCGTTCCTCGGAGACGGTCTCCAGCGCACGCTGGAACTTGTAGCCGATGTAGTAGCCGTGCACGGCCTCGTCGCGGATGATCAGGCGGATCAGGTCAGCCGTGTTTGTCAGCTTGGCGCGTGAGGACCAGTACATGGGCAGGTAGAAGCCCGAGTAGAAGAGGAAGCTTTCCAGCAGCGTGGAGGCAACCTTGCGCTTCAGGGGGTCGTCGCCCTGGTAGTAGTCCATGACGATCTGCGCCTTCTTCTGAAGGTTCGCGTTCTCCGTGGACCAGCGGAACGCCTCATCGATCTCCTTGGTGGAGGCCAGGGTGGAGAAGATGGAGGAGTAGCTCTTGGCGTGCACCGACTCCATGAAGGCGATGTTGGTGTACACGGCTTCCTCGTGCGGGGTCAGCGCATCCGGAATCAGTGAGACCGCACCGACGGTGCCCTGGATGGTGTCCAGCAGGGTCAGGCCGGTGAACACGCGCATGGTGAGCTGCTGCTCGGCGGTGGTCAGCGTGTTCCAGGACTGGACGTCGTTGGACAGCGGCACCTTCTCCGGCAGCCAGAAGTTGTTCACCAGGCGGTTCCAGACCTCCACGTCCTTGTCATCCTGGATCCGGTTCCAGTTGATGGCCTCGACGTGGCTCAGCAGCTTGACCTTCTCGGTCATGTCATCCCCTCAATGTTGGGTAATTCTCTAAGTTAAAGCGTACGACGGCGGGCGGGCGCCCGCCGTCGTACGTCAAGGTTCAGTTGGAGCTACAGCATGCAGCTGACGCAGCCCTCAACCTCGGTCCCTTCCAGCGCGAGCTGGCGGAGACGGATGTAGTAGATGGTCTTGATGCCCTTTTTCCAGGCGTAGATCTGGGCCTTGTTGATGTCGCGGGTGGTGGCCGTGTCCTTGAAGAACAGCGTCAGGGACAGGCCCTGGTCCACGTGCTGGGTGGCCGCGGCGTAGGTGTCGATGACCTTCTCGTAGCCGATCTCGTACGCGTCCTGGTAGTACTCCAGGTTGTCGTTCGTCAGATACGGCGCCGGGTAGTAGACGCGGCCGATCTTGCCTTCCTTGCGGATCTCGATCTTGGACGCCACCGGGTGGATCGAGGAGGTGGAGTTGTTGATGTAGGAGATCGAACCGGTGGGCGGAACAGCTTGCAGGTTCTGGTTGTAGATGCCGTGCTCCATCACGGAGGCCTTCAGCGCCAGCCAGTCAGCCTGCGTGGGGATGTGCACGTTCTTGAACAGCTCGCGGACCTTCTCGGTCTGCGGCACCCACTCCTGCTCCGTGTACTTGTCGAAGAACTCACCGGAGGCGTACTTGGACTTCTCGAAGCCGCCGAACGTCTGGCCGGTTTCGATGGCCAGCAGATTGGAGGCGCGGACGGCGTGGTACACCACCGAGTAGAAGTAGATGTTGGTGAAGTCCAGGCCCTCTTCGGAGCCGTAGTGGACCCGCTCACGGGCCAGGTAGCCGTGCAGGTTCATCTGGCCCAGGCCAATGGCGTGGCTCTGGTCGTTGCCCTTGGCGATGGACGGCACCGAGGTGATGTTGGACATGTCGGACACTGCGGACAGGGACCGGATGGCCGTCTCGATGGTCAGGCCGAAGTCCGGCGAGTCCATGGTCTTGGCGATGTTCAGCGAGCCCAGGTTGCAGGAGATGTCCTTGCCGGTCTCGTCGTAGGACAGGTCATCGTTGTACGTGGTGGGCTGGGAAACCTGGAGGATTTCCGAGCACAGGTTGGACATGATGATCTTGCCGTCGATCGGGTTGGCCCGGTTCACAGTGTCCTCGAACATGATGTACGGGTAGCCGGATTCGAACTGGATCTCGGCGAGGGTCTGGAAGAACTCGCGCGCCTTGATCTTGGTCTTCTTGATCCGGGAATCGTCCACCATCTCGTAGTACTTCTCGGTGACCGAGACGTCGGAGAAGGGCATGCCGTAGACGCGCTCCACGTCGTAGGGCGAGAACAGGTACATGTCCTCATCCTTCTTGGCCAGTTCGAACGTGATGTCCGGGATGACGACGCCCAGCGAGAGGGTCTTGATGCGGATCTTCTCATCCGCGTTCTCTCGCTTGGTGTCCAGGAAGCGGTAGATGTCGGGGTGGTGCGCGTGCAGGTACACGGCACCGGCACCCTGGCGGGCACCGAGCTGGTTGGCGTAGGAGAAGCTGTCTTCGAGGAGCTTCATCACGGGGATGACGCCGGAGGACTGGTTCTCGATCTGCTTGATGGGCGCACCCACCTCGCGGATGTTGGTCAGTGCGAACGCCACGCCGCCGCCGCGCTTGGACAGCTGCAGTGCGGAGTTGATGGAGCGGCCGATCGACTCCATGTTGTCTTCGATGCGGAGCAGGAAGCAGGAGACCAGCTCGCCGCGCTGCTTCTTCCCGGCGTTGAGGAAGGTGGGGGTGGCCGGCTGGAAGCGGCCGTCAATGATCTCATCCACCATCTGCAGGGCCAGCTGCTCGTTGCCGCGCGCCAAGTGCAGGGCCACCATGCAGACGCGGTCCTCGTAGCGCTCCAGGAAGCGCTTGCCGTCGAACGTCTTCAGCGTGTATGAGGTGTAGAACTTGAAGGCGCCCAGGAAGGTCTCGAAGCGGAACTTCTTCTTGTAGGCGCGGTTGAACAGGTCACGGATGAAGTTCATCGTGTACTGGTCCAGCGTCTCGCGCTCGTAGTACTGGTTCTTCACCAGGTAGTCGAGCTTCTCCTCCAGGTCATGGAAGAACACGGTGTTGTTGTTCACGTGCTGCAGGAAGTACTGGTGGGCGGCCTCGCGGTCGGCGTCGAACTGGATTTCGCCGTTCGGGCCGTAGAGGTTCAGCATGGCGTTCAGCTCGTGATAACCCAAGCCCTTGTAGGCGGCGGGCATCTCAGGCTTCTGGGCCCTGGTTACTTCTGTGTCTGCGACAGTCGTGTCCAAAACGTGTCCAATCCTTGGTTGACCCGGGTGACGTCTTCCGGCGTTCCCATAAGTTCAAATCGATAAAGGTGGGGTACCTGGCATTTGGCGGCGATGATGTCCGCGGCCATGCAGTAGTTTTCCCCGAAGTTTGTGTTGCCGGCGCCGATGACGCCGCGGAGCAGTTGCCTGTTCTGCGGGTTGTTCAGGAACCGGATGACCTGCTTGGGAACGGACCCCTCTCCCCCGGTGCCGCCGTAGGTTGGCACCACCAGCACGAACGGCCGGGTGGCGAGGAGGGGTGCGTCCTTTGCATACAACGGGATCCGGGCCACCTCACGGCCAAGCTTCGCGACGAAGCGGCTGGTGTTCTCGGATGCCGAGGAAAAGTAGATGAGCCGGCTGTCCGTGACAACCTGCTCCGGTTGGTGGTGCGAAGTGGCCGGCGGGGACACCTCCACGCGCTGAGCCGCGTGGTGTTGCGAAGCGCTTCGCTGTGCTGTTGGTGCTGCCATGGGAGTCACCTCAGCTGGTTGATGGTTGCCGTCAGGAAAAGCTGTGGCTCCTAGGCCACGGAGGAAACGGCCGAGAGCGCGAGTTCCTCGATCTTGTCGGGGCGGAAGCCGGACCAGTGGTCCTGGTCGGTGACCACAACGGGAGCCTGCATGTAGCCCAGTGCCTTCAGGCGCTCGAGTGCCTCGGCGTCCTGGGAGATGTCAACGCTCTGGTAGGTGATGCCCTTCTTGTCGAGCGCGCGGTAAGTGGCGTTGCACTGAACACAAGCAGGCTTCGTGTAAACCGTTACGGTCATTGTCCCTGTCCCCTTAGTTGAACTCTTCTGCTGGGTCGGTGTCCCCGTCCAGCTGTATGTAGATACTACATGTAGTGCAGACGCCTCTTTGGAACCCCAAGATGATGTATTACAAGTATGTCATTTAATGCACCGTTAATCCACAGGCAGGGATCGGAAAAATGCCCGCGATCACGGGATTTTTGCGGGCTGGGTCCACACCCTGTGGATGGAGTTGAACACATTTGCACACTCCGCGTGTCGTGATTTCCGGCGTGTCGCCGTGCTCCTGCCGCTAACAGGAAAGGGTCCGCAACCACTACATGTAGTGGTTGCGGACCCTTTGGCTGCGTGCTTGCTGCCCGGCCTCCCCCGGTCAGCCCGGCCGCCTACGGCCTGGCTGGATTGAGCCTGGCTATTGCGGTGGACAGTGCAGTGGCGAAGCCGCACCATGCCGCGTACGGAGCCAGCGATGCTCCGGCAACCCGGTTCAGCCGGTACGTCCTGCGCACCAGGTCCGCACTGCTGGCCGCCAGCACCGCCGCCTCGGCAGCAGCCAGCCACGGCCGGCGGGAGCGCCAGAAGAACCAGCTCCAGGAAGCGTTGAGGACCAGGTTGGCGGCCAGCGCACCCCGGTAGGCGCGCAGTTCCCGGCTGTGGTCCTTCCTGACCGGACCCGGACTGTCGGCAGCCCTGTCCTGCTCCGCCGCGCTGTCGAGTGCGGCGGCGGACGCCACGGCAAGGTCCGCATACAGGGCCGTCCACACCACGGGAAAGGCAATCGCGGGCGGCTGCCAGTCCGGCTTGCGGAGCTTCAGGTACCAGCCGCTCCGGGGATCCGTCGCAACACCGCCCGCCGCGGCGGTGGCCACCGTCGCCGCGGTGGTCCATGCCAGAGTCTTCAGTTTCATGTGTCCTCCTTGTTCCCCGCTGGGTACAGGTGAAACCTACAGCTGCGCCTCCCGGCGGTCCAGCACAATCTGCTGGACGTCCAGGTACCCGGACTGGAACCCGGCGCGGGAGTAGCAGAGGTAGAACAGCCACATCCGCTGGAACACGGCGTCGAAGCCCATGTCCCCTACCTCGCGGGAGCGGGCAAGGAACCGCTCCTCCCACAGCCGCAGGGTGGCGGCGTAGTGGTCTCCCATGCCCATCCTCTCCCGCACCCGCAGGGTGGTGTGCTGCTGGGTCACGCCCTCGATGGCCCGGACGGACGGCAGGAAGCCGCCGGGGAAGATGTACTTGTGCACCCAGGTGTAGGCGTTGCGGGTGGCCAGCATCCGTCCGTGCGGCATGGTGATCGCCTGGATGGCAACCTTTCCGCCGGGGGCCAGGACGCGGTCGATCGTCTGGAAATAGATGGGCCAGTACTCATACCCCACGGCCTCGATCATCTCGACCGACACCACGGCGTCGTACTCCCCTTCCACGGCGCGGTAGTCCTGCAGGGCCACCGTCACGCGGTCCGCGAAGCCGGCTTCCGCAATGCGTTCCTGCGCCAGCACCTGCTGCTCACTGGACAGCGTGACGCTGTAGACGGTGGCGCCACGGGCAGCGGCACGCAGGGCAAGCTCGCCCCAGCCGGTGCCGATTTCCAGCAGCCGGGTACCCTCGCCCACGCCGGCTTTGTCCAGCAGCCGGTCGATCTTGGCCTGCTGGGCCTCCGCCAGGGAATCCCACGCCACTGAGGACAGCGGCCCGGCCCCGCCGGGAAACAGCGCCGACGAGTAGCTCATGGTGGAGTCCAGGAAGTTGGAAAACAGTTCGTTGGACAGGTCGTAGTGCCGCGAAATGTTGCTGCGGGTGTTCTGTTCGGCGTTGCGTTCCTGGCGCGGCGTTCGCGGCAGGTACAGCGAGCGCAGCTTCTGCAGCGGCATGGGGATCAGCGTGTCCACCGAGGCGGCGAAGACTTCCAGCACCGCGGCAAGGTCGGATGCCTCCCAGTCGCCGGCCATGAAGGATTCACCCAGTCCGATCAGCCCGTTGTCGCCGATCCGGGCCTCGAACGCTGCCGGCCTCAGCATGGTCATCACGGGAGCGTCCGGTCCGCCCATCCCCAGGACCGAACCGTCAGGGTAGTCAACGCGCAGCGGAAGCCGCTTGACTGCACCCCTGAACATCAGGCCTGCTGCCTTCCCGGCAACATCGGCCTTGAGGCCCGACGGCGGCTGGGCAACACCGGGCCACAGGGCAGGATCGATGGTGGCGGGCGCAGTGGGGACACCGCCGGTGGTCCAGGCCGCGGGAGTGTGGGTGGCTGCCGGTCCGCGGGTCTTGTTGTCGACGGAAGCTGAAGCAGTTCCGTTGTCGTCAGTCATTGTCATTGAACTGCCTCCTGTGAGGGGTGATGTGGTCTGGCAACGACGGGCAGGCGTCTTGCCCAGAGTTTAATGCCCTGGACCCGGATCAGGGCGGATACCAGCAGTGGCGCGGCAGGCACCGTCAAAGCCGCCGCGAGGACGTTGGAAATGGTGGCCGGTCTGCGGCGGCCATCCATGGTGGCCACGAAGGGGCGCTGCCCTTCACGCTCCAGCACAATGGACACCGCAAGCCTGTCCCCGGGCGCGGGGAGCTTCATCCGGTACTGCCCGTCGACGTCGTTGAAAGGTGAAACGTAGAAGGCTTTCGGCACCGAAGCGCGGCCGCCGGGATCGGTGTGCAGCAGGTAGCAGTGCCGCTCGCCATAGGTGTTGTGGACCTCGGCCACCACGCATTGCAGTTCCCCGGTGGAGCGGTAGCACCAGAACAGGGTGAGCGGATTGAAGACATAGCCAAAAACCCTGGCGCTGGTCAGCATGTGGATGGCGCCGCCGTCGGGCTCTATGCCTTGGGTCCGGAGGTACCGCTCCACGTTGGACCGGATACCGGCCTCCGGATCGCCCAGATGGTCCCCGGCACGGAACACCGCCAGGGGCCGGAGCAGGAAGGGCAGCCGGGGAAGATCATCGACGTCCACGAACCAGCTGTAGCTCCGGTAGGTGAACGCGTTCTTCAACGGGGTACGCCGCACGTGCGAAATGGATGTGCGGTAGATCGAGGCCTCCATGGTCACACGGGTTCTGCCGACAGCAGTTCCCGCTCCCCCTCGCCGGTGGAGTCCACGGGATCGGCGGCCCGGACAACCGGCCAGGTGCGGCCCAGCTTCTCCGCAGCGCGTACCCCGGAGAGGGCGCCGTCCTCGTGGAAGCCCCAGCCAAGGAACGCCCCGGCGTACGCGATCCGGCTGTCGCTTAGCACCGCGATGGCCTGCTGGGCCTTCAGGGAGTCAGGCGTGTACTGCGGGTGCTCGTACACCATCCGTTCCAGTACCGCACTGTCGGAAATCAGCTCCGACTCGCCCAGGCTCACGAGGTAGGGCCGGCCGTCTGCCGGCGCGAGCCGCTGCAGCCGGGTGAGGTCATAGCTCACCAGCACCTTGTCCGGGCGGGCGTCGCAGGCCGGGAGCCGGTAGTTCCAGGACGCCCTGGCGTTCTCCGCCGCGGGCAGGACCGCCGGATCCTGGTGGAATACGGTGTGGTTCACGGAATAGGGCATGCCGGCGAGCGCCTCCTTCTCCTCCGGCGTGGCGTCGGCGAGGAACCCGAGCGCCTGCGCCGGATGGGTGGCGACCACGACGGCGTCAAAGCTTTCCAGGCCGCCGGCCGTTGCGAGCTCCACGCCCTCGGGCAGGCGCCGGATGGCGGTCACGGGAGTGTTGAGGCGCACGTCGGGGAGCGTGGCGGCAAGCTTTTCGACGTACCGTGCCGAACCGCCGGTCACGGTGCGCCACTGCGGTGAGCTCTTGATGCCCAGCATGCCGTGGTGGCCAAGGAACGTGAAGAGGTACCGCGCCGGATAGGCCAGGGCGGTGGTGGGATCGCAGGACCAGACGGCGCTGACCACCGGGGTCATGAAGTGGGAAATGAAGTAGCTGCTGAACTTTTCCCGCGCCAGGAACTCCCCCAGCGTCAGTTCGGGCACGTCAACTTCGTCGCTGACGGCCGACGGCGGCGCCGTCCTGAGCAGTTCCCTCGCCTTCCGGTAAAAGCGGGTGACCTCCAGCAGCATCAGCAGGTAGCGGCCGCGCAGCAGGCTGGAGGGCTTGGCAATGATTCCGCGCGCGCCGTCGCGGGCGCCGGCGTATTCCAGTCCGCAGCCGTCGCAGCGGATGGACATGCTCATCTCGGAGTCCTGGGTTTCGACGCCCAGCTCCGCGAACAACCGCAGCAGGGTGGGATAGGTCCGTTCGTTGTGCACGATGAACCCTGTGTCCACGCCGATGACGCTTCCGTCGGCCTGTGGCATGTCGTGGGTGTGGGCATGGCCGCCCAGCCGTGAATCGGCTTCAAACAGGGTGACGTCGTCCTGCCTGTTCAGTACGTAGGCAGCGGTCAATCCGGCCACCCCGCTGCCGATCACGGCCACGCGCCGCCGGCCGCCTTCACTTACTGCTGGGTCAAGTGACACTTCATGCTCCTCTGCTGAACATTTGCCGCTGTGCTGGTTATACAGAGGGCTATTCGGCGCGGTCGCGGCGGCGGATGGGTGAAGTACTGTGAACTGGTGGTAAATCCCGTGCACCTGAAGACCCTCCTGGAGGTCACGCGGCTGGGCTCCTTCGCTGCGGCAGCCGCAACGCTTGGCTATACGGCCTCCGCCGTCTCGCAGCAGATGTCCGCATTGGAGCGGGAAACGGGCGTCACTCTCTTCCAGCGGTCGGCGCGCGCCGTGATCCCTACGGAAGCCGCCGTCGTCATGACCCGGCACGCCGCCAAGGTGCTCACGGACATCGAAGCGCTGATGGCCGCCGCCTCACGGACGCAGGATACCGAAAGCCAGGAACTGCGGCTGGGGATCTTTCCCAGCCTGGCCACGTACGTCCTGCCGCGGATCCTCAAGAATCCCGCGTGGAAGAAGCTGGGGATCGACCTGCGGGTATCCGTCGCAGAACCGGGCCAGACCATCCAGGGGCTGCGCACCGGAGGCGACCTGGACCTGGCCGTGGTGTTCCAAGTGGGCCAGACCGGCTTCGCGTGGCCCAACACGATCAACCGGCAATGGATCGGCGACGATGACTTCCGTGTGGTGCTTCCCGCCGGCTGGGGCTTCCGGGCCGACGCGAAGGTCGCGGCCGACCACTTGTCGGAGATGCCCTGGATCATGCACCATCCCGGCACCAGCGACGCCATGGTCATCGAGCGCCTCTTCGCCGGCTGCAACCTCCACCCGCGGGTGGTGGCGCACAGCGATGACTTCCATGCCAGCCTGGAGATGGCGGCTGCCGGCCTGGGCGCTGCCCTGGTTCCGGAACTGGCGCTGCGGAACAAGCCGGCAGGCGTTGTGGTGCTGGACGTCCCGGAAATCCGGCTGGCACGGAACGTCTTTGCGCTGCTGATCAATGACCGGAAAACGGCCCGGGTGCAGCTTTTCGTTGACCTGTTGGCCGAAACACTGGCGGGGATGCGTACCGCGGTCAATTAGCCCGGAACGCTGGAATGGTCTGCCCTTCGGGTCTATGTTGAGACTATGAACAAGGTAGCGAGCCAGCACTTTGGGGAGATTGAGCTCAACCACGGCATGGATCACCTCTTCGCCGCCAAACATGAGCTGCGCGGCCATCCGCTGGAACTCGACCTGAACATCGACGCCCACGACCACTTCGATGAAGCCGCGCTGCGCAAAGTCGAGTACCGGCTGCGGTTCCTGCCCGAGCTGGTGGACGAGGTCCGGGAAATGATTGCCGAGGAGCTGGAACAGGAGGGCACCAGCCCGCAGGAGTACCTCCACTTCCACTGCAACGCGCTCAAGGAAGAACAGCTGCACAAGGTCTTCGGCGTCCAGGACCGGAGCCAGCTCACCAACGAGGTATTCCTCAAGGCCCTGAAATTGGGGCATGTGGCCATCTATCCCGGCCAGCCGGAGCGCTACTTCGTCCTGGATTTCACCCTCGGGGAGCACTTCACCGATGAGGTCCTGGTGGCGTCCGCCGACCAGGACGGCGTGGTGGACGACGAAATCGTCTGGGAGTCCTGAAGCAGGGCTCCACGAAACGCCCCGCGCAGAGGATGGTGGGCGGCCATGGATGGGATCCAGGGCAGGCGCAGGACCTGGCGGCTGGCTGCGTCCCTCCTTCTTGCCGGTGTTGTGGCCTCGATTCTTGCCGGTCTGTTTCACGCCGAATCCCACGACGCAAACGACCACGTTGCCTCTTTCACCGCGTACGCCAACAGCGGTACCTGGACCGCTGTCCATCTGGGCCAGTTCGTAGGTATGGCCCTGGTGTGCGCCGGGCTGGTGGCCCTTTGGGCCGCCGTCGATGTCCAGCGTCACGGCTTGTCCTGGACAGCCCGCTTCGGTGTTCTCTCCGCAGCTGCCGCTCTGGCGCTTTATGCAGCCTTGCAGGCGGTGGACGGCGTGGCCCTGAAGCAGGCGGTGGACGCCTGGACCGCTGCGCCTGAGCCGGAGAAGGCCGCACGGTTCGCCACTGCGGAGGGTATCCGCTGGCTGGAATGGGGAATGCGCAGCTACCAGAACTTCCTGCTGGGCGCCGCCCTGGTGCTTTGGGGTGTTGTTGTCGCAGCGGCGCGCGAAGTTTCCCGCATGATCGGCTACCTCATGGCACTGTCCGGGCTGGCCTACCTGGTCCAGGGCTGGATCATTGGGATATCAGGATTTTCGGCGGCAAACTCGTTGCCCACCCTGCTGGGCATTGTGGCGATCGTCGCCTGGACTGTGTGGCTGTTCATCACCGCCGTGAGGATGAAAGAGACGACGACGGCGGGTCGCCCAGAGTGACCCGCCATCGTCGCGCGTTGTCTTACTTCGCCGTTTCCAGCAGGCCTGCGCGGACCGCCTGGGTTGCCTTGACCAGGTTCCGCAGGGACTCTTCAGTCTCGGCGTAGCCACGGGTCTTCAGGCCACAGTCCGGGTTGACCCAGAGCTGCCGGGTCGGGACGTGTTTGACGGCGGTGCGGAGCAGATCGGTGACTTCCTGCTCGCCGGGCACGCGCGGCGAGTGGATGTCGTAGACGCCCGGGCCCACCCCGCGGCCGAAGCCATGGGCCTCGAGGTCGTGGACAACCTCCATGCGGGACCGGGCGGCCTCGATGGAAGTCACGTCAGCGTCCAGGCCGTCGATTGCATCGATGATCACACCGAACTCCGAGTAGCAGAGGTGGGTGTGGATCTGGGTGGAATCGGCGGCGCCGGCGGTGGCCAGGCGGAAGGAGTCAACGGACCACTTCAGGTAATCGGCCTGGTCGGCCTTGCGCAGCGGCAGCAGTTCGCGCAGGGCGGGCTCGTCCACCTGGATGACCTTGATGCCGGCGGCTTCGAGGTCGGCGATCTCGTCGCGCAGCGCCAGGCCCACCTGGTTGGCGGTCTCGCCCAGCGGCTGGTCATCGCGGACGAAGGACCACGCCAGGATGGTGACCGGACCGGTGAGCATGCCCTTCATCGGCTTGCTGGTCAGGGACTGCGCGTACTCCGCCCACTTGACCGTGATGGGGGCGCTGCGGGTGACGTCACCCCAGAGGATGGACGGGCGGGTGCAGCGTGAACCGTAGGACTGGACCCAGCCGTGGACCGTGACGTCGAAGCCCTCGAGGTTTTCCGCGAAGTACTGGACCATGTCGTTGCGCTCGGGCTCACCGTGCACCAGGACGTCGTAGCCCAGCTCTTCCTGCAGGTCCACCACGCGCTTGATTTCGTCCTTCATGAGCTGCCCGTACTGCTCATCACTGAGCTCACCCTTGGTGTTGCGCGCACGGGCCGAGCGGATCTCTGACGTCTGCGGGAAGGACCCGATGGTGGTGGTGGGCAGCGGCGGCAGGTGCAGCGCCTCCTCCTGGGCCGCTTCTCGGACGGCGTAGTCGGACCGGGTGAAGTCGGCTGCGGTCAGGGCTTCGGTGCGGGCCCGGACGTCAGCGCGGTGGACGCCTTCTGCGGTGGCGCGGGAGGCGATCACGGCCGTTGCGTCGTCGATGGCGGCTTTGGCGGAGGCAGGGTTTGCCAGGTAGGAGGCCAGGGTGGCAACCTCGACGGCTTTCTGGTCCGAGAACGCCAGCCAGCTGCGGAGCTGTGCGGGCAGTTGGGTTTCCTCGGCGACGTCGTGCGGGACGTGCTGGGTTGAGGTGGACGTGGAGACGGCCACCTTTCCGGACGCGGCCCTCAGCTCATCGAGCTTCGCGGCGGACGCGGCGAGGTCGTTGCGCCAGATGTTGTGGCCGTCCACCACGCCGGCAACCAGGGTCTTGGTGCCCAGGCTTACCAGTGCTGCCGCGGAGGGAACGGCGCCCTTGAAGACGTCGATGTGCAGGGCGTCGATGTTGGTGGCGGCAAGGGTTCCCAACTGGGCGCCGAGCGAACCGTACGGGGTGGACACAAGGATCTGCGGGCGGCTGGCCGCAGCCGCCAGGACGTCGTAGGCCCGGGCAACGGCTGCTTCGACCTCTGCGGCCGGGGTCTCCTGGTCGACCACCAGGGCGGGCTCGTCGAGCTGGACCCAGCCGGCGCCGGCGGCGGCCAGCTTCTCAAGCAGCTGGACGTACACGGGCAGGATGTCCTCGAGGCGGGACAGCGGAGCGAATCCGGCCGGGGCGTCGTCGGAAGCCTTGGACAGCAGCAGGTAGGTGACCGGGCCAACGATATACGGGCGGGTCTCGATGCCGTTGGCCAGTGCGAAGGCGAACTCGTCGACCTTGGCGGTGGAGGCCAGGGTGAATTCGGTTTCGGGGCCGATCTCAGGGACCAGGTAGTGGTAATTGGTGTCGAACCACTTGGTCATTTCCAGCGGCTGCTGGTCCTTGGTGCCGCGGGCCAGGGTGAAGTAGCCGTCGATGTCCAGCTGCCCGTCGGCGTTGAGGAGCGTGCCGAAGCGTGCGGGCACCGCCCCGAGGTGGGCGGTGGCATCCAGGACCTGGTCGTAGTAGGAGAACGTCCCGGGAACAGCTGCTGCTTCGGTCAGGCCGAGTTCCTGCAGGCGCCTGGCGGTGGTCAGCTGGATGTCCTTGGCTGCCGCGTCAAGGGCTGCGGCGTCGATCCGGCCGGCCCAGTAGGCTTCGACGGCCTTTTTGAGTTCGCGGCGGCGGCCGATGCGGGGGTAGCCGAGGAGGGAGGCGGAGGGGAAGGGCGTGTTGTTTTCAGGCATGGCAAAGGTCCTCAGTTCGGAGGTAGGTCAAAAGGGCGTGGGTTAGTGCTGTGAAGCGTGGAGCGGTGCCGGGTCGGCGTTCAGCTGGCCAGCTGTGGCCTGGCTGCGGCACCCCGGGCGTGGCTGCTGCGGTTATGGCGCGGCAGGGCCAGCTTGTCCAGCACTTCCAGTGCACTCTGGTGCTCGTTGAAGGTGTAGAGGTGGATTCCGGGGGCTCCGGCATCCAGGGCAGCGTTGGCCAGGTCAACAGTGGCATCGACGCCAATGTGGAGCCGTTCAATGTCATTGTCGGCGGCCGCGAGGCGTTCCATCAGCTTGGGAGCCGGTTCCACTCCAGCCAGTTCCCCCAGCCGGTTAAGCCGGCGAAGGCTGGTAAACGGCATGACGCCGGGAATGATGGGAATGGTCACGCCCGCACGGCGGGCACGGGTGAGCAGGTCCTCATACTGTGCAGCTTCGAAGAACACCTGGGTGATGGCGAAGTCGGCGCCGGAACGTTGCTTGGCGAGCAGCACTTCGACGTCGTGGTCCTCGCTGGGTGACTCCGGATGGCGGGTGGGGTACGCCGCCACGCCAACCGCGATCTTTCCGGCGCACAGCAGCGCGGAACGGCGCTGCTCCACCCGGCGGATGAGGTCGATCAGGTCCTGGGCGTACCGCAGGGACCCGGCTGACGGCTGGCCGCCGTCCTTGGGGAGATCGCCGCGCAGGGCGAGGATGCCCCGGACCCCGATGTCCAGCAGCTCGCCGATGATCGCAGCGAGTTCCTGCGGAGTATTCCCCACGCAGGTCAGGTGGGCCAGCGGCCGCAGCGTGGTTTCGACCAGGAGCCGGTTGATGAGCTCGAGGGCGGTGTCCCGGTTTGATCCACTGGCGCCGTACGTCACGGAGACGTAGTCGGGCTCAGTGGTCTCCAGCTCGCGGATAGTGGTCCAGAGGGTCTCCGCTGCCGCCGGCGAACGCGGGGGGAACAACTCGTAGGAGAGCGCTACCGGAGCGGTGTCGGAAAGATGGGGATGTGTGTCAATAAGGCTTGGAGGTGACATTTGCGTCCTTGGCTTTGGGCCATTGGGGGTGCCTGCCTGGAGGCGGACAACCGGCAATGAATTTGAGTTTGGGGAACACGGAGGGACTCCACGAGGACGCAGCCGCGACTGTTACGCCTGGAATGAAGTAGTCCGTGAGCAAATGTCAGGCCCACATGGGGGCACCCACACCCTCCGGAACGGAGGATCGCTGACACGTTACCGCGGTAACTTGTTTAAGACTCTATGGCTGCTTACGGCGCAGGTACAAGTCGACGCCGAATTAAGACGCAGTTTTACAGGTGGTTTCTTCCGGCAACAGAATTTCCTTCGCCTGCAGCCGTTCCTACCAGGGCCGCTCCGGGACGGTCCCGCCGTTGCTGTCCAGGTACTCCCCGCGTTCGCGCCCGCTGTTCCGCTCACGTTCGGCCTGCCGGGCACTGTCCTGCAATTGGTCCAGCTGGTTCTGCCGGCTGTCACCGGATGGGCCCGGAGAAGGTTCCTCCGCCGGTGCCGGCGCCTGGTCCGGAGCTGGTCCCATGGCCTGGAGTTTGTTCTCCAGCCGCTTCCCGGCATCCGCCAGCTACCAGCCGCACCACCCTCCGCGTCCGCCGACAGGCAGCCTTCGGGCGCCTCCCGGGCAACGTCCAGCGCCTGCTTGAAAAGGGAACCGGCCGACGCCGGGTCGCCACCTGGAAACGCTGGTCACCCATGCGTTCAATCACCAGGACCAGGTTCACCCGAACCAGGCATTCGTCGCCGGAGTAGCCGGGACCATCTGAAGTGACTGTTCAAACAGGGCCTTGGCAGTTCCGTCATCACCGGCCAGCACGGCAGCGTCCCCCGCGGCGAACGGCGCCTTGTGCGGCTCCACCAAGTTGGCGATCCCCAGTCCGCCGGCCGCAGTGCCCACCGTGGACGCGTTTCCGGCTTCGAAACCGGCGGCGGCCTGACGGGCGAGGACGCCCACGCTGAGCAGCTTGGCGGCGAGGCACAGGATGAGGAGCACCGGCAGGGCGGACCACAGCAGCAGGCGGCGCCTGCGGACCTTGGCGTTCACTGCAGCCCCCTGCCGCCGGGAGGAGTCCGAAGCCCGCGAAGCTGCCGCAGGATGCCCACCGCTTCCGGCAAGGCCAGCAGGAAAACTCCGGCGGCGAAGATCCAATACAGTTCAGTGGCGGCGGCCAGCGAACCGTCCTGGTCTGAACGTTCGGCCCTGCCGGGGTGTGCCTGCTGCAGCATGGCTGCCACCGGGTCGCCGGCGGCACGGTGGACGTAGGGCACGCCCAGCTGGGAGGCGATGGTCCGCAGCCGGCCTTCGTCGATGATCGATAGTGCGTCCCCTGCGCTGCCGGCCCGGGTGTCCTGCACGTACTCCGCCGGCGCCGGCGGAACGTTCCCTCCGCCGGTGCCCCCGCTTTGTGAAGCCTGGCCGGTGTTCTCCTTCATCCGGCCGCCGCCGGACGTCCCGTAACCCAGCACCGCTCCCCCGGCGACCAGTCCGCCGTCGACCTTCATGGCCTCCGGCTCTTTGCCGCTGGTTTGCTCGCCGTCCCCCAGGTAGTACACCAGCCTGGGCTTACCGGGCTGGCTGTCGCGCGCGGCGGCCAAACGCTCGGAGAGCACCTGCGTGGCGGCGGTGATAGTGCTGCCCTTGGCATAGGCGGTCACTTGGGGTTCCATGACGTCCGTGATGGTTTCCAGGGCCAGGGTGTCGGTGCTGAGCGGCATCCGGACGTGCGCGGTGGTGTCGAAGGTGATGACGGAAAAACGGGCGCCGGGCAGCCGTTCTGCGATGGCCTTGATGTCTTTGCGGACGCCCTCCAGCCGCGGAGCCCCATCGCCGTAGTCCTCGGCCACCATGCTGGTGGTGGTGTCCACCACGAAGAACACGTTGAGGTCGGCAGTGGCCGCCTGCACGGAGCCGCCGGGCAGGCTGGGCCGCACCGCTGCTGCCAGGAGCAACAGGACAATGGGCCCCCGCCGCAGCCACGCCCTGCTGCGCAGGGGTCTCCGCTCCAGGCGCCACAGGATTGTGCACAGGACCAGCCCGGACAACAACGCAACACCCAACGGCAGGACCGGAACTTCCGAGAACACGGCCCGTGGCGCGCCCTGGATCCCCGCCGTTTCGGTTTGCTCCACGGCGGCGACAATTCCCGGCACAGCATCGGGACTGTCCAGGGCGTGGTACGAGCCGCCGGTTGACTCCGCTGCAGCACGCAGCTGGGCACCGGGCTGGTCGGAGCCGCTGCCGTAGTCCAGGTCGCCTGGATTCAAGGCGTAGACGCGCACGGACCGTTCCTTGGCCAGCTGCGCAGCCTGCTCCAGGGTCATGATCGGCTTGCCGGAAAGGAAGTTGTCCGTAGCCAGCACCACCGACCGCGAACGCGTGGGCGCACTGCCCCTGCCTGCGGCGTCCCCGGCAGCAGCCGAGGATCCGCCGGTGGCACCAGGGAAGCTGTTGAGGCAGGATGCCAGGCCGTCCCCGATCAGTGACGATCCCCTGCCGCTCCACGTGCCGTCCAGGAATCCTGAACTGCCGGGTTCGCCGTCGAAGGCGTCTTTGGCGCCCTTGAGCTGCTCCTGGGCGTAGGCGTAGTCGTCGGTCAGCGGAAAAACCTGGATGGCGCTGCTGTCGAAGATGGTCAGGCCGATCCGCTCGCCGTCGAAGTCTTTCGCCAGGCCGGCGAAGACGTCCACGACCGCGGCGTCAGCACTGCTCATGGAGCCGGACGCGTCCAAACAAAGCATGATGTCCCGGTTGTGCTGCTCCGGGCGGATGGTGGTCACGTCAGCGGGCCGTGCTGCCGCAACAGCCGCCGAGGCCAGCAGCACCGCGCAGGCGGTTCCGGCCGCTGCCAGCAAGCGGCGGTGCCGCCTGAGGGCTGCCTGGTATTCCGGGAGCCCCGTAAGCCTGTCGGCGTGCGCCACGGGCCGTCGTCGTTCATGCGGCCACCGGTTCCTGCGCAACGCAATCCATGCCGCCGCCCCGGCAGCAACAGCGGCGGGCGGCAGCAGCCACCAGAAGATCAGTTCCACGCCCGCACCGCCTCGGAAGCCCTTGCCGCGGACGCAGTTACGGATGGCAGCGGGCCGGGCCCGAATTCGGCAGGGTAAAGGGCTTCGATGACGTCGGCCGCCGCGGGCAGCGGGTGCCGGGCCAGGTCCTGGTGCGTCATCCGGGTGGCATCGACACCTGTTGCGTCCCGGACAAACCCGCGCAGCAGGAGGCTGATCTCCTGGTGCGCGGCACGTTCCGCAAGGTTTCCCGCCGCCACCTCCCGGTCCACATCATGGATGCGCTGCAGGTACGCCGCCTTGAGTGCAGGCAGGTCCGTCAGGGCGGACCGGGAGCCGGCGCTGCCGGGTTTGGAGCGGGCAGCCGGGCCGGTGGTGGCAAGCACGAAGACGTACCACCCAACCACCAGGGCCAGAAGTGCCGCGCCGCACCACATCCAGGCGGGGCTGTATTGCAGCGGGCCGTAGAAACCGGGATCAGCCTGCACGCCGGTGCCTCTCGAGAAGGGCGAACAGGCCGGTGATGACGTCCCCGCTCCCGGCCACTTCGCCCTCCGTGATCCCGGCCGCGCGCAACATGGCCTTGCGGCCTGCGTCGCGTTCCGCGGCGGCTGTGGCGTAGGCGGCCGCCACCGCGGCGGACGTAGCCGGCTGCCAGGCCAGGAAGGAGGAATCGGCCACGCTGTAGGAGTCACTGCCTGTGTTTGGACTTGCCCCGGCCACGGGTGATGGCACCAGTTCCGCGTCCCTGACCGTCAGCCAGAGGATCTCGTGCTGGGCGCGCAGCCGGCGCAGGAGCCGACCGGTGGAATCGTCCGCGGCCAGTTCGTCAGCGACGACGAAGAGCAGATGTCGGCCCTTGATGTTGCGCGCCACGTAGTCGAGCTGGTCCTCGATGCTGCTGGCTGCCGCTTCCAGGCCGGTGTGGGAGTCCACGTGCCGCAGCAGCCGTTCCAGGTGGGCCTCTCCACTCTTTGCCGGGAAGGAACGGGTGGCCGATGAGTCACCGCACACCAGCCCCACCACGTCGCCGTGCCGGTGGGCCAGGTAGCCCAGGACGCCGAGGGACAGCACGGCGATGTCCTTTTTCACTTCCCCGGACAGCGCCTCCGCGGCCATGTTGCGCCCCGTGTCGGTGACGAGGAGGACAGTCTGGCGGCGGACAGCGACGTAGCGCCGGATCAGGGGTGAGCCGTGGCGCGCCGACGCTTTCCAGTCGATATCGCGGACCTCGTCGCCGGGCACGTAGGCGCGCAGGTCATCGAAGTCCAGGCTGCGGCCCCTGAACACCGAACCGTATTCGCCGTCGAGCACGCCGCGGGCCTTGCGGTGCGCGAAGATGGCCATCTTCGATTTCACGCGCTGGAGGAGGCTGGCCATGCGGGGTCAGGGAGTCTGGACGGCGGCCACGACGGCGTCGATCACCGATTCCACGGGAACCTGCTCGGCCACCGCATCGAAGTTCAGGATAAGCCGGTGCCGCAGCACCCTGTGGGCCAACGACCTGACGTCCTCTGGGATGACATGGTCCCTGCCGTTCAGCAGCGCCACCGCACGGGCTGCCCGGCTGAAGGCGATGCTGGCACGGGGACTGGCGCCGAACTCGATGAACCCGGCAAGTCTGGCATCGATGTACTGGGACGCGTTCCGGGTCACGTACACCAGCCCCACGATGTAGTTGATGACGGCCGGATCGATGTAGATGCGGGTGGCCAGTTCCTGGATCTCGGTGACGGCATCCAGGGAGGCGGCCGCAGCGGGTTTCTGTTCGGGCGCATAGACGCCGGCGTCGATCCTGCGGATGATCTCGGCCTCTTCCGCGGGACTGGGGTAATCCAGGACGTCCTTGAGCATGAAACGGTCCATCTGGGCCTCAGGCAGCTGGTACGTGCCCTCCTGCTCAATGGGGTTCTGGGTGGCCAGTACCAGGAACGGGGAGGGCAGCCGGTAGTCCTGTCCGCCAATGGACGTCTGGCGTTCCTGCATCGCCTCGAGCATGGCGCTCTGGGTCTTGGCGCTCGAGCGGTTGATCTCATCCAGCAACACGATGTTGGCGTGGACCGGGCCGAGCTGGGTGTGGAAGCTGCCCTTGGCGGCGTCATAGATCTGGGTTCCCACGATGTCGCTGGGCAGCAGGTCCGGGGTGCACTGGATGCGGCGGAATTCACCGCTGACGGCGTCGGCCAGGGTCTGCGCGGCGGTGGTCTTGGCCAGTCCCGGGACGCTCTCCAGCAGTATGTGGCCGCCGGTCAGCAGCCCCACCAGAAGCGATTCCCGCAGCCGGGACTGCCCCACCACCTTCGCGTCGAAACTTCGTGAAATGTTGGCGGCCACTTGCTGCGCCCTGGCCAGCTCCGCAGGCTGGATTCGTGCGGGCACGCTGGTCGAAAGCACTGGTTTCCCCCTGGTGACGGTGTTGGGCGCGCGGTCCGGGCCGGTCGTGTCCCGCCCGCCATCCTATCCAAGCCCGGCAGCCCAAGACCGGCAATGGGCACCCCTCCCCATGAGGGGTCCGCGGGTCTATCCTTTTGCCATGATTGAGCTTCCAGCCAGTTACAAGGAATATCTCGCCGACAAGAGCCAGATGGTCATCGACACGGTCAGGCCCGTCCTGATGCAGTCCGCGGCCGAAAAGCTGCACGGCGTCCGCGTGGTCAACAACCCCACCGGCCACCAGGCCCACCTGGACGACACCCTGCCGTTCGGCGTGGTGCTTGAGGACATCGATTAGCCCCTGACAGCTCCCGACAGGGCCAGCGAGTTGCCGGACGCGCGCGCCACGATGGCGTACAGGGCCAGGACCGGAACCGAATAGAGGATTGAGAATGCGGCCAGCTGGCCGTACGCCACTGCCCCGTGCTGGCCGAAGAAGCTGAAGATCGATACTGCTGCCGGCTGCCTGCCCTCGGAGAGCAGCAGCACGAACGGGACGAAGAAGTTCCCCCAGGCCTGGATGAACACGAAGATGAACACCACGCCCAGGCCCGGGCCCATGAGGGGAAGCACGATTGAACGCAGGCCGGCGAGCCTGGAGGCGCCGTCCACCCAGGCTGCTTCCTCCAGCGCCAGCGGTACAGCGTCCATGAAGTTCCTGGTCATCCAGATCGCCATGGGCAAGCTGGTGGCGGCCAGGAACAGCACCGTGGCCGGCAGGGAATCCAGCAGCCGGAGCTGCACGAACAGACCGTAGACCGGCACCATGATGGCCGTGATGGGCAGGCAGGTGCCGAACAGGATGCCGTACATGAAGGGCGCAGTGAAGCGTGACCGGTAGCGGGACAGGGGGTAGGCGGCAAGCACGGCCGCTGCCAGCGTCACCAGCCCGGTACCCGCGGACAACAGGAGGCTGTTCCATAGCGGGCGGAAGAGCAGTTCAGGAGTGAGGACGGCGGCGAAATTATCCAGTCCGGGCTGTTGCGGGACCTTGACCGCGTGTCCGGCGGCGGGGTCCACTGAACCGAGGACCAGCCAGAGCAGGGGCAGCAGGAAGCAGGCGCCGGTCAGCAGCAGGGCCACGTCCGCCCAGGTGCTGCGGGCACGTTCGTTCCGGGCGGTCACGGTCTCTGCTCCCTAAGGAGGCGGAGGTAGGCCGCCCCGAACACGGCGCCGATGAGGATCAGGACCGAGGCGACGGCGGTGCCGTAACCGATGTCTCCGAACTTGAAGGCTTGCTGGTAGGCCAGGACGGGCAGCGTAGTGCTGCCGTTGGCAGGGCCCCCGGCGGTCATGACCCAAATCAGGGTGAAGACGGCGAGTGTCTGCAGCGTGACCAGCATCAGGTTGGTGGCAATGCTGTTCCGGATCACCGGCAGCGTGATGAACGCCAGCCGCTGCCAGGCGCCCGCCCCGTCCATCTGCGCGGCCTCGGTCAGCTCGCCGGGGACCCCACTGAGTGCGGACCGGTACACCAGCATGGAAAAGGCGGTCCCGCGCCACACGTTGGCCAGGATCACGGCCGCCATGGGAACCGTATAGAGCCAGTCGGTTTCCGGCACCCCCAGGCGGCCGAGGAGTTGGTTGAGTGTCCCGTCGCGGCTGAAGAAGGCGTAGGCCGCGAACGCCGCCACGATCTCCGGCAGGACCCAGGCGGCCACGACGGCGGTCCCAACGGTTGCGGAGACCACAGGCCGTGCACGCCGCATCAGGACCGCAAGGGCGAGCCCCAGTACGTTCTGGCCCAGGATCGCCGACCCGGCGACGAACAGGACGGTCAGGGCCAGTGAAAGCGGAAGGACGGGGTCCTGCAGCAGCCGCTGGTAGTTGTCCAGCCCCACCCATTCGGGGTTCCGGGCATGCCGGCCGGTGAGCCCGGCGTTGGTGAGTGAGGCGTGGAAAGCCCACAGCACGGGGCCGGCGAGGAACACGAGCAGGAGCACGACGGCAGGCAGTACCGGCAGGTAGCGGAGCACGTGCCGTGTGCGGTGGCTGGCGGGCACCGCTACTTCCGGATGGTTTTGTCGCCGCCTACAATGCCGGCCACAGCCGTGTCATAGTCCGCCGCCGCCTGCTCCGGCGTCCTGCTGCCGGTGATCACGGCCTCGGTGGCCTCCTGGACGGCAGCGGAGATGCGTGGATAGTCGGACGTCGCGGGCCGGTATTTGGTGACGGCGACCAGGCTGGACACGTCCTTCACGAACGGGTTGGCCGACTGGTAGCCGGGGTCGGATGCGACGTCGGTACGGACGGCGATCTGCGAGCTGTCCACCGTATACGCCAGGGAGTTCTTTGCGTTCAGGGCGGTAGTCAGGAAATTGAACGCGAGGTCGGGCTGCTTGGTTTCCGCGCCAAGGGCCAACGTCCACCCTCCGGACATGCTCACTGCACCGGGCGCGGCCCCGGTCTGGGTTGGGAACGGGGCCACTGCCATGTCCTGCCCGTAGCCCGGCCAGGCATAGCTTCCGCCGTCCTGCCAGAACGACGGCGCGTAGGAGCCTTCCACGGTTGCGCCAAGTTTTGCCTTGGGGAACCATTCGCCGAACACCTTTTTCCAGATGTTCGGGTCCAGCGCCTCGGCCGGGGGCACTGCGAGCTTTTCCCCGTAGAGGGTGTCGAGGAAGGTCAGCGAATCCTTGAAGCCGGCCGAGCCAACGACCCACTTTTTCGAATCCTGGTCATAAAGGGCCGCCCCGGTGCCGTACAGGAGCTCGTAGAACCCCTGCATCACGCTTCCTTCACCGGTGCCCTTGCCGTCATACATGTTGAAGGGGATCACATCCGGCTGGGAGGCTTTGATCTTCCTGGCGGTGTCCAGGATGTCCTGCCAGCTGGACGGGCGCCACGGCAGGCCGATGCCGGCAGCCTCAAAAACCTTCTTGTTGTACCAGATGGCGCGCGTGTCGGTGCCCAGCGGCACCGCGTACGTGCCGCCGTCGTCCGCTTTGCCCGCTTCCTTGGCGCCCGCGTCAAACTTGTTCCAGTCCCCCCACCCGGACAGGCGGCTGTCGAGGTTCAGGAGGTAGCCGGCGTCCACATCGGAGCGGACCTTGAACGTGTCCTCGTAGAAGACGTCCGGGGCGGTGGAGGGCGACCGCAGCGCCAGGGCCAGCTTGGTGCCGTAGTCGTCGTCATTGGCCTGGATGGGCTGCAGTTCGATCGTGACGCCCTGGTTTGCGGCTTCGAACTCCTTTTTCGCGTTCTGGAACATGGTGTCCAGTGCGGTGAACGAGTCTGTCTTCTGGTATGCCACCTTGATGGTCCTGTTTCCGCCCGAAGGATCGGCAGGCGTGCAGGCTGCGAGGACCATGACCGCGGCGGCCACCACGGATAATGTCTTGGATGCCCGGCGAAACATGTCGCGGTCAGCTTTCCAGCAGCAGCCGTTGGGCGCGGGGCGCGAGCGTATGTTCAAGGACCAGCGAGGCTGCGCCGATGGCGCCCACGTCCTCCCCCACCCCTGTGCCCACAACGTCGATGGGGTGGATCAGGCGGGTGGCGCTGTTGGCGTCCAGCAGCGGCGGGACCAGTTCGAGGTAGCGCTGCGACAGGCAGGTCCAGAACGGGCCGCCGAAGACCACCCGTTCAACATCGAGGGTGTTGGTGACCACTGAGACCGCCCGGGCCACCAGGGCGGCAGACTTGTCCAGGATGGCCGCGGCACCTTCGTCCCCTGCGTACGCACGGGCGCAGAGCTCGGAAAAGCTCTGCTGGATTTCTGCGGCGCTCCCGGCCTGCGCGCCCTCCAGGATTCCCGCGGCCACTGCTTCCGCCACCAGGACCTGGGGAATGGCGGAGGATTTGACGCAGCCGCGCTGTCCGCAGTCGCAAAGGGGTCCGCCCGGGTCCACGATGATGTGGCCGATTTCGCCGGCGTTGCCGGACGTCCCCCGGACCACTTCATCGTTGAGGACGATCCCGCAGCCGATGCCGGTCCCCATGTACATGAACACGAAACTGCCGGCACCGCTGGGGCCGCCCGCCCACGTTTCCGCTACGGCGGCGCTGGTCACATCCTTGTCCACCAGCACGGAGTAGCCGGTGGCCTTCGCCAGTGCGTCCCGCAGTTCCACCCGGTCCCACCCGGGAAGCAGCGGCGGGTCCACCACGGTGCCGTGGTCCAGGTCGATGGGGCCGGGAGCGGCCACTCCGAGTCCTGCGATGCGGCCCTGGTCCACGCCGGAATCCTCCACGAGCTGGGCCAGCTCCGCAGCGATGGTGGCAATGACGGCGGCCGGATCGTTTCCGCCGGGGGTCTTGATCCGTGAGTGGCGTACCACCGCTCCGACGAGGTCCAGCACCACGAACGTTGTCACGGCCGGGTCCAGGTGGACCCCAAGGGCATACATGCCACCGGGGTTAAGGCGCAGGATGGTGCGCGGCTTGCCGGGGCCGCTGCCCTCCTTGCCTGCCTCAACGATCAGGTGCTGGTCCAGCAGCCGGCGGGAAATGTTCGAAATGGTCTGGGGCGACAGGCCAACGATTTGGGCGAGTTCCACCCGGCTAAGTCCCCCGGACGTCCTGCGGATTGCGTCGAGGATGACGGTGAGGTTGAAGTCCCCCATCCTCGGCAAGTTGGTTCCGCGCCTCGGAGAGGATTGGCGGATCTCAGACACTGTGTCCCCTAAACGTCTTCGGCTACCTGGCGGTGGTGATGCTTTGAATCGTACGTTAAGCGTGCGCCCGCGCCCACCTGCACAGGAAGCGGCGCGGCGGATGTTTTGGCCGGTGAAGCCGAGGATTGGGTCAGCGGGAGCTGCGCGTGCTGCGGGTGACCGTGAACTTCGGGTTCCGGCCCTCCACCACCGTGGGTCCTACGTGCCGCTCCAGGGCCGCGAGGTAGGCCAGGTGGCGGTTGTAGACCGTCCACAGCTCGCCACCGGGAGCCAGGACACGTCCCGCCGCTTCGATCATCTTGAGCCCTGCGCCGGCGTGCACACCGGCACCAACGTGGAACGGCGGGTTCAGGAGTACGGCATCCAACGAGCCGTCAGGGAAAGTGCTGAGCGCATCGTCCTGCAGCACCGTGATCCGGTCCGCAAGACCATTCAAGCGGGCGGTGGCCAGCGCGGACTGCACGGCGGCCGCCGATTGGTCCGTTGCCGTGACGGCGGCGGAAGGGAACTGCCTGGCATACATCGCGGCGAGGATTCCGGTGCCGCAACCGAGATCGACGGCGTGCTGCGCCGGCTTCATGGCAGGCAGGAACGTCAGCAGGAAGCGTGTGCCGATGTCCAGCCGGGCGCCGGCAAAAACAGCGCCATGCGCAGCCACATCCAGGTCCAGCCCGTCAAGGTGCTCCACCACGGGAAAGCGCGGGGAGGCCGTGGCGGTCTTGGGGCCGGCAGCAAGGAGAACCCGCGATTTTTGCCGTGCGAGCTGTGGCTGCACGGAAACGAAGTAGCGTTCAAGGACCGCGTTCATGCCCAGTGACATGTGCTTCACCCGGCCACCCGCCAGCAGGCGGACGTCCGGTGCGGCGTGCCTGGCCACGGCGGACGCGATCTCCTCGAGCTCCGCCAGGGTCTTGGGGAGCTGCAGCAGGACGGTGTCCGCTCCGGCTAGCAGTTCGGGGCCCAGGGGCAGCTGCACGAAACCGGACCCGGCGTTGTCCGCCGGAAGCCCGGCAGCCTCACGCCTGGCTGACAGTTCGGCCGCATTAAGCCGCAGCGCCCGTTCCCCGGTGACCAGGTCCTGGTGTACGCGCAGCGAGTCCGGGGCAAGCAGTTCGGAGGCGCCGAGCGTCAGCGCCCCGTAACGGTCCCCGATGACGGCCACGGCAGTGCCTGCCCGCCCAAGCTGCACCGCAGTCTCCAGCAGCAGCCTGTCAGTGGCGTCCCACGCCTGCAGGTTGGGTGCCTCGACATCGGGCCGGCGGCGCAGCACGTCGAAGATGTCCGCCAGGGTGTTTACTGCCACCGGTGTCCTGCCGCCTTTTGTCGCTTTTGCCGGCCCCGGGCCCCGGGGCATCACCCCAACGTTACCGTTTCCGCTGCCACCGCAATGCCCGGCAGCTTCAGGATCGCAGCCACTGCTGCGCGCCCCGCCCGGTTGGCGCCAATGGTGGACGACGACGGGCCGTAACCCACCAGGTGGACGCGCGGCTCGGCTGCCACCTGTGTTCCGTCCATGGCGATCCCGCCGCCCGGCCCCCGCAGGTGAAGCGGCGCCAGGTGTTCCAGTTCGGCCCTGAAGCCGGTGGCCCAGAGGATGACGTCGGCCCTCAGCAGGCTGCCATCGGCCCGGCGGACGCCCTCGGGTTCGATGGAGGTGAACATCGGCTGCCGGTTCAGGGCGCCCCGCTCCCTGGCTGCTCGCAGCGCGGGCGTCCAGATAAGGCCCGTCACCGAGACAACGCTTTGCGGCGGAAGCCCCTGGCGGACCCGCTCCTCCACAAGCGCCACGGCGTCGTGGCCTGCCCTGGCATCAAACTCAGCGTCGCGCCAGACCGGTTCCCTGCGCGTGAACCAACTGGTGGTGGTGGCGCGCGATATTTCCTCCAACAGCCCCACGGCGGAGATGCCCCCGCCCACCACAATCACGTGCCGGCCGCGGAACTCCTCCGCTGAGACGTAGTCGGCCACGTGCAGCTGGCTGCCGCGGAACGTTGACTGACCCGGATAAATGGGCCAGAACGGACGGGTCCACGTGCCCGTGGCATTAATGAGTGCCTTGGCGCTCCAGACGCCGTCGGACGTTTCGATCCGCAGCCGCCCCGCCGGATCGCCGTCTTCGCGCCTGACGGCCCGGACCTTGACGGGCCTGTGGACGGTAAGGCCCAACTCAGCCTCATAGGCCCCGAAATAGCGGGTCAGGAAGTCGGAGCTGGGTTCCGCAGGGTCCACGTCGGGTTTGGCGATGCCGGGCAGGTCACTGATCCCATTGACTGTGCCCATGCGCAGGCTCTTCCAGCGGTGCCGCCACGCACCCCCGGGACCTTCCTCGGCGTCGAGCACGGCATAGTCCAGCCCCCGGCGCTGCAGGTGGTACGCGGCCGACAGGCCTGCCTGGCCCGCCCCGATGACCACCACATCGGTTGGGTCAGGAATCACTCCCCCATGATAGTCGTGGAGGGCAGCCCGGCCGTAGGGTGGGCGCATGGACACTGAAGCAGCATCAGCGGGAACCGGAACCACTGGGCACGCCGCCCGGCTGGAAAAGGCCCTGGGAGTGGTTTTGGGGACCGGACAGATACCCCTTCGGTTGCGGGCGTGGGACGGCTCGGAAGCCGGGCCGCCGGACGCGCCGGTGCTGGAGTTCAAGTCCCGAAAGGCATTGCGGCGCATGCTCTGGTCACCGGGGCAGCTGGGACTGAGCCGGGCGTACGTGGCAGGCGACATCGAGGCCCCCGGTGACATCTTCGCGGCCTTCACGGCGTTGAGTTCGGCGGGCAAGTTCGCGGAGCCCGGTCCGTTCCGGCCGCTGTCCGCCGGTGAGCTCTGGCTGCTGCTGCGCACCGCAGTCCGGCTTGGCGCCATTGGACCCAACCCTGCTCCGCCGCCCGAGGAGGCGCGTGTCGCGAAGAAGGGCAGGATGCATTCCCGGCGGCGGGATTCGGCCGCCATCTCGCATCATTACGACGTCGGCAACGACTTCTATGCCCTGGTGTTGGGACCGTCCATGGTCTATTCCTGCGCCGTGTGGCCGGACGGGCCTGCCACCGGGGGCCCGGCTGCCGGGTCGGGGCTGCAACCGGAGGCCGGGCCGGATGATGGCCTGGATGATGGCGCGGGTGATGTCCTCGACGCAGCGCAGGAGGCCAAGCTGGACCTTGTCTGCCGCAAGCTTGGCCTCCAGCCCGGAATGCGGGTCCTCGACGTGGGATGCGGATGGGGCAGCTTCGCTCTCCACGCGGCAGCCAGGTACGGCGCCACGGTGGTGGGCGTGACGCTGTCAACGGAGCAGGCCACCCTGGCGCGTAAGCGTGCAGCAGACGCCGGCCTCACGGACAGCGTCGAAATCCGGGTCCAGGATTACCGCGACGTGCAGGACGGGCCGTACGACGCCATCAGTTCCATTGGCATGTCAGAGCACGTGGGACGGGCCCAGACCCCTGAGTACGCCGCCGCGCTCTTCGGGCTGCTGCGCCCGGGTGGACGGCTGCTGAACCACGCCATCTCCTGGAACGCCAAGCCCCACCGCCCCCGATCCCGACTCGTTCATCCCCCGGTACGTCTTCCCGGACGGCGAAATGATCAGCCTCGGCGAGATGGTGTCCGCCCTGGAAACTGCCCGGTTCGAAGTCCTCGACGTGGAGGCCCTGCGGCCCCACTACGCACTGACCCTCCGGGCCTGGGTCAGGCGGCTGGAGCAGAACTGGGCGGAAGCGGTGCAGCTGGCCGGTGAGGGGCGCGCGCGGGTGTGGCGGCTGTACATGGCAGCCAGCGCCATTGGCTTCGAAAACGGACTCACCGGAGTCAACCAGGTCCTGGTCCGCCGGCCGGGCGGGGAGGAACCGCCGTTGCGCCGCACTTCCTGGCTGTGACGAGAGCGGTTGCTGTGACGAAAGCGCCCTCCTGCCGGGACGTAACCCGGCAGGAGGGCGGCTTGGTGACCCCAGGGTCAGGCCTCGTTTCGGCTAGGCCACCGGGGAAGGCCCGCCAGGCTGGGTGAAATGCTGGGTCTTTTCGATCTGCACCACTTTCGGATCCGTTTCGTCTGCGTCGTAGTCCGTGGGCCGGGTGAGGTCTTCGCCGGTACGGACCTTGAGGGCCCGCATCACCAGGGTCAGCACGGCGGCGACCACCAGGTTCAGCGCGAACGCCGACACAGCAATGTAGACGCTGAAGTCGGTGCCGGGGATGGGCGCCACCGACCCGCCGAAGTGCGCCTTGGTCACCGGGTTGACCACGTTGTACGCGGAGACGGTACCGAAGATGATGCCCACCGCCCAGCCGACCAGGAGGGCCCAGCGGTCAAACCACCGGGTGTAGAGCCCGGCCACCACGGCGGGGAAGGTCTGCAGGATCCAGATGCCGCCCAGCAGCTGCATGTTGATGGCCGCCGACTGGTCCATGGCGATCACGAAAACCAGGGCGCCCACCTTCACCACCAGGGAGACGATCTTGGACACCTTCGCCTCGGTCTTTGGATCGACGTCCGGGCGGATGAAGTCGCGGTAGATGTTCCGGGTGAACATGTTGGCGGCGGCAATGGACATGATCGCCGCCGGTACCAGGGCCCCGATGGCGATCGCAGCCAGTGCGATGCCGGCAAACCAGGCCGGGAAGTGGTCGAGGAACAGCTGCGGAACCACCAGCTGCGGATTGACCGATCCGTCCAGGTCGATCGGCTTGGTACCCGCCTTGATGGCCACGAATCCCAGCAGTGCCAGGAAGCCCAGCATCAGCGAGTACAGCGGCAGGATGGCGGCGTTGCGGCGGATGGTGTTGCGGGCCTTTGAGGCCAGCACCGCCGTCACCGAGTGCGGGTACATGAACAGCGCCATGGCCGAGCCCAGTGCCAGGGACCAGTAGGCGGAGTAGTTGGCCGCGCCGGGGACAAAGACACCTGCCGGCTTGCCCGTGGCCTGGTTCACCGTTCCCAGTTTGGTCTGGGCTGCGCCAAAAATGCCGTCCCAGCCGCCGAACTTGATGGGCAGGTAGATGACGGCCACAATGACGGCGAGGTAGATCAGCAGGTCCTTGACGACGGCGATCATCGCCGGGGCGCGCAGGCCCGAGGTGTAGGTGTAGGCGGCCAGGACCACGAAGGCGAGGATCAGCGGCAGGTCGGTCAGCAGGACATTGCCGGAGCTTCCCAAACCAAGCACGGTGAGCACCGCCTTGATGCCCACCAGTTGCAGCGCGATGTAGGGCATGGTGGCCACGATCCCGGTGACGGCGACGGCCAGGGAGAGCCAGCGGCTGCCGTAGCGGCCGCCCACGAAGTCCGCTGAGGTGACGTAGCCATGGCGGTGCGAGACGGACCACAACCGGCTCATGATGATGAAGATGATCGGATACAGGACGATCGTGTACGGCACGGCGAAGAAGCCGCTCACTGCGCCGGTGGCCCACATTGCCGCCGGCACTGCCACGAAGGTGTAGGCGGTGTAGAGGTCCCCGCCCAAAAGGAACCAGGTGATCCAGGTACCGAAGCCACGGCCGCCCAGGCCCCACTCGTCCAGGCTGTGCAGCCCCTCCACTTCGGTGCTGCGGCGCCACTTGGCGGCCAGGAAGCCCATCACGGCCACGATGACGAAGAGCAGCACCACAATGATCAGGGCTGTCCAGTTGATCTCCCGGGTATTCATGGCCGGTCCCCTCCCAAACCGGCCCCGGCGGAGGCAGTGCCTGCCTGGGGCGGGCCACCTGCACGGGCCTCGGCCCGCCGTCGTCGGTCCTCCCTGGTGACCAGCCAGTACGCGCTCCCGGTCAGGATCGCAGAGACCGGCACCCACAGCAGCTGGTACCAGTAGAAGAACGGCATCCCGCCCAGCCGCGGCGCGTCAAAAGCGTAGAGCTGCGGCATCAGGGGAAAGAGAATGGCGGCGGCCAGCAGGATGCCGGCGCCTATGTAAGGAGCGGGCCTGGTAAGCCCCCGGATGGCGGTGTCCCGCGTCAGGCGGGATTCTTCGGGAAAGGCTTCGCCGTCCGGCCTGTAGCCGTCTGCGTGGGACATCTGCGACCTCCTCGTCAGCCCGTCCCGCGGCCGCCGCCTTGGATGAAAGCAGTCCGGAGGCGGGACGATGTGCCCTCAATCACAGTTGTACCGCGCTTTGACCTGCGCCGGAAGGGTTAGGGCCACTATCGGTTGCCAGTGGCAACAAAAAAGGGAACCATCACGTGGTGATGGTTCCCTTTTCCGGTGTATTGGTGGAGCTGAGGGGACTCGAACCCCTGACCCCCTGCATGCCATGCAGGTGCGCTACCAGCTGCGCCACAGCCCCGTACTCTTGTCTTTTCCGGTCGAATTCCCCGGAGCAACCTGACCAGAGTAATGCACTTTTCCGCTGGACGCCAATCGGCCGTCAACTGCCGCTGCCCAGGCCCTGAACGCACCCGTTCCTGGACAAACCACCGGGGAACGCGCGGGTGCCAAGTCCGGATGCCGGTGCAATCCGGAGCATCCGGGCTGCGGGCACAAAAAAGTCCGCCGGAACCAAAGTGGTTCCGGCGGACTTACCGGTGGAGCTGAGGGGACTCGAACCCCTGACCCCCTGCATGCCATGCAGGTGCGCTACCAGCTGCGCCACAGCCCCGGATTGTTGCTGCTCTATGCTGCTTTCCCCGGGGTCTCCCCCGAAGCAACTCAAATATCTTAGAACAGCAATTCCGAAAATTCCAAATCGGGAATATTCACTGCCGGGCGGAGGCTACTCGCTGTCGGAAACCGCAGCGGCCTTGGCGGACGAGTCATCGCCGAGCTGCAGGTCCACCACGGGGCAGTCCTTCCAGAGGCGTTCCAGGGCGTAGAAGACCCGGTCTTCCTCGTGCTGGACATGGATCACGACGTCGGCGTAATCCAGCAGGACCCAGCGGCCGCCGGACCTGCCCTCGCGGCGGACCGGGCGAAGGTCCTGCTTGGCGAGTTCTTCCTCGATGCCGTCCACGATGGCGTTGACCTGGCGTTCGCTGGGCGCCGACGCGATGAGGAAGACATCAGCGAGGGCCAGGCGTTCGCTCACATCCATGGCGACGATGTCCTGGGCGATCTTGTCCGCGGCAGCTTTGGCAGCCGTACGGGCTATGGCGATGGACGATTCTGTTGCAGTCACGGGACTCCTTGTTTGGGTTAAGTGTTGATGCCGCCGGCGGGTCAGCGGGACATGCCGCTGACGATCAGGATGATGCCGGCGACGAGGGCCAGGATCCCGAACGCGAGGATGCAGAACTGGAGGATCCGGTTTCGGCGGGCCCGGCTCAGGCCCGCGGTGGCGGCATCCAGGGGATCCAGTCCGTAAGCGGACCGGGCAGGAACCCGGGGAAGGTCCTCGAAGAGGTCCTCCGACTGGACTTCCGGAGACGATACCGGTTGGGGACGGGGCGGCTTTGGCGGCTGCCTCGGCGCGCGCGATGACCTGGGAGCGGCCGGTCGCGGAGTCCGGGGCGGGTGCCTTGGGCCGGGGAGCAGGCCGCCGTTTTCCGGCGCCGGGGACCTTGGTCCCGGGGACCTTGGTTCCGGGCCGGGTGGTGACCGGGACATGGGAGGTGGCCGGCGGCTTCATGACTGGCCGCTCGACGCCGGGCACCTGCACGAACTCCAGCGGCGTCACCATGGCCAGGTTGTTGGCGGTGGACGGACCGGGCTTGTCCTTGGGTGCGGAATCCCTGCCCGGGGCAGCGGGGCTGCCCGGGGCGGTGGGGGTGCCGGCCTGTTCGGCAAGCTTCTGCCGCGCCATGGCGCGGCGGTTCATAACCGCGGCCCGTTCGGCAAGCGCAATCTGTTCCGCCAGGATTTCGGGATCCACGACTTCCGGATCCAGGGAGGCAATGTGCTCCATCTTGGCGATCTGGTTCCTGGCCTGCGCGGCGATGAGTGCGCGCGCCTCCAGGGCCTGTTCCACCGTCATGCCCTCCGGGGCGGTTCCGGGCGCAGTCTTTACCTCGTCCGTCTTCTTCCCCACCACGCCACCTTCACGTGGAGGCGCGGCTTTCGGGGCCGGAGCAGCGGCGGGCGGAACGATGGGATTGGCTGCAGTCAGCGCCTGCTCTTTGAGTTGCTGCAACCGCAGCTGGCGCCGGGTAGGCGGCCCTCCCGCGGCAAGCTGCCCTTCCTTTTCCTCAAGCTCCTTGATGGTGCGCAGCGCGGCGCGGTCGCGGGCCCGGATCTGGGAGGACCGCTGCGTGGCCGTGGGGTCCGGGGCTGCCTGCGGGCGCGCTGCAGGGGCGGCTCCCCCGGCGGGACCGGGACGGGCGGCCGGATCCTGGCCGTCCCGTGAGGGCGCGCTGTCAGCCGGCCGGTTCGCGGCAGGCGGGCGCTGCTCCGTGGTAAGCAGGGCAGCCTGTTGGGCGTCCCTGGCCTTCCGGAGTTCCCGGCGGCTGCGGATTGGGGGCTGTTCCTGACTCATTGAGAACTCATTCAGTACTGGCTGGTTCGCGTGCTTCGGAAGTTGGGTCATCCGCGCCTGCGGGTGCGTCGGAATACAGGCCGTACTTGGCGATGTACTGGACTACCCCGTCCGGGACCAGGTACCAGACCGGGTTATTCGCGGCCACGCGGGCACGGCAGTCCGTCGACGAAATGGCCATGGCGGGCACTTCGAGCAGGCTGACATCGTCACGGCCCATGCCGTCAAGGACATGGCCGGGCCGGGTGACGCCCACGAAGTGCGCCAGCGACCACAGTTCGTCGATGTCCTTCCAGGACAGGATCTGCGCCAGGGCGTCCGCGCCGGTGATGAAGAACAGGTCGGCGTCGGGGCGCTGGGCCCTCAGGTCGCGGAGGGTGTCGATGGTGTAGGTGGGACCCGGGCGGTCAACATCGACACGGCTGACGGTGAAGCGCGGATTGGACGCCGTGGCGATGACGGTCATCAGATACCGGTGCTCGGGCTCGCTGACCTGTTTATGGGACTTTTGCCATGGTTGCCCGGTGGGGACGAAGACCACCTCGTCGAGGTCGAACTCCGCCGCGACTTCGCTGGCAGCCACAAGGTGGCCGTGGTGGATGGGATCGAAGGTTCCGCCCATCACGCCCAGCCGCAGCCTCCCCCGGGCCCCATTGCGTTGCAGGTTGTGGGAAATCTTAGTGGCCCTGCCCGCGATCGTGCTTGTTGGGGTGCTGGCGGTGCGGATCCGCGTGCTCGTCCGTGGCGGCGTGCCGGTTGCCGAGGTTGTTGTAGGACCAGGCGATGAGCATCAGCACGACCAGGATGGCGAACATGGATACGCCAAAGACCCACGGCTCGGCCCACAGCGGCGCAAGCTCCTCATGGCCTGATTCACCTGCGGCGGCGACGGACGTGGCAATCTGCTGGAGCAGCATTTTCTCCCTTTGTTCAAGGATTCAGAGGCAGCGGAACTTTCCATTGCCTTCCGGGTTCTGGTCTATGTTACCGCGTTGCTACCCGCGGACCTGGCCTTCGCCCTGGACGATCCACTTCGTGGTGGTGAGCTCGGTCAGGCCCATGGGGCCGCGGGCGTGCAGCTTCTGCGTGGAGATGCCCACCTCGGCACCCAGGCCCAGCTCCCCGCCGTCCGTAAACCGGGTGGAGGCGTTGACGATCACGGCAGCGGAGTCAACCTCAGCGATGAAGCGCTCGGCGTTGGCAAGGCTGTTGGTGAGGATCGCTTCCGTGTGTCCGGTGGACCAGGTCCGGATGTGCTGGACGGCTTCGTCCAGGCTGTCCACCATGGCCACAGCCAGATCCAGGTCCATGTACTCGGTTCCCCAGTCCACGTCCGTCGCCGGCTGGGTTTCGATGGCGGGAGGCAGCGCCGCGCTGATGCGCCCGTCCACGTGGAGCCGGACACCGGCGCTGCGCAGGGCGGCAGCGACGGCGGGCAAGACGGTTGAGCCCGAGTGGACCAGCAACGTTTCCACGGTATTGCACACACTGGGCCGCTGCGTCTTGGCGTTGAGCAGGATCTCCACGGCCATGTTCTCGTCGGCGGACTCATCAATGAAGATGTGGACGTTCCCCTCTCCCGTTTCGATGACCGGCACGGCGGAGTTGGTGACCACGGTCTGGATCAGGTCCCGGCCGCCGCGGGGAATCAGGACATCCACCCTGCCCCGGGCCTTCATCAGGACGGCGGCGCCCGCACGGCCGTACTGGTCCACCGTCTGGACTGCGTCAGCGGGCAGGCCAACGGATTCCAGGGCTTCGCGCAGAATCCGGACCAGCACCTGGTTGGTGGCTTCTGCTGCGCTGCCGCCGCGGAGGATCACGGCGTTTCCGCTCTTGAGGGCCAGCCCTGCGATGTCAACGGTGACGTTGGGCCGTGCCTCGTAGATGGCTGCCACCACGCCCATGGGAACGTTGACCTGGCGGAGGCGCAGCCCGTTGGGGAGCGTCTGCCCGCGCACCACGTTGCCCACGGGGTCCGGGAGGTTGGCCAGGTTCTCGAGGGCGGCCACGAGCCCGGCTACACGCGTTTCGGTAAGGGTAAGCCGGTCCAGGAGGGCGGCGGAGGTGCCGTTGGCCTTGCCCCGCTGCACGTCCATCGCGTTGGCGGCGAGAATGGCCGGGACGTTCTCCTGCAGGGCGGCGCCCACGGCCCGGAGGGCGCGGTCTTTCCAGGCCCGGTTGGCGGTGGCCATCCTGCGGGCGGCGTGGCGGGACCGGTCCGTGATGGCGTGGACAGCTGCCTCCACTTCTGCGGCGGACACCTCCGCACCCGAAACGGGCACCTCAGCCGATGCCGGTCCTGCTGAGGGACCCGGCTGCGCCTGCGCAGCAGTGGTTCCGGAATTTTCAGCAGTATGGATCAGGGCTTCAGTCATGATCCAAGTTTAGGCGAGGCGGCAGCTCAGACCAGCACCAGGTCGTCAACATGAACAACTTCACGGTCATAGCCGCTGCCCAGTGCCTCGCCCAGCTCGTGCGTGGACCGCCCCAGCATCCGCGGCAGTTCCTCCGACGAGTAATTCACCAGCCCGCGCGCAACGACGGTGCCGTCGGCTCCGGCCAGCTCGACGGCGTCGCCCGCTTCAAAGTCGCCGTGCACCGCGGAGATGCCCGCCGGCAGGAGGGACGTGCGGTGGTGCCGCACGGCGCGGACCGCACCGTCGTCCAGAACCAGCCGGCCCTGCACCGAGGCAACGTGTGCCAGCCAAAGGAGGCGGACCGGTTTGCGGGAGCCGTTGACGGAGAACCACGTGCCCACGTCCTCGCCGTTCAAGGCTGCGGCAGCATTGGGCGTGGAGGTCACCAGGGCGTGGATCCCCGATCCTGCCGCCATGCTGGCAGCTTCCACTTTGGTCATCATTCCCCCGGTGCCCACGCCGGCCTTGCCCGCTTTGCCGATGGAGACGCCCTCGAGGTCGTGCGCGCCGGTGACCAGCGGGATGCGCTTGGCACCCTGGGCGGGCGGACCGTCGTAGAGGGAGTCGACGTCGGACAGCAGCACGAGCGCATCGGCGCGCACCAGGTGCGCCACCAGGGCTGCGAGCCGGTCGTTGTCGCCAAAGCGGATCTCGTGGGTGGCCACGGTGTCATTTTCATTGACCACGGGGACCACCCCGAGGCTCAGCAGCCTGTCCATGGCGCGGAGGGCATTGGTGTGCTGGCTGCGCCGCATCAGGTCTTCGGCCGTCAGCAGGACCTGGCTCACGGTGACGCCGTGTGCACCGAAGGCCTGGGTGTACCGCGCCATCAGGAGCCCCTGGCCCACGCTGGCCGCGGCCTGCTGGGTAGCCAGGTCACGGGGACGCTTGGCCAGCCCGAGGGGAGCCAGCCCCGCAGCGATCGCACCGGAGGACACCAGGATGATTTCGGCGCCTGCGTTGCGCTTGGCTGCCAGCGCGTCAGCCAGGGCAGTCAGCGATTCCTCCGAGATGCCGCCCTTGATGCTGGTCAGGGAAGAGGAGCCCACCTTGACCACGATCCGGCGGGCGCCGGTCAGCGCGCTTCTGTCCGCGGCACGGCCGGCCGGTACTGCAGTCATGCCCCTAGAGGTCATCGTCCGCTTCCAGTCCGCTTTCCTTAACGGGTTGGGCGGCACGGCGGCCACTGACGGACTCGGTCCAGATGCCGGCCTTGCGCTCCGCCTCAAGCTCGGCGCGGGCGGCAGCCTTGGCATCGCGGCGCTCCTGCTGCTCTTCGCGCTTCTGGCTGCGGGTGGGGCGGTCGCCGATATCGGCGAACCGGACGTCGGTGCCGCGCGGCGAGGCCAGCAGCTCAGCCCCCGCCATCATGGTGGGTTCCCAGTCGAAGACGACGCCGTCATCGTCACCGATAACCACCGTGTCACCCGGCTTGGCGCCCTGCTTGAACAGTTCGGTTTCCACGCCGAGCCGGGCGAGCCGGTCCGCCAGGTAGCCGATGGCCTCTTCATTGGTGAAGTCGGTCTGCTTGACCCAGCGCTCGGGCTTTTCGCCCAGGACGCGGAACAGCGGCTCCAGGTTCTTTTCCTCGCGTCGGATCTTGAACCCGGCTTCATTGACGGCGCGCGGGCGCAGCACGGCAGGCTGCACCTTGGGCGGGGCAGCCGCTACGGCGTCGCGGGCGGCCTTGACGATTTCCGCCATGGCGAAGCCGAGCTGGCGCAGGCCCTCGTGGCTGGTGGCGGACACTTCGAAGACGCGGTAGCCGCGCGACTCGAGCTCAGGGCGCACGAATTCCGCCATGTCCTTGCCGTCGGGCAGGTCCACCTTGTTTAGCGCGACCAGCCGCGGGCGGTGGTTCAGGGGAACCACTTCGCCGTCCTGGCCCGCATAGCTCATGTCGACGGCGTACTTCTCCAGCTCACGTTCGATGATGGCGAGGTCCGTGAGCGGGTCACGGTCAGACTCCAGGGTGCCGCAGTCAAGGACGTGGACCAGGGCGGCGCAGCGCTCAACGTGACGCAGGAAGTTGTGGCCCAGGCCACGTCCTTCGCTGGCGCCTTCGATGAGGCCGGGAACATCGGCAATGGTGAACCGCACATCGCCGGCCTGCACCACGCCCAGGTTGGGAACCAGGGTGGTGAACGGGTAGTCGGCGATCTTGGGCCGGGCAGCGGACATGGCCGCGATGAGGCTGGACTTGCCGGCGGACGGAAAGCCCACCAGCGCGATATCGGCAATGGACTTCAGTTCAAGGACAACGTCCCGGGAGTCGCCCTCGATGCCCAGCAACGCGAAACCGGGAGCGCGGCGCTTCTGTGAGGACAGGGCCGCGTTGCCAAGTCCGCCCAGGCCGCCGGCGGCTGCCACGAATTCGGTACCTTCACCAACGAGGTCTGCCAGGACTTCGCCGTCCTTGGTCTTGACCACGGTGCCGTCCGGCACGGGCAGGACCAGCGTCTCGCCGTTCTTGCCGCCGCGCCAGTCGCCCATGCCGGGACCGCCGTTGCTGGCGTGCCGGTGCGGTGCGTGGTGGTAATCGAGGAGGGTGGTGGTCTGGTGGTCCACGCGAAGGATCACGTCACCGCCATTGCCGCCGTTGCCGCCGTCGGGCCCGCCGAGCGGCTTGAACTTCTCGCGGTGGACGGAGACGCAACCATGGCCGCCGGTTCCGCCGGATACATGCAGTACTACCCGGTCTACAAAGCTGGCCACGTGGATCTCCTCAGGTGCTGTTTATATGGCGCCCGGGGACGCCACAACGATTGTAATGCTGTTAAAAGAACAGTGGAGCGGACCCTCAGGCCCGCTCCACCGCTTCAGAACTGGTTGTTACTCTGCAGCTGCAGCAGCAACGATGTTGACCACGCGACGACCGCGGCGGGTGCCGAATTCAACGGCGCCCGGGGTCAGTGCGAACAGGGTGTCATCCCCGCCACGGCCAACGCCGGCGCCCGGGTGGAAGTGGGTGCCACGCTGGCGGACGATGATCTCGCCTGCGGAAACAACCTGGCCGCCGAAGCGCTTGACGCCGAGGTACTGAGCGTTGGAATCGCGACCGTTGCGAGTGGAGCTCGCGCCCTTTTTATGTGCCATCTGAAATGCCTGCCTCTAAATTCTGGGGAATCTGTTGAAATACCTGAACAGTAACCGGTGGTTACTTGATGCCGGTGATCTTGACCTTGGTCAGTTCCTGGCGGTGACCCTGGCGCTTCTTGTAGCCGGTCTTGTTCTTGAACTTCTGGATGACAATCTTAGGACCACGCAGGTCCTGGAGGATTTCAGCCGTAACAGTTACCTTGGCCAGGTCAGCGGCGGCGGAGGTGACCTTGTCACCATCAACCAGGAGCAGTGCGGGCAGCTCGATGGTGCTGCTTACTCCACCGGCGACGCGGTTCAGGGTAACGAAGTCTCCAACGGAAACCTTCTCTTGGCGGCCGCCTGCGCGGACAATCGCGTACACCACTTGGGAACTCACTTCTCTCGACGTTTATTACAAAATTTGCGTGCGGAGCCGACTCGGAAAAGCCAGGATTCTCGCTGTGCCTCAACGCCGTGGGGTCATAACCCAAGTGTTGGCGTAAGCACCGAAGATCCAGAATACGCTAAATCCATCTACGGCCGCAAATGAGGCTGGTTCCGGCGGCCCGGCTGTGGTAGTAACCACACCCCGACAAGCTGCACCGCAACCATGCCCCTCCATGATAGCGGCGGTGCTGCCCGAAGGGGTCAGGAATGCAGCCTCGGCGCGTCGAAGAATTCCACTTCCAGGCGGCAGGACTGCTTGAACGCGGTCACCATCGCCGCCCGTTCGTGGTCGGAGGCCTTCCGCCCCGCCGCGTCCACAATGGCGATGGCCCGCCGGGTGGCTTCGGCGAAGCCCTCGTCGGCGTAGGTCCGGAGCCAGGCCGCGTAGGCGTGGCCGTCGGGCTCTCCCGAGGCAAGGAACTGGGCGTGCAGCTTTTCCCCGACCTCGGCGTAGAGCCAGAAACAGGGCAGGACTGCGGCGGCCAGGACGGCGTAACTGCCCGACGCCGACGCTGCGGTGAGGTGGTCAACATACGCCTTGGTGACGGGGCCAAGTCCGCCCTGGGCAGGGCGGGTGCTGAGCCATGAGCGGTGCAGCTCCGACTCCACTTCCAGGCACTGCTGCGAGGATCCCGCCCAGAACAGCTGCTCCGCTTCGGACGGGGCCAGGGCACTCGCCCGGGCGAGGACCCGGGAGTAGCCGTTCAGGTACAGGGCGTCCTGCGCCAGGTAGTAGGCAAAGTCCTTCTCGGCAAGGTCTCCGGAGGCCAGGCCGCGGATGAAGTCCAGGGCGTAGATGTCCGTCAGGTCCTGCTGCGCTTCCGTCCACAGCCGGGCAGCGAAGGCGCCTTCCGCGAGGGCCGGCCGCACATGGTGGAAATGGTGCACGGGGCCGTTTCCCCGGCCCACCTCGAGCTGCTCCGAGTTCTCAAGGGCGCCGGTCAGCCATGGCTTGACCGTCAGGAGCGATGCCTCCCAGTCGCCAAGGCGTGCCTGGACGGTGGCCATCGCGGAGGACAGGGAGCAGCCGGTGCCGTGGCTGTTGCGGGTGGAAATTCGTTTGCCGTGCACTTCCACCACTTCCTGCGACATGAGGCCGGCCGTGTTGACCAGCGCGTCCGGGCAGTCTGCACCTGCGAGGTGGCCACCCTTGACCAGCACGGTGGCCCCGGTGGCATCGGCAAGGCGCCTCCCCTGGTCCAGCGCCGCCGTCCAGGTCCCGGCAGGCTCCCCGCCCACCAGCATGGCAAGCTCCGGGAGGTTGGGAGTGATGAGGTGCGCCAGCGGCAGCAGTTCGCGGAGGGCAGCCTCAGCGGATTCCTTCAGCAGCCGGTCACCACTGGTGGCCACCATCACCGGGTCGAGGACCACGACGGCGGGGCGGACCTTCTCCAGCCATTGCCGGACAGTGCGGATGACGCTCTCGTCGCCCAGCATGCCGATCTTGACCGCGTCGATGGAGATATCGTCGCTGACCGCGTCCAGTTGTTCGGCCAGGAAAGCGGCCGGAGGAACGTGGACAGCCTGCACGCCACGGGTGTTCTGTGCCGTCAGGGCGGTGATGGCAGCCATGCCATATCCGCCGTGGGCAGCAATGCTTTTGAGGTCGGCCTGGATGCCGGCGCCACCGGACGGGTCGGAGCCCGCGATCGAGAGGACCCGCGGGACGTCCCGGCCCAAGGGCAGCGCGGTGGGGACGCCGGAGGCGGCAGGCAGGGGCACGGAAAGGGTCGAAGACAAGAGACATCCCTTCGCCGGTACTAGCCGGACAGGTTCAACGGGTCTGGATCTCAGCCGGCCTTCTGCGCGGCACCCCGTGTCGGTTTCCACCCTAGCCCGTAGGCCGCATCAGGAAAAAGGATGACAGCACCCGGTTCAAGGGAAAAACAACCTCCCGGCAGCAGAAATCCCCGCCACACGGACGATTCCCCCGGTACTTCCCGGGGGAATCGTCCGCAGGACGGGGATTCCTTACTGCGCGGCCGTCCGTTTGACCGGAAACTCCTGTACCTAGAGCTCCGAGGCAGGCACACCCACGCCGAGGATGATGGGCTCCTCAGGCGCCTTGCCCGGTTCCGCCGGCGCCAGCTGGGGCTTCACGGGTTCAGGAGCCTTGGCTGCGTGCGAATGGCCCGCGCCTGCCGCGTGGACGTTTTCGTGTTGCTGGACGGCGGTCTCGTTGGCGGCACCCTGCGCACGGCTGGCGGCACGGTGGCGCCGCGGCCTGCGTTGCCGCGACTGCTCCAGCGTGTGGTCGGAGTAGTCCTTCCCGGCTGCAGCTTCCGTTGCGGCGGAGCGCGCTTCCGCTCCCCCGTCGTCGTGCTGCCGTTCCGGCGCCACAGTTTCCGGCACCTTCACGGCTTCCGCGGTCTTGGCAGGCGCGTTCTCCACAGGGGAAGCCGGCTGGCCGAGGTGGGCGAACGCTTCCGCAAGCCGGTCCAGGGTAAGGGCAGGCTGGGGATGCTGTTCCTCAGCGTGCTCCACGAACGGAAGCGGGACTTCCTCGCCGCCGAACGTCAGGACAGCTGCAGGACGTGCCGGGGCGTCGGCGTCGTGCTTCTCCTCGACGGGCGCCGGCGCAGGCTCCACAGAAGGCACCTGCCGGGCTGCCGCCACCTCGTCGTCATGCAGGTGGGCCGCGTGGGCCGCAGCGGCAATGTTCGCCAGGGCAAGCCTGGTTGCCTCCGCCTTGGCGTGCCGCTCGGCGTCCGACGGGTCCGGCTGGACCGTGTGCACATGGACGGCAGGTGCCGGGGCCGCTTCGGGCTGCTGCCCGCCGCGTCCGCGCCGCCGCTTGCGTTCGGGACGCACGCCGGGCTGGGCATTGTCGCTCCGCTGCCCTTCCGGACGGGCTTCCGTGCGGGTCTCGGGCCGGTTGTCGGTGCGCTGGACGTGGTGCTCGGCCGCAACGATGGTGGCGCGGCGGTGCTCCACGGGGTCGTCGTGGGTCACAACGCCACGGCCGGCGCAGGCCTCGCACTGCTCGCCAAATACTTCCAGCAGTCCGGTACCCATGCGCTTGCGGGTCATCTGGACCAGGCCGAGTGAGGTGACCTCGGCCACCTGGTGCTTGGTCCGGTCACGGCCCAGGCACTCCACCAGGCGGCGCAGGACCAGGTCGCGGTTGGATTCGAGCACCATGTCGATGAAGTCGATGACGATGATGCCGCCGATGTCGCGGAGCCTCAGCTGGCGCACCACTTCCTCGGCTGCCTCGAGGTTGTTCTTGGTGACGGTTTCCTCGAGGTTGCCGCCGCTGCCGGTGAACTTGCCCGTGTTGACGTCCACCACGGTCATCGCCTCGGTACGGTCGATCACCAGGGAGCCGCCGGAGGGCAGGAAGACCTTCCGTTCAAGTGCCTTGTGGATCTGCTCGTCGATGCGCCAGGCGGCGAAGATGTCCTGGTCCTTGGTCCACTTCTCAAGGCGGCCCACAAGGTCCGGCGCCACGTAGGTGACGTAGGCCTCGATGGTGTCCCAGGCTTCCTCACCGGAAACGATGAGCTTGGAGAAGTCCTCGTTGAAGACGTCGCGGACCACCTTGATGGTGAGATCGGGTTCGCCGTAGAGCAGCTCGGGGGCCAGGATCTTGGTGGACGCGGACTGGCTTTCGATGCCTTCCCACTGGGCGCGCAGCCTGTTGATGTCGTGCGTCAGCTCTTCCTCGGAAGCGCCCTCGGCCGCGGTGCGGACAATGACGCCGGCGTGTTCGGGCAGCCGGTCCTTGAGGATGCGCTTGAGCCGGTTGCGTTCGACGTCGGGCAGCTTGCGGGAGATGCCGGTCATGGAGCCGCCGGGTACGTACACCAGGTAACGGCCGGGCAGGGAGATCTGGCTGGTGAGGCGGGCGCCCTTGTGTCCCACCGGGTCCTTGGTCACCTGGACCAGGACGGTATCACCGGATTTCAGCGCGTTTTCGATGCGGCGCTGCTTGCCCTCGAGGTTCACGGCTTCCCAGTTGACCTCACCTGCGTACAGGACGGCGTTGCGGCCGCGCCCGATGTCCACGAATGCGGCCTCCATGGACGGCAGCACATTCTGGACCTTGCCCAGGTACACGTTGCCGATCAGCGAGTCCTGCTGGGTCTTGGACACGAAGTGTTCGGCCAGGACACCGTCTTCGAGGACGGCGATCTGGATTCTGTCGTCGCGCTGGCGGACGATCATCTGCCGGTCCACGGACTCCCGGCGCGCCAGGAACTCGGCCTCGGTGATGACCGTACGGCGCCGGCCGGTGTCGCGGGATTCGCGGCGGCGCTGCTTCTTGGCCTCCAGGCGGGTGGAGCCCTTCACGCTGGTCACGCGGTTGCTCACGGGTGCTTCACTGACGGCACGCGGGGCACGGACCCTGGTCACCGTGTTGGGCGGGTCGTCATCCCCGCCGCCCGTGAGCTCAAGGTCCTGGTCCCCGCGGCGGCGGCGCCGCCGGCGGCGGGAGGTTACACCGTCCTCGAGCTGGCCGTCGGTATCCTCGTCAGCCCCGTCCTCGGCGTCAGCCTCATCGCTGCCGTCCTCGTTGTCCTCTTCCGTCCTGTCGCCAATGCGGCTGCGGCCCCTGCGGCCACGGCTGCGGCGCCGGCGGCGGCTGGAGGAATCGTCGGTGTCTTCGGTTTCTTCCTCGTCAGGCTCCTCCGCGGCGGGAGCGGCGGGACGGACCACGGTGCTGAGGTCCGGTGCCTGGAAGAGCACCGACGTCGGGGACGCCGGTTCCAGGAAGAGGGAGCCAAACGGGCTGGCGGCGGCCCCGCCGTCCTTCGTTCCAGCGGCGTCGGGCGCCTGCTCCTGCCGGGCGGCCTCCGGTGCGGCGGCAGCGGCGGGTGCGGCGGGTGCGGCGGCGGGCTCCTGGGCTTCCGGTTTCTGGGCAGCGGGTTCCTTGGCTTCGGGCTCCTGCGCCTGCTCCACATTCTGCGCTGCGGCCTGGTCCGCGGCTTCGGGCACCACGGCTTCGGGCCCGGCCGCTTCCGGCGCCACTTCGGCGGCGGCTGCCGAGTCCGTCTCCGGTGCGGAAACCGGCGAGGCAGCCTTACGGGTAGCTACCCGACGGCGGCGGACCGGCTTGGTTTCGGCATCTGCCATTGTGTCCGGAGCAGGAACGGCAGCGGCGCTTTCGTCAGCTGCATCCGATGCGGTGGCGGGGGCGCCAATGGGAGCCGCGTCAGCAGGCTCCGCTTCGGCGGCAAAGGCGGGCAGCGGTTCCGCGGCGTCCGCCTTCTTCCGGGACCGGGTGCGCCGGGCGGGAGCCTTGGGCGCTGCGGTGGCCTCTTCAGTGCCGGATTCTTCAGCGGCGGGTGCTTCGGCAACTTCCGGTGCCGTGCTCACGGCATCCACCGGGGCGTCCCCGGCCTTGGGAGCCGTCTTACGACGGGTCCGCGGAGCCCGCTTGGGTGCAGCAGCCCCGGCAGCCGCTGCTTCGTCGTTAACGGCCAGTTCCTGATCATTGTCCATATGTGGCAACACTCCTGCCCCTGACGTACCGCCACATCCGGCACCCATTGGGGCACATATTGTCAACACCCGCAGGCATTGACAGAAGTCAAGTGGATACTCCCAGGTTCGCACCGTCGTTGGGGTGCGGCAGCCCGTGGGAGCCGGTGGATGTTCTGAAAACCCGTTGTTCTGCGTGCCACAACCAGGTGCCGCCCAATGGAGTCGCGGGTGTGCCGGAAGAATCCGAAGCCTGCCCTGATCATCATTGGCGGTCTTGGGAACAAACCACCGGACCGGAGTCCGAATGTGGATCGGCTTCCAGCCACGTTCATTCTCTCATACCCGCGCTGGATCGCCGCGGAAGCGGGCGTTGCTGTTCCCGTTGCTGTGTGGTGGGTCCAGCCACCGGCGTTACAATCAGGCACAGGAGCACCGGACGAAAAGGACGCAACACCCATGCCCAGCATCTCCCCCGTCAGCGCCCATCAAGAGGAACGCGCCGCCGATCCGCGGACCAGTGCCGCCGCCAGCATTCCGCGCATGGCCCGGAACCGGCCCTTCGGCTGGCTGCTGGTCATCACCGGAATCGTCGGCTGGCTTGCCTCCGGAACCCTGGTCCTGGAAAAACTCGAAGTGCTCAAGGACCCCAATCACACCACCGTGTGCGATGTGAATCCCTGGATCTCCTGCGGCCAGGTCATGCAGACCTGGCAAAGTTCGCTGTTCGGCTTCCCCAACATGTTCATCGGAATCGTGGCCTTCGCCATTACCGTCACGGTGGGCATGGCCCTGTTGTCCGGGGCGACGTTCGCCCGTTGGTACTGGCTGGGACTGCAGGTGGGCGTCACGCTCGGTTTCGCATTCGTTGTGTGGCTGTGGTCCCAGGCCTTGTACGCCATCCACATCCTCTGCCCGTTCTGCATGATCGTCTGGGCGGCCATGATTCCGCTCTTCGTGTGGACCACCATCCGGAACATCACGGTAAGCGTCATTCCCATGCCTGCAGGTGCAGCCCGCGTCCTGGGTGACTCCGGCTGGATCATCACCGCGCTGCTGTATGTGGCCGTCATCGCCACCATCTTCTTCGCGTTCATCCAGGTCTTCGCAGGAACCTCGGGGTTCTAGAACGCACTCCCCCAAAATCCCGGCGCTCCCCTGCGGCATATGACAGATAAGGCCAATGTTCACGAAGAACATTGGCCTTATCTGTTATGTCGCGGGGCTTACTGGAACCAGATCTTGATCTCGCGGTCCGCGGAATCCGTGGAGTCGGAACCGTGCACCAGGTTCTGCTGCACCTTCTGGCCCCAATCCCGGCCAAAGTCACCGCGGATGGTGCCCGGGGCCGCCGTCGTGGGATCCGTGGTGCCCGCCAGGGAGCGGAAGCCTTCGATGACGCGGTGGCCTTCGAAGATTGCGGCTACCACAGGACCGCTGAGCATGAATTCCACCAGGGGCTCGTAGAACGGCTTGCCCACGTGCTCCTCGTAGTGCTGCTCCAGCAGCTCGCGGGTGGCGTCGACCTTCTTCAGCTCAACAAGGCTGTAGCCCTTGGCTTCGATCCGGGCAAGGATGGCGCCGGTCAGGTTTCGGGCGACGCCGTCGGGCTTGATCAGGACGAGGGTGCGCTCAGTAGTCACAACTGCTCCAATGCGTTGGTGGGGTTTCGGGATAAGTCTACGGGGATGGGCTTACGGGGATTGCGGCTGGGCGGGACCGGCGGCCTGGTCCGGGTGGGCGGCTTCCCATTCCGCCTGTTCGCGTTCGCGCTGCACCGCTTCCCGGTCCAGCCGGATGCCGGTGCGGATGCCGTACCACCAGGCCAGGGCGAAGAGCGCCCCCACCAGGAACATGGCGGGCTCAAAGATGCCGGTAAGGATCAGGACGAGCTGGAGGATCCAGCCCAGGCCGATGCCCCAGGGTTTGTTCAGGACCGCGCAGGCGAAGATCATGACCACGCTGAGACCGATGCCCACACCGAGGATCAGGGCCGGCGGGAACTCCCCGCGGCGCAGGCCGAACACCACCAGGGTAGCGAAGAACATGACGAACGCTTCCAGGAGCAGCACCGTGGAGGCAAACATCACCTTGGTGGAGCGGCGCTTCTTCGGCATGCCGGGACGCCATTCCCGCTGCGCTTTTGTCAGTCTGGCCATGCTCACGCCTCCGTTTTTCCGAGCAGGATCCGTGCCTCGGCCACCAGGGTGATCGATCCGGTGACCAGGACGGCCCCGGAGAGGTCATCATTGGCTTCGGCCCGCTCCACGGCCCATTCCAGGGCGTCATCCAGTTTCTCGGCGATGTGGACGTTGTCCTCGCCGAAGCCCAGGTCGATGGCAAGCTCTGCCAGCTCCGCTGCGGGTACGGCGCGCGGTGAGTTGGACTGGGTGAAGCAGTATTCCACGGCCACGTCCCCCAGGGATTCCCTCAGCTCCCGCAGGATTTCTTCGGCGTCCTTTTCCTTGAGCACGCCCACCACGGGCACCAGGCGCGTGAAGGTAAACGCTTCCTGCAGGGCTGCAGCCGAGGCCTTGATGCCGTCGGGGTTGTGCGCGGCGTCCACAATGATGGTGGGTGCCGTGCGTACCACTTCGAGACGGCCCGGTGACGTCACTGCGGCGAAGCCTTCCTGCAGGACCTCGAAGTCGAGCTCCTTTTCGCCGCCGAAGAACGCTTCGAGGGCGGCCACGGCTACGGCGGCGTTCTGCGCCTGGTGGGCGCCGTACAGCGGTACCAGCAGGTCCGGGTAACGTCCGGCAATGCCCTGGATGGTGACCATCTGGCCGCCAACAGCCACTGTCCGCGACTCGACGCCGAACTCCACGCCTTCGAAGCGGAACGGCACGCCCACTTCCTTGGCCTTTTCCAGCAGCACCTGGGCCGCATCGAGGGGCTGCGCTGCGCTGATGAGGTAGCCGCCGGGCTTGATGATGCCGGCCTTTTCGTAGGCGATGTCCTCGGTGGTGTCGCCCAGCAGGTCCGTGTGGTCCAGCGAAATCGGCGTCACCACCGACACCTGGCCGTCACCGACGTTGGTGGCGTCCGTGATGCCGCCAAGGCCCACCTCGATGATGGCCACGTTGACGGGCTGGTCGGCGAAGATGGCGAAGCCCAGGATGGTGAGGCACTCGAAGTAGGTCAGCCGCGGCTGCCCTTCGGCTTCCAGCTCGGAGTCCACGATCTGCAGGTAGGGCCGGATTTCGTCCCAGATCCTGACGAACGTCTCATCAGAGACGGGGTGGCCGTCGATGCTGATCCGTTCGGTGACCTTGGACAGGTGCGGGCTGGTGTAGCGTCCCGTGCTCAGGCCATGGGCGCGGAGCACGGATTCGATCATCCGGGACGTGGAGGTCTTGCCGTTGGTTCCGGTGACATGGATGATCGGGAAGGCCTTGTTGGGTTCACCGAGCACGTCCATGGCGCGGAACAGCGGCGCCAGGCGGGGCTCCATCTTGTTTTCCGGCGCCCGGCCCAGCAGTTCGGCGTACACGCTCTCCACGGAAAATTCGTCGGTCATGTCCTAGGCCTCCACTTTTTCAACGGCGACGGCGGGTTCAGCCGTGCTGCCTGCCTGGGCGTCCAGGGCAACAGTCAACGTCTCGCCCTTGACGAGTTCGGCGTTGGCCAGCAGGGCATCCACCATGTTCTGCGGTGCGGTGACGGTGGTCCGGATCCGGTCGCTCACGTTGAGGCCGGCGTCCTTGCGCGCCTGCTGGATGGCGCGGACCATGTCGCGCGCCAACCCTTCGGCTTCAAGCTCCGGCGTGACTTCGGTGTTCAGGACCACGAACCCGCCTCCGGGCAGCACGGCGACAGCGGCGGAACCGCCCTCGGATTCTGCCACCACGGTCTCCAGCGTGTACTCCTGGGGCTCGAGCTGCAGCCCGCCCGCTGTAACAACACCGGACTCGTCCACGGACCAGTCGCCGGACTTGGAGCCCTTGATGGCCAGCTGGACATTCTTGCCCAGGCGCGGACCGGCGGCCCGGGCGTTCACCACCAGCTTCTGCTGGATGCCGAACTCCTCGGGGGAAGCGGTGGCGGCGTCCAGGAGGCGGACGGAACGGAGGTTGAGTTCATCGGCGACGACGGCGGCAAAGCCTTCCAGCGCATCAGCCCCGGGTGCCACCACGGTGAGTTCCTGCAAGGGCAGGCGGACACGCAGGTTGGCTGCCTTGCGGAGCGAGGAGCCGGTTGAGCAGATCTGCTGGACCCGGTCCATGGCTTCAACCAGGGCCGGGTTGGCGGGGAAGAGGTCCGCGTCGGGCCAGTCGGCAAGGTGCACGGACCGGCCGCCGGTCAGGCCGCGCCAGATCTCTTCCGAGACCAGCGGAAGCAGCGGCGCAGCAGCACGGGTGACGCTCTCCAGTGCGGTGAACAGGGCGTCGAAGGCGTCCTGGTCCTCGTCGAAGAACCGCTGCCGGCTGCGGCGGACGTACCAGTTGGTGAGCATGTCCAGGTAGCTGCGCAGCGAGTCGCAGGCGCCGGAGATGTCGTAGGTGTCCAGCTGCGCGGTCATGTTCCGGACCAGGTCGCCGGTGTTGGCCAGCAGGTACTGGTCCAGGGTGTCCGCATAACCGTCGTAGCGCAGCTTCGCGTCGTAACCCTGGCCTGCAGCAGCCGCGTTTGTGTAGAGCGTGAAGAAGCTGTACACGTTCCACAGCGGCAGGATCACCTGGCGGACGCCGTCGCGGATGCCCTGCTCGGTGACGATCAGGTTGCCGCCGCGCAGGATGGGACTGGACATGAGGAACCAGCGCATGGCGTCGGAGCCGTCGCGGTCCAGGACCTCGGACACGTCGGGGTAGTTGCGCAGGCTCTTGGACATCTTCTGGCCGTCGGAGCCCAGCACGATGCCGTGGCTGATGACGTTCCTGAACGCGGGCCGGTCGAAGAGCGCCGTGGAGAGGATGTGCAGCATGTAGAACCAGCCACGGGTCTGGCCGATGTACTCCACGATGAAGTCGGCCGGGTTGTGGGTGTTGAACCAGGCTTCGTTCTCGAACGGGTAGTGCACCTGGCCGTACGGCATGGAGCCGGAGTCGAACCAGACATCCAGCACGTCTTCCACGCGGCGCATCACGGACTGGCCCTCTTCGGGGGTGCGGGGGTCGTCCGGGTTCGGCCGGGTGAGCTCGTCGATGAAGGGACGGTGGAGGTCCACCTCGCCGTCTTTGTTCAGCGGCAGCCGGTCAAAGTCCGCTTCGATCTCCGCGAGCGAGCCGTAGACGTCGGTGCGCGGGTATTCCGGGTCCGTTGACTGCCATACGGGGATGGGGCTGCCCCAGAAGCGGTTGCGGCTGATGGACCAGTCGCGGGCGTTTTCCAGCCACTTGCCGAACTGGCCGTCCTTGACGTTGCCGGGGATCCAGTTGATCTCCTGGTTCAGTTCGGACATGCGGTCCTTGAACTTGGTGACCTCCACGTACCAGGAGGACACCGCGCGGTAGATCAGCGGGTTGCGGCAGCGCCAGCAGTGCGGGTAGCTGTGCTCGTAGCTGGCCTGGCGCACCAGCCGGCCCTGGGCCCTGAGCACCTGGGTGATGGGCTTGTTGGCCTCGAAGACCTGCAGTCCCACAATGTCGTGGAGGTCGCCGTGCTTGAACAGCGGCAGGAACTTGGCACCCTCGTCCACGGACAGCACCACGGGGATGCCTGCCTCTTCGCAGACCTTCTGGTCGTCTTCACCGTAGGCCGGGGCCTGGTGCACGATGCCGGTTCCGTCCGTGGTGGTGACGTAGTCGGCCACCACGAAGCGCCAGGCGTTCTCCATGCCGTACTTCTCGTTGTCCGCGAAGTCGTCCCAGAGCCGCTGGTACACGAGGCCTTCGAGTTCAGCACCGGTGTAGGTGGCCACCACGCCGGCTTCCGCAGCTTCGAAGCTGTCGTAGCCCAGGTCCTTGGCGTAGCTGCCCAGCAGGTCGGCTGCGAGCAGGAAGCTGCCGCCGACCGGCGCATCGGTCGAAGCGGCTTTGATGCCGTTGGGTCCGGCGGGCAGCACGGCGTAGGTGATGGAAGGCCCGACGGCGAGCGCGGCGTTCGTGGGCAGCGTCCAGGGCGTGGTGGTCCAGGCCAAGGCCTGGACGCCGGCCAGCTTCTGCGACAGCTCCGACTCCCCCGCGAGGATGGGAAACGTGACGGTGACGGTCTGGTCCTGGCGGTTCTTGTAGACGTCGTCGTCCATGCGCAGCTCATGGTTGGACAGCGGCGTTTCGTCCTTCCAGCAGTACGGGAGGACCCGGTAGCCGTTGTACGTCAGGCCCTTGTCGTGCAGCTGCTTGAACGCCCAGAGGACCGACTCCATGTACTCGACGTTGAGGGTCTTGTAGTCGTTGTCGAAGTCCACCCACCGGGCCTGCCGGGTGACGTAGCTGCGCCATTCGTCGGCGTACTTCATCACGGAGGCGCGGCAGGCGTCGTTGAACTTGTCGATGCCCATGGCTTCGATCTGGGTCTTGTCCGTCATACCCAGCTGCTTCATGGCTTCAAGTTCGGCGGGGAGGCCGTGGGTGTCCCAGCCGAAGCGGCGCTCAACGCGCTTGCCGCGCTGGGTCTGGTAACGGCCCACCAGGTCCTTGGCATAGCCGGTGAGGAGGTGGCCGTAGTGCGGCAGGCCGTTGGCGAAGGGCGGGCCGTCGTAGAACACAAATTCGTTGCTGCCGGGCTCACCGCCGGGGACGTCGGCGCTGCGCTGGTCGATGCTGGCCTGGAAGGTGCCGTCCTGGTCCCAGTACTTCAGGATGCGCTCTTCGATCTCCGGGAACTTCACGGAGGCGGAAACGCCGGCACTGCCGTTGGACGAGGTGCTGGAGGCTGTAGCCTTGGGGTAAAACGTCATGTTCGACATCCTGGGTTGAGCGTGGTGAACCCCGGCAGGGCCGGAGGTTCCGTTCAGGATGCGAGGACGGCTGCCGCGCCGTCCCTAAAAGACTGCACGCCCACCGCGGTACCACCTCACTTACCGGCGCCGCGTGTCTTCCGTGAGGAACACCCGCTGCCCCGGCCTCTCATTACTGCTGTGACGGGCTTACCCGTCCGGTTCTACTGGCACAGCCACCCTGCATGGGCACACTGCGCGTTCTTCCGGAAGCTCACCGGTGATTGCCGGGTCATAGCCATAAAGAGTCTACTATCGCCGCAGCGTCCTGTGCCATTCAGCGCGTCCTGTGCCATTCAGCGCAGCCCATGCCAATCAGAGCATCCAGGGGCGTTGGGGCTGACGTCGACACCGCGTATTCCCTAGACTCGGCTCATGACAGCTTCCGGGCGCCCTGCCGGGCGGAGGCGCGCAGCCGCCGCATGCCGGTGGCTGTTCATTCCCCTTGCGCTTCCCGTCGCAGCGGTGTCCATGATGCGGGCTGTCCCCGTCGAGTGGCCCGTCCTGGGGGTCCAGCTGGTGGCGTTCACGCCCTGGCTCACAGTGCCTGCCGCCGCCGCGCTGGTCCTGGCCTTCCTTGGCCGCAGCCGGTGGCAGCAGGTCCTGGCGGGATCCCTGGTGGCGTGCCAGGCGTTCTGGCTCTTCCCGGTGGACGTCCGCGGGCCTTCCGCCGAGGCCGCCGGCAGGCCGGTTTCCCTCGTGGTGATGAGCATCAACGCGGAGCTGGGGAATGCGGCCGCTGCCGGAATCGTGGACCTGGTCCGTGAACAGCACGTGGACCTGCTGGCGGTGGAGGAGTACACGCCCCAGCTGTCACGGCGGCTCACTGCGGCGGGCCTGGACGGACTGCTCCCGCACCGGGTTGCCCATCCCAGGGACGGCGCCGGCGGTACGGCCATCTATTCCTCGCTAAGCCTGACGGACGGCGGGGTGCTTCCGGACACCCAATTCACCATGCCGGTGGCCCGCCTTGACCTGGCGGAAGCTAGCGGGGCCGCCCTTCGGGTGGTGGCTGTGCACACCCTGGCGCCGGTGGGTGACGCCGTTGGCCAGTGGCGCAAGGACCTGTCCACGGTGGCCAGGGCGGACAACGGATCCGGCCCCCTGCTGCTGGCCGGGGACTTCAACGCAACCTACGACCACCGGGAATTCCGGGCGCTGCTGGCGGGCCAAGGAGGCGGCCGGACACTGGTGGACGTGGCCGCCTCCGTGGGCGGCAGGCTGGTGCCCACTTGGCCGATGCGTGGCTACCGCCTGCCCGGGATCACGCTGGACCATCTGGTGACCAGCCGCGACATCACCGCCTCCGGCTATTCAGCCCACCGGATCGAGGGAACGGATCATGCCGCAGTGGTGGCCACCCTGCGCATCCATGTGCCTTAGCCCTTCCGGATGAGTTTGTGCGTGGCCGCCTGGGCCACCGGCCGGATGACGATCTGGTCAAGGTTGACGTGGTGTGGGGCGCTGACGGCGTAGCGGACCACGTCGGCCACATCCTCTGCGGTGAGCGGCTTCTCCACGCCCTGGTAGACCTTTTCTGCGGACTGCGCATCCCCGAGGCGGTTGAGGGCGAACTCCTCGGTCTGCACCAGGCCCGGCGCCACCTCGATGACCCGCACGTTGTGCTCAGCCTCTTCGAGCCGGAGGGCGTTGGTCATGGCGTGCTGCCCGAACTTGGCAGCGTTGTAGCCGCCCCCGCCCTCGTAGGCGTCCAGCCCTGCGGTGGAGGTGAGGTTCAGGACCGTGCCTTCGCCGGTGGCCCGCAGCATCGGAAGGAACGCGCGGGTGAGCTTGAGGGTTCCAAGGACGTTGACGCGGTACATCCACTCCCAGTCGGCGATGTTGGCATCGCCTACCTTGTCCGCACCCCGGGCACCACCGGCGATGTTGATCAGCGTGTCGATGCCGCCTGCGTCGGTGACCTGGGCGAGGAGCCGGGACACGTCGTCGTCCTCTGCGATGTCTGCGGGAATCGCGACGGCGCCTGTCCCGCCTTCCAGCGCCGCGAGCCTGTCAGCCCGGCGGGCCACGGCAAAGACCGTCCACCCGTCGGCGCGCAGCGCACGCACTGTTGCTTCTCCGATTCCGCTGCTCGCGCCGGTCACCAATGCTGCTTTTTTCTGCAAGTCCTCAGTCATGGCACCACCCTAGCGGGATCAGCCGGCGGCCCGTCCCCGGAGGTAGTCAAGCAGGACGTGCGCATTGTTCGCTTCGGTGTTCCGGGCGGCGTAGAGGAGGGTAATCCGGGGGTGTGCGCGGGCCAGTTCCAGCAGCGTCTCCACGGCCGTATTGGTGTCCAGTTCAAGCCGGTAGCGTTCGCTGAAACCGGCGAACTGTTCGGGGCGGTGGTTGAACTCCTTGCGCAGCTCCGTGGAGGGTGCCACGTCCTTGAGCCAGAGGTCCACGGCGGCGTTTTCCCTGGCCATGCCCCGCGGCCAAAGCCGGTCCACCAGCACCCGGAAGCCGTCGCCGTCCGCCGGCGGCTCGTAGATGCGCTTCACGCCGAAGGTTGCCCGGAACTCTCCCATGGCCCGCATGCTACCCGTGTTCGCGTCCGCGCGGGCGGGACGGGTTGGGTGGGATGGAAGCGGGCATGAAAGAATTGCCCAATGGCTGAAGACACGCAGGGTACAGACACGCCCACCACCGCCCCCATCAATGTTCCGGACAAGCCGGCCCTCGAAGGCCTCGAAGCCGCGCTCACCCAGCGTTGGCTGGCCGAAGGAACCTACAAGTTCAACCCCGACACCACCCGGGAGCAGGTCTACTCGATCGACACTCCCCCGCCCACCGCGTCGGGATCCCTGCACGTGGGGCACATGTTCTCCTTCACCCAGACGGACGTCCAGGCACGCTACATGCGCATGACCGGCAGGAACGTCTTCTACCCCATGGGCTGGGATGACAACGGCCTGCCCACCGAACGCCGGGTCCAGAACTACTACGGTGTCCGATGCGATCCGGCCATCCCGTACAACGCCGAGTACCGGCCGCCCGCCCAGCCGGCCAAGAACCAGCGCGATTTCGACGTCGTGTCCCGGCAGAACTTCATCGAACTGTGCGAGGAACTGGCCGTTGAGGACGAGAAGGTCTTCGAAAACCTGTTCCAGACCCTGGGCCTGTCCGTCGACTGGGACCTGACCTACCGCACCATCGATGACACTTCCCGCGCGGTGTCCCAGCGCGCCTTCCTGGCCAATCTCGCCGCCGGGGACGCCTACATGGCCGAGGCTCCCACGCTGTGGGACGTCACGTTCCGTACCGCCGTGGCCCAGGCCGAGCTTGAGGACCGCGAGGTCCCGGGCGCCTACTACCGCTACCCCTTCTTCACCGAAGACGGCGGAAAGATCTTCATCGAGACCACCCGCCCGGAGCTCCTTGCAGCATGTGCCGCGCTGGTGGCGAACCCCGACGACGAGCGGTACAAGCCGCTGTTCGGCAAGACCGTGAAGTCACCGCTGTTCGATGTTGAACTCGAGGTCAAGGCCCACCCGCTGGCAAAGGCGGACAAGGGTTCCGGCATCGCCATGGTCTGCACCTTCGGCGACCTGACCGACGTCACGTGGTGGCGCGAACTGCAGCTGCCCACCCGCGCCATCATGGGCCGCGACGGCCGCATCATCGCCGAAACGCCCGAGTGGATCACCAGCGAGGCCGGCAAGGAAGCGTACGCCGCCATCGCCGGGAAGACCGCCTTCTCCGCCAAGGAAGCCGTGGTGGAACTGCTCAAGGAAGCCGGCCTGCTCGATGGTGAACCCAAGAAGATCACCCACCCGGTGAACTTCTTCGAAAAGGGCGACAAGCCCCTGGAAGTGGTCACCTCCCGCCAGTGGTACATCCGCAACGGTGGCCGCGACGAGGACCGCCGCGAACGCCTCATTGGCCGCGGCAAGGACATCGACTTCCACCCGTCCTTCATGCGCTCCCGCTACGAGAACTGGATTGCCGGCCTGAACGGTGACTGGCTGGTTTCCCGCCAGCGGTTCTTTGGTGTGCCGATCCCCGTGTGGTACCCGCTCGACGCACAGGGCAACCCGGAGTATGACAACCCCATCCTGCCCTCCGACGCGATGCTGCCCGTTGATCCGGCAGCGGACGCTGCCCCCGGCTTCGAGGAGGCACAGCGCGACCAGCCCAACGGCTTCACGGGCGACGCCGACGTCCTGGACACGTGGGCCACTTCCTCGCTGACCCCGCAGATCGTGGGCGGCTGGAGCCGTGACGAGGACCTGTTCGCCAAGGTCTACCCGTTCGACCTGCGCCCCCAGGGCCACGACATCATCCGGACCTGGCTCTTCTCCTCGGTGGTCCGCGCGGACGCCCTCCAGGACTGTGCCCCTTGGAAGCACGCGGCCATCTCCGGCTGGATCCTGGACCCGGACCGCAAGAAGATGTCCAAGTCCAAGGGCAACGTGGTGGTGCCCACGGACGTCCTGAACGAGTATGGTTCGGACGCCGTCCGCTACTGGGCTGCCTCTGCACGGCTTGGCGCCGACACCGCCTACGAGATCGCGCAGATGAAGATCGGCCGCCGCCTGGCCATCAAGCTCCTGAATGCCTCCAAGTTCGTGCTTAACCTGGGCGCCACCGAAAACTCGGTGCTGTCGGGCGATCTTTCCGTCCTGGCGAACCCCCTGGACCGGGCGCTGCTGGCCCAGCTGGCCGAGGTCGTGGCACAGTCCACCAAGGCATTCGACAGCTACGACTACGCCCGCGCCCTGCAGCTCACGGAGTCGTTCTTCTGGCAGTTCACCGACGACTACGTGGAACTGATCAAGGACCGGGCCTACGGCGCCGCCGGCGAATCGGAGCAGGCTTCGGTGCTGGCCGCGCTGGCCACCACGCTGGACACCCTGCTGCGGCTCTTCGCCCCGTTCCTGCCCTTCGCCACCGAGGAAGTATGGAGCTGGTGGCGTACCGGGTCGGTGCACCGGGCCCAGTGGCCTGCCGCCCTGGAGATCCCCGGCGGGGACACCACCATGCTCGCGACCGTGGGCGTGGCACTCAGCGGTGTCCGCAAGGCCAAGTCCGAGGCCAAGGTCAAGCAGCGCACCGAAGTCCTGTCAGCGACCATCACTGCCCCGGAAGCGCTGACCACGCAGCTGCAGGCCGGGCTGGCTGATTTAAAGGCTGCGTCCAACGCCCGGGAGATCACGCTGGCCGTGGGTGAAGGCGACCTCGCGGTCACTGATGTAGCCCTGGCTCCAAGCGACGAGCTTACCAAGGCTTAGCGCCGGACCTGGACCCGGGGTCAACCCGGTTCCGGGCAAAGGGGAAGCCCCATCAGCGTTTTGCCGTTGGTGGGGCTTCGACTTTTTCGGCCATCCGGTGACGTGCTCTGATGGTCTGGCAGGATCCGCTGAACTTCAGGTCTTACTACCCCGTCACTGGTAGCTTGCATTCAACTTTGCCGATGGCTGCGTCAACTTACATATCACTGAATCTTTGGTTCCTGCGTCCACTTCTTTCGAAGTGGTAGGAACAATTGTTCTCCTGTGCCGGTCCACGTGCAAGGGCCCCGGGGAAACTACATTCTGGTAGTTTTCCCGGGGCCCTTGCAGGATGTTGGGTGCCCTCCCAAGCGGTGCAGCCTGGCGTTTCTAGTCGAACTCCGGGCTTTCCGTGCGGCTGCGCTTCAACTCGAAGAAGTGCGGATAAGCGGCGATGGCCGTGGTGGCATCCCAGATCCTGCCGGCTTCCTCACCACGGGGAATACGGGTCAGGACCGGCCCGAAGAACGCTGTTCCATTGAAGGCGACCACCGGGGTTCCAACATCCTGGCCCACCAGCGAAATGCCTTCCTCATGGCTGGCCCGGAGCTGGTGGTCGTAGGTGTCCGTGGTGGCGGCGTCGGCCAGGGAGGCGGGGAGTCCGCACTCGGCAAGGGCTTTAGTAATGACCTCAGCCCGGTCTTTTTCCCCCTGGTTGTGGATCAGCGTCCCCATGGCGTCATACAGCGGCTTGATGACCTGCGGCCCATGCTCTTCCCGGGCGGCGATGATCACGCGGACCATGCCCCACGCGTTGTCCATGGATTCACGGTAGCCGGGCTCCAGGTCACGCCCCTCATTCAGGACAGCGAGGCTCATGACGTGCCACTCCGTCTCGATGTCCCGGACGGCTTCCACCTCCCCGATCCAGCGGGATGTGACCCAGGCGAACGGGCAGAGGGGGTCGAACCAGAAGTCGGCTTTGTTCTTTGCAGGTGAAGTCACGAAGGTCCTCTCGGTCAGGCAGACTTACGGCGCTTGGCCACGTGCGGAATCATGGTGGGCTCGGCGCCCCGCAGGACGACGTCCTCGGTGATCACCACGCTGGCCACGTCCTCGCGGCTGGGAAGATCGAACATCACGGGAAGCAGGACCTCCTCCAGGATGGCGCGGAGGCCACGGGCACCGGTGCCGCGCTCCAATGCCTGGTCGGCAATGGCGTCCAGGGCAGTGTCGTCGAACACCAGCTCGACGCCGTCGATCTGGAACATCTTCTGGTACTGCTTCACCAGGGCGTTCTTGGGGGTGGAAAGGATTTGGATCAGGGCGTCCCGGTCCAGGTTGGACACGGTGGTGATCACGGGGAGCCGCCCAATGAATTCGGGGATCAGGCCGAACTTCAGCAGGTCCTCCGGCATGACCTCACCGTAGGAGTCCACCTTCTTGCTGGCCTCGTTGAGCGGGGCGCCGAACCCGATGCCCTTGCGGCCGGAGCGGGAGCCGATAATCTCTTCCAGGCCGGCGAAGGCACCGGCGACGATGAACAGCACGTTGGTGGTGTCGATCTGGATGAACTCCTGGTGCGGGTGCTTCCGTCCACCCTGCGGCGGCACCGAGGCCACGGTCCCTTCCAGGATCTTCAGGAGGGCCTGCTGCACGCCCTCGCCGGACACGTCGCGGGTGATGGAGGGGTTCTCGCTCTTGCGGGAGATCTTGTCGATCTCGTCGATGTAGATGATGCCCTGTTCGGCCTTCTTGACGTCATAGTCAGCGGCCTGGATGAGCTTGAGGAGGATGTTCTCCACGTCCTCACCCACGTATCCGGCCTCGGTCAGGGCGGTGGCGTCCGCCACGGCGAACGGAACGTTCAGCCGGCGGGCGAGGGTCTGGGCCAGGTAGGTCTTGCCGCAGCCGGTAGGTCCGATGAGGAGGATATTCGACTTGGCGATCTCGACGTCGTCGTGATGGCCGCCGTCCCCCAGGTTTCCGGACTTTGGGGCATGGCCCGCCTGGATGCGCTTGTAGTGGTTGTAGACCGCGACAGCGAGGGACCGCTTGGCGGGCTCCTGGCCGATGACGTATTCCTGCAGGAAGTCGAAGATTTCACGCGGCTTGGGCAGTTCGAAGCTGCCGAGATCAGCGACCTCCGCAAGCTCCTCCTCGATGATTTCGTTGCACAACTCGATGCATTCATCGCAGATGTAGACACCGGGGCCGGCAATAAGCTTGCGCACCTGCTTCTGGCTCTTTCCGCAGAAAGAGCACTTCAGCAGATCCGTGCTCTCGCCAATCCGAGCCATATATGAACCCCTTAGTATCCTGCTGCCAGGCAGCCCTGCACCATTGCTGAAATCTTTCCCGGCCTGCACGGCCCGGGTTGTGACAACATCCACTCTAGGTCACATTCGGCCCCAAGGGTGGAATGAAAAGGCCGGTGCGGCCAAATGAACTGGACCGCACCGGCTTTCGGTACTGCTACCTCGTGATCGCCTGGGGCTTGATCTTGCGTGAATCAAGAACCTGGTCGATGAGGCCGTATGCCTGGGCCTCGTCGGCGGTGAGGATCTTGTCGCGCTCGATGTCGTTGTTGACCTGCTCCGACGTGCGGCCGGAGTGCTGGGCCAGGGTGTCCTCCAGCCAGGAACGCATGCGCATGACCTCTGCGGCCTGGATCTCCAGGTCGGAGGCCTGGCCGCCCTGGCCGCCGGAGAGGGCCGGCTGGTGGATCAGGACGCGGGCGTTGGGCAGCGCCAGCCGCTTGCCGGGTGTACCCGCCGCCAGCAGGACAGCAGCCGCACTGGCGGCCTGGCCCAGGCAGACGGTCTGGATCTCGGGGCGGATGTACTGCATGGTGTCGTAGATCGCCGTCATGGCGGTGAAGGAACCACCGGGCGAGTTGATGTAGAGCGTAATGTCGCGGTCCGGATCCGTGGACTCCAGGACCAGCAGCTGGGCCATGATGTCATCAGCGGAAGCGTCGTCCACCTGCACACCGAGGAAGATGATGCGGTCCTCGAAGAGCTTGGTGTACGGGTCCTGGCGCTTGAAGCCGTAGGGGGTGCGCTCCTCAAACTGCGGCAGGACGTAGCGGCTGGACGGAAGATTCCCGGCTGACCACCCGAAGTTGTAGTTCATTGTGTTTGCTCCTGATCGAAAGGGGTTCTGGATGCCGGTTAGTTCTGGGAGGCTGATTCGCCGGAGGAATCGTTGGACGTTCCGCCGCCGCCTGCCACGGAGCCGGCGTGGGCGGCGATCTTGTCGAAGAAGCCGTATTCGAGGGCCTCGGTGGCGGTGAACCACTTGTCGCGGTCGTTGTCCTTGAGGATGGTTTCAACGGTCTGCCCGGTCTGGTCAGCCGTCAGTTCCGCCATGACCTTCTTCATGTGCAGGATGAGTTCTGCCTGGATCTTGATGTCCGACGCGGTGCCGCCGATGCCGCCGGAGGGCTGGTGCATCAGGACGCGGGCGTTCGGGGTTGCGTACCGCTTGCCCTTGGTACCCGAGGACAGGAGGAACTGTCCCATGGACGCGGCCAGCCCGGTGGCGACGGTTACGACGTCGTTAGGGATGAACTGCATGGTGTCGTAGATGGCCATGCCTGCCGTGACGGAGCCGCCGGGCGAGTTGATGTAGAGGTAGATGTCCTTTTCCGGGTTCTCGGCCGAGAGCAGGAGCAGCTGCGAGCAGATCGCGTTGGCGTTGTCGTCACGCACCTCCGAGCCCAGCCAGATGATCCGCTCCTTGAGAAGGCGGTTGTAAATGTAGTTGTCCTGGGCTGCAGGATCGACGGTCGCCATCCGGGGGGCCTCTGAGTGCTGTGACATGTTTACTTACCTCTCACTGGTGACGGTGACATCACTGAAAATCACTACTTGGACACTAACCGGTTTCACGGGTGTTTTGTTCGCGCACCGACGGCTGTTCGCTGACGGCGCACGATCAGCGAATCGGCAGCGGGCCGCTTCCGGTCCAACGCGAACGGCCCCCGGATCGGAAGGATCCAGGGGCCGTTCACTGCGGTTCAAAAAGGACTATGCCTTGGCGTCTGCCGTGGTGTCCTCGGCTTCGACAACCTCTGCCTCGGCAGCTTCGGCTGCGTCGGCGTCGGCCGCTTCGGCGGCAGGTGCCTCTTCGCCGGCTGGGCGGACGAAGTCGCTCAGGTCAACAGCCTTGCCCTCGGTGTCGGTTACCGTGGCCTGGCCCAGGACGACGGCGAGTGCCTTGCGGCGGCGGACCTCGGAAACCATCATGGGAACCTGGCCGCTCTGATCGATGATCTGGGCGAACTGGTTGGGGTCCATGCCGTACTGGCTGGCGGTGGTGACGATGTAGTCGATCAGCTCGTTCTGGCTGACGTTGACTTCTTCCTTTTCCGCGATGGCGTCGAGGATGATTTCGTTCTGGAAGGCGCGGGCCGTGTTGGCGCGGACCTCTTCGCGGTGCTCTTCGGTGTCGTGCTCGCCGTCACCGTGGCCGTTGCCCTCCTGGAAGTGGGCTTCGAGCTGCTCTTCGACAACGGAGTCCGGAACAGGAACCTCAACGAGTTCCACCAGCTTGTCCAGGACCTTGTCGCGGGCTTCAACACCCTGCTCCACGATCTTGGACTCTGCGGCCTGCTTGGCCAGGTCTTCGCGGAGCTCGGCGAGGGTGTCGAACTCGGAGGCCAGCTGGGCGAAGTCATCGTTCGCTTCGGGCAGTTCGCGTTCCTTGACGGCCTTGACAACAACCTTGACCTGGGCGGCTTCGCCGGCGTGGTCGCCGCCCACCAGGGTGGTGTTAAAGATGGCGTCCTCGTCGGCACTGAGGCCGGTCACGGCTTCGTCCATGCCCTCAAGCATGGTGCCGGCGCCAACCTGGTAGGACAGGCCGGCAGCGGAGTCAACCTCTTCGCCGTCGATCGTGGCGGTGATGTCGATGGTGAGGAAGTCACCGTCGGCAGCGGGACGGTCAACGGACTTCAGGGTGCCGAAGCGTCCGCGCAGTTCGTCCAGGGCCTTGTCCACGTCGGCGTCGGAGGATTCCGCAGCCGCAACCTGGACCTCGATGCCGGCGTAGTCCGGGAGTTCGATCTCGGGGCGGACGTCAACCTCGGCGGCGAACTTCAGGCCACCGTCGGTGGCGGAGGGGTCGGGAACCTCGGTGATTTCCACCTCGGGACGGCTCAGGGGGCGGATGCCGGACTCCTGCACGGCAGCCTGGTACCAGCCGTTGAGGCCGTCGTTGATGGCGGTCTCCAGGACGTAGCCACGGCCAACCCGCTGGTCGATGAGCTTGGCAGGAACCTTGCCCTTGCGGAACCCGGGGACCTGGATCTGCGACGCAACAGTCTTGTAGGCCGAGTCGATGCTGGGCTTCAGTTCCTCAAAGGGGACCTCAACATTGAGCTTGACCCGCGTGGGGGTGAGGTTCTCGACAGCGCTCTTCACGGTCTAAGTACTCCTGGGTTGTGGGATGGGGTTTTCTGCAAACGCAATGTGTGTCCAGGCCGGCTGGTCCTGGCCGCAGAGTCGGGGTGACAGGATTTGAACCTGCGACTTCCTGCTCCCAAAGCAGGCGCTCTAGCCAAGCTGAGCTACACCCCGTAAGTGCACAGGCAAGTCTACGGTGATACGCGTCGCGATTGCACATTTGACACGTAGGCCATGGATTAGGTTTAGTTGTATCCGGCTTGAACAGCCAGCCCGGAGTTTCCGCTGAGAATCGGATCTTCCTTCGGGGACGTAGCTTAATGGTAAAGCCTCAGTCTTCCAAACTGATTACGCGGGTTCGATTCCCGTCGTCCCCTCCAGGACAACAAAAAGCAGGACAACAAAAGGCCCCTCGATCGAGGGGCCTTTTGTTGTCTGTTCCCCTATGCCTGCGGCTGCTGGCAGTAGGGGCACCAGTAGAGGTTCCGGTAAGCAAGGTCGGCCATGAGCACGATGGTTCGGCACACCCTGCAGGGCAGCCCGTGCCGTTTATAGACAAAGTGGACGTCGTCGCGGTGCGGGAATTGTGCGCTCCTGGGCGGCACGGGCTCCCCTGCCGCGGCCGCCTTGGCGGCCGTGGTGCCATCGAGCGACCAGTACTTGGGCGGGGTGGTGATGATCCGCCCATCGGCCACGCCGTCGTTCATGACGGCGACGATGTCGCGCCACAGCCTGCGGGCGTCGTTGTCCGGCAGCGCGGTTCCGGGCAGCAACGGATCGAGGCGGCGGCGGAACAGCACTTCGGCACGGTAGACGTTCCCGACGCCGGCAATCACCTTCTGGTCCATGAGCAGGGCCGCCAGCGGGGTCTTCCGGGTCCGGACATTGGCGGCGAACCGCCCGGCGTCCCCGCGAAGGTTCCGCAACGGATCCGGCCCCAGCCGCGCCAGGACGGCGTCGGCCTCCGCCGCGGTGATGGTTTCGCAGGTGGTGGCCCCGCGAAGGTCCGCCCAGCCGTGGCTGCCCGCGAGCCGGACCCGGACGGCCCCGACGGGCGCCGGCGGACCTGCGTAGGGCGCCCCGCCGTCGTCGTCCCCGTCAGCGAAAGCCTCCTGCTCCCCTACCCGCCGGGGCGCACCGATGCTTGACGCACCGGCGAAGGTGCTGTCACCACCGAAGCTCCAGGCCCCGTACAGGCCAAGGTGGACGTGCAGCACCAGCGAGTTGTCGAAGTGCAGGAACAAGTGCTTGCCATGAGCCTCGGCAGCGACCATGGTGCGGCCGTCCAGCAGCGCCGCTCCCCCGCTGAACCTGCCCTGGGGACTGGACACAGCCAGTGCCTCGCCGAGGAATACATCGCCGAACTGGCGGGCGAGCCGGCGGACGGAATGGCCCTCGGGCACTACTCGATGACCTCGCCGGTGGCCTCAAAAACAGCGATCTTTTCGATCCTGCGGATGTGGCGTTCATCATTGCTGAAGGGCTCCGCCAGGAACGCCTCGACCAGCTCGGTGGCTTCCTCCACCGTATGCTGGCGGCCGCCCAGGGCAACCACGTTGGCGTCATTGTGCTCGCGGGCAAGGGTGGCCGTGGAAAGGTTCCAGGCGAGGGCGGCGCGGATGCCCCTCACCTTGTTGGCGGCAATCTGTTCACCGTTGCCGGAGCCGCCCAGCACGATGCCCAGGGCATGGACGCCGACCTCCCGGTCAGCCACCACGGCGAGTGCCGCGTTGATGCAGAACGACGGGTAGTCGTCCTGGGCGTCGTAGACCTTGGGGCCATGGTCAACCACCTCGTATCCCTTCCCGGTCAGGTGGGACACCAGGTGGGCGCTGAGCTCCATGCCTGCATGGTCGGTGGCGATATGGACCCGCGGGTAGGCAGGGGTAGTGGTCACGTGCTAAGTCCGTTCGGTTGTGGGAGCTGGCGGCCACCGGGTGGGGCCGGAACGACACGGATAAGGATACTAGGGCAGCCCGGGGTCGGGGCTCTGGCCTTCCGTCGGTGGCGGCGTTCCGCCCCCGCGACGGGCCCTGGCGGCCACCCGCGTCAGGACTTCGGCAAGCCGCGCGGCTGAGGCCTGGCTGCCGCCGCTGACGGCAAGGCGCTGGCCGTCGGTCTTGCTGACAACGACGGCGGGGCCGCTGCTGACCAGCATGGCTGCGGTTCCGTGGTGGTGCCGGTAGCCCCACCCGCCGTAGTCCGCGGCCCTCACCTCTGCGGCACTGGCGTCGGAAATGGCACCGGCAGGCACGTCCATGACCGGCACCACCCCGGCCAGCAGGACCTTGAGTCCGCGCCGGTCCGCCCTGATGCGGGCGAACAGGAACGCTGTCCCCACCAGGGCCAGGACCACGAGCAGGATGCCCAGCCAAGGCACCACGACGGCGATGAGGGCCGCCGGGAACAGGGAGGCGATGGCGATCATGACGAAGACGGAACTGCGGGCATGGACCCAGAGCCTGATGCTGTCCAGGGCAAGGTCGGGGTCCAGTTCCTTGGCGATGGCGACCTGGAGCGCCCTGTCATCATCCGGCGACCATTGCCGGTCAGCCTTGTAGACCATGGCCATGGTCACGCCGAGCGATACCGCGGCACCGCTGCCAAGGGCCAGCACCGTCATGTCCACATGTGACTGCCGGGCGTCGGCCAGCCCGGTCTGGCCGATCAGGCCCGCGGCAAGGGCGGAGGTGATGAACAGGCTGAGGAAAAGTCCGGCACCCATCATGATCCGCCGCATCATGACCGGCCGTCCAAGGGGCACGGCCTGGAGCAGGACCAGCCAGCCGGCAACGAGAATTCCGGCGGCACCAACCCCCACGTAGGCGCCGAAGGGCGCGAAGTCGGCCCCGCCGTCGTCCGTCCAGCGGATGGCGACCGGCTCCGGAAGGTCCGGGCGCAGCAGCGACGCGCAGTAGGCAAAGGCGGCGGCCAGGACGACGGGGAACCCGACGGCGAAGCGCAGGGCCTTGGTGTCCACCGAATCCAGCAGCTTTCCCATGCATTTAACGCTACCCCTGCGGCTGCCCGCCCAACCGTCCGGGCACCTGCAGCCGGCTGTGAGCTGCGCAACTTGCCAAGGACCCCAAGGATGAAAGAATGCATCACAGTGCCGGAACCGGGACCACCGGCGGCAGCCCTAAATTCTCTGGAGGCCCTCCTTTGCCAGGCATGAACCTGACGCGCGCCGAAGCCCGTGAGCGCGCCGAACTGATCACCGTCGAGTCCTACGATGTCAGCCTGGACCTGACCCGCGGCGGAGAGGTCTTCGGCAGTACCACCACCGTGAAGTTCGCGGCGTCGCCGGGGTCGGCCAGCTTCATCGATGCCGTCACCCGCACGGTGCACAGCGTGACCCTGAACGGCCGCGCCCTTGATCCGGCCGCCGTGGCCGACGGCGTGCGGATTCAGCTGCCGGACCTGGCGGAGCACAACGAGCTGACAGTCGTGGCCGACATGCCCTACATGAACACCGGGGAAGGGCTGCACCGGTTCGTGGACCCGGTGGACAACGAGGTCTACCTGTACACGCAGTTTGAGGTTCCCGATTCCCGCCGGATGTTCACCGTCTTCGAGCAGCCGGACCTGAAGGCAACGTTCGCCTTCACCGTCACCGCGCCGTCCCACTGGGATGTCATTTCCAACTCCCCCACCCCTGAGTAAGCGCCGGCGGCGCCCGCCGAAGACGGTGCAGGCCGGTCCGTGTGGACCTTCGCACCCACGCCCCGGCTGTCCTCCTACGTCACCGCCCTGATCGCGGGTCCGTACGAGTCTGTCCGCAGCGAGGTCACCAGCTCAGACGGCCGGGTTATCCCGCTCGGAGTCTTCGCGCGCAAGTCCCTGATGCAGTACCTCGATGCGGACAACATCTTCGAGCTCACGCGGCAGGGCTTCGGGTTCTTCGAAGCACAGTTCGGCTGCCCCTACCCGTTTGAGAAGTACGACCAGCTGTTCGTTCCCGAGTTCAACGCCGGGGCCATGGAGAACGCCGGGGCGGTGACCATCCTGGAAGGCTACGTGTTCCGCAGCAAGGTCACTGGCGCCCAGATCGAGCGGCGCGCCATCACGGTGCTCCACGAACTGGCGCACATGTGGTTCGGGGACCTGGTGACCATGCGGTGGTGGAACGATCTGTGGCTCAATGAGTCCTTCGCCGAATACATGTCCCACCTGGCGGCGGTGGAGGCCACGTCCTTCACCAGCGCCTGGACCACCTTCGCCTCCGTGGAAAAGTCCTGGGCGTACCGGCAGGACCAGCTGCCCACCACGCACCCCATCTTCGCCGAGATCAACGACCTGCAGGACGTGGAGGTCAACTTCGACGGCATTACCTACGCAAAGGGCGCCTCGGTGCTGCGGCAGCTGGTGGCCTGGGTTGGACCGGACCAGTTCATGGCGGGTGTCCGTGAATACTTCGCCAAGCACTCCTGGCACAACACGGAGCTGCAGGACCTGCTGGTGGAGCTGGAGAAGGCCAGCGGCCGCGACCTGGACCGCTGGGGCCGGCAGTGGCTGGAGACCGCGGGCGTGAACACGCTGGCTCCCGAGCTGGCGGTGGATTCCGACGGGAAGCTGCGGTCCTTTGCCATCCTGCAGTCCGCGGTACCGGAGTGGCCCACCATCCGGCCGCACCGCCTTGCCGTGGGGTTCTACAACCTGGACGACGCCGGCAAGCTCACCCGGGTGCACCGGGAGGAACTGGACGTCGACGGCGAACGCACGGAGGTGCCGGCGCTGGTAAGCCTGGCCCGGCCGGACCTGATCCTCATCAACGACGACGACCTTGCCTACGCCAAGGTGCGGCTGGACCCGGCCTCTCTGGCCACCGCCACCGCGCACCTGAAGGACTTCGCTGCAAGCCTGCCGCGGACCCTCGTCTGGAACTCCGCGTGGGACGCTGCCCGTGACGGTGAGACCCCGGCACGGAAGTACGTGGAATTGATCCTGGCCAACGTCGCTGCGGAGACGGATTCTTCCGTGATCCTGGTCCAGCTCCGGCAGCTGGCCACCACCCTGAACTTTTATGTGGCCGAGGAACACCGCGAAGCCACCACTGTCGCGGCCGTGGACCGGTTGTGGGATTTGGCGTCGTCTGTTCCCGGCGGCTCCGACGGCCAGCTGCAGTTCATCAAGTCCTTCGCGCTGCTGGCCCGCAGCGCGTCCCAGCTGGACCGGGTGTCCGGCCTCCTGGACGGGTCCGTGGTCCTGGACGGCCTGAGCGTTGACCAGGACCTCCGCTGGGAGCTGGTGGCTTCGCTGGTTTCCGGCGGCCGCATGGGGCAGGGCGGCATCGACGCCGAGCTGGAGCGGGACAACACCTCCAGCGGCCAGAACGCGGCTGCCCTGGCCAAGGCTGCCATCCCCACCCCGGAGGCGAAGGCCGCGGCCTGGGAATCCATTGTGGTCAAGGGGGAACTGTCCAACGCGCTGCAGGGATCGGCGGTGACCGGCTTTATGCGGGTGCTGGACCGTTCGCTGTTGGAGCCGTACTCGGAGCTGTACTTCGCGGCTGTGCCGGGCATCGTGGCAACCCGCACGCACGCACTCGCCCAGCAGATCGTCGTCGGCCTCTACCCGGCGCTGTTGACCACGCAGGCCACGATCGACCGGACGGACGCCTTCCTGGCGTCGCTGCCGGCGGAAAGCGCTGCGCTGCGGCGGATGATGCTGGAGAACCGCGACGGTGTTGCCCGCGCCCTGCGTGCGCGCGCCGCCGATGTCCTGCAGGAGGGCAGCCCGGCGTGAGCCTCAACGAACACCGGTACTCGCTGACGGTCCAGTGGACAGGCAACCGGGGCGGCGGCACCTCGTCCTACCGGAGCTACTCCCGGGACCATGACGTGCTGGTTCCGGGCCTGCCGGTCCTCAAGGGCTCGGCAGACCCCACCTTCCATGGAGACCGGGAACGGTACAACCCGGAGCAGCTTCTCCTGGCTGCGCTGGCGCAGTGCCACATGCTGTCCTACCTGCACGTGGCGGTGAAGCACGGCGTGGTGGTCACGGATTACCGGGATGAGGCGACCGGACTGATGCGGCTTAACCGGGACGGCAGCGGCCAGTTCGAGCGGGTCACCCTGCACCCGCACGTGACGGTGGCCGACGCCGCGCAGGCGGAACTGGCGGCCTCGCTGCACCACGAGGCCAACCAGGTCTGTTTCATTGCCCGGAGCGTGAACTTCCCGGTGGAGCACCAGCCGGTGACGGTGGCTGCCTAGGCTTCCCCGCCCTGCAGCAGCTTGACGAGCCGTTGCTCCGTGGCGGGGTGCAGGCCGGCCTTGCGGGACCGGCCCAGCCCGCGGACGCGTTCATCCTCCAGGGTGTCGGCCAGGGTTTCCTGCCAGGGCCGCAGCACCATCCCCGCGGCCTTGGCTGCCTGGTTGCTGCGGGCCATGAAGCCCTCATGGCGGGGCGGCAGCCAGAGCGGAAGGGAATCAGGCCCGGACCAATAGTTGACGCCCTGCTCCACCAGCCATTCTTCACCGGCAGTAATGGTGGCGGGCATGTTGGCGGTGGAGAGCTGGCCACAGGCGCTGATGAGCTCTGCAAAGGCCACTTGGTCCCCGTTGGCGTTCAGTGGGCCGGAGGTCCCCTGCTCCGCTGCAAGCAGGATCCACGCCGCCAGGTCCCGGACGTCGATGACCTGGGTGGGCTGGTGCCCGGTGTCCGGGACCAGCACCGGCCCGGGGGTGCCGGCGAAGCGGGCTTACCAGTAGCCGTAGCGGTCGGTGGGGTCGCCAGGGCCACTGACCAGGCCGGCGCGGCAGAGGTGGGCCCTGCCGCCTGTGGCGTTCAGGGTGGCCTGTTCGATGGCCACTTTGGACTCGCCGTAGTTCCCGGGGGTGGAGGGAGTTCCGGGGGCAAGCGCCGGCAGGAGCCCGGCGTCCTCTGCCGCTCCGGGGACGGAATGGTCCGCATAGGCTGAGCAGCTGGAAACGAAGGTCCAGTGGCCGGCCTTCGGAGCGAGGGCGGCAAGGGCGTCCCGTGCAGGTGCAGGGTCCCGGGCAACCTCGATGACGGCGTCCCACGTGCCGGCCACGCAGGAGTACGCTGCCGGGCCCGCCGACCGGTCCGCCCTTGCCCACTCGGCGCCGGGCGGCGGCTCAGCGGACTCTCCCCGGGCCAGGCACGTGGCGTGATGCCCCGCGGCCACCGCCTGCCTGGCGATTTCCCGGGAGAGGAAGGCTGTTCCGCCGAGGATGAGGATGCGCATTGCTCCACGCTACGGCGCTAGGGTTGAAAGAGAACAGCGCAATATCCCGAGGAGCTATTTCCACCCATGGTCAGCATGTTGTCCATCCTTCCCGACGCCGCGAGCCAGCCGTCCGGCGTAAGCGTCCCAGGCATCGTGATCAGCCTCGGCGTCGGCGTTGCCGTCTGGCTCGTGGCCACGTTCATCATTTCCCGCATCACCAGGCGGGTGGCGTCGGGGAGCAATTTCTTCAAGAAGCCCACGTTCAAGTGGGCTGCTCCGGCCTTTCGCGCCCTTGACCACGAACGCCGCGTCCAGCGCGCCGAAACCATCGGTTCACTGCTCAACAGCGTGGTGGGCGTGCTGGTGGTCATCATCACCGGCATGTACGTGCTGCAGAACCTCGACATCAACATTGCCCCACTGCTGACCAGCGTGGGTATCCTCGGTGTGGCCATCGGCTTCGGCGCCCAGCAGCTGATCCGCGACTTCCTGGCCGGGATCTTCATTACCATTGAAGACCAGTACGGGATCGGTGATGTGATCGAAACCAGCGAAGTGGTGGGCGTGGTGGAGTCCATGGGACTGCGGATCACCCGCGTCCGCTCCGACGACGGCGCCATCTGGTACCTGCGCAACGGCGAGATCCTGCGCGTGGGCAACCGGTCGCAGGGGCGTTACGTTCCACTGCATGAGTCCGACGACGGCACCACCGACCAGGGCTCGGCGCACGTTGAGACCAAGAAGACTGACCAGAAAGCCGGGGACTAGCATGTCGCTTCCCATTGAGCCGCGCCCCGGGCAGCGGCCCCAGTTGATGCAGAACGATCCCTTCAGCAAGCCGGATTACACCGACAGCTTCTACGACGCGGTGGGCGGCCACGAGACCTTCGTGAAGCTCATTGACGTGTTCTACGACGGCGTGGCCACCGATCCCCTGCTGCGGCCGATGTATCCGGAAGAGGACCTGGCGCCCGCGAAGCGCCGCCTCCTGATGTTCCTTGAGCAGTACTGGGGCGGGCCCACAACGTATGGCGAGGAGCGCGGCCACCCGCGCCTGCGCATGCGGCACATGCCCTTCAAGGTCACGCCGGAGGCAAAGGACCGGTGGCTGTTCCACATGCGCACCGCCGTGGACGCCCTGGAGTTGCCGCCACTTTACGAGGGAACGCTGTGGGACTACATGGAGCGGGCCGCGCTGTCCATGGTGAACAGCCCGTCCGGTTCCTGAGCCTCTTTTCGGCCGGCGCCCTGCGGTCTGGCCTAGAGCAGGCCGCTGCCGGTCCGTGCCAGGACGTGGCCGCGCGGTCCGGTAAGCCGGAACCAGCGGCCGGCCTGGTAGAGCTTCTGGTCGCCGTCCCCCAGGAACCCCAGCGCAAAGGCCGCGAAGGCAGCGCCGGCGGGCAGTCCGGCGTCGTCCATTTCCCGTCCCCACACCGAGGCCCGCGCGTTGTTCACGATGAGTGCGCCCGGTTTGTCCGGCACGATGCCCGCCACCTCGGCGATGCCTGCCTCGGCTGCCGCCCGCAGGCGGGAATCGCTGACGGACCCCAGTAGTTCCCAACCGCCCCGTGGGGCGCCTACCCCGGTCCAGGACTCAGTGACGGTGGTGGGCGGAACCGGCAACTCGACGTCGCCCTCCCCTGCACGTGCCAGCCGGTCCAGGACGGATGACAACGCAACGGTGACGTCCGTTCCGGACGGTTCCGCCAGTGCCATGGTGCGCAGGCCCAGGATCGTCGGGGTGGATTCGCCCAGGAGCCTGGGCCGCAGGACGCACACGTAGGCGGCCAGGACGGAGCCGGCGGCCTGCAGCCGGATGGCGCCGTCATCAATGGCTTTGGCCCGGGTGGCGAAAGTCTTCAGGTCGGCGAGGTCCCGCGGGTCTGCGAAACGGAAGGACGAGGTGAGAAGTTCAGACACATCTAGAACACTACCGGCTGCACTCCGGTTGAGTGGTTTGCGGGCCGCCGTCTAGAGTCGGACCATGACTGAAGCCGAAGCCGGACTGCTGGCGCCGCCCAATGGCGACCCCACCTCATCGCTGATCGAACTGCTGGACCTTGGTGAGCTTGAGGGCGCCCGGACGGATGAGGACATTTTCCTTGGCCCCTCGCAGCAGCAGCCGCACCACAGGGTGTTCGGCGGGCAGGTGCTGGCGCAGTCCCTCGTGGCATCGATCCGGACAGTTGACCCCGAGCGGTTCGTCCACTCCATGCACGGCTATTTCCTGCGCCCCGGCGACGCCAACAAGCCCATTACTTTCGGGGTGCAGCGGCTGCGCGACGGCCGGTCGTTTTCGGCCAGGCGGGTCCACGCCTACCAGGACGGAGTGCCCATCCTGTCCATGATCGCGTCCTTCCAGGGCGAGGACGAAGGGATCGAGCACTCTTCTGTGATGCCGGAAGGAATCCCGGACCCCGAATCATTGCCCAGCACGGCGGACCTGCTGGGCAAGTTCGATCATCCGGTTGCCCGGCACTGGGCGTATGAGCGGCCCTTCGACATCCGGCACGTAGACCCTGCGTTGTACGTTTCAGCGGCCGGTCCGCGGGAAGCCCGCAACGCCGTCTGGATGAAGACCTTTGGGCCGATGCCGGACGACTCCAACCTGCACCGCGCCGCCCTGGCCTACGCCAGCGACTACACCCTCCTCGAATCGGTCCTTCGGCGGCATGGCCTGAGCTGGATCACCCCCGGAATGAATGTAGCCAGCCTGGACCACGCGATGTGGTGGCACCGGCCCGCGCGGGTTGATGAGTGGCTGCTCTACGTCCAGGAATCCCCCAGCGCCCACGGCGCGCGCGGCCTGGCAACCGGCAAGATCTTCAACCGCGAGGGCCAGCATGTCGCCTCCGTTGCGCAGGAGGGGATGGTGCGCATTCCCACCGACCCCGCGGTCGCCTGACTTCGAAGGCACCGCACCCTCGCAGGCACGCTGACCCCGCAGGCACGCAGAAGGCCGGTACCCCGAAATGAACTGCTCCCCGAAAGTTGGACTGAGAAATCGGTCCTTCTATCGGGGAGCAGTTTTATGCAGGAGAGTAGTTCGTTATCTGATGAACAGCGCGAGACCGCGGTAGCGTTGTTCGAGATGGGTTGGGGCGCGAAGGCAGCGGCGACGAGGTTAGGGGTACGTTCAAAGCCTGTCATCCGCATTCATGCCCTGTGGAGAGTTCGCGGAGGTACGGCGATAGTGACCAAATCAACCCATCGGAAGTTCACGTTTGAGTTCAAACTGGATGCGGTCCGTCGGTTCCTGGCCGGGGAGAGCCAGGTCGTCCTGGCCAAGGAGCTCCAGCTCTCCTCGCCGGATTTGATCAAGAAGTGGGCGCGGAAATACCGCAACGAAGGCGAAGACGGCTTGCGCCCGAAACCACGCGGACGACCACTCTCATCTTTCAAGGCGCCGGCAGAGCCTGAGTCGGAGCTGCAGCGGCTGCGCCGCGAGAACGAGCGGTTGCGCGCAGAGGTGGCCTTCCTGGGAAAAGTAAACGCCTTGAGGGACGAGGAACAGCGCTAAAAGTCCGCGCTGTCATCGCTCTCAAGGCCCAACACCGGTTGGAAGTTCTGTTGGACGTTGCCGGGCTGCCCCGGTCCACGTTCTTCTATCACCAAGCTCGGCTGCTGGTTCCTGATCCCCAAGCAGATCTCAAAGCAGCGGTCACGGGCATCTTCGAGAAGAGCCACGCCCGGTACGGGCACCGCCGTGTCCATATCGAACTGGTCAAACAAGGCTGGACGGTCGCGAAAAAGACCGTGCTGAAGCTGATGCGCTTGCTGCGGCTGGTCTGCAAGGTCCGGCGGAAGAAGCGCTACAACTCTTATCAGGGAGAGCAGGGCGTTGTTGCCCCGAACCTGTTGAAGCGCCAGTTCGAAGCGGATGCACCGAACGAAAAATGGGTTACCGACGTGACCGAATTCAGCGTCGGCGACAGGAAACTGTACCTCTCACCGGTGATGGACCTCTTCGACCGGCAAATCATCTCCTACGCCATTGGAATCTCTCCCAACCTGGAACTGACCAACTCCTCATTGCGCGGCGCCTTGGCCACCCTGGAGGACGGGCAGAAACCACTCGTGCACTCCGACCAGGGATTCCAGTACCAGCACATCTCCTGGCGCCTACTCCTGCGGAATGCCGGCGCTGTCCAATCGATGTCACGCAAAGCCAACTGCTACGACAACGCCGTCATGGAAAACTTCTTCGGCCACCTCAAGGAAGAGTTCTTCCACCGCGTCCGGTTCCTCAACACTGATGCCTTGGCAGTAGCCCTTCACGAATACATCCGCTGGTACAACACTGAAAGGATCTCCACGAAGCTCGAAGGTCTGAGTCCCGTGCAGTACCGTGCTCAGGCTGTCGCGAGTTGACCCGACAATAAGATTCTGTGACTTTTCCCGGACCGTGATGTTCTGGCACGATTCGGGATGGAACCGCCGTGGGCTTGCCGGACACTAATAGGTATGGGGGACTCAGGGAAGGTATCCACAGACGGAGAGCTTTGGCTGCGCGTCATGGATGGTGACGGTTCCGCGTTCGCTTCCCTCTTCCTGCGTCACCGGGACCGCGTCTTCGTTCACTGCCTCCGGTTGGTGAAAACTTCGTTTGAGGCTGAGGACGCCACCGCAATGGTGTTTTTGGAGGCTTGGCGCTGTAGATCCAAGATCAGGCTGGTCAATGATTCGATGCTGGGCTGGCTGCTGATCACTGCCACCAATGTGGCAAGGAACAAGGTCAGGTCCACACTGCGATATGAGCGGCTGATTAGAAAGCTTCCGCAGCCCCAGGAGGTGCCGGATCACAGCGACTGGGTGGTTGAGACGGTTGACGAAGACCGGCGGTCTCAGTGCTTGCAGCAGGCTTACCGTTCGCTGGGACGGCGTGACCAGGAAATTATTGCGCTGTGCGTTTTGGAAGATATGAGCACGGCAGAAGTGAGCGCACTGCTGGGCATTCCAACGGGCACAGTGAAATCCCGGCTCTCCCGTGCCAAACAGAGGCTTGCGCAGCTGATGAACCCCCAGGACCGGTTCCAACCGGAACCGGTCCCCCTCAGTCCCGAAGAGGAAATGCCATGAACAAGAAGCCTGGTTCACAGCACTTCAATCCTGAACGCAGTGCCGCCATCGAGGCGCTCCTGGTCAGCGTCGCCCAAGACGGGACCCCGGAAAACCAGCACTTCCAGAACACCAAAGGCAAAAAAATTCTGCTTGCCGGCGTCGCAGTCGCCCTCGTGGCAACCGGCGGAGCGGCGCTGACGCAACTGCCCGTTACGGACAAGAGCTCGATACTTTGTTTCGCCAGGGCCGAGCTGAACGGCCACCAGTTTCCTGGTACCACCGTCACATTGTTGGCAGGTGCAAGGCCCGGTGAGCCAAAACCCGACAACCCTGTTCCCATTGAGGACGCGCTGGCCGCCTGCAGGGACATCTGGGCACAACACGTTCTGGACCCCAATGCTCCGAGCGGTGGCGCGGATCCGAAACTGTTTGACAGCAACTTCTCTTACCCGGTGCCCGATCCATTGACCGTATGCGTACTCGATGACGGACGTGCCGCAGTGATTCCCGGAGACGAAAAGGTCTGCGGCTCGCTAGGGCTCGCTTTGAAAACCGATACCGTCCGCTGAAAGTAGCAGCCGCCCTCAGTCGTTTCACACACCCTTCCCCAACGGGACTACGTGTTCCAGTGAACCCCAAGATCCGGCAGACAAAACTTCGACGATCTTCCGTCACCCTCGAAGGCCCACGATCCACGTGGCCGCGTCGTGATCGTCCCACCTACAACGCTTAGCTCCATGCTCCGACAAAGACGCTTACAAGAAAGCGCTCCGTCCGCAATGGGACGGAGCGCTTTCCTGAGAAGTACCGGATCACTGGACGCTAAAGTGGACTCTTCGCACATTCACGAGTCCAACTTTTGGGGACCAGTTCAAAAATTGTCGGGGTGCCGGCCTTCTTTTGAGCTGTCAGGCTTTTGGCCCGGTTCCGCGCTGCTAGTCGCGGGTCAGGCGCCGGTGGGTGACGCGGTGCGGCTTGGCAGCGTCCGGGCCCAGACGCTCCACCTTGTTCTCCTCGTAGGATTCGAAGTTACCCTCGAACCAGTACCACTTGGAGGGGTTCTCGTCGTCACCTTCGTAGGCCAGGATGTGCGTGGCCACCCGGTCAAGGAACCACCGGTCGTGCGAGACCACCACGGCGCAGCCGGGGAACTCGAGCAGCGCGTTCTCCAGGCTGCTGAGGGTTTCGACGTCGAGGTCGTTGGTGGGTTCGTCGAGGAGCAGCAGGTTCCCGCCCTGCTTGAGGGTCAGGGCCAGGTTCAGGCGGTTGCGCTCACCGCCGGAGAGCACGCCTGCCTTCTTCTGCTGGTCCGGACCCTTGAACCCGAAGGCTGCCACGTAGGCGCGGGACGGCATCTCGACGTTGCCCACCTGGATGAAGTCGAGTCCGTCGGAGACGACCTCCCACAGGGTCTTGTTGGGGTCGATGCCGCCGCGGCTCTGGTCGGCGTAGGAGATCTTGACCGAGTCACCGATCTTCAGCTCGCCGCCGTCGAGCGGCTCCAGGCCCACGATGGTCTTGAAGAGCGTGGACTTGCCCACACCGTTGGGACCGATGACACCCACGATGCCGTTGCGCGGCAGGCTGAAGGAGAGCCCGTCGATCAGGACACGGTCGTCGAAGCCCTTCTGCAGGTTCTTGGCCTCCAGGACCAGGCCACCCAGGCGCGGTCCCGGCGGGATCTGGATTTCCTCGAAGTCGAGCTTGCGGGTGCGGTCCGCTTCTGCGGCCATTTCCTCGTACCGGGCCAGGCGGGCCTTCGATTTGGTCTGGCGGCCCTTGGCGTTGGAGCGGACCCACTCGAGTTCCTCGGCGAGGCGCTTGGCCTGCTTGGCATCCTTCTTGCCCTGGATCTCGAGGCGGGCGCGCTTCTTCTCCAGGTAGGTGGAGTAGTTGCCTTCGTACGGGTACAGGTGGCCGCGGTCCACTTCGGCAATCCATTCCGCCACGTGGTCCAGGAAGTAACGGTCGTGGGTGACGGCGAGGACGGCGCCGGGGTAGCTCGAAAGGTGCTGCTCAAGCCACAGGACACTTTCCGCGTCCAGGTGGTTGGTGGGCTCGTCAAGGAGCAGCAGGTCCGGCTTCTGCAGGAGGAGCTTGCACAGGGCCACGCGGCGGCGCTCACCACCGGAGAGATTGGTGACATCGGCATCGGCCGGCGGGCAGCGGAGGGCGTCCATGGCCTGCTCCAGCTGGGAGTCGAGGTCCCAGGCATCGGCGGCGTCGATGGCTTCCTGCAGCTTGCCCATTTCCTCGAGGAGGGTGTCATAGTCAGCATCGGGGCTGGCCATTTCCTCGGAGATCTCGTTGAAGCGCTGGATCTTGCCGTAGATCTCGCCCACGCCTTCCTGGACGTTGCCCAGGACTGTCTTTTCCTCGTTGAGGGGCGGTTCCTGGAGCAGGATGCCCACGCTGTAGCCGGGGCTGAGCCGGGCTTCACCGTTGGAGGGCGTGTCCAGCCCTGCCATGATCTTGAGGATGGTGGACTTACCGGCACCGTTTGGGCCCACAACACCAATCTTGGCGCCCGGGAAGAAGGACATGCTTACGTCATCAAGAATGAGTTTTTCGCCAACGGCCTTACGGGCCTTGGTCATTGTGTAGATAAATTCCGCCATGGTCTCAAATCTAGTGGGTTGGCGGGCAGATCTCACATTTACAGCCGGAAAGTCAGCAGGATCAGGAACCCACGAAGCACTTGCCGCTGGCCAGGACCGGCAGGACGGTGACGGTCACTGCGCCTTCGCGCACCTGGCCAATGACGCAGTCCTTGCCCTGCAGCACGGCAGCCTCGATGGCGTCCGCCTCCAACCCGGTGGGCGTCCGGCTCTGCGAGACCTGGAGCACTGCGGGCGCGATGCCGGCCCCCGTCAGTGCGTCGCTGACCTGGGCCGTGGCCGGTTTGGGTGTGCCTGTTGCCAGTTTGGCCAGGGTGTCGGTTACGGTCCGCTTCACGGTTTCGGTGGCTGCGGCATCTGCTGCCGCGGCGGCCGAGGTGCTGGCACCGGCTGATGTATTGGCCAACGCTTCCCTGCCCGCGGCGCTGCTTGTCGCAGCTGGATTGGCGGCCTGGGCTGCCGCTTCCTGTGTGGCCGTCGCTGCCGCCGTTGCCTTCAACAATCCGTCATCGCTGCCCTCAACCCGCGGATTGTTCGCTGCGGGACCGGCGGCACACCCCGTCACGAGGGCGGCCAGGACAGCACATGTCAGCGCTGCACCGGCCCGGTTTGTCTGCCGGCGGTAAGGGGTGGGACGCATGGTGTCATTGTGCCATGCGCCGGACGCCCGGCCGGGATTACCGGCCGCAGGCGTCCGGCCGCGCTGGAGGGCTGACGCATGGTGGCGGGCGCTCGGATGTGGGCGGGCGGACGGACCTCGGCCGGGGGTGCCACCGGTCCGTCCGCCCGGGACTGAACGGGGAACGTTGACAGCTGATGCCTGTTTCCTAGACTTCGGCGAGTTCCCCGGTTTCCAGGTCAAGGGAAGCGAGTCCGCCGTCGTTGTCCTCAATGACGACGGCCCCATGGTCGTGTTCCCCGGGATGGTCGTCCTCACGATCCTCCGGTTCGTCAAGGGCCGGGTCCATCGCAGGGGCTTCCTCCGCGGACTGCGGCTGCTCCACAAGGGAAAGCGCAGGCCTGGAAGCGGTCCGGATGAAGTTTGCCGAACCAAAGGTAAGGTCATGCCCCACGGCCTCGGCGTCGATGATGGTGGAGTGGTAGACCCGGCCTTCCTTTTCCCAGGTGCGGATCTTCAGCTTGCCCACGACGATGACCGGTTGGCCTTTCCGGATGCTGCAGCCCAGGGTCCCGGCGAGGTTGCGGTAGCCCTGCACGGTGAACCAGTTGGTGTGCCCGTCGCCCCAGGTTTTGGATTCCCGGTCAAAGCGGCGTGTGGTGGAACCGAGCCGGAAGGAGGCTGTCGCCACTCCCCCCGGCGTGGTGGAACTCGTGATCTCAGTGGCAACGAAGCCCCGGATGGTAATCGTTTCGCTCATGTCTACGTCCTGTCTGGATGGTGGCGCCTGGAGCAGGCATGACCAGCATCGCCCCGGACGCCGGCGCGCAGGAGGCGCGGGTTCCCGTATGTGGACAACAGGGCCCAACCCGCCACGTGGGGAGGAACAGTGCAGGCCGGATGACGCCGCCGGCATGCCGGGCAATGTAAACTTTTTGAGGCGCCGGCCTGCAGGCCGGAAGCTGATGCCTCAGTAGCTCAGGGGATAGAGCAGCGGCCTTCTAATCCGCCGGTCGGGGGTTCGATTCCCTCCTGGGGCACGTTGGTGGCTGATGCCCCGGTCTTCGGACCGGGGCATTGTGCACCCGCCGCTATGCGTGCAGCCGATGCGGGGCTTCCACCAGGGACCGGATCACGCTGCCGGCGGCCCCCAGCAGGGCACCAGACTCCCCCACCGTGGACACCGTTACCTGCTCCGACTCGTACTTTCCGGGCGCATATTTCTGCAGGCTGTTTATCAACGGGGCGCGCAGCCAGGGCTCAAGGACTGCGAAATGCCCGCCCAGTACCACCGAATCGATATCCACCACGCGCGCCGTTGAGGCAAGCGCTATACCCAGGCAGCGGCCTGCACGTTCGACGGCGGATACCGCCTTGGGTGCCCCGCCCTCGAGTGCCCGCAGGAGTGAGGACATGGCGGCAGACCGTGTAACCCCCTCCGGCGCCAGGCCGGCAGCAATGAATATGGCGTCCTGGTACTACCGTTTCCAGGCAGCCAGTCCCCCGCATGAACAATGGCCGCCGTCTGGATCCACCACGATGTGTCCCACTTCGCCGACATGGCCCCCGGGGCCGGTGAACAGCTCGGAACCGATGACAATCCCGCCGCCCACGCCCACCTCACCGGAGACGAAAAGGAAGTTGGATGCGCGATCCGGCCGGTGCCGCAGTTCGGCCAGGGCGGCCGCATTGGCCTCATTGAACAGTGCAACCCCCAGCGCTGTTTCGGGCAGCAGGGCGTCAAGGTCAAGGTCCACATTGACCCAGCCCAGGTTGGGAGCGGTCAGCACGCGCGCCCTGGCAGGGTCCACCAGCCCGGGCACCGCCAGCCCGCCGCCCACGACGTCGACGCCCTGTTCCCCGGCCGCGCTCCGCACCCTGGCTGCCAGGCCTGCGAGCGCAGCCAGCACCGGCTTGTCCGCACTGCTCCGGTTATCGCGCTCCCGTACCTCGCGCAGCAGCACCTTCCCGGACAGGTCAACCACGGCGGCGGAAATGTAGTCGACGTTGACCTCCATTCCCATGACCGCACGGCTGGGGCTGAGCTCCAGTCCCACGCCTGGCCGTCCGCGGCCCTGGGGGTTAAGCCCGATTTCGCGGATGACCCCGGCGTCCAGGAGGTCCAGCACCAGGCTGGACACCGACGCCTTGGTCAATCCGGTGGCGCCGGCAACCTGGGCACGGCTGGGATGCGTGCCGGGCGGGAACTCGGCAATCGCGCCGAGGACCAGCGCAAGATTGCTGCGCCTCACGTCCCCCACGTTTCCGGGGGCCGGGGATCCGGACCCCGCCGCTGCAGGCGCGGGCATCACCATCACAAAGCTCCTTGGTTAGACGCTTCCGCCAAGTTTTTCGGCGGTCTCCACGCTGGACTATTGACCCCACCCTACGTCCGCTCATATAGTTCAGGCAATGAACTAAAGCTTCGCAATTCCGCGGCGCAACCCGATCGCAAGGACGCATCATGACTCTCTCCCCCACGCCCGCTGACAAGTTCACCTTCGGCCTCTGGACGGTCGGCTGGACCGGCGCCGATCCGTTCGGCGTGGCCACCCGTGCCGCTTTGGATCCGGTGGAGGCAGTCCACCGCCTGGCAGAACTGGGCGCCTATGGCATCACGTTCCATGACAATGACCTTGTTCCTTTTGACGCCTCCGCGTCAGAGCGGGACCTGATCCTGAAAAACTTCCGCGCAGCCCTGGCGGAGACCGGGCTGAAGGTCCCCATGGTGACCACCAACCTGTTCAGCCACCCGGTCTTCAAGGACGGCGGCTTCACCTCCAACGACCGTTCCATCCGCCGCTTTGCCCTCTCCAAGGTCCTGCGCAACATCGACCTCGCCGCAGAGCTCGGCGCCGAAACGTTCGTCATGTGGGGCGGCCGCGAAGGCAGCGAATACGACGGCTCCAAGGACCTGGCAGCCGCCCTGGACCGCATGAAGGAAGGCGTTGACACCGCGGCGGGCTACATCAAGGAGAAGGGCTACAACCTGCGGATCGCCCTTGAACCCAAGCCGAACGAACCCCGCGGCGATATCTTCCTGCCCACTGTCGGCCACGGCCTGGCCTTCATTGCCCAGCTCGAGCACGGTGACATCGTGGGCCTGAACCCCGAAACCGGCCACGAGCAGATGGCAGGACTGAACTTCACCCACGGGATTGCGCAGGCACTCTGGGCCGGCAAGCTCTTCCACATCGACCTCAACGGCCAGCGCGGCATCAAGTACGACCAGGACCTGGTGTTCGGCCACGGCGACCTCACCAGCGCCTTCTTCACGGTCGACCTGCTGGAGAACGGCTTCCCGGGCGGTGGCCCCAAGTACGACGGCCCGCGCCACTTCGACTACAAGCCCTCCCGCACCGACGGCTACGACGGCGTGTGGGCGTCCGCCAAGGCCAACATGGCCATGTACCTGCTGCTGAAGGAACGGGCGCTGGCGTTCCGCGCAGACCCGCAGGTACAGGAAGCACTCAAGACCTCCGGCGTGTTCGAACTCGGCGAGCCCACCCTCAGTGCCGGCGAAAGCACCGCAGACCTGCTGGCCGACGCCGCAGCGTTCGAGGACTTCGACGCCGACAAGGCTGCTGAGCGCTCCTTCGCGTTCGTCCGGCTCAACCAGCTCGCCATCGAGCACCTGCTGGGCGCCCACTAGGCCATGGTGCTCGTCGCAGGCATCGACAGCTCCACCCAGTCGTGCAAGGTGGTCATCCGCGATGCGGATACCGGGGCATTGGTCCGCCAGGGCCGGGCCCCGCACCCTGAGGGCACCGAGGTCCACCCCGACCATTGGTGGACGGCACTGCAGAAGGCAGTTGCAGATGCCGGCGGACTGGATGACGTCAGTGCCGTGTCCGTCGGAGGCCAGCAGCACGGCATGGTCTGCCTGGACAGCGACGGTGCGGTGATCCGGCCGGCGCTGCTGTGGAACGACACCCGCAGCGCCGGCGCTGCCCAGGATCTCATCGAATCCGCCGGGGGCGGCGATCCAGCCGCCGGCGCGCAGTACTGGGCACGCGCGACCGGTACCGTGCCGGTCGCGTCCCTGACGCTGACCAAGCTGCGCTGGCTGGCGGAGAACGAGCCGGAAAACGCCGCAAGGGTGGCCGCCGTCTGCCTGCCGCACGACTGGCTCACCTGGCGGCTCGCAGGCTACGGGCCAGGCAGCGGAAAAGAGGGGTTGGCCGCCCTGGCCACGGACCGCTCGGACGCGTCCGGCACGGGCTACTACTCGACGGCGGAAGGCAAGTACCTGCCCGACGTCCTGTCCGCGGCACTCGGCCACGTGCCGGTCCTCCCCCGGGTCCTCGGGCCCCTGGAAGCAGCGGGAAAGACGCCGGCGGGCGCCCTCCTGGCGGCAGGCGCCGGGGACAATGCGGCGGCCGCGCTGGGTGCAGGGGCCCGGTTGGGCGATGTGGTGATGTCGCTGGGCACGTCCGGCACCGTATTCGCGGTTTCGGATTCGCCGGCCGCAGACGCCTCGGGACTGGTGGCCGGATTCGCCGACGCCGCCGGGCATTTCCTGCCGCTCGTGTGCACCCTGAATGCCACCCGCATTTTCGATGCCACCGCCGCCCTGCTGGACGTGGACCTGTCCGAGTTCAACCGGCTGGCGTTGTCCGCCGGTCCCGGTGCCGGCGGCCTCACCCTGGTCCCCTACTTCGATGGGGAAAGAACCCCCAACCTGCCGGACGCCACCGGCTCCCTGCACGGCATCACGCGGGCCAACTACACCCCCGCCAACCTGGCGCGCGCCGCCGTCGAGGGTGTTGTCTGCTCACTGGCGGACGGCCTGGCGGCACTGCAAAACCAGGGCGTGTCCGCCCAAAGGATCCTCCTGGTGGGTGGCGGAGCCCAGTCAGCAGCAGTGCAGGACGTGGCTGCCAGCCTGCTGGGAACCATCATCACAGTGCCGCAGCCGGGTGAATATGTCGCCGACGGCGCCGCGCGCCAGGCTGCGGCGGCACTCAGCGGACGCTTCCCTGCGTGGGCGGCAGACGCCGTCGACCTTCCGCTGGGAAACGACGACGCCGGAGTGCTGGCAAGGTACCGTCGGGTCGCCTCGCTCTACGCGTAAGGCTGCAGCGGGCAGGGAAGAACCCGGACCGCGGTGGGAAATACCACCGCGGTCCGGGTCCTTTTTATGTGGGGCGCAGGCCCCTGCCGTGACGTAGCAGGAGCCCGCGGGTCTTGGATCAGGTCAGGCGTACGGCAGGACAAGCTCCGCGTAACGCTCTTTGACCGTGGCCAGGACGGTGTTGCCGTCCGTGTCCCAGATCTCCTGATTGAAAATCTCCACCTCGATGTCGCCCGTGTACCCGGCGTCGCGCACCCAGGTGCCGATCGTGGCGAAGTCCACCACGCCGTCGCCCATGTACCCGCGGGAGAGCAGCGGATCGGCGGCGATGGGCATGTTGAAGTCGCACACCTGGTAGGAGGCAATACGGTTCTCCCGGCCGGCGCGTTCGATTTGCGCCTTCAGTTCCGGGTCCCACCAGACATGGAACGTGTCGACGGCGACCCCCACCGTGGAGGCGTCGAACGGCGCCGCGAGGTCCAGGGCCTGCCCCAGGGTGGAGATCAGTGCGCGGTCGGCGGCGTACATCGGGTGCAGCGGTTCCAGCACCAGGCGGACGCCGTTTTCCTGTGCGAACGGGACCAGGTCCGCGAGCCGGTCAGCCACACGCTGCCGGGCGCCCACGATGTCCTTCTCCCCCGGGGCGAGTCCGCCAACCACCAGGAACAGTTCGGTGGTGTCCAGCGCCACGGCTTCGAGGATGGCTGCACGGTTGTCGGCGAGCGCGTTTGCCTGGCCCTGCGCGTCCGCCGCGGTGAGGAACCCGCCGCGGCAGAGCGAGGAGACGCGCAGGCCCGCGTCCTTGATCAGGCGGGCTGCCTTGTCCAGGCCGGCTTCCGCCACCCGGTCCCGCCAGGGGCCGATGGCGGGGATGCCGGCGTCGACGCAGCCCTCGACCACCTGGGCAAGCGTCCACTTCTTGGTGGTGGCGCTGTTGATGGACAGTCTTTGGAAGCCGCTCATACTCCCACCCCGTTGATCCGCAGGTAATCGGACATGCGGAAGGCCGCCAGCGCGGGGTCCTTCAGCAAGCCGGCCTGGTCGGCCAGCTCAAAGGTCCGGGCGAGGTGGCAGACAGAGCGGCCGGAGTGCAGGCCGCCGACCATCTGGAACCCGGACTGCTTGCCGTTGAGCCAGGACATGAACGCGATGCCGGTCTTGTAGTAGAACGTCGGGGCGCTGAAGATGTGCTTGCCCAGTTCGCGGGTGGAGTCCAAAATTTCCCGTGCCCTGGCCGGGTTTCCGGCGTCGTAGTTCTGCAGGGCCACGGATGCGGCCGGGTAGATGGCCGCGAAGATGCCCAGCAGCGCGTCGGAGTGGTGGGTGCCGTCGCCGTCGATGAGCTCGGGATAGTTGAAGTCGTCCCCGGTGTAGAGGCGGACGCCCTCAGGCAGCGCTGCCCGCAGGGCCACCTCGTGGCTGGCATCGAGCAGGGAGACCTTGACCCCGTCCACCTTGTCCGCGTTGTCCCTGATCAGGCCCAGGAAGGTTTCGGTGGCGGCCGGAACGTCCCCGGACCCCCAGTAGCCGGTGAGGGCGGGATCGAACATGGTTCCGAGCCAGTGCAGGATGACCGGCTGGTCCACCTCCTGCAGCAGCGTGGAGTAGACGTTCAGGTAGTCCTCCGGCCCGCGCGCTGCCTTGGCGAGTGCCCGCGATGCCATGAGAATCACCTTGGGGCCGGCCTCGGTGATCACGGAGATCTGTTCGCGGTATGCCTCGAGGACGGCCTTGATGCCCGCGTCACCGGAGGGAAGGGTGTCCAGGTCCAGCTGGTCGGTGCCGGCCCCGCAGGACACGAGGTCACGGACCGATTTGCCGGCGGTGGCCGGGGTGTTGGCCGAGACCACCGAGGCTGCTTCGACGCCGGTGTGCTTGATGAGTTGCTGCGTGGCGGCCCAGTCAAGCCCCATGCCGCGCTGGGCGGTGTCCATGGCGTCGGCCACGCCAAGACCGTAGGACCAGAGCTCGTGGCGGTACGCCATGGTGGCGTCCCAGTCCAGGCGGGCCGGGGCCCCGGGGGTGTTGTCAGCGAGGACCTCGGGGATGACGTGGGCCGCGGCGTAGGCGCGCCGGGCAGTGAGCGGGGCGGTGGGGCGGGCCCAGGGCGTGGCGCCCTGGAGGCGGTACTCCCTGGTGCCGCCGTCCTCGGAGGGAAGGATAAGGGAAGTCATCAGAGCGTGATCTCCGGGATGTCGATGGTGCGGCGTTCGTCATTGGAGCGAAGGCCAAGTTCGGCGAGCTGGACGCCGCGGGCGGCGGACAACAGGCCGAAGCGGTGTTCCCTGCCGGCCACAACGTCGCGGAGGAACTCTTCCCACTGCAGCTTGAAGCCGTTGTCCAGTTCGGCGTTGGCGGGAACTTCCTGCCATTGGTCGCGGAAGGATTCGGTGACGGGCAGGTCCGGGTTCCACACGGGCTTGGGGGTGTGGGCCCGCTGCTGGGCGACGCACTTGTTCAGGCTTACCACAGCGGAACCGTGGGTGCCGTCCACCTGGAATTCCACAAGTTCGTCGCGGTAGACGCGCACTGCCCAGGAGGAGTTGATCTGGCCAACCACCTGGTCGCCGCCCGGGGTCTCGAGTTCGAAGATGCCGTAGGAGGCGTCATCGGCGGTGGCCTTGTACTCGTTGCCTGCCTCGTCCCAGCGGGCGGGGATGTGGGTGGAGGTCTTGGCGTTGACGCTCTTGACCTGGCCGATGATGCCCTCCAGGACGTAGTTCCAGTGGCAGAACATGTCCGTGGTCATTCCGCCGCCGTCTTCCTTGCGGTAGTTCCAGGACGGGCGCTGCGCGGCCTGGATGTCGCCTTCGAATACCCAGTAGCCGAACTCGCCGCGGATGGAGAGGATGCGGCCGAAGAAGCCCTCGTCCACCAGGCGGCGGAGTTTGACCAGGCCAGGGAGGTAGAGCTTGTCGTGGACGACGCCGGCAGTGACGCCCGCCTCCTTGCCGATGCGGGCCAGCTCGATGGCTTCTTCGAGGGTCTCGGCCGTGGGCTTCTCGGTGAAGATGTGCTTGCCGGTCAGCATCGCCTTCTTCAGGGTGGCGGCGCGCAGGCTGGTCATGGAGGCGTCAAAGATGACGTCCACCGTGGGGTCGTTGATCACGGCGTCCAGGTCCGTGGTCCACTCGGACACCTTGTGCTTTTCCGCCAGTTCCCGGATTTTGGCCTCGTTGCGGCCCACCAGGATGGGTTCAACCTGGACCCGGGTGCCGTCCGGGAGGGTGAAGCCGCCTGCATCGCGAATCGGCAGGATGGAGCGCAGCAGGTGCTGGCGGTAGCCCATCCGGCCGGTGATGCCGTTCATGGCGATGCGGATTGTCTTTGTTTCGAAGCCCATGTGTCCTCCACGGTGAGTGAGCAAGGTAGTCAAACTGATTGGGAAAGCGCATTCCCACTGCTTCCATGATGCACGGCGCGCTTCCCCTTGGCAAGCGCTTTCCGGAAGTAGTTTGAACTGCCATAATGTGCTTTAGCCTTCGAGCCCGTACAAGACCAGGAGATGCAGTGGCTGCAAGTACCCTTACCGAGGTGGCCCGCCTTGCCGGCGTTTCCCCCGCCACGGCCTCCCGCGTGCTGAACGGATCCGCCCGCAAGCCGGGGAAGGACATTGCCGACCGGGTCCGGCAGGCGGCTGAGTCGCTTGGCTACATCCCCAACGCCCAGGCGCAGGGCCTGGCGAAATCCAGTTCCGGCCTGATCGGCCTGATCGTCCATGACATTGCCGATCCCTACTTCGCGGCCATTGCCAGGGGCGTGCAGGAAGCCGCCCGGGAACAGCGGAAGATGGTGCTCCTTGCCACCACCGGCGGCGGCCCCGCGGAGGAAAAGGAAGCGGTGGCTGCGTTCGCGGCCCGCCGCGCAGATTCGATCGTGATCGCCGGTTCCCGCTCGTGCCGCGACGAGGACAAGGACGGCAACAGCGAGCTGGCAGCCGAACTGGACCGGTATTGCCGCAACGGCGGGCAGGTGGCCGTGGTGGGCCATCCCGTCGTGGGTGCAACTGCTCCGGAGGGGTACCACGTGGTGAAAGTGCCCAACCAGGAGCTGGCCGGCCGGCTGGCCACCGAACTTGCGGGCAGCTGGGACGGGGACTTCGTCATTGTCGGCGGTCCCGAAGGGCTCCTGACCTCCGATGACCGGGTCCGCGGTTTCCAGGAGGGACTGGAACGGGCCGGGCGCCGGCCGGCGGAAGTGCTCCGCAGCGCGTTCAACCGGTCCGGAGGATATGACGCCGGGCTTGAACTGGCTGCCCGGATCAAGGCAGCCCGGACCAACGCGCGCCCGTCCGGGGAAGGGGGCCCGACCGGTGACGGGGGCGGCGCAGCCAAACTGTGCATTTTCGCCGTCAACGATGTGATGGCCATCGGGGCCGCGGCGGCATTGCGGTCCGAAGGGCTCCGCATCCCCCGCGACGCCGCCATCGCCGGGTTCGACGATATTGAGACCCTCCGCGACTTCCGGCCGGCTCTTTCCACGGTACGCCTGCCGCTGGAGGACATTGGGCGCCTGGCCACCCGGGCCACCCAGCGGAGGCTTGCCGGCGACGACGGGGACGGGGCCGAAGACGCTTCACCCGGTGACATCACAGGCGAGGTCACGCTGCGGCGCAGCACCGAGGCTGCCGCCTGATGGCGCCGGGTGCGCTTACGGCAGTTCCGGCCCATTCCGGGGCTGCGGCGCCCGGCCGGCCATCATGGTCCTGCCGGGAGGAGGATACGCCCGCCAGGCTGATCACGAAGCGGAGCCCGTTGCAGAGTGGCTGGCGTCCCTGGGCATCCACGCCTTCGTCCTCCGCTACAGGGTGGCCCCTGACCGGCACCCTGCTCCCCTGGGGGACGCAAAGGAAGCCATGCTCCACATCAGGAAGGGACAGCACGGGTTTGCCGTTGACCCGGAGCGCATCGGCGTCCTGGGCTTCTCCGCCGGCGGCCACCTGGCGGCCACCCTCAGCACGGCAGCCGCCACCGGGAACCCGGACCTGGACGTGCCCGCCGCCATCCCCGCCCTCTCGGTGCTCTGCTACCCCGTTGCATCACTGACCCACGAGGCGCACCAGGGATCGGTGGAGAACCTCCTTGGCGGCGCGCCGCCGTCGGACCTCCTCAGGGCCCTCTCGCCGGAGCTGAACGTCACCCCCCGGACACCGCCGGCCTTCCTCTGGCATACAGCTGACGACGACGCCGTTCCGGTGAGCAACAGCCTGAACTACGCCAGGGCACTCTTTGCCGCCGGCGTTCCGGCGGAACTGCATGTCTTCCCGCAGGGACGGCATGGGCTGGGGCTTGCCGCAGATCAACCCGGACCCCGGCAGTGGACCGCACTGTGCGCAGCCTGGCTGCAGCGTGCCGGGTGGACGGACCCCCTCAGGCAAGCCGCCACGGCCGACCCCGCCTAGCTCATCCCCGCCTAGCCCACGCCCGCCTAGCCCAGCGCCCGGATGGTCCAGCCCGCCGAATGGGCCTGGCCGGGCTGCAGATGCACCAGGTCCGTCCCTGAATGGAGGGCATCAGGCGGACACGTCATGGGTTCAACGGCCAGGCCCAGCCGGTCCGGGCCGGCGGGTTTGTCGCCGGTGTGCACCTGGACCCAGGGCCACTCGGCGCCCCATTCGAGTTCCACACCTGTACCTGACGGGTCCAGTACCCGTACCCGGGCCAGGCCCGTACCCTCCCGGGCGATGTCCGTGAAGGCATGGTCGATCTTCACCGGCCCCAGACGCCGGGGCGAACGGAAGTCGAAGGCATCCCCGTCCACCTGCCGCATGCCCACGGGCAGCAGCCGGTCGGGTGTCACCTCCAGGTAGGCAGCGGCCTGCAGATCCAGCGACCAGTCGTCCAGCGGGGACGGACCGGCCACCAGGTAGGGATGGGGGCACACCCCGTACGGGGCGGCAGCGGCACCGGTGTTGACCGCCCGCACCGTGCCATGGAGCCCGTCGGCGGAGAGCGCATAGGTAACCGACAACTCCAGGTCCCCCGGGTAATCCGGGCCGGCCGGAATGCGGCAACCCAGGACGGCGCGGTCCGCGGCCGCTTCCAGCACCTCCCATGGCCTGTGGATGGCAAGACCATGCAGGGCAGCGCCGCGGTCCGGTTCGTTGACGGCAGCGGCATAGGCCTTGCCTGCATAGGAGTAGGTGCCGTCCGCCAGGCGGTTGGGCCAGGGCGCGCAGATGACGCCGCGGTAGTCGGGTACGGGTCCGTCGGGGCCAAAGCCCACCACCAGGTCCCTGTCCCCGTGCCGCAGCTCCCTGAGCGCCCCGCCGCGGAGGGTGACGACGGCGGAGTAGGGTCCGTGGGCGAGGTGGACTTCAGTTCCGGGCATGGTTCCCTCTGCGTCGAAGTGTGTTAGCGCTCACCAGCCTACCGCACCGCCTGTGCTGCCCCCTGACTAAAGTTGCCCCATGGACACGGCCGCCGACCAGGACCTCATCGCCTCCGTCAGGGGTGCGCTCCACGGATTGGCCGACCCCGCCAGGGCTGTGGGGGCGCAGGCCTACATGAGGTCCCTCCTCCCCTCGCTCGGCGTACGGGTTCCCGAGGTGCGGCGGATCGCGGAACGTGCTGCACGGGACCATCCGCCGGTTTCCGCCGGGCAGCTGCGGGCCACCGTGCTGGACCTGTGGCGCACCTCCACGTTCCGGGAGGAGAAGTACGCGGCCATCGACCTGACAGCACACCGGCTGGTGGCCTCCGACCTGGACATGATTCCTGTGTACGAGGAAATTATCCGGACAGGTGCATGGTGGGACTTTGCCGACGGCGTGTCCGGCCGGATCTGCACCCTGCTGCAGGCGCACCCCACGGAGATGTCCAGGCTCCTGCTGCAGTGGAGCAAGGACCCGGACCTTTGGATCCGCAGGGCCGCCATTACGTCGCAGCTGCGCGCCGGGAAGGCCACCGACACACAACTGCTCGCCGCCATCATCGAGCCGAACCTGGCGGACCAGGAGTTCTTCATCCGCAAAGCCATCGGCTGGGCGCTGCGCGAGTACGCCAAGACCGCACCGGAGTGGGTGGAGGCGTTCGTTTCCCGCAACCGGGACGCCATGAGTCCGCTGTCGCGCAGGGAGGCCCTGCGCAGGATAAGCGCCCGGGCCGCACAGCGATAGCGGCCGCTAAATCACCGGACGTTCGACGACGGGCTGGTGCGATTTGCGGAACAGCCTGCGGGTGCCGGGGTCCCAGAAGATCAGGTACAGGGCAAAGAGCAGGGCGGTCAGCGCCGCGGCAATCCGGGCCAGGGCGAGGGCGAAGCCGAGGTCCTGGGTCTGGAGGTACGGGAAAACGTCCAACTGGTCCGAAATGGCGTAGATCATGAAGAAGGACACCACGAAGTACAGGGCCTTGACCTGCCAGTCGTTCCTGATGCCGGTCACGGCAAAGAGCGGTATGAGCCAGACGACGTACCAGGCCTGGATGATGGGGGCCAGCAGGACCACGGCCGCCAGGGCAAGAGTGAGGCGGCGCATGAGGCGGTCGTAGTCACCCTTGAAGATCTGCCAGGCGACGATGCCGACGGCAAGCAGCTTCCCGGCGTCGAACACCCAACCGGCGGGGACCGAACCGTCAAAGCCGAAAGCATTGGCCAGGGATCCCACCACCATGCCAATCAAGCCCACCGGGGCGTACCAGATCGAAATGCTGCCTGGTGCGGAAAGGCCATTGATCCAGCCGAAACCGAACCCGTTGACCATGCTCATGGCGGTCAACAGCGCCAGGCTCAGGCTTACCGTCAGGGCCCAAAACGCCACTTTCCGGAGCCAGCCCGCATTCCGGCCCGCCCACAGGAGCCCGATGAACGGCAGGAAGACAATGGTGATGGGCTTCACCGCGATGGAGAGGGTCACCAGGGCGATGCCGCGGACCGGGCGCCGGGTCGCGGAGTAGTACAGGCCCGCCAGGGCAAGCCCGATCATCAGGGAGTCATTGTGGACACTGGCGATGAAATTGGTCAGGAAGAGCGGGTTGGCCACGGTCAGCCAGAGGGCCCGGTGCGGGTTCACGCCGTGCAGTTCAGCGAGCCGGGGCACGTAGACGACGCAGAGCACCACACCGGCCAGCGCCACCAGCCGGAAGAGCATGACACACGCCTCCGGCTGGACGTTGGTTACCCAGACGACGAACTGCTCGATCCACAGGAACAGCTGGCCGTAGGGAACCGGCGCCTCGGTCCACATTTTGTCGGCGCCGAGCTGGAAGTAGTTGGACAGGGCGGAAATGCCGTTTTCGTACGGATTGAAGCCCTCCACCATCAGGCGCCCCTGCCCGATGTACGCATAGACGTCGCGGCTGAACAGCGGCACGCTGAACATCATGGGAAGTCCCCATGCCACCACCGCGGACAGGGTTGCCCGCCGTGCCTGTTCACCCCACACCCGGACCTTTTGGCCCAGCCGCAGCCAGGCACGCACCAGCAGCATGCCGCCGACGGCCACCAGGACGATGGACAGCGCCACGCCGGGAGCCTCCGTCCGCATCCAGATGAACACGGGCATCCGGCGCAGCTCCGAGACCGGGGCCAGCCAGCCGACGCCAGTGGAGCCAATCATCATGAACATGGAGCCCAGGAAGCCGGCAAGCAGGGGTGAGCGCGGATTGTCCACCTCGGCACTGCCCGTTCCGGCAATACCGGCCGCCGCCATCTCCCCCGTTGCGGGCACAGGCGCCGTCATCTCAGGATCGTCCAATCTTCTTGCGTTTTCCGCGGTTGATCCGGCGGGCCGCGCGGGCCGGCCGGGATACGATTAAGGGGCGGAAGGGCGACCCGCCGCGTACCCGAAATCCTAGCATCGGCAGGGTGCCCGGAAGTGTAACGGTAGGCTGGTCCGGTGCCTATATCTAACGAACGAATCGTCTGGATCGACTGCGAAATGACCGGCCTGGACATCAAGAACGACGCCCTGATCGAGGTGGCAGCACTGGTCACCGATTCGGAGCTCAACATCCTTGGCGACGGCGTCGACGTCGTCATCAAACCCGACGATGCCGCCGTGGCCCAGATGTCCGACTTCGTCCGGGACATGCACACCAAGTCCGGGCTGCTGGCGGAGCTGCCGCACGGCAAGACGATGGCAGAAGCAGAGGCCGCGGTCATGGAGTACATCTCCACCTGGGTCCCGGATCCGCGCAAAGCACCTCTGGGCGGCAACTCCGTGGGAACCGACCGGGTGTTCCTGTCCCGCGACATGCCTGCCGTGGTGGAGCACCTGCACTACCGGGTCATTGACGTCAGCACCATCAAAGAGCTGTCGCGCCGGTGGTACGCCCGGGCGTACTTCCAGTCGCCGGCGAAAAAGGGCGGCCACCGCGCGCTGGGAGACATCAAGGATTCCATCGACGAGCTCCGCTACTACCGGGAGGCAGTGTTCGTCCCCGCCCCCGGACCGGACAGCGCCACCGCCCAGAAGATTGCCAAGGGCATCACCAACGGGGACGCCGGGGACCGGTCCGGGGAGTAATCTGCGCCACGTTTTGATGAAATTTCGCTCAAATCGCAGAAAGTGGACAAAGCACCCCTTTCGAGCAGGTAAGCTATTTGAGTTGCGTTTCCAGGGAGCCGCTCCGGTGGAATTCCCTTGAGGCACATGGTGGGCGTAGCTCAGTTGGCAGAGCGCCTGGTTGTGGTCCAGGAGGTCGCGGGTTCAACCCCCGTCGCTCACCCTCACGGGGCGGCACATGCAGCCGTCAACAAAGGAGGCCGCACCGGATATCCGGTGCGGCCTCCTTTGTCGTGCCCCACCGGTACACGCATTGCAGCCGGGGATACCGCGAAGCCGAAGGACTACTGATATGACCGTTCTGCCGATCACCATCTGGGGCGAGCCTGTCCTGCACCGCCGCGCCGCCGAGGTGGAGGTCTTCGACGACGAACTGCGCACCCTGATCGCCGACATGTTCGAAACCAATGACGCCGCCAACGGGGTGGGCCTGGCCGCCCCCCAGATCGGCGTCGGCAAGCGGATCTTCGTTTACAAGTACGCCAATGACGACGGCGCTCCCCCAACCGGAGTCCTGGTGAATCCCGTCCTGACCCTGTCCAAGGTCTCGGGTGCTGCTCCCGATCCTGACGAGGAGGAAGAGGGCTGCCTGTCCTTCCCGGGCGAACAGTATCCGCTCAAGCGGGCCGAATGGGCCCGGGTGGAGGGCTTTGACGGGTTCGGGGAACCGGTCCGCTTCGAAGCCACCGGCTGGTTTGCCAGGGTCATCCAGCACGAGTATGACCACCTGGACGGCAAGCTGTACGTCAACCGGCTGATGGACCGGTATTCCCGCAAGGCCATGAAGCAGGCCAAGAAGAACGGCTGGGGCGTGCCGGGGCTGACCTGGATGCCTGGCGTTGACCCGGACCCCTTCGGACACTGACCAGGTTCAGCCGCTGAGCCGTTAGCCACCGACCCGTGCCGGCGGATGCCGGTCAGCCTGCCGTGATGGTCTGCTGCTCGGGGCAGGAAGCCAGGACCCGCTTCATGGCATCCTTTTCTGCTGCCGTTACCCACAGCCCGTACGCGGCCTTCACGGAAATCTGCCGGGCCACATAGTGGCAGCGGATTGCCGTATTTTTCGGCAGCCAGGTAGCGGCGTCCCCCGCGCTTTTTTGCTGATTGGCGGCGCCGTCCGCCGCGATGAGGTTCAGCGGATCGTTTGCCAGACTCTGGCGTTCCTTCGGCCCCAAACGCTGGGCACCCTTTTGCCAGGCATCACCCAGGGCGACGACATGATCGATCTGGACCGCGCGGCTGCTGTCGGAACCACGCCGGAAATCGACGTCCTGCCCTGTGTAGGGTTCCCGGAAGTGCCCGGCCGTCACCTTGCAGGAGGAACCCTCCGAGAACACAACATCGGCGAGGTCCCGGCGAAGAATGTCATTGCGGGTATCGCAGCCGTTCCGGTCCACATCGAGCCAGGCCTGGCCAAAGGCCTCCCGGCTGTAATCGCTGCTGGGCGCCCGCCCCTTGACGGCCAGGCCGTCCAGGGCTGCGACGGCGCTGCCGGCCGGCACCGGGTTGGGTTCCTGGACCGGCTTCATCCAGGCAGTGTCGAAGACCGGGGCCTCCGTGGGCCCCTCAGTGGCGGGCCCCGCTGCCGCGAACTGTCCGGCGGTGAAGAACCAGAACAGTGCGGCAATGATGGAAACCGCAGCCGTCACAAGAAGCGCCCAGGCCTGCCGGGAACGGCGGCGTGCGCGGCGGTAAGCGGACCAGCTGACGGTCATGGGGTTGACGCCGGGAAGGGGAAATCGGGCACCCCAAGAGCCTAGGACAAAGGCCGCGGTAGGCCGCTGATATCCACACTGTTGGGGACGAGTGATGGATCACAGCGCCGTGCACGGCGCCTGGTTATTGTTCCCTGGTGACCCGTCGCAGGTCTTCTTCCGCTATGGACAGCAGGTTCTCGAGCTGGCGCACCCGCTCGTCGGTGACGTCCCCGGTCCTCTGGGCTGCACGGGCGCGTTCCAGGAGCCGCACGGCTTCCTTATGGTTGGCTTTGGCCACGTCCAGTGCGTGCTCGAGGGTGGTTTCGTGCTGAAGTGTCGATTCGTTGTCCATGCCACCAGTGTGGTCCCGTTTCCCGGCTGATTCCAGAGAATCAGCCGGGAATTCGCAGGACGCGGCCGGATGTGGCTAGACGGCGATCGCGGCCAGGGCGGCAGCGCTTTCCTTGGCGGGGAAGGACGGCGGATTCACGCCGGCCATCTCTTCCATGACGCGGACCACCTGGCAGCTGTAGCCGAACTCGTTGTCGTACCAGACGTAGAGGACCAGGTTCTTGTCCGTGGACACGGTGGCCAGGCCGTCCACGATCCCGGCGCGGCGGGATCCGACGAAGTCGGTGGAGACAACCTCGGGCGAGTCGATGTAGTCGATCTGCTTGCGCAGGTCCGAGTGCAGCGACATTTCACGCAGGTAGTTGTTGACCTCGTCCTTGGTGGTGCCGTTTTCAAGGGTGAGGTTCAGGATGGCCAGCGAAACGTCCGGCGTGGGGACGCGGATGGAGCTGCCGGTGAGCTTGCCCAGGAGTTCGGGCAGCGCCTTTGCCACTGCCTTGGCGGCACCGGTTTCGGTGATGACCATGTTCAGTGCAGCGGAACGGCCGCGGCGGTCGCCCTTGTGGAAGTTGTCGATGAGGTTCTGGTCGTTGGTGAAGGAGTGGACGGTTTCCACGTGGCCGTGGACCACGCCGAACTTGTCGTTAATGGCCTTCAGGACCGGGGTGATGGCGTTGGTGGTGCAGGACGCCGCGGAGATGATCTTGTCCGAGTCGGTGATGTCCCGGTGGTTGATGCCGTGGACGATGTTCTTCAGTTCACCCTTGCCCGGCGCGGTCAGCAGGACCCGCGCAACGCCCTTGCTCTGCAGGTGCTGGGACAGGCCTTCGGCGTCGCGCCAGCGGCCGGTGTTGTCCACCACGAGGGCGTTGTTGATGCCGTAGGCGGTGTAGTCGATGGTGGCGGGGTCGTTGGAGTAGATGACCTGGATCTGGACACCGTTGGCCGTGATGGTGTTGGCGGCCTCGTCGATCCGGATGGTGCCCTCGAAGGAGCCGTGGACGGAGTCGCGGCGCAGCAGGCTGGCGCGCTTGGAGAGGTCGTTGTCGGATCCGCGGCGCACCACGATGGCGCGCAGGCGCAGGCCGTGGCCACCGCCGGCCTTTTCGATGAGGAGGCGTGCCAGGAGGCGGCCGATGCGGCCAAAGCCGTAGAGCACGACGTCGGTGCTGGTGCGGTCATCGCCGCCCCGCTTGCCCACGATCTCGGCGAGCTCGTCGCGGAGGAATTCCTCCAGCGTGGCGCCGTTGCCTTCTTCCTTGAACTTCTGGTTCAGGCGGGCGATGTCGATCGCGGCGGCGCCGAGTTCGAGTCCGGCCAGCGTGTTCAGCAGGGGCGCCGTGTCCTCCAGGAGCAGTTCGTCCTTGCTCATCCGGCGCGCGAAGCGGTGCGCCTTGAGGATGTTCATGGTGGACTTGTTGATCAGGCTCCGGCCGTGGATGCTGGTCACCACGTTGTTTTCGCGGTACAGCCTGCCGATAACCGGGATCATGGCCTCGGCGAGGGCCTCCCGGCCCATCCACGTATCAAGACAAGAATCAGACGTCTGGCTCACAGAAATACCTTCCTCGGTTCAGCCGTGTACGTCGTCGTACACAGATGTAGGCCACCTGATGATGTCCAGGGGCACCGGCGCCCGCAGGGGATGGTCCCCAGGCGCCTGGATCGCGTGCAAAGAAAAACCGCCGGTTGCGGACGCAACTTTCGGCGGTAGAACTCCTGCGTCCGGGATCCATTCTAATTTGGCCCGCCGCAGGGAGCACGTTTGCGCTGCGTGAAATCACTCACACGGCCGGGGCGGACCACCCAGCTGAAACTGCCGCCCTTCAGTTGTGGATGGCGGAGTACAGGTTCAGGCTGGCGGAGAACACGAGCCAGGAAAAGTACGGCAGCACCAGGTATCCGGCGGCGGCGTCCACCGGTCCGAAGCGCAGGATCAGGAACGCCAGGGTTGCGGTCAGCGCGCAGATGACAGCAAAGGCTGCCCACAGGGCCACCACTCCAAGCATGGGATACATGGCGAAGAACGTCACCGGCCACGCGGTGTTGAGCAGCAGTTGCATCACATAGCCGGCAAGGGTGGCCCCGGACAGGCGCCCTTTGCGCCAGACCAGCCAGGCGGCTGCCGCCACGCCGGCATAGAGCACCATCCAGGTGGTGCGGAACATCCACGACGGCGGCATCCACGGAGCTTTCAGCGAGCCCGCGTACCAGCCGTTGGAGTTAAGGATGATGGGAACTGAGGCGAGGACCCAGGCCAGGGCGGAAAGGGCCAGGAAGCCGGCGAGGGCAACGCCCTGTGAACGGATGCCGGGAATGCCCGCTGCGGGTGCGGGACGGGTTTCAGGAATTACGGGCACGGTTCAGGATCCCCGACGCATAGCCCGTGGTCAAACGCGGTTTAAGGATGGGACAGCCGATACGCCGGGTTCTGTTCTCCCCTGCCGTTACCGGGAAGGGAGCGACGGCCATCCATCTACGAGTACCGTTGCCGGCACCCTCCAGCGGCCTACCCGGACACTCGGGCGGGCAGCCCTCGAACGTGTCCTGTCTGGCCTTGCTCCGGGTGGGGTTTACCTAGCCTTCCCGGTCACCCGGGAAGCTGGTGGTCTCTTACACCACCGTTTCACCCTTACCTGCCCTCCTCGGCCGGAGCCGGAAATGCAGGCGGTCTGTTTTCTGTGGCACTGGCCTGCGGGTTACCCCGAGTGGGCGTTACCCACCACCCTGCCCTGCGGAGCCCGGACGTTCCTCGAGCCACTTGCGTGGCGCGCGGCCGTCTGGCTGTCCCATCCGGGTCCCAGTCTACCGGCGCCGCCGGCCGCCTTTTGCCGCCGGTAGGATCGGACGGTGCTGATTCTGCTTCCCCCTTCCGAAGGCAAGACACCCGCGCTCCGCGGACCCGCCGTCGACTGGACCGACCTGGGCTTCCCGGAGCTCAACCCGTACCGCGCCAAGGTCCTTGACGCGCTGGGAACGGTCAGCGCCCACCAGGATGCCCTCGCCCTGCTGGGCGTCGGAGCGTCCCTGCGGGACGACGTCGAACGCAATACGCGCCTGCACGCCGAACCGGCGGCCCCGGCGCACAGCATCTATTCGGGCGTCCTGTATGACGCCCTGGGCTACCGGACGCTGACGCCGGCACAGCGCCGCAAGGCCGATGAATCCGTCCTGGTGATCTCGGCGCTGTGGGGAGCCCTGCGTTTTGGCGACAGCGTTCCCGCCTACCGGTTGTCCATGGGCACGTCCCTGCCCGACGTCGGTAAGCTGGCTCCGTTCTGGAAGGCGCAGCTCAGCGACACCCTGGGCGCAGCAGCCCAGGGACACCTCGTGGTCGACTGCCGGTCCAGCACGTACGCAGCGGCGTGGGCGCCCCCGCCGGAACAGACCGTCTCCGTGAATGTCTTCACCGAGAGCGCCGGTGTCCGCAAGGTAGTGAGCCACTTCGCCAAGCACACGCGCGGCGAACTGGCGCGGCACCTGCTGGTGCGCCGCGGCAAAGCCCCGGCCACGCCGTCGGACCTCCTGAAGGCTGCCCGCGAACAGTGGGAGGCCGAACTGGTGCCGGGGACCCCACGCAAGCCGCACGCCCTGAACATCATCCTGCCGGGCTGACCGGCCCGGGGGGATGCCTGTTGGCTGCCTAGGACCACTCGTCCGAACGGACCAGGATGGCGCCGGAGTCCGGGCAGTAAACGATGTCGTCGGCAGCAGCTGCCTTGATCTCGGCGAGGTCGCCGGGGCTGAGCTTCATGCCCGAGGCTTCCGACGTGCCGTGGAAGAGCCGGGCCGCACCGACTCCCCGCTTGGCCAGCGTCTTTTCGTAAACCGCCACCAGGCCTGCGTCCAGGCCCTGGGCAAATTCGCCGCGCTGGGCACGCAGGCCTGCCGCTTCCGTTTCCACTTCGGCCAGGGCCGCATCAAGCTCGGCCCTGATGGTTCCAAAGGACCCCTGGATGTCATCGACGATCTGCTGCTGGGCCGCCTGCCGCTCCCGCAGCGAGTCGAGCCGCTCCATGACTTCCAGTTCCACGTCTTCAAGGTCCGAGCGCCGCTTGTTCAGCGACGCGATGTCCTTTTGAAGTGCCACCAGGTCCTTGGACAGGCCGGTTCCGCTGTTTAGCCGTGCTTCGTCGCGTTCGATGCGCGAGGCAACCTGTTCGACGTCGGCCTCTGCCCGCTTCAGCGCGGCCTCGGCGTCGTGCACGGCCACCTTGGCTGCGCCCAGTTCACCGTTGGCGACGGACAGGGCAGCCTCGAGGTCCCTGATGCGGGGATCGTTTTCCAGCGTGCGGCGGCGGTTGGTGAGGCCCTTCAACTTGGCGTCCAAGCCCTGCAGTTCGAGCAACTTCAACTGTTCCGCCGGTGCTGCCTTGGCCACTTTTACCTCCGCTAAATCCCTTCCGGCCGGGGCCGGGCACCGAACCGGCGCTTCCTAGACTCTAGCCCGGAGTGAGGATGAAGTCCCACGGGTCGCTGTTGGTGGTGCTGACCAGGATCTCAACGTCATGGCCCTGGTCGGACAGGACGTTGCCCAGTGCCGCGGCGGCGGCAGGCAGCCACAGCCATTCGCTGGCAAAGTGCGAAACGTCCACCAGGTACGGCCGTCCGTTGAGGGCGGCCTCGCGCGCCTCCGACGCCGGGTGGTGGCGAAGGTCAGCGGTCACATAGACGTCCGCATTGCTGGCCCGCACTTCGTTAAACAGCGAATCGCCGGCACCGCCGCAAACCGCGATGCGCCGAACCAGCCCGTCCTTGTCGCCGGAGACACGCACTCCCCCGGCCACGGAGGGAAGGATTCCGAATACGCGGGCGGAGAAGTCGCCCAGGCTCATGGCCTCCGCGAGGTCGCCCACGCGCCCAATGCCTTCCTCCGGCAGCCCGTTGGCCGCCACTGTCAGGGGGGCGACGTCCTGGAGTCCCAGGGCGTCAGCCAGGACATCGGAGACACCTCCGACGGCGGAGTCGCCGTTGGTGTGCACGGTCAACAGTGCCGTCCCCGACTCAATCAGCCGGTGCACCGCCCGCCCCTTTGCCGACGTGGCCGCCACGGACGTAACGCCCTTCAACAGCAGGGGGTGGTGGGTGATGAGCAGCTCCGCTCCCCACTCAACCGCTTCCTCAATGACTTCCAGGGTGGGATCGACCGCGAACATCACCTTTGTGACGGGGGCGGACGGGTGGCCTGCCACGAGCCCTACCTCATCCCAGGTCTCCGCCAGGGATTCCGGCCACAGCTCCTCAACCGCAAGCAGCAGCTCGGCCAATGTCGGGGCCTCCGCGGAACCCGCCGCGGGCGGCGTGTCGGAGGTGCCCTCGCCGTCGTGATCTGCCTGGCCGGTAACGTCGGTGTCCACAGGTTCCATAGTCTTAGTTTTACCCCATGGGCTTCCCGCCGCCGCAGTTTGCGGCGCTGTGCCGGGGCGCCCGGGGAATCTTCCGGCGTTGTCAACCATTGAAGAGGTCATGAAAACTTTTGTTCTTGGCGGAGGCTGCTTCTGGTGCCTTGACGCCGTCTACCAGAAGACCAGGGGCGTCACCTCCGTGGTGTCCGGCTACACCGGCGGGCACGACCCCCACCCGGACTACTACTCGGTCTGCAGCGGGACCACCGGGCACGCCGAAGTTGTGGCGGTGACCTTCGATGAGGACATCATCCCGGCGGAGGTGATCCTGGACATGTTCTTCGCCCTGCACGACCCCACCACGCTGAACCGGCAGGGATACGACGTGGGCACCCAGTACCGCTCCTCGATGTTCTACGAAACGGATGAGGAAAAGATCCTGTTCGAGGAAGCAATCGACCGCAACCAGGCCCTGTGGTCCCACCCCATCGTTACCGAGGTCAGCCGGCTGCCGCGGTTCCACGTGGCGGAGGAATTCCACCAGGATTACTACGCAAAGCACCCGGAACAGGGGTACTGCCAGGTGATCATCAACCCCAAACTGGCCAAGGCCAGGAAATATTACTCTGCATGGCTTAACGCTTAGCCCGGCATTACGCGGCCTCGTTAGGCTGACCTCAGTATCCACCCCTTAGAGATAGGCGTATGTACATGGCACGGATCTATGACGATGTAACGCAGCTGGTCGGCGGGACCCCCCTGGTTCGGCTGAACCGGCTCAGCGAAGGGTTGGACGCCACCGTTGCCGTGAAGCTGGAGTTCTACAACCCGGCCAACAGCGTCAAGGACCGCATCGGTGTCGCCATCATCGACGCCGCGGAAAAGTCCGGCGCCCTGAAGCCCGGCGGCACCATCGTTGAAGGCACTTCCGGCAACACGGGCATTGCCCTGGCCATGGTGGGTGCCGCACGCGGGTACAAGGTCATCCTCACCATGCCCGAGACCATGTCCACCGAGCGCCGGGTCATGCTGCGTGCCTTCGGCGCGGAGATTGTGCTGACCCCGGGCTCCGAGGGTATGCGCGGCGCAGTGGAGAAGGCCCAGGAAATCGTGGCCAACACCGAGAACTCCATCTGGGCACAGCAGTTTGCCAACGAAGCCAACCCGGAGATCCACCGCAAGACCACCGCAGAAGAGGTCTGGGCCGACACCGACGGCGCCGTGGACATCTTCGTGGCAGGCATCGGCACCGGCGGAACCATCACCGGCGTTGGACAGGTCCTGAAGGAGCGCAAGCCCGGTGTGCAGATCGTGGCCGTGGAACCCAAGGACTCCCCCATCCTGAACGGCGGCGCCCCCGGCCCGCACAAAATCCAGGGCCTGGGCGCCAACTTCATCCCGGAACTGCTGGACACCAATGTCTACGATGAGGTCATCGACGCCACCCTCGAAGATTCGGTCCGCGTAGCCCGCGATCTGGGCATCAAGGAGGGCATCCTTGGCGGCATCTCCTCCGGCGCCATCGTCTGGGCTGCCCTGGAACTGGCCAAGCGGCCGGAAAACGCCGGCAAGCTGATCGTGGCCGTGGTGTGCGACTTTGGTGAGCGTTACATCTCCACCGTGCTCTATGACGACATCCGCGGCTGATCAGTCCGCGCTCCGCCCGTTTCCTGTAGAAAGAACTTTGTGGGCTTTTTCGCAAGACTAAAGGAAGACCTCGACGCCGCCCGGTCCCATGACCCGGCGGCTCGAGGTTCTTTTGAGAACTTTTTCGCCTATTCCGGGCTGCATGCCATCTGGATCCACCGGCTGACCCACCGCATGTGGCAGAAGCCGGAGCTGCGCTTCCCGGCCAGGCTCCTGTCGCAGCTGGGCAGGTCCTGGACCGGGATCGAGATCCATCCGGGCGCCACCATTGGCCGCCGCTTCTTCATCGACCACGGCATGGGCGTGGTGATTGGCGAGACGGCCGAGATCGGCGAGGATGTGATGATCTATCACGGTGTGACGCTTGGCGGCCGTTCGCTGGCCAGGATCAAGCGGCATCCCACTATCGGCGACCGAGTGACCATCGGTGCCGGCGCCAAGATCCTTGGGCCCATCACCATTGGCCGGGACAGTGCGGTGGGAGCCAACGCCGTGGTGGTCAAGGATGCACCTCCGGAGTCCATCATCACCGGAGTTCCCGCCAAATGGCGGCACCGGGATGCACAGCGGGAAACCAAGCCCGCGGTGGATCCGGCCGAATACGACATCGAGTATCGGATCTGATTGGTTTAGCAGGACAGCAAAAGGCGGGCAGGTCCCCGGGTCACCGGGAACCTGCCCGCCGTTGTTTAAGCGGCAGCAGGTGCTAGTGCGTGTCCACCGCTTCAACCTCGGATTTGTCCTCGCCCCAGAGGGTGTGGAAAGTCCCTTCGGTGTCGACTCGGCCGTAGGTGTGTGCGCCGAACAGGTCGCGCTGGCCCTGGATGAGGGCGGCGGCCACGCGCTTGCGCCGCAGGCCGTCGTAGTACGCCAGGGACGACGAGAACACCGGCACCGGAATGCCGAGCTGGACGGCGGTGGCCACAACTCGGCGCCAGGCCGGCAGGGCGTCTGCGATGGCCTTGGTGAAGGCCGGCGCGAAGAGCAGGTTGGCCGGCTTCTCGTCGGCGGCGTACGCCTTGGTGATGTCTTTGAGGAGCTCGGCGCGGATGATGCAGCCTGCGCGCCAGAGGGACGCGATTTCGTCCAGCTTCAGGTCCCAGCCGTATTCCTTGGCCGCGGAGGTGAGCATGTCCAGGCCCTGGGCGTAGGAGACCAGCTTGGAGGCGTAGAGCGCCTGGCGGACGTCCTCGACAAACGTCTCCGGGATCTCCACGGTGGCCTCGTTGCTTACCAGCAGTTCCTGGCCCAGCTTGCGCTGTGCGGCCTGGGAGGACAGTGCACGGGCAAAGACCGACTCGGCGATCCCCGACACCGGCGAGCCCAGTTCCAGGGCGGAGATGACTGTCCAGCGGCCGGTGCCCTTTTGGCCTGCGGCGTCGACGACGACGTCCACGAACGGCTTGCCGGTCTTGGCGTCAACGTGGCCCAGCACCTCGGCGGAGATCTCGATCAGGAAGGAGGACAGCTCGCCCTGGTTCCACTCGGAGAAGATCTTTGCCTGCTCGGCCGGCTCGATGCCCGCGCCGGAGCGGAGCAGGTCGAAGGCCTCGCCGATGACCTGCATGTCGGCGTATTCGATGCCGTTGTGCACCATTTTGACGAAGTGGCCCGCGCCGTCGGTGCCGATCCAGGCGCAGCAGGGCTCGCCGTCGACCTTTGCGGAGATCTTTTCCAGCAGCGGGCCAAGTGCCTTGTAGGACTCCTTGGAACCGCCGGGCATGATGGACGGGCCGTTCAGCGCACCTTCCTCGCCGCCGGACACGCCGACGCCCACGAAGTGCAGGTCCTTCTTGGCCAGGGCCGCTTCCCGGCGGCGGGTGTCCTCGTAGTGGGAGTTGCCTGCGTCGATGATGATGTCGCCCGGCTCCAGCAGCGGCTCCAGCTGTTCAATGACCGAATCGACGGGCTTGCCGGCCTTGACCATGATGAGGACGCGGCGGGGCTTCTCCAGGGAGTCCACCAGTTCCTGCAGGGTTTCGGTGCGGATGAAGTCACCCTCCGAGCCGTGCTTTTCCAGCAGCGCGTCCGTCTTCTCCACGGACCTGTTGTGCAGCGCCACGGTGAAGCCGTTGCGGGCCAGGTTCCGGGCGAGGTTGGCGCCCATGACGGCGAGGCCGGTGACACCGATGTGTGCAGACATCCATAACTCCAATTCATTGTTGGCCTCGGCTGCCGGCTTCCGCGGGCGGGAAGTCACCGGGCCAGATCAGGGGGTCGGAATAAAGCATATATATTCTGGCGGCGACGCGAAAGTAACGTTCGCGTCATGGAATCCATTGTGTCGGTGTCAGCCCAGGGCTGCTGCCTTTCAGTGTCCTGGGCCGCTGGCTTGCCTGAACTCCGGACGCCTGCCAACAACTAGGCTTAGCTTCATGACCAGCAGCCTCCACCACCGTGCCATCGACAACCTCGGTACGCGGATCATCTCGGGGGATCTTCCTGCTTACCACGTCATGCTCGCTGAGCAGCTTGAGGTTGAACTCAAAGTATCCCGTTCGGTCATCCGGGAAGCGGTGCGTGTCCTGCAGTCCCTGGGCCTGGTGGAGACCACCAAGCGGGTGGGTATCCGGGTGCTGCCGGTCAGCCGCTGGAATCCCTTTGATCCGCAGGTCATCCGGTGGCGTCTGGCCAGCGATGCACGCGGCGCCCAACTGCGCTCCCTTGCCGAACTGCGGGCAGCAGTGGAGCCTGCGGCTGCCGAGCTGGCTGCGCAGAACGCTCCGGCAGCGCTGCGGATGGAACTCGTGGACGTGGCCCGTGCCATGCGTGAGGCCGGCAACAACGGCGAGGTGGCCCGGTTCCTGGAGCTGGACATCCGCTTCCATTCGCTCCTGCTCTCAGGCTCCGGAAACGAGATGTTTGCCAACCTCATGGGCCAGGTGGCGGAAACCCTGACAGGACGCACTGTCCACGGACTGATGCCCGACCACCCCCATCAGGCCGCCCTGCAGTGGCATGAGGATGTGGCGGACGCGATCGCCCGTGGTGACGCAGTGTCCGCGCGGGAGGCCTCGGACCGGATCATGCGGCGCACGATGTCCCAAATGGCAGATACCTGGACGGAACAACCGCGGGTTTTTATCCCCGTTCGGCAGTAAGCATCGGCCGGAACCGGGAAATGACGTGAAACGCCCGCCACACGTGACTTTTTGTTTCCGGGAGTTCACGGTATATTCATCCCAGGCCCTCCACCGCGGCATCCCCCAATAGTCGCGGTGGAGGGTTTTCCAATGCCCGGACAAAGGCGCGGAGCTCAACCTCCTAGGCTGCGCCCACAACTGGTTCCCTCAGCCGCCAGCCGCCGCCCAGCCCGTCCCGCTGGAGATACATGGTGGTCAGGGCCGACCTGGAGTTGTTTCCCAGCCTGACCTGCACCTGCAATACTTCGACGTCCACGCCGCTGCTGCCCTTGGGCATCCGTCGGCTGGTTTCCCACCAGTTGACGCGCTCGAACCATCTCACCGGCTCGGCACCCACGGCCCATTCCCTGCCCCGGCTCAGCACCGCCGTCGGCATTCCGTCGCTGTCTGTCTGCACTATGACGTGTTCCATTCCTGCAAGCTATGGCAAGGCACTGACAATGGCGCCAGGAGGCCGGCGCAGCAAAAAACCCCGCTGCCTCCACCATCAGGCGGGGACAACGGGGTTCTACAGGTGGGTCCTACCGGGATCGAACCGATGACATCCACGGTGTAAACGTGGCGCTCTACCAGCTGAGCTAAAGACCCAAATTGCGTGGTTTCCGGCCGTTCCGCCGTAACCAACGAACATAGACTCTACCCGACTGTGGGCCGGAAACGCGAATCCATGGAAGAAGCGTCCCGCCTACAGGGAAGGAAGTTCCGCGGCGAGGTAATCCAGTGCCTGGCTGACACCGGTTTCCAGCTTGATGGTTGCCTTGTCGTCGCCACGGGTGGCGCCCCGGTTGATGATGACCACAGGTTTGGATTCCTTGGCGGCGTGCCTGACGAACCGCAGGCCGCTCATGACAGTCAGCGACGAACCGGCGACCACCAGGGCGGCAGCCTGGTCCACCATTGCGTAGGAGCGCTCCACACGGTCCTTGGGCACATTCTCGCCGAAGTAGACGAAATCCGGCTTCAAGGTGCCCCCGCATGCGGGACACACTGCCACCACAAAGCTGCTGATGAGGGTTTGGTCCTCCACAGTCGCGTCAGCGTCGGGGGCCATTTCCACGAGTCCGCCGGCCGCTGCCCGCTCCAGGAAGCCTGGGTTGAGTTCCTCAAAAACAGCGGCCAGCAGGCGCCGGGAGTACGTGCGCCGTCAGTCCAGGCAAACCACCTGGTCATACCTTCCGTGAAGATCCACCACGTTGGAGCTGCCCGCGTCCTGGTGCAGCCGGTCAACGTTTTGGGTTATCAGGCCGGTGAGGTAGCCGCGCCGCTCCAGCGCCGCGGCGGAATAGTGGCCCTGGTTCGGGTCTGCATGCCGCATGTGGGACCAGCCAATGTGGTTCCTGGCCCAGTACCGCTGCCGGTTGGCCGCGTCCCGGACGAATTCCTGGTACGTCATGGGCGAACGGGGCGGCGAATCCGGGCCGCGGTAATCCGGAATGCCGGAGTCGGTACTGAGGCCGGCGCCCGTCAGCAGGGCAAAGGGGGCGCCGGCGAGAAGGTCCCGGATCCGTGCCAGAACCTCAAGGTCATTGCCGGAAGGCGGGGCCGGGGCTACCGGCGGCATGCTGGCGAAGCCGGTAAGACCCGTCCCCCGCCGTTCCCCAGCCATGCTTCCTCAGGCCTGCTTCAGATCCGCCAGCGCGGCGCGGTATTCGCTGAAGTCGCGGGCCTGGCCGCGGGGGTTCACCACGCTGTAGCGGATCCTGCCCTCACCATCGATGATGAAGGTGGCCCGCTTCGCCATGCCGCTGCCGGCGTCGAACACGCCGTAGGCATTCGCCACGGCGCCGTGGGGCCAAAAATCGGCCAGAAGGTCGAAGGTGTAGCCCTCCTGCGCCGCGTAGGCCCGGAGGCTGAACTTGCTGTCCACGGACACGGCCAGGACAACCGCATTCGAATCCTCGAACATCCCCAGGTTGTCCCGGATTTCGCAAAGTTCACCGGTACAGATACCCGAGAATGCAAAGGGGTAAAAGACCAGTGCCACGTTTTGCCCCCGGAACGAGGACAGGTTCACCGGCTCGCCGTATTGGTTGGCCAGCTCAAAATCGGGAGCTGCAGCGCCCAGCGAAGGAACAGCCGGAGAAGCGGCCTCAACCGCTGCCGTCACTTGTTCTTCCTGCTGACCAGGCGGACGGCGCTCCAGTCCTTTGAGACGCCAGCTGAAGTGGTGACATGCAGGCTTACCGTGGGAGCGGCCTCCTGGATTTCCGCCGGCGAAACGTAGCCGTCGCGGCCTGACTTGGGGGTGAGCACCCAGACAACGCCGTTTTCGCTCAGGGTGGTGAGCGAATCCATCAGGCTGTCCACCAGGTCCCCGTCGCCGTCGCGCCACCAGAGGATGACGGCGTCCGCGACCTCGTGGTCGTCCTCGTCAAGCATTTCGGACCCGGTGAGGTCCTCAATATCGTCACGCAAGTCGAAATCGACATCGTCGTCGTAACCGAACTCCTGAATCAGATCCCCATTTTTGAAACCCAATTTTTCCGCCACATTTACCGAAGTGGCGGCGTCGGCCTCGCTCACGTGTTCCTCCAATACCTCATATATGCGGTGTGCATAGTGATTTCCATTACTCCCAAGCCAACACCCTTTGTGCCTGCGCTTCAAGCTGCCGCCCCCTGGACTGCGCATATTCTGCGTCACATCGGGCCACAGCGCCCCCGGGACAGGGGCTTTTCGTCACACAACCAGTATGACGAACGAAATACAACTGGAGCACCCGGACCGCAGCTACGCATCGTGTTGCCGTGAAGGCTAGAGTGGCTGATGACAACTATGCCTGCGGACGACGACCTTGTGACTCCGTGCAGACATAGGAGCGCTAGGAAGCTGCCCGGCACACATGACCGGGCTGTTGTAACCGATACGTCGCACACGGCGTATATACGCCGGGCAGTCACCCTGCCTGGCCTGAGTGCGCCGATTCATGCGCGCAAAGAGAGGTTGGACGTGGCTGCAGGAGAAGATACCTCCCATATCCTCAGCGGGTTGACTAACCAGCTGCCTGATCGTGATCCGGAAGAGACTGCCGAGTGGGTTGAGTCCCTGGACGCGTTGATCAGGGAACAGGGCACCGAGCGTGCCCAATACATCATGCGGAGCCTGCTGCAGCGCGCCGGCGCGCAGAGCGTGGGGGTGCCGATGGTGACCACCACCGATTACGTGAACACGATCCCGGTGGACCAGGAAGCTGCGTTCCCGGGCAACGAGGAGTTCGAGCGCCGGTACCGGGCGTACATGCGGTGGAACGCCGCGGTCATGGTGCACCGGGCGCAGCGGCCCGATATCGGGGTCGGCGGGCACATCTCCACCTACGCCGGGGCCGCGACCCTGTACGAGGTCGGCTTCAACCACTTCTTCCGCGGCAAGGACCACCCCGGCGGCGGGGACCAGGTCTTCTTCCAGGGCCACGCCTCCCCGGCATGTACGCCCGGGCATTCATGGAAGGACGCCTGTCCGAGGAAGACCTGGACGGATTCCGGCAGGAAAAGTCCCGCGAGGGCCACGCCCTGTCCTCCTACCCGCACCCGCGCCTGATGCCGCACTTCTGGGAATTCCCCACGGTGTCCATGGGCATCGGGCCGATGAACGCGATCTACCAGGCCCAGAACAACCGCTACCTGCACAACCGGGGCCTGAAGGACACCTCGGACCAGCAGGTCTGGGCGTTCCTGGGCGACGGTGAAATGGACGAGCCCGAGTCCCGGGGCCTGCTGCAGCTGGCAGCGAACGAGAACCTGGACAACCTGAACTTCGTGATTAACTGCAACCTCCAGCGCCTGGACGGCCCGGTGCGCGGCAACGGCAAGATCATGCAGGAACTCGAAGCGTTCTTCCGCGGCGCGGGCTGGAACGTGATCAAGGTCGTCTGGGGCCGGGAGTGGGATGACCTGCTCACCCGCGACACCGACGGGTCCCTGGTGAAGATCATGAACGAAACCGTCGACGGGGACTACCAGACCTACAAGGCCGAGTCCGGCGGGTTCGTCCGCGAACACTTCTTCGGCAAAACCCCGCAGACCAAGGACCTCGTCGCGGACCTCACCGATGACCAGATCTGGAACCTCAAACGCGGCGGCCACGACTACCGCAAGGTCTACGCCGCATACAAGGCCGCCACCGAATTCAAGGGCAAACCCACCGTCATCCTCGCCCACACCGTCAAGGGCTACGGCCTGGGACCGCACTTCGAGGGCCGCAACGCGACCCACCAGATGAAGAAGCTCACCCTCGATGACCTGAAGAAGTTCCGCGACCACCTGCGGATCCCGGTCACCGACGAGCAGCTGGAGAAGGACTCCTACCGGCCGCCGTACTACCACCCCGGTAACGATGCCCCGGAAATCAAGTACATGATGGAGCGCCGGGCCGCCCTGGGCGGATCCGTCCCGGAGCGCCGCGACACCCACGCCGAGATCGTGCTGCCGGAGGACAAATCCTACGAAGTGGCCAAGCGCGGTTCAGGCAAGCAGATGGCCGCAACCACCATGGCGTTCGTCAGGCTCCTGAAGGACCTGATGCGGGATAAGAACTTCGGCAAGCACATCGCCCCGATCATCCCGGACGAAGCCCGCACCTTCGGCATGGACGCGTTCTTCCCCACCGCCAAGATCTACAACCCCAAGGGGCAGAACTATCTGTCGGTGGACCGGGACCTGGTCCTGGCCTACAAGGAATCCCCCGCCGGGCAACTGATCCACCCCGGCATCAACGAAGCCGGCGCCGTGGCAGCCTTCACCGCCGCCGGAACCTCCTACGCCACCCACGGCGTACCCCTGGTCCCGGTCTACGTGTTCTACTCCATGTTCGGCTTCCAGCGCACCGGCGACGCCTTCTGGGCCGCCGGCGACCAGATGACCCGCGGCTTCATCATCGGCGCCACCGCAGGACGGACCACCCTCACCGGCGAAGGCCTCCAGCACGCCGACGGACACTCCCCCCTGCTCGCCTCCACCAACCCCGCCGTCCTCACCTACGACCCCGCCTACGGCTACGAAATCGGACACATCGTCCGCTCCGGCCTGGAACGGATGTACGGCGCGGATTCGACGGACAAGAACGTCATGTACTACCTCACCGTCTACAACGAACCCATCATCCAGCCCGCAGAACCGGAGAACCTCGACGTCGAAGGCGTCATCAAGGGCATCTACCTGCTCGCCCCGGCCAAGATCGACGGTCCCCGCACCCAGATCCTCGCCTCCGGCGTCTCCGTGCCCTGGGCCATCGAGGCCCAGCGCGTGCTGGCCGATGACTGGAACGTCTCCGCCGACGTCTGGTCCGTGACCTCCTGGAACGAACTGCGCCGCGACGGCCTCGCCGCCGAAGAGGAAGCCTTCCTCAACCCCGGCCAGCCCGCCCGCGTCCCATTCGTCACCCAGCAACTCGAAGGCGCCACCGGCCCCATCGTCGCCGTCTCGGACTACATGAAAGCCGTCCCGGACCAGATCCGGCAATTCGTCCCCAACGAATACGCCACCCTCGGCGCCGACGGCTTCGGCTTCTCCGACACCCGCGCAGCAGCCCGCCGCTTCTTCAAGAACGACACCCACTCCATCGTGGTCCGTGCCCTTGAAATGCTGGCGCGCCGCGGCGAGGTGGACGTTGACGCTCCGGTGAAGGCGATTGAGAAGTACAAGCTGCTCAACGTCAACGCCGGCACCACCGGCAACGCCGGAGGCGAAGCCTAGCCTTCCGGCTGGACAGCGGAACCAGCAGCGATACACGACGGCGGCCCTCACCCCACACGGTGAGGGCCGCCGTCGTTCTGTCCCGGGCGGCGCCCGCCGGCAGGTGACGGACGCTGTGACGCAGCGCAAGGCGGGTTGTAGCCTTCGCACAAATGGAGCTTGCCCGGCGGTGGCCGTATGCTCAAAGAATGCCAGCATCAGCCAGCCAGTCCCCGAAGCGGAAACCATCCCCGCCGAAGGTCACGCCGGAGAAGTCCGAGACCCTCAAGCAGCTCCGCGCCAACGTGGGCCAGCTCTCCACGACCACCATGCGCAAGCTTGAGCAGTCGCTGCCGTGGTACAGCCGGCTCAGCGCTGATGAGCGTTCCGCACTCGGCATGGTGGCGCAGAACGGAATCGCGGCGTTTGTCACCTGGTACGAGCGGCCAAGCTCTCCCTCATGGATCCTCACCGACGTTTTTGGGACGGCCCCTACGGAACTGACGCGTTCCATCAGCCTGCAAAAGGCGCTGCAGCTGATCAGGATCGTGGTGGAAGTGGTGGAGGACCAGGTTCCCGTCATTGCGCCCGAGGCCGACCAGCCATCCCTGCGGGAGGCTGTGCTGCGCTATTCGCGGGAAGTCGCATTCGCTGCCGCGGACGTCTACGCCCGCGCCGCCGAGTCCCGCGGCTCCTGGGACACCCGCCTGGAAGCTTTGATTGTGGATGCGATCCTGCGCGGCGAAAACACCGATGCCCTGCGCTCCCGTATCGCCGCGCTGGGCTGGAAGGCGCAGGAGCGCTTCACGGTCATGGTGGGCAATTCCCCGTCTGAACCCAGCGCCAGCTATGTCAGTGAACTGCGTCGGATGGCCGGGCGTTATGCCGAGGACGCGCTGGTGGGCATCCAGGGCGACCGGCTGATCCTCATCCTCGGCGGGGTGCAGGACCGCGAAACCGCCTATGTGAAGCTGAGCGACATGTTCGCCCCCGGGCCCGTGGTCTATGGACCCGAGGCCAGTTCGCTGCTGGAGGCCAGCGGATCCGCCCAATCCGCCTTCGCCGGATTGACGGCAGCCCGGGCGTGGCCGTCTGCGCCGCGTCCGGTGGCCGCGGACGACCTGCTCCCGGAGCGGGTGATCTCCGGAGATGACGCGGCCCGGCGCTCACTCGTTAAGAACATCTACCGGCCGCTCCTGGCCGCCTCCAACGGGCTGGTGGAGACACTGGGAACCTACTTGGAGCTGGGCCACTCGCTGGAGGCCACCGCCCGGGAACTCTTCGTCCATGCCAACACGGTGCGCTACCGGTTGAAGCGGGTCTGCGATGTCACGGGATGGGACCCGCTGCTCCCGCGGGAGGCATTCGTGCTGCAGGCCGCACTGGTGGTCGGCCGTCTTTCGGCGCCGCCGAAGGCCGCCACGGAGCGCCAGACGTCCCGTAACCAGGCCTGAGGCATTGTAGACTTCCTACAACCTGACCCCGTGAGCTTGGTGCGGAGAAACACCGCTGGATCACACAGTAATTTGGAAAGCTGGTTACGTGCTTGCAATAGTCTGCCCTGGACAGGGCTCACAGACCCCGGGTTTTCTTGCCCCCTGGCTGGAACTTCCCTCGGTGGCAGGCCAGCTGGCCTCCCTGAGCGACATCGCAGGCATCGACCTGATAGCCCACGGAACCACCTCCGATGAGGAAACCATCAAGGACACTGCCGTGGCGCAGCCCCTGATCGTTGCTGCCGGGCTGGTCGCCGCGGCCTCCCTCTTCGACGTGGAACTCAACTCCCTTCCGGTGATCCTCGCCGGGCATTCCGTAGGTGAGATCACCGCAGCAGCCCTGGCCGGGGTGCTGACCGAAAAGGAAGCCATGACGTTCGTCCGTGAGCGGGCCAACAGCATGGCCGCCGCGGCAGCCGTCACCCCCACCGGCATGAGCGCCGTCGTCGGCGGTGACCCCGCCGAGGTGCTGGCCGCCATTGAAGCCGCCGGCGCTGCCCCCGCAAACGTCAACGGTGCTTACCAGACAGTGGCGGCAGGAACCTTTGAGCAGCTGAAGGCCCTTGCCGACAACCCGCCGGCCAAGGCCCGCGTCATCCCGCTCAAGGTGGCCGGTGCGTTCCACACCAGCCACATGTCGCCCGCCGTCGATGCGCTCAAGGCGCTGGAACCCACTTTGAACCCGGTTGCCCCCAAGGTGCCCCTCCTGTCGAATTACGACGGCGGCGAAGTCACCGACGGTGGTGCCGCCGTCGCAAGCCTGATCGCCCAGGTTTCCCGCCCCGTCCGCTGGGACCTGTGCATGGAAACCATGGTGAAGCGGGGCGTTACCGGCGTGATCGAACTCGCTCCTGCGGGCACGCTGGCGGGCCTGGCCAAGCGCGGCATGCCCGGCGTCAAGACCGTTGCCGTCAAAACCCCCGATGACCTGTCCGCCGCACTGGCGCTCTTCGCAGAACTGGAGGGCAACGCATGAGCGTTCCCACGCTGAAACAGGCTCCCATCCAGGAGCACACCCGCATCCTCGGCCTCGGCGCCTACCGGCCGGACGTCATCGTCACCAACGAAGACGTTTGCCAGTGGATCGACTCCTCCGACGAATGGATCCGCCAGCGCACCGGCATCGTGACCCGCCACCGCGCCGCAGCGGACGTCAGCGTGATCGATATGGCCGAAGGCGCTGCCCGTGAAGCCATGGCGAAGGCAGGCATTGAAGCCTCGGAACTCGGTGCAGTCATCGTGTCCACCGTGACCCACCCGTACGCCACTCCCTCCGCCGCGGCCAGCCTGGCCGACCGCATCGGAGCCACTCCGGCGCCTGCGTTCGATATCTCCGCTGCATGCGCGGGTTACTGCTACGGCATTGCCCAGGCCGACGCGCTGGTCCGGTCCGGCACCGCGAAGTACGTCCTCGTGGTCGGCGCGGAGAAGCTGTCCGACGTCATCGACAACCGGGAACGCACCATCTCCTTCCTCCTCGGCGATGGCGCGGGCGCCGTCATCATAGGCCCCTCCGACACGCCGGGCATTGCCCCGTCCGTATGGGGCTCGGACGGCAGCAGGTGGGACGCCATCGGCATGACCCGCTCCATGCTTGACGTCCGCGACCTCGGCCTGGCTGCCCGCCAGTCGGACTCCACGGGCGATCTCGCACTGCTGGAAGAAGCCCAGGAGCTGTACCCCACCCTTCGCCAGGACGGCCAGACAGTGTTCCGCTGGGCCGTATGGGAGATGGCCAAGGTGGCCCAGCAGGCACTCGATGCCGCCGGGATCCAGGCGGAAGACCTGGTGGCCTTCATCCCCCACCAGGCCAACATGCGCATCATCGACGAGATGGTGAAGAAGCTGAAGCTGCCCGAGACGGTTACAGTGGCACGGGACATTGCCGAGGCCGACAACACGTCCGCTGCCTCCATCCCGCTCGCAACCCACCGGCTCCTGCAGGAGAACCCCGGACTGAGCGGCGGGCTGGCCCTGCAGATCGGTTTCGGTGCCGGACTGGTCTTCGGCGCACAGGTAGTTGTCCTTCCCTAGATACGCCCAAGGGTCGCAACCGCGGCCCGGACCGTTTCCGGCAGCCCCTGCCGACAATACAAGAAAAGGAGCCACCAATGGCTAGCAACGAAGAGATCCTGGCCGGTTTGGCTGAAATCGTCAACGAAGAAACCGGCCTGGCCCCGGAGGCCGTCGAGCTGGACAAGTCCTTCACCGAGGACCTGGACATCGACTCCATCTCCATGATGACCATCGTGGTCAACGCTGAAGAGAAGTTTGGCGTGCGCATCCCCGACGAAGAGGTCAAGAACCTCAAGACCGTTGGCGACGCCGTCAGCTTCATCGCCGGAGCACAGGCCTAATAACAGGCTTCCGCCGTCTCACGGCTTGGCAGGGCTGCCGGTCCGGACTGACCGGACCGGCAGCCCGCCGCATTTATCCGGGCAGAACCCCGACCGGGACTGGCCGATCATCAACATGTGCGGGACCCTGCGACAGGCGCAGACGGACTCCCCACCGACGAAAGAGTGATCCCATGACACGCAAAGTAGTCATTACCGGTCTGGGTGCCACCACGCCCATCGGCGGCGATGTACCCACGATGTGGAACAACGCCCTTAAAGGGGTCTCCGGTGCCCGCACCCTCGAGGACGACTGGGTAGCCAAGTACGAGCTCCCCGTCCACTTCGCTGCCCGCTGCAGCACCCCGGCGCTGGACGTGCTCAGCCGCGTTGAAGCCAAGAGGATGGACCCCTCCACCCAGTTCGGCGTTATCGCTGCCCGGGAAGCCTGGGCCGATTCCGGCATCACGGAATTCGACCAGGACCGGCTGGCAGTGGCCTTTGCCACTGGTATTGGTGGCGTGTGGACCCTGCTGGACGCCTGGGACACCCTGAAGGAAAAGGGCCCCCGCCGGGTCCTGCCCATGACGGTCCCCATGCTGATGCCCAACGGCGTTGCCGCAGCCGTCAGCCTGGACCTCGGCGCCCGCGCCGGTGCCCACACCCCCGTCTCCGCCTGCGCCTCCGGTACGGAAGCCATGCACCTGGGCCTGGAACTCATCCGCTCCGGCAAGGCGGACGTGGTGATGTGCGGTGGGGCCGAGGCCGCCATCCACCCCATGCCGCTGGCGGCATTCGCCTCCATGCAGGCACTGTCCCGCCGGAACGACGATCCCCAGCGCGCCTCCCGCCCGTACGACACCGCACGTGACGGCTTCGTCATGGGCGAAGGTGCCGGCGCCCTTGTCCTCGAAGCCGAGGAACACGCCCTGGCGCGCGGCGCCCGCATCTACGGCGAACTTGCCGGCACGTCCGTCACCGCCGACGCTTACCACATCACGGCCCCGGACCCGGAGGGTCTCGGCGCCACCCGCGCGCTGAAGGCTGCCATGTTTGATGGCCGGATCCAGCCTGAAGACGTGGTTCACGTCAACGCCCACGCAACCTCCACTCCTGTTGGCGACAAGCCGGAGTACACGGCCCTGCGTGCTGCCTTGGGCAACCACGTGGACAACGTGGCCGTATCGGCCACCAAGTCGCAGATGGGCCACCTCCTGGGCGCGTCCGGCGCGGTGGAGGCTGTTCTCACCGTGCTGGCCGTCCATGAGCGCAAGGCACCGGTCACCATCAACCTTGAGAACCAGGATCCGGAGATCCCGCTCGACGTTGTCACCTCCGCCCGCGACCTGCCTGCCGGCAACATCGTGGCGCTGAGCAACTCGTTTGGGTTCGGCGGCCACAACGCCGTCGTAGCGATCCGCAGCGTCTAGGCCTTGCCGGGGAAGCGCCCCCGGAAGCGCAAGGGAGGCCCCGCCAGCTGGCGGGGCCTCCCTTTTTGCTATGGAAGTGTTGCAGTACCCAGGTCACCGAGGGGACGGACGACGGCGGTCAGCCCACCTGGTGGAGCCAGCGCACCGGGGCGCCTTCGGCAGCGTGGCGGAACGGTTCGAGTTCCTCGTCCCAGGCTTCCCCGAGGGCGAGCGAGAGTTCGTGGTACACGGCGGCCGGGTCACCGGCGCCGGACTCGTAGGCGTAACGGATCCGGTCCTCGGACACCATGATGTTGCCGTGGACGTCCGTCACGGCATGGAAAATTCCCAGTTCGGGGGTGTGCGACCAGCGGCCGCCGTCCACGCCCTGGCTGGGCTCCTCCGTCACCTCGTAACGAAGATGCGCCCAGCCACGGAGGCAGGACGCCAGTTTGGCTCCCGTGCCGGGGGTACCGGCCCAGGACAACTCGGCCCGGAACATGCCGGGCGCGGCAGGCTGCGGGGTCCACTCAAGGTCCGTCCGCTTGTCCACCACAGCGCCGACCGCCCACTCAACGTGGGGGCACAGCGCCGTAGGGGCCGAGTGAACGAACAGCACACCGCGGGTCATTGCAACAGACATTCCATCCTCCATAGCTCTAGGTACGTCTTCCCCAACGACCTCTGCCTGGATGGAACTGCCGTGCCCTGCTGTGCGGCGGTGGTTCCCTGCGCGTATTCAGATGTATCACGTAAAGCTGAGTCCGGACTTGCCGCACCGCACAAAGCTCAGGGAGCTTCAAGCGACACTTGAAAGTTGCCGGACGTGACTCTTATTGTGCCGTACCCCGCAGAATTACGCCAGTGCGATTAGCCACACCGGTCAGGCCCTGGGATGGGCTTGTTGATAGCTCTTCCGAAGGCGGTCAACCGAGACGTGGGTGTAGATCTGGGTGGTCGCCAGGCTGCTGTGGCCCAGGATCTCCTGCACCGCACGCAGGTCAGCGCCCCCGTCAAGCAGATGCGTGGCGGCCGAGTGCCGCAGCGCGTGGGGCCCGGACGCCGAGGTATCGCCCAGTGCCGCGAACAGCGTGTTGACCAGGGCACGGACCTGCCGTTGATCGATGCGCCCGCCGCGGGCTCCAAGAAAAAGGGCAGGCCCGCTGTTGTCCTTCGCCAGTGCCGGACGCCCCCGCCGAAGCCAGTCGTCGACGGCCACGGCCGCGGGAACGCCGAAGGGAACTGTGCGTTCCTTGTTGCCCTTGCCGATCACGCGCAGCGTGCGGCGGTCAGGGTCGAGATCGTCGACGTCGAGCCCGGCCAGTTCGCCCACCCGGATGCCCGTGGCGTACAGGAGTTCCACCAAGGCGCGGTTTCGGACGGCGAGTGGCTCACCGTCCGTGGCGGAGGCCTCCAAACCCTCCAGCAGGCGCGTGAGCTGCGGCGCCTGAAGCACCCCCGGCAGGGATCCTTCGCGTTTGGGTGCCTTCAGGCGAAGGGCGGGATCTGTGTCGATGAGCTCCTCCCGGAGCGCCCAGGCTGTAAAGACCCGCGCGGTGGCGGACCGGCGGGCTATGGTTGCCCGCGAGGCGCCGGCGGAGCTTTGGCTTCCGAGCCACCGGCGGAAGGTTCCCAGTTCAAGGTCCTTCAGTTCTGCCACGCCTTCCGATGCCGCATGGACCAAGAGGCTGTGCAGGTCGCCCAGGTAGGCGCGCCTGGTGTGGTCTGACACCGCACGCTCCCCCGACAGGTAACCGGCGAACGCATCCAGTGCCTTGCCGAGTGCCCCGGGCAGTTCTTCATGTTCCACTCCTCTACTTTCCCAGTTGCGTGCCCAACACCATGCGCGGACACGGCTATCCTTTGCCGCGTTTCCAGCCTCCCCGTTCCGACACGGCCAGCCCGAGCAGCCCCAGCCTGCCAAGTCCGGCCCGCACCGAGTCCTGTCCCAGGCCGGCCACGGCGGAGAGCTTTTCTACGGATGTGGTGGAGCGAAGCGGCAGTGCGTCCAGCAGGATCAGGTCCTCCAGGGTCAGGCCGTCCTGGACTGCCGCTTCCGTGGTCCGTTGCCCGGGCAGTGCAGTTCCGCTGGGCGAGGCAAGTTCGGCAACCTCCGCCGCATCGGTGACGCAGACCGCCCCTCCGTCCCGCAGTAGACGGTGGCAGTAAGCGGAGTTGGCGCTGTGGACCGATCCGGGAACGGCGCCGACGGCACGGCCCAGGGTCTCAGCGTGGTGTGCCGTGTTGAGGGCGCCCGAGCGCCATCGCGCTTCCACCACGACTGTCACCGCCGACAGGGCAGCTATCAGCCGGTTGCGCTGCAGGAAGCGGTAGCGGGTCGGGGCGGAACCCGGCGGTACCTCTGCCAGGACTGCGCCCTGGTTGGCGACGGCACGCAGCAGGTCCTCATTGCCGGACGGATAGAACCTGTCCACTCCCCCGGCCATGACGGCGATGGTAGGCACGGCTGCGGATCCGCCGGCAAGGGCAGCCCGGTGCGCATGGGCGTCAATTCCGTAGGCGCCGCCCGAAACAATCGTGTAGCCGCGTTGCGCCAAGGAGTACGCGAGGTCTCCGGTGACCGCCGCCCCATAGCTGGTGCTGTCCCGGGACCCCACGAGGGCGATGGACTTCACCAGTGCAGGCAGCGGCTGCTCCTGTCCGCGCCACCAGAGGCAGATGGGTTCCTGGATTCCCAAGTCCGCAAGCTGGGCAGGCCACAGCTCGTCGCCGGGGATGATGACGCGTCCGCCCAGCCTGGCCATGGTGGCCAGGTCGCGTTCGGGGGCGAGGTCGGGGAGCCGTGGCTGCCAACGCTTCAACGCTGCTGCCAGTCCCGCCCAGCTGCCGCCCGCTCCGCTGTCTGCCAGGAGTGCGGTGATGTCGCCCTCCAGGCCAGGGGGCCGCCACCCGGTACCGCGATCCGCAGTGCGTCCGTCGCCCCTGCGAGCTGCACCAGGGCAAGGCCCGCCGCATCCTGCGGTTCCATCAGCCGTGAGAGGGCGGCCCGTGCCAGCCGTTCCGTTTCCATGCCAGGCGTCTTTTCCACTGCCCGTTCCTTTTCCACCCGCAGTTCCATTAGTCCGTTCCGTTCCTGCCCGGCTGTCATGCTGCGGCCGCCGCAGCCTGCCGGAGGCCCAGTGCCTGCCCGATGTCGTTGGTGTCAGGCGCGTGGCGGCGCCCCAGGTCCGCCAGGGTCCAGGCGAGCCGAAGGACACGGTCGTACCCGCGGGCAGTCAGGACTCCGCGCTCCAGCGACTGGTCCAGGATCCGGGTTGCTGCGGGAGCGAGCCGCAGGTCCCCGCGCAGGATCCGTCCGGGCACCTGCGAGTTCGTCTCGAGGCCAAAGCGCTGAAGGCGTTCGGCCTGCCGGCCCCGGGCCTCCCGTACCCGGCCCGCCACGGACGCGGTGTCCTCTTCGGCCCCTGCCTGGCCGAAGTCAGCCAGGGAAACCCGCTCCACCTGGAGCTGGATGTCCACCCGGTCCAGCAGGGGCCCGGACATCCTGGCAAGGTAGCGGCGGCGCATCACGGGAGTGCAGGTGCAGTCCAGTCCTTTGCCGGAGGCCTTGCCGCACGGGCAGGGATTGGCCGCAAGCACCAGCTGAAACCGTGCCGGGTACGCCGCAGTCCCGGCGGATCGGTGAATCACCAGTTCCCCGCTCTCCAGGGGCTGCCGCAGCGCGTCCAGGACGCGCCGTTCGTATTCCGGCGCCTCGTCCAGGAAGAGCACGCCCCGGTGTGCCCGGGATGCCGCTCCGGGCCTGGGCAGGCCCGATCCGCCGCCGATGATGGCTGCGGCGGTAGCGGAGTGGTGCGGGTTCTCAAAGGGCGGCCGGCGCAGGAGCTGTACGGTGGACGACGGGAGGCCGCACAGCGAATGGATAGCCGTGACCTCCATGGACTCATGGTCGCCAAGGTCGGGCAAAAGACCGGGCAGCCGCTCCGCCAGCATCGTCTTGCCGGCGCCCGGCGGCCCGGTGAGCAGCAGATGGTGGGCACCCGCGGCGGCCACCTCCAGGGCCTTGCGGGCGTCACTTTGGCCGGAGACATCTGCCATGTCGGGACACGCGGCGGGTAGAGAGGGCCCGTCGCCGGCCTCATCCGCGTCATCGGGTTCGAAATCCAGGGCGAGTTCCTGCGGATCTGCCCCGAAGTCGAGGGCAAGCCGGGCAAGCGTGCGGTATCCGCGCACCACGGCGCCCGGGACGAGGGAGGCCTCGGCGAGATTGGCCTGGGCCACCACGACCTCGGGATAGCCGGCCTGCACCGACGCCATGACGGTAAGCAGGATTCCGCGCACGGGCCGGAGCCTGCCGTCAAGCCCCAGCTCCGCGATGAAGACCGTGCGCCCCGTGGGCTTGATGTCGTTCGCCGCCCGGAGTACGGCCATGGTGACGGCGAGGTCGAAGCCGGAACCGCGCTTGGGAAGCGACGCGGGAATGAGGTTGGCGGTGATCTTCCGGCGGCTGAGCGGGATCCCGGAGTTCTTTGCGGCTGAGCGGATCCGCTCCTTGGCCTCGTTGAGGGAGGCATCCGGCAATCCCAGGAGGACGAAAGCCGGCAGCGTCTGGCCGATGTCCGCCTCGACCTCAACCATGTAGCCATTGAGCCCCACGAGGGCGACGGAATAAGTCCGGCCCAGCGCCATCACCCAACCCCCTTGAGGTGTTCCACCAGGGGTTCCCCGCCGCCGTCGTCCAAGACTGCGATAACGTCCACACGCCGCAGCGGCATCCGCAGCTCGCGGTCGCGGCACCAGGCAGCGCCAAGCCGGTGCAGCCGGGCCAGTTTTTCCGGGCCCACCGCCTCAAACGGGTGGCCGTAATCCAGGGAGCGGCGGGTTTTGACTTCAGCGATGACCAGTGCATCACCGTCCAGGGCAACGATGTCGATCTCGCCCTCGGCGCACCTCCAGTTGCGCTCCACCACCAGCATGCCCAGCGATTCAAGGTAGCCCACGGCGAGGTCTTCGCCGTGCCTGCCCAACAGGTCTTTCGATTTCATTTCTACCTCCGCAACCAGCCTGGCGGCGGATACGCGCGGAGAATAGAAGGCCCCTGTCCTATGTGGACAGGGGCCGGTGTGGAGGGAAAGTGGTGAATTCCGGGGTTTCTAGTTCCCCAGGTCCACGTCCTTGGGCAACGCCAGCTCCTCGTTGCGGGGCAGCTCCTCGACGTTGACGTCCTTGAAGGTCAGGACCCTGACGCTCTTGACGAACCGGGCGGAACGGTAGACGTCCCAGACCCAGGCATCCTGAAGCGTCAGGTCGAAGTAGACCTCGCCGTCAGCGCTGCGGGCCTGGAGGTCCACGTGGTTGGCCAGGTAGAAGCGCCGCTCGGTCTCGACAACGTAGCTGAACAGGCCGACGACGTCGCGGTATTCACGATAGAGCTGAAGCTCCATGTCGGTTTCATAGTTCTCAAGATCCTCAGCACTCATGCTTCCATCTTGCACCATGTCCGGCACGGCTGGCGCCGGGCGGCAGGAGTCAGTCTTCGTACGGCCCATCCCCGTCGGGGACCTCCGCCCCCTGCAGTTCCCCACCGAGCAGCCGCCAGCTGACCCGGTGGTAGGGGGTGGGTCCCGCTGCGCGAAGCACGTTCCGATGGGCTGCCGTGGCATAACCCTTGTTGATGTCCCAGCCGTAGTCGGGATACTCGGTGTGCAGTTCGCGCATCATCCGGTCCCGCTCCACCTTGGCGATGACGCTTGCGGCGGCCACGCTCAGGCACTGCATGTCGGCCTTTACCTTGGTGTGGACCGGGGCCTCGCACGTGGTCTCCAGCACGGGCTGGTCGAACAGGGACAGCTGCTCCGCCGGGGAAAGCCAGTTGTGGCTTCCATCCAGCAGGACCGCTTCCGGGACAATGCCTGCGCCGAGGATGCTCCCCCAGGCCCGGGTTCCGGCCAGCCGCAGGGCCGCGATGATGCCGAGCGCATCGATCTCGCCGGCGGTGGCGTGCCCCACCGCGGATGCGACGCTCCAGCGCCGCACCAGCGGATCCAGCCGTTCCCGTTCAGCCGGGCTCAGGAGTTTGCTGTCCCGCACGCCTGCAAGCGGTTTTTGGCGCTCCAGGTCCACGACGGCGATTCCCACGCTGACAGGGCCCGCGAGGGCACCGCGGCCAACCTCGTCAACGCCGGCCAGGAACCGTATCCCCTGGGCCTTGAAGGTTCGCTCGTGCCGCAACGTTGGCGCCTTGGCTCCGCGGGGCGTGGGCTTGGTGGCGGGACGGGCCGCGGGGGCCGGGGAGGCCTGTACTGCGGAAGACATGGTCAGCGGGCCGCCGGGACGTTCTTGAAGACGTCCGGGTAGTTGTCCAGCGTCTTGATCCTGTTCAGTGGCCAGGCGATGATTGCAGCCTTGCCCTCGAGATCCTTGAGGTCGACGAACCCACCGTCGGTCTCCATGTGCGCGCGGGAATCCGCGGAGTGGTTCCGGTTATCACCCATCACCCACACCTTGCCCTCCGGGACGGTGACGTCAAAGTTGCGGACCTGCGGGACTTCGGCGGGATTGATGTAGGTCTCGTCGACGGCGGTCCCGTTAATGGTCAGTTTACCGCCCGCGTCACAGCAGACCACGTGGTCGCCCGGCAGTCCGATGACCCGCTTGACCAGGTGCTGCTCTGAATTGTCCGGCAGGAGGCCTACGAACGTCAGGCCGTCCTGGACCCAGGTGAAGGGGCCCTGTGCCTTGGCCGGGGCGGGACCGAGCCAGCCCTTGGTGTCACGGAACACCACAACGTCCCCCCGGCTCAGGGCAAAGGGCTCGGGGACCAGGAGGTTGACGAAGATCCGGTCATCCACGTCCAGGGTGTTCACCATGGACTCGGAGGGGATGAAGAAGGCCCGGAACAGGAAGGTCTTGATGAGGAAGGACAACACCACCGCGATGACCACCACGGTGGCAATTTCCTTCAGCCATCCCAGCAAGGGATTGCCGGCGGACTTCCCGGCAGCTTTGGACCCCTGCCGGTTCCGCCTGTGGACGGGTTCTGACGCCTCCGGACCCTCAGCGGGCGTGGAGGAAACTGGAACGGCCGGTACCTCTGAAGCGCCGTCATGGCGGGGCTCAGGTTTCCGCGCGTGGTTCTCGGGCATTTACCGTCCGTTCTGTGTTGTCGGCCCCGGTACGGGCGGCCGTGCTACTGGGGCAAATCTATCAAGCGGCCAGAGGATCTGGACCGGCCTGCCGATGACCCGGTCCAGGGGGACGAGTCCGCCGCCGGGGGCGCCGAGCAGGCTCCGTGAATCGGCGGACACCGAACGATGGTCCCCCATCAGCCACAGCCTGCCCTCGGGAACCACCGTGTTGAACTTCTGCGTACTCGGCGCATCCCCCGGGAAGATGTAGGGCTCATCCAGCGCAGCCCCGTTGACAGTGACCTTCCCGCCGGCGTCGCAGCAGACCACGGTGTCACCGGGGAGGCCGATCACCCGCTTGACGTAGGTGGTGTCGCTGCCGGTCAGCCCGAGCCATTGCATCGCCGAGGCTGCGGCGTCCACCAGTGGGCCCTTGCCACTGTTCAGGGGTGCAAAGCTGCCACGACCGTCGAAGACCACAACGTCCCCATGCCGGATGGGCTCGGACTGGAAGCCGGTGCGTGAGACCAGGATCCGGTCCCCGCCTTCCAGGAGCGGCTCCATGGACTCGGACGGTATGAAGTACACATCGAGCCACAGGGACCTCACCAACCCGCTGATGGCAACGGCAAGGAGCAGCGCCAGAAAAACAAAACGCCAGCCCGTTTTGCGGGGCTGGCGTTTTGTCTGGTGCATGGTCCGTATCCTGGCGCTGGTGCATTGCTCCGGCGCTTGCCGGGTACGGCCGCGCTCCTGCCTGGCGGTAAGTCCGGTAAGGACTTACTTGGCGGAGCTGAAGTCGCGCTTTTCCTTGATCTTGGCGGCCTTGCCACGCAGTGCACGCATGTAGTACAGCTTGGCGCGGCGGACGTCACCCTTGGTGACAACCTCGATCTTTTCGATGATCGGGGAGTGCACCGGGAAGGTACGCTCCACGCCGACACCGAAGGAAACCTTGCGGACGGTGAAGGTTTCGCGCACGCCGTCACCCTGGCGGCCCAGGACGAAGCCCTGGAAGACCTGGACACGGGTGTTCTTGCCTTCGATGATGTTCACGTGCACCTTGAGGGTGTCACCCGCGCGGAAGTCGGGAACATCGTTGCGCAGCGAGGCTGCATCGACGGAATCGAGAATATGCATGATTGCACTCCTGGTGAACGCCACAGGTCATTCACTTTGGGTCACGGCAGGCAAGTCGGGCTGCTGGAATGCAGGCCGGGTCTCTCCGCCGAAGTAAAGTCCCGGCCGCTTCAAGGGTTGATGGGGCCGGTTGTCCGGCTGTTGGCCGCGCAACCCCCTGTGGCAGGTGCGGACCCAGCAGACACAAGGGTTAATTTTGCCACAACGGCAGGGTTACGCCAATTCCGGCGGCGCTAGTCCTGCTGTTCAGCTGCCGTCCCGGGGCGGCGGGCAAGCCTGCCGTCCACGACGTCGTAGCCCAGGTTGTGCAGTTCGGTGCGGTCGGCACGCGGGAGGCTGCCGGCGTCGAACCCTTCCAGCAGGTCCGGACGGCGCTCCGCAGTCCGGCGGTACTGTTCGTGGCGGCGCCACTGGGCGATCCGGCCGTGGTTGCCGCTGAGGAGGACCGGGGGCACTTCGCGGTCCCGCCAGACGGAGGGCTTGGTGTAGACCGGGTACTCCAGCAGCCCGTCAGAGTGGGATTCCTCCACCAGCGACTCGGGATTTCCCACCACCCCGGGCAGCAGCCGGCCAATGGCCTCCACCATGGCCAGGACGGCCACTTCCCCGCCGTTGAGGACGTAGTCGCCCAGGCTCACCGGACGGACAGTGAAGTGCTCCTGCGCCCATTCGATGACCCGCTCGTCGATGCCCTCGTACCGTCCGCACGCAAACGCGAGGTGCTGCTCCTCGGCCAGTTCGTAGGCGAGGGCCTGGGTGAACCGCTCGTGGCGAAGGGACGATCAGCACGGGCTTGCGGTCCGGGTCCGGACGTCCCCCGGCAACTGCCGAGAGGGCCTGCGCCCAGGGCTCGGGCTTCATGACCATGCCGGCGCCGCCGCCGTACGGGGTGTCGTCGACGGAACGGTGCTTGTCCGTGGTGAAGTTGCGCAGGTCGTGGACATGCAGGTCCAGGATGCCGTCCTGGCGGGCCTTGCCGATCAGTGAAAGTTCGAGCGGCGCGAGGTATTCGGGGAAGATACTGACGACGTCGATCCGCATCTAGGCGTTGCCTTCGGCTTCCCGGGCGGCGGCTTCGTCCGAGTTGATGTCGAAGAGGCCGTCCGGCGGGGTGAGGAGGATGAATCCTTCCTCGATGTTCACCTCGGGGACGATCTGCTCCACGAACGGGATGAGGATCTCGTCGCCGCCCGGGGTGGTGACCACCAGCAGGTCCTGGACCGGCATCGTGTTCAGGGCTGTCACCTTGCCCACCACCTGCGACCCGACCCGGGCTTCCAGGCCGACCAGTTCATGCTCGTACCAGCCCTCGTCGTCGTCCTCGTCCAGCTCTTCGGTTTCAATGAAGAGCTTGGCTCCGCGGAGGGTCTCGGCCTGGTTCCGGTCCGCCACTTCCTCGAAACCGAGCAGCAGGATGTCCTTGTTCCACCGGGCACTGCTGACGGTCAGGGGCCCTGCCGTGGCAGGCTCAACCACGAACTCCGTGCCGGGGACAAACCGGTCCTCCGGGGCGTCGGTCAGCACCTGGACGGTGACTTCCCCGCGAATGCCGTGCGGCTTGCCAATCCGTGCCACCTGAAGCTGCATCTGTTCCTCTGTTCCGCGTTGGGGTGTTTCTGCTGAAAGCACTTTGTTGTGAAAGAACTCCGGCCCCTCCACCTGTGGTGGAGGGGCCGGAGCAAAAACTGGTATTGCCGAGCGCTCAGCGGCGACGGTCGGTGTCGACGACGTCGACCCGTACCGGTTCGCCGCCGGCCAGTGCAGCCACCACGGTGCGCAGAGCGCGCGCGGTGCGGCCCTGGCGGCCGATCACCCGTCCGAGGTCGTCCTGGTGAACGCGCACCTCGAGGGTGTCCCCGCGGCGGTTGCTCTTGGAACTGACCTTGACGTCGTCCGGGGAATCAACGATTCCGCGGACCAGGTGCTCCAGCGCTTCTGCCAGCAATCTACTCAGCCTCGGTGGTCTCAGCTTCGGCGTCCGCCGGGGCCTCGGCAGCGTCAGACTTGGAAGCCTTCTTGGTGATGGCTTCCGGGATGATGACCGAGCCCTTTTCCGGGGCAACGAAGGCTTCCTTCGAGACCTTGGTCTTGAGGGTGCCTTCCTGGCCCGGCAGGCCCTTGAACTTCTGCCAGTCACCGGTGATCTTCAGGATCGCGGCAACCTGCTCGGACGGCTGTGCGCCGACGGAGAGCCAGTACTGTGCACGCTCGGAGTTGACCTCGATGTACGAGGGCTCTTCGGTGGGGTGGTACTTGCCGATCTCCTCGATGGCGCGGCCGTCACGCTTGGTGCGTGAGTCCGCGACGACGATGCGGTAGTACGGGGCGCGCATCTTGCCGAAGCGCTTAAGGCGAATCTTTACGGCCACTTTTGTGGTCACTCCTGTTTCAGAAAAGGGGTGAACCCGGCTTTCTGCACCCGTGGGGCGGGCCATACTTGCGGGCTCGAAGGACAGGATCCGGACGCGGAGAGAGGGGCCACGCAGATCGAGTACCTGTTTATTGTGCCAGATGAGCGCTGTTATTTCGACTTGGCGCTGCAGTCCGTGGCGCAGCAGGCAGCCCGAAGACTGCCGGCGGGCCGCCGGAAGGTTCCACGAACGGGCGGGGACGGGTCAGGCGGACCAGACGTACAGTCCGGTCCGTTCGGAATCGTCGATTCCGGCAGCAAGTTCCGCCAGCTGCTGCACGTACGCCCGCGCCTGGGCGGCACCAAACGGCATGTCCTCCTGGGCGGCCCATTGCTCCGCCACGTCATCAAGGACGTTGCCTTCACCCTCGGTTTCATAGGTGAGCAAGTCAGCAAGGGCCCGGACCATGGTAGCGGAACGGCAAGGAGGAGTCGCTGGCGACATCGACCATGGTCAGCTCATAATCGGCCCCGCATGGACGGCCGTCCCGGCGAGATCACCGAGTTGCTCCACCTCGAAGTCGCTGATGCCCTGGATCCGCACCGCCTGGCTGGCAGCAGCACCGTCCCCGGAGCTGCGTCCTTCATCAAGGAGGTCGGCGCGTTTCAGCGCGGCGTCATGGGTGGCGACAAAGATCTCGGTGAAGCCCATGGCTGGTGCCCTTCTTCCGTTGGCGGAGCTGCGCGCCGGGCGCTGCCTGCCGCCCGGCCGTACGGAATCAGCCTAGTAGCTGCGGGGCGGTGGCGCACACCCGCGGGCCTCCCGCTCAGTGCCGCCCGGAGCGGGATCAATCAGCGGACGGCGACGCGGATCCGGTTCCGCCACGGGTCCTCGAACCGGAGCTCCGCACCGGTGTGGTGGGCGGGCACCCCGGCAACCTTCAGGCGGTCGGTCAGCGCCCCGACGTCGTCGCCGGAAGGTACCTCGATGAGCACCTCGCCCAGCCCAAGGGTGTCCTTGCGCGGTAGCGCCGCGGCTGTTCCAGACGTTCATGGCCATGTGGTGGTGGTAGCGGCCTGCGGAGACGAAAAGCGCCTGCCCGTGCCAACCTGCGGTCTTTTCGAAACCGAGCGTCCCCACATAGAAGTCGCGGGCGGTCTGCACATCGCCAACCTGGAGGTGGACGTGGCCTACGCCGGCCGCCGTCTGCCGCTGGCCCTCCAGGGACTCCTCGGTGAGGTACTGCTCAAGGTAGCGCTGCGGCGGGAGCGCCAGGCTGTCCATGACCACGTCGGTCCCATTCCAGGACCAGTTGCTGCGGGGGCGGTCCCAGTACAGCTCGATGCCGTTGCCCTCGGGGTCGGTGAAGTAGAACGCTTCACTGACCAGGTGGTCGGCACTGCCCGTGAAGGCCCGCGGCTCGTACTGGGCAGCAGTAGCGACGGTGGCGGCGAGGGAAGCCTGGTCCTCGAAAAGCAGCGCAGTGTGGAACAGGCCTGCTTCTCCCCTGCCGGGAAGGTGCAGTCCGGGGTAGCGCGAGGTGGACCAACGGCCTGCCCAGGCGGCCAAGGTAGAGCCCGCCGTCCTGCTCGGCCACCACCTCAAGGCCCAGCGCACGCTGGTAGTAGTCGGTCATGACCTTCATGTCGCCCACCTTGAGCATCACGGTGCCCATGGCGAGGTCGGCAGGAAGAAGATCCTGGCTGCTGGCTGATGCGGTCATTGAACGCTCCTAGCATTGGCGGCCGTCCCATTGGCGGCCTGTCACCTCTTAAAATTACTTGAAGCTTCAATTTATTCCAAGTCCCTGCGAGCCGTTTGTCAGCGAATGATCCGCCCGCCCAGCACCACGTGCTCCAGCGCATGAATGGTCTCCGGTACCGCCCGCGGGTCTTCCCGGCATACGACGACGTCGGCGCGGGCCCCTTCCTCCACTCCGTGCGCTCCCAGCCACGTTCGTGCTGCCCAGCAGGCGGAGTCGAGGGCCGCGTCCATGGGCAGGCCGGCGCCGTGCAGGGCCAGGATTTCGTCCGTGATCCTGCCGTGCCGGATCACGCTGCCGGCGTCGGTACCGGCAAAGATGCGCACGCCCGCGGCATGGGCTTCCGCCACCCGCTCGAGCCTGCGTTCCCACAGGGCGCGCATGTGCGCGGCATAGCGTGGGAACTTGGGATCCGCCTGCGCAGCAATGTCGGGGAAGGTGGCGATATTGATGAGCGTGGGCACGATCGGTACGCCCTGCTCCACGAACCGGGGCAGGTGGCGGGGCAGGAGCCCGGTGGCGTGCTCGACGCAGTCAATGCCGGCGTCCAGCACCTGGTCCAGGGTGTCTTCGGCGAAGCAGTGCGCCGTCACCCGGGCGCCTTCGTCGTGCGCCGCCTGGACGGCATCGCGTACGACGGCGGCGGGAAACGACGGCGCCAGGTCGCCGGCGCTGCGGTCAATCCAGTCGCCCCACCAGCTTGACCCAGCCGTCGCCGTCGCGCGCCTGCTTGCGGACGGCCTCCACGAGGCCGTCCGGTTCAACTTCCTCAGCGAAGCCCCGCAGGTAGCGGCGCGTCCGGGCGATATGGCGCCCGGCACGGATCAACACCGGGAAGTCCCTGCCACCCTGCATCCAGCGGGTATCCGCCGGCGAGCCGGCGTCCCGGACCAGGAGGGTTCCGGCGTTGAGGTCCGCCTGCGCCTGGTCCCTGGCGGCTGCGGGCTCCACAGGGCCTGCGGGGCCCAGGCCGATGTGGCAGTGGGCGTCCACGAAGCCCGGCAGGACCCAGCCGTCGAGTATCCGGCCGGGAGGAGTGTCCGGCTTGTTGAACGTGAGCCTTCCGTCCACCGACCAAAGTCCATGCCGCACCCGGTCCGGTGCGGTCAGGACGGGTCCACGGAAGTGGATGATGTCTGCCATGGCGCTCCTTTCGATGCCCGGTCAGGCTAGCACCGCAATTATGACAAGCCCGGTTCAGGGGCCTGTGGTAGCTTCGTTCCTGACCACACGGGTGCCCTTGCAGGGGCTGAGATCGGGCTGACGCAGCCTGCGACCGTTGAACCTGTCCGGGTAATGCCGGCGAAGGAAGTGAGTATTCCCTTGAGTACGCAAAACACCCAGTTGAACCCTGCCCTGCTGCCGTCCGCCGGGGAGCCCGGCGACGCATCGGAACAGCCCGTGACCCAGTCCCTGAAGTCCCATTCCCTCGCCTACCTTGCGGATGAGGCGTCCGGGATCCGGGTACCTGTGACGGAAATTGCCCTTGAACCGTCACCCAACGGCCAGCCGAACGCACCCTTCCGGACTTACCGGACTGCGGGGCCCGGCAGCGACCCCGTCCGCGGGCTGCAGCCCTTCCGCGCAGAGTGGATCGCGGCGCGCGGGGACACCGAGCCCTACGGCGGCCGGGAGCGCAACCTGCTCGATGACGGCCGGTCGGCCGTACGCCGCGGCGCCGCCTCCGCGGAGTGGAAGGGCGCACAGCCGGTGCCCCGCCGCGCCGTCGACGGCCGGACGGTGACGCAGATGCACTATGCCCGGCAGGGAATCGTCACTCAGGAAATGCGGTTCGTGGCGCTGCGCGAAAACTGCGACGTTGAGCTGGTCCGCAGCGAGGTTGCTGCCGGCAGGGCCATCATCCCGAACAACATCAACCATCCGGAATCCGAGCCGATGATCATTGGCAAGGCTTTCCTGGTGAAAATCAACGCGAACATTGGCAACTCCGCGGTGACGAGCTCCATCGCGGAGGAGGTGGACAAGCTGCAGTGGGCCACCCAGTGGGGTGCCGACACCGTCATGGACCTCTCCACCGGCGACGACATCCACACCACGCGGGAGTGGATCATCCGCAACTCCCCCGTGCCGATCGGGACGGTGCCGATCTACCAGGCGCTGGAAAAGGTCAACGGCGAGGCCAACGCCCTCACCTGGGAGATCTTCCGGGACACGGTGATCGAACAGTGCGAACAGGGTGTGGACTACATGACCATCCACGCTGGCGTGCTGCTCCGCTATGTTCCGCTGACCGCCAACCGCGTCACCGGCATTGTCTCGCGCGGTGGCTCCATCATGGCGGGCTGGTGCCTGGCCCACCACCAGGAGAACTTCCTGTACACGCACTTCGATGAGCTGTGCGAAATCTTCGCCAAATACGACGTCGCCTTCTCGCTGGGTGACGGCCTCCGCCCCGGTTCCACGGCGGACGCCAACGACGCCGCGCAGTTCGCGGAGCTGGACACGCTCGCCGAGCTGACGCAGCGGGCCTGGGAGTATGACGTCCAGGTGATGGTGGAGGGGCCGGGCCACGTTCCCTTCCACCTGGTCCGTGAGAACGTGGAACGGCAGCAGGAGCTGTGCAAGGGTGCGCCCTTCTATACCCTGGGCCCGCTGGTCACCGACATCGCTCCCGGCTACGACCACATCACGTCGGCAATCGGCGCCACCGAGATTGCCCGGTACGGGACAGCCATGCTCTGCTACGTCACACCAAAGGAACATCTGGGGCTGCCCAACAAGGACGACGTCAAGACGGGTGTCATCACCTACAAGATCGCGGCGCACGCGGCGGACCTGGCCAAGGGCCACACGGGGGCGCACGAACGGGACGATGCCCTGTCCAAGGCACGGTTCGAATTCCGCTGGCGCGACCAGTTCGCCCTGTCCCTGGATCCTGTGACCGCGGAGGCGTTCCACGACGAGACGCTTCCCGCTGAACCAGCCAAGACGGCGCACTTCTGTTCCATGTGCGGGCCCAAGTTCTGCTCCATGCGGATCAGCCAGGATATCCGTGACGAATACGGGTCGGCAGACTCGCAGGCGGCACTGGCGGACATGGCCTCCGGCATGCGGGAGAAGAGCCAGGAGTTCCTGGCCAAGGGCGGCAAGGTGTACCTGCCGGAGCCGACGGTCGCTGCCGGCAGCTAGGACGCCCGGGCGGGCTGGCTCCGGCTGACCCCGCTGATGAACTGGCGGATGACCCGGTCCCCGTCCAGGGAGTCCTGGGGCCGGTGCCCTCCCGCGGCAACGCGGTGCAGGGCACCGGTCTCCCTGAGGTACCCGGCAATTTCCTCGTAAAGCGGCTCCCAGCCACCAGTCAGGACCAGCGTGGGGACACCGGGAACAATATGCAGCGGCGCCTCCCAGGATGGCGCCTGGAGCCTGAGCCTGCGGGCGGAGCGTTTTTCCTCGATGGTGGTAAGCTGCTGGAGGTCGGTGGCGTAGACGCGGCGGACGAATTCGCGCTGGAAGTCCTCGTCACTGAGCTGGTGGCGGACGTCGAAAAGCGGCTGCATCAGGCTGATGTGCGCGGCCGTGGTAAGCAGCTCCGCCGTCAGCGACAGGCAGGCCGGCTCCACCAGGGTCAGCGAAAAGACCAGGTCCGGACGTTCCACCGCGGCCATCATGGCGGGGATCGCCCCCTGGGAGTGTGCCACCACATGTCCGCCGGCGGCCCCGCGGCCATCGTCGGCAAGCGACCCCAGGATGATCGCGGTGTCTTCCGTGAAGGAGGATTCCAGCGGCTCCGCGGCGGAATCGTAGCCGTGCCTGCGGAGGAACAGGGCATCATAGGCCAGTGCCATGCCGTGCTGGCGGGGCCATGCGGCGGCGCCAAAGGTACCGGCGCCGTGCACGAACACTACCCTCTGCTTGAACATGTCCCAACCCTATTCCACGGTGCCGACATCCCAACGAAAAAGCGCCAGGTGTCGTCTTGAGCAGTCAAAACGTCACCTGGCGCTTCCCGATGTTGGGGAACTGCTACTTGCCCATGAACTTGTCGAAGCCCTTGGGAAGGTTCAGCTGGGACGGGTCGAAGTCGCCGCCCTGCTGGCCGAAGGCCGCTCCTGTGGGCAGCGCCTTGGCAGCGTTGGCACGGCGGGCTTCGGCTTCCTTACGCTCCTGCGCAGCCTTCGCCGGGTTTCCGGACTTTGGCTTTTTCTTCGGCGCGTTCTTGGCGTTCTTGCGCGCACCGCCGCCGGCTCCGGGCAGGCCGGGCATCCCGGGCATTCCCGGCATGCCGCCCTGGGCCATCTTCTTCATCATCTTCTGGGCCTGGGCGAAGCGCTCCAGCAGGCCGTTGACCTCGGAGACGTGGACACCGGAACCACGGGCGATGCGGGCGCGGCGTGAGCCGTTGATGATCTTGGGGGCCAGCCGCTCGTGGGGGGTCATGGACCGGACGATCGCCTCGACGCGGTCGATCTCCCGCTCGTCGAACTGTTCCAGCTGCTGCCGGATGTTCTGCGCGCCCGGCATCATCATGAGCATCTTCTTCATGGAGCCCATGTTGCGGATCTGCTGCATCTGGGCCAGGAAGTCTTCGAGGGTGAAGTCTTCCTGGTCGGCGAACTTCTTCGCCATGCGGGCAGCTTCGTCTTTGTCCCAGGCCTTTTCGGCCTGCTCGATGAGCGTGAGGATGTCACCCATGTCCAGGATGCGCGAGGCCATCCGGTCCGGGTGGAACAGCTCGAAGTCGTCCAGGCCTTCACCGGTGGAAGCGAACATGACGGGCTTGCCGGTGACCGACGCGACGGAGAGCGCGGCACCACCCCGGGCGTCGCCGTCGAGCTTGGACAGCACGATGCCAGTGAAGTTGACGCCTTCATCGAAGGCAAGCGCCGTGTTGACGGCGTCCTGGCCGATCATGGAGTCGATCACGAACAGGACTTCGTTGGGCACGATGGCGCGGCGGATCTGGCGGGCCTGCTCCATCATGCCGGCGTCCACGCCGAGGCGTCCGGCGGTGTCGACGATGACGACGTCGTGCAGCTTCTGGCGGGCTTCCTCGACGCCGGCACGGGCGACGGCGACCGGGTCACCGGCGGGCTGGTCCAGCTCGGTGGAGGTGGCTCCGGGGTGCGGGGCGAAGACCGGCACATTGGCGCGCTGGCCCACCACCTGGAGCTGGGTGACAGCATTGGGGCGCTGGAGGTCGCAGGCCACCAGTATGGGGCTGTGGCCCTGGGCCTTCAGCCACTTCGACAGCTTGCCGGCGAGGGTGGTCTTGCCCGCGCCCTGGAGGCCGGCGAGCATGATGACCGTGGGGCCGTTCTTTGCCAGCCGGATCCTGCGGGTCTCGCCGCCGAGGATCTCCTGGAGTTCCTCGTTGACGATCTTGACGATCTGCTGGCTCGGGTTCAGCGCAGCCGATACCTCGGCGCCCAGCGCCCGTTCGCGGACCCGCCCGGTGAACTCCCGGACCACCGGAACGGCGACGTCGGCGTCCAAAAGGGCACGGCGGATCTCGCGGACAGTGGCATCAACATCGGCCTCCGTCAGGCGGCCCTTGCCGCGGAGATTCTTGAAGGTTGCTGTCAACCGGTCAGAGAGTGAATTGAACACGCGCCGTGAACTTCTTTCAGGAGATGATCGGGACTCGACTATCTAGGGTATCAAGTCAGGCACGGTAGATGGCATGCTGGCAAAATGACGAGCCAAACAACTGTCAAGACCCTGCTCATCCTCGGCGCCTCGGGCGACCTCACCGGCCGACTCCTCCTGCCGGGCCTCGCCCGCCTTGTTGCGGCAGGCCGGGCGGAGGGCCTCAGCCTGGTGGGCGCGGGTTCGGATCCGTGGACACCGGAACAGTGGCGGGAGCGGGTGGAGTCGTCCTTTGCCGCGGCGGCCGGCACAGCAGACCAGCCGGGGAAAGACGCCCTGGAGGCCATGCAGAAGGAGACGGACTACCACCAGGTGGACGTCACGGCCAAGGGTGCCCTTGCTGCCCTGCTCGCCGGGCTGCAGGGCCCGGTGGCCGTCTACTTCGCCCTTCCGCCCCGGATCAGCCAACTGGCCTGCGAGACGCTCCAGCCTGCGGAGGTGCCGGAAGGCACCCGCCTGGTGATGGAGAAGCCGTTCGGCTCCAGTGAGGAGTCGGCCCGTTCCCTGAACCGGACCCTGAGCCGCCTCGTCCCGGAGGACCACATCCACCGGGTGGACCACTTTTTGGGCAAGGCCACGGTCCTGAACATCCTGGGACTGCGGTTCGCCAACAACTTCCTTGAACCCGTCTGGAACAGGCAGCACGTGGAAAAGGTGGAGATCTTCTTCGACGAGGACCTGGCGCTGGAAGGCCGTGCCCGCTACTACGACGGCGCCGGCGCGCTCCGTGACATGATCCAGAGCCACCTCCTGCAGGTCATGGCCATCATGGCGATTGAACCGCCTGCCACCATCGGCGAGCGCGACCTCCGGGACGCGGTCTCCGCCGTCCTCCGCGCCAGCAGCGTCAGGGCCCCCTTCACCGACTCAACGCGGCGGGCCCGCTACACGGCGGGTTCGGTGGCAGGCAAGGAGGTGCCGGACTATGCGAAGGAGGACGGGGTGGATCCTGCGCGGGGCACGGAAACCCTCGCCGAGATCCAGGTGGACATCGACAACTGGCGCTGGCGGGGCGTCCCCTTCATCCTCCGTTCTGGCAAGGCCCTGGGCGACAAGCGGAAGGAAGCGGTGGTCACCTTCCTTCCGGTGCCCCACCTCCCGCAGGGCTTTACCGGGGTGGACTCCCCCAACCAGCTGCGGATCGGCTTTGGTCCGGACACGCTGGAGTTCGACGTCGACGTCAACGGTCCCGGAAACATCTTCAGCCTGGGCCGGGTCACCCTGGAAGCGGAACTGAGCGCCTCCGAGCTCCTGCCCTACGGTGAAGTGCTGGAAGGTGTCCTGACCGGCGACCCGCTGCTGTCCGTCCGAAGCGACACTGCCGAGGACTGCTGGCGGATTGTCGAGCCCGTGCTCAAGGCCTGGGAACAGGGCAAAGTTCCCTTGGAGGAGTACGACGCCGGATCGGTAAGCCCGGCGTCGTGGCCCACCAACCGGCACAAGGACTGAGCTTTCACGGCAGACAGGACGGGCGGGAACCTTTCGGTTCCCGCCCGTCCTGCATCAGTCTTCAGTTGTTGCCCTGCTGGGGACCGTGCCGCCCGCCTAGATGGCGGCCACTCCGCGTTCCCCGGTCCGGACGCGCACTGCCTCATGGACGTCCATGGTCCAGACCTTGCCGTCCCCGGCCCGGCCGGTGTTGGAACTGGCAATGATCACGTCCAGAATGTCGTCGGCCTGTTCGTCCGTGGCCAGGACTTCCACCCGGATCTTTGGCAGGAGGTCCACGTTGTATTCCGCTCCGCGGTAGACCTCGGTGTAGCCGCGCTGCCGGCCGTACCCGCTTGCCGCGCTGACGGTCAGGCCCTGCACGCCGTAGGCTTCCAGGCCCTCCCTGATGGCTTCGAGCTTTTCCGGCCTGACGATTGCAGTGATCAGTTTCATGCCCCCACGCTTTCCTTACCTGTTGCCTGCTGTGCCTTTTGCGCACCGGATGCTGCCTGGACCGTCTCGCCCTGGCCCTTGCCGGTGATCATGTCGTGCAGCGGCTGGAAGCTTCCACCGTGGCCGCTGAGACCGAACTCGTAGGCAGTCTCGGCGTGCAGGCTGAGGTCCACACCCACCGTTTCCTGTTCCTGCGAGACCCGGAAGCCCATGGTCTTGTGGATGGCCAGCGCAATGATGGACGTCAGGACCGCTGAGTAGGCAATGGCGATTCCGGCTGCCGCGAGCTGCGCCCACAGCTGGGTGAGTCCGCCGCCGTAGAAGAGGCCGCCGCCAACACCGTCGGTGGGCAGTGCGATGAAGCCCAGGGCCACGGTGCCGATGATGCCGGAGACGAGGTGGACGCCGACGACGTCCAGGGAGTCATCGAAGCCCCAGCGGAACTTCAGGCCAACGGCGAGGGCTGAGGCGACACCGGCGACCACGCCGAGGCCAAGGGCACCGACCGGGCTGACGTTGGCGCAGGCGGGGGTGATGGCCACGAGGCCGGCCACGACGCCGGACGCGGCACCGAGCGAGGTGGGGTGTCCGTCGCGGATGCGTTCGGTGACGAGCCAGCCGAGCATAGCTGCTGCGGGGGCTGCGAGGGTGTTGATCCAGATGAGGCCGCCCTGTTCGGCAGTGGTGGCCGCGCCGCCGTTGAAGCCGAACCAGCCGAACCAGAGGATGGCTGCGCCGAGCATGACGAACGGGATGTTGTGCGGGCGGTGGTTGGGGTCCTTGCCGAAGCCCTTGCGGTTGCCGATGATCAGGACCAGGATCAGCGCGGCAACACCCGCATTGATGTGGACCACGGTGCCGCCGGCGAAGTCGATGGCCGGGCCGAGGGCCTTGCCGATGGCGCCTTCGGGGCCGAAGAGGCCGCCGCCCCACACCATGTAGGCCAGCGGGCAGTACACCAGCGTGACCCAGACGGGAACGAACACGGACCAGGCGCCGAACTTGGCGCGGTCGGCGATGGCCCCGCTGATCAGTGCCACGGTGATGATGGCGAAGGTGGCTGCGTAGCCCACCTTGATCAGGCCGTCGGGGGTGTTGATCCCCTCAAGGCCGAATATGGCGAACGGGTTGCCCACAATTTCCATGAACCCTTCCCCGGAGCTCATGGAGGCGCCCCACAGGACCCAGACGACGCCCACCATGCCGATGGAGATGAAGCTCATCATCATCATGTTCAGGGCTGCCTTGGCGCGGGTCATGCCGCCGTAGAAAAATGCCAGACCGGGTGTCATGAACAGCACGAGAGCTGCCGCTACCATGACCCAAACGTGACCTGCGGTAAGTTCCATGGTGCACGTCCTCTCTCATCGAATCTTGCGGAATACTCCGCCTGCCAACGCCTTTTTGCGTCCTGTAATGAGTGTGTGGGCGGCGTGTTTCGCCCGCGGAGGATTTAGATTGCCGGCCTGTTACAACAACCTCTAGGAAGTAAATGGTGCATATCCGCCTTGTTACGGTTATGTTTCCGCACCCGCGCAGCCACCCGGCTCCCTTTCCAGCAAGGACTCCTGCACCATGACGGCACCACCCCGCGCAAGCGGCGCCACTTCGAGGTTTTTGGCCCGGCTGAGGCCGCAGCGGGAGAAACTCCCCCGCGACATCAAGGTGATGCTGGCCGCGGCGTTCCTGATCGCGCTTGGCTTCGGGCTTGTTGCGCCGGTATTGCCGCAGTTCGCAACAACCTTCGGGGTGGGGAACACTGAGGCCGCCGTTATCGTGGCCATCTTCGCCTTCATGCGCCTGGCGTTCGCCCCTGCCGGCGGCGCCCTGATCGGCAGGCGCGGGGAACGTCCCATCTATGTCGCCGGGCTGCTGATCGTGGCGCTGTCCACTGCGGCGTGCGCCTTCGCCCAGGACTACTGGCAGCTGCTGCTTTTCCGCGGGCTGGGCGGGGCCGGGTCTGTGATGTTCACGGTGGCGTCAATGGCCCTGGTGGTGCGGCTGGCGCCGCCCAAGAGCAGGGGCAGGGTTTCCGGAGCCTACGCATCGGCCTTCCTGATCGGAAATGTGTGCGGGCCGATTGTGGGCGGCCTGCTGGCGGGACTGGGCCTGCGGGTCCCGTTCCTTGCCTATGCCGCTGCGCTGCTTGTGGCCGCGTTCGTCGTCCAGACCCAGCTGAGCCACCAGCGCCGGGGAGGCGCCGAAGTACAGGACCGCGCCCCGGACATGCGCTTTGGCGAAGCGCTGGCTGTGGGAACCTACAGGTCCGCCCTGGTCTCCAGCTTTGCCAACGGGTGGGCTACCTTTGGCGTCCGGATGGCAACGGTGCCGCTGTTCGCTGCGGCGGCCTTCGGAGCAGGCCCGCAGGCCGCCGGCCTGGCATTGGCAGTGTTCGCTGCCGGCAATGCCGCTGCCTTGACTTTCTCGGGACGGCTGGCGGACTCGGTGGGGCGAAAGCCCATGATGATCTCCGGCCTCCTGGTGGCGGCCCTGTCCACTGCAGCCATCGGCATCACCTCAGACCTGCCTTGGTTCCTGGCAGCGTCGACGCTCGCCGGCGTCGGGTCCGGTCTTTTCGGTCCCGCCCAGCAGGCCGCCGTCGCCGATGTCATCGGCAACGCGCGGTCCGGAGGCAAGGTTCTGGCGGTGTACCAGATGACGTCCGACGTCGGAGCGATCGTTGGGCCGCTCGTGGCGGGGATGCTGGCCGACGGACTGGGGTTCGGCTGGGCTTTCGGCGTGACCGGCGGGGTCATGCTCCTTGCAGCCGCCGGCTGGCTGCCCACCCGCGAGACACTGCGCACCGCAGGCAGCTAGCCTGTGGTGCGGGCAACGGCAGGCTCGTGCAGCAGGCCGGTTCAGCTGCCTATTCAACAGCTCACCGCAGAAGCTGAGTTTTGCAGGTCAGTTCAGCAGGGCGTCAACAAAGCCTTCGGTGTCGAAGGGGGCCAGGTCGTCGGCGCCTTCGCCCAGTCCAATGAGCTTGACGGGCACGCCGAGGGTTTTCTGGATGGCGACGACGATGCCGCCCTTGGCGGTTCCGTCCAGCTTGGTCAGGACGATGCCGGTGATGTTGACTACCTCCGAGAAGACCCGCGCCTGGTTCAGGCCGTTCTGGCCGGTGGTGGCATCGAGCACCAGCAGGACCTCGTCCACCTCGGCCAGCTTCTCCACGACGCGCTTGACCTTGCCCAGTTCGTCCATCAGGCCCACCTTGTTCTGCAGGCGCCCGGCGGTGTCGATCATGACCACGTCGACTTCCTGCTCGATACCGGCTTTCACTGCCTCGTAGGCAACCGAGGCAGGGTCGGCGCCGTCGATGTCGGACTTCACGGTGGGAACGCCCACGCGCTGGCCCCACGTGGCCAGCTGCTCAGCGGCAGCGGCGCGGAAGGTGTCCGCGGCGCCCAGCAGGACGTCCTTGTCCTCGGCCACCAGCACACGTGCCAGCTTGCCCACGGTGGTGGTCTTGCCCACGCCGTTCACGCCCACCACCATCATCACGGCGGGCTTATCGGCGTGCCGCTGCACGTTGAGGCTGCGGTCCATGGTGGGGTCCACAAGCTTGATGAGTTCTTCCCGGAGCATGGTCTTGACGTGTTCCGGGGTGCGGGTGCCCAGTACCTTGACGCGCTCCCGGAGGGCGTCCACCAGCTGCATGGTGGGTTCAGTGCCCAGGTCCGCGAGGAGGAGGGTTTCCTCCACTTCATCCCAGACGCTCTCGTCGATCCGGTCGCTGGACAGCAGCGCCAGCAGGCCCTTGCCCATGACGTTGTTGGAGCGGGCCAGCCGTTCCCGCAGGCGGGCCAGGCGGCCGGCGACGGGCAGCGGGGTTTCGACGGGAATGGTTTCCAGCCCGGCCGCATTGTCCGGAACGGTGGTGGTGTCCAGCCCGTCGAGGTCCACACCCTGCGGAACCGTGCCCTCGATGGTTCCCTCGCGGTCCGCCACCGCCGTGCTTCCGCCGGAGCGGATTTCGGGGTCGTTGGCATCCCTGGTGCCCGGGTAGCGGGTGATGTTCCTCCGCGTCTTGAGCAGGACCGGAATCAGCCCGCCGATGACCACCAGCGCAGCAAGAATGGACAGGACAATGGGAAGGATGTCGTTCACTCCCCTAGCTTCTCACAAACGGCCCGCCCGCTTCCGGCAGCCATCAGGCAGCTGACCTGCCGCTATACCTCGGCCCCCAACCGCTGGCTGATGACAGTGGAGACGCCGTCGCCCCTCATGGTGACCCCGTACAGCGCGTCCGCCACTTCCATGGTCCGCTTCTGGTGCGTAATGACGATGAGCTGGCTCGATTCCCGGAGTTCTTCGAAAATGGTGATGAGTAAGCCAAGGTTGGTGTCATCCAATGCCGCCTCCACCTCGTCCATGACGTAGAAGGGCGAGGGCCGCGCCTTGAAAATGGCCACCAGCAGCGCCACTGCGGTCAGGGAGCGTTCGCCGCCGGAGAGCAGGGACAGCCGCTTGATCTTCTTGCCCGCAGGGCGGGCCTCCACTTCGATGCCGGTGGTGAGCATGTCCGCCGGGTCGGTCAAAACCAGGCGTCCCTCGCCGCCGGGAAAGAGCCGCCCGAAAACCCGGACGAACTGGGCCTGGGTGTCCTCGAACGCTTCGGCAAAGACCCGCTGGACCCTCTCATCCACTTCCTTGATGATGTCCAGCAGATCCCGCCGGCTGGCCTTCAGGTCCTCGAGCTGGGTGCTGAGGAACTGGTGCCGCTCCTCCAGCGCCGCGAACTCCTCCAGCGCCAGGGGATTGACCTTGCCCAGGCTTGCGAGATCCCGCTCAGCCTTCCGCAGCCGTTTCTCCTGCTCCTGCCGGACATAGGGCTTGCCATCCCTGATTTCTTCCCCGTCCGCGTCAACCGGGGCCCGCAGGGCCGCCCATTTGTCACCGGATTCCTCCGCCGGAACGGGCACCGGCACGTGCGGCCCGAATTCGGTGACCAGCGCTTCGGGGGTGATGCCCAGCTCATCCACGGAGCGGGTTTCCACCGCCTCGATCCTGGCGCGCTGCTGGGCCCGGGCGAGTTCGTCGCGGTGCACGTTGTCGGTGAGTTGGGCCAGCTCCCTGGCCAGGGCATCGTTCGCTTCCCGAATCTCCCGCAGGCCGCGGTCGCGCAGCTCGCGGTTCTCCTCGGCCAGGTCCCGTTCGTGCCGGGCACGGTCCACGGAGACGTCCACATAGCCAAGAGCCAGTTCCACCCCCGAGGAAACGGCGGCCGCGCGCCGGGCCTGGATGCGGCGGCGGCGGGCGCGCTCTGCCGCCTCCTCACGGGCGCGGCGTTCCGTGGCGGCGGCGCGTTCCAGGGACGCCACCCTGTTGCGGGTGGCCACCAGCTGCTCTTCGGCACTGCGGAGGGACAGCCGTGCCTCCACCTCGGCGGCGCGGGCGGCGGAGGCTGCACGCGCCAGGGCGTCGCGCTGCTCCGTGGACGGTTCCTCTTCCACCGGCGCTTCCTGCGCCGCGGCCAACCGGGTAGCGACGGCGGCGAGCGCTTCCTCCTCCGCCGCGACGTTGCCTTCGGCCCGTGCCAGGGACGCTGCCAGCCGTTCGCTCTCGCCAACGGCGCTGCGCAGGACAGAGTTCAGGTGGCCCAAACGTTCGGCTACGGCAGCGAGCCGGGCATCGGATTCGTGCAGCTTGTCGAGCGCAGCGGCCGCCTCCTCCTGCGCTCCCGTGCGCCGTGCCTCCGCGGCTGCCAGGGCGAATCTGTTCCGCTCCAGGTCCGCCGTGACCGCCGAAAGCCCGCGCTCGGCGTCGTCCACCGCCGCCTGCACCTCAAGGAGGGACGGCGCTTTGGCAGAGCCACCCGTGGCGGAGACGGCGGTGAAGACGTCCCCTTCGCGGGTGACCGCTGTCATGTCCGGCAGTGCAGCAACCAGGGCAGCCGCGGCGTCGATGCCGGTCACGACGGCGGTCCGGGACAGCAGGTGCCGGACCAGGGAGACGTGCCCCGAAGGCCCATCGACCAGGCCGGCGGCCCACTGCGCTCCCTCAGGCAGCGTCACGTGCGGGCCATCTCCCTGGTGGAGTGCCGCCGCCGATGCGAGGAGCAGCGACGCCCGCCCGGCGTCGTCGTCCTTGAGCCGTCCCAGCACAGCGGCCGCTGCCTCCCCGTCCTGGACGAGCACTGCCTCGGACACTTCCCCCAGGGCGGCGGCGATGGCCGGCTCGAACCCGGCCTGCACGGTGATCCCGGCAGCAAGGCTTTCCTGCACGCCGGGGAGCCCGGACGCCAGCACGTGCCTGGCACCGTCCTTGCGGTCAAGGCCGAGCTTCAGGGCATCGAGGCGCGCGGCGAGGGCGTCCCGCTTGCGGACCCCCTCGTTGACGGCGGCTTTGAGGTCCGCGATCTCCCCCAGCACGGCGTCCAGGACATCGCTGGCGGCCTCATAATCGGCGTCAAGGGATTCCTCTCCCTCCTCCACGCCGGCCACCTGGTTTTCCAGCGCCGTGAACTCGGCCTGGGCACGGGCCCGGCGTTCGGTTCCGGCGGCAAGGGATTCGCGCAGCCTTCCAAGTTCCGCCTGCGCGGACTCCACCCGGGACCGGGCCGCCGCGACCTGGCCGGCCAGCCGCGCCAGGCCCTCGCGCCGGTCCGCCGCGGCACGGAGCTGGGCGGTGAGCCGCTGGTCCTCGGCCTGCGCAGCCCGCTCCGCTTCCACTTTCGCTGCGCTGGCCGCGTCCAGGGTGCTCCGCCTGGACTGGATGTCCTGTTCGAGTTCGGCCAGTTCCTGCCTCACCCGGGCTGCCTGGCGCTCCAGCTGTTCGGGGTCGCGGCCGGAAGACGGCGCGGCATCGTCGGAACCCAGCAGGCGGCTCCGTTCCGTGGCAAGCGAGCCGAGCGCCCGAAGCCGTTCACGCGCCGTGGACAGCCGGTACCAGGTGTCCCTGGCGGCATTGAGCCGCGGCGTGGCCTCGGCTGCGAGCTGCTCCAACGCTGCCTGCTGCCTGCGCCCGGCCTCGAGTTCCTGTTCGACGGCGGTCCGGCGCGCCTTGAGCGCCGCTTCGTCCGCCACGTCCTGCTCCAGGGCCTGCTGCAGCTGCACCAGGTCGTCGGCGAGCAGGCGCGCCCGCGCGTCCCGGACGTCGAACTGGACCCGCTGCGCTCGGCGGGCCACCTCGGCCTGCTTCCCAAGGGGCGTGAGCTGCCGCCGGATCTCGCCGGTGAGGTCGGTCAGGCGCTGGAGGTTGGCCTGCATGGCCTCAAGCTTCCGTACCGTCCGTTCCTTGCGGCGCCGGTGCTTGAGGATCCCGGCCGCCTCCTCGATGAAGCCGCGGCGGTCCTCGGGAGTGGCGTGCAGGACGCGGTCCAGCTGGCCTTGGCCCACAATGACATGCATTTCACGGCCCAGGCCGGAATCGGAGAGCAGTTCCTGAATGTCCAGCAGGCGGCAGCCTGCGCCGTTGATGGCATATTCGGATCCGCCCGTCCTGAACAGCGTCCGGGAAATCGTGACTTCGCTGTACTCGATGGGGAGTGCGCCATCGGTGTTGTCGATGGTGAGCGAAACGTGGGCGCGGCCCAGCGGCGGACGCCCGGACGTACCGGCAAAAATGACGTCCTCCATCTTGCCGCCGCGCAGGGTTTTGGCCCCTTGCTCGCCCATGACCCACGCCAGGGCGTCCACCACGTTGGACTTGCCGGATCCGTTTGGACCCACGACGGCGGTGACGCCGGGTTCGAAGTCGAAGGTGGTGGCGGACGCAAAGGACTTGAACCCCCGGACGGTGAGGCTTTTGAGGTGCAAGGCTTTTCTGGTCTCCTGGAGCGGGTAGGGCATTTTGCTGGAACCGGGTCACTACAATCTACTGCGCAGGACCGACATTTCCCGGCAGCAGCACCCGGGAACCGGCACGGGCACCGGGGGTGGATATGCGTGTTCCGGCACGGCAAAGGCATAGTTAAGCTCTTGAGCCTGCGCAGATGTGGGTACGGTCACCGCAGGAACGCGGGACGAATACGAAGAGGGGCTTGAATTGGCAGGTAATGCAACCTTCCGCCACAGCAACACCGCGCTGCTCTCGGTGAGCAGCGTCGAGGCTCCCAGGATCGTGAGCTCCACGGAATTTGACCGGCGGCTGGCATCGACCCTGCAGCGCCTCAAGTTTCCTCCGCGGCTGCTTGAGCGCGTGGCAGGCATCACGCACCGCCGGTGGTGGGCTGCTGGAACGTCGTTCGACGACGCCGCGGTGGAGGCGGGCGCCAAGGCCCTCGCCGAGGCCGGCATCGAAGCCTCGGAGGTCGGACTGCTGATCAACACCTCGGTGACCCGGCGCAACCTTGAACCCTCAGTGGCGGTGAAGATCCACCACGGCCTGAGCCTGCCGTCGTCGGCCATGAACTTCGACCTTGCCAACGCCTGCCTGGGCTTCGTGAATGCCCTGACCCTGGCAGCCAACATGATCGATTCGGGCCAGATAAGGTACGCCGTCATTGTCAACGGCGAGGACGCCCAGCTGACGCAGGAGGCCACCCTGGCCCGGCTGCAGCGGCCCGAGACAACGCGCGATGACTTTAACCGGGAGTTCGCCACGCTGACGCTGGGGTCCGGGGCTGCGGCGGCCGTCCTGGGGCCCGCCGACGAGCACCCGGGAGCACACCGGGTGGTGGGCGGCGTGATGCGCGCCGGCACCGAGCACCACGAGTTGTGCGTGGGCGGCATCGACGGCATGAACACCGACACGAAGGGACTGCTCGACGGCGGCCTCCAGCTCGTGGTCGATGCATGGCAGGAAGCCCAGCCCGAATGGGACTGGACCGCGATGGACCGCTACGTCACGCACCAGGTCAGCAACGCCTACACCCAGGCCATTATCGATGCGATCGATCTGGACCCGGACAAGGTGCCCATCACGTTCCCGCACTGGGGCAACGTGGGACCGGCATCGCTCCCCATGACACTCGCGGCCGAGGCGCAGTCATTGGGAAGCGGTGACAGGGTGTTGTGCATGGGCGTCGGATCCGGCCTGAACACCGCAATGCTGGAAATCGTTTGGTGATCGCGGACTGGCCGGGCGTCAACGCCGAGTGGTCGCGCCACATCGATGTCCCCTCCACCTCGGGGGCTGATTCGCCCGGCACGATGCGCCGCTGGCACCTGCTGGACAATGGCGGGGAACTGGCACGCCGCGGCCTGGCTCCCATGGGAACCCTGTTGTGCGTACACGGCAATCCCACCTGGTCCTACCTGTGGCGGAGCCTGCTGGCCGCCGGATCGAACCACGCGCACCCGTGGCGCGTGGTGGCCGTGGACCAGCTGGACATGGGTTTCTCGGAGCGGACCGGGACCTTCCGGCGGCTGGCGGACAGGATCAACGACCTGGGCGACTTGACCGACGCCCTGGACCTGGCAGGGCCGGTGGTTTCGGTGGGTCACGACTGGGGCGGGGTCATCAGCCTCGGCTGGGCGCAGGCCCACACCGACCAGCTGGCCGGCGTGGTCCTGACCAACACCGCCGTCCACCAGCCCGCCGGTTCCCCCATCCCGCCGGCGCTGCGCCTTGCCCTCCACCCTGCCGTGCACCGGTGGGGAACCACCACTACCGATGCTTTCCTGCGGGTGACGCATTCGTTGGCACACCCGCCGCTGCCCGCGGACGTGCGGAACGCCTTCATGGCCCCGTACCGCAGCGCCTCGCGGCGCGCGGGGGTGGGCAACTTCGTAGCGGACATTCCCGTTGACGCGTCGCACCCCAGCTTCGCTGCCCTCAACGGCGTGGCGGAGGGCGTGCGGGACCTTGAGGTGCCGGTCCTAATGCTGTGGGGCCCACGGGACCCCATCTTCTCCGACCGCTACCTGAAGGACCTGCTCACCCGCCTCCCCCACGCGGACGTGCACCGCTACGAGGGTGCTGGACACCTGGTGGCAGAGGACCGGAACATCGCGCCGGCGGTCTTCGACTGGCTTGCCGGCCGCGTCAGGCAGGGCGGGGACAGTGTTGCTGAAGCCGGCGCAGTTGCTGAAGCCGACGTGGTCACTGGAACCGCCGCCCCGGCTAACGGCAATGGCTTCACGCCCTTGTGGACGCTTCTTGGGGAGCTCGCCGCCGGCCCGTCCGCAGACGGGAGGGCCGTCGTCGAAATGGCACCGGACGGCACGGTGGCCCGCTCGCTCACCTGGCGGCAGCTGGAAGAAAGCGTCGGGCACCTCTCCGCAGGCCTGCAGGGGGCGGGAGTAGGACCGGGCAGCCGGGTGAGCCTGATGGTCCCGCCCGGGGTGGACCTGACCGTGGCCCTGTATGCCTGCCTGCGGCTGGGAGCGGTGGTGGTTGTTGCCGACGCCGGCCTGGGGACCAGGGGGCTGGGCCGGGCGGTCAAGGGAGCGACGCCTGATGTCCTGATCGGGATTGACAAGGCCCTTGCCGCTGCCCGGGCACTGGGCTGGGCGTCCAGGCGCATCAGTGTGCAGGACCTGCCGGCAGGTCCGCGCCGGCTCCTCGGGGTGGAGACCTCCCTCGCCGCCCTGGCCAGGGCAGGCGCAGGGCGTGCCGCTGCCGGTGGCGCTCCCGCCTCCAGCCCGGACGCGGACTCCCCCGCCGCCGTACTTTTCACTTCCGGCTCCACCGGTCCCGCCAAGGGCGTGCTGTACACGCACCGGCAGCTTGCCGCCATGCGGGACACCGTGGCGGGAACCTTCGGCATCAAGCCGGGCCAGAAGCTGGTTGCAGGCTTTGCGCCGTTCGCCTTGCTGGGGCGGCGCTGGGAACCGTGTCCGTGACGCTACCATGGACGTCACCGCGCCCCGCACCCTGACCGCGCGCGCCCTGGCCGATGCTGCAGCGGCCATCGATGCCACGGTGGTCTTTGCGTCCCCTGCCGCCCTGCGCAACGTCGTCGCCACCCGGGACGGCCTCACCCCGGAGGGCACCGCTGCACTCTGCCGCGTCCAAGTGCTGCTCTCTGCCGGCGCACCGGTTCCGGAACCTCTTCTTGCGGAGGTGCAGCGGCTGCTGCCCGCCGCCTCGCTGCATACCCCCTACGGCATGACCGAGGCCCTCCCCGTCACCGACATCAGCCTTGAACAGATCCAGGCCGCGGCGGCCGACGCCGAAGCCGGAACAACGCCAGGGGCCGGCAACGGCGTCTGCGTGGGGCATCCCGTCCAGGGCGCCCGCATAGCCGTGATCCCGTTGGCGGCCGACGGTACTGCCCCAGGGGCTGAGCTGGTGACCGAACCGGGGGTGACGGGGGAAATCCTGGTCAGCGCGCCGCACGTCAAGGACGGCTACGACAGGCTTTGGCTGACTGGGCGGGCGAGCGCCGGGCCGGCCGGCTGGCACCGCACAGGCGATGTGGGCCATTTCGACGCCGACGGCCGCCTGTGGGTGGAAGGGCGCCTGGCACACATCATCACGGCGCCCCCGGAGTGGTCACTCCGGTCGGCGCCGAACAGGCCATCGAACGGCTGGACGGTATCCGGATGGCAGCCGTCGTGGGCGTGGGGCCCGCGGGCACCCAGGCCATCGCCGCCGTCGTCGAAACCGTCCCGGCCGCCCGTAAGGGCCCTGCGGGCACGGAACTGGCCGGGAAGGTACGGAGCGCCGCCCAGGGGCAGGCGTGTCCGTGGCGGCAGTCCTGGTTGTTCCCGCGCAGCCGACCGACATCCGCCACAACGCAAAGATCGACAGGTCGCGGCTGGCCCAATGGGCCTCGTCAGTGCTGGCCGGTGGGCGGGTGGCGCCATGAAAATCCTGGTCACCGGGGCGAGCGGCATGCTGGGGCGGGAAGTGGCAGGGCTGCTGGTGCGCAAGGGCCATGCTGTCACCACCTTCCAGCGGCGTCCCTCAGGGGTCGACGGCGCGGCGGACCATTGCGGTTCGCTCACCGACGACGCCTCCGTCAGGGCTGCCGTCAGGGACGCCGAGGCAGTCATCCACCTCGCGGCCAAAGTATCCTTCGCCGGTCGCACCGATGAGTTTGACCGGGTGAACGTGGAGGGAACGCGGCGCCTCCTCCTGGCGGCGCGCGAAGCCGGCGTCGGCGACCTTGTGTTTGTCTCCTCACCGTCGGTGGCCAATTCAGGCGCCGCCATCGCAGGACACGGCGCAGAACCGGCCGATCTGGCACGCGCCCACGGCGACTACGCCCGCACCAAAGCGCAGGCAGAGCTTTTGGCCCTCGCCGCGGATGCCCCGGGCTTCCGCGTCGTTGCCGTCCGGCCGCACGTGGTCTGGGGACCCGGTGACACCCAGCTGGTGGAACGCGTGCTGGCGCGGGCGGCCCGGAACCGCCTGCCGCTGCTGGACGCGGGCGCCGCGCTTATCGACACCACGTACGTGGACAATGCGGCGGCGGCGATCGTTGCGGCCCTGGACCGCATCAGTGACACCCACGGGAGGGCATTGGTTGTCACCAATGGCGAACCGCGGCCGGTAGGCGAACTGATTGCCGGCATCTGCGCCGCCGGGCGCGTTCCCGCGCCGTCGTGGTCTGTACCGGGAAAGCTTGCCCGGATTGCGGGATCGGTGGTGGAAAAAGCGTGGCTCAGGCTCGGCAAAGAGGACGAACCGCCCATGACCAGGTTTCTTGCCGAACAGTTGTCCACGGCCCATTGGTTTGATCAGCGTGAGACCCAAGAACTCCTTGCCTGGACTCCAGCCGTCTCCATCGATGAAGGCCTTGAACGGCTGGCGGACTACTACCGCTCCCGCTGAGCCGTTTTACCGGCGCCGTACCAAGTGCAGGCGTTCGGGGTGCGGCAGGCGCTGTTACCAGCGCCCGTTGCGTGGCCGTGGCTGGCAGACCGGGCAGGTATGGGACGACCGGTTCATGAACTGGTCCCGACGAATGATCGCGTTGATCCCCGCTTCGGCGCACCGCTTGCAGGGCTCGCCCTGGCGGCCATAGGCGTTGAGGGACCGGTCAAAGTAGCCTGAGGCGCCGTTGACGTTGACGTACAGCGAGTCGAAGCTGGTTCCTCCTGCGGCGAGGGCATCGAGCATGACCTCCCGGGCGCTGTCCAGGACGCGCCGCGCCTCGCTGCGGCGAAGGGTGTCGGTGGGCCGGGCGAAATGCAGGCGGGCGCGCCACAGAGCTTCGTCGGCGTAGATGTTTCCAATGCCGGACACCAGCCCCTGGTCAAGCAGTGCCCGCTTCAGCCCGGTCTTGCGCTTGCGGAGGCGCTGGTAGAAGAGGTCGAAGGAAAAGGACGGGTCCAGGGGGTCGCGCGCGATGTGGGCCGCTTCCGCGGCGATCAGCGGAAGGGGGGACTCTGCCAGGCCGCCGGGGCCGCCGTCGTCCGTGGGTACTAAAGCGGTGACGAACAGGCCGCCGAAGATCCGCTGGTCCACGAACCGCAACTGGTCAGGCATGCCCTCCCGTGGACTGAGGCGGAGGCGGACCTTGAGATGCTTTTCATCGGGGACGTCCGGATCCTGCATCAAAAGTTGCCCGCTCATGCCCAGGTGTGCAATGAGTGCCACTTCCGGCACCGGCGCGGTTTCAGGATTTTCCGGTGCAGCGAGGCCGTCCGTCAGCGGCATCCAGAGGAATTTGCCGCGGCGCACGACGTCGGACACCGTGGCACCCTGGAGGTTGCCGACAAAGTCCCCGGGCCCAAGGGCATGGCGCCGGACGGAGCGCGGATCGAGGACGTCGACAGCACTGATGGTCCGGCCGCGGACCCAGCTCACAAGGCCGCGGCGCACCACTTCGACCTCGGGCAGTTCAGGCACGGAACACTACTTGGCGGTGACTGAGCCCGCGGACGTGCCGGCTGCACTCCGTGTCTCGGCACCCGAAAGTACACGCCAGGCGTCGGCCGCGGCTTCCTGCTCCGCTTCCTTCTTGGAATGCCCGGAGCCCTTGCCGTAGGCCGTTCCACCGATGTTCAGCACAGCGGTGAAGGTGCGGGCATGGTCCGGGCCGGAGCCATCCACTGCGTAGTGGATGCTGCCCAGCTGCCGGCTGGCCGCGAGTTCCTGGATACTGGTCTTCCAGTCGGTGCCGGCGCCCAGGACAGCGGCATCCTTCAGCAGCGGCCCAACCAGCCGCATGACCAACTGCCGCGCGGTCTCGATGTCGTTGGAGACGTAGGTTGCCCCGATGAGGGCCTCCATGGTGTCCGCGAGGATGGACGCCTTGTTTTTGCCGTGGGTGAGTTTCTCGCCCTGGCCCAGGTAGATGTACTCACCAATGCCCAGGCTGCGTCCGATGCCCGCAAGGGCGCGGGTGCTGACGACGGCGGACCGGCGCTTGGCGAGTTCGCCTTCGGGCAGGTCCGGGTTGTCCCGGTACAGGGCATCAGTGACGGAAAAGCCCAGGATGGAGTCGCCCAGGAACTCGAGGCGCTCGTTGGTGGGGATACCGCCGTTCTCGTATGCGTACGAGCGGTGGGTAAGCGCAAGACGAAGCGTCCCGGCGTCAATAGTGACACCGAGACGCTTCAGAAGCTCTTCAGTTGAAGACATCAGTCAGCCTGTTGGGGCCGATTAGACGTCAGCGACCTTGCGGCCCTTGTACTCAAGGAACAGCGCGGTGCCAGCAGAGTCGGTAACGACCTTTGCCTGGTGCGGCAGGCTGTAGGTGACCTGGCCGTTCTCAACGGTCTTCACCAGGTGGGGGGCGGTCGCCTTCCACTGCGAGCGGCGGGCGCGGGTATTCGAGCGAGACATTTTCCGCTTGGGAACAGCCACGGCTAACTCATTTCTCTCTAGACAAACACGTACAAATCAATTTTGCCGGTCAGGCTTAGCCATATCAGCTAGGGCAGCCCAGCGAGGATCCAGGACCTCGTGGTGGTGCCCCGGCTCGTCTTCCAGGCGAGCTCCACATTCGGAGCAAAGGCCCTGGCAGTCTTCCCGGCACACCGGCTGGAACGGCAGATTGGTGACAACTGCGTCCCGCAACACCGGTTCAAGATCGATTACATCGTGCTCGACTCGACGTTGCTCTTCATCTTCTTCTCCGTCCGAGAGCGCAGTGCCCTCGTAGAAGAAAAGTTCTTGCACATTGACCTCAAGGTCATACGCAAGGGGATCCAGGCATCGGCCGCACTCGCCGGTTACTTCGGCGATAACGGTTCCTGATACCAGAATTCCTTCGTGTACGGCCTCCAGTCTCAGGTCGAACTCGACATCCGAGCCTTCCTGAACACCAATGAGCGCCACACCAAGATCACCCGGTGCGGGTACATGTTCCTTCAGTGTCCGCATGCTTCCCGGGCTGCGCCCGAGGTCCTTGACGTCGAACGCCAGGGGCGAACCAGCATCTCTGTTAATGAGAACTCCTGTTGAACATATGACCGACGTACCATCTTAGCCTGAAGAGCCATGGTGACTCAAACCGGCAGCGGGCAGCGCCGAAGTACCGATCCAGCCTACCGCTTCGGCTGCTGATCCGGCGAAGGCTCGCCGGAAACCATGCGCCGGTGCACCGACCGGGGCACATAGTCCGAGACGCTGCCGCCCAGGACAGCCACTTCCTTGATCAGGGTGGAGGACAGATGGACGTAGCTGGCCTCTGCCGGGAGGAAAACTGTCTCCACCCCGCTCAACTGCCGGTTCATGGTGGCCATGGGAAGCTCGTAGTCAAAGTCCGACGACGACCGGAGCCCTTTGACGATGGCGGAGACGCCCCTCTGGCGGCAGTACTCCGCCAGGAGCCCCTCGCCCACGGGTTCCACCACGATGCCCTTGAGCAGCGCCAGGGTCTCCCGTGCCATTTCCAGCCGTTCCTCCAGGGTGAACATGTACTTCTTCGCGTAGTTGGTGGAGATGGCCACGATAACCTCGTCGAACAGCCCGGCAGCCCGCGCAATGACTTCGAGATGGCCGTTGTGGATGGGGTCGAAGGATCCGGGGCACACAGCGCGTCTCATGCTCCGAACCTACCGCATGGAAAGGCCGGGATACCATGGCTGGATGCATCCACCCCGGGATCTTTCCACCCCCCTGGCACCTGCTCCCTGGCAGCGCACCGCGCTCGGAGCAAACCTCCTGGCGCCGGACGGCGGACTCGGAGTCACCATCTTCGAAGAGATGACCACCCTGGCCGTCCAGACGGGCGCCATCAACCTGGGACAGGGCTTCCCCGATGAGGACGGGCCGGCGGAAATCAGGCATGCGGCGCGGGCGGCCATTGCTGCCGGGGCCAACCAGTATGCGCCGGGCAAGGGCCTTCCGGAACTCCGGGAGGCGGTGGCGTCGCACCAGGAGCGCTTTTACGGGCTGGCGCCGGACCCGGCAACGGAAGTCATCATCACTACCGGGGCTACCGAGGGCATCGCCGCCTCCTTGCTGGCGTTCGCCGGGCCGGGCGACGAGGTCCTCACGTTTGAACCGTTCTACGACTCCTACGGCGCGGTGATTGGACTTTCCGGAGCCACCCACACCACCGTCCCCCTGGCGGCCCCGGACTTCATGCCGGACCTGGCCGCGGTGGAGGCAGCCTTCAGCGAACGGACGCGCGTGGTGCTGCTGAACAACCCGCACAATCCCACCGGCGCCGTCTTTCCGCCCGCTGTCCTGCAGCGGGTGGTGGACCTTGCAGCCAAGCACGAAAGCATCATCATCACCGACGAAGTGTACGAGCACCTCACCTTCGGCGTGAGCCATATCCCGGTAGCCACCCTTCCGGGCGCCGCTGCCCGGACCATCACCATTTCCTCCGCCGGCAAGACGTTTTCCCTCACCGGCTGGAAGATCGGCTGGCTGAGCGGCCCCGAGGAGCTGGTCGCGGCGGTCCGAACGGTAAAGCAGTTCCTCACCTACAGTTCAGGCACACCCTTCCAGGCAGCGATCGCCCAGGGACTGGCCCTGCCGGATGGGTTCTACACCGGCATCGCCTCTGCTCTGGAGCAGAAGCGGGACATTCTCAGCGCAGGGCTCCGGGCTGCGGGCTTTGACGTCTTTACTCCGCAGGGAACCTACTTCGTCAATGTAAATACAGCTCCGCTGGGCATCACGGATGCGCTGGACCTGGCCCGGCGACTGCCGGCACTGGTGGGGGTCGCCGCCATCCCAGTTCCGGTCTTCTGCCACCCGGAAGGCGCCGAACGGACACGAAGCCTGCTCCGCTTTGCCTTCTGCAAGAAGACGGAAGTCCTGGAGGATGCCGCCGAGCGGCTGGCAACCCTGCGCGGCAGGCTCTGATGTCCGGCCGCGGCGGCGGTGCCGCCAGCCGCTTCCTGCGGACCACCGGCCAGCACGCCACGATCGAACCCGACGCCTTTACCGATGGCGGCTACGTCCTCAGCATCGGCGGCGCTGAACAGTCACACGTCAACCTTGACCGGCCGGAGGACATCTTCTACGAGTACCTTCGCCGGATCGGGCACCTGGTGGATCTGGCGGCACCGGCAGGGGAACAGATCAGGGCGCTCCACCTTGGAGCAGGGGCTCTGACACTGGCGCGGTACATCCAGGCCACCCGTCCGGGCTCAACCCAGTACGCGGTGGAGCTGGAACGTGAACTGCTGGACTTTGTCCTGCGGCACCTGCCGATGCCCGAAGGGACGAACCTGACCACCGTCATCGGCGATGCCCGCGAAGCACTCGGTGCGCTTGACCCGGGCCTCACCTTCGACGTCGTGATCCTGGACATCTTCTCCGGCCCTGAGGCACCGGAGCACATAGCCAACAGCGGTTTCTACCGCGAGGCCAGGGAACGCCTGGGCCCGGAAGGGCTCCTGATCGTGAATGTGGGCGACGAACCGGCGCTCACCCTCGTCAGGAGCCAGGTGGCGGCGATGCGCGGGGCCATGGCCGATGTGGGCGCCGTTGCCGAGGCCGGCATGTTCCAGGGCAGGTATCCGGGAAACATCATCCTTGCGGGAACCCAGGGCCCGTGGCCGGAATCGTGGACAGCTGAGCTGACAGCGCGGGGCCCCCACCCCGCAAGGGTCCTGGCCGGAGTGGACCTGGACCCTTTCTCGGCCTAGGCGCCCGGGGACTCAGCCCCGTCAGCGTCAGCAAGGTCACCGTCGGCCAGGTCACCGGGGGCGATGGCGTCGGGAACGAACGGCTCCGCGAACCACAGCCTGGTCTCCCCGTATTTCTTTTCGGCGAACCTGGTCATCCCCACCGGCCAGCCCGGTTCCGGTGACCGCGAGGAGCGTTCCACCACCACCACGGCTCCGGGGCCAAGGTGGGCCGCAAGCTTCTGCAGCACCGCTGACAGCGTTCCGTCCTCCAACGGATACGGCGGGTCCAGGAACACCAGGTCCCAGGCGCCCGTTGGTGCAGCGCGGTCAAGGAACGGCTCCACCTTTGAGCGGTGGACGGTAACGGTTTTCTGGCCCAGCACTCCATTGATGAGGTCCGCGTTGCGCTGGCACACGGCGCTGGCCTTGGCTTCCGACTCGACCAGGTCCACCGCCCGCGCTCCCCTGCTGCCGCTTTCCACGCCCAGGGCACCGGAACCGGCATAAAGATCCAGCACCCGGGCGCCGGCGATCACGCCAAAAGCATCGAGGCGGGAGAACAGCGCTTCCTTGACCCGGTCCGTCGTAGGGCGGGTCAACGATCCGGGAACAGCTGCCAGCGGTGTGCCGCCGGCGGCCCCGGCGATGATCCGCGTCACGGCGTCCACCGTGACCCGGCGGCGCCCGCTGCGCCCTCGTTGCTAACCGCGTTCAAGGAACGCCTCCTTCTCGGGGTTGAGGTACTGCTCAATGGCATCGGCGAGGCCGGGGTGGCCGGTCAGCAACGGGTCACCGCCGACGATTGCCTGGGCGTCGTCCCTGGCCCGGGCTATCACGTCTTCGTGTTCGAGGACCCGCAGCAGCTTAAGGGTGGACCGGCCGCCGGACTGGGAAGCACCAAGGATATCGCCCTCGCGCCGCAGCTTAAGGTCTTCCTGCGACAGAACAAAACCGTCCGTGGTTGCAGCCACGGCCTCCAGCCGCCGCCGGCTGGGATGGCCGGGTTCAAGGGCGGTGACCAACAGGCAGGTCCCCGGCAGCCCACCACGGCCCACACGCCCGCGAAGCTGGTGCAGCTGGGAGATCCCGAACCTGTCGGCGTCCAGGATCACCATCAGGGTGGCGTTGTGCACGTCCACCCCCACTTCGATCACGGTGGTGGAGACGAGCAGTTTGATGCGGTTGGCGGTGAACCCGGCCATGGTGTCCGTTTTCAACTCGGGGTCCTGGCGCCCGTGAAGGGGAGCCAGCGGAACTCCCGCCAATGAGGACTCAGCCAGCAGGTGGTCCATGACGGCGGTGACGGACGCGAGTTCCCTGGCCTCCTCCGCCTCCACGCCCGGTGGTGCGGCCTCCCCGGGGCTGAAGTCGCCGTCGTCGTCGGTTCCGATCTTGGGACAGACCACGTACACCTGGTGGTAAGCGTCGATTTCCTCCCGGGCGCGTGCCCAGATCCGTGCCGCCCAGGCAGGGTTCTCCGCGAGGCCCACGAGATGGGTGGTGATGGGGGCCCTGCCTTTGGGCAGTTCATCGAGGGTGGAGGTTTCGAGGTCACCAAACACGGTCATTGCCACGGTGCGCGGAATGGGCGTGGCGGTCATGACCAGCAGATGCGGCGGCTTCCGGGCCTTGGCCCGCAGGGCATCGCGCTGTTCCACGCCGAAGCGGTGCTGCTCGTCCACCACGATCAGGCCGAGGTCGTAGAACGAGACGTTGTCGCTGAGGAGGGCGTGGGTGCCGATGATGATCCCTGCCGTCCCCGAGGCCGCATCCAGCATGGCTTGCTTCCGTGCCGCCGTGGGCATGGATCCGGTTAACAGCGTGACCTGCACGGATGGCCCGTTGCTTCCGGCCAGGCCGCCAAGGAGTCCGTCGCTGGAGAGCGAACCCAGGGTGCGGCGGATGGAGTCGTAGTGCTGGGCTGCGAGCACTTCGGTGGGGGCCAGGAGCGCGGCCTGGCCGCCGGCGTCCACTACCTGGAGCATGGCCCGCAAGGCCACGACGGTCTTTCCGGAGCCCACTTCGCCCTGGAGCAGGCGGTTCATGGGCGTGTCCTGCGCCAGCTCCCCTGCGAGGGTCCTGCCGACGGCGGCCTGGCCGGCCGTGAGGGTGAAGGGCAGCGCCTGGTCGAAGGCGGCCAAAATGCCTTCTCCGACAGGGCGCCGGGCGGTGGCTTCCTCAGCGGCGAGCTGGGCCCGGCGCCTGGCAAGCGCTGACTGCAGCACCAGGGCTTCCTGGTAACGGAACCGGTCGCGTGCACGCTTCCAGTCGGCGGCGGTTTCAGGCACGTGGATGAGGCGGTAGGCGTCGGCCACGGGCAGGAAGTCTTCCCGGGCCGCGACCACCGGGGGCACCGGGTCCGGCACCGCGCCAAGGTCCGAGGTCTCAAGCAGCGTCGCGATCACCTTCTGGATCTTCCAGCTGGGCAGTTTGGCCGTGGCCGGATAGACCGGAATGGGCATGGCCGCAAGCTTTTCGGGATCCTGGCCCCCGTCGCTGAAGGGATCTTCGTCCAGGAGCTGGAAGTCCGGGTTGGTGAGCCCAAGCTTCCCTTTAAAACTGGTAACCCTGCCCGAAAACAGGGCACGGCGTCCCTGCAGGAGTTCGTTTTTCGCCTTGAACCCGTTGAAGAAGCTGATTTTGAGGGTCCCCGGAACTTTTCCGGTGTAATCCCGGCCACCCACCAGGCGAAGCCCCTGCTGCCCGTCGTCGTCGGAAACGATGACGTCGGTGATGGTCCCGCGCCGTGCCTGCATATGCCGGGTGCTGCTGGACAGAACCCTGGCAATGAGGGTGACCTCCTCATCCAAAGGAAGCTCCGTGATGGGCGTGAGCTCACCGCGGCTCATGTAACGGCGCGGGAAGTAGTTAAGGAGGCCCTCCACGGTGGTTATGCCGAGATGTTTCTCAATGACTGCCGCCGAACGCTTCCCGATCCGCCGCTCCAGGGCCAGTTCCAGCTCAGCGTTCATGCCCGCCAGTGTTCACCGCATCCGCATCAGGATCCCTGGGCAGGGCCAGTTCGCTGATGGTGATCTGGGAAGGTTCGCCCAGCGAGCGGATAATTGCAGCAGCCGGGGCAGCCTCCGGCACGTGCACGTGGACCCGCCACCGGTAGTTTCCTTCGGCGTCCGGCCCGTTGCCAACCTGGCTCATGATCACGGACTCGCCAATCTCGTCCAGCCGCTGCCGGAGGGTTGCGGCGTTCAAGGGCGAAAGGCTGATGGTGCACATGACTTCCACGCCGTCGTCGTCCGGCAGGGAGGTGTGGATGTGAGGATCGGAGACATCGTAGCCGTGCAGGCCGTCGAGGAGCTCGCCCTGCAGTTCCTGCCCCATGACGGCTGAGCGGAGGCAGTCGAGGATCAGCAGCATCCCCACACCGCCGGCATCCACCACCCGGGCAGACTGGAGCGCATCAAGCTGCTCCTCGGTGTGGATCACGGCGGCCAGGGCCCCCTCCACCGCTGCGTCCAGCGCGAGGCCCAGGGCGTGGTTGCTGTCATCGCCGTCCTGGCCGTCGTCCACAGCCCCAGCCGCACGGGCTGCCGCCTCCATCACCGAAAGCATGGTTCCCGGAACGGGATCACTCAGCGCAGACCAGGCGCGGATCTGGGCACGGTTCAGGGCTGCCGACAGGAGGGTGGACGTCAGCCGGGTGTGCCCGGCCAGTGGTTCGGCAGCAGCACACAGGAAAACCGAAAACAGGGTTCCGGAATTTCCCCTGGCCTCTTCCATGGCTGCCTGCCCGGCCTTGGAGAGGACTTCCCCGACGTCCACGGGGGCCGGCTGGTCCGCGTCCAGCACCAGCGACCGGGCGGCAGCGCGGACCGTGAGGTAGAGGTTGGTGCCGGTATCACCGTCAGCGACCGGGAAAATGTTGATGGCGTTGAGCCGGTCGCTGTGGTTTCCCAGGGCAGTTTCAGCCTTGCCCAGCCACCTCTTCATCGCCAGCGCGTTGGCGGCAACCTTAGTGTGCAAAGTGATCCCATCCCCCGGTGTCCGCGGCCCGGCCAGCTATCAGGACACCCGGGCCTTCGTCGGTGCCGAGTGCATGTATCGAGCCTATCGCAGTGAATCCGGGTGGCAGCTGAACGCCGGCCGGGAATGTGGCCAGCAGCCCGTGGTCCTCCCCGCCGCCCAGGACCCACGGTGCCGCATCTGCTCGCAGCCGCGCCGCAGCAGGGCCCAGCAGGTCCGCCAACTGGGTAAGACGCGCTGGGTCGAGGACCACCGCGACATGGCTGGCGGTGGCCAGCCGCTTCCCGTCGCGCAGGAGTCCGTCCGAGATATCCAGCATCGCCGTGGCACCTGCCGCGCGGGCTGCCGGGCCGGCTTCCAACGGCGGCCGCGGACGGCACTGCAGGTCCACAAAGGCCTGCTCTGCAGGGGTGAGGGAGTCCAGCGGCACGCCCGATTCGAGCAGGGCCAGGCCCGCTGCCGCGTGGCCGACGGTTCCGGCCAGCGCGAGGATGTCCCCGGGCCGTGCGCCGGACCGGAGGACGGGCCGCCCGCCGTCGAGGGTTCCCAGGACCGCAGCAGTCACCGAAATTTCCCGGCCCCGGCCAAGGTCGCCACCCGCCACGGAACAGTGGACTGCCCCGAGTTCCCGGATTCCGGCCGTCAGCCCGTCTGCCAGGTCCTCCACCCAGCGGACCGGCGTGTCAACGGGAAGCGTGAGGCTGACCACCAGGGATGTGGCATGCGCACCCATGGCGTTGATGTCGCTAAGGTTCTGTGCCGCGGCCTTCCAGCCGACGTCGAACCCGGTGGTGCGGTAGCCGTTGGGCCACAGGAGCCGGAAATCCTGGTCCTGGACCTGGGTGTCGATGCTGATGACGGTCTTCCCATCCGGAGCAGCGACGATGGCGGCATCATCCCCCGGGCCGAGGAGCGTGCTCGAGTTGTGGCCGCCCTCCATATGCAGGCGCGGAAAGATCCGGGCCAGCAGGTCGGCTTCGGAAAAGCCGGCCACGGTGGGCTGGCGGTCAACGCGGTTACGGAGGTCTTCAGGCACGCCACTACGCTACCGTGCCGGGCCGACATTGTGTCCGGACGGGGACTGCGGCGGCGATAGGCTGGAAGCATGCACCATCCCCAGCTGCCCCTGTCCGCCCGCGCCGCCAGGATCGCGGCAGTTGGGGCAATTGCCGCCCTTTCACTGGCTGCCTGCTCCCCCGCCGTTGATGTCACCGCCGCCAAGGACGCCGCCAACCCGGCGTGCGCGCCCATGATGGTGGCCCTGCCTGATGCCATAGGCGATTCCAAACTGCGGAAGACAAACAGCCAGGCCACCGCTGCCTGGGGCGATCCGTCCCTTGTCATTCTCCGTTGCGGCGTCAACGTTCCGGGGCCGACGACCGACCGCTGCGTCACCGTCAACGGAATCGACTGGGTGATCAAGGAAGGCGACCCCGTGTGGACGCTGACCACCTACGGCAGGGAACCCGCAACGGAGGTCCTGATGGACCCGGACAAGATCAGCTCCGCGACAGTGCTGGCGGACCTGGCAGCAGCGGTAAGCAAGGTTCCGTCGTCACGGAACTGCGTAGGCCAGGAGGATCTGCAGAACCTGCCCAAGAGCCAGTAACCGGCCGGTGAGGGCCCACGCCGGCAGGGTTCCCTGGCCGAAGCGGAGCGAGGTTAGGGTGCCGGTGGGTGGGCCCACGCCGGCAGGGTTCCCTGGCCGAGCGGAGCGAGGTTAGGGTGCCGGTGGGTGGGCCCACGCCGGCAGGGTTCCCTGGCCGAAGCGGAGCGAGGTTAGGGTGCCGGTGGGGATCAGCGGAGTCCGGTGTTGCGGTTCAGCGCCAGGTAGATCAGTTCGTCGATGAGGTCGGCGTAGCCCAAACCTGTTGCCGCCCACATCTGGGGATACATGCTCTTCGGGGTGAAGCCGGGCATGGTGTTGATCTCATTGATGATCAATTCGCCCTCGGGCGTGTAGAAGAAGTCCACCCGGCTGAGTCCCTCGGCCCCGACTGCGTCAAAGGCGGCTGCCGCCAGCTCACGGACCCGGGAAATGGCTTCCGCAGGCATGTCGGCCGGGCAGCTCAGTGCTGCGGCGTCATCCTCCACGTACTTGGCGTTGAAGTCGTAGAACTCGTGGGTACCCCCGGCGACGGAGATTTCGCCGGGCATCGATGTCCGTGGCGCATCCGTGCCCCGGCCCTCCAGGACCGCGCACTCGATTTCGCGTCCAACTATGCCGGCTTCGATCACGAGCTTGAGGTCGTGGCGGCGGGCTTCCTCGATGGCGGCGTCCAGCCCCTCGAGGGAGTCGACTTTCGAAATGCCCATCGAGGACCCGGCACGGGCCGGCTTGACGAAGACGGGGAACCCTAGGCGGTCCACCTGTTTACGCACAGCTTCCGGGTCCTTGCGCCATTGCCGGTCGGTCACAACCACATACGGGCCCACGTGCAGCCCGGCAGCTTCGAAGACCACCTTCATGTAGTGCTTGTCCATGCCGACGGCCGATGCCAGGACCCCGGCGCCGACGTAGCGCGTATCCGAGAGCTCCAAGAGGCCCTGGATGGTGCCGTCCTCGCCGAACGGGCCGTGCAGCAGCGGGAAAACCACGTCAACGGCGCCCAGTTCCTGGGGAACCTGGTTGGGCGAGGCCACGATCAGCTGGTGTTCCCCGCCGATCTCGGCCAGGGTTACGGTCTCCGACGACGGCACAACTTCCGGGAGCGATGATGCCGCCAGGGACCATTGGGCCGTTTCGGCGGGGGCGAGAACCCACTGGCCGGTCTTGGCGATCCCGATGGGGATGACCTCGTACTTGTCCTTGTTGATGGCACCCAGCACACCTGCCGCCGTGACGCAGCTCACGGCGTGCTCGCTGGAACGGCCGCCAAAAAGCACGGCAACGCGCGGCTTCCTGGTGGGGACCGTTTGGCCTGTGGTGGGTTTGTCTTGGGACATGGTCAGTAATCGCCTTCAGGTTTCAATTCCCGGGACAGCAGAACCGGCCCCAGTTGGTCAACGGACAGCTTGCCTGCCAGCACCGCCACGACGGCGGCAGTAATGGGCATTTCGACGCCGAGCTTGCCGGCAAGTTCATGGACGGCCTGGCCGGACTTGATGCCTTCGGCGGTCTGGGTCATCTTCCGGCCCACCTCCTCCAGCGTCAGGCCCTGTCCCAGCAGCCGGCCGGCAGTGTGGTTCCGGGACAGCGCGGAGGAACACGTCGCCACGAGGTCGCCAAGCCCTGCGAGCCCGGCCATGGTTTTCGCTTCGCCGCCCAGCGCCAGCGCAAGGCGGGATGTTTCCGCAAGTCCCCGGGTAATCACCGAGGCCTTGGTGTTGTCCCCCATCTGCCTGCCCTCGCAAATGCCAACGGCCAGTGCGATGACATTCTTGACGATGCCGCCAATTTCGACGCCGACGACGTCCGCCGTGGTGTACGGGCGGAAGTAAGGGGCGGTGCAGCTCCTGGCAAGCCAGCCAGCCGTCGCGGAATCCGTGCACGCCACAACGGACGCGGTGGGTTCCTCACGGGCAATTTCCATGGCGAGGTTGGGGCCCGAGACGACCGCGATGCGCTCCTGCGGCAGACCCAGTTCCTGGCCGATGACCTCACTCATCCGGGCATCAGTTCCCAGCTCCAGGCCTTTCATGAGGGAGACGACGACGGCCCCGGGGGCGATCATGTCCTTCCACTCCCGCAGCTGGGGACGCAGCGACTGGGCCGGAACGGCCACCACCACCAGCTCCGCCCCTGTCAGGACCTCCCGGACGTCGGTTGACGCCGTGATGCTCTCCGGCAGGACGATGTCCTTGAGGTAGTCGCTGTTGCGGTGGCTGGTGTTGATCTCTTCCACCACTTCGGCGCGCCTGCCCCACAGCTTGATGGCGCGCGGCGTACCGGTGGCAAGGGCGGCGTCGGCCAGGATCTTCGCGAACGTTGTTCCCCATGATCCTGCACCGAGGACGGCCACTGTGCGGGCCGCTCCCGGCTTTGCGTCAGCGGTCACTGCGCTTCCGTTTCTGCGCCTGGCTGCTGCCCGCGTTCCACGAACCGCCCGTGCTTGGCCTGCTGCTGCTTGGCCGGATCCCAGCGTTCCGCGGGAGGCTGCTCACCGCGCAGTCCCGCCAGGAGCTCCGTGATGGCATCCATGATGAGTTCGGTGGCCTCGCTCAGTGTGGCCTTGTCCAGGGGACGGCCCTTGAAGGCGCTCAGGTCCACGGGATCGCCCACGACCACCCGGGAACGCTTCCGCGGGAACAGGTGGAACCGCTTGCCGTACCGGGGGAAGACCTCGTGCGCACCCCAATGGGCGATGGGCACCACAGGGATGCCCCCCTCAAGGGCAAGCCGTGCCGCGCCGGTGTGCCCCTTCATCGGCCAAAGCCCGGGGTCGCGGGTCAGCGTGCCCTCCGGGTAGATGATGATTGCGCCGCCCTCAGCCACAATCTCCTGGGCCACCTGCAGCGACCGGTTCGCTCCCGCCGTCGAACGCTCCACGGGCACCTGCTTGGTCGCGCGCAGGAGCGGGCCCAGGCCCGGCACCTTGAAGAGTCCGGCCTTGGCCAGGAAGTGCGGGGCCCGCTTCTGGTTGTAGAGCATGTGCCCTACCACCAGGGGATCGATTTCGGTGCAGTGGTTGGGCGCGGCAATGAAGCCGCCCGCGGGAAGCTTCTCAGTGCCTTCCCACGTTTTGGACATCATGACGTTCATCAGGGGCCGGACGACGCTGGCGATGAACACAAATGTGGCCCTGCTCCTGGCAGATTCCTTCACGGTCCCGCTCTACTTCGTGGTGGTGATGTCGAAATCGGCACCGAGGCCGGCAAGCTTCTCGGTGAAGCGCTCGTAGCCGCGGTTGATGATGTCGATGCCGGTGACCCGTGAGGTCCCCGTGGCGGCCAAAGCGGCGATCAGGTGGCTGAACCCGCCGCGCAGGTCCGGAACATCGATGTCGGTTCCCTTGAGCTGGGTGGGGCCGGAAATGACCGCGGAGTGCAGGAAGTTGCGTTGGCCGAAGCGGCACGGAACGCTGCCCAGGCACTCCCGGTGCACCTGGATGCTGGCGCCCATGCGGATGAGCGCGTCCGTGAAGCCGAAGCGGTTCTCGTACACGGTTTCGTGGACAATCGAGACGCCCTCGGCCTGGGTGAGTGCCACCACCAGCGGCTGCTGCCAGTCGGTCATGAAGCCGGGGTGGACATCCGTTTCGAGGACCAGCGGGTTCAGCTTTCCGCCCTTGTGGTAGAACCGGATGCCGTCCTCGCCGATGTCCATTCCGCCGCCGACTTTGCGGTAGGTGTTCAGGAAGGTCATCATGTCGCGCTGGGAGGCGCCCTCGACGAAGATGTCGCCGCGCGTCACCAGCGCCGCCGACGCCCAGGACGCCGACTCATTGCGGTCCGAAAGCGCGCGGTGGTTGTAACCGCCCAGGTCCCGGACGCCTTCGATGCGGATGGTGCGGTCGGTCTGGACGCTGATGATGGCGCCCATTTTCTGCAGCACGGCGATGAGGTCGACGATTTCCGGTTCGGTGGCGGCACCGGAAAGTTCCGTGATGCCTTCCGCGCGGGTGGCGCTCAGCAGGACCTGCTCCGTGGCCCCCACGGACGGGTAAGGGAGGGAGATCTTGGCGCCCTGCAGGCCTTTGGGCGCCGAGATGTGGATGCCGCCGGGGCGTTTCTCCACAACGGCGCCGAACTGGCGCAGGACGTCCAGGTGGTAGTCGATGGGCCGGTCACCGATCTTGCAGCCGCCCAGGTCCGGGATGAAGGCTTCGCCGATCGCGTGGATCAGCGGCCCGCACAGCAGGATGGGAATGCGGGAGTCGCCGGCGTGGGCGTCGATCGCGGTGCTCGGCGCCGTCTTGGCGGCCTTGGGGTCGAGGGTGAGGTCACCGTTGACCGGGTCTTTCTCCACGGTCACGCCATGCAGCTGCAGCAGGGAGGTGACTACCTCGACGTCCTTGATTTCCGGCACGTTCCGCAACACCGAGGGTTCGTTTCCCAGCAGCGCCGCCACCATTGCCTTGGGGACAAGGTTCTTTGCCCCACGGACGCTGACGCGGCCTGTAAGCGGGACACCGCCGCGGATTGTCAGAACACTACTCATATACCGGTTTCCTCACGATCACTAGCCCCCAAAACCTTGCAAAGGCTCCAACCAAGCATAGGAGGTCGCGTTACCGAACCGAAATAAGGGGGCACCGGCGGCGGGGCGTGGCGGAACGGACACCCGCCGCCGGATGGCGCACCCCAGGCTAGGAAAGCTTCGCCGTCAGGGTCTTGGGCTTGAATGCCGGGCGGGTGGCCTCATAGGCCGTGATGTCGGCTTCGTGCTGCAGGGTCAGCCCGATGTCATCCAGGCCTTCCAGGAGCCGCCAGCGGGTGTAGTCGTCGATCTCAAAGGGCGCCACGATGTTGCCGCACACCACGGTCTTGGACTCGAGGTCCACCGTGACCTGGGTGCCCGGGGCGTTCTCGAGTTCCTTCCAGATGAGCTCGATGTCGTCCTGGGCCACCTGCGCGGCCAGGAGCCCCTGCTTGCCCGAGTTGCCGCGGAAAATATCGGCGAAGCGGGACGACAGCACGGCCTTGAAGCCGTAGTCCTTCAACGCCCAGACGGCGTGCTCGCGGGAAGACCCGGTACCGAAGTCCGGGCCGGTCACCAGGACCGAACCGGCGCTGTACGGCTCTTGGTTGAGGATGAAGGAGGAGTCCTTCCGCCATGCCGAGAACAGGGCATCCTCGAAGCCGGTCCGGGTGATGCGCTTGAGGTACACCGCGGGGATGATCTGGTCGGTGTCGACGTTGCTCTGGCGCAGCGGGACGCCAATGCCGGTGTGCTTGGTGAACTTTTCCATGGTGTTGTCCTAGGCTGCGTCGATGCGGATGGCTGCGGGTTCGGGAGCCGGTTCAAGGTCCGACGGCGAGCTGAGCGTGCCGCGCACGGCCGTGGCTGCGGCCACCACCGGCGAGACCAGGTGCGTGCGTCCGCCCTTGCCCTGGCGTCCTTCGAAGTTGCGGTTGGAGGTGGAGGCGCACCGCTCCCCGGGCTCCAACTGGTCCGGGTTCATGCCCAGGCACATGGAGCAGCCGGCGAAGCGCCATTCGGCACCGAAGTCCTTGAAGACCTTGTCCAGGCCCTCGGCCTCTGCTTCGAGCCGGACGCGGGCCGAGCCGGGCACTACCAGCATGCGGACCTGCGGATCCTTTTCGCGGCCGCGGATAATGTCCGCGGCGGCGCGCAGGTCCTCGATCCGGGAGTTGGTGCAGGAACCGAGGAAGACCGTGTCCACCCGGATGTCCTTCATCGGCGTGCCGGCTTCGAGCCCCATGTACTGCAGGGCGCGCTCCGCGGCGGCCTTGGCGTTCTCGTCGCCGAAGTCCCCGGGGGACGGAACGGACTGGGACAGCGATACGCCCTGGCCGGGGTTGGTTCCCCAGGTGACGAACGGCTCCAGCGTGTCGGCGTCCAGGTCCACCTCGACGTCGAAGGTGGCGTCGTCGTCGGTCCTCAATGTGTTCCAGTACTCGACGGCGGCGTCCCAGTCAGCGCCCTCCGGCGCGTGCGGGCGGCCCAGCATGTAGTCGTAGGTGGTCTGGTCGGGTGCCACCATGCCCGCCCTGGCGCCTGCCTCGATGGACATGTTGCAGATGGTCATCCGTGCTTCCATGGACAACGCCCGGATGGCCGAGCCACGGTATTCGAGCACATAGCCCTGGCCGCCGCCGGTGCCGATTTTCGCGATCACGGCGAGGATAATGTCCTTGGCGGTAACGCCCGGGCGCAGCGTGCCCTCCACGTTGATGGCCATGGTCTTGAACGGCTTCAGGGACAGCGTCTGGGTGGCCATGACGTGCTCCACCTCGGACGTGCCGATACCCATGGCCAGCGCGCCGAACGCACCGTGCGTGGAGGTGTGCGAGTCGCCGCAGACAACCGTCATGCCGGGCTGCGTGAGTCCCAGCTGGGGACCTACGACGTGGACGATGCCCTGTTCGGCGTCGCCCAGGCTGTGCAGCCGGACCCCGAACTCCGCGCAGTTGTTGCGCAGGGTCTGGATCTGGGTGCGGCTGGTGAGGTCGGCAATGGGCTTGTCGATGTCCAGCGTGGGGGTGTTGTGGTCTTCGGTGGCGATGGTCAGGTCCGGCCGGCGCAGCTTGCGGCCGGCCAGGCGCAGGCCTTCAAAGGCCTGCGGGGACGTGACTTCGTGGACCAGGTGAAGGTCGATGAAGAGAAGGTCAGGCTGGGCGTTGGCACCATCGCCGTCACCTTTGCGCACCACGTGTGCGTCCCAGACTTTCTCGGCCAATGTCTTTCCCATGGCCCTCTCCCTTCACTGCTGTTTGGCTGAATGGTCCAACTGAATCAGGAGGGCTCCACACCGCGCCACCCGAAAGATTTGCATCTCAGATAATGAGACGGCAATATCATTACATGGACAATTCTAGTGGAGTCGGTGTCATTGATAAAGCGGCCCAGGTGCTCGACGCCCTCGAGGCAGGACCCACCACCCTGGCGCAGCTCGTGGCGGCCACAGGCTTGGCCCGGCCCACTGTCCACCGCCTCGCTTTGGCGCTGGTGCACCACCGGCTCGTCAGCCGCGACATCCAGGGCCGCTTCGTGCTCGGCAGCAGGCTTGTTGAGCTCGCCTCGGCAGCCGGCGAGGACCGCCTGATCGCCTCCGCCGGCCCGGTCCTGATGCAGCTGCGCGACGCCACGGGCGAGAGCGCCCAGATTTTCCGCCGCCAAGGCGACTGGCGCGTCTGCGTCGCCTCCGCCGAGCGGCCCATCGGGCTTCGCGACACCATCCCCGTCGGCACACAATTGTCCATGAAGGCAGGTTCCGCGGCCCAGGTCCTGCTGGCGTGGGAAGACCACGACCGGCTCCTGGAGGGCCTGCAGTCGGCCCGCTTCACGCCCACTGTCCTGGCAGGAGTACGACGGCGGGGCTGGGGGCAGAGCCTGGGCGAACGCGAGCCGGGGGTCGCGTCCGTCTCGGCACCGGTGCGGGGTCCGTCCGGCAGGGTGATCGCCGCCGTCTCCATTTCGGGCCCGATCGAACGCCTGACCCGCCAGCCGGGACGCCTCCACGCCGAAGTGGTCTGCAATGCAGGACGCATCCTGACCGAGGCGCTGCGGAAGAACAACGACTAGGACCTTCCCTCCCCCGGCGTCCGCGCCGCTAGGCTGTGGCCATGGGCAGCTACGCAGTGTTCCTCCGCGGCATCAACGTAGGCGGAATCAATATCAAAATGGCGGACCTCAGGGGCGCGCTGAAGAACTGTGGTTTCGAGGACGCGAAGACCCTGCTGGCGAGCGGCAACGTGGTGCTGTCCAGCAGCCTGGACGCGGCAGCCGTGAAGCGCGAGTGCGAAAAGTGCCTCCGTGCGGCCTTTGGCTACGAAGCCTGGGTGGTGGTCCTGGAAGCCGGGCGGGTGGGCCACCTGGTGGAAGCCTGCCCTTACCCTGACGACGACAAGTCCACCCACGCCTACATCACCATCTCCTCGGACACCGCAGTCCTGGACGAACTCGAGGCGGCCGGTTCAGCCCTGGAAGGCCAGGACCAGCAGCGGCTGGCGCCGGAGGCTCTCGCCTGGCTGGCCCCCGTAGGCGGAACCCTTGACAGTCCCTTCAGCAAGATCAGCGCCAAGGCGAAGTTCAAAGCGGCAACCACCACCCGGAACCTGCGCACCATGATCAAGGTCCGCGACGCCGCACGGGCCCTCGCAGCAGGCTAGCGAACAGGCCCTAGGCCTGCCCGGCCTTCTTCAGTGCCTTGTTGAACGCCGCAAGCCTTCCGATTTCCGCTTCCACCGGTTCCACCACCAGCTCCTGCGCCGCCGCTGCAACGGCGCTGTTGAGCCGTCGTCGTGCCCTGGCAGCCCTGGCCCGGGCAGCCGCGGCTGCAATGAAACGTCCGGTGATCGCCAGGAAAATCCCCAAAACCAGTCCGAAGGCGATCATCAGGGTGGGCACCGGCCATCCCTCCACGCGCGGCACCTCCGGCACCGGCAGCTGAAGGTAGCCGAGCCCGGCCAGGACGCCCAGCCAGCCCAGACCGCCCACCAGGATTAACAGCGCCAGCCACTGCACCGCGTTGAAAGCACCCCACCACCACGCTTTCCGGTCGGCAGCCAGGTCGGTTCCGGCGATGGCCTGGTCCAGCGCATCGGGCAGGCGCTCCCGGTAAGCCCTTGCAGCCCCCCGGATCGCGGCCCGCCATGGGCCGGGCGCGCCGGCACTGGCCGCGTCCGCGAACTCCCTGACAGCTGCATCGGTGCGTGCCCGGTCCGGCGCACCGGCCGTCGGCAGCGAAGTCCGGTTCAGGCTGGCAGGAGAACTGCTGCGGAGGTTGAGCCGGCGCAGCGGGTCAACCCGGAACCGGGAGAGCCAGCGGGTTACCGGCCAGCCGGTGCGGCGCACGGACTCGAGGCGGTAAGACTGTCCCACGGCCCGCACCACGGCAGGCACATTCGCCGCAACGGCCAGTTCCTCCGCAAGCTGCGTCCTGGCGGCAGAACGGATCCCTGCGGCATCGCCGTCACCGGAGGCATGCAGCAGATCCTCCGCGGCCTTGCTGATGTCCGCTTCCAACCGCCGGGACTGGGCCTGCCGCTGCACAGCCACCTTCCGGATCGCGGCCCGCACCTCCGCAATCCCTGCCCCTGTCAGCGCGGATGACGCGAGTACGCGCACCTGTCCCAGCCCCTCGCCGTCAAGGATCGCGTGCAGCGAGTCAAGTACCGGCTGCACATCGTGCGCAGGCAGTCGGTCCACCTGGTTGAGGACCACCAGCGTGACGGCCCCGTGGGACGCCAGCGGCGCCAGGAAGCCGTTATGGAGGGCCGCATCCGCATACTTCTGCGGATCGAGCACCCAGACCAGGACGTCCACCATGCCCACCATGCGCTGCACGATCTCGCGGTTGGCGGCGCGGGTGGAGTCGAAGTCGGGGAGATCCAGCAGGATCAGCCCGGTCCGCTCGTCCGCAAAGCCCTCCACGGGCTGGGCGTGGTGCCGGTTCCCCACCTCCAGCCAGTCGAGGAGCGCTTCACTGCCCGCTGCTCCCCAGACCCCTGCCAACGGTTCCGATGTGGTGGGCCGGCGCGCGGCCGCCGTCGCGATTTCCGCGCCGCTGACGGCGTTGAAAAGGGACGACTTGCCGCTTCCTGTTGCCCCAAAGAAGCCGACCACTGTGTGGTCACCGGACAAGGAACGGCGGGAACTTGCGCGTTCCAGGACAGCGAATGCCTCCTGCAGCGCCTGGTCCGGCAGGACACCCTCCCCCAGTTCGCGGGCGTCCTGGAGGGCCTGGAGCCGGGTGTCCAGCCGTGAGGACTCCCGCGCTCCGCTGTGCCGGTTCACGCGCTCCCCGCCAGCCGCGCCAGTTTTCCGGCCTGCACTGCAAGTGCCTGTGCCAGGTCCGGGTTGTCCGCCGGCAGCCGCTGCAGGAACTTCTGCTGCTCGTCCATCAGCAGCTGCCGGCAGCGTACTGCCAGGTCCTCGCGCGCCTTGTCCGCCATCCGGCGCACGGCATCCTCGCCAAACACCGCCTCCAGCAGGCGCTGGCCCACGACGGCGGTGCCTCCGGCCACGCCGATCTCCAGTCCCGTGAGCCCCGCCGTCATCGAAAACACCACGATCATCAGCGCGGCACCGAGGCCGTTGATGCCGAACGACAACCAGCGCGCCTGGGTGCGTCTGCCCTGGCCTTCGGTGCGGATCAGCTCCATCAATGCTTCCTGCCAGGCCCGGATCTCTGCAGCCGCCCGGTCAGCGAACCCGGGCGCCGTCCCGGACAGGTCGTCCGCGGCCAGCAGTTGCCGGCCGGCCGGGTCCGAACGCCACCGCTGGTCAGTGTCTTCGGCAGCATTGGCTGCCTCGTCGACAATGACTGCCTGCAGGCCGGTCTCGATAGCCGCCTCCACCCGCACGGCCGGCGCGGGTTCGCCACGGAAGAATGCCCCCAGCCGGTCCCTGAACCGACCCACGTTCTGCTCGAGGGTGCGGAAAAATTCGCCGGTGCCCACGAAGTCCTGCCAGCGGGCCAGCACCTCGCCCCGCAGCAGGGCTCCGTCGCGGGTGGCGTCCAGGATCCGGGTGGCCGCATTTTCATAAGCCGCCACGGCATCGGATTCGAGCCGGGCAGCTGCCTGTTCCTGTTCACGCACAGATTCGGCGAGGTCTGCAACCCGCTGGGCCAACGCACGGACTGTCCCGTTCAGCGTTCGGCGTGCCACATCGGCCCGCCCCGCCGCATCGGATGCCAGCGACGCCAGCCACACCCCCAACTCATCCACGGCCCCGGCGGGCAGCATGCCGCGAGCATCCAGGACTGTTTCGGCGATGATGAACAGGCGGCTTCCGGCCAGGCCTTCGCGGTCCAGCAGGCCCCGGAGGTCCTGGCTCACCTCCGCTTCGGCGCCCTGCGGCACCCGGTCCAGCACCACGGCCACCGTGATGTCCCGGGAAGCGGCGTCCAGGAGGAGCTTCCAGGGGACGGCGTCGGCATACCGGTTTGCGGTGGTGACAAACACCCAGAGGTCGGCGGCAGCCAGCAACTGTCCGGCCAGGAGGCGGTTCTGGTCCGAAATCGAGTCGACGTCGGGCGCATCAAGGAGGGCGATCCCGGCAGGTACTGCCGCATCAGCCAGCAGGACCAGGGAATCGGTGGCAGCGGCCGGCTCCCCCGCGTGGCCCGTGGGCGCTGGACTGGCAGCCAGGGTTCCCCGGATCCGGCTTAGCCCCGGCAGGACGCGCTGGCCTTCAAACCAGGCAGCCTCGGCGGGGTTGTGCAGCAGGATTGGCTGGCGGGTGGTGGGCCGGATGGCTCCGGCGCGGGTTACCGGGTGCCCCACGAGTCCGTTCACGAGGGTGGATTTGCCCGCGCCGGTGGAACCGCCGACGACGGCGAGCAGGGGGGCGTCCAGGCTGCGGTACCGCGGAAGGATGTAGTCGTCCAGCTGGGCCCTTGCGGCTAAGGCGTCGCGGCGCGCCTGGTCTGCACCCGGCAGGGCCAGCGGCAGGGTGACATCGTCCAGCCCGCTGCGGATTTCCTCCAGCAGCGTCACCGCCGCCAAGGATTGCGGGGGCGGCTGGGCTGGGCGGCCGTGCTCGTCGTGGGAGGTCACAGCAACATCATGCCAGTTGAGTGGCTGGCCCCCGGTCTTTTGTAAGTGGGAACCAGCTCCGCGCCGACATTTCCACGTAACGGCACGATAGCCAGGCTGCAGGCGCTAGCGCCAGCAGCGATGCCGCGGCGAATAGCAGCGGTGGAACCCCAGTATGCAGCCCCATGGACGCCAGGACCTGCTGGACCGGCCAGCCGTAGATGTACACGCCGTAAGAGATATCGAAGCGCGAACCGATACGTGACAACGGCAGATGCAGAGAGCTGGCCAGAAGGAGAATACACAGCGGTATGTGCACGAGCGACTGCGCGTAACCCAGAGAAGCAACCAACACGACGAAGCCAGCGGACAACAATGCGGCTCCGCGTCCCGCCGGGATCCAGTCCCGGAACATGTACACCAGCGAGCCAGCGAGAAAGGTGATCACCGGCACAAGAGGCCAATCGTAAGGGGTTGGTGGGAAGGTCCAGCCGGCATCAACGGCAAATGCGGCAACGGTGCCCGCAAGGAAGAGACAAAGCACCGCCGCCCGCGCCAACTCCGCCTTAAGCGCGAAAAACAAAACGCCGATCAACATGTAGCAGGCGATTTCCCAGAACAAAGTCCATAGGGGCCCGTTCCACAGTCGGGGATCAGGAACGCCGTCCAACGATCCCGGAATGCCCCCAACGGCAACTCCGGGGAATCCCGCGGACAGGTTGCTTGCAAAGTAGAGCACGGCGTCGGGAAACCAATAGCTTCGCCCTGTCGTCACGGCCGTCAGTGGGGCGATGACAAACGCTACTGCCGCGACGCAGGCGACAAGTCCGGGAAATATTCTCAGGAAGCGCGCACGCCAATAGGTACTGCCCGTCACCCGCATCCTGCTCCGGGTGATCAGGTACCCGGAGATACCGAAAAATCCAAGAACTGCCCAGCTCCCCAGCTTGACTCCCCCCGGTGCCGGTTCGGGCCCATAGGCGCCAAGCCACCATGAGTGCGAAACAACCACAAGGGCTGCGAGCACCAGCCGGATGGCATTCAACGAATTCTTGCCATCAGCAAAAAGTTTCCCCAGCACATCTTCCCCCGACGCTCGCCCCTGGAGTTCAGAGTAGGCGGGGCCCCGCAACGTTTGCGCGGGGTATGCGCAAGTTAAACGAAAAATGGCCCCGGACTGTTGCCCGGGACCATTTCCGATGGTGACCCCAGCGGGATTCGAACCCGCGTTACCGCCGTGAGAGGGCGGCGTACTAGGCCGCTATACGATGGGGCCGTGTACTTCCGGCAGCGTTTCCGCTGCTCAAGCTCAGTGAGTATTTCACACACTTTGCCGTGGTTTCAAATCGGCGAACCGAGTGGAAACCTCCTGTTTTGCGGCTGAAATCAGCACTCAAACCAGAGCTGGGATACCAGGACTCGAACCTAGAATGACGGTACCAGAAACCGTAGTGTTGCCAATTACACCATATCCCAATGGCACTTTCGGGCCGGATTTCAGGGCGTTTTCCCTGCTCCGTGCGCCTCAGCACGAGAAATTACTTTACCCGAGACTTTCGGCTCGCACAAATCGAGAGCCGGACAGGCGCGGGAGCCACGGCAGAACGGTTGCACCAAACCCCTTGCCCGCCTTCCGCCCGTATGGTTACCCTCGAGTAAGTTACCCATCAGTAACAATCTCCCTTTCCCCTCTCATGGGGCACCCACGAGGAAAACGGGAACGCCTTACCAGCCACGGTTTTTCGCCCCCGGGCAGCGTCGTCCGGCGGAAGTTAGGAAGTGTCAGCGTTGACAACCCGCACAGCAACCATTGCCGCAGCCAGGCCCAGACCCCGGTCACAATCCATCGCAATCATCGCCTTGTCCCTCTTGCTCACCCTGTTCCTTGCGTTCTACACCTACCTCACCGGCCAGATTTCCAACGGTGCCGCCCAGCTCATGGACGGTGCCGGGCAGGCGGCCGCGGGGGCGTCGCAGCTCAGGGACGGCTCCGGGCAGCTGGCCACAGGAGCCGGCGCAGCGAACAAAGGCGCGGGCCAGGTCAAGGACGGCTCGGTCAAGGTCAAGGAGGGAAGTGCCGAGCTTAATACCGGGGCTGCGGCCCTGCAGGCGGGTGCCGGGAAGATCTTCTCCGGAGTCCGTGACCAGCTGGCGCCCGGGGTGGACAAGCTGCATGCCGGCACCACCAAGCTTCAGAATGATGTCCTGAACAAACTCGTCCCCGGCGTCTACCAGGTGGATGACGGCGCCCACAAGCTTCAGGCCGGCGCCATCGCACTGTCCGCGGCGCTGACTCCCACTGCTGCCGGAAACGCGCCGAACAACCTTGCCGACGGTGCGGGACAGCTGGCGGCGGGTACCGGCCGGCTCGCGGCAGGCGCCGGTCAGCTCGACGCCGGCACCACCAGCCTGAGCGCAGGGACAGCGGCGCTGAAGAACGGAACAGCGCAGCTGAAGGGCTACCCCGGCGCGGGGAATGATCCGGCCAAGGGAGACGGGCTCGCCGCGCTCAGCCAGGGGCTGGACCAGCTTGAAGCGGCGGCGAACGGGCCCCAGGGCCTGGTTCCCCTGGCCGTCATCAAGGACCAGATCGCCAAGTTGGCCGACGGCGGCCGGCGCGCCTACGCGGGAGCGGGGCAGCTCGATGCGGGAGCAGCGAAGCTGAACGACGGCGCCGGGCAGCTTAAGGCCGGAACCGGCAGTTTGACCACGGGAGCCGCCCAGCTGGATGACGGGGCAGCCCGGCTGAAGGCGGGCTTTGCCACGTTGGCCGGGAAGCTCAATGCGACGGACCCGCAAAATCCGGGTGTGGTGTTGGGCACGTCCATGCTGGCCGAGGGCACGGCCAAGATCAGGGTAGGAATGGACGGCGTCCCCGGCAACCCGGACAGCCCCGGACTGATCTACGCCGCAAACAACCTCCAGGACGGCACCACCAAACTCAGCGCCGGAATCAACGGCGGCGAAGACCCCGCCAACCCTGGCCTGCTGGCCGGAACCGAGGCGTTGTCCGACGGCACAGTGGCCCTGAGCCGCGGCACAGGCCAGCTGCAGGCCGGATCCGCCCAGCTCGCCGACGGAACGGGGCAGCTCGCGGACGGCAACGGCAAGCTGGACGACGGCTCAGTCAAACTCGCCGACGGTGCGGGCAAGCTGGCGGACGGCAATGCGAAAATCGCGGCCGGCACGCAGGAGCTGCACTCGAAGGTGGCCGCTGTATCGCCGTCGTCGTGGCTGGACAACCCGGTAGTCGCACTTGTGGTGGTGGCGCTGCTGGTGGCTGCCGCCGTCGGGGCCTACCTGGTCCTCCGCAGGCGTTCCCTGCGGCCGGAAGCTGCGGCCTGACACCCGGAGCACTCTTGTCGACACAGCGGCCGCCGTCCCGCAAGAAGGGCAGCGGCCGCTGTGGCCGGAATCTTATCCCAGCAGCTGGTCCAGGGATGCGACCATGCCGCCCTCGAAGTCGTCCACGACCTCCCCCACGCGGTTGAGCCACACACCCACCAGGCCCGCCGCCGTCGAGCCTTCTGCATCCAGCAGCCGGTTGTCGCCTACATACAGCGTTTCGGCAGGGCCAGTGCCCAGGAGCCTGACGCCTTCGAGATACATCGCCGGATGCGGCTTGGCGACGCCCAGGGTGTCGGTGCCCACCAGGTGGGTGATCCGCTCCAGCCCGGCGCCGTCCAGCTTGGCCCGCTGGTAGTCGTGGACGTTGTTGCTCACGGCGCCATACGGGATGCCCGCCTGGTCCAGGGCATCGAGCAGGGGCAGCACATCGGGAAACGGCTTCACGTAAGCGGGCTGCTTCTCCATGTAGGCGCTCAACCACTGGTGTGATTCCTCGCCGTCGGCCAGCTCCACGCCGAAGTGCCCCAGCGCCGCCCTTCCCCGGAGCAGCCGCTGTTCGTTGAACGTCAGCTCACCTGCAAGGTAGCGGTCGTAGTAATGCGTGGTTTCGTGCGTGAAGATGCGCCCGAACCGCTCCCATCCGGCCTGGTCCAGGCCGGGCAGGAGGTGTTCACTGACCTCGCGCAGGGCGGTCGTCATTGAATATTCGAGGTCCACCAGGGTGTCGTCAATGTCGAACAGGACACCCCGGACAGCGCCGAAAGGTGTCTGCAACACGCCGGCGGGTGCCTGGCTGGGGGCGGTCATCAGCCGCGGAAAGCTTGGAGCCGGCGCAGGGACGACTCCTTGCCCAGGATCACAATGGACTCGAACAGGGGCGGCGACACGCGGCGGCCGGAAACCGCCGTGCGGACCGGACCGAAGGCGAGCCGCGGCTTGATGCCCATGTCTTCCACCAGGGCCTGCTTGAGTGCAGCCTGGATGTTCTCCGCCGTCCAGTCCGCCACCGGCTCCAGGGCGGCGATGGCGGCGTCCAGGACCTCGGGAAGGTTGGCGGGGAGGCCCTTGCGGGCGTCATCGGCAACGTCGACGGCGTCGTCTGCCTTGAACAGGAATGCCAGCATCTCGGGCGCTTCACCCAGCAGCGTGATGCGCTCCTGGATCAAGGGTGCCGCTTCGGTGAGGATCTCCTCCTCACGGTCGGTCAGGATCTCCCCCACCAGGCCGGCCTCGCGCAGGTAGTGCGCCACCCGGTCGCGGAAGACCTTCGGTTCGAGCATCCGGACGTGGGTGCCGTTGATGGCCTCGGCCTTCTTCAGGTCGAAGCGCGCGGGGTTGCCCAGGACGTCATGGATGTCGAAGTGCTCCACGAGCTGCTCTACCGTGAAGATGTCCTCGTCCGCGCTGAGGGACCAGCCCAGCAGTGACAGGTAATTGAGCAGCCCTTCCGGGATGAAGCCCCGCTCGCGGTGCAGGAAGAGGCTGGACTCGGGGTCCCGCTTGGACAGCTTCTTGTTTCCCTGGCCCATGACGTAGGGCAGGTGTCCGAACTCCGGCATGTACTCGGCAACACCGATGGCATACAGGGCCCGGTACAGGGCGACCTGCCGGGGCGTTGAGCTGAGCAGGTCCTCCCCGCGCAGCACGTGCGTGATGCCCATCAGTGCGTCATCCACGGGGTTGACCAGGGTGTACAGCGGCGCACCGTTGGCCCGCACCACGGCGAAGTCGGGAACCGACCCGGCCTTGAAGGTGATGTCGCCCCGGACGAGGTCGGTGAACGTGATGTCCTCGTCCGGCATCCGCAGGCGGAGCACAGCCTGCCGGCCTTCGGCCCGGTACTGTGCCAGCTGCTCGTCGGTCAGGTGCCGGTCAAAGCCGTCGTAACCGAGCTTCGGGTCGCGGCCTGCGGCGCGGTGGCGTGCCTCGATCTCTTCCGGGGTGGAGAAGGACTCATAGATGAATCCGCCCTCCTGCAGCCGCTTGATGACGTCCTGGTAGATGTCGCCGCGCTGGGACTGCCGGTACGGCTCGTGCGGGCCGCCCACTTCCACGCCCTCGTCCCAGTCGATGCCGAGCCACTTCAGCGCATCCAGCAGCTGGTGGTAGCTTTCCTCGCTGTCGCGAGCCGCATCCGTGTCCTCGATCCGGAAGACCAGCGTGCCCTTGGTGTGGCGCGCGTAGGCCCAGTTGAACAGGGCCGTCCGGATCAGTCCCACGTGCGGGGTGCCCGTGGGCGAGGGGCAGAAACGGACCCGCACGGGCGTTTCCGCGGTGACGGGGGGAATGGAGGCGGCAGGTGACGAAGAAGCGATACTCATAGTGGCTTCAACTTTACCCGCCCGGCCGGATCCCGCCTCCCGCCCTGCGGGCCGGTGCTAACGGCGGACGATGGGGTTGGACAGCCGGCCGATGCCCTCGATTTCCACCTCGAAGCGGTCGCCCTCCTTGACCAGCCCCACTCCGGCAGGGGTACCGGTCATGATCACGTCGCCTGGCAGCAGGGTAAACGCCTGGGACACCACGGACACCAGTTCGCGCACGCCACGGATCATCTGGCTGGTGCTGCCGTCCTGGCGCACCTCACCGTTCAGGCGGCCCTGGATCTGCAGGTCCTCCGTGTCCAGGTCGGTTTCGATCCAGGGACCCAGCGGCGCCGAGGTGTCGAAGCCCTTGGCACGGGTCCACTGCAGGTCGGTTTTCTGGACGTCCCGGGCCGTGAGGTCGTTGCCGCAGGTGTACCCGAAAATGACATCGCCCACGCGGTCTTCCGGCACGTCCTTGCAAATGCGGCCAATGACCACGCAGAGTTCGGCCTCGAAGGAGACCTCCTCGGAAAACTCCGGCAGCACCACGGGGTCGTTGGGGCCAACGACGGCGGTGTTGGGCTTCAGGAAGAGCAGCGGCTGGGCGGGTACCTCGTTGCCGAGCTCATGGGCGTGCTCCACGAAGTTCCGGCCCACACCGATCACCTTGCTTCGGGGAATGATGGGCGCCAGCAGCCGGACGTCCTCCAGCTTGTGGCGCACGGAGGTACGCTCCACGCCGTTGAAGAAGGGGTCGCCGTGGATGACAGTGATTTCCTCACTGCCGGGAGCACCTTCCACAACGCCGTACAGGGGATCGGAATCGACGACAAACCTGGCAATACGCATGGCTCCTACCCTACCGTCCCGGCGGCGCCGCCTGCCCTTCATCCCCGCCGCGCAGGTACGAGAGCTGGGCGGCCACGGACAGTTCGGCGGCGCGCCGGACGGAAGGTCCGACGCCGGCATAGACGGCGTCAGCCACCTCACCCACGGTCGCGTCCCGGCCCAGCCGCGCCAGTGCAGCGCGGATTTGCGCCAGCCGTTCCTCCCGGTGCGTCCGGTAGTCGCGGGCTGCAGACTCCAGGGACGGCAGCACCGGGCCGTGCGCGGGCAGGACGGTTGCAGGGCCCATGGCCTCCAGCAGGTCCAGGGATGCAAGGTAATCGCCCAGCGTCCCGTCCGGGTAGTCCAGCACGGTGGTCCCCCGGCCAAGGATGGTGTCCCCCGTCAGCACCGATCCGTTCTGCCCGTCCGCCGGCAGATGGAAGCAGGCGGAGTCGGAGGTGTGGCCCGGGGTGGCAAGCACTGCGATCTCCAACCCTGCCACCCGGATAACTTCCCCGGACGCCAGGGGTTCTCCCCCGCCATGGCAGTGGTTGGCATCCATGGCGCGGACTGGTGCGCCCGTCAGCTCGTGCAGGCGCGCGGACCCGGCAGTGTGGTCCGCGTGCCGGTGGGTCACCAGGATCAGCTCCACGGTGCCAACGCCGGCCAGTGCGGCCAGGTGCGTTTCATCCTCCGGTCCGGGATCCACCACCACCACGGCAGAATGCGCGGGCGCGCGCAGGACGAAGGAGTTGGTGCCGTCCAGGCTCATGGGACCCGGGTTGGGGGCAAGGAAGAATTGCGTGAGTGCGCTGCTCCGCTGCAGGACCGGGCCGGAATTGAAAGTCACGGACCCATCCTTGCATCCATGGCCACCCCTCCCCCAGCCTGGCCGCTGCGGGCCGCGGAATAGAAGGGCGCCGGCTGCGGGTTGGCACCAGTGACAGCACCACGATCTCCATCAGGAAGCCGGATACCCGCCCATGAGCACAGCATCACTCGCAGACCTTCTCGCCCAGGCGGACGCCGACGGCCACGACCACTCGGCCACCGAAAAGGCCACTGGCCTGCTGCACGTCCACAACCACGCCACGGGCAGCATCGTCTGGTTCCCGACGTGGCGGAAGTTCCGTGAAACCCCGGACTGGACGGAGGCCGTCGCCGGCATCTCCGCGGAACTCGATGCCGCCTCCGCGCCGGCAGACCAGGCAGGCGCCGCAATCGTTGCCACGGACCTGGAATCCCTGCTGGACCAGGCCGCCCGGTCCGGCGATGCCAACCTCTTCGTGCAGGAGAACCTCACCCGGCACCTGACCAGGACCTGGGCTGTGGGCGATGCCGTGGCGAAGGCCGCCGACAAGGACCTGTTCACCAGCGGCCCCACCCCTGCCGTTTTCGCCGGCTACCCGTACGACGTCTATGCCCAGGACGGTGCCGTGTTCGCCACGGCCCTTTGGAACGACCTCATCGACGCGCGGCGCAACCGGGCTTTGGCGGAGGAAGCGGCCCGCAAGGCGCTCAAGCCGGTCTCCCGAAAAGCCATGAAGAACGCGGCCCGGAAGGCAGCACGCCGCTGACCAACCCGCCGTCGGCTGAAACGCAGAACGGCGCCTGCCGGACCAAAGTCCGGCAGGCGCCGTCGTGCGTTGAAGCCTGAAACTATGCCAGGCGGGTGAGCCAGCCGTGGGTGTCCGGCTCGGCGCCGGTCTGGATGCCCAGGAGCTTTTCACGGATGGCCATGGTGACCTCGCCGGCCTTGGCGTCCTCGGAGCCGATGAACTCGGTGTCATCCTTCAGGACCCCGATGGGAGTGATCACAGCTGCGGTACCGCAGGCGAACACCTCGGTGATCTCGCCGGACGCCACGCCGTCGCGCCACTCGTCCAGGGTGATCTTGCGTTCGGCCACCTCGCGGCCCATGTCCTTGGCCACCTGGATGACGGACATGCGGGTGACGCCTTCCAGGATGGTGCCGGTCAGGGCGGGAGTGGCCAAAGACCCGTCCTTCATGACGAAGAACACGTTCATGCCGCCCAACTCTTCCACGGCGTTGTCGTTGGCCTGGTCCAGGAACAGCACCTGCTTGCAGCCGTTGGCTTCGGCTTCCTGCTGCGCGATCAGGGAGGCAGCGTAGTTGCCGCCGCACTTGGCGTCGCCGGTGCCGCCGCGGCCTGCACGGGCGTAGTGACGCGAGATCCAGATGGACACCGGCTTGAGTTCGCCGCCGAAGTAGTTGCCGGCCGGCGACGCGATCACGCGGAAGGACACTTCACGGGCTGCCCTGACACCCAGAAAGGCCTCGGTGGCGATCATGAAGGGCCGCAGGTAGAGCGCTTCGCCGTCGCCGGAGGGCACCCATTCCTTGTCCACGGCCACCAGTTCACGGATTGCGCCAAGGAAGTATTCGGCCGTCAGCTCGGGCAGGGCAAGCCGGCGCGCGGACTTGTTCAGGCGTGCCGCGTTGGCTTCGGGACGGAAGGTCCAGACGGAGCCGTCCGCGTGGCGGTAGGCCTTGAGCCCTTCGAAAATCTCCTGGCCGTAGTGGAAGACAGCGGCGGAGGGGTCGAGCACGATCGGACCGTAGGGTTCGATCCGGGCGTCGTGCCAGCCGCCGTTGCCGTCCGCGTCCACGCTGTAGTCGACGATGGCGGTGTGGTCGGTGAAGTAGTTGCCGAATCCCGGGTTTGCCAGGATGGCTGCACGCTCTTCGGCGGACTTCGGGTTCTCCGAGGGCTGCCGGGTGAATTCGACGCCATGGGCGGTCTGAGTCATGGTTCCTCCACGATCGGCCGCCCGGGGTTCAGCGCTGAACGGGAAGGCGGCATTTGGTGATTCGAGTAAAGCTTACGCCCGATGCCGGCGGCCCCGGCGCGGGCTACAGGCCGGCAGTGATGGCGTCGCCCACGGCGCTGGTGCTGCGTGCGGTACCGTCGCGCTTTTCGACGTCGGCGACGACGGCCGCTTCGATCCTGCGGGCAGCGTCGGTGTAGCCGAGGTGGTCCAGCAGGAGCGCGGCGGAGAGGATGGCCGCGGTGGGGTCAGCCTTGCCCTGGCCGGCGATGTCCGGCGCGGACCCATGGACCGGTTCGAACATGGACGGCGCGGTGCGGTCCATGTTGATGTTGCCGGAGGCTGCCAGGCCGATGCCGCCGGTGACGGCCGCGGCGAGGTCGGTGAGGATGTCGCCGAAGAGGTTGTCGGTGACGATGACGTCGAAGCGGGACGGGTCGGTGACCATGAAGATGGTGGCCGCGTCCACGTGCAGGTAGTCATGGGTGACCCCGGGGAATTCCTTGGCCACGGCTTCGACGGTGCGCTTCCACAGGTGCCCGGCGAAGACCAGGACGTTGTGCTTGTGCACCAGGGTGACGTGCTTGCGCTCCCGCAGGCTGGCGCGGCGGAATGCGTCGCGGACTACGCGCTCCACTCCGTGGGCGGTGTTCAGGGACACTTCGGTGGCTACCTCGTGCGGAGTTCCCGCCCGCAGCGTGCCGCCGTTGCCCACGTACGGACCCTCGGTTCCTTCGCGCACCACGATGAAGTCGATGGTGCCGGGGTTGGCCAAGGGGCTGCCGACGGTTCCGTAGAGCCGTGACGGCCGCAGGTTGACGTAGTGGTCCAGGCTGAAGCGCAGCTTGAGCAGCAGCTCACGCTCGATGATGCCGGACGGGATGCGGGTATCGCCGGGGGCGGCACCCACAGCGCCGAAGAGGATGGCATCGCGGGTCTTCAGGTCGGCGAGGACTGCATCCGGCAAGGTCTCCCCCGTGGCCAGCCAGTGCTCGGCGCCGAGCTCATAGTGGGTCGGCTTGAGCTCCACGCCCTCCGCCGCCACAGCCTTTTCCAGGACTTTGATGGCCTCGGCAATGACCTCGGGGCCGATGCCGTCGCCGGGAATAACTGCAAGATCGATGGAGGATGCGCTCATGGTTTCAGGGTAGCCAAGACATCCATATGCTGGTCAAAACGTCTCAGCTTTTGGACATGAGCGCGTCCGCCGGGCTCGCGGAGGAAGGAACCTACTCCGCTGGTTCCTCGAACTTGGGGAACACCGGGGTGGGAGCGGGCAGCGGCGTACCGGGCACGATCGGGGTTGCGATTGCCGCGAACTGCCGGGCGTCGCCTTCCGGCTGGCCGAGGGCGTCCAGGAGCTTGGCCGTGGCGTCGGGCATGACCGGCTGGGCCAGGACCGCCACGATCCGCAGGACCTCCAGCGTCACGTACAGCACGGTGTTCATGCGTTCGACGTCGGTCTTCCGCAGGACCCAGGGTGCCTGCTCGGCGAAGTAGGCGTTGGTGTGGTGCAGCACGCTCCAGATGGATTCCAGGGCGCGGCTGAACTCCTGCTTGTCGAAGGCGGCGCGGGCGGCGTCGAGGAGTCCGTTCGCCTGGGCGAGGATCGCGTTGTCCTCTGCCGTGAAGGCTGCGGGCGTGGGAACGGCGGCCCCGCAGTTTTTCGCCACCATGGACAGGGAGCGCTGGGCCAGGTTGCCGAAGTTGTTGGCCAGGTCCGAGTTCATGCGGCCCACGATGGCCTCGTGGTTGTAGCTGCCGTCCGCGCCGAAGGGAACCTCGCGCAGGAAGAAGAACCGCACCTGGTCCAGGCCGTAGCGGGCAACGAAGTCCGCCGGTGCCACCACATTGCCCAGGGACTTGGACATCTTGACCCCGTTGTTGTGCAGGAAGCCGTGGATCATGACGCGCTTGGGCAGTTCCAGCCCTGCGCTCATGAGGAAGGCGGGCCAGTAGATGGCGTGGAACCGGGAAATGTCCTTGCCGATGATGTGGAGATCGGCTTACCAGTACTTCCGGAACTTCTCCGAGTCCACGTCCGGGTACCCCACCCCGGTCAGGTAGTTGGTCAGCGCGTCCACCCAGACGTACATGACGTGCTTGTCGTTGCCCGGGACGGGAACGCCCCAGTCGAAGGTGGTCCGGCTGATGGACAGGTCCTCCAGGCCGCGCTTGACGAAGCTGATGACCTCGTTGAACCGGTACTGGGGTGCGCCGAACTCCGGGTGGGATTCGTAGAGGGCCAGCAGCTTGTCCTGGTAGGAGGAGAGCCGGAAGAAGTAGCTCTCCTCCGCCGTCCACGTCACCTCGGTGTCCGTCTCTTTCGAGTAGCGCACGCCGTCGTCCTTCACCACGGTCTCATCCTCGGCGTAGAAGGCCTCGTCCCGAACGGAGTACCAGCCTTCGTACTTGTCGAGGTAGATGTCGCCGTTGGCTTCCATCTTCTTCCAGATGGCCTGCGAGGCAGCGTAGTGGTCCGGGTCGGTGGTGCGGATGAACCGGTCGTAACTAATGCCCAGGGCGGAGTGCGCCCCCTTGTAGACCGCAACGTTCCGGTCCACCAGTTCCTTGGGGGTGATGCCTTCCTTCTCCGCCGTCTGGGCAATCTTCATGCCGTGCTCGTCGGTGCCGGTCAGGAACATCACGTCAAAGCCGTCCAGCCGCTTGAAGCGCGCCATGGCGTCGGTGGCAATGTACTCGTAGGCATGCCCGATGTGCGGCACGCCGTTGGGGTAGGTGATGGCCGTGGTGATGTAGAACGGCGTTTTCTCTGGAGCAGTCACGTTCGGACGGTTACCTTCGGTGCGTAAGGGGGCGGACTAGATCAGTTCTGTCAGGGTATCGCTCAGACGCACCAGTTCGTGGTCGTGCGAGGCCACCAGGACGGCGATGCCATCGGAGGTGGTGTCCTTCAGGATGCTGATGATGCGGTTGGCGGAGGCACGGTCCAGGGAGGCGGTGGGCTCATCCACCACCAGCACCCTGGTGCCGAGGATCAGTGCCCGGGCGATGGCCACGCGCTGGCGTTCACCGCCGGACAGCTGGGCAGGGCGGTGCCGCATGCGGCGGCCCAGGCCCACCAGGTCCAGCAGGTCCTTGGCCATGTCCCGCCGTTGCTCCACTTCGCCGTCCGGAACGGCGGGCAGGAGGACGTTTTCCAGGGCGCTCATGCCGTCGATCAGGGCGCCGCCCTGGTCCACGTAACCGATCAGGGCGCGACGGCGGTCGGCGATTTCGTCGTCGCCCATGCTTTCGAGCGAATCACCTTCCCAGAACACGCGGCCCGACGTCGGCAGGGTAAGTCCCGCGCCGACGGTCAGGATGCTGGTCTTGCCGGAGCCGCTTCGGCCGGCGACGCAGTGCATCTCGCCCGCGTGCAGGGTCAGGTCGAAGCCTTCCACCACGCTCACGGCCTCGGCGCCGCCCTTTCCGCCGCCATAGCGGATGGTGATGTCGCGCATCTCCAGCGGGGTGGCGTGGTCGGCCGACTTGACGATGGTGTTGGCCCGGGTCTGCAGGGGGACCTCGTTGGAGCCGCTCCTGCGGCTGCGCTGGACGTTCGTCGGGTTTGTCATTGGACCACTTTCGTTGCAATCGGTATCCAGCAAATTACAGCCACCAGCCCGGCCACGGCAGCCCAGATGGCTGCATAGGGGGCCAGCAGCAGGCCGATGCCCAGGGCGCCCAGCACGCCCAGCGGCAAGGCCACGATTCCCACCAGTGCGTTTTCGAACAACCGGACCTGGCGGAGCATGTCCGGGTTCCAGCCCATGGCCTGGAGGATGCCAAGGTACTGCCGTTTGGCATTGAGCTCGAAGCGTCCCGTCACCAGGGTCAGCACCAGCCCCACGGCCACGCCGGCAAGCGCCAGCAGGATGCTGGGCAGCGTTACGCTCGCTGCGGCCAGCCCGCTCAGGGCGCTTGCTCCGGCGGCGCGCGGAATGTCGATCAGCAGGGCGATCAGGCCGCCGACCGCAGCACCGAAGACACCAACCGCGACTGCCAGGGACAAGGTGTTGAACTTGTTGGTGCTCAGCTGCCGGTTGGCGAAGGTCAGTGGCGAGTCGACCGGGATGAGGCGTTCGTCGTGCTGCGGTTCCTGGTCAATGACGTCGCGGTGCCGGAGCTGCCGGGCGGCAAACAGGGCCGCAGCGCAGTAGAGCACCAGGACAGCGGCGCACACCAGGGCGGTGGCCAGGCTCCAGCTCAGCAGGCTCAGGACGATGCCCGCAGCGGCGAGCAGCACGGCGCCGACGCCGAATTCCTCCAGCACCCAGCTGCGGATCCGCCGCTGGGTCCAGCCCATGGCCCGCAGTGTTCCGGCCTCGCTGCGGCGTTTGCGGATGTAGCTCACGGTCGATGCGCCCGTCAGGAGGGCGGCCCCGCACAGCGTCAGGAAGAGCAGGGTGATGTTGGTCCCGGAAAGAGCTCCGGCCACCGCTTCGGCGGCATTTTGCCGTACCCAGGACTGCTGCACCGTGCCCAGTGCCGATTCCTTGCCGGCTCCGTCCTTGGAGTAGCCCGGAACGAAGATGCTGGTGTCCTCACGGGCCGAACCGGCCACCACAGTGGCGTCCAGGCCCATGTCCCGGATCTCGGCGGCAAGCTTCTCCACCTCCGGCTGGGCGTCCTTCCAGCTGCCCGGCGCCTTGGCGCGGACGCGGACGGCGTCGATGACGGCGGCGTTCTGCTTGTAGCCACGAGCCGCGGCGAGTCCGTAGTAGTCGGTGATGGCACCGGCGGACTGGCTGGCCAGGCCGGTGGCACTGAGCGACGGCTTCAGTTCCGCTGCCGGCACGTCCTTGCCGGTCGCGTCCTTCTCCAGGGTGAACGGCGTGGGGTCGTACCCTCCGAGCGGAAGCTTGTTCACGTCACCGGAGGCTGCCTCAACTGCGGCGGGGTCGAACGTGCCGTAGACCATGGGCAGCGGCGAGGCGGCCTGCTGCTGGCCGGTGGGCAGGTTGTCCCGGTACGACCGCTCGTCCACGGGGTCGCGCTGGGTCTGGTCAACGGGGGCGCCGTTGGCGGCCTTGTCCGGCAGCCGGTTGACGGTGACCCACTCACCGGGAACGGCGGTCTTGTCCACGGCGCCGTTGGCGGCTGTGTCACCGTCCGTGTACTTGGGGGCTCCGGCAAAGTTGGTGCTCCACTTGGCGGGTGTGTACAGGCCGGGGTTGAAGTTTCCGTTGCTGCCCAGGAGGGACGAGTGGTCCGTGGAGCCGGGCCAGGACAACACGAAGGGGTCCTTGGAAACGAAGGGCAGGTAGTCCTTGCCCAGGGACTTCGACACGGTGCCGACGTCCTTGACTACCTTGCCGGCGCCGTCAATTTCCTCGATCTTGACGTTGTACTTAAGGTCCAGCGTCGTACCGGAGCGGACAATCAGTGGAACTGCCTGCGAGGCGCTGGTCAGCTGGCCGGTGCGCTTGGCCTGCTGGTACTGGGTCATCAAGGGGGCCCAGTACTTGAGCTTGACGCCCAGGAAGTCCGGCCCTTCCTTCAGCTGGTCCATGCTGATGCCCTTGGTGAAGAGCCCTTCCAGGTAGCGGCCCACGGCGCCTGCGTCACGCGCATCAGCGGGGGGCGCCTTCTCCAGCGGAGCAAGGAAGTCGCCGGCGGAGCCGAGCAATGCCCGTTCGGCGGCAGGGTCGACGGCCACGACGGACTCGGTGACCTCAGGGGCGAGCGGCAAGGCCACGGAGAGGTTGAAGAGGTTGTGCTCCGAGCCATGCGGCGGGCGGGGAACTTGATGCCGGTCTCCCCTTCTGCCGGGGCGATGCGGATGCTGCTGCCGCCAGGTGCCTTTTCCTCCACGAGGCGCGCCTTGCCCAGGCTGCCCTCGGCCGTGGTCTTGAAGAGCGTCTGCTCGGAGTGTCCATCGGAGCTCACGGCGCTGGCGGTCAGGCGGTACTTCTTGGCAGCATCGGTCAGCACCGATTCAGCGGCGGGCCACTTGTCCGGCGCGGTGGCGCCGGCAGCCTGGTCCGCCGTGGCGGTGCCTGCCAGTCCTGCGTTGTAGCCGAGGTAGTCCATGGCGTCGAGGCGGGGCGTCTCGAGGTTCTGTGTGACGCGGGAGACCAGGCTGATGGGGGCGGCTACGGAGGTGCCGGACAGCTTCCTGATGGAGTCCAGCTGGTCAAAGCCGATGCCGCCAGCGCCGTTGGCGATCTCGGGCTGCAGCAGCGCCCCGGACGGCGCCTTCGCCTGGACCAGGATGTCGTAGAGCCCCCTCGAATTTTCATTGACCGTCCGGTTGAGCGCAGCCTGTGACTGGCTCTGGACGACGACCGACAAGCACATGGCTGCGATCAAGATGGCCGCGGTCAACAGCAGCACCCTGCTTCTGATGAACCTCTGGACGGCGTTCATGGAACTCCCTGAAACCTGGATTGCGTGCGCGCACATCCATCCCCCGGGCAGACGTGGGCAATGACGGACGGATGTGCAAAAGGTATTGGCCGGTCTGCCGGCTATGGTCCCGAATCAGGACGTAGCCATTGTAAGCAGACCGGCCAATCATACGTGGCTCCGCACGGACGTACCCTTGCGGAGGAGCGGCTTTCGGCGTTTCGGCCGGTGTGTCGCGTTAGTCTTCCAGGTCCACTTCCCGGACCATCTCAGCGCCGATGCCGGCCTTGATCGCGTCCAGCACCTGCTGGGGAACGGAGCTGTCGATGGTCAGCAGGGCCAGGACCTGGCCGCCCTCGTTGGAGCGGGCCACCTGCATGCCGGCGATGTTGATGTTGTTCATGCCCAGGATGTGGCCGATGGTTCCGATGACGCCGGGGCGGTCGGTGTAGGCAACCACCACAAGGTGCTCGCTGATGGGGATTTCCACCTCGAAGCCGTTGATGCCCACGAGCTTCTCGATCTGCTTGGGGCCGGTCAGGGTGCCGGCCACGGAGATCTGGCTGCCGTCGCTGAGGGCGCCGCGCAGAGTCAGGACGTTGCGGTAGGACTCGGTCTCCGGCGTGGTGATCAGGCGGACGTTGATGCCGCGCTGCTCGGCGATGACGGGCGCGTTGACGTAGGAAACCTGCTCGGTCACGACGTCGGCGAAGATGCCCTTCAGTGCCGCAAGTTCCAGCACCTTGACATCGAGGAGGAAATTTCGTACCACTTCGACGTCGAACTGCGTCAGGGACGCGTGGGTCAGCGCGGTGAAGATCCGGCCGAGCTTCTCGATCAGCGGGATGCCAGGACGGACGTCGGGGGCAATGACGCCGCCGGCGACGTTGACGGCGTCCGGGACCAGCTCGCCCGCGAGGGCAAGGCGGACGGACTTGGCCACGGAGACGCCGGCCTTTTCCTGGGCTTCGTCGGTGGAGGCGCCCAGGTGCGGGGTGACCACTACATTGTCGAGCTTGAAGAACGGCAGGTCGGTGCTGGGTTCCTTGGCGAAGACGTCCACACCGGCGCCGGCGATTTCGCCGTCCTGCAGGGCCGTGAAGAGCGCTTCTTCGTCGACGAGGCCGCCGCGGGCCACGTTGACCACGTAGGCGGTGGACTTCATCTTCTTGAATGCGTCCGCACCAAGCATGCCCACGGTCTCGGGGGTCTTGGGCATATGGATGGTGATGAAGTCGGACTGGGCCAGGAGCTCGTCCAGGGTAACCAGCTGCACGCCGAGCTGCGCGGCGCGGGCCGAGGTGATGTAGGGATCGTAGGCCAGGATCTTGGTGTCGAAGCCCTTGAGGCGTGCCGCCACCAGGGCGCCGATGCGGCCCAGGCCGATGATGCCGATCTTCTTTTCGAACAGTTCGATGCCGGTGTACTTGGAGCGCTTCCATTCGCCGTCCTTGAGGGCGGCGCTGGCCTGCGGGATGTGGCGGGCCAAGCTAAGGATGTGGCCCACGGTGAGTTCCGCGGCGGACACGATGTTGGACGTGGGGGCGTTGACCACCATCACGCCGGCCTGGGTGGCGGCCTTGATGTCCACGTTGTCCAGGCCCACGCCGGCGCGGGCGATGACCTTCAGGTTCTTGGCCGCGGCGATCGCTTCGGCGTCCACCTGGGTGGCGGAGCGGACCAGGATGGCATCCACGTCGCTGATCGCCGAGAGCAGCTGGGAACGGTCGGCACCGTCGGTCTGTCGGATTTCAAAGTCCGGGCCAAGGGCCTCGACGGTGGCGGGGGAAAGTTCTTCGGCGAGCAGTACTACGGGTTTTGACACGGCTGATCCTCTGCGTTGCAGTCCTGGGGATGGAAACAAGTCTAGGCCGACAGAAAGGCCGGGCTCACATTGTTAAGTGTGAACCCGGCCTCACCATTGGGGTCTATGCGGTTGCGCTGGCAGCCTTAGCGGGCTGCGGAGCCTTCCACGTAGTCCACGTCCTGCTGCTGCCAGGAGAACAGGGAGCGCAGTTCGCGGCCAACGGCCTCGATGGGGTGCTGCTCAGCCTTGGCGCGCAGTTCCTTGAACTCGACGGCGCCGTTGTCCTGGTCTTCGATGAAGCGCTTGGCGAATGCACCGGACTGGATGTCGGCCAGGACGGCCTTCATGTTTTCCTTCACCTCGGGGGTGATGACGCGCGGGCCGGAGACGTAGTCGCCGTACTCTGCAGTGTCGGAGACGCTCCAGCGCTGCTTGGCGATGCCGCCCTCCCACATGAGGTCAACGATCAGCTTGAGCTCGTGCAGCACCTCGAAGTAGGCGATCTGCGGCTGGTAGCCGGCCTCGGTCAGGGTCTCGAAACCGTACTGGACCAGCTGGGAAACGCCGCCGCACAGCACGGCCTGCTCGCCGAAGAGGTCAGTTTCGGTCTCTTCGGTGAAGGTGGTCTTGATGACGCCGGCGCGGGTGCCGCCGATGGCCTTGGCGTAGGACTTGGCCAGCTCCCAGGCGTTGCCCGATGCGTCCTGTTCGACGGCGATGATGTCAGGGATGCCGCGGCCGGCTTCGAACTCGCGGCGCACGGTGTGGCCCGGAGCCTTCGGGGCAACCAGGATGACGTCAACGCCTTCCGGCGCCTTGATGTAGCCGAAGCGGATGTTGAAGCCGTGAGCGAAGGCCAGGGCCTTGCCGTCGGTCAGCTTGTCCTTGATGGAGTCGTTGTAGATGGCGCGCTGGTGCTGGTCCGGCGCGAGGATCATGATGACGTCGGCCCATTCGGCGGCGTCGGCAACGTTCTTGACCGTGAAGCCGGCGTCCTCGGCCTTGGCGGTGGACTTGGAGCCGTCCTTCAGTGCGATGACGACCTCGACGCCGGAATCGCGCAGGTTCAGCGCGTGGGCGTGGCCCTGGGAACCGTAGCCAACGATGGCAACCTTGCGGCCCTGGATAATCGACAGGTCGGCGTCGTCGTCGTAGAACATTTCAGTCACTTGCGTAACTCCTCTTGAGTGGTTGTAGATAGTGGTCTTGCGGTGCTGCGGTTACGGGCGCGTGGTCCCGCCTGGACGCAAATGCCTAGGCGGAGCGGAGCGCCCGGTCACTCATGGAGCGGGATCCCCGTCCAACGGCCAGGGTGCCGGACTGCACAATTTCGCGGATGCCGAAGGGCTCCAGCACTGAGAGCAGGGCTGTGAGCTTTTCGGGGTGGCCGGTGGCTTCAATGACGACGGAGTCGGTGGAGACGTCGACCACTGAGGCGCGGAACAGGTCTGCGGCCTGGGTTACCTGCAGACGTGTTGCGGCATCCGCACGTACCTTGACCAGGATGTGGTCGCGCTGTACGGAAGATTCTGGGGTCAGCTCAACGATCTTGATGACGTTGACCAGTTTGTTGAGCTGCTTGGTGACCTGCTCGATAAGGTCGCCGTCGGCGTCGACCACCACCGTCATGCGGGACACGCCCGGCACTTCGGTGGGGCCCACGGCCAGGGAGTTGATGTTGAAGGCGCGACGGGCGAAGAGGCTGGCCACGCGGGTCAGGACGCCGGGCTTGTCCTCAACCAGGACGGAAAGTGTGTGGCGGCTCATGCTCAGTCTTCCTCTTCCCATTCCGGGGTCATGTTGCGGGCAACCTGGATCTGGTCGTTGCTCACGCCGGCGGGCACCATTGGCCACACCATGGAGTTGGGGCTCACCACGAAGTCGATGACCACGGGGCGGTCGTTGATTTCGAGGGCCTTCTGAATGGTGGCATCGATGTCTTCTTCGCGTTCAACACGGAACGACGCGCAACCGTAGGCCTCCCCCAGCTTGACGAAGTCCGGAATGCGGACCGTGTCATGGCCGGTGTTGAGGTCCGTGTTGGAGTAGCGGCCCTCGTAGAAGAGGGTCTGCCACTGCCGCACCATGCCCAGCGAGGAGTTGTTGATGACAGCTACCTTGATGGGGATCTTGTTGATGGCGCAGGTGGCCAGTTCCTGGTTGGTCATCTGGAAGCAGCCGTCGCCGTCGATGGCCCAGACCACGCGGTCCGGGTTGCCCACCTTGGCGCCCATGGCTGCCGGTACGGCGTATCCCATGGTGCCGGCGCCACCCGAGTTCAGCCAGGCGTGCGGACGCTCGTACTTGATGAACTGGGCGGCCCACATCTGGTGCTGGCCCACGCCTGCCACATACACGCCCTCGGGGCCGGTCAGCTCGCCGATCCGCTTGATGACCTTCTGCGGTGCGATCAGGCCGTCGTCCGGTTCCGTCCAGCCCAGCGGGTAGGTTTCCTTGAGGTTGTTCAGGAAGGCCCACCAGGTGGTGAGGTCAGGGGTCCCGGAAGCATCGAACTGGCTGCGCACGGCCTCGGTCAGTTCCGGGATGATCTCCTTGACCGACCCGACGATAGGCACGTCAGCGGTGCGGTTCTTCGAGATCTCGGCAGGATCGATGTCGGCGTGGATGACCTTGGCGTTGGGCGCGAAGGTCTTCAGCACGCCGGTGACGCGGTCATCGAAGCGGGCACCGAGCGTGATCAGCAGGTCTGACTGCTGCAGGGCCGTGACGGCGGAGACGCTGCCGTGCATGCCGGGCATGCCGACGTGCTGCGGGTGGGAGTCCGGGAACGCGCCCTTGGCCATCAGGGTGGTCACCACCGGCGCGCCGGTGGCTTCGGCGAGGGCGAGCAGCTCGGCTGAGGCATGTGCCTTGACCACGCCGCCGCCCACGTACAGCACAGGCTTGGTGGACGCGGCAATGAGCTTGGCCGCTTCGCGGACCTGCTTGTTGTGCCCGCGGGTCACCGGACGGTAGCCCGGCAGGTCGATTTTCGGCGGCCAGGAGAAGGTCATCTGGCCCACCTGGGCATCCTTGGCAACGTCCACCAGCACGGGGCCGGGGCGGCCGGTCGATGCCAGGTGGAAGGCCTCTGCCATGACGTGCGGGATGTCGTTGGGGTCGGTCACCAGGAAGGAGTGCTTGGTGATGGGCATCGTGATACCCACGATGTCGGCTTCCTGGAACGCGTCGGTGCCGATCACGCCGCTGGATACCTGCCCGGTGATGGCCACCAGGGGCACGGAGTCCATGTGGGCATCCATGATGGCGGTAACGAGGTTGGTGGCGCCGGGGCCCGAGGTGGCGATGCAAACGCCCACCCGCCCGGTGACCATGGCGTAGCCTTGCGCGGCGTGGTAGCTCCTGTTCGTGACGGACCAGCACGTGGTTCATGGTGGAGGCCATCAGGGGGTCGTAGGTGGGCAGGATCGCGCCACCAGGCAAACCGAAAATGTCGTCGACGCCGAGTTCTTCGAGCGAGCGGACGATTGCTTGCGAGCCGGTCATCACCGTCGGGGGTACGACGTTGTTCGGCCCAAGGACAGGAGAGACGGCAGCAAGGTCGGCGACGACGGCGGCATGGTCAGCCGTCCGGTCGGCGCGTTCCGGAGCCTTGGGGGCTCCAGCGGACTTGGTGGCCATCAGCGAGGGGCTGATGGGCGATCCTTTGCTCATCGGACTCTTCCTTGTGGATCTTCTCTGGTTTTGGAACTGGTTTGGAACGGTGGGAATAAAAAAACCCCTCGGCCTGGCGGCTTGGTGAGGGGTTTGCGCGTGACTGTTTGTTACCAGGGGCTAATGTGCCACGCGCTTGGTAAGGACGACGACGATGCCGGTAACGAAAGTCATGCGTTCAGTTTTCCCTCTTGGTGAGATGGGTGTCAACGAGCAACAACCCTATCTCACCATGTGGACGACGCTGTCCACCCTTTGATCCTATCCCGCCGGATCAGCCGGTCCAGGCGCCTTGGCTGGCGCTGTGGACCAGCTTGGCGTACTTGGCGAGCACGCCCTTGGTATACCGGGCCGGGAGCGGCTCCCAGCCCACCTTGCGGGCCTCAAGTTCCGCCCCGTCCACCAGCAGGTCGAAGGTGCGCGCGGCGATGTCCACCCGGATCCGGTCGCCGTCCTTCACGAAGGCGATGGGGCCGCCGTCGACCGCTTCCGGTGCCACGTGGCCGATGCACAGGCCGGTGGTGCCGCCGGAGAAGCGGCCGTCGGTGAGGAGCAGGACATCCTTGCCGAGTCCCGCGCCCTTGATGGCGCCGGTGATGGCGAGCATCTCGCGCATGCCCGGTCCACCCTTGGGACCTTCATAGCGGATGACGACGACGTCGCCGGCCTTGATCTCCCCCTTGTCCAGGGCGTCCAGGGCGCCCTGCTCCCGCTCGAAGACCCGGGCGGTGCCTTCGAAGACGTCGGCGTCGAAGCCGGCACTCTTCACGACGGCGCCTTCCGGGGCCATCGAGCCGTGCAGGATGGTGATGCCGCCGGTCTTGTGGATCGGGTTGTCCAGGGCGCGCAGGATCTTGCCGTCAACGTCCGGCGGATTGATCGCCGCAAGGTTCTCCGCGACGGTCTTGCCCGTGACGGTGAGGCAGTTGCCGTGCAGCAGGCCGGCGTCGAGCAGTGCCTTCATGATGACCGGCACGCCGCCGATCCTGTCGACGTCGGTCATGACGTAGCGGCCGAACGGCTTGAGGTCACCCAGGTGCGGGATCCTGTCGCCGATGCGGTTGAAGTCGTCCAGGGTGAGTTCCACCTCTGCCTCGCGGGCAATCGCCAGCAGGTGCAGGACGGCGTTGGTGGAGCCGCCGAAGGCCATGGTGACGGCGATGGCGTTCTCGAACGCCTCCCTGGTCATGATGTCGCGGGCCGTGATGCCCAGGCGCAGCAGGTTGACCACCGCTTCGCCGGACTTGCGCGCGAACTCATCACGACGGCGGTCCGCCGAGGGCGGTGCGGCGGATCCGGGGAGTGACATGCCCAGGGCCTCACCGATGCAGGCCATGGTGTTGGCCGTGTACATGCCGCCGCAGGCACCTTCACCCGGGCAGATGGCCTTTTCAATGCGGGTGAGGTCCTCCATGCTCATCTTGCCGGCAGCGCAGGCGCCCACCGCTTCGAAAGCGTCAATGAGGGTGACTTCCTTTTCGGAGCCGTCCTCGAGCTTGACCCAGCCGGGCATGATGGACCCCGCGTAGAGGAAGACGCTGGCAAGGTCCAGCCGGGCGGCGGCCATAAGCATGCCCGGCAGGGATTTGTCGCAGCTTACCAGCAGGACGGAGCCATCAATCCGCTCGGCCTGCATGACGGTCTCCACGGAGTCGGCGATAACCTCGCGGGAGACCAATGAGAAGTGCATGCCTTCGTGGCCCATGGAGATGCCGTCGGACACCGAGATGGTGCCGAACTGCATGGGGAAACCGCCGCCCGCGTGGACGCCTTCCTTGGCGCCCTGCGCCAGCCGGTTCAGCGAAAGGTTGCAGGGGGTGATTTCGTTCCAGGAACTTGCCACGCCCACCTGGGGCTTGGCGAAGTCGTCATCGCCCATTCCGACGGCCCGGAACATGCCGCGGGCGGGGGCCGCGTGGATGCCGTCGGTGACGACGCGGCTGCGGGGTTTGATGTCCGGCTTGTTTCCGGTTGTGGTCTGGGCGTCGCTCATGAGGGAAAGTCTAGGGCTCGGATGCTGCCTGAACGACCTCCGGCGGCCGGACCCGGGGAAAATCCCGAAAGTTGCCGGGCCAACCGATGGACGGGGATCTCATAGTGTGAGACGCGGACGACGTGGCATTGCACTTCAGTGCACCGGCCCGTGTTTTCACCAGGCCCTGTCCGGCGTGCCGCGGCATGTCTGGACAGCAGTGGTGACCCGACGTAGCGTCGGGGACAGGACACCCGCCACCTGTAGAGAAGGGCCTGCCATGGACATTATTTTCTGGATCATCCTCATAGTCGTCGTCGCCGTCATTATTTGGTGGCTGGTCAACCGCAACAAGTCCGCCAACGCGCCGGGGGGATCATCGGCCGGCGCGACGACTGATCGGCCCCGTGCCGATGGAGCCCTCGAAGGGGGCAGCGCCGCGGCGTCGGCCGCGGCTGCGGGGACCACCGGCATTCCAACAGCTGCCGGATTCGGAAAAGCCGCAGAACCGGCAGCGCCCGCCACGGCCGAAGAGCGGCCGACTCGTCCGCCATGGCCGCCAAAGCCACCGGACACGACGAACAACGGTCACATGATCTGGAGGCAGACCAAAACGCAGAACAGGCCAAATGGGAAACCCAGTGGTCCGAGGCTCCGGGTCCCGGTCCGGCTCCTCCGTTGCCGGTGGGGCCGCAGCCGCCCAAGAGGTCGCGCCCCACCCCGGGACCAATACGGACGCACAATCCGGACAGGCAGCCCCCGCAGCGTCCCGCCCCGTCCACCACGACGAATACACGGCCCCCCACGCCCCCACGCTTCCCGGCGCCGAAACAGCTGCAGTGGAGGGCGTGGACGACGCCGGCACGGCAGCCGGCGGACGGCCCATTGGCCAGGCGCCCCAGCACGTGGCAGACAGCTACCGGGCAGCAGACCAGCACGAGCCCGCGCCGGTCTCCGGCGGCAGCCTTGGCGACGCCGGCGATGCCGAAACGCTGGAGCGCGCCCAGTCCTCCGCACTGGTGGAAAACGGCGCGGACCACCACCAGCCGGCCGGCCAGGGACAGGACGCCGTTCAGGGATTCGCGCAAGGATCCGCCCCGGAGCATGGCACCACTGCCGCCGAGCCTGCCGGACACCTTGCAGCCGACGAGCCCTACGGCGCAGGCTCGGCTGCGCCGGGCCCTGACGGCAGCGGACCGGCGGACTACACGGTCAAGGGCGATGCCGCCGCAATGGTCTACTACGAAGAAGGACATCCGGACTATGAGCAGACCCGGGCGGAAGTCTGGTTCGAATCTGCCGCGCATGCGGAGGCCGCAGGCTTCCGCGCTCCACGGCGCAGACGGCTCTAGCAGGAGGAAGGCCCGCCGCATTGCGGCGGGCCTTCCTTGCCTGGCCCTGTTCCTGGTGCTGGCAGCCTGCACGGGCACGCCAGGGCCGCCTGCACCAGGCACGAACCCTGCCGGCGCGGACACCCCGCCGGGAGCCGCCGTCGCCAGCCCCGCTTCCCCGGCCACGGAATCCGCCGGCACAGCCCCCGTCCCCGCCGCACCCGCCGTGCAGGACCGGTTGGAGCTGCAGTTGGACACGCCCTGGGCAGCGGTATTCCTCCCCGATGGCACCGCCGTCATTTCCGAGCGCGGGACCGCACTGCTGAAGGCCGTTCGGGACGGCACCGCCACAACCATCGGGAAAGTGCCCGACGTGGTGCCCGCAGGAGAGGGGGGTCTGCTGGGCCTGGCGCTTTCCCCGCATTTTGAGGCTGACCGCTCCCTTTATGCCTACACGACCACCAGGGAGGACAACCGGGTGGTCCGGCTTACCGTCGAGCGCAGCGCTGATGGTTCACTGACGCTGGGCCCGCCGCAGACCGTCTTTGCGGGAATACCCAAAGCCGGCACCCACAACGGAGGCAGGATCCGGTTCGGCCCGGACGGGTTCCTGTATGTGGGCACCGGCGACGCCCAGCGCCGCGAGCAGGCCCAGGACCCCGCCGCCCTGGGTGGGAAGATCCTCCGGCTCACCCCGGACGGCGCCCCCGCGCCCGGCAACCCGTTCGGGAACGCCGTCTACAGCCTTGGCCACCGGAACGTCCAAGGCCTGGCGTGGGACCAAGCAGGCAGGCTGTGGGCCAGCGAGTTCGGACCGGATGTGGACGATGAGCTGAACCTGATCCTCCCCGGCGCCAATTACGGCTGGCCGGAAGTCACCGGCACACCGCACCGTACCGGCTTTGAGGACGCAAAAGTCGTTTGGCCCTCCACCCGCGAGTCCTCCCCCAGCGGGCTGGAGATCTCCGGGGGTATCGCCTACCTGGGTGCACTCCGGGGCGAACGGCTCTGGGCGGTGCCGCTCAAGGGCACGGAAGCCGGACAACCTGTGGCCTATTTCACAGGTCAGTACGGCCGGATCCGGGACGTCATCCGGGCACCCGATGGCAGGTTGTGGCTGCTCACAAACGGCAAAAACCCTGATTTTGCGCTGGTTTTGCGACTCTCACAGTGATTCAGGACCCCACAGGAGGGCCGATTTCACTTGCACCAAAAGTTCGTGTAGAGTTTCATGTCGTTGCGGAGATCAACGGGAAAGAAAAAGCCCGGGGATGGAAGCAAATAAGATGCACCTCTAGCTCAATTGGCAGAGCAATTGACTCTTAATCAATGGGTTCCGGGTTCAAGTCCCGGGGGGTGCACCACTGGGAAAACAGCCTCCGGTTTGTGGAAACACAGACCGGGGGCTGTTTTGTTTTGCCGGTCCACGTCATCCATTGCTGAGTACATGTCGTTTTCACGACTCAAAACGGCCGGTACGCAGCAATCGATGATGGCCGGGCACAAAAGGCCGACGGCGGGCGGCGGCCGGGCACAAAAGGCCGACGGCGGGCGGCGGCCGGGCACAAAAAAGCGCGGCCCTGGTTTTCCCAAACCAGGGCCGCGGTTGGCTTTGCTGCCTTCAGCACCAACGGCTATTTTGCGATGTTGTCCATGAGGGCTCCGGCGTTGCTGGGCGTCGTGGAGAACTGGCTGGCCAGTTCCCGGACCACAGCTTTGAGTTCCTGGCGGAGCAACTCAGGGTCGATCGAGGCCGATGCCAGGACCGAGCGCTCCATCTCCACGGCCTGGGCAACGGCTTCCTTGCCCTGCTCGGTCAGCGACACCACGTGGCTCCTGCGGTCCGAGGTGCTGCGCACCCGGGCAATGTGGCCGTGGGACTCAAGGCGGCTGAGGGTCTTGCCCATGGTCTGGGCCTGTACGCGGACGTACTGGGCAAGCTGGGCCTGGGTCATGGGTCCTTGCGCGGCAAGGACCTCGATGGCGATAACACCGGCATGGGTGAGGCCGATGGCGCCGAGTTTTTCGTTCCAGGAGTGCTCAACGAGTCGCGCAGCAGTGGACAGAAGGCGCCCTGTGGGCCAGTGATCCATATCAGGCATAGCAGCAAGTATAGCCAAATGCCGATTAGCACTCGTTCCACCTGCTTACTAGGCTGTTGTGTCCGCCCGCAACAAGGAGAAAAACAATGGCTGAAAGACTCGTTACCGGCGACAAGGCACCGGCTTTCACCCTGCAGGATTCCACCGGCAAGGACGTCAGCCTGGCCCCCCGGCCCGGCCGCTCCACCATCGTCTACTTCTACCCGGCAGCCTCCACTCCGGGCTGCACCAAAGAGGCGTGCGACTTCCGGGACAGCCTTGCCTCCCTGCAGGCTGCTTACTATGACGTCCTGGGGATCTCCCCCGACCCCGTCGACAAACTGGCAAAATTCGCGGACAAGGAGTCCTTGACGTTCCCGCTGCTTTCGGACGCCGACCACGCCGTGGCCGGGGCCTACGGCGCCTGGGGTGAAAAGAAGAACTACGGCAAGACGTATGAGGGCCTGATCCGGTCCACCATCGTGGTGGACCCGGACGGCAAGGTGGCACTGGCCCAGTACAACGTCCGGGCCACCGGCCACGTGGCCAAACTCCGCAGGGACCTCAACCTGGACGCCTGATCTGTTCCGCGCCTGCCCCGCCGCCAAACCCGGGGCCCGGCCCGGGCGTGGCCGCAGACCCCGCTACAATGGACACTGGCATCCGTCGTCGAACATCCTGTCTGGGTGTTCACGGCAGGACGCCGAGCGCGAGTGGTGAAATTGGCAGACACGCAGGATTTAGGTTCCTGTGCCTTCGGGCGTGGGGGTTCAAGTCCCCCCTTGCGCACACTGGATCCCCCGGCCCCCGGCCGGGGGATTCCTGCGTTAACACGCCGGCCGTTCCACCGCCAGTTTCTGCCCCGAATAGAAAAACTCCGAAGATCCACCCATCCGCCGCCGCCCACCCGGCGAATAGCCATTGAGACACCAGCCAAGGGCAGGTGCCCACCCCAAGGCAGGCTGCACGCCACGAACATACAGTCCGATGGCGGCAGGCAAACGATCCAAGGAGAACCCAAATGCAGACCTTCAAGCGCACCACTTTCACCGTCGCAGGCGTTGCAGCGGCCGCTCTGCTCAGCCTCACGGCATGCGGCGGTTCCGGCAGCACTTCCGGTTCCTCGGCGTCGTCGGCGCCGATGTCATCCGCCCCCAGCTCGAGCATGGCGTCCCCGTCCAGCTCCAGCATGGCGTCCCCGTCCGCAAGCTCCTCAGCAGGAAGCATGGACCCCGCCGCCAACCTGGTTGGCCCCGGCTGCGCCGCCTACGCCCAGCAGGTCCCCACCGGCGCAGGCTCGGTGGAGGGCATGGCCCTCGATCCGGTCGCGGTCGCAGCCTCCAACAACCCCATCCTGACCACGCTTACCGCGGCAGTTTCCGGCAAGCTGAACCCCAAGGTTGACCTGGTGGACACGCTCAACGGCGGCGAGTTCACCGTGTTCGCACCGGTGGACGACGCCTTCAAGAAGATCGACCCCGCCACCATCGAAACGCTGAAGACGGACGATGCGCTGCTGAGCAAGATCCTCACCTACCACGTAGTCCCCGGCCAGATCACCCCGGACAAGATCGCCGGCACGCACGCCACGGTTGAGGGCGGCTCCGTCACCGTGACCGGCAGCGGCGACAACCTCAAGGTGGACAACGCCAACGTGGTCTGCGGCGGCGTCAAGACCAAGAACGCAACGGTCTACCTGATCGACTCGGTCCTCATGCCCAAGTAAGCCCTCTCCCCGCCCCCCAACACAGGGCCGGGTCCGCCGGTAGACCGGCGGACCCGGCCCTGGCGCGTCATGTGCCAGCCTGGGGCCGGTCGCAAGCCCGGTCCTCTAGACTGGTCCCGGCCCGCAAGCGGCGGAGCCGGCAGCATCCAGAGGTGATAAACGAGTGCCCAGCAGTACATCGCGGCGGACGGTCATCAAGGCCGGCGCCGTCCTCATGGCGCTGGGCGTGACGTCGTGCACGGGCATGCCGTCCCCCTCCCCCACGTCCGGCACGCCCAGTTCCCCTCCGGCCGAGCCCCAAGCCACCTTCAATTTCGGCACCGCGGCCCAGCCCCTGGGCCTGGACCCGGCCCTGTCCAACGACGTGGAATCCCAGCGCATCACCCGCCAGATCCTCGAATGCCTGGTGGGTGTGGACCAGACCACCGGCAAACCCACCCCGCTGCTGGCAACCGAATGGAACGAGTCCAACGAGGGCCGGACCTACACTTTCAAGCTCCGCACCGGGGTCACCTTCCAGGACGGCACCCCGTTCAACGCCGACGCCGTCTGCGCCAACTTCAACCGCTGGTTTGCTTTCCCTGCCGAGCTGCGGAAGCAGGCTCCCGGCAGCTCCTTCAAGGGCGTGTTCAAGGCCCACTCCGACGAGCCCGGGCTTTCGATTTTCAAGAGCTGCACCGCGTTGGCACCTGACACGGTACAGATCGACCTCACCCAGCGATTCAGTGCATTCCTCCAGGCACTGACCCTCCCGGCCTTCGCGATCGCATCCCCGGCCGCCCTGGCCTCGGGCAAAGCGGACGTCCTGGACCAGAACCGGGGCGGCCAGGCCATGTCGGCGTTCGCCACCAAACCGGTCGGTACCGGGCCCTTCACCCTTGCCGACTGGGGCACCGACAACGTCACCCTCGCCAGCAACAAAACCTACTGGGGGGACCGCGGCCAGATCGCCACCATCAACTTCCTGGCCTACAACCACCCCCAGACCCGCCTCCAGGCACTGCTGGACGGCACGATCGATGGCTATGACGCTGTCACCGTGGGAAATTTCGACCAGCTGGTCAAGCGCGGCAAGCAGATCGTGCAGCGCGACCCGTTCTCCGTGATGTACGTGGGCATGAACCAGGACATCCCCATACTCCAGAACCAGAAGATCCGGCAGGCGGTGGAGCTTGCCATCGACAAGGAAACGTTGATCCGGAAGTTCTTCATCGACAACACCGCCAAGGCCACGCAGTTTGTCCCGCCCAAGATCAGCGGCTTCAACAATGACGCGCCGGAACTCGGACACGATCCCGCCAAGGCCAAGGACTACCTGAAGGAGGGCGGCTACGCCGGCGAGGAACTGAAGTTCTACTACCCCATGAACGTCACCCGGCCATACCTGCCCACCCCCGAAAAGGTCTATGCCGAGCTCAGCCGCCAGCTCACCGCCGTCGGCTTCAACATCCGGCCCGTGCCGGTTGACTGGTCCGACGGCTACCTGCAGAAGGTGCAGTCGGCCGTCGACCATGCCCTCCACATCCTTGGCTGGAACGGCTCCTACTCCGACGCCGACAACTTTGTGGGCCCCCTCTTCGGAGAGAAAAACGGCGAGTTCGGGTACCAGGATCCACAGGTCTTTTCGAAGATCAACCGCGCGCGGGGGCTCCCTGACGGGAAAGAGCGGGATGAGCTTTATCACACCATCAACGCCCAGATCGCCGCGACGGTGCCGGCGGTTCCCATCGCCTTCCCCATCTCCGCACTTGCCTTGTCAGACCGAGTACTCAGCTACCCGGCTTCCCCGGTCTTAAACGAAGTTTTCACGAAGGTCCAGCTAAAGCCTTGACGGCCCGGGCCAATTTCAGTATGCGGGCTGCGCGGGGATATTCTGTGACAGCCAGAGCCGCTGCAATCGGAGACTGATCGTGACCTTCATTTCCAAGACCCCACACGCCGACGTTGTCCTGATAGGCGGCGGCATCATGAGCGCCACGCTGGGGGCATTCCTCAAGCAGCTGGAGCCGAACTGGACCATCTCCCTGTTCGAACGGCTGGACCAGCCTGGCCTCGAAAGCTCGGACCCCTGGAACAACGCAGGAACGGGCCACGCCGCCCTCTGCGAACTCAACTACTCGCCCGCAGCCAAAGACGGCTCGGTCAGCCCCGCCAAGGCACTGCTCATCAACGAACAGTTCCAGCTCTCCCGCCAGTTCTGGTCCCACCTGGTGGACAACAACCTCATCGGTTCCCCCAAGGGCTTCATCAACACCGTCCCGCACATGAGCTTCGTGATCGGCGAAGACCACACCAGGTTCCTGAAGACCCGGTACGAGGCGCTGAAGCCGCACCCCCTGTTCCGGAGCATGGAGTACTCCGAGGACCACGCCCAGATCGCCAAGTGGGCGCCTCTGATCGTCAAGGGCCGCGACCCCCAGCAGCGTATTGCCGCCACCCGCGCCGCCGAGGGCACCGACGTGGACTTCGGCGCACTCACCCGGGAGCTGACCACCTACCTGGGGAACAACGGCGTCGAAATCAACTACGGCCACGACGTCACCGGGATCTCCCGCGCCTCCGACGGCGGCTGGGACCTGACGCTGAAGTACCCCAAGTCCGGGGAACACGGCAAGATCCACGCCAAGTTCGTCTTCGTCGGCGCCGGCGGCGGTGCCCTGCACCTGCTTCAGGCCTCCGGCATCCCGGAAAGCAAAGGCTATGGCGGATTCCCGGTCTCCGGCCAGTTCTTCCGCTGCACGGACGAGACCATCGCCGCCCAGCACAGCGCCAAGGTCTACGGCCAGGCCTCCGTGGGCGCGCCGCCGATGTCCGTTCCGCACCTGGACACCCGCTACGTCAACGGGAAGCGTTCGCTCCTGTTCGGCCCGTACGCAGGCTTCTCCACCAACTTCCTGAAGAACGGCTCCTACCTGGACCTGCCCCTGTCCATCCGCCCCGGCAACATCATCCCGATGCTGGCCGTGGCGAAGGACAACATGGACCTCACGGCCTACCTGGTCAAGGAAGTGGTCAAGCGCCACGACCAGAAGGTGGAGGCGCTGCGCGAGTACTACCCCGAGGCAAAGGGCGGGGACTGGGAACTCATCACCGCCGGTCAGCGTGTACAGATCATCAAGAAAGACCCGCAAAAGGGCGGCATCCTCCAGTTCGGTACTGAAGTGATCGCCGGTCGTGACGGCTCCATCGGTGCGCTCCTGGGCGCTTCGCCGGGGGCGTCGACCGCTGTCCCCATCATGATCGAGCTGCTTCAGAAGACGTTCCCCAAGAACTTCAAGGGCTGGCAGTCCAAGCTCAAGGACATGATGCCCGGCTACGGGGTGAAGCTGGATGAGAATCCTGACCTCGCCGCGGAGCTGGAACGGGCCACGGCCGCGTCCCTTCAGCTGGAGAGTGTTTCCGCCAGCCACTGACCCTGCCGGGGCCAGCGGCTGGCACCCCCAGGGCTTGTACCAGTCACTTAGACCCCCCAGGAGACACCCATGTTCCGGTTGGCGCACCTTTCCCTGGCGAACCGGGCCCTGATCGCGCTGATCACCGTCTTCGCCTCGGTCTTCGGCGTGATCACTATGTCGTCGCTGAAGCAGGAGCTCATTCCTTCCATTGAGTTCCCGCAGATCACAGTGCTCAGCTCCATGCCGGGTGCATCGCCCGAAGTGGTTGACAAGCAGGTCAGCGGTCCGCTGGAAAAGGCGCTGAACGGCGTGGAGGGGCTGGAATCCACCTCCTCCACGTCGCGGACCGGCGTCTCCCAGATCACCATGGTGTTCACCTACGGATCCAACCTGGACCGGGCCCGGAACCAGATCGACCGGGCCATTTCCAACGCCAAGCGGACGCTGCCCAGCGATGTCCAGCCACAGGCCATCGCCGGAAGCATCAGCGACTTCCCCATTGTTTTCCTCGCCGTCTCCTCGGACAAGCCACTCAGTGAACTGAACGCGGACCTCCAGCGCCTCAGCGTGCCCCGGCTGCAGAAGATCGACGGCGTCCGCAGCGCCGACGTCACGGGCGGCGCCTCCCAGCACATCGAGATCCTCCCCCGCACCGAGGCCATGGCAGCGGCAGGGGCAGGCGTTACCGCCATCCGCGACGCCCTGTCCAACAACGGCGCGCTGATCCCTGCCGGAACACTTGAGGACCAGGGCAAGACCCTCTCGCTGCAGATCGGCAGCCCCGTCGATTCCCTCGATGCCATCAAGGCCCTGCCACTGTCCGGCGCCAAGAACGCGGCGACCATCGGCTCGGTAGCCGATGTTTCCCTCAAGGACGACGAGCGCACCTCCATCACGCGCACCAACGGCGCCGAGACGCTGGCGGTCTCCGTGCCCAAGAAACCCGAGGGTGACACGGTGGCGATCTCCCACGCGGTGCGGGACTCCTTGAATGAACTCGAGGCGGAGCTGGGCTCGAACGCCAAGTTCACCCCCGTCTTTGACCAGGCGCCGTTCATCGAAAAGTCCATCAAGGACCTCACCACGGAAGGCCTGCTGGGGCTGGGATTCGCCGTCGCCATCATCCTGCTCTTCCTGATGTCCGCCCGGTCCACGCTGGTCACGGCCGTCTCCATTCCGCTGTCCCTGCTGATCACGTTCATTGGCCTGTCAGCCACCGGCTACTCGCTGAACATCCTGACGCTGGGCGCCCTCACCATCGCGATCGGGCGGGTGGTGGACGACTCGATCGTGGTGATCGAGAACATCAAGCGGCACCTGAGCTACGGCGAGGAAAAGTCGACGGCGATCCTCACCGCCATCAGGGAGGTGGCCGTCGCCATCACCGCCTCAACCCTGACCACGGTGGCGGTGTTCCTGCCCATCGCGTTTGTCGGTGAACTGGCCGGTGAACTGTTCCGGCCGTTCGCCCTGACAGTCACCATGGCCCTGCTGGCGTCGCTGCTGGTATCCCTGACCATCGTTCCGGTGCTGGCCTACTGGTTCCTGAAGAACCCCAAGGGCGGCCCCGCCGGCGCGGCCGCAGGATCCCCCGAGGCGCGGCGCATTGCCGGCGAGGCCAAGGCAAGGGCCCACGACGCCGAGCAGCGCAGCCGGCTGCAGCGCGGCTACCTTCCCATCCTCCGGTCCACGCAGAAGCACCCCGTCATCACCCTGGTGGCGGCTGTCCTGGTGCTCGGAGCCACCGGTGCCATGACACCGCTGCTGGCCACCAACCTCCTCGGAAATTCCGGGCAAAACAGCCTGACCGTGCGCCAGGTACTGCTTACCGGAACCAGCCTGGCCGACACCAGTGCCGCCGCCGTCCGCCTCGAAGGGGTCCTGCGCGGCATCGACGGCATCAAGGATGTCCAGGTCACGTCCGGCAACGCCCAGGCAGGCTTCGCCGCACTCACCTCCACCGGCTCCTCCAACTCAACGTTCACGGTGGTGACCGACGAAAAGGCCAACCAGGAACGGCTCCAGGACACCGTGCGCTCGGAGCTTGCGAAGGTCCCCGACGCCGGAAAGATCTCCGTAGGCACCCAGCAGGGCGGCTTCGGCACCTCGTCCACCGTCGACATCACGCTGAAGGCTGCCACCAGCGCCGACCTGCAGTCGGCCAGCGACACCATGGTGGCCGCCATGACGGGCGTCCCCGGGACCAGCGAGGTGGCCAGCAACCTTGCTGCCAGCAACCCCGTGGTGCAGGTCAAGGTGGACCGGGCCAAAGCCGCGGCCGCCGGCCTGAACGAGGAACAGGTGGCCGGCGTCCTGGCCTCCACCATCAGCCCCATCCCGGCCGGCACGGTCCGGATCGACACCAACGACTTCCCCGTCCGGATCGGCCAGGGCACCAAGTTCACCAGCATCGATGCAGTCCGGAACATCCCGCTTCCGGCGGGCGGCCGGTCGGTGACGCTGGGAAGCATCGCCGCCGTGGAGCAGGTGGACGTCCCGGTCTCCATCACTGCCAGCAATGGTGAGCGCACCGCCAAGGTGTCCATCACGCCGTCGGGCTCCAACCTGGGCGCAGTGAACACCGAAGTCCAAAAGCGCCTGGCCGATGTCCAGCTGCCGCCGGGAGTCACCGCCACCATCGGTGGCGCCACCACCCAGCAGGCAGAGTCCTTCCGGCAACTGGGCCTGGCCCTGCTGGCAGCCATCGCCATCGTGTACGTCATCATGGTGGCCACCTTCAAGTCGCTCATCCAGCCGCTGATCCTGCTGGTCTCGGTTCCGTTCGCGGCCACCGGTGCGGTGGCCCTGCTGCTGCTCACGGGCGTGCCGCTGGGCCTGCCGTCGCTCATCGGCATGCTGATGCTCGTGGGCATCGTGGTCACCAACGCGATCGTGCTGATCGACCTGATCAACCAGTACCGGCAGCCACGCGATGGCCGGCCGGGCATGAACGTGGCGGACGCCATCACGAACGGCGCCCGGCAGCGGCTCCGGCCCATCCTCATGACGGCACTTGCCACGGTCTTTGCCCTGACCCCCATGGCCCTGGGCCTTACGGGCGGCGGCGGGTTCATTTCCCAGCCGCTGGCAGTGGTGGTGATCGGCGGCCTGGTGTCCTCCACGGCGCTGACCCTGATCCTGGTTCCGGTGCTCTACCGGCTGGTGGAAGGCCGGCGCGAGAAGAAGGCGCTGCTGCGGGACCTGCAGGCCCGCCCGGAACCCGGGCCCGGTTCGGACATCGACGCCGAACTCAGGGACTGGACCACTGGCCAGGTCCCTAAAGTCAGCGGCCGCCGGGCGGCGCCCGGCGCCGGATAAAGCCCAACGTAGCCGCGATGCCCGTACCAGATCCTGGTGCGGGCATCGCTGCGTTCCAGGGCATGGCCCCTAGGCAAGGGCGGGGAATAATCCACGGGACGTGGTGTTACAGAAGGCAATAGATGCAAATGCATCTACATTGGTCTACACTGGAACCAAGCCAGCAAGTCCAGGAACGGAAGGCACGTCATGCAGATCGGTGTATTCAGCGTCAGCGACATCACCACGGACCCCACCACGGGCCACACCCCCACCGAACACGAGCGCATCAAAGCCTCGGTGGCCATCGCCAAAAAGGTCGAGGAAATCGGCATGGATGTCTACGCCATCGGCGAGCACCACAACCGGCCGTTCTTCTCCTCCTCCCCTACCACCACCCTGGCCTACATCGCAGCCCAGACCGAACGCATCATCCTCTCCACGGCCACCACGCTGATCACCACCAATGACCCGGTGAAGATCGCCGAGGATTTCGCCATGCTCCAGCACTTGTCCGACGGCCGCGTCGATTTGGTCCTGGGCCGCGGCAACACCGCGCCGGTCTACCCGTGGTTCGGCAAGAACATCCAGGACGGCGTGGAACTGGCCATCGAGAACTACAGCCTCCTGCGCAAGCTCTGGGACGAGGACACCGTGAACTGGTCCGGCAAGTTCCGCACCCCGCTGCAGAACTTCACCTCCACTCCCCGCCCGCTCGACGGCGTGGCCCCCTTCGTGTGGCACGGTTCCATCCGCACGCCGCAGATCGCCGAGGTGGCCGCCTACTTCGGTGACGGCTTCTTCGCCAACAACATCTTCTGGCCCAAGGAGCACTACCAGCAGCTGATCGGCCTCTACCGCGAGCGGTATGAGCACTACGGCCACGGCAAGGCGGACCAGGCGATCGTGGGACTCGGCGGCCAGTTCTTCATGCGGAAGAACTCCCAGGATGCGGTGAAGGAATTCCGCCCGTACTTCGACAACGCCCCCGTCTACGGCCACGGTCCGTCCCTGGAGGACTTCACCTCGCAGACACCGCTGACCGTGGGCAGCCCGCAGGAAGTCATCGAGAAGACCCTGACCTTCCGCGAGCACTTCGGTGACTACCAGCGCCAGCTGTTCCTGATCGACCACGCCGGCCTGCCCCTGAAGACCGTCCTGGAGCAGCTGGACCTGTTCGGCGAGGAAGTGCTGCCGGTCCTGCGCAGGGAGTACGCAGCCCTTAAGCCCGCCCACGTACCGGAGCCGCCCACCCACGCAGGACGCGTGGCCGCCCTGCTGGCGTCACAGGACGCCGGCAAAGCCACCCCGGTGGCGTAATGGCTGCGGGAGGATCGGAATCGCCGGTGCGGCTGGCGGCGGAAACCTGGGAATCGCTGTTCCGCGCGCAGGTGGCTGTCATGCGGAAGCTGCAGTCCGGACCGGCGTTCCGGAAGCTTGCGGTGAACGAATACGACGTCCTGTTCACGCTCTCCCGCTGCCCGTCCGGCTGGCTGCGGCTCAACGAGCTCAACGACAACGTCCTGTTGAGCCAGTCCAGCCTCAGCCGGCTGGTGGAGCGGCTCGAAAAGCGGGGACTCGTGGCCCGGATGCCGGCACCGGAGGACGGCCGCGGCGTGCTGCTCAAGCTGACGGACGAGGGCCGGGAACTGCAGAAAGAGATCGGCCGCGAGCATGTGCGGGACATCTCGGCCCTGGTGGGGCCCGCCCTGACGGCCGCTGAGCAGAAGGAACTCATGCGGCTGACCGACAAGCTGCGGAACTCGCTGGGGAAGCGCTAGCCCAGCTGCACCAGCCGGGCCGGATCCTCGGCCGGAAGGTCCCCGTTCACCACGGCGGTCACGCGCAGCTGGTTCAACACCAGGCTGCCGCCCACCGTGGAAAGGAAGGCCGTGTCCGACGAATCCCGGCCCGCAGTGATGCGCAGCATCGACTCCCGCGGGGCAAGCCCCGTGGGGTCGATGACGTGCCAGGCACCCTCCACATAGGCTTCCGCCACGGCGTGGAAATCCATGGGATTCAAGCCGGGGGCGTAAACAGCCGCGAGGCGGGCCGGGATGTCCTTGGACCGCAGCAGGGCAATGGCCAGGTGAGCGAAGTCCCGGCAGACCCCCCGCCTGCTCAGGAGCGTCTCCACCGCGCCATCCGTGCCACGGGAGGAGCCGCTGATGTACCGCAGTTCGCCATTGACCCACTCGCGGACCGCATGCACCAGGTCGGCCCCGTGGACCCCGCCGAATTCGGCGTAGGCCGTCGGTAGCAGCCGGTCCGACTCGGCATACCGGCTGGGACGCACGTAGCGGATGCGGTCGGCCAGGCACGCCTCCTCGGGCACGGCGCGGCCGGTCACTGTGGCCGAGTATTCCACCGTGACTTCGGCAGGCTCGGCGAACTCCATGTAGTGGAACCGGCCCCCGTGGTGGTCCGAAATTTCCGTGAGGGGAACCTCCGCGCCCCCGGCCGTCACGGACAGGGATTCGTCAAAGGATGAGTAGCCGCTGTTCCTCGCCACGGCGATGGCCATGGCCACCTTGGTGTTGGCGATGGTCTTGAAGGCCAGGCGTGCGGAAACAGAGCGTTCCATGAATCTCCGGGGGTGTTGGGGGTGGAAGGCAAGTCGGCGCACCGGCGCCTGGTGGGCGCGGGCAGCGGGACTAGTTTTTGACCTTCAGCGACATTAGCATCCGCTGCACGTTGGCGAAGTCAGGGCTCCCGTTGACGTACTGGGCCGCCTGGCCCAAGGTGTCGAACGCCTTCGCCGGGGCCACCTTCTCGTCCGGCGCGAAGGCCTTGAGGGCCACCAGGTCCCCAAACGAGTAGTCCCCCTGCCCGGCCGGGCCGCGGACCACGTTGCGCAGCTCGCACGCCTTCCCGTCGGTTCCTCCCACCAGGTTGGTGATGCCGTAGGAACCGAAGTAGCGGTAGCCCTGGATCACCCGGTAAACCATGCGTGGCGGGATGGTGCCCTCCCCACCCTGCGCGGCAAGGTCGAACGGTACGCTGCTGATCACCGTGTACGGGCGCTGTGCGCTTTCCGGGCAGTCGGCGGACGACGGCGGCAGTCCCGTCCGGAGCGCGGCCATGAAGGTTCCGTCGGGCTTCTTCACGTCAACCCTGAGTCCGCCGGGAAGGACGCCTTCCTCCGGCGCCACGGACTGGGCGATCCAGTCCGCCGGCAAATCGAAGCTGACCGTCTTTGCGGGATCGGAGAACGTCTTCCAGGACGTTGCGGTGGGTACAGCCCGGGGCTCGCCGGAGGCCGGGGCTGATGCTGTTGCGCTGCCGGCCGGCGCCGCTGCCGTGGCCCCGGCGCCCGCCCCGTCGGCCGGTGAGGCCGTTCCGGACGCCGCCGGTGCCGAGGGGTCCGGTTGCGCAGTCCATCCGGACCCGGCCGTCTGTTGTCCGGAACACGCTGCCAGCAGAACCGCGGCAGCCACGAGTGAGATACCGGAAAGAACAGTCTTTACTGGCGCGCCCGTCATGAGGCCCAGCCTAACGGGACCCGCCCCTCCCCCGCCTGCCGCGGCGGTGTTTTCCGCATCGCGGACACCCGCCCCCAGGCTCCTCCCAACCCGCCCGCCACCCGGCCGCAGGCCGGGCACCCGGCCCGGCGTGTCGCCGTCGGACGTCTACCACCCCGGCCTGGGACTAGGCTGGAGGCTATGTCGGAAGAGCAGCACGGCGCAGCCGAAGAGAATCCCGCGGACATTTCCGCCCTGGACATTGCCGACTGGCGGCTGCGGACGTTTGCGCTCTACGACAATGTCCGGCGGATCTCCGCCGAGAGCCCGTCCGAGGCGCACTCATACTGGCGCCACCAGCGGGACCTGATGTTCGCAACGCACCCGGCTTCCGCCCTGACAGCGGCGGACAAGGCGCGCTTTTCCGGCCTCAAGACTGCCGACTATGATCCCATCTACCGCTTCCACGTCCCGCTCACCAAGGAAGGCGCAGGCCGGGAGATGAGCGTGGACACGGGAACCGACGGCGTGGTCAACTTCGTCCGGCTGGGCACGTTCGACCTGCCGGAAATGGGCCAGCTGGGGGTCTGGAAAATCCATGGCTACGGCGGCGGCATCTTCGTTCCGTTCCGCGACGCCACGGCCGGTCAGCCGGGCGGAAGCTACGGGGCCGGGCGCTACCTGCTGGACACCATCAAGGGCGCGTTCCACGGGGTCAGCGGCACGGGGCCCGGCGCCACCTTTGTGCTGGACTTCAACTTTGCCTACAACCCCTCCTGCGCCTACAACGAGGCGTGGGCCTGCCCGCTGCCCGGGCCATCAAACCGCCTGGCAGTGGAAATTCCCGTGGGCGAGCTGTACTGATGCCGGCCGTCCCCAGTTACGCCGCGTGAGGGAAGGTCTGTCCGCACCCGCCGCCACGGAGACTGACACGGAGACCGCCACCCGGCGCTTTCCCGCCACCAGGCACCACCGTGGTGTACTGCGCTTTCCGGTCATCCGGCAGCTGCTGCGTTTCTCCGGCGTCGGGGTCATCTGCACCGCGGCGTCCCTGGGGCTTTACGCGCTGCTGCGGCCGTGGCTGGGCGCCCAGCTGGCCAACGCCGTGGCGCTGGTCCTCACGTCGCTGCTGAACACGGCCCTGAACCGGCGGCTGACCTTCAAGATTGCTTACCAGCAACGCCGCACCCGCGACCACCTCAACGGCCTGGTGGTGATCGCCGTGGCGTTGGTGATCACCGGCAGCAGCCTGGGCGTGCTGCACTGGTTCAATCCGGACGCCACCGTGGGTGACGAACTGGTGGCCACCACGCTGTCCGGCTTCCTGGCCACCGCCGTGCGCTTCAGCATGCTGCGGCACTGGATCTTCCGCCGCGCGCGCCACCGCTAGGGTTTACAGGGGGCTACCGGCCCGGGCCCGCTCCGAGGTTCCTGACGCCGGCCACGGCCGCCTGGACGGCAGCCGCGGCAGCGTCGAGGTCCTCCCGCGTCACCGACGCGTCGAAACTGAACCGGACCGCCGTCTGGGCCACCTCGGCCGGAATGCCCATGGCCGTGAGCACGGGCGACGGCGCGTCCGACCCTGCAGCGCACGCCGAGCCGCTGGAGCAGACCACGCCGCGGCGTTCCAGCTCGAGGAGCACCGACTCGCCGCTGGTACCGGGGAAGCAAAACGACGCCACTGACGGCAGCCGTTCGGACGGATGCCCGGTGAGGACGGCGTCCGGCACGCCTGCCAGGACGGCTGCGATGAACCGGTCCCGCAGGGCGGCAACCCTTGCCTGCTCCCCTGCCTGGCGGTCCCGGGCAAGCGTGAGGGCGGTGGCCAGCCCCACCGCGCCGGCAACGTTTTCCGTTCCGGACCGGCGGCCCCGCTCCTGGCCGCCGCCGTGGATGACCGGTTCCAAGCGCGTACGGCTCCGGATGAACAGCAGGCCGCAGCCTTTAGGTGCCCCCAGCTTGTGCCCCGAGATGCTCATCGCGTCCACGCCCAGAGGGCGGGTGTCGAGCGGCAGCCAGCCGGCGGCCTGGACGGCGTCGGTGTGGAACGGGATGCCCTGGGCGCGGGCGAGTTCCGCCAGCCCGGCGATGGGCTGGATGGTTCCCACCTCGTTGTTGGCGTACATGATGCTCACCAGCGCGGTTTCCGGGCGCAGCACCCCGGCAAGTGCTTCGGGTGTGACGCGGCCTGTTGGATCCACCGGGACCACGTCGACGGCGAAGCCGTGGAAGCGCTCCAGGTACCGGGCGGATTCCTCCACGGCGGGGTGTTCGACGGCGCTGATCACCACCCGGTCCAGCAGCGGGTTTGCCGCCTGCCGGGCCAGGGCGATGCCTTTCACCGCCAGGTTGTCCGCTTCGGTTCCACCAGAGGTGAACACCACTTCGCCCTGCCGGCAGCCAAGGACATCCGCCACGGCCCTCCGAGCCTGCGCGAGAGCCTCGGCTGCCGCCTCGCCCAGGGTGTGGTGGCTGGAGGGATTCCCGAATCCGCCCGTGAGGTAGGGCCACATGGCGTCCAGCACTTCACGGCGGACCGGGGTGGTGGCGGCGGCGTCAAGGAAGATCACGGCAGCGTCACCCTGCGGCCAGTTCGACGTCGAGGCCCAGGTCCAGCGCGGCCACCGAGTGGGTGAGTGCGCCAACGGAGATGACATCCACACCGGTGGCTGCAATGGCCGCGACCGTGCCGGTATTCACGTTCCCGCTGGCCTCCACCCGGGCACGGCCGGCCACAAGGGCAACCCCGGCCCTGAGCCCTTCGAGGGTGAAGTTGTCCAGCATGATGGTGTCCACTCCGGCGGCCAGCACGGGTTCGATCTGGTCCATGCGGTCCACCTCGACCTCAAAGTGGGTGGTGTGGCCCAGCTGTGCCTTGGCGGTAAGCAGGAGTGCGGTGAGTTTCGCCGGGTCCCCGCCGGTCATTACGGCGAGGTGGTTGTCCTTGGCAAGCACGGCGTCGGACAGGCTGTAGCGGTGGTTGGAGCCGCCGCCGCAACGCACCGCGAAGCGTTCAAGGATGCGCAGCCCAGGGGTGGTCTTGCGCGTGTCGGTGATGCGGGCCCGGGTTCCGTCGGCGAGCCGGACAAATTCGGCGGTCTTGGTGGCGATGGCGGACATCCGCTGGACAAGGTTGAGCGCCACGCGTTCTGCCAGCAGCACCGAGCGGGCGGTGCCGCTGACCCGGGCGAGGTGCGTGCCGGCGTCGAACGTTTCCCCGTCCGCCACCAGCAGCTCCACCATGGTCGCCGGGTCCACCAGCTGCATGGCGTCGCGGAAGACCGTGGCTCCGCTCATGACGCCGGGCACGCGGGCGTTGAGGACGGCGGTGGCGCGGGCACCGGCGGGGATGAGCACCTGCGAGGTGATGTCACCCGAGGGCGCATCCTCGGCGAAGGCCCGTTGCAGGATGTCCCGGACGGGGGCCGTCGGAAGGGTGAGGTCCAGCGCGGGGCGCAGGGGCGTTGCCTGGTCGATCACGGCGGGTTCAGTCATGGAGCAGGCTCGCTTTCGGGCGGAGGGAAGTCAGTTTGTCAGTCTCGACTGGTTCATCGCTGCGGTAATGCGCCCCCAGGGATTCACCACGTTTAAGGGCAGCGTCGACCAGCAGCTGCGCGGCCAGCAGGAGGTTCCGGTCCTCGCAGGCAACAGGGTCAGCATCGCACCCCGGACCAGGACGGACGACGGCGGCCCACCGGTCAAGCGTCCGCCTGGCCTGGAGCAATAGCTCCCCGGACCGCAAAACCCCGGCGTGCGAGGTCATGAGGCGGCGTAGAGCCTCCCGCGAAAAGGGTTCCCCGGAAGCGTGCGCCAAGGGGAGGCCGTCCGCGGCCGAGGCAGCACGCGGAGCATCGCTGACGCGGGACGCGTCCCAGCCCCCGTCACAGGAGAGGAAGCTTTCAACAGCGCGGCGGCCGAAGACGAGTCCCTCGAGGAGGGAGTTGCTGGCCAGCCGGTTTGCCCCTTGGACTCCGGTGCAGGCAACTTCGCCGGCGGCGTAGAGGCCCGGAACGGTGGTGCGGGCGGAGAGGTCGGTGCGTACCCCGCCCATCCAGTAGTGGGCGGCGGGGGCGACGGGAACCAGTTCGCGGGTCCAGTCGATGCCGGCATCGAGGGTTTTGCGGGTGAGGGTGGGGAACCTCTGCTGGAGGAAGCCCGCGCCCTTGGCGTGCTCGATGCCCCGGGCGTCGAGGTAGACGTGGCCGGTGGGATCGCCCAGCTTGGCCAGGTGGAGGGCGATGCTGCGGGATACGACGTCGCGGGGCGCCAGTTCGGCATCAGGGTGGTAGGCCTGCATGAAGCGGCGGCCGCCGGAGTCCAGCAGGATGGCTCCTTCGCCCCGGACGGCTTCTGAGATCAGCAGCGGCCCGTGCAGGCGGGCCGGGTGGGCCGTGGCAGCGCTGACCAGGCAGGTGGGGTGGAACTGGAAGAACTCGAGGTCTGCCACTGCCGCTCCGGCGCGGACGGCGAGCGCCAGTCCGTCGGCGGTGGCAACGGCGGGATTGGTGGTTTGGGCAAACAGTTGTCCTGCTCCCCCGGTGGCGAGCAGGACGGCATCCGCATCCAGGACCGCACGCCGGCCGTCCTGGAGGTACTGGACTCCCGCCACCTGCCCGTCCCGGGTCACCAGGGCGGTGGCCTGGGCATGCGTGAGGATGGCGAGCTTGCCGTCATCCCGCCGGGACAGGACGGCTTGGATCAGCGCCCCGGCGACGCGTGCACCCGTGGCGTCTCCTCCTGCGTGCAGGATCCGCGGGGCGCTGTGGGCTGCTTCAAGCCCAAGGGCCGGGCCGCCGTCGTCCGCTGCGTCCCCGTGTTCCGTGTCGAAGGCGACCCCGTAGCGCTGGAGGCCGGCGATGTCCCGCCGCGCCTCCATGCACATCAGCCGGACTGCGGCCTCGTTGCAGTGGCCGTCCCCGGCGCGGAGGGTGTCGGCGATGTGCGCGGCGACGGTGTCTCCTGGTGCAGGTTCGGCGAGGACGGCTGAGATGCCGCCCTGGGCGTACCAGGTGTTGCTGTGGTCCAACGCGCCCTTGGTCAGGAGCACTACGTCCGTGCCGGCATCGGCAGCGAGCAGGGCAGCGTAGAGCCCGGCAATGCCACTGCCGACGACGGCGAGCCGGCCTGTCATCACGGCCTCGCGGCGAGCATGCGCTCGAGCGCCGTCCTGGCGTTGGCCTGCACGTTGTGGTCCACGGTGATGCGGTTGACCACGCGGCCGGTCACCAGTTCCTCCAGTACCCAGGCGAGATAGCCGGGGTGGATCCGGTACATGGTGGAGCATGGGCAGATCACCGGGTCCAGGCAGAAGATGGTGTGCTCCGGGTATTCGGCGGCCAGCCGGTTGACCATGTTGATTTCGGTGCCGATGGCGAACGTAGTGGGCTCGGTGGCGGCGGCGATGGCCTTCTTGATGAAGTCGGTGGGGCCGGCAGCGTCTGCGGCGTCCACCACCTCCATGGGGCACTCGGGGTGCACGATGACCTGCACGCCGGGGAAGTCCGCGCGGGCCTTCTCGATCTGGGCTACGTTGAAGCGCTTGTGCACGGAGCAGAACCCGTGCCAGAGGATCACGCGGGAATCCAGAAGCGCCTGTTCGTCATTGCCGCCGAGTTCCTTGCGCGGGTTCCACATAGGCATCTGCTCCAGCGGGACGCCCAGGGCCTTGGCCGTGTTGCGGCCCAGGTGCTGGTCGGGGAAGAACAGGACCCGCTGGCCCCGCTGGAAAGCCCACTCCAGGACCGTCTTTGCATTCGAGGAGGTGCAGACAATCCCGCCGTGTTCACCGCAGAACGCCTTCAGGGCTGCGGAGGAGTTCATGTAGGTGACGGGAATGACCGGAACCCGCCCGTCGGCGTCGGGCTCGGTGCCGAAGATTTCCGCAAGCTGTTCCCAGCACTCCTCCACGGAATCCGCGTCCGCCATGTCGGCCATGGAGCATCCGGCGGCCAGGTTGGGCAGGATGACGGCCTGCTCCGGGGTGGAGAGGATGTCCGCGGTTTCGGCCATGAAGTGGACGCCGCAGAAGATGATGGCCTCTGCCTCCGGCCTGGTCAGTGCCGCGTTGGCGAGCTGGAAGGAGTCCCCCACGAAGTCCGCGTACTGGATGACCTCGTCGCGCTGGTAGAAGTGGCCCAGGATGACGGCGCGTTCACCCAGGGTGGCTTTGGCGGCCTTGATCCGTTCCCCGAGCTCGGCGTCGCCGGCAAGTTTGTACTCCTCGGGGAGCTGGCCCTGGCGCGGGGTGGTGGCGGGGGCAGGGTCGGCGCTGGACGCGCCCGGGCCATAGGCGGGGACACCGGCGAGCGCCTCGGCCAGGTCGTAGTCCCACGGGCCCTTGGCCAGCGCCGGGCTGCAGGTGCTGCGTTCGGCGGCTGCGCCCTTCTCGGCCTGTTCGCGCGTGATCAGCTGGATTGCCGTGTTGACGCTGCTCATGGTGTGCTCCTGTTGTCTGGGTCAAGGCCTGGCCGGTCGGTGTAGCGGTAGAGGCGGGGCGGGCGGTGCTTCCCGCCCTGGAGGTATTCCCCGGTTTCTTCGATTTCCGGGGTCGACTTGAGTTGGCGGCGGAAGTTGGCCGGGTCCAGCTGGCGGTCCAGGACGGCTTCGTAGACTTCGCGGACCTGGGCCAGCGTGAAGTACTCGCCCAGCAGGTGGTAGGCCACCGAGCCGTAGGCCAGCTTGTTGCGGAGGCGCCAGAGGGCGTAGTCCACGATTGCGTTGTGGTCGAAGGCCAGGTCGCCCAGGCGGTCGGCCCGGAACCACTTCACGTTTTCGGATTCGTCCGCGAGCGCTGCCTCCGTGGGCTGGACCAGGGCCCAGTAGACGATGGAGACCACGCGCTGGGTGGGCGAGCGGTGCAGGCCGCCGAAGGCGTACAGCTGCTCAAGATAGCGGGGCGCAAGGCCTGTGGTCTCCTGCAGGTTCCTGGCGGCGGCGCTTTGGAGGGACTCGTCATGGCTGAGGGGTCCGCCCGGCAGCGCCCACAACCCCTTGAAGGGTTCCCGGATGCGGCGTACCAGGGGAAGCCATAAGGTGGGCCGGCCCGAGGACTCGCTGGGCCGCAGTGCGAAGATCACCGTGGAGATGGCCAGCGACGGCGGCGCGGCCTGCCGCTCGGAAACGTTCGCCGAACTGTAGTACACCCGCTTCACCGCCTTCCGTCACCATCGACCGCCCTCTGGGCGCTCCTCGGTTAGTTATGGTCATCTTGACCAAAACTAATTCTACGGCCGGGCGCGCCCGAAAGGGAAATATTTCTGCATCCCGGTCGGGGCCGCGGCCGGCTGCCCCGGAACCCTCTTCCCGCGGCCCCTGCCTTCCCGTCCGTTTCCGGGCGCGTTCCGGAGGCGGTAAATTCAAGAGGTCCCACGAGGACCCCGGCCCCCAGAGGCCGGACCCCCTAACCAGCCCCCAGAAGGTGCATTGCCCCATGACGACGAAGTCCGGCGGGACCACGTCCGCCACATTCCCCACCAAAGCCACTGCCGGCCACAGCATGAAGCCGCGGCAGCTCACGATGATGGGGCTGGGCAGCGCCATCGGGGCGGGACTGTTCCTGGGATCCGGTGCCGGCGTCCAGGCGGCCGGACCGGCAGTGCTCGTTTCCTACCTCGTTGCCGGAACGCTGATCATCCTGGTGATGTGGGCCTTGGGCGAGATGGCCGCTGCACATCCCACCAGCGGGGCGTTTTCCGTGTACGCGGAGCGGGCGCTGGGCCGGACCGCAGGAGCCACCATCGGCTGGCTGTGGTGGCTGCAGCTCGTGGTGGTGATTGCAGCGGAGGCCCTGGGTGCCGCCGGCCTGCTCTTCTCCGTCTGGCCCGTGGTGCCGGTCTGGGCGCTGGCGCTGTTATTCATGGTGGTCTTCACCGGCATCAACCTGGCCGGCGTCCGGAACTTCGGTGAGTTCGAGTTCTGGTTCGCCATCCTCAAAGTGGCCGTCATCGTCCTGTTCCTTGCAGTGGGCGCCGCCCTGCTCCTTGGCCTGCTGCCCGGCGTCGACTCCCCCGGGGCGGAAAACCTGACCGGCAACTTCGCGCCCCAGGGCCTGGGCGGTGTTGCTGCAGCCCTGTTCGTGGTGATCTTCGCGTTCGGCGGGACGGAGATCGTCTCCGTGGCCGCGGCCGAAACCGAGGATCCCGAGCGCAGCGTCGGCAAGGCCATCCGGACCGTGGTGTGGCGCATCCTGGTGTTCTACATCGGCTCCGTCTTTGTCATTGCCGCCGTGCTTCCCGCCACGTCCAAGGGTCTCGCTTCGCCCTTCGCCGGCGTGCTGGACGCTGCCAGAATCCCAGGCGCCTCCACCGCCATCACCCTCGTGGCCGTCGTCGCCCTCCTCTCGGCGCTGAACGCGAACCTCTACGGCGCCTCCCGCATGGTGTATTCGCTCTCGCAGCGGGGGGAGGCGCCCCGGGTCCTCACCCGGCTCAACAATGCGGGCGTGCCGCTCCTCGCGGTGGCAGTCTCGGTGGCCTTCGGTTTCATCGCCACTGTCCTGGAGCTGTTGTTTCCGGAACGGATCCTGCCGGCGCTGTTCCAGCTGGTGGGATCCACGTGCCTGGTGGTGTGGGGCAGCGCTCTGGTCTCCCAGCTGATCCTGCGGCGGCGGGCAGACCGGGACGGCACCGCGCTTCCCTTGCGCATGCGGGGCTTCCCCAGCCTGACCATCCTGGGCCTGGTCCTGCTGGGACTTATCTTCGCCGTCGGCTTCAGCGCCGAGGACAGCCGCATCCAGCTCTTCAGCACCTTCGCCCTGATCGCCGGCATTGCACTCGCGTGCGCCGCCGGGGCCCGGCTGGCCGCCAGGAACCGGGCCGCCAACAGGTAGAGTGGAGCGTACCTTTCCAAGGAAGACGCACCGACGCGCCGGGCCCGCCCAGGCGCCGTACCTGATTGGGGAACTGACACCATGAGCGGCAGGCACACCGGACAGCAGCAGGCGCACACCGTTGAAGGGACCGACCCGCAGCTGTACGTGGCGGTCCATGAACCCGCCAGCGACGCCGGCCTCCGGCCGGTCCTCCTGCTGCACGGCTTTTCCTCCTCCTCCAAACTCAATTGGGAGGACACCGGCTGGGTGTCCTCCCTGCTTGACGCCGGCCGCCGGGTCATTACCGTTGACCTGCCGGGCCACGGCCGCAGCGGTGCGCCGGAGGACCGGGATTCCTACTCCCCCAGCAAAATCAGGGCGGACCTGCTCCAGGCAGCGTTCGACGCCGGAGCGCGCCCCCTGCATGACGGGGACCCTGCCAGCGGGCTGGACGTAGTGGGCTATTCCCTGGGGTCCCGGCTCGCCTGGGAGTTCGCCGCGACCCAGCCCGAGCTGGTGCACCGGCTGGTGCTCGGCGGACCCAACGACTCCGACCCCCTGGCCGCATTCGACCTTCGGGCCGCCCAGGACTACCTGGCGGACGGCACGCCGATCAACGACGAATCCACCGCCCAGCTGCTCAAAATGGCCCTGCTGCTGCCGAGCAACAACATCTTCGCGCTGCTGTCCCTGGTGGAGGCCATCAAGGCAGAGCCCTACGACCCCGCCGAAGCGGTACCCCACGTTCCCATGCTGCTGGTGGTTGGCGACAAGGACGAGCGGGCCCACACGCTGCCCAAGCTCGCCGAGCTGGCCCGCAGTGCCGGCTCCATGGCCGAGCAGCTGGTCCTGCCAGGCCGGAACCACACCAACGCCATCACCAGCAGGGCTTTCAAGCAGGCCGCCATTTCATTCCTGGGCGTCTAGGCTGCAGCGATCCCTTGGGCGGCGCGGATTGATTCACATCCTGTCCGGTCAGTAGTCAACCCCCGGATCCGGCCCTCCCTCCATGTGGAAGCACGCGGAGGAGGACAACACGTAAAGTGAGTTCCGCTGCGGGTTGTACTCGATTGAATGCCGGTACCCTTCCCCGCTGACGACTACCAGTTCGGGGATTCCATTGATGCCCGTCCCGGACTGGACCGTCCAACCAGGCTTCGCGGACCACTCGGCTTCGATCTGCGGCAGCAAGGCCGCGACGTCGGCATCCGGGGTAAGGACCACATCCATCATTCCCGGCCAGTAATAGCCGCCGTTCCCGCATTCAAACAATGCACGGGACTTTTCGGTCCGCGTCGACGTGGAAACTTCGCCCGGCGGCACCACTGCCTTCAGCTCGTCCTGCTGACTGAGAAGGGACTGTTTCGCGGAAGCAAGATCCAGTCCCGCAGCCGTGGAGTCCACGGCGGGCGCACATGCCGCCAGCGCCGCGAGAAGGCTGGTCGCAAGCAGGGGCGCCCCCATACGGGCAAGCCTGACGGGCATGGGGGTCGATGCACTCCACCGACGGGATGAGCGGCGTCCACGCCGAATTTTTGAACTGTTGGCTTCTCCGGCCACCGTGCCCCCAAATGTTGATCCTGCCCCCACGGTTGGCACCCAGCTTTCGCCCCCCGGCCAACGCTACCGGGGGCGGTCAATCCCGGCGATGGGCAGAACTGCCCCGCACGCACCAGCAGCCCGGACTTGGCGGTCCGGGCTGCTGGTGTTGCGGTTCCGCGCCCCGGTTGGAGGCCACGGTGCAGCGGATGGAAACCCCCGCCGTCCGGACCCCTGACCGTAGCGGCGGGGTCAGGGGGACGGTGTTAGGAGGGCCGGTGGGATCAGTGGTGGCTGCTGACGCCGAGCGGGCGGCCCTTGGTCTCCTTGGCCAGCACCACGCCGACGGCGGAAATGACGCAGAGGGCCATGATGTAGATGCCGATCGAACCGGTCCATTTGGTGGACTGCAGCAGGGCCTCCGCGATGGTTGCTGCGAAGGCGCCGCCCAGGATGGCGCCGAAGGCGTACCCGATGGAGATGCCGGAGTACCGGACATTCGCGGGGAACATCTCTGCGTACATGGCGGACATGGGTCCGTAGGACAGGCCCAGGCCGATCGTCAGGACGAACAGGGCGACGCCGTAAAGCACGATGTCCTTGGTGTCGATCAAGGCAAACATGGGGATCATCCAGGCAAAGACAATGGCGTAGCCGATCAGGAAGGTCTTGACGCGGCCGATTCGGTCGGACAGCCATCCGCCCACCAGGGTGAAGATCAGCCAGCCGAAGGACGCCAGTGTGGTGGCCAGGAGGATCTGCGGCGTGGGCATCTTCAGGGTCTTGGTGGCATAGGAGATGAAGAACGCAATCAGCAGGTAGCCCGCTGCATTGTTGCCGATGAAGATCAGGGTGGAGTACAGCACGGGCAGCTTGTGGTTCCGGACCAGCTCACCCAGCGGTGCTTTGCTTTCCTTCTTCCGCAGGGCCATCTCCTGGAACACCGGGCTCTCGGCGACGGCGCGGCGGATGAGGTAGCCCACCACGATCAGGACGATGGAGAGCAGGAACGGCACACGCCAGCCCCAGGCAGCGAAGTCTTCCTTGGACATGCTGGTGTTGAGGAAGAACAGCAGGCCGGTAGCGAGGATCATGCCCACGGGCACGCCGATCTGTGGGTAGGCACCGAAGATCCCGCGCCGGTTGACCGGCGCATGCTCGACGGCCATGAGGGCGGCTCCGCCCCATTCACCGCCGGCTGAGAAGCCCTGGATAACCCGCAGCAGGATCAGCAGCACCGGGGCCCAGGCGCCAATCTGCGCGTAGGTGGGCAGCATGCCGATGAGGGCGGTGGCCGCACCCATCATCACGAGGGTGAAGACCAGCATTGCCTTCCGGCCCAGGCGGTCACCCAGGTGCCCGGCGACAACTGCACCAAGGGGGCGGAACAGGAAGCTGATGCCGATGAGGGCAAAGGAAAGGATCTGCGCCAGGCCCGGGTTGGACTCGTTCAGCGGTGCCAGGAACAGCGGTGACAGCAGCGTTGCGGTCAGCTGGGCAAAGATGAAGAAGTCGTACCACTCGATCGTGGTGCCGACGAGGGTGCTTACGAGGACCTTGCGCTCCTCCCGCCGGCTGCTGGGACCGGCGAGCGTATCCACCTTGGAAGGTGTGGTCATTGAAACTCCATTGTTTATTGGGCAGCAGCGCCGCCCGTACGCCTTCAGAATTACCGACAGAACGGTCAGTTAGTTAGTAGGGTACTACGGAAAGTGTGATACGGAACACGGAATGGTCAATATTTGCGGTGAACGGCGACCGAAACAAAGTTCTATATTTGAACTGCAAGTTCGTATAGAGGACATTACCGGCAGTGAGTGGTCGGGACAAGAGTCACAGCACTCCAGGCCCGCCAACCTAGGATGGACATCATGACTCCTCCAGCAGCCGCAGCCGGGAAGGGAGCGGCGGCACAGGCTTCGCCGTCCCAGACCCTCTCGCGCGGCATCCGCGCCCTCGAAATCCTGGCAGCCGCGCCCGGCCCGCTGACCATCGCAGAGCTTGCCGATGCCATGGGTGTTCACCGGTCGGTGGCTTACCGGATCCTGCGCACCCTCGAAGACCATTCGCTCCTGGTACGCGATGATGCCGGACGGGTCCAGCCCGGACCCGGCCTGGCGGTCCTGGCACGCGGCGTGTCCCGCAACCTGCAGAGCGCCGCGTTACCCGAGCTTACCCAGCTGGCGAACTCGCTGGACATGACTGCATTCGTGGCGGTGTGGGACCACCACGACTGCATTACGCTCGTCACGGTCGAGCCGAGGCATTCCGGCGCAACTGTTGCCCAGCACCCGGGCACACGCCACCCCATCAACGCCGGTGCCCCCGGGATCGCCATCCAGTCCGCCCTCTCGGAGGAGGAATGGGACCGGTTGGCAACCGGAATGCCCTATCGCCCGGAGGCGGCGGAGGCGCGGCGGAAGGGTTACTCGGCCAGCCACGACGAGGTGATCGCCGGGGTCTCATCGCTGGCAGCACCGGTCCGGGTGCCGGGTGGGCGTCCGGCCGCACTTGCAGTGGTCTATATCCGTTCCGCCCATGATCCGGATGCCGTGGGGGCTGCCATCGCGGAGAGCGCGGCAAGGATCGAGCGCCAGCTGGCGTAACGGCCCTGCCAGAACAACGCCGCAACGGACCGGTGCCGCCCGCAGGAACGTGCCGCGTCAGGCCCTGCGGCGGAGGACGACGGCGGTTCCCGCGCCGAGCACAGCCAGCGCCGCCGCCGCGCAGACCGGGACGAGGAACGCGGCCGCGGCCCCGTGGAGCTGGGCCAGCTGTCCCCCAACAGAGGACCCGATGGCTGTACCGGCGACAATGCCGCTGGCCAGCGCTGTCATCACGGTACCGAGCCTGCCGGCGGGTGCCACTTTCCCGCTTACGGCGAACACGGTGACCATGACGGGACCCACGGGGAGGCCCAGGACCAGCAGGACGGCCGCCATCATGGGCAGCGATGACGGTACCAGCAGCAGGACCGCGAGCCCTGCCATCAGGACTGCGCAGGACACCCAGCGCAATCCCAGTCCCGCACGGCGCGGCCAGTAGGCAACTGAGAGTGCCGCGGCGGCCGAACTGAGGCCCATGACGGCGTACAGCAGCCCGGCGATTTCCGCGCCGGCAAGCCCGGCAGAGAAGGCACTCAGTGCGGCCTGGGTGGAACCGAAGAAGGTGCCCATGCAGGCCATGGCGAGGACGGGCAGGGAGACAGTCCACGGCAGCTTGGTGCCCTGCGCAGCACCCTTGCGGGTCCCGCGTGCCGCAGGCCGGCTGGCGGGGACGGCCCGGTGGGTGGGATGAACGGCGAAGAGAGGCACCAAAATGATGGTCATGGCCGCTGCCAGGACCAGCGGAAGCCACGGCGCCACAAGGCTGGCCAGGATCCCCACCAGGGCCGGTCCCAGGACAAAGGTCACCTCGTCGGCCGTACTCTCGTACGAAAGCGCTGTGTCCAGGTCCCGGGCGGCCCCACCGGATGGTGCCGTTGGACCTCCGGCATCGGCCGTGAGCGACATCCACCTGACCCGGGCCAGGGGCCCCACCTGTGGGCAGGTGGCGCCGGTCGCGAAGGCAGCCGCGAGGACAGCGGGCAGGAAACCGCCCGAGGCCCCAGCGGTATGGGCTGCGAGGACCAGGGCCAGCACGGCCACTGTATTGAGTACGGCCGCCAGCAACAGGACCGGCAGCTGTCCCCGCCTGTCCGCAAGGGATCCCAGTCCGGGAGCCCCCAACGCGGAGCCGATGCCCACTGCTCCTGCTGCCGTTCCACCGGCGGCAAAGGAGCCGCTGACGGATGTGACCAGGGTGAGCGTGCCCATGGCCAACATGGCCAGGGGAAGCCGCGCAAAGAGGCCAAGGGGAATGAAACCCCGGTACCAGTTGGGGAAGGCGGGAAAAGCGTCCCCCGCTGCCGCGTCCGTCATGTCCGGGTCAAGGGTTTCCCGGGATGGAGACGCCTGGGCAGGGGCGGTGCCGGTGGATGAGGGGGTGGTTTGTGGTGCCACGTCAGGGCTCGTTCAGTACGTGCGCATCGTCCCTCCTCCCGATGCGCGCAACCCGGTAACACGGACAAGTATATCGGCCCCCGTCAGGGGTTGGTCAGAGGTAGTCAGAGGAGGGCGTCCAGGCTTTCGGAGATCCGCAGCGTTGAGCCGTTCCGGTTCTTGACCACCTGCAGCTGGGTGCCGATCCGCTGTTTCATTTCGGCCACGTGGCTGACCAGTCCCACGACCCTCCCGCCGTCGCGGAGTCCTTCGAGGGCATCCATGACCTGCTCCAGGGACTGGTCGTCCAGGCTGCCGAAGCCCTCGTCAACGAACAGGGTTTCGATTTCCACGCCTCCGGATTCCTGCTGGACAACGTCTGCAAGGCCCAGGGCCAGCGAGAGGGAGGCCATGAAGGACTCGCCTCCGGACAGCGTGGAGGTGTCCCGGCGGAATCCCGTCCACTGGTCCACTACTTCCAGGCCCAGCCCTGACTTTGCTCCGCGGGCCGCCTTGGCGTCGGTGTGCTGGAGAAGGTAGCGGCCGTCGCTCATGGCGACCAGGCGTTCGGAAGCCGCGAGGGCCACCTGTTCCAGCCGCGCGGCCAGGACGTAGCTGGTCAGGCTCATCCGGTAGGTGTTCTCGCCCCGGCCGGCGGCGGCGTCGGCCAACCCGGCAAGCATCTGCGCCCGCTCCGCCGGCTCGCGTGAGGAGCCGGCCAGCGCATCATATTCAGCGGCGATGGACTTCAACGACGCCAGGCAGCGGGCGGCCAGGCCGGCAGCCAGATCGGCTTCCCGCGCCTGATTACGGGCTGTCGCCGCATCCAGGCGCAACGCTGCCAGCCGCTCCTCATCCGCTGTGAAGCCGTCGGCGGCTTCGTCCAGGGCGAGCACAATGTCCTCCGACTCAAACAGCCCTGCCACGCGGGCTGCCTCGTCCTGGGCTGCACGGATGGCGGACTCGAGGGCTGCCAGTTCAGCGGTCCCGAGGAGCTGGCTGCGGGCATCGTCGGCACTTGCGAAGCCGGCACCTGGCAGGGCCCGTTCCAGGTGTTCCTGCGCTTCGGCGGCCTGCAGCCGGGCACCATCGAGGCGTGCCTGCGCTTCGACGGCTTTGTCCAGTACCGCCACGGCCTCCTCAAGTGCCCGCAGCCGGCGTTCCAGGCTGCGGTGGCCGCCCCGGAGGCCGGCAAGCGCCGTGTCCAGCGACGCAACCTGTTCGGCCAGGTCGGCAAGGGACGCTGCCGTCCGGGACAACTCCACTTCCGTTTCGGACAGCGTGGCCCGCGCCTGGGTAAGGCCGGCGTCCAGGGCCTCCAGCCGCTGCCGCCTGTCCTGCAGTTCCTCCGCAGCCTGCTCGGCATCCGCAGCCGCAGCAAGGGCATCCTCCGCGCCGGAGCGGGCCTCCTGCACGGGCGTAGTCCCGCCTTGACCGGCGAGGACCGCCACCGCCTGCTCGGCCTCGGCAAGGTCAGCGGCAACCAGGGCGTGGGCTGCTTCGGCGGCTTCGTAAACTCCGTGGGCCCGTTCCTCGTCCTGGGCCAGGGCCGGGCCTCCGGTGCCCGCATCCGCCGGGCCGGGATGATGTCCGCTTCCGCAGACGGGGCAGGGTTCCCCGGCAACCAGCCCTGCTGCCAGTTCCGATGCAGCGTTGGCCAGCCGTTCCTCCCGCAGGTCCAGCCAGCGGCGTTTCGCCTCGAGGAGGTTCTCCCGCGAGTCGGCGTGGCGGCTCTTGACCCGGTCCCTGCGTTCGATGGCTGTCCCGTACCGCCGGACGACGTCCAGCAGCTCTGCCGCAGCACCAGCCTCCTTGCGCCGCAGCGCAGCTTCCACCGACCGGGCCTCCAGCTGGTCCATGCCGTCGGCCAGCTGTTCGCGTTCAGCCACCAGGCGCCCGGTGCGCCGGCCCAGCGTCTCCACGGCGAGCTCCAGCTCACCCAGCTTACCGGTGAGGACATGGTGCCGCTTCCGCAGCTCCTGGAGCCTGTCCTCGTCAGGCAGCCGTGCCTCGACGACGGCCAGCAGCGAACGCAGGCGGCCCAGTTCCTCCGGAGCCCCCGGCATGCTCCCCCAGGCGTCTTTTGCGGTTCCGGGGCTGGCACCGGCACTCTCTGCCGGTCCACTGCCGAGCTGGGCCAGTTCGCCGCCGTCCCCGGCAGCCATGCGCAGCAACGTCATGGCTGATTCGGCGGCCGCGGCGGCGGCGCGGACTTTGGCGGATGCAGCGTCCACAGCCTGCAGTTGCCCGTGAAGAACCTCCGCCTGGCGGTGCCGCCCAAGCCGGGCGGTAGTTTGTTCCTGTTGCGCGGCCCCTGCCTCGACGGCCTTTTGCCGTGCTGCCGCGGCTTCGAGCTTGCGGTGCCGTTCATGGCGGGCAGCCTCCTGCTCAGCCTCTGTGCGGCGGGCCTGGTTCACAACCTCAGCGGCGGCGGCCTGCTCCGTGAGTTGCGCCAGGCGCACGGCAGCAGAAGCCTGCAGCCAGTCAAGGCGGCGGGGGATGTCGTCCGCCGGCGGCGCCTCCTCTTCCGGAAGCTGGAGCGGGCCGGCCTCGGTTTCGGCACGCGAGGCGAGGATGCCGAGTTGGCCGGACAGCACGGCCACGTCCTCCCGCGCGGCGGCGGCCTGCCGGGAGAGTTCCTGTTCCAGGGCTTCAAACCTCTGGGTACCGAAAAGCTTCTGCAGCAGGTCCAGCCGGTCAGCAGCCTTGGAGCGGAGGAAGGCAGCGAAATCACCCTGCGGCAGCATCACCACCCGGGTGAACTGTTCGCGGTCCATGCCCAATAACGCCATGATCTCCGCGCCCGCTTCATCATTGCGGGCAGACTTCTCCACCCAGGCCCCGCCCACCCGTTCGCGGAGGAGCGTCTTGGCCTGCTGGAGAGTGAAGCCGTTCTTCCCACGGGCGCTGGGCTTCTCCCATGCCGGGGACCGGGTGACTTCGAAGCGGCGGCCCTGCGCGGAAAATTCACAGGTGACGGCGGGTTCCTGCCCGGGCTCCGCATGGTCGCTGCGCAGCCGCTTGCCGTCCTGCCGTGCCCCCGGAACGGAGCCGTAGAGCGCAAAGCAGATGGCATCCAGCACGCTTGTCTTGCCGGCGCCGGTGGGCCCGTTCAGCAGGAACAGGCCGTGTGCGCTGAGCCGGTCAAAGTCGATGTCTTCGGTGCCGGCAAAGGGCCCGAACGCCGAAATGCGCAGATGGTGGATCCTCACCGCGACACCTCCAGGAGCCTGAGGTTTTCCAGCGCGGCCGCGAGCGCGGTCCTTTCCACCGGGTCAGCGCTCCTTCCCCGCACGTGGTCCAGGAACCCGCAGCAGACGGCGAGGTCGTCCGGGGCGCCTGCGAGCCTGCTGCTGTAGCTGGCCTCCGTGGCGGCAGTGACGCCCTGGGGATCAAAGGCAAGGACCAGCGTGTCAGGGAACCTGGCGCGGAGCCGTTCCATGGCACGGGTGGGGCGCTGGGAATCGGTAAGGGTGACCTGGCAATAGGCGGTTTCAGCCCAGGCATAGGCCGGATCCCCCAGGAGATCCTCCAGCGGTCCCCGGAGAACGGCCAGCGAACGCGGGGCCTCCCAGAGGACTTCCGCGACCGACGCGACGCCCTCCGGGCCGATCTCCACCAGCCAGGCACCCTTCTGGTGCGTGGACTCCGAAAAGGAATAGGCCAGCGGCGACCCCGAATACCTGACGGAACCGGACAGCTTCTGCCGGTCATGCAGGTGGCCCAGCGCGGTGTAGCTGAAACCGTCGAAGAGGTCCAAAGGAACAGCTCCCACACCGCCGATGCTGAGGTCCCGCTCGCTGTCCGAACTGATGCCTCCGCTGGCGAAGGTATGGGCCAGGACCACCGAGTGGACCGTGGCCGAAGCGGCGCGCCGGGCGATGTCCTCCCGGATCAGTTCGGTTGCGGCGCGGGTGACCTCGAAATGGCTGGCCGTTTCCACCCCCAGCTGTTCGGCCACCATCCTTGGCTCAAGCCACGGAATGCCGTAGAGCGCCAGCGTGGCGTCCTTCCCGGCCGCATCAGTTCCCAGCGGCAGCAGCAGCGGCTGGTCCAGGTCCTCCACCCTGGTGCGCAGGTGCACTCCCCCGCGTTCCAGCAGGCGGGATGCGAACCCCAGGCGGATGGCGGAGTCGTGGTTGCCGCTGGTGAGGACCACCTTTGCGCCTGCGGCAGTGAGCCGGACCAGGGCGTCGTCAAGAAGGTGGACCACGTCCACGCCCGGGAGCGCCCGGTCATAGACGTCGCCGGCGATCAGGACGACGTCGACGCTGTCCCGCTCAACCGCCGCCACCAACTGGTCAACGAAGGCCCGCTGGGCATCCAGCATTCCGACGCCGTGGAAGGAACGGCCCAGGTGCCAGTCCGAGGTGTGAAGTAACCGCATGTTCCTAAGCTATCGGCAGCCACTGACAGTGCAGAAAAACGCCGCGGCAAACAGCGCTCAGGACCTTTTGCCGTCAAAGAACTCCTGCGCCTCGCTGACACCGCGGGCTTTCTCCTGGCGGGCAGCCTCCGCAGGGGCAGGCTCACTCACGGCAGCAACGTCGGCGTCATCACCGGCGTCATCGTCAACGCCGGTGTCATCCCCGGCAGTCTCCACGTCGGCAACGGGCGCAGGGGAACCGGTCACCTCGCCGATCCGGAACACCAGCCCCGCGATGGCAGCGCCGGTCAGCGGAGCCACCAGGAAGACCCACAGCTGCTCCACGGCCCAGCCGGAGCTGAAGATGGCGGAGGCAACGGCGCGGGCCGGGTTGAACGGCAGGTTTCCCACCGACTGGCCCACCTGCAGCAGGGCGGCAAACGACAGGCCGACGGCGACGGGCGCCACCGTGCGGACGCCTCCTTCACGGCCCGCGGCTCCCAGGAAGACAGCCACGATGATGGCGGCACCCAGCAGCTCCAGGAGGACAACGGCCGCGAGGGGGGCCTGGATGATTGAGTGCTCACCGAAGCCCGCGGCCACGGTATCGAAGGCGGTGCGGCTGTCGGGGATGCTGGGCAGCGTGCGCAGGATGCCGAACAGGGCAAGGGCGCCCACCAGGGCCCCGACGAGCTGCGCGGCAGCATAGGCGGCTGCCGCCCCGGCCCGAATCCGCCCGGCCAGGAGGTGCCCCAGGGTGATGGCGGGGTTGAAGTGGCCGCCGGAGATATGACCGAAGGCCAGCATGGCGGCGGTAACGGCCAGGCCGGCAGCCAGGGCGGAGGGGACCGGGCTGGACTGCGGAATGCTGAACAGGGGCACGCCCAGGCTTACCACCGCCAGGAAAAGGCTGCCAAAGGCCTCGGCCGCCAGGCGGGGCAGCAGGCCGGTGGGCGCGGCAGCCGTGCCGGGCTGCAGTGCGTCGCGGGCTGGGACAGGGGTGCTCATGATGGGACCTTTGCTTGTGGGGGTCTGGGGTTCGGGCTGCCTGGGTGGCCCGGGCGCCGCGGCCGTCCAGGAATGTGCCGCTTCCGTCGATGGTGGCGCCGGGCAACCCGAGCAGTATGCCAGCCCCGGCTGTGCGTTTGCTGGACGGCAGCTGTCCGCGGGGTTGCTCGACCACGGTATGCAGCACGGGCCTCCGGGCTGCGGACGGTAAATTTACTCCATGAACTTCGACCACGGCACCCCCGCGCCCACCCTCAAGTCCCGAATCCACGGCTCCCTGCTGGGCGGGGCGCTGGGCGACGCCCTGGGCTACGCCGTGGAATCCGATTCCATCGCTGCGATCCGACAGCGCTTCGGGGCGCAGGGCCTGGCTGGCTTTGAGGACCTGCAGGGCCCGTGCCATTTTTCCGACGACACCCAGCTGACCCTGTACACGGTGGATGGGCTGGTGGAGGCACTGGAGTGGGCCAACTCCGGCGTGGGCGCGGACGTGAACGCCTGTCTTTGGCTGGCCTACCTGCGCTGGCTGGCCACCCAGGGTGAGGAGGCCGGGCCGTCCGCCCCGGCACCCCAGCCCCGCTGGATCGACGGCAACGAGGTGCTCCGGCAGCGCAGGCGTCCCGAGGAAGACTGCATTTCCGGGCTTGCCACCGGTGAGATGGGAACCATCATCCGCCCGGTGAACCCCGGAGCCAGGGGCGCCGGCACGGTGATGCGTTCGGCACCGTTTGGGCTGGTGCCGCACATCACGCCCGACGCCGTCTATAAGCTAAGTGCCGACGCCGCCGCCCTGACGCACGGGCATCCTTCAGCCCGGCAGAGTGCGGGCATCTTCAGCCTCCTGATCCACCGGCTGGTGTCCGGCGAGGGCCTGCGGGACGCCGCCGCCGGGGTTACGGCGCACGCCGGCGCCCTTGTGGACGTTGCCCCGGAGCTGCCGGAGCGCCTTGAGGCCGCCCTCGGGCTCGCGGACAAGGCGCTCGTCGGCCCCGAAGAACTGCTCCAGGTGCTGGGCGGGGGCCGGACAGCGGAGGAAGCACTCGCCGTCGCGCTTTATGCCGTCATGGCCGCTGCCCCGGCCGACGGGGCGGACACACAGCCCGTTGACCATTTCCGTCGTGCCATGGCCGTTGCCGTGAACCACAGCGGCCCCAGCGATACCGCGGGTTCGCTGGCAGGAAACATCCTGGGAGCCTTGTACGGTGAGGACTGCCTCCCCGCGCAGTGGCTTGAATCCCTGGAAGCGCCGGAGGTGATCCGCGGCATGGCCGATCAGCTGGTGAAGGTTACGACCGGCGAAGACTGAGGTTATTGCAGGCTTCGCAGACGTCCTCCGGGATCACTCCGCGTCGCTGGAGAAACCCGAAGATGGTGCATCCCAGGCAGAACCCGGCGAAGGCCTCGAGCGAGGCAGCAACCACCAGGACGCCCAGGAGCGTCCAGGCTGCCGGTGCCGCACCGGCGGCGAAAAGGAGCAGGGCGGCGGTGGATACTGCCGCACCGATGCCCTGGGCGAAGCGTTTGGGCGGCCCGGGAACGAGCTTCACCTTTCCCAGCCGGGGGGTGATCACCTTGACCGACAGCAGGGCCAGGGGCGAAATCCGCGGGCCGAAGAGCAGCCGCAGCCAGAATCCGACGGCGATGGCCGCCAGCCCCCATCCTGAATTTGCCACCGCGGTGATGACGGCGAGCAGCACCACGAGCGCTGCCGTGGTGCGGGCGGCGTATTCGTTGACGGGGTTGGGAAAAGTGAACAGGGAGGCCATCCCGCAAGGGTAGGAGCCACCCGCCGGAGCGGCCAAGCTTTGTTGCGCCGGATGACTGTGCGCGGCCCCGCCGGGGATCAGGCGTTGACGGCAGGTGCGCGGGCGCCGGCCCAGGCTTCCCCGGGACCATCGAGCGGCCCCCGGGCATCCCCGCCGCCCACCATCTGCAGGAACTCCCCCTCGGACAGCACTTCAATGGCCTGCCCCCGGTCGTGAAGCTCCAGGACCCGGCGCGCCTTGCCGGTGAGCCTGCCCGAGCGAAGGTCCGAGGCAACGAACCCGTCTCCCACCACCAGGACGGTGGTCCGCGCGGTGACCCGGCTCTCGGTCCGCGCCCCGCACCGGGCCGACCGCAGTTTGGCGTCCGGACGGTTGATGGAGAGCTGCCCGGTGAACACCACCGTCTGGGCGTACAACGGGTGCCCGGGCTCGGCGTCCAGGTTGGGCTCCGGGTTCAGTCCTTCCTCCGGCCAGCCGGACTGGAACCGGCGGACCAAGGCGGCCCCGTTGCCGGAGTTGCCTGCCAGCGCCGCGAGGCTGGGCTTTGACAGGTCGTCCGTGGCGGGGTCGAAGGCCTGCTGCCGCGGCATTGCCAGCCCCAGGGACAGGTAGAGTTCGGCGATGCTGTTGGCACCGTTGCGGCCGGCGATGTCGACGAGGATGCCGGCGCAGGCACGGGCATCCTCCGCGGCGTCGTGGTGGTTGACCAGCGGGACGCCCGCTTCCTCGGCGGCGAAGGGCAGGGAATTGGACACCAGCGAGTAGCAGCGACGGGACAGCATGACGGTGCAGACGTAGTCATAGGCGGGGCCGGGGAGGCCGGAGACTTCCAGCGCCGAGCGGATCACGCCGAGGTCGAAGGCGGCGTTGTGCGCGGCCAGCACGTCGTCGCCGATAAATGCGCCGATTTCGGGGAACAGGTCGCCAAAGCGGGGCGCGCCGGCGACGTCAGCGGCAGTGATGCCGTGGATCCTGACGTTGTTGTGGTCGAAGGAGTCGTATCCCGCCGGCGGACGCATCAGCCAGGAGGCCTCCTCAACGATCCGGCCTCCCCTCACCTTGGTCAGCCCCACCGAGCACGGGGAGCCACGGAAGCCGTTGGCCGTTTCGAAGTCGATCGCCGTAAAGTCCAAACCCACGGCCCCTACCTTACCGCCGCGGACCCCCGGCCCCGGGGAGCACAGGCCCGTCAAGTACCCTTGAGGGGTGAACTTTCCTGTGATGAATGACCTCGCTGTGTCCATGGTGGGCGGTGCGGGACCGGTCCAGCCGAAAATGGCTTCCTTCCTGCCCGATTGGCTGAACCCCCAGGTCTTCCTGGCCGATCCCGCGCTGGCCCCCTGGGTGGTCCTGCTGGTGTGCGGCATCATCTTCGCCGAGACCGGCCTGCTCATCGGTTTCTTCCTGCCGGGCGATTCCATGCTGTTCACGGCGGGCCTGCTGGTGGCCACCGGCACCACCAAGTTCAACATCTTCGCGTTCGCCGCGTTGATCGTGGTGTCCGCGATCATTGGCAACCAGGCCGGCTACCTGATCGGATCCAAGGCCGGCCCCGCCATCTTCAACAGGCCCAACTCCAAACTGTTCAAGCGCGAAAATGTCGAGAGCGCCCACGCATTCTTCGAAAAGCACGGCGGCAAGGCACTGATCCTGGCCCGCTTCGTGCCCATCATCCGTACTTTCGTGCCCGTGATCGTCGGCGTGGCGCAGATGAGCAAGCGAAAGTTCTTCATTTACAACGTCATCGGCGCGGTGCTGTGGGGCGGCGGCGTCACGCTCCTCGGCTATCTGCTGGGCGACAAGGTCCCGTGGGTCCGCGACAACCTTGACATTATCTTCATCGTCATCGTGCTGGTCTCGGTGGTCCCCATCGGCATCGAGCTCCTGCGCGGGCTGTCCGCACGGCGGCAGGCGAAGGCGTACGGCACCGACACCGTCGACGAGTACATCGAAGAACACGAACCGGAAGAGGAGCAGAAGACTCCCCGGAACATCCATCGCGGCCGGTCGGAGTAGCAGTCCTCCGCCCGCTCCCCACACCCAAAAAGGTGCGCACCCCGCCGGGGTGCGCACCTTTTTTGCTGGTTCCGTTCGGCGGGTTCCCGCGGCCCGGCCTCGTGTCCTAGCCTGCCGCCTCCAATGCCGCCACGATGGACGGCAGCAGCGCCCGGAAGGCCTTGCCGCGGTGGCTGATGGCGTTCTTCTCCTCGGCGGACAGCTCGGCGCAGCTGCGTTCCTCGCCCGTCGGCTGCAGCACGGGGTCGTAGCCGAAACCACCGGCACCGCGCGGTTCACGCAGGAGGATGCCCTCCAGCTGCCCGTACTCCACCACCTCGCGCCCGGGGCCCTCCGCGTCCGCGGGCATGGCCAGGGCGGCGGCGCACACAAACGCGGCACCGCGGTGCTCGTCGGGAACATCGGACAGCTGGTTCAGCAGGAGTTCCAGGTTGGCGGCATCGTCACCGTGCCGTCCCGACCAGCGGGCGGAGAAGATGCCCGGGGCCCCGCCCATGACGTCCACGGCCAGGCCGGAGTCGTCGGCGATGGCCACCAGGCCGGTGGCCCCGGCCACCGCACGCGCCTTCAGCAGGGAGTTCTCGGCGAACGTCACTCCGGTCTCGACGACGTCCGGCGCACCCGCCGCAGCGGCGTCCACCACCTGGGTGTCGACGTCGAGCCCTGGCACCTGTCCGCGCAGCAGCTCACGGAGTTCGCTGAGTTTGCCTTTGTTGTGTGTGGCGAGCACCAGCCGGGGAGCCACACCGGTCACAGGGTGTCCGCGAGGGTCTCGCGCTGGATGGCAGCCAGCTGGGCGGTGCCCAGCAGCGCGAGGTCCAGGAGCTGGTTCAGCTCGTCCCGGTCGAAGGGCGCACCCTCAGCAGTGCCCTGGACTTCGACGAACTTGCCGGAGCCGGTGACCACCACGTTCATGTCGGTCTCCGCACGGACGTCCTCCACGTAGGGCAGGTCAAGCATGGGGACGCCGTCGATGATTCCCACCGAGACTGCCGCGATGGTGTCGATGAGCGGCTGGGCATTCCTGGCGATGAGCTTGGTGTCGCGGGCAAACCGGATGGCGTCGGCCAGGGCAACGTAGGCGCCGGTGATGGCTGCCGTGCGGGTGCCGCCGTCGGCCTGCAGGACGTCGCAGTCGAGCACGATGGTGTTCTCGCCCAGTGCCTTGGTGTCGATGATGGAGCGCAGAGAACGCCCGATCAGGCGGGAGATCTCGTGCGTGCGGCCGCCGATCTTTCCCTTGACGGATTCGCGGTCCGAACGCGTGTTGGTGGCGCGCGGCAGCATGGCGTACTCGGCCGTGACCCAGCCGCGGCCCTCGCCCTTGAGCCAGCGCGGGACCCCGGCGGTCAGTGATGCCGTGCACAGGACCCTGGTGTTGCCGAATTCGATCAGCGCCGATCCCTCAGCCTGGTTGGACCATCCGCGGGTAATGCTGATGGGCCGGAGCTGGTCGGGGGCGCGGCCATCGGCGCGCACAATGGGTACTGCTGTTGCTTCAGATGTCATGCCTTTAGCTTATCGAGTGCCGGTGCGGCAGGCAGGCGCTGTGGAATCAGGCGCTGGAATCAGGGGCAGCTAGATCGTGTAGTGCACGCCCGCCACGGCAACCGCAACGTCGCCGGGAAACACCGGGCGGGCTTCGGCCATCACGGTGGTCTGGGACGTCCACACCGGGATGTGGGTCAGCAGGAGCCGACGCGCGCCCGCTGCCGCTGCGGCCTCCCCGGCCCGCTTGCCCGTCAGGTGCACATCGTTGATGCCGTCATCACGGCCCTCTTCGAAGGCTGCCTCGCACAGGAAGAGGTCCGCGTCCTTGGCGGCTTCCTCGAGCCCTGCGCAGGAATCGGTGTCCCCGGAATAGGTCAGGACCCGGGACACCGGGCTGCCGTCCTTGCCGGGCTCCACCACTTCCACCCGGAGGGCATAGGCCTCCTCAATGGGGTGGTTGACGGCGAACGGGGTGATGGTGAACGGCCCCACGGTCACGGGTTCGCGTTCGGTCCAGTTGGTGAAGTCAAACTCTTCGTGCATGCCGGGATCCAGGGGCAGGCCGTAGGCGGTGGCCATCCGGTCTGCCGTGGCGGCGGGCCCCCACACGGGAATCCGGCCGCGGCCCCAGCCGCCGGGCTTCCAGCGGATGGCAACGTGCAGCCCGCACAGGTCCATGCAGTGGTCAGGGTGCAGGTGGGTGAGGAAGATCGCGTCGATGTCCTCCAGGTCCGTGTAGCGCTGGATGGCCCCCAGTGCCCCGCTGCCGAGGTCCATCACCACCTTCCAGGTCCGCTCGCCGTCGGTGGCGGTCAGGAGGTAGCACGATGCCGGGGAGCCGGGCCCGGGAAAAGAGCCCGTGCATCCCACGATGGTCAGCTTCACTGGGCGGACCCTCCGCCGCGGCGCGCCCCGGCAAGACCGCCGCCCACGAAGTTGGAGATCCGGGGACGGTTGCGCGCGCTTTGGGCGGCTGCAATCATCTCAGGGGTTATCCGGGCCAGGCTGCCCGTGGGGTACTGCGCGGCTACATGGTCCACGTGCCGGACTGACAATACTTCCGGTCCCAGGAACCGCCGGGCGAGCGCCTCGAACTGCCCGGCGTCACCGGTGGCGACGAAGTGGTGCTCGGGCGGAGCCGCCAAGGTGCGCTGCAGGTTGTGGGTGGCCAGGGCGCGGTAGACGTCCTTGGCGGTCTCCTCCGCGCTGGAGACCAGCGTGACGTCGGCGCCCATGACGTAGGAGATGACGCCCGTCAGCAGCGGGTAGTGGGTGCAGCCCAGGACCACGGTGTCCACCCCGGCGGCCTTCAGCGGTGCCAGGTATTCCTCCGCGACGGCGAGCAGCGCCGGGCCCGTGGTGATTCCGGCCTCCACGTAGCTGACGAACTCCGGGCACGCCACCGACGTGATGTCCAGGTCCGGGGCCGCGGCGAAGGTGTCCTCGTACGCGCGGGACCCCACCGTTGCGGACGTGCCGATCACGCCCACCTTTCCGGTGCGGGTGGCGGCAACGGCACGCCGGACGGCAGGCTGGATGACCTCGATGACGGGGATGCCGTACTTGGCGGTGTAGCGCTCCCGGGCGTCCCGCAGGACAGCGGCCGACGCCGAGTTGCAGGCGATGGTGAGCAGCTTGACGCCGGAGTCCACCAGTTCGTCCATCACACCCAGTGCGTTGGCCCGCACTTCGGCGATGGGGAGCGGCCCGTACGGCCCGTGCGCGGTGTCCCCCACGTAGAGGATGGACTCGTTGGGAAGCTGGTCAATGATGGAGCGGGCCACGGTGAGGCCGCCGACACCGGAATCGAAGACGCCGATGGGGCGGGCTTCCGGGGCAGCGGCCGGCAGCGCGCCTTCGCCGGAGTCAGGCTGCGTTTCTGCCGGTGGTTCCATGCTCGGGGCTGTTGTCATGATTATTCGAGGATAGGGGGTCCCGGAAGCGTCAGCCATCATCTTGTGTCCGGTAACTCATGTCTGCTGTGTCACAGCGCACGGCCTCCCCCGGGCCGCCGGAGCTCACCGCCGGGGTTCCATGGACTGCAGCATGGCCTGGACGAGGGACTCCTGCAGCCAGGTGGTGAAGTTGTACACCAGCGCCAGGTAGCTCTCCACATCCTCGGCCTGGGACCAGTCCTGCATGCGGTGGACGTGCTCGGCGTCTGCCTCGTCCCGGATGTCCAGCCGCTCCGCCAGGACCAGCCGCACGTCGTTCAACGCCATCGACCAGTGGCGGGCCCCCTCGGGGGTCAGTACGATCTCGTCCTTGTCCAGGTCCAAAGCAGCCGCGCGGAGGGCGCCGATCTTTGTTTCCCGCAGTGAACGCTCGGTGAGCTGGCGGAACTCAAGGGACGCGGCGCCGTCGTCCTTCACCACGTTGGGCAGCAGCCTCTTGACGGCACGGTCCGTGGGTTCGGCCACGTCCATGTCCAGGCCGATGAGTGCCGCCAGCGGGTCCTGCCCTGTGCGGTCCTCGGGCTGGAGCATGGACACGACGTCATCGATGAGGCTGCGGAGCAGGTCCCGTTCAGCGGGTTCCAGGTAGCCCGTGATGCCTTTGAGCCCGTATTTGAATGCCTTAGCCACGCTTCCCCTTACCCTGGCCCGGACCGCCGGACTTGCCTGAATTGCCGCCCGTGCCGCCGCTGGCTTTTTCCACCGTGGCCCAGAGCCCGAAACCGTGCATGGCCACGGCGTGGCGCTCCACCTGTTCCTTGCTGCCCGAAGCAACGATGGAACGGCCCTTCTTGTGGACTTCCATCATGAGCTTGTTGGCTTTGCTTTCCGCGTAGCCAAAGTAGCTTTGGAAAACGTAGCTGACATAGCTCATCAGGTTGACGGGATCGTTCCAGATCACCAGGTTCCAGGGGATGTCCGGGGCGGTCAGGGAGTCGGTGGACTCTGCTGTGCCGGTCCGGATGCCCTCCTGTGTATCAGGGCCGGGCGCAACGCTTATGGTCATCTGTCCATTCTATGTGGATGCCCACTAGAGTGACTTCCGTGAGCACCTCAGCCGGTTGGGACCATCCCCGCACGTCCTTTTATACCGACCACTACGAGCTGACCATGCTGCAGGCGTCCCTCTATTCCGGGGCCGCGCACCGCAGGTCAGTGTTCGAGGCGTTCGCGCGGCGGCTGCCCGACGGCCGGCGCTACGGGATCGTTGCCGGCACCGGACGGCTCCTGGAAGGCATCGCCAACTTCCGTTTCGGCGAGGCGGAACTGGATTTCCTGGAGCGCACCCAGGTGGTCAACCAGGAAACGCTGGAGTATCTGGCCAATTACAAATTCTCCGGGGACATCTGGGGCTACGCCGAGGGAGAAGCGTATTTTCCCAACTCCCCCATCCTGGTGGTGGAGGCCTCCTTCGCCGAGGCCTGCATGCTGGAGACCTACCTGCTGTCCGTGCTCAACCACGACACCGCCATCGCCTCCGCCGCGTCCCGGATGGTCAGCGCTGCGGGCGGCCGTCCCTGCATCGAAATGGGATCCCGGCGCACCCACGAGGAGGCCGCCACCGCATCGGCGCGTGCGGCAATCATCGCCGGCTTTGACAGCACGTCCAACCTGGAGGCTGGCATCCGCTACGGCGTGAAAACCGTGGGGACTGCAGCCCACTCGTTCACCCTGCTGCACGACACCGAGCGGGAGGCCTTCGAGGCCCAGATTGCCTCGCTCGGCGCGGGCACCTCCCTGCTGGTGGACACGTACGACGTCGAAAAGGCCGTCCGCACGGCTGTGGAACTGGCGGGGCCGCGGCTGGGCGCCGTCCGGCTTGACTCGGGCGACCTGGTGGCCCAGGCCCAGTGGGTACGCCGCCTCCTGGACGACCTCGGCAACGAGCACACGAAGATCGTGGTGACCTCGGACCTGGACGAGTACGCCATCGCAGCCCTGCAGTCAGCCCCTGTGGACTCCTACGGCGTGGGCACCTCGCTGGTGACCGGTTCAGGCGCCCCGACGGCGAGCATGGTCTACAAACTCGTCAGCCGCACGGACGACGACGGCAACTTCGTCTCCGTTGCCAAGGCGGCCAAGAACAAGGCCAGCGTGGGCGGCCGCAAGTACGCCCTGCGGAAGCTGGACGAACGCGGTACCGCCACCGCCGAGGTGGTGGGAGTGGGCCACCGGCCCGAGGACGACGGCAACGACCGTGCGTTGCTGCAGCAGTTCATGAAGAACGGTGAATTGCTGCCGGGCTGGACCGGGCACGAAGGCGTTATGCGCGCACGGCAGCGCCACGCAGATTCCATGGCTGAGCTGCCGCCGGTGGTCAACCGCCTGCAGCGCGGCGAGGCCGCGATCCCCACCATCTACGAGGAGCACTGATGTCGCGCGCTTTGATCATCGTGGACGTGCAGAACGATTTCTGCGAGGGCGGCTCGCTCGCCGTTCCGGGCGGAGCCGCAGTTGCAGGCGCCATCACCGAGTACCTGGACGCCCACCACAGTGAATTCGACCATGTGGTGGCCACCCAGGACTGGCACATCGACCCCGGCAGCCACTTTTCCGATACGCCCGATTACAAGGACAGCTGGCCCCGGCACTGCGTGGCAGGCACCCGCGGAGCCGAACTCCACCCGGACCTGGACACGGAGTACGTCGATGCGTACTTCCGGAAAGGCCAGTTCGCCGCCGCCTACTCAGGCTTCGAGGGCCTGCTGGCACCTGAGGACGCCGTCCCCACCGGGGAACGGCAGCCCGGCGGCCTGCCCGGCGCCCAAGCCGAGCTGGAAGCCGATGAGGACGCCATCGGCCTCGATGACTGGCTGCAGAGCCATGACGTGGAGGACGTGGTGGTGGTTGGCATCGCCACCGACTACTGCGTGAAGGCCACAGCCCTGGACGCCGTCCAGGCCGGCTACGGCGTCACTGTGGTGCGGTCGCTGACCGCCGGGATCGCCGAGGACCTGGAAGACGCCGTTGCCGAGATGGAACTCGGCGGGGCGGACATCGCCTAGCGCGCTATTTGCGGCCCACGAACCAGTCCTGGAGCTTACGCAGCCGGGACTTCAGCTGCTCCTCGTTGGCCTGGGCCACGGGCGGCCCGCCACAGACCGTGCGCAGCTTGGTGTGCACCACCCCGTGCGGGGTTCCGGTCCGGGCAGCCCAGGCGGCCACGTTCTTGGCCAGTTCGTTGCGCAGGTCCATCAGCATGCGGTGGTCCGGAACGGCAGGAACCTGCTGGGCGTCCGCGGCCGGGGCCTTCCGGTTCTTGCGGTTCAGCTGCTCATGCTGGCGCTGGCGCAGCAGCGTTCCCACCTGCTCGGCGTCCAGCAGCCCGGGGATGCCCAGGAAGTCCATTTCGTCGTCGGACCCCACTTCGCCGCCGGTGCCGAACTCGCCGCCGTCGAACAGCACCCGGTCAAAGGACGCCCGGGAGTCCAGCGCTTCGAACTTGCCCTTCGTGAGGCTGTCGGAGGCCTTCTCTTCGCGGTTGGCCTCGTCCATCAGCGAGTCTTCAGGGTTGAAGAGGCCGTCGCCGTCTTCCTTCTCGGGCCGGTCCAGCGCGTGGTCCCGCTCCATCTCCATGGAGTTGGCCAGCGCCATCAGCTGCGGCACGGAGGGCAGGAACACCGACGCCGTTTCGCCCCTCTTGCGGGCACGCACGAAACGGCCCACGGCCTGGGCGAAGAACAGCGGCGTGGACGTTGACGTGGCGTAGACGCCCACGGACAGCCGGGGCACGTCGACGCCTTCGGACACCATGCGGACAGCCACCATCCAGCGCTTGTCGCCGGCGGAAAATTCCTCGATCTTACTGGAGGCCTTGGCGTCATCGGAGAGGATGACGGTGGGCGACTCCCCGGTGATCTTCTTCAGCTGGCCGGCGTACGCACGGGCGTCCTCGTGGTCGGTGGCGATGACCAGGCCGCCGGCATCCGGCACGGTGCGCCGGACTTCGCTGAGCCGCCTGTCCGCACCGGCCAGGACAGCGGGGATCCACTCCCCTGCCGGGTTCAGGGCGGTCCGCCAGGCGTGGCTGGTGATGTCCTTGGTCACGGCCGCCTCGCCCAGGGAGGCGGCCATTTCCTCGCCCGCGCTGGTGCGCCAGCGCATCTGGCCGGAGTAGGCCATGAACATCACGGGCCGGACCACGTGGTCGCGGAGGGCGTTGCCATAGCCGTAGGTGTAGTCGGCCTTGGAGCGCCGGATGCCGTCACGGTCTTCGGCGTACTCCACGAACGGGATGGGTGAGGTGTCCGAGCGGAACGGCGTACCGGTCAGGGACAGGCGGCGCACCGCGGGATCGAATGCCTCACGCAGGCCGTCGCCCCAGGACAGGGCCTCGCCGCCGTGGTGGATCTCGTCCAGGATCACCAGGGTGCGGGCAGCCTCGGTCTTGGCGCGGTGCAGCAGGGGTTTGCTGGCCACCTGCGCGTAGGTGACGGCGACGCCAATGAAGCCGCGGCCGTGCTGGCCGTCCGAGTTCTTGAAGTTGGGGTCGATGGCGATCCCCACCTTGGCGGCAGCATCCGCCCACTGGCGCTTCAGGTGGTCGGTGGGGGCAACAATGGTCACGCGGTTCACTGCCCCGGAGTCGATCAGCGTGGAAGCAATCCGCAGCGCGAACGTTGTCTTACCTGCACCCGGGGTTGCTACCGCAAGGAAGTCGCGCGGACTGCTCGCAAGATAGCGGTCAAGGGCTTCCTGCTGCCAGGCACGGAGTTTCGGGGCGGTTCCCCAAGCTGCACGTTCCGGGTAGGCCGGAGGCAGGGTGGGGCCGCCAAAGAGCGTCTCCGTCACTACTTGTTGTTGCCCGAGCCGCCCGGACCCTTCCCGCCGTCGTTGCCCGGGCGGAGGCCATCATAGACTTCCTTGCACTCGGGGCAGACAGGGAATTTCTTCGGGTCCCGGCCCGGGGTCCACACCTTGCCGCACAGGGCAATGACGGGCTCCCCGGTCATGGCGGACTCCATGATCTTTTCCTTCCGCACATAGTGCGAGAAGCGCTCCCGGTCCCCCGGCTCCACTTCCGGGCGCAGTTCCTCGCGCTCAATGGTGGCCGTGGACGTTCCAGCCCCGGAAAGCTCGCGCATCGGGTCGTTTTCGAGAGGGTCCGTCATGCTAGTCATGGCATCCATCTTAGCCGTTCCCCCGGCCTGACGTTCGACGGCGGCACGCCCGCGCCGGGGTCCCGCACCGGCCGCCGTCGTACTTTTGGACGCTGTCACGCCGCTCCCGCAGGCGCCGTCACAGCCCCTGCCACGCGGGCTTGTTCTCGTACGTGTGGCGGTAGAAATCCGCAAGTTTCAGGGCCGAGGCGGCCGCCTCGTCCAGCAGGACCGTGGCATGCGGATGGAACTGCAGCACCGACGCGGGACAGATGGCGGCCACCGGTCCCTCCACGAAATCGCGGACCGCCTGCGCCTTTTGCGCCCCTGTGGCCAGGAGGACCACGTGGCGCGCCGCCATGATGGTGCCCAGCCCCTGGGTGAGGACGTGGTGCGGCACCTCCGCCAGGTTGGTGAAGAACCTGGCATTGTCCCGGCGTGTCTGCTCGATCAGGCTCTTGATCCGCGTCCGCGACGCGAAGGAGGAGCCTGGTTCGTTAAAGCCGATGTGCCCGTCAGTGCCCACGCCCAGCAGCTGCAGGTCCACGCCACCGGCTGCGGCGATGGCCTGTTCGTACGCCTCGCAGGCAGCCGGGATGTCGGTGGCGGTTCCGTCGGGGCCGTGGACATTCTCCGGTGCGATGTTCACGCGGTCCGTGAATTCCCGGCGTATCACCTCCCGGTAGGACTCGGGGTGGCCGGCAGGCAGGCCCACGTACTCGTCCAGCGCGAACGCGGACGCCCTGCTGAAGTCCAGGCCCCGTTCATGGCGCGCGGCAAGTTCGTCATAGACGGGCAGCGGTGATGACCCCGTGGCCAGGCCAAGGACCGCGTCCGGCTTGCGGCGGACCAGCTGTTCAATGGCGTCTGCCGCAAGTCTTCCGATCTGCCTGCTGCCGCCGAGTATCACGACTTCCATGGTGCTCCTTTCCTGGAACTGTCAGCGGTTGACTGTGACCTGCGCCAGGAGTTCCGGCCCGCGGGCCTCCAGCCACCTGCCGCCCAGCCGGACGCCGGCCCCGAAAAGGACCAGGCCCAGGACGGTTCCCACCGCGAAGTTGAGCCAGCCGAACAGGATGTTGCCCGTCACCGCCTGGGCAACCAGCAGCGCAGCCTCCGGCAGGACCAGCACCATCAGGACCAGCATTCCCACGAACTGCACGGCCAGGGTCTGCCCAACGTTGCCTGGCGGTTTCTTAAACGGGCTGTCCCCCGGCAGCGGTACGGTGACGGTGTACCGGGCCGATACCACCGAGGAAAGGCCCAGGCCGGTAAAAAGGATCCCCAGGCTGAATCCCAGCTGGCCGGGCAGTGCCGCCCAGTTACCCGTGAAGGCGGCGTAACCGACCGAGAACACCAGCACCACGGGCAGCGCAAAGGTCATGCACGCCAGTGCCCGGCCCAGCCGGTCCGCCACCCCACGGACACCGGTGGCCAGGTGCAGGGCAAACGCGGTGTTGTCATAGGAGACGTCGGCGGAGATGGACCAGGCCAGGATGAAGGCGGACACCGGGGCAAGGAAAGCCAGGCTGCCATAGCTGCCCGTCTGCGTCCCCTGGAACGCCAGGACCACCGGGAGCAGCGGGATGACCACCAGGGAACCCGAGTACCGCGGGTCCCGGAGCCAGTAGGTGAGCGACCTGGCCATCACGGCGCCGGCCGGGGTGGGCGGCAGGACGCCGAACAATCCCAGCCTGCCGCCCCTGCGCTTCCCCGCGCCGGCATACGGCGGGGTGACCAGTGCCCGTTCGAGCAGCAGCTTCCAGCACCAGGCCAGGGCGCCGAGGACCGCCACCGATACCAGCAGCTTCACCGCGGCCTGCCCGGGCCGGCCCGACGCGATGTCGCCGCCGAGTGACCATGGCGCCCCGAGCGGCGTCCAGGACAAGGCCCGGGCGAACTCGGGCAGGAACCCGGTGGATGCCGGGATGCCGCGGCCAACCCCTGCCACGATGGGGCCCAGCAGGACCAGCGGCACCATGAACGCAATGGCACTGATGTCCTTGAAGCGCCGGGAAGCCGCCAGGCTGGCTGTTGCGGTGGTGACCACCTTGGCCAGCACAATACAGGTCATGACACCCAGGCACGCCCCGGCCAAAGCGGCGAGCGCGGGGAGCACGCCCCGGGACCAGGTGACTACCGTGGACAGTGACACCAGTGCGGTGGCCAGGCCCGGGATGCCGATCAGGCCGCCGAGGGCAAGGCCGGCGAGCATCTGCTTCATGGGGATCGCAAAAGTGGTGAAGCGGGCCGGATCGAGTGTCATGTCCGTGGCCGATGCCACCACCGGAACCACGGCCCAGCCCAGGACCGCGGCGGAGCCGCCCAGGACCACGGCAGTGTGGGCGGTGACCGGCCCGGCGTTGCGCAGCAGGACAAGGGCGATGACAAGCGTTGCCACCACGCCCAGGGCGTAGAGCCCGGCGATGGCCATCCCCACCAGCTGCCAGGGGCTGCGGCGCAGTCCGTTGCGGAGCAGCGTGAGCTTGAGCCTTAGAAGGTGCGCAACCATTCCAGCCCCTCCGTGTGGCTGTGGCCGCCGACCAGCTGCACGAACCGGTCCTCCAGCGAGGCTCCGGCGCGCACCTCATCCACCGTGCCCGCGGCCAGCAGCCGGCCTTTGGCCACCACCGCCACGTGGTCGCACATCCGCTGTACCAGGTCCATCACGTGGCTGGACACGATGACCGTTCCGCCGGAGTCCACGTACCGGTCCAGGATGGAGCGGATGTTCGCTGCAGACACAGGGTCAACGGCTTCGAAGGGCTCGTCCAGGACCAGGAGCCGCGGGGCGTGGATGAGCGCAGAGGCGAGGGCAATCTTCTTGGTCATGCCCGCCGAGTAGTCCACCACCAGTGTTCCGGCGTCCTGGCTGAGGTCCATGGCGGCCAGCAGCTCCCCCACCCGTGCGGCCACCACGGCCTTATCCATGCCGCGCAGCAGTCCGGCATACGTAATCAGCTGCTCTCCCGTCAGCCGGTCGAAGAGCCTGACCCCGTCGGGCAGGATCCCCATGAGCCGCTTCGCTTCGAGGGGGTGCTGCCAGACGTCGACGCCGTGCACCACGGCGGTGCCGAAGTCCGGGCGCAGGAGGCCGGTGGCCATGGACAGCGTGGTGGTCTTGCCTGCACCGTTGGGTCCCACAATGCCGAAGAATGAACCCGCCGGGACGTCCAGGCTGATACCGTCCACCGCGATCTTGCCGCCAAACCTTTTGGCCAGCCCGCGGATGGACAGGGCCGCCACGGGGCCGGGATTCGACGCCTGGTCAGGCATGGGAGCAGTCATGGTGCCAGCCTAGTCCGCGGGCCGTCGCTGCGGGGGTGCGAAACTAACCTCATGGACATTGCCCTGGGCCTGCTGGTGATCGTTGCGGTGGTGTGCGCCGGCAGCGCGGTGGGGCGGAAGCTCAATCTCCCGGTTCCCCTGCTCCTGGTCCTGGCGGGCGTGGCGGGATCCTTCCTGCCGTTCATCCCGCCGGTCGAGCTGAATCCTGAACTGGTCCTGGTTGGCCTGCTGCCCCCGCTGCTCTACGCCGCCGCGTTCCGCACATCGTTGTTCGACTTCACATCGAACCGCCGGTCCATCGGGCTCCTGTCCGTGGGCTATGTCATCTTCGGCACACTGGGGGTTGGGGCGGTGGTCTGGTGGCTGTTCCCGGAAATCCCGCTGGCCGCCGCCATCGCCCTCGGTGCGGTGGTGGCTCCCCCGGACGCCGTGGCGGCCACGGCGATCGCACGGAAGGTGGGCATGCCCCGCCGGATCGTCAACATCCTCGAAGGCGAGTCCCTGGTCAATGACGCCACGGCGCTGGTGTGCCTGCGCGCGGCCGTGGCCGCAATCGCCGGCTCGGTGTCCGCACTGGATGTGGCCGGCGGCTTCGTGGTGGCGGCCGGCGGCGGGCTGGCGGTGGGCCTCGCCGCCGCGTACATCCTGACAGAAATCCGGAAACGGATCAGCAACGTGGCCATCAACACCTCCACGTCGCTGATGGCCCCTTTCGTAGCCTTCCTTCCCGCCGAGGCCATCCATGCCTCCGGTGTGCTCGCCGTCGTCGTCACCGGCCTGGTGATGGGCACCAAGGCACCGTCCATGCCCAACGGAGCCGCGCGGCAAAGCGCCCGCAGCAACTGGGACACGGTGCAGTTCCTCCTGGAGAACTCCGTGTTCCTGCTGATCGGCCTGCAGGTCCGGACCATCATCGACAGCGTCCAGGACGATTCCCTGGGCGCGGGCCGGGTGTGGCTTGGCTGCGCGGTGATCCTGGTGGCCGTGCTGGTGCTGAGGCCCATCTGGGTCTTTCCCGCCACATACCTCCCCCGCCTGATTCCTTCCGTGCAGCGCAAGGACCCCGCGCCGCCATGGCAGTTTCCCGCCATCGTGTCCTGGGCGGGGATGCGTGGCGTAGTCACCCTGGCTGCCGTGCTCACGCTGCCCGATGACCTGGAACACCGCAACGTCCTGGTCCTGGCCGCCATGGTGGTGGTGGTAGCACCCTGGTGCTGCAGGGCTTTACGTTGCCGCCCTGGTCCGCGCCCTGGGTGTGCCCGGGCCGGACAGGCGCGAGGATGCGCTGAACCAGGCCTCACTGATGCAGCTGGCCACCACTGCGGGTATGGAGCGCCTGGAGAAGCTTCGCCGGGACAACGACCCCCCGGAGGTCATGGACATGCTGCGGCGGCGGACCCAGGAGCGGGGACTGGCAGCTTGGGAACGCCTGGGCAGGCCCGCGGCAGAGGCGGCCACCCCCAGCCAACGGTACGCCCAGCTGCGAATGGCCATGCTGGAAGCCGAACGTGAAAAAGTCCTGGAACTCAGGCGCGGCGGGGACTTTGCCCATGAGGTCCTCAGCGAAGTCCTGGAGCGGCTGGATGTGGAAGAGTCCATGCTCGATGCCTCCCTCAACGAACTGGACTCCGCTGCCGACGGCGGTGGCGGTGAAGGGCTGTCCCAGCCCGGCGGCGTCTGCGGCCACCTGACGGCGGCCATGCCGGCACCGCTCCCCGACAACCCGGCATGTGCAGGCTGCGAACGGGAGGGCACCACACCGGTGCACCTGCGCATGTGCCTTGCCTGCGGACACGTTGGCTGCTGCGACTCCTCGGCGGGACGTCACGCCAGCCGCCACTTCAAGGAAACCGGTCACCCCGTCATGCGCAGCATCGAACCCGGCGAAGAATGGCGCTGGTGCTACGTGGACGACCTGCTCGGGTGACGGGCGGCCTTCACGGCGCCTTGCGGATCCGGATCGGCCCCTTTGCCGTGGCGGGATCGACGACGGACCCGCCCTGGGTGATGTGGACCTGGTAGCATCAACCAGGCGCCGCGCGGCTTCGCGGGCGGCTCCATGAGGTGCCGCCAGTCGTCGCCGCCCACCGCCCTGGCCGCATCGGACGGGCAGATGGTGGACGTTGCCGCCCGGGAAGCCAGCAGTTCCAGGATTTTTGCTTCCAGCTGCCGCCCAACCGGCGTGTCCGGGCCGTCCCCGCCAGCGTGTGCCATGCCTGGTTCCGTCTTCACGGGATGGGGCTCAGAAGGTCCGCCGCGGGATGGCCCGCTCGTACTGGGGCGGCCAGGCCATGTCGTGGCCCAGTTCGAACGCGGCCCGGAGCCACCAGTGGGGATCGCGCAGCGCGGCCCGGGCAATGAAGACGCCGTCGGCCTGGCCGGTGGCGATCGCGTGCTCCGCCTGTTCCGGCGTGGTGACCAGGCCAACCGTGCCGGTGGCGATTCCTGCCTCCGAGCGGATGGCGGCGGAGAACCCGGTCTGGTAGCCCAGGCCCGGCTTGATCTGCTGGTGTGCCACCGCCCCGCCGCTGGAAACGTCCACCAGGTCCACGCCGCGGGCCGCCGCCTCACGGGCCAGGCGGACCGATGCTGCCTGGTCCACCCCGCCCGGCGCCCAATCGGTGGCCGAGATCCGTAGCAGCAGGGGCATGGAATCGGGAATCACGGCGCGGATGGCGTCAACCACGGCCAGCATCAGCCGGTTGCGGCCGGCCTCGTCCCCGCCCCACTCGTCGTCACGCTGGTTGATCAGCGGGCTTTGGAACTGGTGAAGGAGGTAGCCGTGCGCCCCGTGGATCTCCATGGTGTCGAAGCCCGCGGCCACCGCGCGTTCGGCGGCGGCGGCAAAATCGGCGATGACGCCGTGGATTTGATCCACGGTCATGGCTGCGGGCGCCGCGTAGCCCTCGAACGAGGTGGTGGACGGACCAACGGTGTCCCACCCGCCTTCGGCGGCGGGAACACTGCCGTGCTTACCGGAGAAGGGCCAGAACGTGGACGCTTTCCGGCCCGCGTGGGCCAGCTGCACGCCGATTTTGGTGCGGGCAGTACCGTTCCGGTGGACGAAGGAAATGATCCGCTGCCAGGCTTCCGCCTGCTCGTCGTTGTACAGGCCGGCATCCCGGGGGCTGATCCGGCCTTCGGCGTTCACGGCCGCGGCTTCCGTGAGGATCATCGCCGCGCCGCCCACGGCAAAGCCGCCCAGGTGCACCAGGTGCCAGTCGTTCGGAACCCCCGGGGCGTCGTCGGGATCGCAGCTGTACTGGCACATGGGCGACACCCAGCCCCGGTGCTGCAGCTCCATGGACCGCAGCGCCAGCGGCTGGAACAGGGCCGGCACTAGAACAGCACCCGGGCCAGCGCCTGGCGCGCCTTGGCCACGCGCCCGTCGCCGGCGCCCACCACCTCGAACAGTTCCAGCAGCCGCACCCGTGCGGTCTCACGCTCCGGACCGAAATTCCTTCCGATGAAGGCCACCAGCCGGTTCAGGGCGTCCTCCACATGGCCGCCGGCCACGTCCAGGTCCGCCACCCCAAGCTGGGCTTCCAGGTTGTCCGGCTCATTCGCCGCCAGCGTACGCAGCGCTTCACTGTCCTGGGCAGACACGGACTGCAGCCGGTCCATCAGCTCCACCTGGGCCAGGCCGGCCTTGGCTTCATGGTCCGACGGCATTTCCTTCAGCGCCTGGCGATAGGCCTCTGCCGCGGCGGCGTAATCGCCGGCTTCGATGGCGTCGTAGGCCGCCTGGTGCAGCGGCGGCAGCGGCGCCGGCTCCTGCTCAGCGGCACCGCCGGCGTCCAGGCTTCCGGTGACGCCGTTGGCTGCAGCCACCTTGAGGAGTTCGTCGAAGAGGCTGCGCACCTGCTGCTCCTCCGCAGACCCCTGGAAGAGCGGTACCGGCTGCCCCTTCAGGACGGCGACGGCGGTGGGGACGGCCTGCACCTGGAAGGCCTGGGCAAGCTGCGGGAAAGCTTCGATGTCGGCGGCGCCCAGGACCAGGCGGCCGCCGTAGCTGGCCACGACGCGGTCGAGGGTCTCCACCATCCTGCCGGACTCCGGCGAGTAAGAAGCCCACAGCGCGAACACCACCGGAACCTGCGCGGACAGTTCCACCAACTGCTGGAAGTTCGCTTCGGTGACGTTAACCTTGAGCTCAGGTCCGCCTGCCGCCGCCCCCGGCTGCCCTTCCTGCGCCACCCCTGCCGGAGGCCCCGACGGGGGCCCGGACGGAGCTGTACCGGAAGGAGCTGCGGGGCGCTTCAGTGAGGAAAGGTCGACGGCGCCGCGCAGGTTAAGCAGGTTGGCAGCGGCGGGAGGGACTGGGCGGGAAGCTGGCGAACTCATGTTTCCCACTCTAGCCACTCCGGCCGCTGCCGGTGGTAATGCAGTCAGGCGCTACTTGAAGCTGGCGCCGACCAGGCCGCGGGTTGCGGCAACGAGCTTCATCGGGTCCGTCGATCCTGCCGGCGGCACGTAGACAGCCATCGATTCGGCGAAGTTCAACACCATGCCCGTGGTGGTTTCCTTGCCACCGGCCAGGGCTGCGGCATCGTCACCGATGCTGAGCTTGTCGCCGGCGGCCTTCGGGGTGCCTTCGAAGCCGAAGTTGATCCGGCCCAGGACCAGTGCCCCGCCGTCGGAGGTCCGGAACACCACGGTGCTCTCGGGTACCACCTTGTGGGTGAAGGAGAAGTTGCCGTTCTCGCCGGCCTTGACCACCTCTGCCTGGTAGGACAGGGTGTCGGCGATGTACGGCGAGGAGTCGCCCTCGACCAGCTTGTCCTTGAACGGCGAGTCCGCGGACGTGAGCCTGTCGGCCAGGCCGGACATTGCTTCCTCGCCGCTGTAGAGCAGCCCGGACTTGTCCGACGCGGCCAGGGTGTCGGTGCCGCCCCGGCTGATGTTCGGGAACGTGGTTCCCGGCTGCAGGGGCGTGGTTTCCATGAGCTTGTAGTTCTCGCGGGGCGACTGCTGAACCAGCGTCAGGATCTGCGGAACAACGTTGCCTTCGCCCTGGGTCACGGCCAGCACAGAACGCGGCCAGTCACGGTCGCTGGTGACAACCGTGGTCAGCAGCTTGGTGGAGCGCACGGGCATGCGTGGCTCGTAGGAACCCACCTGGGAGCGGATCTTGTAGTTCTGGGTGCGGATTTCCAGTTCGGGGCCGGCAACGCGGTCCGCGAGCTTGGCGGCGTCCTTGGCCGCGTCCCCGGCGTCGGTGGCGCTGGAGACCTGCTCCAGGATCCGGCGGAACTGTGCGTCCAGCAGGACAGGCGATCCTGCTGCTTCCTTCGCCGGCGATGAGGCACTGCCGGAAGGCTGGGGGCTGGGGCTGGCGGCCTGGGCGGCCGTGCCGGATGCAGCCAGCACTGCTGCTGCCACACCGGCTGCCACCATGGTGACCTTGGAGGACGACGACGGGTCCTGGTTCTGCGCCTTCCGGGCACGGGCGCGGGCAGCGAAGCCGGGGTCGCCGCCGCCTTCGCCCTCGCCTTCGCCGTTCTTCCGGCGGGCGGAGAGCAGCGCGAGGACGATTCCGCCCACGATCAGGAGGCTGCCCAGGACCATCAGCGGAACAGCCCACGGAGTGGACGTGTCATTTGGGAACGTCATGGACACGGTGGCCGGCGCAGGCTTGGTGCCGTCGGAGGCGAGCAGGAGGCTCCAGTCGCCGTCGGCGGGCGGGGTCCAGGTGTATTCAAGCTCGCCGCTGGCGTTCTCGTTGGACACCCAGAGGTCCGAACCTGCCGGGTTCGGTGCGGTGCCTTCGCCGTCGGCGTGCTCGACCTGGAGGGACTTTTCGTCCTCGGACACCCCGGTGATGGTGTTGTGGGCTGTCTTGCCCACCCAGGCGTCCACGTCATCCGGCCGGCCGGAGGCCAGCATGAAATTTCCGTCGCCCTGGATGTTGATCTTGACCGTCCCGCCGTGCAGGGTGCGCAGCTTCTGGTCAATGACGGTCAGCGGCGCAGCGGCGGCGCCGGCCGGCGCGGACGCGGTGAACGTCTCGGAGGGAGCCCAGATGGTTCTCTGGCCGATGCTTACCAAAAGTGTCAGGAGGCCGAGCAGCACAAGTGCGGCTGCAGTCTTTAAACGCAAGGGAAACACCTATCATCAGCGGGGGTTTGCCTTCAATAGTAACCTTTTTGTTACCAGCGCCCCCTTTTTTGCCCTTCCGCCCCGCCCGCGCCGGCCCGCGCGCGGCGCCTTCGGCTCGTGGTGACAAGCCTGCTGATAGTGTTTGCGATGATCATCACACCGGCCCGCGCAGGCGGTGCCACGCACGGAACAGGCCCCCAAATCCATTGACTGACAAGACGGACCCGTCCTCGGCTGCAGCCGGAATTCCAGGGGATCCCAGGGGCCCTGTTCCTGCCGCCGTTCCTCCGCTCGCCATGGCAGCACGGCGCGGGGGTTCAGCCGCTGCAGCCCTTGGCCATGTGGTCCGCCTGCTTCGCCAGCCATTGCCCGGCGCCCAGCCCAGGCTTCGGTTCGAGATGCCGCCGGAATACACCGGACAGGCTCCGGAGTCGGAACACGACGGTGACGATGAGCCGCAGTTCGGCCACCCCGGACCGCGCATGTCCCCCCAGCATCCGCTCTACATGGGCTTCATGGGCACCGTGGGCGTGGGACTGGCGCTGCTGGTCTACTGGATCGGTTCCCACACCACGCAGCTGCTGCTGTGGATCGTGGCGGCGCTGTTCATCGCCCTGGGCCTGGAACCGGTGGTGGGCTGGCTCGAAAACCGGAAGATCCCGCGGCCCGCCGGCATCCTGGTCTCCGTGGCAGTCCTGATGGGCGCGGTGGTCGGATTCTTTGCCACCCTCATTCCCACCATCGTTGAACAGGTCTCCGAAATCGTGCGGCAGGCGCCGGACTGGGTGCGCAACTTCATGGATTCGGATTTCTTCCGCAACGTTGATGACCAGTTCGGCGTGCGCGACCGGATCACCGAGGAACTGAACAAGTTCGTCAACGATCCCGCCGCGATGGGCGGCATTTTCGGCGGTGTACTGGGCTTCGGATCCACCGTGGCCAACAGCCTCTTCGGCGCCCTGATCGTCCTGGTCCTGAGCCTGTACTTCCTGGCAGCGCTGCCAGCCATGAAGAAGTGGGGCTACCGCCTGGCCCCGCGCTCCCGGCGGAAGCGGGTGGCCGCCCTCTCGGAGGAGATCACGCGGTCGGTGGGAAACTACGTGATCGGCCAGGCGTGCGTGGCCCTGCTCAACGCCACCTTCGCGTTCGTGGTGATGTCCATCGTCGGCATTCCATTCGCCCTGCTCCTGGCATTCGTGGTGGTCCTGCTGGCCTTCATCCCCCTGGTGGGCGGGATGATCGCGGGCATCGTGGTAACTCTCGTGTCCCTCACCGAGGGCTGGCAGGTGGCGGCCATCTACGCCATCTGCTACTTCGCATACCTGCAGTTCGAGGCGTACTTCATTTCACCGCGCATCATGCAGAAGGCCGTTGCAGTGCCGGGTGCCGTGGCGGTGATTTCCGTCATCGCCGGCGGCAGCCTGCTGGGTGTCCTGGGGGCCTTGATCGCCATCCCCACTGCCGCCGCCGTGCTGCTGCTGGTCCGGGAGATCTACATCGTCCGGCAGGACCAGCACTAGCACTGGGGGAAGCCTAGGCTCCGGCAGTCGCCGCCGGACCGTCCCATTCCTGCGGCAGCTCCGCACGGTCGGGGTCGGGACTGACAAGGGCCACAATGTCGTTCAGCACCCGGGCCGCGTACTTCTCCCCCACCCAGAGGTGCTTGGCCCCGGCCACGCCCACCACGCGTGCCTGGGGCACCAGGCTGAAGCGTTCGGTTGCCTCGGCCGGCTGCAGGAAGTCGTCATGCTCCGGTACCAGGACGGTGAGGGGCTTGCCCGATTCCGCCCACATCTGCAGGTGCTTGTCCGTGGCGCGGTGCAGCGGCGGCGAGAGCAGCACCGCACCCTCGATTTGTCCGGCCACCGGTTCCACGGCGCCGTACATCAGCGCCAGCTCGGTCCCGAACGACCATCCCACCAGCCAGCGGTTTGGCAGGCCCCGTTCGACGGCGAAGCGGACGGCTGCTTCCACGTCGTAGCGCTCGCCCACTCCCTCCTCGAAGGCGCCGCTGCTGGTGCCGCGCGGCGAGGCTGTGCCCCGGGTGTTGAAGCGCAGCACCGCGATGCCGGCCAGCGCCGGCAGCCGGTAGGAGGCCTTCCGGTAAACGTGGGAATCCATGAAGCCGCCGTGCGTGGGCAGCGGGTGGAGCGTGATCAGCGTGGCCTTGACCGGCCCCGACTCGGGCAGCGCCAGCTCCCCCACCAGCGTGTGGCCGTCCTCTGTCTGCAGCTCGATGTTCTCGCGCCGGGCAGGCAGGACAGTGGAGGCACGGATGGGAGCGGGGCCCTGGGTTGGGCTGAATTCGTACGACGCCGGATCAAAAGTCATGCCTGCCAGCTTAGCGACAGCGGAGGTTCTTCCGCCGCGCCGGGTCAGCGGTAGCGGTAGCTGCGCGTCATCCAGCAGTTGGTGTGCCAGTGCCGCCGTTCCGCGAGGCCTGCGGCAGCTCCAAAGAGGTGGTCATCCTTCCAGACCACCAGGTGGGCGATCCCGGGCAGTACGGCGGTGGAGCATTCCGGGCAGATGTAGGTCTTTTCGGCATTTTTGGCGGTCATGGTGCGCACCATCCACTCGCCGTCGGGAGCGCTTTCCCGGCGGGCGATTCCAGCCCGGGCACGCTCAAGGTCCAGTTCGGGAACGTCCGCGCTGCCCTTCCGGCCTGCGCCCCGGCCCGAAACAGGGCCCTTGCCGGAAGCGGGACGGCGGGGACGGTTGGAACGCGGCATGTCTCCATTCTGCCCCAGCCGGTCCGCACGCCGAGCCTAACCGTGGTGCCCCCGCCCTTCCGTGGCGTCCCTGCCGCTCCGCCCGGCCACCCGGCGTCGACCATGGTCTGCCGGAGCCCACGCGATAGTCTGTACGGCGTGCGACTCGTCATAGCCCATTGCTCCGTTGATTACGTTGGCCGGCTAAAGGCCCATCTCCCCCTCGCCACCCGGCTCCTGCTGGTGAAGGCGGACGGCTCCGTGCTGGTGCACTCCGACGGCGGTTCCTACAAGCCGCTGAACTGGATGAGCCCGCCGGCAACCCTGCGCGTTACATCCCCGGACGAAGTGGACCTCGAACTGGGCGTGGTGGAGCAGTGGACCGTGCAGTCGGCCAAGACCGATGACCGGCTCATCATCAACATCCACGAGAAGGTCAGCGAGTCCTCCCACGACCTAGGCGTGGACCCCGGGCTGATCAAGGACGGTGTGGAAGCGGACCTGCAGCGGTTGCTGGCCGACCAGATTGAAACGCTGGGCCAGGGCTACTCCCTGATCAGGCGCGAGTACTTCACCGCGATCGGCCCCGTGGACATCCTGGCCCGGGACGCCGACGGTGCCACAGTGGCCATTGAACTCAAGCGCCGCGGGGACATCGACGGCGTGGAGCAGCTGACCAGGTACCTGGAACTGCTCAACCGCGATCCCCTGCTGGCACCTGTCCGCGGGATTTTTGCAGCCCAGCAAATCAAGCCGCAGGCAAAGGTACTGGCCAACGACCGCGGGATCGACTGCGTCACCCTTGACTATGACGCCATGCGCGGAGTCGACGACAGCGAATCCCGGCTCTTCTAGAATTCCCTTTGTTGCTTCGGGCACCTAATTGGCGCTTTTCGAGACGGGGTTCCCTGTCACCTGTTTTTTTACCTAAATTTTTTCCTTTTTGCTGTTCGGGCCGTTGACCTGCGGGAACGGGCATGAAATTCTTATCTCAGTCTTTGTGTAGGTGTTTTTCATGCTCGCAAGACATGTTGCGAGCGCGAAGCTCCTGCAGCGCCGGACCTGTCCCAGGCAAGGCAACCCAGGATTCTTCTCGCGGAGTGACCAAGGTCGGCACGAGGTGTGCCGGTCTTAAAAAGTTCCACAATGAGGAGAAATAAATGGCACAGGGAACCGTCAAGTGGTTCAACGCTGAAAAGGGCTTCGGCTTCATCACCCCGGACGACTCCGATGGCGATGTCTTCGTTCACTACTCCGAGATCCAGACCGGCGGCTTCAAGACCCTCGACGAGAACCAGCGCGTTCAGTTCGAAATCGGCCAGGGTGCCAAGGGCCCCCAGGCAACCGGCGTAACTCTGGTCTAGTACCGCCCGGCCGCTTGCCGCGGTTGTCAGCTAAAACAAAGGATCCCCGGCGCAATTGCCGGGGATCATTTGTTTGTGAAATATATATGCGCCGCAAATATGACTTTATCGTTGAGCGGCGTATGGCCGGTTTCAGGTCACTAATTTGCGGACCAGGCGGGCGCCCTGTGCAAGGGAAAGCCCCGGCAGGTAGGCGCGCGTCAGCGCCCTCCCGATGGCAGGCAGGTGCAGCGGGTCCTGGTAGTACAGGTACAGGGCCCGGTACTCGGGCTTGAACCGGGATTTGAAGGCTGCCAGGGAGCGGAAGCCATAGACGGGCTCAAGCGCGTGCCCCACCAGGTCCAGGATCCTTACGAGGTTCTGCGCGCCCTCGTCGGCCGCGGCTGCGTCTTCCTCCCTTTCGGCGTCCCCTGCTGCGTCCCCTTGGGCTGCATCCTCCGGACGGCTCGCCAGGGGCGAGCCGGACAGCGAGATCATGTCCACGGAATCGCGCAGCTCAAGGACAGCCGAGGCGATCAGGAACTCCATGACGCCGGGAAAGCCCTCACTGCCCCTGCGCATAACGTCCAGCGTCCGGCTGACCAGCCGCCCGCCGTCGTACACCGGAAGCCAGCTGGTCACGCCGTGGACCGCACCGTTGCCGTCCACGGCCAGGCAGCAGAGGACTTCCTCGTCATCGAGTTCGTCCACTCCCCCAAGCGTGAAGCCCATTTCGGGAACGGATTTGCTTACCGCCCATTCCTCGGACACTTCGTTCAACCGGGACCGTAGTGCGGCCGTCAGCGAATGGTATGAGCCCCAGACCGCGTGCACCCCCAGCTTGGCGGCACGGTTCAGGGCCGTCCTGACGTTCTGCCATTCCTTTCCCTTGAACTCCAGCTGGTCCAGCGCAAGACGCGTCTCCTGGGCCACGGCCACCCGGGAGAAGCCACGTTCCCTGAGCGCCGGCCACAGCGTGTCGTCGCAGGAATACAGCGCGGGGATCAGCGCCTGGCTGCGGCAGTAGTCCAGGAAACCCTCCGTCACGCGCTGCTCCGCCTTGCGCTCCCCAAAGGCGCCGCCCAGGGTCAGTGCCACCGTCCCGTGCTGCTGGAAGGCCATGGCACCCGCCCCGTCCGGGCTGAACCAGTACGTGTTGGGCTCCCACAGCGCCATCCAGGACAGCGGGCCGCCGCCCTGGTGGAGCAGCTGCCGCGCGCGGTCGCGGTCCTGCTTACCGAAGTTCAGGCCGTGGTGCCGGCTCACGAGTACCCACCACACGGCCACCAGGGCCACGAGCCAGAAGATTGGCCCCGAGTAGGCGAACAGGAGGGCTTCGGCGCTGTCCTGTTCCGGGAAGACCCGGCGGAAATGCTGGGGTATGGGCACCGGAACATACTGCCGGGCCAACTCCGCGAAAAGGCCCAGCAGCCCGCCGTCGCGGGCCAGGCCGCCGGACGAGAACCAGGCCACGGTGTAGGAACTGGCCAGGACAAGCCATGTTCCGCAGACCACGGCCCCGAGGGTGCGCCGGGCACCCGGCCGGGTCTGCACGCGGAACTGGCGGCGGTTCAGCCACAGGACCACCGCAAGCAGCAGGGGAACAACCACGAGTGGAAGGACGTGGGCGAAGGCCGAGGACAGCGGCGTTGCATGCGTGCCCTGGAGGCGCGAGGGAACCAGGGCGAACAGGGCCAGGTAGACCGCTGCCAGCGCCGTGACAGCCAGCTGGATGGCCAAGGCGATGTTAAGCGCGAGCCGGCGGCCCCGGCGCATGCCGTCCGCGCAGATCAGCAGCAGGATGACCGGCACCACTGCCAGCGCCAGGCCGAACGGTCCGGCGAATCCTGCCCTGCCTGTTTCGAGGCAGGAGGCATCAACGGTGGCGCCACAGTTGAACACGAGCTGGCTGAGCGTGGGCATCGGACTCAGCACGACGTCCCGCAGGAGTGCCAGCGGGCCGGTGGGTGCGCGGGTGATTCCCGTCAGGATGGGGCCCACGGCAAAGACGGCAACGGTGAGGGCCAGGAGGTTCCTGGTCTCGCGGCCGGTGGACCGGTGGCGATGGAGCCGTCCCTGGTCCCCCTGGATCCACCAGCCTGCCAGGAGGCCAAGAAGGGCACCGATGAGCCCAATAATGGTCTCGGCGTGACCTACGTAGAGGACCAGCAGGATCGAGATGGACAGCACCACGGTACGGAGCCGTCGCTGCCACAGCAGCGTGATCCGCGCACTGGCGGCAAGGCCCGCCGTCAGCACCGGCGCATAGGGCCCGATGAGGCTGTCATTCACCATTTTGTCCAGCCAGCCGTCCCCCACGTACCCCGCCAGCTGGGTCACCAGGAGGAACACCGTGACGGCGGCAAACTGCCCGCCAAAGAAGAGTCCGACGGCGGCACGCCGGCCCAGCTTGCGCTCGGCGAGTCCGAGCAGCAGGACAATCATCAGCGACGCGGTGAGGTAGGCCAGCGGGTTTGTGGCGAAGAACAGGCTGGTGAAGAGCGACCACCACTGCCCCTCGCGCAGGCCAGGCCCGCTGACGGACGCCAGCCCCAGGAGTTGCTCGGGCGGTCCATCCAGGAAGCTCCCGGTCAGTGCGGCGGCCGCCAGGAAGGCAACCACCACGCCAAGTGTGAAGGGCATCGATTTCAGCGTGCCCAGTGCCTGCTGGACGGCCGGGCGCCCGACGGCGGCCCACATCAGGACGACGGTACGGTCCGGTTTCCTGGTGCTCACCACTGCAGGCCCCATTGGCTGCCCAGGAACTGCAGTGCGTCCGCAAAGCGCTTGGACGAGGTATCCCAGGAGTGACCGGTGTGCTCCACCTCGTGTGCCTGCACGGTGAAGCCCGCGTTCTCTGCCGCAGCGGCCAGTGTCCGGAGGTTCCCCACGAACTCCGGATCGTTTTGGCCTGCCGTAAGGTACATGCCACTGGACTCGAACCGTTGGTGTTTCATGATCTCCAGTGGAGTCTGCTTGGTGAATTCTTCGGGGTTTCCAGGAAAGGCGGCGTCGATGGTCTTCTGCCGTTCCTTGGCAATGGCGGGTTCGGCCTCGCTGGAAAATGCCAGCACGTCCGCGTAGATGTCCGGATGCCGTGTTCCCATCTGCACTGCGCAGGTGCCGCCGAAGGAGAACCCGCCCACGGCCCAGTGGCTGTGGTTGGTGTCCACCGCCAGGGTGGAACTGATCCAGCGGGGCACGTCCTGGGACAGGTAGGTGTCTGCCTTGGCGATGCGGCTGTCCATGCACATGGTGTTTGCGGACTGCGATCCGTTCGGGTCCGGGATGACCACCACGGGGGCCACCCCGCCGTGTGCGGCGGCGAATGAATCCATATGGCCGCGGATTGCGCCACCGGTGAGCCAGTCCGCCGGGCCGCCGGGCTGCCCGGCCACCAGTACCAGCACGGGCAGCGCCGGCCTGTTGGCAGCAAAATAGGCAGGGGGAAGGTAGATGAAGGCATCCCGCGTGGCCATTCCCGAGGCTGTTCCCGGGATAGCGGACTTCCGCAGCTCGCCTCCGGCCGGCAACTCCCCCTCGGGCTTCCAGCCCTGGAGCGGGACACCGTCAGATTCGCCGGCGTGCCGCATGACGTCCTGCTCGAGGACCGGTATCCGGGCCAGGGCCGTTCCCAAAAGGTCGCTTACCGTCCTGTTCAGGCCAAAGTAGGCGTTGATCTGGATTGCTGAGAGCAGTACCACCAGCAGCGCGGCGAGGATTCCGGCCCCGCGTCCGCGCCAGCCCGTCCTGGACAGGCGGAGCAGGCCCAGGAGGACTGCCGCCACTCCGGGGACCAGCCACAGCAGTACCGGATTCGGCAGGTCCTCCGGGAAAACAGTGAAGACATTGATGAGGGCCCAGTGCACCGTGGCCACCAGCGCGAACGCGGCGGCGGCAGCAAGGAGGATGCGCAGCGCCCAAGTCCGGGCCCGGTGCACGGAAGTCATGGAGGCACGCCGGGGCGGCACCAGGAGATAGGCTGCGCCGCCAACTCCCAATACCAGGACGGTTCCATACAGTGGTCCGTCCGTGAGCCGGATGTCTGAAAACCAGTCCACGCCGGCTAGCGCCAGGTCCCCACGCCGATGACCGGACCCGCTTCCAGCCAGGAGGAAAGACCCGTGTAGGCGTCGAATTTCATGGCGAAGTGGAGGTCCTGCCCCTCGTACCGGAGTTCGACGATCACCACATCCGGCTGAACCTTGACGGCTTCAGCTTCGGTGGGTTTCCTGCGCCCCAGGAGCTCCAGGGAGCTGCGTTTGAAGGTGTACTTGGGCCGGACGCTCAAGGAGATGAGCCTGAACCATTCAAGGTCGTTGTCCTGATAACGACAAACCCCCATCTGCCAGCTGTTTCCAGCTACGCAAATGGAGGCGTCCACCGTGCCGAGGGCACGCCGCAGGTTGAAGCGGCGCACCCCCGAAAGGCACAGTGCAAAGATCAGCAATCCGAACGCGATTGCCAGTGCGATGAACGAAATACCCGGTGCGTCCATCAAGGTCGTGCTAGCGGATCCCAGCGGTAGCCGAGCCGCCCAGCTGGGCGTTGTCAGCAACGATAACCACGCGGTTGTTGTCAACGGAGAAGAATCCACCGTCCACATCTACCGCAATACGGTCCCCGGATACCGGCTGGATTGCCAGTTCACCCTCGGCCAGGATCGCCAGCAGGGGCGAGTGGCCGGGCAGGATTCCGATTTCACCATCGCTGGTGCGGGCCTTGACCATCTTGGCCGCTCCGGACCACACAAAGTGGTCCGCTGCGACAATCTCAACCTCAAGCTCAGCCATATTACTTGGTCTGTTCCTGGATCTTGGCCCACTGGCGCTCAACGTCATCGAGGCCGCCAACGTTGAAGAAGGCCTGCTCTGCGATGTGGTCGAGTTCGCCGTCGCAGATGGCTGCGAAGCCTTCAACGGTGTCCTTGATGGAAACCGTGGAGCCCTCGACGCCGGTGAACTGCTTGGCGGTGTAGGTGTTCTGCGACAGGAACTGCTGGATGCGGCGTGCACGCGACACGACGATCTTGTCTTCCTCGGAGAGTTCATCGACACCGAGGATGGCGATGATGTCCTGGAGTTCCTTGTTCTTCTGCAGGATCTGCTTCACACGGACAGCCGTGTTGTAGTGGTCCTTGCCGATGTACTGGGGATCCAGGATGCGGGAAGTCGACGTCAGCGGGTCAACGGCCGGGTACAGACCACGGGAGGCGATTTCACGGGAAAGTTCCGTGGTCGCGTCGAGGTGTGCGAAGGTCGTGGCCGGAGCCGGGTCGGTGTAGTCATCTGCGGGAACGTAGATGGCCTGCATCGAGGTGATGGAGTGGCCCTTGGTGGAGGTAATGCGCTCCTGCAGGAGGCCCATCTCATCCGCCAGGTTGGGCTGGTAGCCCACGGCCGAAGGCATGCGGCCCAGCAGCGTGGAAACCTCGGAGCCTGCCTGGGTGAAGCGGAAGATGTTGTCGATGAAGAGCAACACGTCCTGGTTCTGCACATCGCGGAAGTACTCCGCCATGGTCAGCGCGGACAGGGCCACGCGCAGGCGCGTTCCCGGCGGCTCATCCATCTGGCCGAATACAAGGGCGGTGTCCTTGAGGACGCCTGCCTCTTCCATTTCCACCCAGAGGTCGTTGCCCTCACGGGTACGCTCGCCAACACCGGCGAACACGGAAGTACCACCGAAGTTGCGGGCAACACGGGTGATCATTTCCTGGATCAGAACGGTCTTGCCCACGCCGGCGCCGCCGAACAGGCCGATCTTTCCACCCTTGATGTACGGGGTGAGGAGGTCGATGACCTTGATGCCGGTCTCCAGCATCTCGGTGGAACCTTCGAGCGAAGCGAAGCTGGGAGCCTTGCGGTGGATGGGCCAGCGTTCGCTGACATCCAGCTCGGACTCGGCAACGTCCAGGGGCTGGCCCAGCACGTTGAAGATGTGGCCCTTGACGCCGTCACCAACGGGAACGGAGATCGGGGCACCGGTGTCAACGACGCCGGTGCCGCGGACCAGGCCGTCGGTTGCCTGCAGCGAGATGGCGCGGATGAGGTTGTCGCCGAGGTGCAGCGCAACTTCGAAGGTAATGGTCTTGGTCTCACCGTTGAGAGTGATCTCGGTGGTGAGGGCGTTATAGATCGACGGGATTGCGTCAGCCGGGAATTCGACGTCGACAACCGGGCCGATTACGCGCGCAATACGGCCGGTTGCACCGGACGTTGCGGCTACGTGTTCGGTAGCAGTGGCAGTCATCTCTCTCACTTCATTCAGTAGATGGCGTGGGGTTAAGTCTATCTGTGGTGTTGCTGGTTCCGCGGAACCGAGGGTCGGGAGGCTACGACGCGAGGGCGTCGGCACCTGCAACAATCTCGGAGAGCTCCTGCGTGATTTCGGCCTGGCGGGCTGTGTTGCGCAGGCGCGTGTACTTCTTGATCAGGTCCGTTGCGTTGTCGCCTGCGGACTTCATCGCCCGCTGGCGGGCTGCAAGCTCGGAAGCTGCCGCCTGCAACATGGCTGCGAAGATACGGGATTCGATGTAGCGCGGCAGCAGGGCGTCAAGGACACGCTCCGTCTCCGGCTCGAACTCGTACAGCGGCAGGAGCTCCGATTCGGAAGCAGCCTGTTCTTCCACTACTTCCAGCGGGAGCAGGCGGATGACCGTCGGCTCCTGGGTAACCATGGACTTGAAGCGGGTGTAGACAACGTGGATTTCGTCCACGCCGCCCTCTTCGAAGTCAGTTGCGAAATCTGACAGCAGCGCCTCGCCGATTTCACGGGCGGTGGCGAACTCTGGAGCGTCGGTTCCTCCGGTCCAGACCCGCGCATATTCGCGGTTCCGGAATTCGAAGTACGCCTGGGCCTTGCGGCCCACGAGGTAGGTCTTGACTTCCTTGCCTTCGTCGTGGAGCAGCTCGAAGAGACCTTCCGCCTGCTTGAGCACACTGGCGGAGTAGGAACCTGCCAGGCCACGGTCCGAGGTAATTACCAGGACGGCGGCACGGCGGATCTGCTCCGGCTCAGTGGTCAGCGGGTGGTCGATTTCGCTTTGGCTGGCGACAGCAGAAACGGCGCGCGTGATCGCGTTCGCGTAAGGCAGTGAAGCTGCTACGCGCGCACGGGCCTTCCCGATGCGCGAGGTAGCGATCAGTTCCATCGCCTTGAAGATCTTGCGCATCGACGTGGTCGAGCTGATCTTCTGGCGGTAGACCCGGATCTGGGCTCCCATACTTATCCTTTCCTAACATTCCGTAGCCGGGTGTGCCGGACCCTGGGGCCCGGCACACCCGGCGATGCGGAACTAGCGCTTCTGCTTGACGATCTTTTCCTGGTCGACTTCGCCCTCGGAGATAGCGTCATGCTCCTCGTGGCCGGCGCCTACCAGGTGGTTGTCACCCTCGCCGAAGAAGCCCTTCTTGAAGTCCACGATTGAGGACTTCAGAGCGGCAACGGTGTCATCGTCCAGTACGTTGGTCTGGGCCAGCGTGGTCAGGATCGAGGACTTGTGGCGGAGGTGCTCCAGGAACTCGGCTTCAAAGCGGCTGATGTCCTCGACCGGGACGTCATCCAGGTAACCGTTGGTGCCGGCCCAGATGGACACAACCTGGTCCTCGACCGGGAACGGCGAGTACTGGCCCTGCTTGAGCAGTTCCATCAGGCGGGCGCCACGGGTCAGCTGCTGGCGGGACGCTGCATCCAGGTCGGATGCGAACATCGCGAACGCCTGCATGTCGCGGTACTGGGCAAGGTCCAGCTTCAAGGTACCGGAGACCTTCTTCATGGACTTCACCTGGGCGGCACCGCCAACGCGGGACACCGAGACACCCACGTCAACAGCGGGGCGCTGGTTGGCGTTGAAGAGGTCCGACTGCAGGAAGATCTGGCCGTCGGTGATGGAGATGACGTTGGTCGGGATGTAGGCGGACACGTCGTTCGCCTTGGTCTCGATCAACGGCAGGCCCGTCATGGAACCGGCACCGAGCTCGTCGGAGAGCTTGGCGCAACGCTCCAGAAGGCGGGAGTGCAGGTAGAAGACATCGCCCGGGTAGGCTTCGCGTCCCGGCGGGCGGCGGAGCAACAGCGACACGGCGCGGTATGCCTCGGCCTGCTTGGACAGGTCATCGAACACGATCAGGACGTGCTTGCCGCCGTACATCCAGTGCTGGCCAATGGCCGAGCCCGCGTACGGTGCCAGGTACTTGAAGCCTGCGGGGTCGGACGCGGGAGAGGCCACAATGGTGGTGTACTCAAGCGCGCCGTTGTCCTCGAGGGTCTGGCGGATGGCGGCGATGGTGGACGCCTTCTGGCCAATGGCGACGTAGATGCAGCGGACCTGCTTGGTGACATCGCCCGAAGCCCAGTTGGCCTTCTGGTTGATGATCGTGTCGATCGCGATGGCGGACTTGCCGGTCTGGCGGTCGCCGATGATCAGCTGGCGCTGGCCGCGGCCGATCGGGATCATCGCGTCGATGGCCTTCAGGCCGGTCTGCATCGGTTCGTGAACCGACTTGCGCTGGGTCACGCCGGGCGCCTGAAGTTCCAGGGCACGGGTGGTCTCAGCCTTGATCTCGCCCAGGTCGTCCATGGGCTGGCCCAAGGGGTCAACCACGCGGCCGAGGAAGGCGTCGCCAACCGGAACGGACAGAACCTGCCCGGTCCGGTGCACTTCCTGGCCTTCCTCGATGCCCTGGAAGTCACCGAGGATAATGACACCGATCTCGCGGACGTCAAGGTTCTGGGCCAGGCCCAGCGTGCCGTCTTCGAAGCGAAGAAGCTCGTTCGCCATGACCGAGGGAAGGCCCTCAACACGGGCGATGCCGTCACCTGCGGTCGTTACACGGCCAACCTCTACGCGCTCTGCGTTTCCGGGTTCGTAGGACGCCGCGAACTCGTTCAACGCATTACGGACGTCGTCGGCGTTGATGGTCAATTCGGCCATCTGCAGTCCCTGCTCTCCTGTTTGTGATCACCGCAAACGGTGACCGGGGTTTCTATCAGTTTGGTTGTGCTTGTCCGGCTAGCCGGTCAGCTGGCGTTGCAGTTCGCCCAGCCGGGAAAGGACGGAAGCGTCGAGCACTTCGTCTCCCACCTGGACGCGGATTCCGCCAATGAGCGACGGGTCAACGTTGACGTTGACCTTCAGTTCCCGCCCGTACAGGGCATTCAGGCCCGCCTGGAGGCGTGACTGCTGCGTCTGCGACAAGGGCCGGGTTACGCTGACCGTTGCAATCCAGCGCTGCTGCCGCTTGGCCGCCAGTTCGGCGAACCGCTCCACAAGCCTGGTGGGCTTGATTCCGCGTGGCTGGCTGACTGCCTGCGTAATGAGGACTTTTGCTTCCTCACTGACGCCGGGCACCAGCCTCTCTGCAAGGGCAGCCTTCGCGGCGGAGCTTGCCTGCGGTTCGGACAGAGCACGTTGTACCTCGTGGTTGGAGGCAACAGCCTGGTTGAAGGAAAACAGGTCGTTTTCCAGCTCCTCCAGGCCAGTGATTCCGGAGGCAGAAACGGCCGACTTGTTTTCAGCAACGGAAATGACCACCGTTGCGGCAAGAGTCTCGAGTGCATCGCCGATGTCACGCGCCGATGCCCAGCGTGAGCTGGCCAGACCGGCCGCGATCTCAGCAGCATCAGCGGAGACTTTTCCGCCAACCAGCTGCCTCACCAGCGCCGACTTTTCGTCACCGCTGCGGGAGGGGTCAGTCAGGGCACGGCGCAAGCCAGCCGAGCTGTCCACCATTCCCAGAATTCCGAAGAGTTCCTTTGCCAGCTGCAGCGACGCCGTGGGAAGCTTCGCTTCCAAAGCGCCAAGGGCTGTTGCCAGCGATTCGCTCGATACGCCTGCCATTACTTAGCTGCACCTGCGTTCTGGGACTCCAGATCTGCCAGGAAGCGGTCCACTACCCGTGCTGCGCGTGCGTCGTCGTCGAGGGACTCGCCCACGATGCGGCCGGCAAGGGTGGTGGCCAGGGTGCCTACCTCAGAGCGCAGGGACACAACGGCCGCCTGGCGCTCGGACTCGATCTGTGCGTGGGCCTGCGCGGTGATGCGGGCAGACTCTGCTGCCGCCTTCTCCTTGAGATCCGCGAGGATCTGGGCACCTTCGGCGCGGGCTTCCTCACGGATGCGGTTGGCTTCGGTGCGGGCGTCGGTCAGCTGCTGCTTGTACTCTTCGAGTGCAGCAGACGCCTCAGCCTGGGCCTTTTCAGCCTTGGCGATGCCGCCTTCGATGGCCTCGGCACGCTCTGCGAAGGTCTTCTCGAACATCGGGACAACAAACTTGACCACGATGAAGAAGAGGATGGCAAAGCCCACGAAGACAACCAGCATTTCCCAGCCATTGGGAACAAGGGGGTTGACGTCGCCTTCAGCGGCGGCTGAGATGATCAGCTGATGCATATTTCACCCGTCCTTATCTACTCGGTTCTGAATGTTCGCTGAAGTTCTGAAGGTTTACTTGAGAACGAAAGCGAAGACCAGGCCCAGGATGGCGAGTGCTTCGGTCAGGGCCAGGCCAAGGAATGCGATCGGCTGCAGGACGCGCTGGGCTTCCGGCTGGCGTGCAACGCCGTTGATGTAGGCAGCGAACACGAGACCCACACCGATACCACCGCCGATAGCCGAGAGGCCATAGCCGATGAGGTTGAGGGAGCCGTTGATGGAGCCTTCCATTTTTTTTCCTTTCAAGATGCCACTTGTGTGGCAGGTTGTTTGGGTTGCTTCATCCCCGCGAGGGGAAGACTGTGGTGTGCCGCCGGAGCGTGCTGCCCGGCCGGTGAGCCTAGTGGCTGTCGGCGTGCAGTGCGCCTTCGATGTAGATCGCGGTCAGCAGCGTAAAGACGTAGGCCTGCAGGACCATGATCAGGGCTTCAAGCATGTACATGGCAATGGCACCGGCAAGAACCAGGATTGAGGTTCCCTTCAGCAGGACGTTCTCCTGCATGATGAGGTACTCGATGCCGGAACCGGCGATCATCACGATCAGGTGGCCGGCGAGCATGGTCGCGAACAGACGGAGGCTGTGCGTGACGGGCCGGACAACGAAGTTGGAGATGATTTCGATCGGAATGACGATCGGCAGGATGTACCACGGCACGCCCGAGGGGACGGTGGCCAGCTTGAAGTACCGCAGGCCGTTCTTCTTGACGCCGATGGCGATCCAGGTGACGTAGACCAGGCCTGCCAGCACATACGCTCCACCCACGTGCGAGAACGTGGGGAGCTGGAACACCGGAATGGCGCCGTAGATGTTGTTGACCAGGATGAAGAAGAACAGGCTGAACAGCAGGGGGACGTACTTGATGAAGTCCCTGCCGCCGATGATGTCCTTGGCAATGCCGTTGCGGACGAAGCCGTACGCGGCTTCGCCGGCGAACTGGAGCTTGCCGGGTACCAGCTGCTGCTTGCGTGCGGCGAGCACGAAGAAGACGGCGATAAAGACGACAGAGAGGAGGACCAGCAGCATCTGCTTGGAGAATCCTTCTGCGGCACCCCACGGCAGGATTGCCGGCAAATGCATTTCGTTAATACCAGGAGGAGTGAACTCTCCTGAATCTTGGGCCGGGAGCGCAAGCGCGATCAACGCGTTTCCTCTCTGCAGTGTCCATCATTGGGCGTTGGGCGGGGTCCGGCAGCCTGACAGCCTGCTGTTCCCCCTGTGAAATTATTTGGCATTATCTTCTCCGTCCTGGGACGGTGCGCTGGGAGCATGGCGCCCATCAGCATTTTTGCGGGAACTGGTGAGGCCATGCATGTGGGAAAGGTAGAAACCTCCGACGGCTCCAAGCAGAGCGCCTGCGAGCACAATCCAGCGCGTTCCCCACAGATAATCCAGTCCCCACCCTATCAAACTCCAGACGATGATTCCGCCAATGATGTAGCTGAATACAGCCATTCCAGCGTTGTAGCCGCCATCGGTGGATGCGTCGGAAGAAGCCGGCGTGGAGCCGTTGGAGCCGCGTTTGCCGTCGCCGTCGCCTGCGGTTTTTTTCGAATCACGCATCGGATGATCCCCTGTCTTCAGGATCGTTGTAGATCTGGAGGCGTGCCCTGCTGAAGCCGTGGATCTCCGCGGCCTGCCACAGGACGACGGCAACGACGGCACCGATGACGAACCAGCGGCCGTGCAGCCATTCCGGAGCCCCGATGACGAACAGGACAACGGCGAAGCCAACTACCTTGATGAAGTAGGTTGCTACGAACATCCCGATCGCACCCGAGGGGTTGCGGCGTCCCACGAAGTGCCCCACCAGCAGGCTGATGCCAAAGAAAAGCATCACCAGCAGGCCACCAAGGAAACTGGACACCGCCCCGGTTGCCCCGTTGAGGATTCCGGCCGGGATTGCGCACACCACAAGTCCGGCCGTCGCGGCAATCGAACTGCGCTTGAGCAGGTTCAGCCAGAGCGAACGGGTGGGACCGGACGTACCAACGGGTCCATTGCCGGAGGCAGGTCCGGACTCGGCGTTGGAGGTCATGCGATCCAATCGTCGGCACCACATGGCAGATCGCCAGGAGGCAGGGGGTGGAGTGGCAGCTTGGGCTGCCCCTAAATTCTACACGAGATAGAAATAATTCAGAACCGCCGTTACGCCGCGGTTTCCCCATTGCCGCGGGACAGGTACGGCCACGCTGTCACCAGTCCCATGACCAGCGTCGCGAAGATGTCCACGGCGAGCACGATGTGCCAGGGGAAGACAGCGAACGCCAGGCCGCCGAAGGAGAGCACGGCGGTCCACAGGTACATCAGGACCACCGCGGTACGGTGCGAATAGCCGATGTCCAGCAATTTATGGTGCAGGTGTCCGCGGTCCGCCGACCAGGGCGAACGCCCGCGGGCCGTCCGCCGGACGACCGCCAGACCGAGGTCCAGCAGCGGCAGGAAGAGGACGGCGAAGGGAAGCAGGATGGGGATAATGGTGGAGATACCGTTGGCACGGTCGTAGAGGCCCGAGGTGATCTGCCCCGTGGACACGACGCCGGCCGAGGCCATGAGGAGCCCAATCAGCATGGCGCCGGAGTCCCCCATGAAGATCTTCGAGGGAAAGAAGTTGTGCGGCAGGAAGCCAAGGCACCCGCCCACCAGCACGGCCGTAATGAGCGTAGCCAGGTCTGAATAGTCCAGCAGGACTGCGTTCCGGTGGACCCAGTAGGCGGTGATGAAGAACGCCGTGCCGCCGATGATGGCCACTCCCGCGGCGAGGCCGTCCAGCCCGTCAATGAAGTTGAAGGCGTTCATGGTGGTGACGATCAGTCCGGCCGTCAGCACTATCCGCAGTGTTCCGTCCTGGAGGTAGATGGGTTCAGGTACCCAGGGGACGATGGTCATCTGGACACCCCAGATGGCCACTGTCAGTCCGGCGGCGCTCTGGCCGATCAGCTTCACCCACCAGCGGATGTCCAGCAGGTCGTCCGCCACGCCCACCAGGACGATGACCGCTGCTCCTGCCAGGACACCCCACGGTGAAAAGTTGTTGCGGTAGATGTCCTTGACGAAGAAGGACTGGCTGGCAACGACCAGCGCCACCATGACGCCCAGGAAGATTGCCACCCCGCCCAGCCTGGACACCGGCGTGGAATGCATGTCGCGGCTGCGGATGGGCAGGTGCAGCTCAAGCCGGTGCCCCACGATGCGGGCGCCCCAGGTGGCCCCGTAGGAGACAATGGCGGCGGTGAGCCCCATGAGCAGGTACATGATCATGGGACGGCAACCGCTTCAAGGGTGGTGGTGCCAAAGCCGCTCGGCCGATGTGGCAGCCGGTTGGGGGTGGGTGGGCTCACGGGCCGGGAATCTGTTCTTCGATAAATGAAACTTCTCCGTCGCCGAGCGCGCAGCAGGCAGTGCGCACAGACGTACGCGCAGCGCCTTACAGGGCTGTATTACAGTGGACTCTAGTCAAAGATACTAGTGCCAACGGCACCATGGCTCCGCGCCACACGGGCGCACAACAGGCGGGGAACTCCCTTGCAGCCATGCTGAAAGGACCCCCATGACCCCCCGCATTGCGGTTGCCGCCGTGACTTTCGACCGGCCGAAGGAACTCTCCGTCCTGTTGGATTCGATCAATGCCCAGAGCCGGCACGTGGACACGATTTGCCTGGTGGACAGCGGCACCACCCCGGCCGCGGATGTGGCAGCGGCGCACCCCAACGTGGACTATGTGCGCTCGGAAGCGAATCTGGGCGGCGCGGGCGGATTTGCGCTTGCCGCGCTCAAGGCCGTCGCCAGCGGTGCCCGCTGGATCTGGATGATGGACGACGACGCCGAGTAAGCAGATCCGGAATGCCTCGCCACGCTGCTTCGTGAGGCTGAGGCACGCGACCTGGAGGCGGTGGTCCCTTTGGTCACGGCGCCCGGCCATCCCGACCGGCTGTCCTTCTTCTTCCGCCTGGACGGCAAGGTCACGCACGACAGGGCCGAGGTGGAGAAACGAGGCTTCCTGCCGGACGACGGCCACTTCTTCAACGGTGCGCTGATCCGCTCCGACGTGTTCTTCAAGGTGGGCCTGCCGGACATGCGCCTGTTCATCCGCGGCGATGAAGTTGATTTCACCATCCGGCTGCGCAAGGCCGGGATCCGCTTTGGCACCGTCACCACCACGGCCATTACGCACCCGCACGCCTTCGGGGAAACGCAGCACGTCTACGGCGCCCGCTGGCACGTGATCGTCCCGGACTCCGCCTTCAAGCGTTTCTACTATTACCGGAACCGGGGCTACCTGATCCGCCGCTACTTCCGGGTGCGCTCGTTCGTGGCCGACGTCGGCGGGTATCTGGGCTACTTTCTGCAGCGCCGCGACCTTTCGGGCTTTCTGGGGTGGGCACATTCGTTCACCACCGGCCTGCGGGGCAAGGGCTTCGCTCCGTTGGAGGACCAGAAGTTCTAGGCGAACCCTGCCGCTGTTTGCCGCGCTCCGCTGCTTCCGGCCCCGGTTACCTGTTCAGGCCCGGTTTTCCGAGCCTCCGGGCGGCCAGGAGCCACAACAGGACCCAGGGCTCCCCCAGCACGCGGTAGGCCACGCGGCGGGGATGCAGGAGCAGGCGCCACGCCCACTCCAGGCCCATCCTGCCCAGCCACCGGGGGGCCAGCTTCTGGACGCCGGCCAGCTGCTCGATGGCGCCGCCCACGGCGCAGTACACGGCAGGCGGCATCTCAGCCAGCCGCCGCTGCAGCACTTCCTCCTGGAGCGGCATGCCCAGGCCAAGCAGGACAAGCTGCGGCTGTTCCCGGTGCAGCCAGGCAACGGCTGCCTCCTCAAGCGCAGGACCCCATCCTTCACCGGGAAAGCCTGACACGCGGGCGCCCGGAACGATGTCATTCAGCCTGCTGACTGCCCCCGCGTTCGCCTCCGCACCCGCACCGATTACGGCAATCCGTTCAAGGCCGCGCACTTGGTCCAGAGCCGGCAGCCAGTCCGTTGAACCCAGCCGGTAATCCATGACGGGGCCTTCGGCGTTGCCGGTCCTCCCCCACAGCCACAGCACGGGTGCGCCGTCCAGGAGCACGACGTCGCTGTCCTCGTAGAGGCGGCGGAATCCGTCGTCGGACAAAGCCAGCGTGACGCTGTGCAGGTTGTGGCCCAGGACGGTACGGGTGGAGCCATCCGCAACGAAGCTGCTCAGTTCCGCCACCAGTTCGGGGACGCGCAACGGCGTGGCGTGGACGTCCAGGACAGGAATCTGCTGGCGGTCCAGCGCCATCAAGGCTGCTGGTTCCCGGCCGGCGTGGTGGATTCCGCGGCCGGCCCGGTCACGGCGGACGACCCGGACGCCTCAGGTGCGGCCCCGCCGTCGTCCTGTACATCGGCTGCGCTTGACTGGCCTGTGCCCGGCTGCCCGGCGCCAGTTGGCTCACCACCAACCTGCTCACCGCCGGCTTCCTCTTCGGCCATGGGGATCTCTCCCAGGCCCAGGACGCCGGGGACGTGCCCGCGGAGCTGGTCCAGGCTCACTGCCCCGTTGCGCACCACGCGCAGGATGGGACCGGTGGCATCCACAATGGTGGACGGCACGCCGGCTTCACCCTCCACGGGGCGCTGGCCGCCCTCCAGGTACACCTCCACGGAATCAGCAAGCTGCTCCCGGGCGGCAGCTGCGGTCTGGGCCGGGGCGTGTCCGGTGCGGTTTGCGGAGGACACGGCAAGCGGGCCGGTCAAAGTCAGCAGTTCCAGGGCCACCTCGTCGGCAGGCATCCGCAGGGCCACGGTCCCCTTGGTTTCGCCCAGGTCCCAGTCCAGGGACGGCTGTGCGTGCAGGATCAGCGTCAGGCCTCCGGGCCAGAAGGCCTCGGCGAGTTTCCGTGCGTCAGCCGAGACCTCGGTGGCCAGGCCGTCCAGGGCGTTGATCCGCGGAATCAGGACGGGCGGGGGCATGGTGCGGCTGCGCCCCTTGGAAACCAGCAGCATGGTGACGGCCTGGGGCGAGAACGCGTCCGCGCCGATCCCGTAGACGGTGTCCGTGGGGAGCACGACGCACTTCTTCTCGCTGATCGCGCGCTGGGCGTGTTCCAGGCCCCGGGCCCGCTCGTCGTCGATGGTGCAGTCATAAGTTGTGGTCACTGGCCCATTCTTTCATTCCGTGCGGAGTCCCCCACGAGCACGGCGCTGGTGGCGCGCTCCTTGCCGTTGAGGTCCAGGTGCGTTGTGATGGCTGTCCAGGTTCCGGTCCTTGCAAGCATGGCGGCGATCCAGCCGGCCTGGACTTCTGCGTGTTCCATGACGAAGTAGCCGCCCGGCCGCAGCAGCCGGGCAGCGGAGGCCGCTGCCGCCGTCGGAAGTTCCATGCCCTCCGCTCCCCCGCCGTACAAAGCTTCCGGCGGATCGTGCAGGGCTACTTCGGGTTCGTTGGGGATGGCTTCGGCGGGGATGTACGGCGGGTTGGAAACCACGACGTCGACGCTTCCGTTAAGCTCCGGGAAGGCGTCGCGCAGGTCGCCCAGGACAAGGTTGACGCCCAGCGGCGCCAGGTTTTTCGCCGCCCAGGCGTGCGCGAACGGGCTGAATTCGACAGCATGCACCTCGGCTCCGGGAAGTTCGGAAGCGAGCGAACCGGCGATGGCACCGGACCCCGTGCCAAGGTCCACCATGCGGGGACTGCGCATGCCGCGGACGTGGTCGATGGCCAGCTGGACCACCGATTCGGTCTCCGGACGGGGAATAAAAACCCCCGGCCCCACAGCCAGCTCCAGGTAGCGGAAATGCGCCACCCCGGTGATGTGCTGCAGCGGGATCCGGCGCGCACGTTCGGCCACCAGCTCGCCATACCCCTGCGGTGCGGGAGTGTCGCCAAGCATCAGGGAGCGCAGGCGTCCCAGCCCGACGTTCAGGAGATGGTCCGCCAGGAGCTCCGCGTCGGCGCGGGGGCTGGGGACCCCGGCCTCAGCCAGCAGTGCGGCAGCCTCACGGACAGCTGCAGCCAGTGTCTGGGTCTGGGCAGGCACCGCGGAGGTGGGCTCGGTCATGGGTGGCAGCTTCCGATCAGTCGCCGATGGCGTCCAGCCGCGCCTGCTCGTCCATTTCGATCGCCGACTGGATGACCGGTTCCAGGTCACCGTTCATGACCTGGTCCAGGTTGTAGGCCTTGTAGCCGGTGCGGTGGTCGGCGATCCGGTTTTCCGGGTAGTTGTACGTACGGATGCGCTCGGAGCGGTCCATGGTGCGGATCTGCGACTTGCGCTGTTCCGAGTTGGCGGCGTCGATCTGCTCCTGCTGGTGCGCCAGGATGCGGGCACGGAGGACGCGCATGCCGGCCTCACGGTTCTGCAGCTGCGATTTCTCGTTCTGCATGGCCACCACAATGCCGGTGGGAAGGTGCGTGATGCGCACAGCGGAGTCCGTGGTGTTCACGGACTGGCCACCCGGGCCCGAGGACCGGTACACGTCGATTTTGAGGTCGTTCTGGTTGATCTCGAGCTCTTCCGGCTCGTCCACTTCGGGCAGGACCAGCACGCCGGCAGCCGAGGTGTGGATGCGTCCCTGGGACTCGGTCACGGGCACGCGCTGGACGCGGTGCACGCCGCCTTCGAATTTAAGCCGGGCGTACACGCCCTCAGCGGGGTCGTTCGAGTTGCCTTTGACGGCCACCTGGACGTCCTTGTAGCCGCCCAGGTCCGACTCCGTGGCGGAGATGATTTCGGTCTTCCAGCCGCGGGACTCCGCGTAGCGGGTGTACATGCGCAGCAGGTCGCCGGCGAACAGGGCAGCCTCGTCGCCACCTTCGCCGCCCTTGACCTCGAGGATCACGTTGCGGGCGTCGTCCGGATCGCGCGGAATCAGCAGGCGCCGCAGCTTGGCGGCAGCCGTCTCCAGCGCGGCCTCAAGTTCAGGCACCTCGGCAGCGAACTCGGGATCCTCGGCAGCCATCTCCTTGGCGGCAGCAAGGTCATCCCGGATGCCTTCCCACTTGTGGTAGGCCTCAACAATGCCATTGAGCTGAGCCGACCGCCGCCCCAGCTTCCGGGCAAGCCGCTGGTCAGCATAAACAGCAGGATCCCCCAGCTGCGCCTGGATGGAGTCATGCTCATCAAGCAGGCCCTGTACGGACTCAAACATCTATAAACCTCTTTCGACTTGTACAAGTCTAATGACTGCCATGCGGAGACTGACCGCACGTCCGGACGCGCGCCCGCATTTGGTGAGATAACTGCATGGCGTTCGGATTTTGCCGCCCCGGGAGTGGCATCGGGCCTGCCGGAGCTGGGCGGCGAACGATCGAAGATCGAAGCCGCCCAGCGAAGGGGCGGGGGCGGCAAAATCCGAACGACAAAGGCGGGGCCGGCAAAATGCGTCGGCCCCGCCCCTGGTGAAACTATTTGTCGTTATCCGACTTCGCACCAAGCGTCGTCTTCTGGACCTGCATGAGGAACTCGACGTTGCTCTGCGTTTCCCGGATCTTGTTGGTGAGCAGTTCAAGGCTCTGCTGGGTCTCGAGTCCGGAAAGGACGCGGCGCAGCTTCCACATGATCTTGACTTCTTCGGGCGAGAGCAGGTTCTCTTCGCGGCGGGTACCGGATGCGTTGACATCCACGGCCGGGAAGATGCGCTTGTCTGCCAGCTGGCGGGACAGGCGGAGTTCCATGTTGCCGGTGCCCTTGAACTCTTCGAAGATGACCTCGTCCATCTTGGAGCCGGTCTCGACGAGGGCGGTGGCCAGGATGGTGAGCGAGCCGCCGTTTTCGATGTTGCGGGCGGCACCGAAGAAGCGCTTGGGCGGGTAGAGGGCTGCGGAGTCCACACCACCGGACAGGATGCGGCCGGAGGCCGGTGCTGCCAGGTTGTAGGCGCGGCCCAGGCGGGTCATGGAGTCCAGGAGGACCACCACGTCCATGCCCATTTCCACGAGGCGCTTGGCGCGTTCGATGGACAGTTCGGCCACAGTTGTGTGGTCGTCTGCGGGACGGTCGAAGGTGGAGGCAATGACTTCACCCTTGACGGTGCGCTGCATGTCCGTGACTTCTTCGGGCCGTTCGTCAACCAGCACCATCATGAGGTGGACCTCAGGGTTGTTGGTGGTGATCGCGTTGGCGATGGACTGCAGGATGAGCGTCTTGCCGGCCTTGGGCGGGGAGACGATCAGGCCACGCTGGCCCTTGCCGATCGGGGCGACGAGGTCGATGACGCGGGGGCCGATCTTCTTGGGATCGGTCTCGAGGCGCAGGCGCTCCGACGGGTACAGCGGAACCAGCTTGGCGAATTCGACGCGGTCCTTGAGTTCTTCCGGCGTCTTGCCGTTGACGGACGTGACGCGGACCAGGGCGTTGAACTTCTGGCGGTTGGACTGCTGGCTGCGGTCTTCGCCTTCGCGCGGTGCACGGATTGCGCCTACTACGGCGTCACCCTTGCGCAGGTTGTACTTCTTGACCTGGGCCAGGGAGACGTAGACGTCGTTGGGGCCGGGCAGGTAGCCGGATGTGCGGATGAACGCGTAGTTCTCGAGGACGTCGAGGATGCCGGCGACCGGCAGCAGCACGTCGTCGTCGGTGACCTCGACGTCGTCTACGTCCGGGCCCTGGTTGCGGCCGCGGCGGCGGTCGTTGCGGTCGCGGAAGCGGTCGTTGCGCGAGTTGTCCCGGTCCTGGCCGCCGGAACGGTCGTTGCGGTCATTCCGGTCGCGGCGGTTACGGCGGTTGCGGCGGCTTCCGCCGTCGGCGTCGTCGTTGTCGCGGTTGTCCCGGCCGCCATCGCGCTGGCCGGCTTCGCGGCTGCCGGCATTGTCGCGGCCGCCATCGGAATCGCGGGTGTTGTCACGGCCGCGGGTGCGGCCGCCGTCACGGCGTTCGGTGCGCTGGTGGCGTCCCCTGCTTCTGCGGGGGTTTCGGTGCGCTGTTCGCCTGCACGCTGTTCCGCGGCCGGCTGCTCTGCCGGGGTTTCCACCGGGGCTTCCTGGACGGAGGCGGCAGCGGCTTCGCCGCGGCGGCGGTTGCGGGTGCGCGGCTGGCGGCGCTCGGGGGCGCCTTCCGTTGCCTCGGTGGTTTCCGCGGGGGCGGCCGACGGCGCCTCGACGGCTGCAGCGGCAGGTGCGGCAGCGGTTTCCACGACGGGAGCTTCGGTTGCCGGGGCAACCACGCCGTCACTGACAGCGCGGCGGCTGCGGCCGCGTCCGCGGGCACGGGTGCCTTCAGCGGCAGGAGCTTCCGCGGCAGCGGCCTCCGGAGCGGCTGCGGCAGGAGCCACGCTGCTTTCCGGAGCCTTTTCCGTTGCCTTCGCAGGAGTCTTGACGGTCAGGGTCCCTGCGCGGTGGGCGGAGATGGCCGAAACCAGGTCCCCCTTGCGCATGCGGGAGCCGCCGGAGATGCCGAGCTGGCTGGCGAGGGCCTGCAGCTGGGCGAGCTTCAGGCCGGCGAGGCCACTGCTCTTGGCGGGTGCGGCCGATGATTCGGCAGCAGAAGTTGTGTGTTCCACAGCTGGCGACAGCTCAGTGGTTTCGGTCACGAAGGATCCTTCCCCCTCGACGGCGTCCAGACTGGGAGCTGGACGCGATGATTTGATCTGGGCTGCAGTTCAGATCTGCAGCCGGATTTCAGCCTTGCCGGTTGGATTTCGGCCAGCAGGGCCGGATACTGATTCACCTTGCGCTGCGCCCACGGCGCAACGCCTGACTGACGCTTCAGGGGCAGTTGGATGCTGCAGTTCCTGCGACAGACCAAGCAGGTGGCACCGGAATACATTCACAGTGGTAGATCAAACAGCAACTGAATGCAGGAGCAGATCAGATAGGCGGAATTACCGCCGGTGCACGTCCACCTTAGCACCTTCAACGTCCACTGCGAGCTTCAGAACGCGCCAGCCAATGTCCGGCGTGTTCTCCGATGTAAAGGCCTCAATGAAGGCCAGTGCATCACTGGCCTGCGCTTCGCCGTTGGCCAGCACCAGGACGGTTGGCCCGGCGCCGGAAACCACTGCTGCGTAGCCTGCTTTACGGAGGGCGCCGATGAGCGCCGCACTGGGCCGCATGGCTTCCGCCCGGTAGCTCTGGTGCAGGTAGTCCTCGGTGCCCGGCAGGAGAAACTCAGGCTTTTGCGTCAATGCATGGATCAGCAGCGCCGCACGGCCCGAATTCATGGCCGCCGCATGGTGTCCCACTGATGCGGGCAGCAGGGCGCGGGCGGCTTCGGTGGACAGTTCGAAGTCGGGTACCGCCACGATGGGGATGATCGACCCGGTCACGGTGGCAGTGGTGCTGCTGTACTGCTCACTGTCCTGCCATGACAGCGCCAGTCCGCCGAAAATCGCGGGTGCGACGTTGTCCGGGTGGCCTTCCATTTCGCTGGTGAGCTGCAGGATCCAGTCGCGGCCGCGCTGGTTTTCCGCTGGAACCATGGCATTGGCGGCAGACACAGCCGCCACGACCGCCGAGGCGGACGAGCCCAGTCCCCTGCCGTGCGGGTTGACGTTTTCGGCAGTCACCTTCAGGCCGCCGTGGCGGAATCCCAGCCGTTCAAAGGCCGCGTCCATGGCCCGGACCACCAGGTGGCTGGCATCCCGGGGAAGGGTTTCCGCCCCTTCGCCGCGCAGGTCGAAGACGAGTTCGTCCGTGTCCAGGCTTTCCACGGTCAGGGTGTCGTGCAGGGCCAGGGCAAGCCCCAGGCTGTCGTAGCCGGGACCAAGGTTGGCCGTGGTGGCGGGGACGCGGACGGTGACGCGCTGGCCCGGCTCAATCAGTTGCAGTCCGACGGCGGCCTGCGAGGTGGTGTCCAAGGTTATTTTTCTTCCAGTCCCAGCTCAGCGGCTACGGTGACGACGTCGTTGGGGACCTTGACCGGCTGGACATCGCTGCCGTCCTCGGTGCGCAGGGCCCACTGGGGATCCTTGAGTCCGTGGCCTGTGACGGTGATGACGATGGTTTTTCCGCTGGGGACCTCGCCGGCGGCGTGCTTCTTGAGCAGTCCGGCCACGCCTGCGGCGGAACCGGGCTCCACGAAGACGCCTTCCTTGGACGACAGCCAGCGGTGGGCGTTCAGGATCTCCTCATCGGTGACGGCCTCGATGAGCCCGCCGGATTCGTCACGGGCGCCGACGGCACCGTCCCAGGACGCCGGGTTTCCAATGCGGATGGCAGTGGCGATGGTGTCCGGTTCTGTGATGGGGTGGCCTGCGACGAAGGGGGCGGCACCGGCGGCCTGGAAGCCCCACATGGCAGGTGTCCTGGTGGATACGGCGGGAAGGGTACCGGCCGTCTCCGATTCGAAGGGAGCGGAGTACTCTTTGTAGCCCTTCCAGTAGGCCGTGATGTTGCCGGCGTTGCCCACGGGCAGAACGTGGATGTCCGGTGCGTCGCCCAGGGAATCGACCACTTCGAAGGCGCCGGTCTTCTGGCCCTGGATGCGGGCGGGGTTTACCGAGTTCACCAGGAAGACGGGGTAGGACTCCCCCAGCTTGCGGGCTATGTCCAGGCAGTTGTCGAAGTTGCCGTCCACCTGGAGCAGGGTGGCCCCGTGGGCGATCGCCTGGCTGAGCTTGCCCATGGAGATCTTGCCTTCGGGCACCAGGACCGCACACTTGAGGCCGGCGGCCGTAGCGTAGGCAGCAGCAGAGGCGGACGTGTTGCCGGTGGAAGCGCACACAACGGCCTTCGCGCCGGAGGCAACTGCTGCCGTCATCGCCATGGTCATGCCACGGTCCTTGAAGGAGCCGGTGGGGTTCATGCCTTCCACCTTGAGGTAGACCTCGGAACCGGTGAGTTCGGAGAGCTTCTGCGCGTGTACCAGCGGGGTGCCGCCCTCGCCCAGGGTGATGACCCTGGTGGACTCCGTCACGGGCAGACGGTCAGCGTATTCGCGGATGACACCGCGCCATTGGTGAGCCACTTAGACTCCTTCTACCCGCAAAACGGATGTAACTGAATTGATGACGTCCAGGCCCTTCACGGCCTCGACGGTGGCTGCAAGGGCAGCCTCTGACGCACGGTGGGTGACGATCCGCAGTTCGGCAGACTCCACGTTGGAAGCTGAATCGCGGTGGATGGTCTGCCGCATGATTTCGATGGAGACGCCGTGCTCGGCGAAGAGCTGGGCGATCTTTGCCAGGACGCCGGGCTGGTCGGCGACGTCCAGGCCAATGTAGTAACTCGTGGTGGCCGCGTCGATGGGCAGCGCGGGAACGTGGCCCGTGGTGGTTTCGGTGCGGCCGGGACCGCCCAGGACCAGGCGCCTGGCTGCTGACACGAGGTCGCCCAGGACAGCGGATGCCGTCGGGGTGCCGCCGGCGCCCTGGCCATAGAACATCAGCTCACCGGCATTTTCGGCCTCGATGAACACCGCGTTGAATGCGCCCCGGACGGCGGCCAGCGGATGTTCGCGGGGCAGGAGGGTAGGGTGCACGCGGACGGACACGCCTTCCTTGCCGTCAGCGTCGGTCAGTTTCTCCGCGATGGCCAGCAGCTTGATGACGAAGCCGGCGTCCTTTGCGGCGGCGATGTCCGAAGCACTGACGGAGGTGATTCCCTCGCAGTGGACATCGTCCAGCGCAAAGCGGGTGTGGAAGGACAGCGACGCGAGGATGGCGGCCTTGGCGGCGGCGTCGTGGCCTTCGACGTCGGCAGTGGGGTCCGCTTCGGCGTAGCCAAGGCGCTGGGCTTCGGCGAGGGCATCGGCGAACTGGGCGCCGGTGGTGTCCATCTGGTCAAGGATGAAGTTGGTGGTGCCGTTGACGATGCCCAGCACGCGGGTGATCCGGTCGCCCGAGAGGCTGTCGCGGATGGGGCGCAGGATCGGGATGGCGCCGGTCACGGCGGCCTCGTAGGACAGCTGGACGCCCGCCTTGTCCGCCTCTTCGTAAAGGGTGGGTCCGTCCTGCGCCAGGAGTGCCTTGTTGCCGGTGACCACGCAGGCGCCGTTGCGCAGCGCGGAGAGGATCAGCGTGCGTGCGGGCTCAATGCCGCCCATCAGCTCGATCACCAGGTCGGCGTCCTTGACGAGAGTTTCGGCGTCGGTGGTGAAAAGCTCCTGCGGCAGGTCCACGTCGCGGGGGGCGTTAACGTTGCGCACGGCGATGCCGCTGAGCTGCAGGCGGGCACCGGTGCGGGCAGCGAGGGCGTCGGCGTCCTCAATGAGGATCCGCGCAACCTGGGCTCCAACGTTGCCACAGCCCAGCAGGGCTACTTTCAGCGTTCGCATTTCCGTCATTCAGGCTCCCATGTCGCGGTTCAGCAGATCTTCTTCGGTTTCCCCGCGGACAATCAGCCGGGAAGATCCGTCGCGCACCGCGACAACGCCCGGCCGGGCCAGATAGTTGTAGTTGCTCGAGAGGGCCCAGCAGTAGGCGCCGGTTCCCGGTACAGCAAGCAGATCACCGGCTGCCACGTCCTCGGGCAGATATACATCTCTAACAACTATGTCGCCGCTCTCGCAATGTTTGCCCACTACGCGGGACAACTGCGGGGCGGCGCTGGAGGTGCGGGAGGCCAGGACGGCCGAATAATCCGCGTCGTACAGCACCGGGCGGGCGTTGTCGCTCATGCCGCCGTCCACCGAAACATACCGCCGGGGATACGTAACGTTGTTGCCCGCGTCACCGTCGCCGGACGTGCCGGGTGCGTCCACGCGGACCGTCTTCAGCGTGCCCACTTCGTACAGGGTGAAGGTGGTGCTGCCAACGATGGCGCGTCCCGGTTCGATGGAGATGCGCGGCGCGTCGATGCCAAGCTCGGCGCAGGTGGAGCGCACGACGGCGGCCATCGCGTTGGCGATCTCCGCTGCAGGGCGCGGGGTGTCCACCGGCGTGTAGGCGATCCCGTAGCCGCCGCCAAGGTCCAGTTCCGGCAGGGTGATGGAGTACTTTTCCTGCATGGCGGCAAGGAAGCGCAGCAGCTTCTCCGCGGCCAGCGCAAAGCCGTCCGGCTCGAAAATCTGGGATCCGATGTGGCAGTGCAGGCCCAGCAGCTCGATGCCGGGATGCGCTGATGCAGCTGCCACCGCTTCCTCGGCAGCGGAGATGCCGGCTTCATCGGTGGTGTCGGCAGCCATGGAGAGGCCGAACTTCTGGTCCTCGTGGGCGGTGGCGATGAATTCGTGCGTGTGGGCATGCACGCCGGGGGTGAGCCGCAGCATGACCTTCGCCCGCTCCCCGCGTCCCTGCGCGATCGCGCCGACGCGCACGAGCTCATCCAGGCTGTCCACCACGATCCGCCCCAGGCCCATGTCAAGCGCCCTGTGGATCTCGCCGTCGGACTTGTTGTTGCCGTGCAGGGCGACGTCCGCCCCGGGAATTCCGGCCCGGTAGGCCACGGCGAGTTCCCCGCCCGAGGCCGTGTCCAGCCGCAGCCCTTCTTCCTCCACCCAGCGGACCACCGCCGTGCAGAGGAACGACTTGCCGGCGTAGTAGACATCCACTCCCCCGCAGATATCCGCGAAGGCGTCGTTGAACGCGTCGCTGAATGCCCTGGCCCGGGCACGGAAGTCGTTCTCGCTCATGACGAAAAGCGGGGTCCCGTATTGCCGCTGCAACTCGCTGACGGGGATCCCGCCGATGGCAAGTTCACCATCGGCGTTCCGCGCTGCGTCACCGGCCCATATCGGTTCGTGGAGGGCATTGAGGTCATCCGGAACGGCAAGCCACTCCGGGGCAAGCGGAGAGCCGTGTGCTGCTGTGTGCGTCATGGGTCCTACATCCGTTCCGGCGCGGAAACGCCCAGCAGGTCAAGGCCGTTCGCCAGCACCTGGCTGGTGGCGTCATTAAGCCAGAGCCGGGTGCGGTTGAGGTCCGTGACGGGTTCTTCACCCATGGGGGCGATACGGCAGGCGTCGTACCAGCGGTGGTACGCCCCTGCGATGGCCTCCAGGTGTCGCGCCACGCGGTGCGGTTCGCGCAGTTCAGCAGCCTTGGCCACGATCGACGGGTAGCTGCCCAGGTAGGACAGCAGCTCGTTTTCCGTGGCGTGGTCCAGGAGTGAAGCATCGAAGCTGTCCTGGCCGTCCACCTGGCGTTCGACGCCGGCGGCCACAGCGTTGCGCGCGGCGCCCCGGGAGCGGGCGTGGGCGTACTGGACGTAGAACACAGGGTTCTCGTTGCTGTGCTTCTTCAGCAGATCAGGATCAAGGGTCAGCGGCGAGTCGGCGGGGAACCGTGCCAGGGAGTAGCGGACTGCATCCTTGCCCAGCCAGTCGATCAGGTCCTTGAGTTCGATAATGTTGCCGGCGCGCTTGGACAGCTTGGCGCCGTTGACTGACACCAACTGGCCGATCAGCACTTCGATGTTCACCTCGGGGTCGTCACCGGCGGCGGCGGCGATGGCCTTGAGCCGGTTGATGTAGCCGTGGTGGTCGGCGCCCAGGAGGTAGATCTTCTCCGTGAAGCCGCGGTCCTTCTTGGACAGGTAGTAGGCAGCGTCCGCGGCGAAGTACGTGGGCTCGCCGTTGGCGCGGATCATGACGCGGTCCTTGTCGTCGCCAAAGTCCGTGGTCCGCAACCAGACCGCACCGCCGTCGTCGAACACGTGGCCCTGCTCGCGAAGGCGCGCCACGGCACTTTCAATGGCGCCGGCGTCGTGCAGTTCCTGCTCGGAGAAGAAGACGTCGAACTCGACGCCGAAGTCCGCCAGGGTGGCCTTGATGTCCTTCATCTGGGCCTCGTAGGCGGCGGCCCGGATGACCGGAAGGGCGGCCACTTCGGTGAGCTCGCGGATGTCCGGGTGCGCGGTGAGGACTTCATGTCCAAGCTCGGCGATGTACTGCCCGGGGTAGCCTCCGTCCGGCACCGGAAGGCCATGCAGGCGGGAGTAGACGGAGTTGGCGAAGGTGTTCATCTGCGAGCCGGCGTCGTTGATGTAGTACTCCGCGGTGACATCCGCGCCCGAAGCGCGCAGCACGCGGGCGATCGAGTCGCCCAGGGCGGCCCAGCGGGTGTGCCCGATGTGCAGCGGCCCGGTGGGGTTGGCGGAGACAAACTCCATGTTGACGGTGCGCCCGGCGAGCGCAGTGTTGGTGCCGTAGTCCTTGCCGGCCTCGACGATGGCCTTGGCCAGGGCACCGGCGGCTGCGGCGTCCACGGTGATGTTCAGGAATCCGGGCCCGGCGATATCCACGGCGGAGACGCCGTCGATGGACTTGAGCCGGCTGCTGAGGACGGCGGCGAATTCGCGCGGGTTGGTGCCGGCCTGCTTGGCGAGCTGGAGGGCGATGTTGGTGGCCCAGTCGCCGTGGTCCCGGTTCTTGGGTCGCTCCACGCGCACCTCAGCCGGAATGGCTGATGCCGCAAGGGCAATATCGCCGGCGGCGACGGCGTCCTTGAGGCAGGCGGATATGGCGAGGGAAAGTTCTTCGGGAGTCACCCCTCTAGCGTACCGGGGGCCAGTGACAGCAAAGAATTTGGGCCGTGCACGCCCCCGGCGGCGTGCAAAAGAAATCTTCCCGGCCGGTTCCGTGAACCATTCGGGCGGATCCGGCGTTGACTAAACCGTAGCCACTGCCGCAAGGGCCTCTCCCCACACAAGGTGGCAGCCCCAAGGAAGTGAACAGCCCACAGAGAAACGAGAGCCTTCATGAGACCCTCCATCCCTAAAAGCCCCGTCACTCCCGGGAGTACTTTTGCCGTGAAAGGCCCTTCTGTTCCCAAAGTCCTTCTCCGGAGAAGCCTCTTCGCCGGTATCGCAGGGCTGTCCCTGGCGGGAACCGTGGCGGGCTGCGCGCCGTCCACCGCCGACGGCACCCCCGGCACTGCCGCGGCACCGGGCGCCCCCGCTGCCGGATCCTCCCTGGCCGTCAGCGGCGGCAACTACAAAGACGGAACCTACAATGCGGACGGCAACTACGTCTCGCCCAACGGCACGGAGACGGTGGGTTTGCAGCTGACGCTTGCAGCGGGCAAAGTCACGGACGTGCAGATCACCGAGCACCCGTCCAATCCCAACACCCGCAAATTCCAGGGCCAGTTCGCCGGGGGCATCGCAGCCCAGGTGGTGGGCAGGAACATCGATGAACTCAACGTCTCCAAGGTTTCCGGCTCCTCACTGACCAGCGGAGGTTTCAACCAGGCGCTGGAGAAGATCAAGGCGGAGGCGCACTAGGCGGTGTCCGCGACGGACCGGGAGGACTTTTCGTTCCAGGGGATCGGCACCGGCTGGCACATCAGCACTCCCCTGCCGCTGCCGCATGGCGTGCGGGTGCGCCTTCTGGACCGGGTCGAAAAGTTCGACGGCGACTGGTCCCGTTTCCGCGCCGATTCCCTGGTTGCCGGCTTGGCCCGGCAGCCGGGGCGCCATGTGTTCCCCGACGAGGCCGCTGCCCTGGGCGACTTGTATTGGCGGCTCTACCGGCTGACCGGCGGAGCCATGACACCGCTGATAGGCGGCAGCCTGGAGCGCCTGGGGTATGACGCAGCGTACTCCCTCCGGGCAGCAGGGCCACCGCTCCCGGCGCCACCTGGGAATCGGTCCTCACGTGGTCCGGAACGGTCCTGACCGCGGCGCCCCCGTGGTCCTGGACATTGGTGCCGCGGCAAGGGCCTGTTGGTGGACCTGCTGGCGCAGGAGCTGGCGGCCGCCGGCGTGGGCGGGTTCGTCATTGATGCCGGCGGGGACCTGCTCGCCCGCGGAACCGGCCCTGTCAGCGTGGGGCTTGAACACCCCTACAACCCGGCCCAGGCGATTGGCGTGGTGGACCTGGAAGGCCGGGCGTTGTGTGCCTCGGCTGCCAACCGGCGTGCCTGGGGCGATGGACTGCACCACGTCCTGGACGGAACCACCGGGCAGCCGGTCCGCACCGCCGTCGCCACCTGGGCACTGGCAGAGACGGCGATGGTTGCCGATGCCCTCGCCACCGCCCTCTTCTTCGTCCCGGGCGACCTGCTCCAGGAGGCGTTCGACTTTTCCTGGCTGACAGTCTTTTCCGACGGCAGCGCAGCCTATTCCGCCGAATTCGAAGGAAAGCTGTTCCCATGAGCCCCGTGGACACACCGCAAATCGACCCGTGCCCCTCCCTGACGGGCCGGATAGGCACCGCCGTGGGCAGGTTCACCATGTACCGGCTCATCCTTGTGGTCCTGGCTGTACTCGCCGCGTACAGCCTGCTGCTGAATGTGCTGGGCTGGCTGACTTTCGGAATCCCGGAAATGCTGGCACACCTGGCGCTGTGCCTGGGTTTGACCTACGCCGCCAACCGGGCGCTGGCGGCACTGTTCCGGGTCAATCCCCATACGGAGTCCTCGCTGATCACCGGGCTGCTGCTCTATTTCCTGTTCTGGCCGTCCCTGCAGCCGAGGGACCTGGCAGGGGTGGCGCTGGCGTGCGTGCTGGCGTCGGCGTCCAAATACGCATTGGCGTGGCGCGGACGGCACATATTCAATCCCGCCGCGGCCGGCGCGTTTGCCACTGGACTCACCGGGCTGAACATCGCCACGTGGTGGGCCGCGACGCCGGCCATGCTCTGGGTGCTGGTCCCGGGCGTGCTGCTGGTCCTGCACCGGACACGCAAGATGCTGATGGCATCCGTGTTCACGGGGGTGGCCACCGCGATCATTACCCTTGAACTGCTTCGCTCGGGGATGACGGCCGGGATGGGAGTCTGGCAGGCCCTCGCCCAGCGTCCGGTGCTCTTCTTTGTGGGCTTCATGCTGACCGAGCCCCTTACGTTGCCACCGCGCCGCCACCAGCAGCTGGCACTTGCAGCCGTGGTTGGGGTGCTCTTCGCGGTGCCGTGGAACCTGGGCATTGTGGCCAACTCCCCGGAGGCTGCGCTGCTGGCGGGCAACCTGCTGGCTTTCCTGGCGGGCCAGCGCGGGGCCGTAAAGCTCCGGTTCGCGGGGACGCGCCCGCTGACGCCCACCACCGCCGAGTTCTCGTTCGAGCCCGCCCGGCCGGTACGTTTCCTCCCCGGACAGTACATGGAGCTGGACCTGCCGCAGGCCAGGCCGGATGGAAAAGGCCGGCGCCGGGTGTTCAGCCTGACCGGCTCCCCCGGCGAGCGCCTGGTGAAGTTTGGCGTCCGGACGGCGGGCCCTTTGTCAGCGGCAAAGGAGTCGCTCCTGGCGCTGCAGCCGGGTGACGAAGTGACAGCCACGGCGGTGGGCGGCGACTTTATCCTGCCGCGGGATCCCCGCCGGCCGGTGCTGCTCATCGCGGCGGGCATCGGCATCACCCCATTTGTGTCCCACCTGTCCTCGGGCGCCTTGCGGGAACGGGACGCTGTGCTCCTGCTCCTGGCCAGGAGCGCTGACGAGGTGGCCTACGCGGAAGAACTCCGGACGTCCGGCATGCGTGTACTGGTGCGGCTGGCGGATGGCTCCGACCCGCCGTCCGGCCTGGCCTCCGCTTCCGCTTCCGCCGCCAGAACCGGTGCGCCCGGCCGGTTGGATGGAAAGGCGCTTGCGGAGCTTGTCCCGGATATCGACCGCCGGGAGGTCTACGTTTCCGGCTCGCCCGCAAGCGTCGCATCCCTCCGCCGCGCGGCCAGGCGGGCCGGGGCACGGAGGGTCCGGACGGACTCTTTCTCGGGCTACTGAGGCTGCTTCGGCGACCACCCCCGGCTGGTCCGGGTGGCGGTTTTCCCTTGCGGGCCACCTTCCTGCTAAGCTCTAGGACGTCCCGCCGGGAACGGCAGGATATCCGGAAATTGCCCTCGTAGCTCAGGGGATAGAGCGTCTGCCTCCGGAGCAGAAGGCCGTAGGTTCGAATCCTACCGAGGGCACACGAATTCCCCCGCCGCTTGTTGAAGCGGCGGGGGTTTCTTCGTTCCCGTGCATCCTGCCCCCCGCCGGTCAGGTCCGCCGGGAGGCGCCGGCTTAGAAACGCAGGGCTGCCTCGTCAAGGGTTGCGAGGGTCAGGACGGCTTCCTCCACCGTTTCGTGGTCTTCCAGCTCACGCTCAATCCGGCGCAGCGCCACCGCCACCTCGTGCTCCGGGTGGTCCCCCTCCAGATCCACCGCAGCCACCAGGTACAGCTTGCGCGGGCCGACGAATTCCAGGTGCAGGTAGGTGAGCCGGGCGATGTCGCGGTGCTCCAGCACCCGCCGGGCCATGGAGCGCTCGATGTCCGGGGTGACGCCCTGGCCCACCAGGAAGCGCCTGTTGCGGTCGATCAGGACAACCGCGACGACGGCGAGCAACACGCCGACGACGATCGAACCGATCGCGTCCGGCAGCGGCGAGCCGGTGACCTGGTGCAGGAATACGCCCACGAACGCCACCACGAGGCCGATCAGCGCTGCGGCATCCTCGGCGAAGACCGCGCGCAGGGTGGGATCGGAGCTGATCAGGACCTGTTCAAGGGTGTGCCGTTCGAGCTCGTGGGCCGCCTTCCGGGTCTGGCGGAACGCCTGGACGAAGGAGACTCCCTCGAAGACGAAGGCCACGGCAAGGACGACGTACGCCACGGTGAAGTCCGACGCCGGTTCAGGGGCAATGATCTCCTGGATGCCGTGCATGATGGACACCACTGCCCCGGCGGTAAAAAGGCCGAACGCGGCGAACATCGACCAGACATAGGCCTCCCGGCCGTATCCCATCGGGTGGCTCTTGTCCCGGGGCCGGGCGGACCGCCGCTCCGCGAAGAACAGGAACACCTGGTTTCCCGTATCCGCCCAGGAATGCGCTGCCTCCGCGGCCATGGAGGCCGAGCCGGAAAGGACAGCGGCCACCGACTTTGCCGCCGCCACGAGCACATTCGCCACGAAGGCGATGATGACAGTCAGCAGGGTGGAACTGGATTTGGTTCGCTTTTCGGTTTCAGCCATGCGCCTACCGTACCCAGCCCTGCCCGCTCCAGCGCCCGGCGGCTGCTGAATTTGTGGCGGTGGCGTCCCTGTCATTGTCGGTGGCTCCTCTTAGGCTGATTTCACCTAGTTGAGGGGGTACGCCATGCACGTTCCATTCTGTTCAATCATTCCGCCGTACATGCTGCGGCGACTGGCGCAGCAGGATGCGCCGGAGTTTTCGTCCGCGGCAAGCGCCGCCAGGAAAGCGCTGGGACACGTCGAATTGTTCCAGGCTGCGCGTTCGCAGGCTGTTCCGCCCCTCCCGCCGGGCCTGCGGCCGGAAAAGCCAGGGCCCGTCAACCGCGCCGTCTACGACGCCGCCGGGGACGAAACCCTCCCGGGCAGGCCTGTCCGCGAAGAAGGCGGACCAGCCACCGGCGATGCCGCCACTGACGAGGCCTATGACGGGCTGGGGAACACGCACAGGCTGTATGCCGACGCCTTCGGGCGGGATTCGGTGGACGGCCGCGGGCTGAAGCTGGACGCCACGGTGCACTTTGGCAAGCTGTACGACAACGCCTTCTGGAACGGCAGCCAGATGGTCTTCGGCGATGGCGACGGCGACGTCTTCGAACGCTTCACCAAATCCGTAAGCGTCATCGGGCACGAGCTGGCACACGGGGTCACGCAGTACACGGCGGGGCTTGTGTACCGGAACCAGGCGGGTGCCCTGAACGAATCCATGTCCGACGTCTTCGGCGCGCTCGTTGAGCAGTACGTTAGGAACCAGACCGCCGCGCAGGCCAGCTGGCTGATCGGGGAAGGGCTCTTTACGTCCAAGGTCCAGGGGCGGGCCCTGCGGTCCATGAAGGCGCCGGGGACTGCGTACGACGACGATGTGCTGGGCAAGGACCCGCAGCCTGACTCCATGGACTCCTACGTCCGGACCAGCGCGGACAATGGCGGCGTACACATCAACTCCGGCATCCCCAACCGCGCCTTTTACCTGGTCGCGGAGGCATTGGGCGGCTGCGCGTGGGAGGCTCCGGGCCGTATCTGGTACGAGACCCTGACCAACGGTTCCCTGCCGCCCGCCGCCACGTTCACGGTCTTTGCCCGTGCCACGGTCCGCGCTGCCGCCGACCTTTTTGGCCCGGAGTCCCCGGAGCATGACGCCGTTGGGGCGGCGTGGGAGACTGTGAAGGTCAAGGTTTAACCACTGCCCGGCGGCCCGCTCACTGGCTCCCGGGCCGTATGGAAGCCCAGGGGCCAGGCCATGAAGATCAAGGTGGAGCGCACCGGCGGGATCGCGGCGGTCACGCGCGTGTGGACGGTGGACGCCCGGACGGACAGCGACCTCAGCCAGTGGCAGCCCATTGTCGAGGCCTGCCCGTGGGATGCGGTTCCCAGCACGCCACGGGCGGCCGCGGCGGCCTTCGAGGCGCCCCAGCCGGACCGCTTCATCTACTCAATCACCGCAGGGCAGCGCAGGGCTGCCCTGCCCGAGCATGCCCTCACCGGTCCATGGCGCATCCTGGTTGATACCGCGAGGGCCGCCGCGGAGGAAGCCGGCGGACCACTTCCCGGCGCGGACACCGACGGGCCCGGCTGAGGACGGCAGGCGGCCGGGAAACGAAGAAGGGGCGGTTCCTTACGGCAGTAGACTGTCTGCAGCCATGACTTTTCATATCTCCTATCCCGCCGAGCTGCCGGTTTCCGAGCGCCGCGAGGACCTGATGGCCGCAATCGCCGCCAACCAGGTGACCATCATCGCCGGCGAGACCGGCTCCGGTAAGACCACACAGATCCCCAAGATGTGCCTGGAACTGGGACTGGGCGAGAAAGGCCTCATCGGGCACACCCAGCCCCGTCGGCTGGCAGCCCGGACGGTGGCGGAGCGCATTGCGGAGGAGCTCGGCGTCGAGATCGGCCAGGAAGTAGGCTTCCAGGTCCGTTTCACGGGCGAGGTTAGCAAGGCGACCAAAGTCAAACTCATGACCGACGGCATCCTGCTCGCCGAGATCCAGCGGGACAAACTGCTGCGCAAGTACAGCACCATCATCATTGACGAGGCGCATGAACGCAGCCTCAACATCGACTTCATCCTGGGCTACCTCAAGCGCATCCTCCCCCAGCGGCCGGACCTGAAGGTCATCATCACCTCGGCCACCATTGATCCCGAACGGTTCGCCAAGCACTTCGGCACCCCGGAGGACCCGGCCCCCATTGTGGAGGTGTCAGGCCGGACCTACCCGGTGGAAATCCGCTACCGCCCCCTCTCACAGCCGAAAGCGGACGAAGAAGACGCCTCGGACGACGAACTTGAGGAAGACCGGGATCCGCTTGACGCCGTCTGCGACGCCGTGGATGAACTTGCCGCCGAGGCCCCGGGGGACATCCTGGTATTTTTCTCCGGCGAGCGCGAAATCCGGGACGCTGCGGAAGCATTGCAGTCCCGCATCCAGTCCAACCGCAGGTTTGCCAACACCGAGATCCTTCCCCTGTTTGCGCGCTTGAGCCTGCAGGAGCAGCACAAGGTGTTCCATCCCGGCAGCAAGCGACGGATCGTGCTGGCCACCAACGTGGCGGAAACGTCCTTGACGGTTCCGGGCATCAAATACGTCATCGATACCGGCACCGCCCGCATTTCCCGGTATTCGCACCGCACCAAGGTCCAGCGCCTGCCCATCGAGCGCGTCTCGCAGGCATCGGCCAACCAGCGTTCGGGCCGCTGCGGCCGCGTGTCCGACGGCATCGCCATCCGGCTGTACTCCGAGGACGACTTCGAATCCCGGCCCCGGTTCACCGACCCGGAGATCCTGCGGACCAACCTCGCCGCCGTCATCCTCCAGATGACTGCCATGGGCGTTGCAAGGGGGCCCAAGGACGTGGAGGACTTCCCCTTCGTTGAACCGCCGGAAACCCGCGCCATCAACGACGGCGTCACCCTCCTTCGCGAACTTGGCGCCCTGGCTCCCCCGCGGGCCCAGGGTACCGGTGCCAAGCCTGAAGCAGCCGGGGGCAGGGGCGGGCCGCAGGGCGGCGGCCTCACCGCCGTCGGGCAGAAACTCGCCCAGCTGCCCGTGGATCCGCGCCTGGGCCGCATGATCGTCGAAGCGGGAAAACGCGGCTGCGTCCGCGAGGTCATGGTGCTGGCGGCCGCGCTCACCATCCAGGACCCGCGCGAACGGCCCACCGACAAGCAGCAACTGGCCGCGGAAAAGCACAACCGCTTCCGGGACGAAAACTCCGACTTCACCGGCTACCTCAACCTCTGGAACTACCTGCAGGAGAAGCAGCAGGAGCTGTCGTCATCGGCCTTCCGCCGGCTGTGCCGCGCCGAGTTCATCAACTACCTGCGGGTGCGGGAATGGCAGGACCTCTTCACCCAGCTGCGCCAGCTCGCCCGTCCGCTGGGGATCACGCTGGACAACAAGCGGCTGGCGGATCCTGTGGGCAACCACGACGGCATCCATATCAGCCTGCTCTCCGGACTCCTGAGCCACATCGGCATCCTGGACGAGCGCAAGCGCGAATACGCCGGTGCCCGGGGCAGCCGCTTCGCGATCTTCCCCGGATCGGCCCTGTTCAAGAAGTCCCCCACGTTTGTGATGGCGGCCGAGCTGGTTGAGACCAGCCGGCTTTGGGCCAGGGTGGCCGCCAAATTCGATCCGGTATGGGCTGAACAGGTGGCCCCGGACCTGGTGAAGCGCAGCTACAGCGAACCACACTGGTCCACCAAGCAGGGCGCCGTCATGGCCTACGAGAAGGTCACCCTCTACGGCGTTCCTATCATCGCCCAGCGGCGGATCAACTACGGCCGGGTGGATCCGGTGGTTGCCCGTGAGCTGTTCATCCGGCATGCCCTGGTGGAAGGCGACTGGCGCACCCACCACAAGTTCTTCCACCGCAACCGGGCGCTCCTGCACGAGGTTGAGGAACTCGAGGCCCGCATGCGGCGCCGCGACCTGCTGGTTGATGACGAAACGCTGTTCGAGTTCTACGACGCCAGGATCGGCCCCGACGTGGTCTCCGAGCGGCACTTCGACAAGTGGTGGAAGGATGCCCGCCGGGAGAACCCGGACCTCCTGGATTACGACAAGTCGCTGCTGCTCAGCGATGACGCCGACGACCTGGACGTCTCCGCCTACCCGAAGACCTGGCTGCACAAGGGCTTCGAGCTTCCGCTGACGTACGAATTCCATCCGGTGGCACCGGGTTCTGCCCCCGACCCGTCCGACGGCGTCACTGCCGAAGTGCCGGTCCTGTTCCTGAACCAGCTCGACGACGCCCCGTTCCGGTGGCTGATCCCCGGCCAGCGGGTGGAGCTGGTGACGGCCCTGATCAAGTCGCTGCCCAAGCAAATCCGGAAGAACTTTGTCCCGGCCCCCGATGTCGCCCGGCAGGCAGTTGCCGTCCTCGAGTCCGACTTCGATCCCGCCACCGACGATCTGGAGCCCTCGCTGGAGCTTGCGCTGCGGCGGCTCCGCGGCGCGGTCATCCCGCCCGGCTCCTGGAACTGGGACGCGGTCCCCCCGCACCTGCGCGTCAGTTTCAAAGTGGTGGACAGCAAGGGCAAGGTCCTGGGCGAGGGCAAGGACCTCGCCGGGCTCCAGGAGCAGCTGGCCCCCGCCACCCGGCGTGCCATTGCCGAATCGCTTGGCGCCACCCCGGCCTCCACTGCGCCCGGTGCCGCCCCTAACGGGCAGCGCCGGAACGGGAAGTCGTCCGACGGCGGCCCACCGGCCCGTCAGCAGGGGGCCGGGGTGCCGGGAGCCCCGGCCACGGCAGGGTTCGCGGAGCAGGAAGGCCTGACCGAATGGACCTTCGGCACCATCGGGCGCCAGGTGAGCAGCATGGTCAAGGGCCATACAGTTACCGGCTATCCGGCCCTGGTGGACCAGGGCAAGTCGGTGGCCCTGCGCGTGTTCCAGACGGCAGAGGAACAGCTCGACGCCATGCGTGGCGGGGTGATCCGGCTGCTGGCACTGCGCGTTCCGGCGCCGGACCGCTACGTCCTGGAGCACCTGAGCAACACCGAGAAACTCACGTTCAGCCAGAACCCGCACGGCTCGGTGTCGGCCCTGATCGCCGACTGTGCACTGGCCGCCATCGACAAGCTCACGCCACCGGAACTGCCCTGGGACCGGCAGGCCTTTGACGCCCTGTATGAGCTGGTGCGCGCTGAACTCATTGACACCGTCTTCACCGTCACCGCCGTCGTCGAGCGCATCCTGGCCAGCACCCGGCGGATCGAAAAGCAGCTCAGGGGCACCACCAGCCTGGCCCTGATCAGTGCGCTGAACGACGTCAAGAGCCAGCTGGAGCAACTGGTGTATCCGGGTTTTGTGGCACGCACGGGCTACGCCCAGCTCAGCCAGCTCCCGCGGTATCTTGCGGCCATCGAGAAGCGGCTGGAGCGCCTGCCCGGGAACGTGCAGCGGGATGCACTGAACATGGCAGTGGTGCAGCGGCTCGAGGACGACTACGACGACGCCGTGTCGGCGCTGCTGCCGGGGCGGCGTGCCGGACGGGAGTTAACCCAGGTGCGCTGGATGATCGAGGAGCTCCGGGTGAGCCTCTTCGCCGTCGAACTCGGAACTGCCTACTCGGTGTCGGAGAAGCGCATCCGGGCCGTGCTCAACAAGGCACTTGCGCCGGCCTGAACACCTTCGGCTGCTCCGCGCGTCCTGCGTGCCCGGCCGACAAGGGCCGGGCACGCAGCGGAGAGCCGGATGTCAGGCCACGGGTACGAACTCCCCGTAGCCGGCCGTCCGGAGGCCCTCGCGGAGCTTTTCGGCGTTGGCGTCCAGCACCGCGGGGTCCGGGTTCTGGTCCGCTGAGCCGAAGTCGAAGTCGGCCATGCTTTGCGACGGCCACACGTGCACATGCAGGTGGTTGACCTCGTAGCCGGCCACGATCAGCCCGGCCCGCCGGGCACCGAAGATGTCCACCTGGACCGCACCGATCCGCCGTGCCACTTCCATGACCCTGGCCAGGGTCTCCGGCGTGGCGTCAGTCCACCGGTCCACTTCTTCGGTGGGGACCACCAGGGTGTGGCCGTGGGCAAGCGGTCCGGTGGTAAGGAACGCCGCGACATCGTCCTCGCGCCAGACGAACCGGCCGGGAATCTCGCCCTTCAGGATCTTTGTGAACAGGGTGCTCATACGTCTGCCTCCTCGGCTGCTGCCTGCAGCGTGCTGGTGTCCAGCACGAACCGGTACTTTACGTCTCCAGCGACCATCCGGTCGTAGGCTTCATTCAGCTGTCCGGCGGCCACCAGCTCGATATCGGCAACCACGCCGTGCTCAGCGCAGAAGTCGAGCATCTCCTGCGTTTCGGCAATGCCGCCGATCAGTGAGCCTGCATAGGCGATCCTGCGGCGGATCAGGGCGCCCGGATTGACCGGCGGCATGGCTTCGGAGGGAAGCCCCAGCTGGAACAGTGCGCCGTCCACGCGAAGAGTGCGGAAGAAGGGGTTCAGGTCGTGCGGGGCCGCCACGGTGTCGATGATGAGGTCGATGCTGCGGTTCGCGGCGGCCATCGCGGCATCATCGCGGGACAGGACAACCTCATCCGCGCCCAGTTCCAGGGCGGCCGCAACCTTCGATTCGGAGGTGGTGAACACCACCACCTTCGCGCCCATGGCCTTGGCCAGCTTGACGGCCATGTGGCCCAGCCCGCCGAGCCCCACGACGCCCACCACGTCGCCTTCCTCGACGTCGAAGTGGCGCAGCGGCGAAAAAGTGGTGACGCCGGCACACAACAGGGGCGCGGCGGCGGCCGGATCCAGCAATTCCGGTACGCGCAGGACGTAACGTCGGTCCACCACGATGGACGACGAATAACCGCCCTGGGTGATCGCGTCCCCGTTCCGCCGGTCCTTTGCGCCGTAGGTGCCGGTCATACCGTTTTCACAGTACTGCTCAAGGCCGTCCAGGCAGCTTTCGCATTCGCGGCAGGAATCCACCATGCAGCCAACGCCCACGCGGTCGCCCACTACGAAATCTTTGACGTTCGAACCGGTCCTGCTGACCGTTCCCACGATTTCGTGGCCGGGGATCAGGGGGTATGTCTGGCCGCCCCATTCTCCGCGGGTGGCGTGCACATCGGAGTGGCAGAGCCCGCAGAACTCGATGGCGATTTCCACATCGTCCGGCTTGGGGGCGCGCCTGGCGACGGTCAGCGGCACCAGCCCGCTGGCTCCTGATACGGCGCCGTACGCTGCGGCGCGCACGCCGGAGTCTGCGGCTGCGGCTGCTGGGGCTCCTGCTGCTGCGGGCGCGGTTCCGGCAACGGGCGAAATGGGATTGGCAAGGGGCGGTGGTACGGGACGTCCTGGTGTCATAGTGCGACGCTACCCCCGGCTCCGCCGGAGATTCCACCCGGGCCCGCACCCTCCCCAGGTTCCGCGCCGGTGGCCACCGGCAGGTCCGGGCGGTTTGACCACTCCGAGAAGGAGCCCGGGTAGAGCGCAGCGGAGAACCCGGCCAGTTCCAGTGCGGCCACCTCATGGGCCGCCGTGACGCCGGAGCCGCAGTAGACGGCCACCGGCCGGCCGTCCTGCACGCCCAGGGCTTCGAACCTCCGCCGCAGCTCGGCCGGCGCAAGGAACCGCCCGGCCCGGTCCACGTTCGCAGCGGTGGGGGCGCTGACTGCTCCCGGAATGTGGCCGGCACGTGGATCCACCGGTTCGATCTCACCCCGGTACCTCTCCCCCGCCCTCGCGTCGAGCAAAAGGCCGCTCTGCGGCCAGCTGGCGGCAGCACCGGCGTCGACCACGGGCATCTGCCCGCTGCCCAGCACAACGTCGCCGGGGACAGGGGGGACGGGGCCCGCCTCGAGCGGCAGGCCCGCGGCACGCCAGGCGCCCAGACCGCCGTCGAGCAGGTAGACCCCGCTGACGCCGGCGTCGCGCAGCATCCACCACAGCCTGGCCGCCGCCATGTTCCCGCTGTCATCGTAGGCAACCACCACGTCACCGTTGCGCAGGCCCCACCGGCGGGCCGACTCCTGGAAACGGTCGCGGGACGGCAGCGGGTGCCGCCCCCGGTCCGGCACGGCCGGATCGGCAAGCTCCGTGGCCAGGTCAACGAATACCGCGCCCGGCAGGTGCTCCGCCAGATAGTGGTCCTGGCCATGCGGGTCGCCCAGCACCCACCGCACGTCCAGCAGTACCGTCCGGCGCCCGGCAGCAAGCCTGGCCTCAAGGCCGGGGACGTCAATCAATGGCTTCATGGTGCTCCTTCTGCGGGATCCGGGCCATCTGCTGGCGCCGGCAACGGTCCAACTTTAGGCGGGCATTCCGGCCGCCGCGGGTAGGCTGGTGCGGTGAAGATCGAGGGCAGCACCGGCACTGGCAGCGGCGGAACGGACCGGGACTGGGCGGACCAGGCCATCCGCACCATCACGGCGGAGAACAACCGTTCCGCGGACACCCACCTCTATTCGGTGGCCCTGCCGGAGCACTGGGGCATCCAGCTGTACCTCAAGGACGAGTCCACCCACCGGTCCGGTAGCCTCAAGCACCGGCTGGCCAGATCGCTGTTCCTGTTCGGCCTGGTCAACGGCTGGATCCGGGAGGACACCACCATCGTCGAGGCCTCCAGCGGAAGCACCGCTGTATCGGAGGCGTACTTCGCCCAGCTGCTGGGGCTGCCCTTCGTCGCCGTCATGGCACGCACCACCAGCCCGGAGAAAATCGCACTGATCGAGAAGTTCGGCGGCTCGTGCCTGCTGGTGGAGAACGCCTCTGACGTCTACGCGGCGGCGGAAGAGGTGGCTGCCACCTGCAACGGGCACTACATGGACCAGTTCACCTATGCGGAGCGGGCCACGGACTGGCGCGGCAACAACAACATCGCCGAATCAATCTTCGGCCAGCTCAGCCTGGAGCCACACCCGGTGCCGGACTGGATCGTAGTGGGCGCCGGCACCGGCGGAACAAGCGCCACGATCGGCCGGTACCTGCGGTATCACAGCCATCCCACCAGGCTGCTGGTGGTCGACCCGGAAAACTCCGCGTTCTACCCCGGCTGGCTGGGGGAAGCAGCCGCGCAGCCCACGGGCCTGCCTTCGCGGATCGAAGGCATTGGCCGGGCGCGGATGGAGCCCAGTTTCATTCCCACGGTGATCGACAGGATGGTCCAGGTCCCCGATGCCGCGTCCATTGCTGCGATGCGCCACCTGCACTCCTTCGCCGGCCTGCACGCCGGCCCGTCCACCGGCACCAACCTGTGGGGCGTCTGGCAGACAATTGCCGGCATGCTGTCGGAGGGACGCCGGGGCAGCATCGTGTCCTTGATGTGCGACGGCGGCGAACGCTATGCGGGCAACTACTGGAACCAGGAGTGGCTGGCTGGCCAGGGGCTGGATCCGGCGCCGCACGAAGCGGTGATTGCGCGCTTCCTGGACACCGGGGAGTGGACCGGCTAGACCTCCACCGACTCGCGCGGTGCCAGGTGCCGGTATTCTGTGCCGTACTTGGCCCCGATCCGCTTGACGTGCCCTTCAACGATTCCCAGGCCGTTGTCGTTGAGCAGCCCGTCGTGGATCTGGAACGCACGCGGCGCCCGCACGCCGATCACAAAGTCCACTACCTCGGCGGACTTGCTCCACGGGGCGTGCAGCGGAACCAGGAGTGTCTGGACCGTGATGCCGTCCGGGATGATGAAGGAGTCCCCCGGGTGGTACACGTTCTGGTCCACCAGGAAGCCGATGTTGGCCACCATGGGAATCTGGGGGTGGATCAGGGCGTGCTGGCCACCAAAGCTGCGGATGTCGAAGCCCGCCGCCTGGAACGAGGATCCCGGATCCACCGCGTGGATGCGTTCCGCGGCACCGGCAGCTTCCTGGCGCAGCTGCTGTGCCACGCCCGCGGGAGCGTGGAGCTCTAGGTGCTGGTTGCCCTGGAGGGCCTCCACCACGGCCTTGGTGTCCAAATGGTCAGCGTGTTCGTGCGTCACCAGTACGGCGTGGGCCCCGGACAGCGCCTCCGCTGATTCGGAGAAGGTTCCGGGATCCAGGACCAGAACCCGGCCTTCCTTCTCGAGCCGGACACAGGCATGGGTGAATTTGGTCAGCTTCATAAGCGCCAGCCTAGGGTCCGTTCCGGAACGCTGTCCACGAACGCCGTCCAGGAAGATCCGGCTGGTAATCTTGATGTTTGCCCCCCACGGAAGCGAGTTCGTCCATGCCTACCGGCGTCAAGGCTGATTCCGCCGCCCCGTCCCCGGCTGGAGGCGGCAAGGAACAGCGCGTTACCAAGCAGCGCAAAGCCGTCAGTGCTGCCCTTGACCGGCTGGACGACTTCGTCAGCACCCAGGAGCTCTACCGGATCCTGCAGAACCAGGGCGTGTCGGTGTCGCTTGCCACCGCCTACCGCATCCTGCAGTCACTCGCCGATGAAGGCCTGGTTGACGTGCTGCGCAACGGCGATGGCGAGGCGGTGTACCGGCGCTGCGCTGTGACCGGCCACCATCACCACCTGCTGTGCAGGAACTGCGGAAAGGCCGTGGAGGTGGAAGCCCCCGCCGTGGAGACGTGGGCCGTGCGCACTGCGTCCGAGCATGGGTTCACCGAGGTGGACCACACAGTGGAAATCTTCGGGCTGTGCCCGGACTGCACTGCCCTTAAGGCTGCCGGGAAGCTGTAAGGACCCGCCCGTTGAGGCCACGGGCCTCCCGTACCGAGCCGATGGTACGGCACACCACGTAGATCAGGAACGACAACGTGGTGACATAGGGACTGATGGGGATCCGGCCGCCCAGGGCCAGCAGGATTCCGCCCACCGTGGCCGTCACGGCGAAAACCACGCTGAGCACCACCGCAGCCACCGGCGATGACGTGACCCGCAGGGCTGCGGCAGCGGGGGTGATGAGCAGGGCGAGGACCAGCAGTGCGCCCACCACCTGGATGGACAGGGCCACGCTGACGCCCAGGACAATCATGAAGACAATGCCCAGGCTGCGGACGGGCACTCCCCGCGCCTCGGCGAGTTCCGGGTCAACGCTGGCGAAGTTGAGCGGCCGCCAGACGGCCAGCAGCACGAGCATCACGACGACGGCAGTCCCGGCGAGTGCCTGGAGCTGGACTGTGTCCACGGAAACGATCTGCCCGGTCAGCAGCCCGAACTTGTTCGCCGCGCGGCCTTGGTAGAGCGACAGGAACAGGATCCCCAGTCCCAGCCCGAACGGCATGATGACCCCGATGATCGAGTTCTTGTCCCGGGCGCGCACCCCCATCAGGCCCAGCAGCAGCGCGGCCGCCACCGATCCAACCAGCGAGCCGAAGACCACATCGGCCCCGACCAGGAGCGCAAAAGCGGCGCCTGCAAAGGACAGCTCGGAGATGCCGTGGACAGCGAACGCAAGGTCGCGCTTCATGACGAAAGTGCCCACCAGGCCGCCGAGGAGCCCCAGGATGGCGCCGGCCCAGATGGAGTTCTGTACCAGGACCAACAGTTCGCCGTAGTTGTCGAAATTGAAAATGGCGCCCAGGATGCTGTCGGCGTCCATTACGCCACCTCCCCTGCCATCGCGTCCGCCCCGGCATGATGGTGCGTTGTGGCATCGGGCAGGCCGACCACCACGAGCCGGCCGTTGGCGCGGATCACCTCCACATGGCTGCCGTAAAGATCCGAAAGCACTTCCGTGGTCATGACCTCATCGGGCGCCCCGACGCGGAAACGTCCCCCGGCCAGGTAGAGGACACGGTCCACGTACTCGATAATCGGATTGATTTCGTGGGTCACAAAGACCACGGCACTGTTGTGCTCGCGGCTTTGTTTGCTGATCAGGGCGCTCACGGCCTGCTGGTGGTGGAGGTCCAGCGACAACAGCGGCTCGTCACAGAGCAGGACCTGGGGATCGGTCGCCAGGGCCTGGGCCACCCGGAGCCGCTGCTGCTCGCCGCCGGAGAGCTGGCCCACCGGGACGTTGGCATAGTCGGAGGCACCAACCAGCTCCAGGAGCTGGTCAACCTTCCGGTTTGTCCTGGCCAGTGAGAGCCGGATTCCCCAGCGGTGGCCGTCCACTCCCAGCCCCACCAGGTCGCGGGCCCGCATGGGTGTGTCCGGTGCAAAGGATTTCTGTTGGGGTATGTAGCCGATCAGGCTGCTGCCGCGTTCCACGGGCTGCCCGCCAAGCGATGCTTCTCCCGCCTGCAGCTTCTGCAGGCCCAGCAGCACTTTCAGGAAGCTGGTCTTGCCACTGCCGTTGGGACCCAGCACGGCGAAGAACTCACCGGGCCTGATGTCCAGGTCAAGGCCCTCCCAGAGCGTGCGCTGGCCGAACCTGAGGCACGCCCCTTTTAGGCTGACGACCGATTTCACCTGTTTGTCTCCAAAACCTTGCTGATGTTGTTCACATTGTCCGTCATCCACTGCAGGTAGGTCTTGCCTTCGGGCAGGGTCTCGGTGAAGTCCACCACAGGCACGCCCGCGGTTTCAGCCGCCTTCTTCAACGCTTCAGTCTGGGGCCCTTCCGTCTGGGCGTTGTATGCCAGCAGGCGGACGGCTTTGGACCCGACCAGGTCCGTGGCTTCCTTCAGGACGGCAGGAGGAACGTCGGCGCCCTCTTCAATTGCGGCGGTGTACTGCTCAGGCGTCGCGTTCGCCAGCCCGGCATCTTCGAGCAGGTACAGCGGCACTGGCTCCGTGACTGCCACCCGGCCCCCACCCCCGGCGGCTTTCAACGCGTCCAACTGGCTGTGCAGGGACGTCAGGGAGGACTTGAGGGATTCGGCGTTGGCGGAAAACGTGGCCGCGGAGCCGGGGTCCAGGGCGGCAAGCTTGTCCGCTATGCCGTCAGTTATCCGCTCCATGGCAGGCAGGCTGTACCAGACGTGCTCGTTGAGGCCGCCGTGGTCATGACCGTCGTGCCCGCCTGCCGCGTCCGGGGTTGTCGATGGCGCTGCAGTGGCAGCTTCTTCCGGATGGGCAAGGCCGGAAACCTCGACGGCGGTCAGCACCGAAGCGCTGTCGAGCTTGCTGCTCTCCACCAGGGTGTGGATGAAGTCGTCGTAGCCGCCACCGTTTTCGATGACGAGCTGGGCCTTGGACACAGCCAGCCGGTCCTGGGCGGTCGCCTCGTAGGAGTGCGGATCCTGCCCGGCGCTGTTGATGATGGCCGTCACCTTGACCTTGTCCCCGCCGATCGTGCGGGCAATGTCACCGTAGACGTTCGTTGAGGCCACGACGTTGATCCCCTGTGCCTGGTCCGCGGTTTGGGACGGCTGGGGGCTGCAGGCACTGAGCAGGAGGCCGACTCCTGCGAGGGCGGCAAGGAAGGAGCTGGCAGCGGCTGGACGGCGCACGGAAAACCTCAGTTCACACAGGATGGGGAGGACAACAATGCCCAGCCTATACCTAAATGCGAATGATTCCTATTTAGATGGGCGCGCTGCTTCACAGGGCCCGCGCCTGACGCGCCCCTGGGAAAAGGCAGGGGCGCGTCAGGGTCTCAGCTGCCGTTCGGCTGGCCCAGCCTGCGGATTCCGGTGGCCTGCGTTGCGTCCCTGATCTCGCCGACCAGCTGTTCGATGACGTCCTCGAGGAAGAGCACCCCGCGCGTATTGCCGTCCGGGCCAATCACTCGCGCAAGGTGGGATCCGGTGCGCTGCATGACGGACATGGCCTTTTCGATCTCGTCGCCCAGCGCCAGGTTTGCCAGGGACCGGACCCGGCTTTCGGCGATGGGCAGCTCATAGGCGGACTCCGGTATGGACAGCACGTCTTTTACATGGAGGTAGCCGTAGAGCATGTCGTCGTCGTCCAGCATGGGGAACCGGGAGAAACCAGTACGGCTGACGGCTTTCTCGAACTCCACGGGGGTGGTGGATGCCCCCAGCATGACCAGGTTTCCGATCGGGACCATGATGTCCTCGGCCGTGTGCTCCGAGAACTCGAGCGCACCCGTAATGAGCCCGGCGTCATCGTCCACCAAGCCGTGGCGGGTGGACTCCTGGACAATCGACTGCACCTCCTCCAGCGTGAAGGAGGACGTGACCTCGTCCTTGGGCTCGATCCGCATCAGTTTGAGGATGTGGTTGGCCGACCAGTTGAGGACTGAAATCACCGGATGGACCAGCCGCGAGATGAACAGCAGCGGCGGGGCCAGGAACAGTGCAGCCTTGTCCGCCACGGACACCGAGATGTTCTTGGGCACCATCTCGCCGAATGTCACGTGCAGGAAGGTCACCAGCATCAGGGCCACAGCGAAGGCTGCCACGTCAGCCACTTCCGCCGGCAGACCCACCGTTTCGATGGGGACCGCGAGCAGGTGGTGGATTGCCGGCTCGGCCACCAGCAGGATCAACAGCGAACAGACCGTGATGCCCAGCTGTGCGCATGCCAGCATCAGGGAGACGTTTTCCATGGCACGAAGGGTGGTGTGGGCGCGCTTTGAGCCGGCGTCGGCCAGGGGTTCGATCTGGCTGCGGCGCGCGGACATGATGGCGAACTCAGCGGCCACGAAGAAGGCGTTGCCCAGCAGGAGGACACCCAGCCACAGTATTCCGGCCCAGTCACTCATGGCTTGCTCCTGTGGTTGGCGTCCTGCGCAGCCGGCTCCGCCGCGGGGTGGAAGCAGATACGGTCGATCCTGCGGCCGTCCATCCGGGTGACGCTGAGTGTTCCGCCGTTGACCGGAACGGTGTCGCCCACGACCGCGATCCTGCCGAGCTTGCTCATGACATAGCCGCCCACGGTTTCATAGGCTGCTTCGTCCGGAACGCTCAGGCCAGGTATGTGCTCGGACAGCTCATCGGGACGGAGGAGCCCAGGGAAGTACCAGTCGCCGGAGGCGCTTTGCAGCAGCCCCGGCCGGACCTTGTCGTGCTCGTCCGCCACCTCGCCCACGATTTCCTCCACCAGGTCTTCCAGGGTGGCAATGCCGGCGGTTCCACCGTATTCATCCAGCACGACGGCCAGCTGCAGGTTTCCCTCCCGGAGCTCGGCCAGCAGGGCATCCAGGTGGATAGTTTCGGGCACGCGCAGCACCTCGGTCATGATGGCACCCGCTTCGAGATTCTGCCGGCGTTCCCACGGCACGGCAACGGCCTTCTTGACGTGCACCAGGCCTCGGATGTCATCGGCCGAGTCCCCGATGACCGGGAAGCGTGAGTAGCCGGTCCTGCGTGCCGCATCCACGACGTCGGAGACCGGCTGGTCGGCGTCGATCGTTTCCAGCCTGATGCGCGGTGTCATCACGTCCGCCGCTGTCCTCGTGGAGAAGTTCAGGGTGCGGGCAATGAAGTTGGCAGTCCCGGCGTCAAGGGTTCCCATCGCAGCGGACCTGCGGACCAGCGAGGCAAGCTCCGCCTGCGTCCGGGCACCCGAAATCTCCTCCTTGGCTTCCAGTCCAAAGACGTGCAGGACCTTGTTCGAAAATCCGTTGAGGACCAGGATGGCCGGTTTGAAGATGGTGGTGAAGACGAGTTGCGGCCCCGCCAGGGCGCGGCCCACGGGAAACGCCAGTGCGATGGCCATGTTTTTCGGCACCAGCTCACCCAGGAGCATGGACAGCAGCGTCGCCACCACCATCGCCAGGATCAGGGAGACGGACTCCACCGCCACGTCGGGAAGTCCGACCGCGCCCAGCGGCGCCTTGAGGAGGCGGCCCACCGAAGGTTCCATGACATAACCGGTGAGCAAAGTGGTCAGCGTGATGCCGAGCTGGCAGCTGGACAGCTGGGTTGACAGTGACTTAAGGCAGGTAAGCAAGGGCACCGCGCCCGTGTCGCCGTCGTCAATTGCGCGCTGGACAGTTGCCTGGTCCAGGGCGATAAGGGAGAACTCGACGGCTACGAAGAACCCGGTGCCGGCGATCAGCAGCAAGCCTGCTGCAAGGAGGAGCCACTCCATTCAGCATCCCGCCCGGAGCGCGGGCTGAGCCGGAAGGGTAGCCGGCCGTGGGGTGGAAAAGCTGTTTCGTCCCGGCGGAGGATGATCGGCGGATACCGACGCCTGGTCCGTGCGGGTTGCGGCAAGCTGGGCCGTGGGCTGGTGATGGGCGCGTTGTCGGGGTTTGCTTACTCTGGGGGCGGACTGCGCGGCGCTGCTCTTCGAGCTCCGCTGACAGCGCCCAGGCCGGCACCTAGATTTACTGTCCATAAGAATTTCAGTCTACAGGAGCAGCCCCGCGCCGGACGCTGGGCCGGGCGGCCGGAAGTGGCCTGTTGGCCTGCCTGCGCGAGCCCCGCACGGGCGGCCGCGCGGCCCCTCGCCGCAGGCCGGTGGCCGCCATATTCGGGCCCTGGTTCGTCACTTCATGATTTGAGTCACCCTTATTGGCAGTTAACACAGGATGCTCACTAGACTTGCAAAGGTCCGGGTTCAGAGGACGCAGAGACTGGTTCGAACGTAGTGCTGAAGCACCGGGGGGCCAAAGAGAAATCAAACTCATGGAAGAGGCGTATTTCAAGTGCCAGAGCAGCCAAGCCACCGTCTACCAGAGGAATTTGGCGGAAACGAGTGGCTCGTTGACGAACTGTACGAGCAGTACCAGCAGGACAAGAACGCCGTGGATGCCAAGTGGTGGCCCCTGTTCGAATCCTTCGACTCGGGCAACGGTTCTTCTTCCAATGGAAATTCCGCACAGGCCAACCCTCCCACCCGGGAACTCCCCGTCGTGAAGCAGGCTTCCGCAGCACCGGCACCGTCGCCGGCCGCTGCGCCGGCCGCCGCCGCTGCCCCGGCGCCCGCCGCACCGGCAGCCCCCGCACCCGTTAAGAAGGCCCCTGCCACGGAAGCCCGCGACGGCGGCAAGAAGACCGAGGCCGGCACCGGCTCGCAGCCCATCCCGGCGCAGCTGCCCAAGAACGTCAAGGCGCCCACCGCACCCGAGGAAGACGTCGTCTCCGTCCTCCGCGGACCGGCGAAGGCCATCGCCACCAACATGGTCACCAGCCTCCAGGTGCCCACCGCCACCAGCGTCCGTGCCATTCCGGCCAAGCTGCTCATCGACAACCGCGTGGTCATCAACTCAAACCTGGCCCGCGCCCGCGGCGGCAAGGTTTCCTTCACGCACCTTATCGGCTACGCCGTGATCCGCGCCCTGTCCCAGTTCCCCTCCATGAACGTGTACTACGACGAGGTGGATGGCAAGCCTGTTGCAGTCCAGCCGGCGCACGTCAACTTCGGCATCGCCATCGACATGCCCAAGCCCGACGGCACCCGGCTGCTCATGGTCCCGAACATCAAGAAGGCTGAGACCCTCAACTTCGCCGAGTTCTGGCACACGTACGAGGACCTGATCAAGCGGGCCCGCAACGGCAAGCTCACCGCCGAGGACCACCAGGGCACCACCGTGTCCCTGACCAACCCCGGCGGCATCGGCACCGTCCACTCGGTGCCGCGCCTTTCCAAGGGCCAGGCCGCCATCATCGGCGTCGGCGCCCTTGACTACCCCGCAGAGTTCCAGGGCGCCAGCGAGAAGATCATCGCCCAGAACGCCATCAGCAAGGTCCTCACCCTGACCTCGACGTACGACCACCGCGTCATCCAGGGCGCAGGCAGCGGCGAGTTCCTCAAGCTGGTCCACCAGCTGCTGCTGGGCGCGCAGAACTTCTACGACGAAATCTTCGAAGCCCTGCGCATCCCCTACGAGCCCGTCCGCTGGAGCCCGGACCTGCAGGTGGACCCGGCCGACGAGATCAACAAGGTCGCCCGGATCCAGCAGCTGATCCACTCCTTCCGCGTCCGCGGCCACCTCATGGCGGACACCGACCCGCTGGAGTACGTCCAGCGCAAGCACCCGGACCTCGACGTCCTCACCTACGGCCTGACCCTCTGGGACCTGGACCGCGAATGGCCCACCGGCGGCTTCGGCGGCAAGCCGATGTTGAAGTTCCGCGACATCCTCGGCGTCCTGCGCGATGCCTACTGCCGCACCACGGGCATCGAGTACATGCACATCCAGGAGCCTGCCGAACGCAAGTGGTTCCAGGACCAGCTGGAGCACGCCTACTCCAAGCCCAGCCGCGAGGAACAGCTGCGGATTGTCTCCAAGCTGAACGCCGCCGAGGCCTTTGAGACGTTCCTGCAGACCAAGTTCGTGGGCCAGAAGCGCTTCTCCCTGGAAGGCGGGGAGTCCCTGATCCCGCTGCTTGACGCCATCATGTCCGATGCCGCCGACGACGGCCTGGACGAGGTTGCGATCGGCATGGCCCACCGTGGCCGCCTCAACGTACTGACGAACATCGCCGGCAAGACCTACGCCCAGGTGTTCCGCGAGTTTGAAGGCACCCAGGATCCGCGCTCTGTGCAGGGCTCCGGTGACGTCAAGTACCACCTGGGCACCGAAGGCACCTTCACCTCCGACAACGGCAAGGAGACCAAGGTCTACCTCGCCGCCAACCCCTCGCACCTGGAAGCCGTGGACTCCGTCCTCGAAGGCATCGTCCGGGCCAAGCAGGACCGGCTGGACCAGGGCGAGTCGTTCCCTGTCCTGCCCATCATGGTCCACGGCGACGCGGCCTTCGCCGGTCAGGGCGTGGTGGCGGAAACGCTCAACCTGTCCCAGCTCCGGGGTTACCGCACCGGTGGAACCATCCACATCGTGGTCAACAACCAGGTGGGCTTCACCACCGCCCCGTCATCGTCGCGCTCGTCCACCTACTCCACTGACGTTGCCAAAATGATCCAGGCGCCCGTGTTCCACGTGAACGGCGACGACCCCGAGGCTGTTGTCCGCATCGGCCAGCTGGCCTATGAGTTCCGGCAGCGCTTCCACAAGGACGTTGTGATCGACATGGTGTGCTACCGCCGCCGGGGCCACAACGAGGGCGATGACCCCTCGATGACCCAGCCGCTGATGTACAACCTCATCGAAGCCAAGCGCTCCGTCCGCAAGCTGTACACCGAGTCACTCATCGGCCGCGGCGACATCACCGAGGAAGAAGCCGAGCAGCTGCTCCGCGACTACCAGGAACGGCTGGAACGGGTCTTTGCCGAGACCCACGCCGCCCAGACCTCGCCTATCCCGATCGTGACCGCCGACTCCGCTGCTGTGTCCGACATCGAACGGCCCAAGGCACAGCAGTCCGATTCCAGCGTCAGCGCACCGGCCTCCACCGCCATCAGCGCCGACACCTTGGCCCGGATCGGCAAGGCACACGTCGAGATCCCCGACGGCTTCACGGTCCACCCCAAGCTCAAGCAGCTTCTGGAGAAGCGCGAACAGATGTCCCGCGAGGGCGGCATCGACTGGGGCTTCGGCGAGATTGCAGCCTTCGGCTCGCTGATCATGGAAGGCGTCCCCGTGCGCCTGGCTTACCAGGACTCGCGCCGCGGCACCTTCGTGCAGCGCCACGCCGTCTTCCACGACCGTGCCAACGGCAAGGAATGGCTGCCCCTGGGCAACCTCTCCGATGACCAGGCCAAGCTGTGGATCTACGACTCCCTGTTGTCCGAATACGCCGCCATGGGCTTCGAGTACGGCTACTCGGTGGAACGCCCGGACGCCCTGGTCCTGTGGGAGGCCCAGTTCGGTGACTTCGTCAACGGTGCGCAGACCATCATCGACGAATTCATCTCGTCCGCCGAGCAGAAGTGGGGCCAGCGCTCCTCGCTGGTCCTGATGCTCCCGCACGGCTACGAGGGTCAGGGCCCGGACCACTCCTCCGCCAGGATCGAGCGGTTCCTGCAGCTGTGTGCCGAGGACAACATGATCGTGGCCAACCCCACCACGGCGGCCTCGCACTTCCACCTGCTGCGCCGCCAGGCGTACAGCCGCCCGCGCAAGCCGCTGATCATCTTCACGCCCAAGCAGCTCCTGCGCCTGAAGGCTGCCGCGTCGTCCGTCGAGGACTTCACCAACGGCACCTTCCGCCCCGTCATCGGTGACCACGAGCAACTGCCGGCCACCGCCGTCGAACGTGTGCTCCTGGTGTCCGGCCGCCTGTACTACGATCTCCTGTCCACCCGGCAGAAGACCGGCGACAAGACCACCGCCATCGTCCGCGTGGAGCAGCTCTACCCGCTGCCGCACGCCGAGATCGAAGCGGAACTCGCCAAGTACCCCAACGCCGAAGTGGTGTGGGCCCAGGACGAGCCCGCCAACCAGGGGCCGTGGCCGTTCATGGGCCTGCACCTGCCGGAGGCCCTCGACCGCCGCGTCCGACTGGTGTCCCGGCCGGCATCGGCCTCCACCGCTGCCGGATCCATGAAACGGCACGCTGCGGAGCAGGATGTCCTCCTGAAGCAGGCATTTGCACGGAAGTAAGCAGTAAGGCTGCCCGGCCGGAGTCGAAATACCCGACTCCGGCCGGGCAGTTCTGTTTAATGGATTGACAGCGCCTCCCCGCGCCTCCGCAGCAGCGGCGGCAACGGTGGCAGCGGCCGTAACGAAGTAAACCCGTACCGAAGTAAAGAGGAACGCGTGGAAGACAGGAAGCTGCGGATCGCGGCTGTAGGAGACGAACTGCTGGCCGGACTGGGCGATCCCCGGGCGCTTGGCTGGCTGGGCCGCGTCCTGGCCCGCACTCCCCAGGACGGCATGCTGCTGGAAAGCTATGCCCTCCCCTGCCCGCAGGAAGGTACGGAAGGCCTCGCTGCACGCTGGCTGGATGAAGCCGGGAGGCGGTTCAGCCCCCAGGCGGAGAACCGGCTGGTCATCGGCCTCTCGGGTCGCGACATCGAATTCGGCCTCTCCACTGCACGGAGCCGGTTGAACCTGGCCAATATCCTGGACTCGGCTTCCCAGAACAGGATCGAAGTATTCGTCGTGGGGCCACCCCCCACCCTGGACCCCGCCCAGAACCGCCGGCTGGACGAACTCAATACTGCCTTCGCGGATGTGACCACCCGCCGCAAGCACCTCTACGTCGACACGTTCTCGCCCCTGCTGAACCACGAACAGTGGCGCCAGGACCTCGCCGCAAACGGTGGAACCCCCGGCCAGGCCGGGTACGGCCTCATGGCCTGGCTGGTACTGCACCGCGGCTGGTTCCAGTGGCTGGGCATGGACGCGCCCCAGTAGCGCCATTCGAGATATATCTTGACCCCGCCACCGGGCGGCGATACGTTGGAGCGACAACGCGATATATCGCCTTCTGGAGGGGACCATGACCGGAGAAAGCTGGACTGTCGCCAGCCCGCAAACCATCGACATCGACGCTGTGACGGCCGTGAAGCTCGGCATGGTTGGGGGTAGGTTTGAGATCATCGAGCACGACGAACCCGCAGTTCGCCTGGAATTCTCCGAGGTCCACGGCGACCCCGTGGCGGTGTCCCTGAACGGCGGCAGGCTGGAGGTCCGGCACCAACTGCACGGCGCGCAGGGCTGGTTCAAGAACCTCATGGAGACCGTAAACCACACCAGCGACAACTCGGCCGTCATTACCATCCTCGTTCCCCGTGGAGTGGAGGTGGAAGCCGGAACCGTGAGGGGGGATGGAACCGTCACAGGTATTTCCGCCCACGTGCGGCTCAACACCGTGTCGGGTTCCGTCACTGCGGACAACACCTCCGGCGAACTGCAGGTCAACACGGTCAGCGGCAGCGTGGCCGTCAGGAACCACCGGGGCGTCCTCACCGCCAAAAGCATCTCCGGTGAGGTCACGGCGTCCGGCCACTTCAGCCATGTACGCACCAACACCGTCAGCGGACACCTCAGCTTCGACCTGCTCGATTACACGCAGGATTTTGGCTCCAACTCCGTCTCGGGAGACCTCACCATCAGCCTGCCGGCTGACGTGGGCGTCGACATCGTGGCCAAGTCCGCCGGCGGGGCGGTCATCCTCGACGGGCACCAGTGCCTCCTGACGAACGGCAAAGTGGAGACGATTGCCGGGCCCGATGGGCAACTGATGCTCGTCCGGACCAACTCGGTGTCCGGCAAGACCTCCATCTCGCACGCGCCCGCGCCCGTCGACTCCAATGGGGAAGCTGAACGCTGATGGCTCCCGTCTTCGCACACGGTGCGTTGCGCCTCTATCTCCTCTCCCTGCTCGAAAGCGGCCCCAAGCACGGCTACGAGCTCATCAAGGCGCTCAAGGACCGGTTCGGCGGGACTTATTCACCGAGTGCGGGGACCGTCTACCCCAGGCTGGGCAAACTCGAAGAGGACGGCTTGGTGGCCACCGAGCCGGCGGGACGGCGCACCAACTACCGCATCACAGCAGCCGGCCTTGCTGAACTGAACCGGCGCCGGGAGGACCTGGCGGGCGTTGAGAATGACATCGCAGCTTCGGTGCAACGGCTTTCCGGAACCCTCAAGGAGGACATCCGCAGCAGCATGCGGGGGTTCCGCAGCGACCTTGCCGCAGCGGCGGAGGCAGCCCGTGCCGCGGCTGCGTCGGCCACCACCCCGCCGGGAAGCGGCCAGCCGCAGGCGCGCAGGGGGCAACCGCTCAGGGAGGCAGAACTGCTGCTGCAGGATTTCCGCGACGAGCTTCGCGCGGACCTGCGGCGCCAGGCCACGCACCGGCCCATCAGCCCCGCGACGCTGGAGACCGTCAGGACGGCCCTGGACGAAGCCCGTGCGGCCATCCGTGGCACCCTTCAGCCCTAGCACCCCGCCATGCCAGCCCTCCCGCAGGTCATCCGCCGTTTCCCGGTTCGCGGGGCGCCAGATCATGTGGGAGACTTGAGGGCAGCTCTTTTGAGTACCAACAGTAAGGAGGCCAGCTATGAGCAAGCGTGCACGCAAGCGTCGTGACCGTAAGCGTGGCGGCGCGAACCACGGGAAGCGCCCCAACACCTAGGCAAATGCCAGGGACTACGGTTCAAGTGAAGGACCCCGCAAGCCTCTCGGCTTACGGGGTCCTTTGCTGTCTTCGGCCCTGACGGGGCGAACCGCGTCTTGTACCTACGCCTCCACGGGACGGATCGCGTGGATCCGGTCCAGGATGGCGTTCTTCAGATTGTCCGGCGCAGACTCGGTGCAGGACCGCTTGACCATGTTGCGGATGACGCACTCGAGGTCATACTGCTCCGTGCACTCGGGGCAGTCATCAAGGTGGTTCTTGATTTCCGTAATATCCTCGCGGGTCAGTGCCCCGTCAAGGTACTCGTAGATGCGTTGCATCCGGGTATCGTCGCAGTCGCCCAATCCCTGGCAGTCGCTCATTTCCTGTTCTCCTGTGCTTTGCTTCCTGCCGCATCCGACGCATTTGCGGCCGTTTTGAATCCCCGCTCGGCGGCGTATTCCGCGAGCATGTCCCGCAACATTCGCGCGGTGGAGCCGGGACATCACGGTGCCGATGGGCGTGTTCATGATGTCTGAGATTTCCTTGTAGGCGAAGCCCTCCACGTCAGCGAAATAGACCGCCAGGCGGAACTCCTCCGGAATGTCCTGCAGCGCCCTCTTGACGTCGGAATCCGGAAGGTGGTCCAGGGCTTCAGCCTCTGCCGAACGCAGTCCACTTGACGTGTGCGATTCCGCCCGGGCCAGCTGCCAGTCCTCGATGCTGTCCGAGTTCGACTGCAGTGGCTCGCGCTGCCGCTTGCGGTACAGGTTGATGTACGTGTTGGTCAGGATCCGGTAGAGCCAGGCTTTGAGGTTTGTGCCCGGCTTGTACTGGTGGAAGGCCGAGAAAGCTTTCGTGTAAGCCTCCTGGACCAGGTCCTCCGCGTCTGACGGGTTCCGTGCCATACGCATGGCCGCGGAGTACAGCTGGTCGACATACTGCATGGCGTCCCGCTCAAAGCGAAGCCGGCGTTGCTCCACGCTCTCGGTGGCAACGTCCAGGGTGCTGTCCTCAGCGTCCGCTTCAACGGCCAGCGGACCGGCATCTGCCTGTCCGGCAGGCAGGGGCGCTGCGCCTGCGCTGCCGTTCGCTTCGCCGGGAGAAGCCTCATACATGGCCGCGACGGCCGGATCCAGGGTGCTCATTGCCTTCAAGTCTACTGTCAGGCGCCCCGCAAGGGGCATGCCGTACTCCGGCGGCTCGGCGGCCAGTTTGTCCACTGCCACCGGTCCTGCCTGTCTGGTCCCGTCCAACACCTTCCGCAAGGCCCAACTCCGCTCTGTATCGGGTGAATGATCGCCGGGCCCGTCCCGCGGACCCGACAGCCATAACCGTCTTCCACGGGCAAATATTCCCCAAAAGTGCAAGACTAGGACCGACTCCGCCGCTCGCCGCGGCTCGTCCATCCAGGAGGAAATCCATGTCCTTTGTCCGCACGCTCGCCCGGCCCATGCTCGCTTCCAGTTTCGTTCTTGCCGGACTGGATAAGCTCAAGAACTCCGACGACACTGCCCAGCAGCTCTCCCCCCTGCTGCGCAAGGCTGCGGCCTCGCTGCCCTTCCAGACGAGCGAGAAGACCCTGGCCCGCGTCATCGGCGGAACCCAGGTGGGAGCCGGCGTCCTGTTCGGCCTTGGCAAATTCTCCCGGCTCTCCGCCGGCCTGCTCACCGTGGTCTCCCTCCTGAACACCTTCGTTGAGTGGCGCAGCGCGGACATCAGCAGCAAGGAAGGGCGCGAAGGCCGCAGGAACCAGCTGCTCAAGAACCTCTCCCTCAGTGGCGGCGCCCTGCTCGCATCCGTGGATACTGCAGGCAAGCCCGGCCTCGCCTGGCGCGCCGAACACCTTGCCGCCGACGCGCGCCGCAACGCTTCGCACCTGGCCGCCGACGCCCGCAGGACCACCACCAAGAAGCTGAACAAGGCGGACAAGGCCGTACGCCGCGCCGTCGAGCACGCCGCGGGAGCCTAAGCACGAATGACCGCAGCAGCTGCCACCCGGGACGCATCCGGAACACCCGTCCAGCACTGGGCCGCACCTTTCGCAGCCCGGCCCGTCAATGCCACCGTAACCGTCCCCGGCTCGAAGTCCCTGACCAACAGGTACCTGGTCCTCGCGGCCCTCGCGGACGGACCGTCCCGGCTCCGGGCCCCCCTGCACTCCAGGGACTCCGCGCTCATGATCGAGGCGCTCAGGCAGCTCGGCGCCACCATCACCGAAGTGCCCGGGGACGGCTCCTTTGGACCTGACCTGGAGGTTGTTCCGCTCCCGGCGGCAGCCGCGCCGTCCGCCACCAGGATCGACTGTGGGCTTGCCGGCACCGTCATGCGGTTCGTCCCGCCGCTCGCGGCGCTCCGCAACGGAGCCAGCGTGTTCGACGGCGATCCGCATGCCCGGAAGCGTCCCATGGGGACCATCATCGAAGCCCTCAAAGCCCTGGGCGTGGCCGTTTCCGCCGAAGACGGCAGCGCCCCGTCGTCGCTCCCGTTCGTGGTGGAAGGCACAGGCGCAGTCCGGGGCGGCCACCTGGTGATCGATGCCAGCGCCTCGTCGCAGTTCGTCTCCGCCCTCCTGCTGGTGGGAGCAAGGTTCGACGAGGGCCTGCACCTTGAGCACGTGGGCAAGCCGGTGCCGAGCCTGGACCACATCAACATGACGGTGGCTGTCCTGCGCGGCGCCGGCGTGTCAGTGGACGACTCGGTCCCCAACCACTGGGTGGTGGCGCCGGGACCCATCCGCGCCTTCGACCAAAGGATTGAACAGGACCTGTCCAATGCCGGGCCCTTCCTGGCGGCGGCCCTGGCGTCACGGGGCACGGTCCGCATCCCCAACTGGCCCACGGAAACGCAGCAGGTGGGCGACCTCTGGCGCGGCATCCTGACCCGGATGGGAGCCACCGTCACCCTGGCCGACGGCGTCCTGACCGTCACGGGCGGCCCGGAGATCAGGGGCGGTGACTTCGCTGACACCAGTGAGCTGGCTCCTACCGTCGCGGCCCTGTGCGCCCTTGCCACGGGGCCCTCCCGGCTCAGCGGGATCGCACACCTCAGGGGACATGAGACCGACCGGCTGGCGGCCCTGGTCGCGGAAATCAACCGGCTCGGCGGCGACGCCGAGGAAACCAGCGACGGCCTGGTCATCCGGCCCGCCCGGCTGCACGCCGGCGTCGTCCACAGCTACGCCGACCACCGCATGGCCACTGCCGGGGCGATCCTTGGCCTCGCGGTGGACGGCGTCCAGGTGGAGGACATCGCCACCACAGCCAAGACCATGCCCGACTTCCCGCAGCTCTGGGCAAGCATGCTGGCCCAGGATGCTGCCGGGGCGCCGGGGCCGGAAGGGCGCGGCAGTGGCGCGGAGCACTGATTCCTGGGACGAATCAGACGTCCGGATCCGCCCCAGCAAGAAAGGCTCCCGGCCCCGGACCAAGGACCGGCCCAGCCACGACGATGCCGTGACCGGTCGGATCATCACGGTGGACCGCGGACGGTACACGGCAGTGGTGGGCGAAGACTCGGACAACGAGCGCGTTGTCATCGCAGCGCGGGCCCGCGAACTGCGCCGCTCGCCCGTGGTGGCCGGCGACTTCGTCTCGCTCGTGGGGGACGTGTCCGGGGCCCCGGACACGCTGGCCCGACTGGTAAAGATCCAGGACCGCCATACCCTCCTGCGCCGCAGCGCCGACGACACCGACCCCGTTGAGCGGGCCGTCGTGGCCAACGCCGACCAACTGGTGATTGTGGTGGCGGCCGCCAACCCGGAGCCGCGAACCGGGTTCATCGATCGCGCCCTGGTGGCTGCCTACGACGCAGGAATCGAGCCGATCCTGCTGGTCACCAAGGCCGACGTCAAGGACCCTGCGGAGTTGCTGTCCAACTACACCCACCTGGACTTCCCGGTGATCATCAGCCGGACTGCGGATGCTCGAGCCTCGGGGATCGACGCAAGGTCCGACGACGGCCTCTCGGCAAGGCTGGACAGCGCTGCGGTCGCCGCCCTGCGCGACCACCTCGACGGCAAGGTCACCGTAATGCTGGGGCACTCCGGCGTGGGCAAGTCCACCATGGTGAACGCGCTGACCGGTGCCGAGCGGGCCACAGGTGGAGTAAACGCGGTCACCGGGCGCGGCCGCCACACGTCGTCGTCAGCCCTGGCCCTGCGCCTGGCAGACGCGCGGCAGCTGGATCATTGACACCCCCGGCATCCGTTCCTTCGGACTGGCACACGTGGACCCGGACCGGATCCTGCGCTCCTTTCCCGACCTCTCCCCCGGCATCGAAAACTGTGAACGCGGCTGCAAGCACACTGTAAACGCGGTGAACTGCGGCCTGGACGACTGGGTGGCAGGCGGGCACGCAGGTCCCACCGGCCCGGCACGCCTGGCATCGCTCCGGCGGCTGCTCGGCGCTGACCCCCGCATGGAAGCACAGGAAACCAAAGAGCTCGGCAGCGTCAACTGACGCGTTCTCCCGGCAGAAACGTCCGCAGACGGTAGTTTGTAACCATGATCCAACCCGCTTCGAGCTACAACGATGACCTGCGCCTGGCCCATGTCCTGGCCGACTCCGTGGATGACCAGACCATGGGCCGCTTCAAGGCCCTGGACCTCCACGTTGAGACCAAGCCGGACCTGACGCCCGTCACCGACGCCGACAAGGCAGCCGAGGAGGCCATCCGCGGCCAGCTCTCCCGCTCCCGGCCACGCGATGCCGTCCTGGGCGAGGAATTCGGCAGCACCGGGCACGGTTCACGGCGCTGGATCATCGATCCCATTGACGGGACGAAAAACTTTGTCCGGGGCGTCCCGGTCTGGGCCACGCTGATCGCCCTGGTGGACGAAGGCGAGCCCGTGGTGGGCGTCGTCAGCGCCCCGGCCCTCGGCAAGCGCTGGTGGGCGGCAAAGGGCATGGGCGCGTACATGGGCCGGTCCCTGGCAGCTGCTACCCGGCTGCGCGTCTCGAACGTGTCCAGCCTCTCCGACGCCTCCCTCTCCTACTCCAGCCTGACCGGCTGGAAGGAACGCGGAAACCTCGACGAATTCCTTGGGCTGACCGAGGACGTCTGGCGGACCCGGGCCTACGGCGATTTCTGGTCGTACTGCATGGTGGCAGAGGGCTCCGTGGACATCGCCTGCGAACCGGAGCTCAACCTCTACGACATGGCTGCGCTGGTGCCGATCGTCGTTGAGGCGGGCGGCCGGTTCACCTCCCTCGAAGGCGAGGACGGACCGTTCGGCGGGAACGCGCTGGCCACCAACTCGATCCTGCACTCAGAAGTGCTGCACCGCCTCAACCCGTACCTGGACGACCTGCTGTAACTGCCACGATTTGCCCCCTTAAACGAACATTGCGACGCCGGACACCTCCAGACGGGGGTGTCCGGCGTCGTTTATTCGATATTGCGTAACAAAGCCCTTAACAATTGCCGCGGCTTCAATCCTGGCCGCCCCATGTCCTACGCTTTTATGCAGGTCACGAGTGCCAGCGCAAAACCCCGGTTTGCTGGTAAGCAACCCTCCATTCGCGGCGGGGTGCCCCGGGTGACGACCAGGCCGGTCCGGAGTGGATGCGGCAAGCGCGGATTCCCTATGCCGGAGTCCTGTATTCAAGTGAGGTCTCTGTGACAACTGCCACCGTCTCCCCCCAACCCGCCATTGCCGAAGGCCGCATTGCCGGCGATCGCCACGCCGTTGCCGGCCGTCCCCTTGCTGCCGTCACCGGCGCCGAAATCCAGGCACCGCTGATTTCCGGCGGCCACATCCGGTACGCGAACCTTGACTACGGCGCATCCGCTCCGGCGCTCTCCGTGGTCTCCGCCTACCTGAACGAGATCCTGCCCTACTACGCGAGCGTCCACCGGGGGCCGGCTACGCGTCCCAGATCAGCACGTCCGTTTACGAGAATGCACGCAGCATTGTCCGGGACTTCGTGGGCGGCCGGACGATTCGGTCATCTTCACCCGCAACACCACCGATTCGCTGAACCTCCTGGCCGGCTGCCTGCCTGCCACCAACGGCCGGCATGACGGCGAAGTCCTCTACCTGGACATCGAACACCATGCCAACCTCCTGCCGTGGCAGGGGGTTCCGCACCGCAGCATCGTTGCCGCCGACACGGTGGCGGGCACCCTGGACGCCGTCCGGACCGAACTGGAGCAGGGCGGAGTCAGCCTGCTGGCGGTCACCGGCGCCTCCAACGTCACCGGCGAGATTCTTCCCATCCGGGCCCTGGCCGCGCTGGCCCACCAGCACGGTGCCCGGATCGTGGTGGACGCGGCCCAGCTCGCTCCGCACCGCCGGGTGGACATCAGCGCGGACGGCGTCGACTACCTCGCCTTTTCCGGCCACAAGCTGTACGCGCCGTTCGGCGCGGGTGTCCTGGTGGGACGTCCCGACTGGCTGGACACCGGCGTCCCGCACCTCGCCGGCGGCGGGGCGGTCAAGGAAGCACGGCTCGACGGCGTCAGCTGGGCCACCGGGCCGGCCCGCCATGAGGGGGGCTCGCCGAACGTCCTTGGCGCCGCCACCCTGGCCCGCGCCACCCAGGTCATCGCCGAACTCGACCAGGACCGGTGGCATGCCCACGAGTCAGCGATCAGGTCTTTCCTGGTGGAGGGCCTGCAGGACATCGACGGCGTCACCGTCCACCAGATCTTCAAGGACACCAACCCGGAAACGGACACCATCGGCGTGGTCAACTTCTCAGTCGAGGGCTACGACGCAGGGCTGGTGGCCGCCTACCTTTCCGCAGAGCACGGGGTGGGCCTGCGCGACGGACGCTTCTGCGCCCACCCCCTGTTGAAGCGCCTGGGCCTGCCGTCCGGTTCCCTCCGGGCAAGTTTCGGCGTGGGTTCGCGGCTGGAGGACGCCGAACGCCTCCTCACCGGCATCCGGACACTGCGCAGCAACGGACTGGGATGGGACTACGTGGTGGACGCGGGCCGCTGGGTGCCCGCCAACGATGTCCGCACCTACCCGCACTGGGCGCCCAACACTCCCGGGACGGCCGGCGCAGCCCCCTGCCTCGACGACTGAGCGGCGGGGCGGCGACTGCCTGCTGATGCCGGGCATGCGGTAAATTCGAAGGACATCCGCAGGCAGCACCAGAAGGAGGCCACGCGTGGTTCGGGGTGGCCCCAGGCTTGATAACGGCCGGCGCACGGAGCTCGGGCAGAGCTTCCAGGACGGCGGCCGCCACTACCAGCGCGTCCGGCCCGGCTACCCTGCGGAATCTGCACGGTGGCTGGTACCGGCCGGAGCCCATGACGCCCTGGACGTGGGCGCGGGTACGGGAAAGTTCACCGCGTTGCTGCTGGCCATGGGGCTGAACGTCACCGCCGTCGACCCCTCTGCGGACATGCTCGCCCAGCTGAAGGCCCACTGCCCCGCCGCCACGGCTGCGCCTGGGACTGCCGAGGCGACAGGCCTTCCCGACGCTGCCTTCGACGTCGTCACCGTTGCCCAGGCGTGGCACTGGTGCGACCCCCTCGCGGCAAGCACCGAGCTGGCGCGCGTCCTGCGCCCGCACGGAACGCTCGGCCTGGTCTGGAACCAGCTGGACACCTCCATCCCCTGGGTGCACCGGCTTTCCCGGATCATGCACGCCGGCGATGTGTACCGACCCGGCCACAAGCCCGTCGTCGGGCCCGAATTCCACGGGCTCGAAGGGCACGTCACCCACTGGCAGGACAGGGTGACCACCGGTGACTTGATGGAACTCACCAAGTCGCGCAGCTACTATCTGCGTGCCGGCGAGGCGACGCGGGCAAAAGTTCTGGCCAACCTGGACTGGTACCTGCACGAGCACCTGGCCCATGCCCACGGCCAGGAACTTGACCTTCCCTACCTCACCCTGGCCTGGCGCGCCACCAAGTCATGACGCACGCGGTTTGCGGCGGGGTGGCCGAAGCAGCGCACGCTGCCGCACCGGCCAAACCGGTAGGCTTGGGCATGTGAAGACCAGCGCGCCCTCCTCCTCAATCGAGGACTACGTCAAGGTCATCTACTCATTCACCGAATGGCAGGACAAGCCCATCACGTCCTCCCAGCTGGCACAGCGGCTGGGAGTGGCAAATTCCTCGGTCTCGGAAATGGTCCGGAAGCTGAAGGACCAGGGCCTGGTGGACCACAAGCCCTACAGCGCCGTCACGCTGACCGAGGCCGGCCTGCGGCTGGCACTGTCAATGGTCCGGCGCCACCGGCTCATCGAGACCTACCTCGTCCAGCGGCTCGGCTACAGCTGGGACGAGGTCCACGATGAAGCTGAACAGCTGGAGCATGCCGTGTCGGATACGTTCATCGAACGCGTCGCCGCGAAGCTCGGAGACCCTAAGCGGGACCCGCACGGCGACCCCATCCCCACCGCGGACGGCCAGGTCCTGATGCCGCGCGCCCACCTGCTCGCCGCGCTGGACCAGGGACACAGCGGCAAGATCACCAGGATCAGCGATGACAACCCTGAACACCTGCGGTACCTCGCCGCCCAGGACATCGACCTCGACGCGGAAGTCGAGGTGATGGGACGGAGGCCGTTTGGCGGCGCCCTTATGGTGCGGATCGCCGGTTCCGGCGGCACCCGCGAGTACGACCTTGCTGACGAAATCGCCTCAGCGTTGTGGGTCTCCAGCGACACCCCGCACCCAGGCTGCGTCCTGGGAAGCTAGCCCCGTTCACCTCCGCCGATTTGGCCGGTTCCCGTATTGTGGAAGGTGATGATCAGCAGACGCGACGCAGCAATAACCCTTGATGTTCCCCTTGAGATGGCACAGCGCCACGGCCTGCCGAAATGGATGTCGGAGGACGAGCTCCGCGGCATCATGGACAATCCCCCGCCCTGGCTGGTGCAGTCACGGGCCAACCGGACCGGCAAGCGGCCCGTCTGGGTACACCTGGAATGCGCCGTCTGCGGGTACGAGGAAGCCGCCCGGCCCAAGAAGTGGTGGCCGGACTTCACCTACGTGGTGTGCGGGCATCATGCCCCTTCCGACGTTCCCGCCGTGCGCCCCGGCTGCGTCCGCAGCGAGTACGACGGCGTGGGGACGCGTTTCGTGGGCATCGCTGACGTGGAAGCGCCACCGGTCAGCCAGTAGTCTTTCGTACTTCGCCTTCCGTGCTTCGCCTTCCGGACGTGCCCGCCCACGGTGCCGGGCCGCCGTCGACCCTTATCCAGCACCGTTGGCCGTCATTTCCTCCGGAACAGCTGTCAGGTGGAGCTCGACGCCGTCGCGCAGGACGGCCAGGTCGAGGGGCCGGCCGATGGCATCGGCGAACAGCAGGCGCTGCAGGCTCTCGGCGTTGCTGACGGGACGGCCGCCGGCTGTGACGATCACGTCCCCTGCGGACAGGCCTGCCGTGCCTGCGGGCGAACCGGGCAGCACCTCAACGACCCGGAGCCCTTCGCGCAGCCCGGTCCGGATCACGGCGCTGGAGCCGAGCTGCATGGGGGTGCTTACCAGGCCCAGGTACGCGCGGCGCACCCTCCCGTCTGACAGGAGCGCGGAGATGATCCTGCGGGTGGTGGCGTTGATCGGGATCGCCAGCCCCAATCCGGCTCCGGCCACGGCAGTGTTGATGCCCACGATCCTGGCATGGGTGTCCGCCAGCGCACCGCCGGAGTTTCCGGGGTTCAGGGCCGCGTCTGTCTGGATGACGTCCTCGATGACCCGCCGGTTTCCGCCCGACCAGACCGGAATAGCCCTGCCCAGGCCGCTGACCACCCCCGCAGTCACCGAACCGGCCAGTCCCAGCGGGTTTCCCACTGCGACCACGAGTTGGCCCACCCGGAGGGATTCCGCCGCACCGAACTCTGCAGGCCGGATCCCGGGCCGCGAACCTTTCACCACGGCAAGGTCTGACAACGGGTCCGCGCCCACCAGTTCCAGCTCCATCCTGCTGCCGTCGCCAAAGACCGCGAAGCCTTCCCGGGTGCTTACCACCACGTGGGAGTTTGTGAGCAGGTAGCCGTCCTCGGTGAAGAGGACCGCGGAACCTGCGCCCACCCTGACCCGTCCATTGCGGCGCTGCGCCGTCATTTCAATCGCTGCAACGTGGGGGGTGACTGCTGCCGCCACCCGCATCACCGTCTGCGAGTAGGAGTCCAGGACGTCGCCTGTGTCCGCTGGCATTGGTTCTTGCGCCTGTTCCATGGCGCACCTCCGGATTCAGTCCGCTCTCGGCGGTCGGGTGCCCTCAGGGGCCTTACGGAAGTCAACGATGCAGGGCCCGAATCCAGTCCCGCGCCGGCTACGCCTTCGGTGAACGGTGGAGGGGCAGCGCTGCACTTCGTGAGGGGTACCCCCAACGCCCTCAATATTCCATCAAGTAGAGAAATACCTGCTGCCCCGCTGTTAGCTTGGGGCAATGTCATGGGGGAATCACGGACCAGCCGCTGTGGAGCAGCCGGCAAAGGTCCGCGTCGAATGGATTGATGCGGCGCGGGGCCTGTGCGTCGTCGCGGTGGTGCTCTTCCACGTTGGGTTGTGGCACTTCCTCCGGTTCGAGCACGATGCCAGCGCTGCGTTCGCCTTCTGGGACATGGTGGCAACCGGACTCGGCTCAGTTCGCATGCCGCTGCTCCTTGCCGTCTCCGGAATCCTTGCGGCATCCAAGGTCCGTAACGGGTTCGGGAACGGCAGGGCATGGAATTCCAGCCTGAGCAACTATTACCTGTACGCCGTATGGCTGCTTCTCTATGCACTGCTCGGCATCGTCCTGGCGGGTTCGCCGCGGCCGCAGCGGGTTGTCTCTGTCGGTGATTTCTTCCTGCAGCTCATCGCCCCGGACACTCCCCTCTGGTTCATTTACGCCCTGGCCGTCTACGTCCCGCTGCTGACCCTCTGCAGGAAGCTCCCGTCGTGGGTGGTACTGGCCGCTCTTGCAGCCCTGAGCATCATCACCGCAACGCTGGTAGACAGCACTGCTTACCAGTGGGGCAAAGTCCCGGAGCTTGCGGTCTTCTTCGCCGCCGGTGTCTACGGAAAGAACATCTTCCTGCACATCGCGGGCGCCCGCAGGCTGCGCTGTCTCGCTGTGTCACTCCCGGCCCTCGCTGCCCTGATGGCGCTGCCGGAGAACCACCCCGGACTCGATCAGGCCGTCTTCATCCTTCAAGGATTGGCCGCTGTGATTGCACTGGTAGCGGTGATCAGTGCAGTCACCAGGTGCCGGCTCATTGCGGTGGCAGGGTCGTGGATTGGGCGGCGCACCCTTGGCATCTATCTCCTGCACGCGCCCATTATGGATTTCCTTGTCCTGGCTTTCCACGGCCCCTTGTCGCCGGTTGAGCCCGCCATCTCGAAGTCATTGCCCATCGCGCTTATTTATCCGCTTGCCTTGACCACGGCCGTCATCGCCGCCTGCGTGGGGGTCGAATCCCTCTTCAGGAGATGTGGGTTGACGTTCCTGTTCCAACGTCCGGGCGCCACACCGGGTCCTGTACCCACCCGTGCGCGGCTGCTGTCAAGGCTCTAGGATCGGTAGCATGACTGATTCGCCTGCCGGGTCCCGGACCGAACTGTTGAAACATGACGAATGCTGGCGGTATCTTCGGTCCTCCTATATCGGCTTACTGGCAGTCATCAACGGTGATGTGCCCGAGATTTTTCCCGTGAACTTTTCCGTTACCGGAGAAACGCTGGTGTTCCGCACGGCACCGGGCACCAAGCTGCGCGCCCTGCTCAGTGGGGCAGTTGCTGCGCTCGAAGTGGACGGGCTCAATCCGTACGCCACGGAAGTCTGGAGCGTAGTGGCCAAAGGCCGGCCGGAACCCTTCGATGAGGAACGGATGGCTTTGCCGGACGGCGATGCCGACCGGGAACCGTGGGAGCCGGGTATCAAGGACCATCTGGTGGCCCTTACCCCCACGGACATCACCGGGCGGCGTTTTGCCGTGCGGTCGCGCACTCGGTGGTGGCCGCCGGTCGACTTCTCCGCGGACTGGCTCTAGGCCCCCGGCAACCCTCCGCAGTTCCCGTCAGGACGTGCAGTTCCAGGCAGGACGTCACGACGTGAGAATCACCTTGAGCGCCTTGGTCTCGGCAGCCCGGGAGAACGTGTCGTAGGCGTCGAGGAACTGGTCGAAGCCGAAGTGGTGCGTGGCGAATTTCTCCGCCTTGATCTTCCCCTGGGCCACGAGCCTGAGCAGCATCGGCGTGGTGTTGGTATTCACCAGGCCCATGCTGATGTTGATGTTCTGGATCCATAGATTTTCCAGATGCAGTTCCACTGGTTTTCCATGCACCCCCACGTTGGCCACAGATCCGCCGGGCCGTACTATCCCGGTGCACATGGAAAAGGTCGCGGGGACGCCCACGGCCTCGATGGCGACGTCGACGCCGCGCCCTCCGGTCAGGGCCATGACCTGTTCCTTCCAATTGCCGCTGCCCGAGAGGACAGTGTCCGTGGCGCCGAACTCCATCGCCTTTTCGAGGCGGTTGGCGTCCAGGTCGATGGCCACCACGGTGGCAGCCCCATAGAGCCCGGCTGTGGTGATCGCCGCCAGTCCCACGGGCCCGGCACCGACCACGGCTACGCTGTCGCCCGGCTTGACCCGGCCGTACTGGACGCCGATTTCGAACCCGGTGGGAAGAATATCGGACAGCATCACCGCCTGCTCGTCGCTGACGCCCTCAGGCAGCAGGTGCAGCGAGTTTTCGGCATAGGGAACCCGGACATACTCCGCCTGGGTCCCGTCGATCAGGTGGCCGAAGATCCACCCGGTGCCTTCCGCACCTTCGGCCCCGAGGCAGTGTGAATAGAGGCCCGTCCTGCAGTTGGCGCAGTGGCCGCAGGATTTGATGCAGGAGATGATGACGCGGTCGTCTATCTTCAGGCCGGTGACGGACGGACCGGTTTCCACGACGGTTCCTACGCCCTCATGGCCCAGGATGCGCCCCTTTTCGACGGCGGGAACGTCACCTTTGAGGATGTGCAAATCCGTGCCGCAGATGGTGGTGGTGTCGACTTTGACGATGGCGTCACCGGGTTGCTGGATCCTGGGGTCCGGGACGTCGGTCCAGGACTTCTCCCCGGGTCCGCCATAGACGAGGGCTTTCATGGGATTCTCCTTTGGCTGAGGGCCGGCCCTGTGGCGTGCCGGGCGGCTTGCGCCGACTGTGCAGCCCCAGCAGGCATCCCACAGCGTCCCACCGTGCCGGGCGGGTCCCAAGTGCCATAGGTCCTTCCTTTTTCGCCGGGCCTTTATGCCCTTTCCGGACGCCGGAGAGTTGCCTACGCTGTGGCCTATGACTGACAACACAAACGTACCTGTGCCGGAAATCCTCGATGCGGAAGAGTGCTGGACGCTCCTCGGCCAAACCGGGGTGGGGCGGCTGGCCGTCATCACCGGTGGCCATCCCGATGTCTTTCCCGTCAACTACAAGGTGGACGGCCAAACGCTGGTTTTCCGGACCGGCGCCGGCACCAAGCAGCAGGCCATCCAGTCGGACGCCACCGTGGCGCTGGAAGCAGATGCTGTCAGCGCACAGTTCGGCCTGGCCTGGAGCGTCGTGGTCAAAGGCAAGGCTGTTGACACAGCGCCGACAGGACCTGACCTTGATAACATCCGACGGGCCCTGTTTCCCTGGCAGGGCGTGGGGCAGGAGCATTTCATCCGTATCACGCCGGAGTCGGTAACGGGACGGCGCTTCACCGTGAGCGCCCCGCTTTTGTGGCAGACCCCCTTGGACGACGCAACCCGGGCCTGCTTCGAGTAGGCGGGCCGGCTTCGAGTAGGCGGGCCGCCACGAGGCACGGGCCAGTAGGCTCCAGGCAGGAGAAACAGTGCGCGCATGGTGGGTGAATGAGCCCGGTGCCGTGTCCACCCGTCCGCTGGTACAGGGGATCCGCGCCGCGCCCCGGCCGGCAGCCGGTGAAATCCTGGTGGAAGTAAGCGTCTGCGGCGTTTGCCGCACCGACCTCCACCTCACTGAGGGAGATCTGCCTCCGCGGCACCCGCAGGTGGTGCCCGGGCACGAAGCAGTCGGCGTCGTCATTGAAACGGGGCCGGACTGCTCCCGCTTCAGGGTCGGTGACAGGGTCGGGGTGGCATGGCTGGGCGGTGTCTGCGGCCGCTGTGACTACTGCCGCCGCGGCGACGAGAACCTGTGCCTCTCGCCGGTGTTCACCGGATGGGACAGGGATGGCGGCTTTGCCGAGCAGATGACTGTCGTAGAGGATTTTGCCTACCCGGTGCCCCCGGTCTTCACCGACGAACAAGCCGCCCCGCTGCTCTGTTCCGGGATCATCGGATACCGGGCCCTGAAGCGCGCCGCCCTGCCCGTTGGCGGGCGCCTGGGCATCTACGGCTTCGGCAGCTCTGCGCACATTACGGCCCAGCTTGCCCTCAAGCAGGGCGCCTCCGTGTTCGTGATGACGCGTTCTGAAAATGCCCGGGCGCTCGCACTGGAGTTGGGAGCCGAGTATGCGGGAGACGCGTACGACAGCCCGCCGGTACCGCTCGATGCTGCCATTCTGTTCGCCCCGGTGGGAGGCCTGGTCCCGGTGGCGCTGCGTGCCCTGGACCGTGGCGGGACCTTGGCCATCGCCGGGATCCACCTGAGCGGCATCCCCTCCCTGGATTACGGCAGGGAACTCTTCTTCGAACGCCAGGTGCGCAGCGTGACGGCCAATACCCGGGCCGACGGGCGTGAGTTCCTGGCCCTCGCGGCCCGGCTTTCCCTGGCCATCACCACCACCGCCTATCCGTTCGAGGCTGCGGACAGGGCTTTGGAAGACCTGGCAGCCGACAGGATTACGGGATCCGCCGTCCTCCGGCTCCGGCCGGAGGAAAGTCAGCCGAACAGGACAGCGGCCTCCTGGTAGCGCGCCTCCGGCACCACCTTCAGTGCCCCCAGCGCTTCCTCGAGGCCAACGTTCACGATGTCGGTGCCACGGAGCGACACCATGGTGCCCCATCTTCCTGCCGCCGCTGACTCGACAGCAGCCAGGCCCAGCCTGGTGGCAAGAACACGGTCGAAGGCGGTGGGCTCGCCACCGCGCTGGATGTGGCCCAGGACTGTGGCACGGGTTTCTATGCCGGTCCTTATCTGAAGTTCCCCTTCAAGCAGCAACCCGATGCCTCCCAGGCGCGGTCGTCCGAAAGTATCCAGGCCGCGGGGGGCGTAAGGGGCTGGGTGGCCCTCGGGGGCGAAGGCCTCGGCCACGACGACAAGGGGCGCCCTGCCACGGTCACGGGCGGAAAGTACCCACGAGCAAATTTGGTCCAGGGACACGGGATGCTCAGGCATCAGGATGGCGTGTGCGCCGGAAGCCATTCCCGAATGCAGCGCTATCCAGCCGGCGTTGCGGCCCATGACTTCGGCAACCATGCACCGGTGGTGGGATTCGCCTGTAGTCCGCAAGCGGTCGATGGCCTCGGTGGCAGTCTGGACCGCTGTATCAAAGCCGAACGTGTAGTCCGTGGCGCCGAGGTCATTGTCGATGGTCTTGGGCACCCCCACCACATTGATGCCCTGTCCGCACAGTTCGCGGGCCGCCGCCAAGGTGCCCTCTCCCCCGATGGCAATCAGTCCGTCGAGGCCGTTGCGCTGGACGCAGGCGCGTACGCCGTCGATCCCCTTCCCTACCAGCGGATTGGTCCTGGACGTGCCCAGGATGGTTCCGCCCAGGCGCGAAATCCCCCGGACGCTCGTCCGGGGTAAAGGAACAACGTCCTGTTCCAGGACACCACGCCACCCATCCCGGAATCCCAGGAATTCGTACCCATGCGCAACGTCACCGCCCAGCACGGCTCCCCGGATAACCGCGTTGACTCCCGGGCAGTCACCCCCGCTGGTAAGGATCCCCAGCCGCTTCATGACGCCGCCACCCCGGAAGCCATGGAAGGCAGCGGAAAATGCCGGGTCTCGCCGGGAGGGAGGCCCACGTCCTGGCCACCCACGTGCACTTTGATGGGCCCGGCGTCACCGGGTGCCGAGGCGATGCTCATGTCCCCGTCCTTAAGATGAATGCGAAGGCGGTGTCCCCGGTACAGGACATCAAAGGCAACCGCGCGCAGCCCTGTGGGCAGGTTGGGAGCAAACAGGATGGTGTCGCCGCTAAACCTTAGCCCCGCAAAGCTGCGCTGCACCACGTCGATGGTTCCAGCCATCGCACCCAAATGGATGCCCGCGCGCGTGGTGCCGTGCTGCGTGTCGTCGAGGTCGGCGTCGAGCGCTTCACGGAAGCTGTCCCAGGCCCGGTCGGCGTCAACTCCGGCCAGCACGGAGGCGTGGGCAACGCGGCTCAATGTCGAACCATGGGCGGTCCTGGCAAGGTAGTACTCGATGGTCCGGTTGAGCTGCTCGTGCGTAAACCCGTAGCCCAGGCGTTGCAGGACGGTGAGCAGCCCCTCGTGTCCCAGGAGGTATGGAAGCATCAGGACGTCTGCCTGCTTTGCCAGCTTGTAGCCGTTGGTTTCGTCGTCTTCGGCTTCCAGGATCAGGTCCAGCCGCTCAATGTCACCATAGGTGTCGCGGTAATGTTCCCAGTCGAGCTCCTTCAGCTGCTCGTAGCCCTCAAACTGGCTGATGACCCCGTCTCTGTGAAAGGGCACATACATCGTGGTCCCCAAACGTTCCCACCCGGCCGCTTCCTCATCCGTGACGCCAAGACGGTCCATCAGCCCGGCGCGCTCACTGCCGTGCAGGAATGCCATGATCCCCGCGGCCTGGGAGCAAACCCACGCCGCCATGACGTTCGTGTAGGCATTGTCATTCAACCCTGGTTCGTCGCGGCCGGGATATGCCGTGTGGTATTCATCCGGGCCCACAACGCCACGAACGTGATACCGCGCACCATCCTGGTCGTATGCCGCCAACGAGAAGAAGAAGCGGGCAACCTCAATGACCAGTTCAGCCCCCTTCTGAAGCAGCCAGAGCTTGTCCCCGGTTGCCTGGAAGTACTGCCAGGCGTTGAAGGCGACCGCCAGGCCGGAGTGCACCTGCAGATGCGAGTAGTCCCGGACCCATCTGCCGGACCTGTCGTTGTACAGCCATTTCGGGGTTTCCTCGCTCCCGTCGCTGCCGCTTTGCCAAGGGAACTTTGCTCCCGCCAGCCCGGCCAACGATGCTGCATGCCGTGCGGCGGGAAGCCGCCGCCACCTGTACTCAATGACGGAACGGGCAATATCGGGCGTCCTTGACGTGAGGACAGGCAGGACAAACAGTTCGTCCCAAAAGACGTGGCCGCGGTAGCCCTCGCCGTGGAGTCCGCGCGCAGTGACACCGGCATCCAGTTCGGCGGTGTGGCGCGTCAGCGTCTGCAGGAGATGGAAGATGTGCAGGTTTAGGACCAGGCGTACCTGGACGGGAGCGTCGATCTCCACCAGGAATGGACGGAGTTCCCGCCGCCATGCTTCCTCATGGGCCGCAAGGAGGGCATTGAAATCCCCGCCTGCCCGGTCCAACACTGCGCGGGCGCCCGTTTCCGGGGAAGAGATGGCACGGTCACGGGATGTCACCACGGCTACCGTCTTGGTGATCCGAACTGCGGTACCGGCGTCCAGGGAAAGCAGCAGGGTGCGGAAATGGAAGGCCCCTTTCCTGCCGTCCTCAATGGCCGTTGCTTGGGGAGATACATGGGTCCGGTAGGCTGCGGCGATGCGGATCAGGCTTTGGGTGGTTTCAACTTCGACGACGGAGGCCGCGTCCGGGGGCAGGTCCTGGTCCGCGCACTGCGGGGCCGTCCTGTCAGCCAAATGGACATCGGACCCCTGGGCGCGTTCCGGCAGGTTGGCATTGCGGACACCGGCGTTGATCCCGCTGCGAACCTCCACTGCTCCGCTCCAGCCCAGTGCGGTGACAGTCGTCTCGAGCACCAACAGATGTGGTTCGGCCATGGATACGAAGCGGGTTTGAACCACCTCTATGCGGCGGCCGTCCCCGCCCTTCAACAGCAGGCGGCGCTCCAGCACAGCCCTTTTGAGATCAAGGACCCGGCGTTCGCGGACCGGGGTCATGCCGCCCTCTGACCACCACTCCTGGCCGTCCAGGCGGATATCCAAAGGAAGGCAGTCCGGCGCATTGACCATGTGTTCCTCGAGCAGCATTTCGCCGGTCGCATTCACCATGACGCGGTTGTAGACACCGGCGAGGTACATACCGGCGTAACTGAACGGACCCCCCTCGGGCACGGCTCCGCGGATCCCCATGTACCCGTTGCCCAAGGTGGTCAGTGCTTCCCGGTGTCCCTCGTGCAGGGCATCGAATCCTTCGTAGGCGAGGTGCCAGGCGTTGCCGATGATCAGCCCCAGGTCCAGTTCACCCACGTCATTAAGCACAGTGCCCGCTCCCGCCGCCTCCAGCTGGCGGCGGCTGCCACTGCGATCGATTCCCACCACGAGGCCAAAACCGCCCCGCCGCCCGGCCTCAACGCCTGCAGCGGAGTCCTCAATCACCACGGCATGTGAGGGAGCGACTCCCAGCCTCGCTGCCGCCGCCAGAAAGACATCAGGGGCGGGCTTTCCCTGCATCCCAAGACTTGCCGCAGTGGCTCCGTCCATGACGACGGTGAAGAAGCCCTGGATACCCGCTGCGTCCAGGACAGAGGCCGCATTCCGGCTTGAGGTGACCACGGCCGTTGGAACTCCCGCGCCTGTAAGCCTTTGCAGCAGCTGCAGCGTCCCGGGGTAGCTTTGGACGCCGTCCCGCTCGAGGTGTTCCAGGAACAGTGCGTTCTTCCACCGGCCCAGGCCGAATCCGGTCCAGGCTCCGGCCTCATCCGCCTCCTGGCCTTTCTCGAGATGTACTCCCCTGCTTGCCAGGAACCGCACCACCCCTTCCTCCCGCGGCATGCCGTCGATAAAGGTGAGGTAGTCCGCCCTGCTGAGCGGGGCACGGTTGGTACCAGGGGGAATCCTCGGGTCCTGCAGGATCCGGTCGAACGCGTCCTTCCAGGCGGCCTGGTGGACCAGCGCCGTGTTGGTTACCACCCCGTCCAGGTCGAAAATGACGGCGTCAAAAGGAGGCTTGGCAGCAGCGGCGGTAGGGGACGCGATCATAGGTCAGTGGTACCAGCAAGGAGTCGTCCAGCAAAGGGCCGATGGGCCCGCCGGCGGCTACGCGGTGTCCCTGCCTGCGGATTGCCCCACATGGTTCCACCATGTCAGCGGTGACGTGATGGTGAAGCGCCTGCCGCTGACGGACGTGGGGACGATGCGGACAAAGTGGTCCTTTTCTCCGGCCTGCCAGGGAAACAACGTGAGGCCGGCCCCGGTCAGGAGCTCTTTTGAGGGCTCCAGGATGACTGCCCTGCCTTTCACCAGCACGCTCCATGCCTGGGAATCGTCGTGGCCGTCGGCTTCAAGGGCGACGGCGAGTGGTCCCCCGGCGGCCCGCAGCTTCGTTCCTTCCCCGGTGCGGAAAACAACTGACTGTTGATCCACCTTGTAGTTGACGGGGAAGACTTCCGGATACCCGTCCACCAGGACAGCCAGATGGCCGACGGAGACGCCGCGCAGGAGGTCCCAGCACGTTCCGGCATCCAGGACTTCCGTAGGCGGTTGTGGCGGATCGTTGTGCATATGTGGACGGTACCTGCATGCCGGTCCGCCCCGGTAGAGCATTTGGGCCCGGGCGTGGATCATGGCAAAGAAAAACACCCCGGTCCGAAGACCGGGGTGTTTCACAAGGGTGGGCCGGACATCCTGTGGATGTCCGGCCCGCCGGGGTGGAGATGGGGGGAATTGAACCCCCGTCCGATGTCGTGTTGTCAGGGCTTCTCCGGGCGCAGTTTGCGTCGGATTTTCTCGGCCCCAGCCATGCCGCAAACAGCTGGCTGATCCGGGCCCAGTCATCTAAAAGTCCCGTTTACTCCGATGACGGGAGCAAACAGCAGTGGCTATCTAAATGACGCCAGGATCCGGGGCGATAGCAACCCCGGGCTGACGGACTGTCTTACTGCTTAGGCAGCAAGAGCGAAGTCAGTGCGCTTAGATTCGGCACTTATTGGTTTGCAGAAAGCGTTTACGAGATAATTCTGCATCCTCGGCCCGCTTCACCTGTCGCGACTAACACCGTCGAAACCGATCATCCCCGTATTTTGTTACCAAACCGGCTGGCAAGCCTGCCGGACTATCCATACTAACGCACGCCCTGCCGAAATAATTCCTAGCGCCGGCGGTTGCGCTCGCGCATCTCGCGCTGGGCCTCACGGTTGTCCTGCTGTTCCCGCAGTGTCTGCCGCTTGTCGTACTCACGCTTACCGCGGGCAACGGCGATTTCCACCTTGGCCCGGCCGTCCACAAAGTACAGCTGGAGCGGCACGATGGTGTAGCCGGCTTCCTGGACCTTGCGGGAAATCTTGATGAGCTCCTCGCGGTGCAGCAGCAGCTTACGGCGGCGGCGCGCAGCGTGGTTGGTCCAGCTGCCCTGGTTGTACTCGGGAATGTGGATTGCTTCCATCCACAGTTCGTCGTTGTAGAACGTGCAGAATCCGTCCACCATCGAGGCGTGGCCCTCGCGCAGCGACTTCACCTCGGTGCCCATCAGTGCGATGCCGGCCTCGTAAGTGTCCAGCACGTGATAGTCGTGCCGGGCCTTGCGGTTGGTGGCCACCACCTTACGGCCACTTTCTTTGGGCACGGGAAAACTCCTCGGGTTCAGGTCGGATGCCTCCGGGCCTTCGGCCCGGAGCTATACAAGTCTACGGCAGCGGCGCTTGTGCCCTACAGCAGGCCCATGGGGTCCACAGCCCTGCCGTTGAGCCAGGTTTCGAAGTGGGCGTGGCAGCCGGTGGAGTTGCCGGTGCTGCCCGAGTAGGCGATCAGCTGGCCCTGCGAGACCCTTTGCCCGTTTGAGACCACGATGCTCGAGTTGTGGTAGTAGATGGTGGTCAGGGTGTTGCCCTGCATCACGCCATGATCGATCTTGACGCGCCACCCGCCACCGTCGGCGGAGTTCCACCCGGAGCTGAAGACCTCCCCGGCGGCTGCCGCATACACGGGGGTGCCGCAGGCGGCACCGAAGTCGATGCCGGTGTGCATGTAGCCGCCGGTGCCGTAGAAGTCGATCGTTCCCGGCGGAGTGGTGCGGTACCCAAAGCCGGAAGTGATGGGGATGCTGCCGTCGAAAGGATGGCGGAGGCCAAAGGCCGACGGCGAGCCGGCCGCGGGCGGTACGTACGGCTGGACGGGCGGGGCGGGGCGGTTCGCTGCCGCAGCGGCAGCGGCAGCGGCTGCAGCTGCGGCCTCAGCCTGCCGGCGCTGTTCTGCTTCCCACGCCTCGCGGGCCTTGCGGTCACGTTCAGCAATTTCGTTGGCCACCTGGTTCTGGTTGGCCTGGACGCCGGCGAGCTGCGCCTGGATCCCGGGCTTGGCCGCCTGGAGCTCGGCATCGAGCCGGGTGGTGTCGGCAATCAGCTGGTCAACCTGGGCCTTCTTGGCCGCAGCCTCATCGCGGGCTGCCTTCTCCCGCTCCAGGGCGGCATCTGCCTTGGCCTTAAGGTCCTTGATTTCCGCTTCAACGGCCTGAAGCCGGGCTTCGGAGTTGACGTTGGTGGCATTCTGCTGGCTGAGCTTGTCCATGGCAGCGTTTTGGCTGCGCATGGCCTGGTCCGCGAGGTCCATGGTTTCGGTCAGGCTGCTGCCGCTGTTGGAACCGAAGAAGAGAGACAGGTTGGAGGGAACGCCGCCGGACTTGTAGGCCTGGGTGGCGATCTGCCCGATCAGTTTTTTGGTGTCCGCGATCTTCTGCTTGTCTGTTTCCAGCTGCTGGGTGATCTTGGCTTTGTTCTGCTGGGCCATGTCCACGCGGGCCGACAGGGCTTCGACTTCTTTGACCGCGCCGGCTACCCGACCCTGGGCCTCAAGCAGCGCCTGCTGGGCACCCGGCAACTGGCCCTGGTAGATCACCAGGTCACCGGCAGCTTTGGCAATCCGGGAATCGACAAACTCCAGGGACGCCTGGACACGGGCAGCTTCAGCCTCGAGCGCAGCCTTGCGGTCTTCGAGGTCGTCTGCGAACGCCACAGGAGTCGCAACGGCCATGCCGGCGGAAAGGATGAGGGTGAGCACGCCGCTGACGATCCCCAGACGGCGGGCAGCGGACCGCCCGCGGCTGTGCCGGGGGCGGTGCAAGGTCTGATCAGTTACGTTCATGGGCATTCCTCGGTCGGTGTGCACAGCCTAAACGCGCAAATATCTGCGTAAGGTCAAGAGAGACGAAATTCCTGCCAAGGATCCGCCAAGGACCAGCAGCGCCGGTGCGAGGATCAGGGTCTGGCCGGAGGAGATGAAGGCCGTGTCAGGGTACTGGCGGGACATGTAGTCGCCCAGGAAGAACTGCGCTACTGCCCACAGGGTGCCCGAGGCCAGGGCTGCACCGATGACCGCCGCTATGACGCCCTCGAGGATGAACGGCAACTGGATGACGGTCTTGGATGCACCGACAAGCCGCATGATTCCGGTCTCCCTGCGCCTGCTGAATGCAGAGAGCCTGATGGTGGTGGCGATCAGCAGGATCGCGCAGACGATCATCACACCTGCGATGCCCACTGCCACCAGGGAAGCCCCGTTCATCACCGAGAAGAGGCGTTCGAGCAGCTGGCGCTGGTCAATCACCGTTTCCACGCCCGGTTGGGAGGAGAAGGTCTCGCTGATGATCTGGTACTTCTCCGGGTCCTTCATATTGATCCGGAACGATGCCGGCAACTGGTCCGGCGTCACGGAATCAACGATGGGCGAGTTGGAGAACTGGTCCTTGAAGTGCTTGTAGGCCTCATCCTTGGACTCAAACTGGAAGTCATTGATGTACTGCGCCACGGCCGGTGACTCCAGGAGCGCGTTCAGGCCCTGTTGCTGCTCAGGGGTGACGGGCCCCGAGGCGCAACCCGGCGCCGTCGAACCTTCGCTGCAAAGGAAGATGGCCACCTGGACCTTGTCGTACCAATAGCCCTTCATCTGGTTGATCTGCATCTGCAGCATGCTTACCGCGCCCACGAACGTGAGGGACACGAACGTGACCAGGATGACTGAGACCACCATGGAAAGGTTGCGGCGCAGGCCGCTGCCGATCTCGGAAAGAATGAATGCGAGCCTCACCGCTGGGCCTCGCCTTCGGCGCCGCTGCCCGGAAGACCGGCGTCGGGCGTTTCCCTGCCGCTGGCGTCCTTCAGGCGCCGTGACTGGCCGACGACGGGGATCATCGAGGTGTACAAGGCCCTGGCTTCGTCGCGGATCACCACGCCATTCTTGAGTTCCACCACCCGCTTGCGCATCTCGTTGACGATGTCGTCGTCGTGGGTGGCCATCACCACTGTGGTTCCGTTCTGGTTGATCTTGTCCAGCACGCCCATGATTCCCATGGACGTGGTGGGGTCAAGGTTTCCCGTCGGCTCGTCTGCGAGGAGGATTCCGGGCCGGTTGACAACGGCGCGCGCGATGGCCACGCGCTGCTGCTCGCCGCCGGACAGCTCGTGCGGCATGCGGTGTTCCTTGCCTTCGAGTCCGACTGTTTTGAGGACCTCGGGGACGGTGTCGCGGATCACGCTGCGGCTCTTGCCGATGACCTGCATGGCGAATGCGACATTGGCGAACACGTTCTTCTGCGGCAGGAGCCGGAAGTCCTGGAAGACGACGCCGATGCCGCGCCGGAGGCGGGGAACGCGCCAGCTGGAAATCTTGGCGACATTCTGGCCGGCGACGTACACGGCACCGGAGGTGGCGCGGTCTTCCTTCAACACCAGCCGGAGGAAGGTGGACTTCCCGGAACCGGAAGCACCTACGAGGAAGGCGAATTCGCCGCGGTCGATCTCAAGATTGACGGAATCCAGTGCCGGTCGGGCTTTCTGGTCGTAAACCTTGGTGACATTTTCGAATCGGATCATGGCCCTAAGTACCCTGCAGGGCATGGCTGATCCGTCTGATGCAGCCCAGTTCTGCAGCCGGTGCACGGGTTTTCGTTTGGGGAAAGTAGGGCCCCGGCCCCTCGACTATACGCAGGATGGCCGTCGGTTGGGCGGGCTTTCGGTCGCGTGTCGCCGGATCAGCCGGCGGCCAGCCGGGAGGACCCGGGAGGACGGCCTACTTTTCAGCGTTGCGGTTGTCAGTGCGCCAGCGGATGCCCGCGTCGATGAAATCGTCAATCTCGCCATCGAACACCGCAGACGTGTTGCCCACCTCGTGTTCGGTGCGCAGGTCCTTCACCATCTGGTATGGGTTCAGGACGTAGGAGCGCATCTGGTCGCCCCAGGAGGCCTTGACGTCGCCGGTCAGCGCCTTCTTTTCCGCGTCCTCCTGTTCCTTCTTCAGCAGCAGGAGCCGGGACTGCAGCACGCGCATGGCAGCTGCGCGGTTCTGCAGCTGCGATTTCTCGTTCTGCATGGAGACCACGGTGCCGCTGGGGATGTGGGTGAGGCGGACGGCAGAGTCCGTGGTGTTGACCGACTGGCCGCCCGGGCCGGAGGAACGGAATACGTCCACCCTAATTTCGTTGTCCGGGATCTCGATCGAGTCTGTCTGCTCGATCAGCGGAATGACTTCAACGGCCGCGAACGACGTCTGGCGGCGTCCCTGGTTGTCAAACGGGCTGATTCTGACAAGGCGGTGGGTGCCGGCTTCCACACTGAGCGTGCCGTACGCATACGGCGCCTTCACCTCAAAAGTGGCTGATTTCAGTCCGGCTTCCTCCGCGTACGAGGTGTCCATGACCGTGGTGGGGTAGCCGTGCCGCTCAGCCCAGCGGAGGTACATGCGCATGAGCATTTCGGCGAAGTCCGCCGCGTCCACGCCGCCCGCACCGGCCCTGATGGAGACCACAGCTTCGCGTTCGTCGTATTCGCCGGACAGCAGGGTGACCACTTCCAGGTCCTTGAGGGCCTTCTTGATGGACTCGAGTTCGGCAGCGGCCTCCCCCATCGAGTCGGCGTCGTCCTCGTCCTGCCCGAGTTCCACCAGGACCTCGAGGTCGTCGATCCGGGACTCCAGGTTGGTGAGGCGCTCCAGTTCAGACTGGCGGTGGGACAGCCGGGAAGTGACTTTCTGCGCGGCCGCGGGATCGTCCCAAAGGTTTGGCTCCCCCGCCCGCTCGCTGAGTTCGGCGATGTCTTCCTTGAGCGCCTCCACGTCGGTGACGCGTTCGATGGACTCGTAGGTGGCGCGGAGCGCGCGGATTTCAGCGGAAAAATCAATATTGGCCATGGTGGTTTAAGCCTACGCTATCGGGGAATACCGGCGGGCTCGGCGGCCTGCGTCCTACCGGGTCAACCGCGAGCGCGCGGTTGACGTCGCCTCAATGGGGATGCCGTCGGGTATCAGGAAATTCACCACAGGCGGGTGGACGGCCGCTGTGAGGACCACGACGGCGGTGGAACCGTCCGGCGTACCCGTTGCCCCCGCAACGGCAAGGCTGGAGAAACGTTGCGACGCAGGGCTCCTGGCAACGAAGTCGGCGGCCACGTTCCGGACGCGGGCCGGGTTGAGGACTGCCGAGGGGCTGCCGCCCTGTGATGAGACCTCCCCCAGCGTGTAGCTGTCGGCAGCAGCAAGCGATGCCCCGTCCGCCAGGGACAGCAGGCGCTTGTGCTCCAGATAGACGGCGGATATTCCGATGACCACCGTCGCCACCAGGAGCGCCAGGACCACGTAGCCGAGGATCATAACCATCAACTGGCCGTTCTCGTCCGGTTCCCTGCGCTTCACCGGTACCGCCCTACCAGCTGGGAGGATGACGCTTGAACCTCTGTGGCGGACAGCCCCTCGGCAAAGGGGATGAACGGCAGCGGCACACTCAGGCTCACCGTCACTGTTACCGTACTGCCCGCCGCCTGGCAGTCTGCGGGGCTGCAGGCGGTGGTCATGCTGGCCCGGTCCGCCTGGTGACCGAAATCCGAGAGGGCAAGTGCCACCGCCTGCTCGGCTGCAGCCTGGGCGGTTGAGGCATCAGGCTGGGCCACGTAGACCTTCGCTGCCTGGTCCGCGGCGCCCACCACGGCGAAGGAGCCTCCCTGGATCTGCCCGACGGTGATCACGAAGTACACCAGCGGAACCATCAGCAGGAGTGCAAGGAACGTAAATTCGACCACTGCGCTTCCCTGTTCATGGGCCGGGCCCGGCTGGTTCCCGCCTTCCCTGCGGGCAGGCGCGGACTCCTGGGATGGGTTCCCCGGGCCGGTGTCCCCGGGCCGCTCCCGGCAGAGTGCTTCTGCCAGCCGGGTCCGGAAGTGCAGGTGCGCCTTGGCGCCCAGCACGGGGTGGTAGCCGGGCGTTGTTTTCCGGGTGAATGGGTCAGGGCTGGACAGCTGCATGCCCTTTCACCTCCAGCAGGTCCCGCGGTCCAATGAGACCAATGACAGGCATGGGAGAGCGGACCGTGACTTCCAGGGTGCGCATGCCGCTGACGTTCACTTCCTTGGAACTGATTTGTTCCGCGAAGCCCGGGTTGAGGGCCAGGCTTATGAGGCTGCGGGTCCGTTCTTCGGCGTCGGAGGCATTGCGGTCAGCGAGGGTTCCGTATCGCGCCCCGGACGCGGCAGCATCGATGAGGGTGTTCCTGACGTGGAGGACCAGGGTCAGCTGGACTATCGCGAGGAAGAACATCGTCAGCAGCCCACCGACCAGGACGAAGTCCACCACGGCCGATCCCCGCTCGCCTGCCCGGGACAGCGCCGGCTGCTCAGCCGTGCGGGGAGCAGCCCTCCTCATGGTTCAGTTCCCCACCTTGTCCATTGCCTGGTTGAACATGGCCTCAAGTGCAGGGCCTGCGAGCGCCAGCAGGGCCGCCACCAGAACCGCTGACATTAACGTAATCATCACCCAGCCCGGTACGTCGCCGCGCTCCGGATGATCGCATTTGGGTGCCGGTACTTCCCGGCCGTGATCAGAACCGACGTTGCACTGTGCGGCCTGACGCGGGTGCGGGCGAACAGCCCGGATCATCTGGAGCTGCAGCACGGCGGCCAGGGACAGAAACAGCGTCGCCCAGCGGATTCCCATGGTTTTCATCTTTGCGTCCTATTCCTGTTTCGGTGAGGGGACTTGCAGGTGTTGCTGAAATGCGGGCTTCGGGTTGTACTCATCGTCAGAAGCCCAGGTTGATCGCCGCGAGACCGGGAAACACCGCGAATACCACCGTCAGGGGAAGCACTCCGAATACCAGCGGCACCATCATGGCGATTTCCTTTTTCCCTGCGGCTTCCATGAGGTCGCGCTTCGCTGAATCGCGTACGTCCTGCGCCTGGGCGCGGAGCACGTCTGCGAGGGGTGTCCCCCGTTCCACCGCTACGATGATGCCGTCGACGAACCTGACCAGCGGTGCAAGATCGGTGCGCGCCGAGAACTCCTGCAGGGCCAGGACCAAGGGCTTGCCTGCCCTTGTCTCCGCGAGGATCTTCGAGAATTCCTTGGACAGTTCGCCCTTCGCACTTCTGCAGACCCGGTCCAGGGCGCCCGTCGCACTCTCCCCTGCGCCGACCGCCAGGGCCATCAGTTCGGCAAGGCTGGGGAATTCTGCCATCATCCGGGTTTCCCGTCGTCGGACCTGGACGCCGAGCCAGTAGTCGCGCAGCACAAAGCCCGCTGCGGCACTCCCAATGATCACCGCGGCCGCGAGGAAAGGGCTGAACCTGCCCGCTGCGGCACCAATGAAGACGACGGTGAGGGCGAATACGAAACCGGCCGCGGCCCACAGCAACTGCTCGGCGCGGAAGTCGATGGGTGACTTGTTGATTCCAGCCTGGGCAAGGCGCCGCGTGGTGGCGCCGGGCGAGGGGTTGAGTTTTCCCAGGGCGGACAGCCAGTCACGGAAGACGGGACGGAGGATCCGTTCAAGAGGGCCGAATGGCGTCAGGTTCTGCTCGCTGGCGCGCAGAAGTCGCGACTCCAGGTTCTGCGACTTCAGTTGGGGCTCAATCCGATCCGACAGCGTCAAGGGGCGCATTGGAGGGGACCGGAAAGTCACGAGCCACAAACCGAGGCCAAGACCGATTCCACAAGCCAACGCTGCAGGAGAAGGGACAATCATCGGAGCACCCTTTCGTCCTGCGGCAGCGCCCCGATCTTCAACATGATCGTGTAGCAAACCAAAGAGACCACCAAGCCCCCGAGCAGTACTGCGGCACCCATGGGAGTGTTGTACGCCTGGATTGCCTCGGGCCTTGTCGCGAGGAGGATCATCACGATCCACGGCGCAGCAACGGCGAGCCGGGCGGCATTGATGGTCCAGGACTGCCTCGCCTCGAGCTCGCTGCGGGTCCGTGCGTTTTCCCGCAGGAATTCAGCCAGTGTGCCCAGGAGCTTCCCCAGGTCGGAGCCCCCTACTTCGCGCGTCAACCGGAGTGCTTCGATGATGCGGTCAGCAACCGGATCGGCCAGCCGCTGTTTCAGCTTGTTCAGAGAACCATAGAACTGGCCGCCGGCGCGGTAGTCGGCACCGAACTCGCGAAACAGGGGCCGCAGTTCTTCGGGCCCCTTGTCCCCAAGTTGGATAAGGGCCTCCGGCAGGGGCAAGCCTGCCCGGATTGCAGACCGCAAGTGATCGACGACGTCGGGCCAGAGTTGGCGCAGCATTGCCGTCCGTTTCCTGGCCCGCCAGCGGAGTATGGTGATCGGCAGCCACGCTCCGAAGAGCCCGAAACAGCCGGCGATAGGCCAGGAGCGGCTAAGCGCGTAAAAGAGCAGTGCCACAAAGATCCCCAGCCCAAGGCACGTCCCCAGAAGACCGCGCGCAGAGACTTTGTCGACCCCGGCGCCCGCGAGCAGGTCAGCCAGTCGACCGGACCTACGCTCGCGGTGACCACGGTTTGGCGTTTCCCAGCAGGACCACCAGATGAGGAAGAGGCCAACCCCGGCGAGCGTTCCCACCAGCGTGGCCGTCATCGCTGATCCAGCAGAGCGGCGACGTCGTACCCGGCCCTCGAGAATTTCTCCGCCGAAGGCATGGCATTGGCGCGGGGGTGCAGGGCGCCGTCCTCCAGGCCAAAGACCAGGGATGATTCGATAACGCCGTTCTCCACGCGACGGCCCAGCGACAGGATCTGCGTGACTTGCCGCCGTCCATCAGGGTGCCTGCTGCAGTGCACGACGAGATCGATGCAGGATGCGACAGTGGGAACAACGAAAGCACTGGAAATGTTCTCGCCCGCCAACAGCGGGAGCGTGCATATCTTGGTGACTGCATCATGTGCCGAGTTCGCGTGGACGGTACACATTCCCGGCAGGCCCGAGTTCAGGGCAATGAGCATGTCCAGGCTTTCGGCTTCGCGCACCTCCCCCACCACCAGCCTGTCCGGACGCATCCGCAGCGCTTCCTTCACCAGGCGCCGGAGGGGAATTTCGCCCTCGCCTTCGAGATTCGGTTGACGGCACTGGAGGCCCACAACATCCCGGAGGGGAAACTGGAGCTCGAAGATCTCCTCGACGGTGATGACACGTTCCCGGCTTCCGATGCTCGCGGCCAGGCAATTCAGCATGGTGGTCTTACCCGCCTGGGTTGCTCCGGACACGAGGATGTTGAGGCCGCTGGACACCGCAGCGCCGAGAAAGCGTGCTGCTTGCGGCGTCAGCGTGCCCAACTCCACCAGATGTTCCAAGCGGGTGGCCTTCACCACGAACTTGCGAATGTTCACTGCCCAGTGACGGCGGGTGACATCTGGAATCACCACGTGCAGCCTTGAGCCGTCCGGCAGCGCGGCATCGACGAACGGGGATGACATATCCAGTCTTCGGCCGGAGCTTTTGAGCATGCGCTCCACGAGATCGCGCACCTGCTGTTCCGTGAGGCTCAGCGACGTCAGTTCAGACTCGCCGTTGCGCGCCACGTAGATTTCGTTGGGTGCATTAAGCCAGATCTCCTCGATCGACGGGTCATCGAGGAGCGGTTGGAGTACACCGAACCCGGCGACGGCGTCGAAGAGGAACCGGCGGGCCGCATCAAGCGGGCCGAGGGGCGGCAGGGGCCCCATCAAAGCCCGTTCGTCGTAATCCGTGACGGCTGCTTCGACCAACCGCCGGACCTCGCCTGCCTGCCTGAGCGGGTCCAGTCCACGGCGGCGGATGAGCTCGCGGACTTCGTCCTCGACAATTCCCAGCGCGTCCATATGTTCCCCCATACAACTGCCGCCCCCGGTGGAGGCAGTGCGACTGGGCTACAGCCTAGGGAGCTTGCCCGGCGGCAACAAGTCATCCTCCGGCTGTGTGGATAACTGACAAACCTCAAGATTGTCTCCAGTAGGCCTCAGGATTGAATCGGCAGGACCACAGGATTCACATAAGTAACATCAGAATCACTGGTTCCGCTGGTAACACGGGTGCTATGGTGAGCGCGTTATTTATCGAAATAGCACTATCAGGTGCCTTCCTGGGGGAATTCACCTGAGCAGTATCCAAAGAGGCGCTCGGGGGAGCGCCCCATTGTCTCCGGAGCACATATGAAGCGGAACCTGTCTCAGTCCCGTCGCCCAGTCCTGAAGTCTTTTGGACTCGTACTACTTGCCTGCTCCTTGTTAACGGGACCCGGCCTGAGCGGAGTCGCCTTCGCCGTTGATTCCAGCCCGACACCCGCTCCGTCACCTACTTCCACGACGGCGCAATCCCAGACTGTGCCTTCGTAAGCACCGACCTTGCAGGGTGTACCCACTACGCCCCCTCCGGCCCCGGCAGCGACCGCTTCACCTGCAGCTCCGGCCCCTGCGCCGTCTCCCACTGGCACTAACCCGGCAGCGCCCTCCACCACGAAGAAGTTGTCCAGGCAGGAGCTGCTCGCTGCCGGTGGGGCCCAAATGGGACAGCGTTCCTCGCGGGTGGCACGTGATACGGCAATCGCGGCAGGTTCAGGTTTGTCGACGCAGTCTTTGTCCACGGAAGGCACCTGGAGCCCAACATTTGGCGTCCTTGGACTGGACGTCAGCAAGTGGCAGCCAAGCGTGGACTGGCAAGGCGAGTGGAACAAGGGCGCCCGGTTTGCCTACGTAAAGGCGTCCGAAGGCACCTACTACACAAACGAATTGTTCAACTCCCAATACCAGGGCGCACGCAACGTGGGCATGATTCGCGGTGCCTACCACTTCGCCCATCCGTCATCGACATCCGGCGCTGACCAGGCGCGCTTCTTCGTCAACAACGGAGGGGGCTGGAGCGCGGACGGCTACACACTGCCCCCGGTCCTTGACATTGAATACAACCCCTACGATGGCAACATCTGCTATGACATGACGCCCACCCAAATGACGGCATGGATTGCGGACTTCGGCTCCACCATGCGGGCGTTGACGGGCCGGTTGCCGGTGATCTACTCGACCACCGATTGGTGGGCAACCTGCACCAACAACTCCGCCGCATTCGGGGACTACCCGTTATGGGTCGCTTCCTATCCGCTGTCACCGGCTTCCTCGCCCGGAATGCTGCCGGCAAGCTGGAGCACGTACAGCATCTGGCAGTACAGCAGCACCGGTCCCTTTGCCGGCGACTCAAATGTATGGAACGGCGACTTCGCAGCACTCCAGCGGTTCGCGGGAAGCAGCGCTCCCACTATCCAGGTCCCGTCCCAGGCCACCCAGCAAATTGCAGCGTATGCAGGCAGCCACCCCTCCCTCGGCAGCCAAACCACCGCCATCACATGCGGTTTGACCAGTGGCGGCTGCTACCAAGGATTCCAAGGCGGCACCGTCATGTGGTCCTCAGCCTCCGGGGCTTTCGCTGTATCGGCCGGACCTGTCACCGGCGCGTGGCAGGCCCTCGGCGCTGAGCGCAGTCCGGCCGTCTATCCGACCAGTGACCTGATCTGCGGACTGAAGAATAACGGCTGTTTCCAGAACTTCCAGGGCGGCAGCATCATGTCCTCCCCTGCCACAGGTGCCGCCTTCGTTCCATTTGGCGCGATCCGGGATGCCTGGGCAGCGCAGGGCTACGAAAACGGGCCCTGGGGCTACCCGACGAGCAATGCTACATGCGGGCTGCGGTCGGGCGGTTGCTTCCAACTGTTCCAGGCAGGATCGGGGCTGTGGAGTCCTTCCAGCGGCGCGCACCTGGTCAAATCAGGACCGATTCTGGACGCCTGGGCAAAAGACGGGTTTGAGAACGGCCTCCTTGGCTTCCCAAGCACGGATGCGACCTGCACGGCTTCCGACTGCACCCAGCTGTTCACCGGCGGAGTTATCGGATGGACCTCCGCAGCTGGAGCCTGGCCCATCTACATGGGCATCGGTGACACCTGGAAGGCAGCGCGCGCAAAGGGAGAACCAATCGGGTTCCCCCTGGCCAAGGAAGTGTGCGGACTTCGTGGCGGCGGCTGCTACCAACTGTTCCAAGGTGGAAGCATCCTGTTCTCCCCCACGTCCGGGGCGTACTCGATGACGGGCCGCATCCTTAACTACTGGGCGCAATCCGGCTTCGAAAACGGCCAGCTCGGCTACCCGACAGGTCCGGCCAGTTGCGGCGCCGTGCAGAGCGAATGCTGGCAGTCCTTTGAAAAGGGAACGGTCGCCTACTCCGCGGCCACACCGATCCAGACCATCCCGGTAAGCCCCATGGCCCAGGCGTGGAAGAACCTCGGCGCCTCAGGAGGGGCCCTCGGTTACCCCTCGTCAGCACAGATCTGCGGCCTCAAGGACGGCGGATGCTTCCAGATGTTCGCCAAAGGTGCCCTCATGTACTCCCCCGCTGCAGGGGCGCAACCCAGCCTGCTGGGGCCCATCCGTGACTTCTGGCAGAAGCAGGGGTTCGAAAACGGCGTCCTTGGCTACCCTGCTTCGAATGTCATTTGCGGGCTGGTCGGTGCCGGGTGCTTCCAGAACTACCTAGGCGGGACAGTGATGTGGTCCAATGCCAGCGGGGCGCACGCCATGTCGTTCGGTCCGGTCCGGGACGCCTGGATAGCTTCCGGTTTTGAGAACGGAATCCTTGGCTACCCCACGAGCGAACAGATGTGCGGTCTGCGGAACGGCGGCTGCTTCCAGAACTTCGTGAACGGAACCGTGATGTACTCACCTGCCACCGGGGCCCAGACCATGTCATCGGCACCTATTCGCGACAAGTGGGCCACCACAGGCTTTGAGGGCGGATCGTTGGGCTACCCCACCAGCGGCGCCATCTGTGGCCTGCGGAACGGCGGTTGCTTCCAGAACTTCGAGAAGGGAACCATCATGTGGTCCGCCGCGAGCGGCGCCCAGGTGATGGTACCGGGACCCATCCAGCAGAGCTGGGCGGCGCAGGGCTTCGAAAACGGTGCGCTGGCATTCCCTACTAACGGCCAGACCTGTACCGCCGACAAGCTTTCCTGCAGCCAGACCTTCCAGGGAGGCACCGTCAGCTGGACCTCCACGGGCGGGGCGAAAACCCGCCTCAACTGACCCGGCCCGCAAACAGCAGGGGCGGGACCGCTTTCGCGGTCCCGCCCCTGCTGTTTTGTTGTGGATCAGCGGCCGTGTTCCAACAGCTCGATGAGGTAGGAGCCGTAACCGCTCTTGACGAGAGGCTCCGCCCGCTCGCGCAGTTCGTCATCCGTAAGGAATCCCAAACGCCAGGCAATTTCCTCGGGTGCCCCGATCTTGAGCCCTTGCCGGTTCTCAGTGGTCCGGACAAAGTTCGAGGCGTCGTTCAGGTCATTGAAAGTTCCCGTGTCCAGCCATGCTGTCCCCCGCGGAAGAATCTCGACCTGCAGCTTGCCGCGCTCCAGGTAGGTTCGGTTAACGTCAGTGATCTCAAGCTCTCCCCGGGCCGACGGCTTGAGGTTCTTTGCAATATCCACGACGTCGTTGTCGTAGAAATAGAGCCCGGGCACCGCATAGTGGCTCTTGGGTTCCGCAGGCTTCTCTTCCAGCGAGACCGCCTTGCCGTTCTCGTCGAACTCCACAACGCCGTAGGCCTTCGGATCGGCCACCCAGTAACCGAACACTGCTCCACCGTCAATGTTTTCGAAGCGCCGCAGCTGCGTGCCCATGCCGTGCCCGTAGAAGATGTTGTCGCCCAGGACAAGGGCCACGCTGTCGTCACCAATGTGCTCGGCACCGAGCACAAACGCCTGTGCGAGGCCGTCGGGAGACGGCTGCTGCTTGTAGGTGATCGAGACACCAAACCGGGACCCGTCACCGAGGAGCCGCTCGAACTGCTCAGCGTCGTGGGGGGTGGTGATAATGAGGATGTCCCGGATGCCCGCGAGGATCAAGGTGGAGAGCGGGTAGTAGATCATGGGCTTGTCGTAGACCGGGACCAACTGCTTACTGACGCCCAAGGTGATGGGGTGGAGCCTCGAGCCGGTACCGCCGGCGAGTATTATTCCGCGCATGCACCCATCTTTCCTTTAGCTAAGTGCAGCGGCAAATCCGGTAGTCTTGGGAATTATGCAGCGACTTCTTGTTACCGGCGGCGCTTACTTCATTGGCTCGAACTTTGTCCACTACGTTATTGAGAACACAGAAGACCATGTCACTGTTCTGGACAAGTTGACCTACGCCGGCAACCTCGCGTCGCTGCAGGGCCTTCCAGCCGACCGCTTCTCATTCGTTCAGGGTGACATTGCCGACCCCGCACTCGTTGACGGGCTCGTTGCCGAGGCAGATGTAGTGGTCCACTACGCAGCAGAATCGCACAACGACAACTCCCTGCACGACCCCCGGCCGTTCCTTGACACCAACATCATCGGTACCTACACCCTCATCGAAGCAGCGCGGAAGCACAGCAAACGCTTCCACCACATTTCCACTGACGAGGTCTACGGCGATCTCGAGCTCGATGATCCCGAGCGCTTTACGGAACAGACACCGTATAACCCGTCCAGCCCGTACTCCTCCACGAAGGCCGGGTCCGACCTGCTGGTCCGCGCCTGGGTTCGCTCATTCGGTCTCCAGGCAACCATCAGCAACTGCTCCAACAACTACGGTCCCTACCAGCACGTGGAAAAGTTCATCCCTCGGCAGATCACCAACGTGATCGACGGCATCCGGCCCAAGCTCTACGGCAAGGGGGAAAATGTCCGCGACTGGATCCACGCCAACGACCACTCCTCCGCCGTCCTGGCCATCATTGCCAAGGGGCGCATCGGCGAGACCTACCTGATTGGCGCCGACGGTGAGAAGAACAACAAGGACGTCGTTGAACTGATCCTGAAGCACATGGGCCAGGCGCCGGACGCCTACGACCATGTGATCGACCGGGCCGGCCACGACTTGCGCTACGCGATCGACTCCACGAAGCTGCGGACCGAGCTCGGCTGGGAACCCCGGTTCTCCAACTTTGATACCGGCATAGAGGACACTATCGCCTGGTACCGGGACAACGAGGACTGGTGGCGCCCACAGAAGGCCGCCACCGAGGCCAAGTACAAGGAACAGGGCCAGTAGGGCATGTCCATCGAGTTCTCCAAAAAGCTCGCCGTCCACGAAACGCCCATTCCCGGCGTCGTTCTCTACGACCTTCCTGTCCACGGCGACAACCGCGGCTGGTTCAAAGAAAACTGGCAACGGGAAAAAATGGTTGCTCTCGGCCTGCCGGACTTCCGGCCCGTCCAGAACAACATCTCCTTTAACGAGAAGGCAGGTACTACCAGGGGGATCCACGCAGAACCCTGGGACAAGTTCATCTCGGTCGCCACGGGACGGATCTTTGGAGCATGGGTGGATCTGCGCCAGGGGCCCACGTTTGGTGCCGTTTTCACTGCCGAACTTGATCCGAGCCAGGCGATTTTCATTCCGCGCGGCGTCGGCAATGCTTTCCAGACCCTTGAAGATACGACGGCTTACACGTACCTCGTAAATGACCACTGGTCCGCGGACGCCCAGGGCCAGTACACCTTCCTGAACCTGGCGGACGAAACCGTGGCCATCGAATGGCCCATCCCGCTCTCCGAAGCCGAACTGTCCGATAAGGACAAGGCGCACCCCCGCCTCGCGGACGTCGTGCCCATGCCACCGAAGAAGACCCTGGTGATCGGCGCCAACGGCCAGCTGGGTAAGGCGCTGCGGAAAGAGTACGACGGCGACACTTCCGTTGAGTTCGCATCGCGCAGTGAGTTCGACCTCGGCAGTCCGGACGCGTTCAAAGACCGCAACTGGAAGAACTACTCCGCTGTCATCAACGCGGCGGCCTACACGGCCGTTGACGCGGCGGAGACTTCGGAGGGGCGCGCAGCCGCCTGGGCCACCAACGTGACCGCGTTGACGCAGCTTGCGCGAATTGCCGTTGAGCATGACCTCACCCTGGTGCATGTCTCCTCTGACTACGTGTTCGACGGGGCCAAGGAAGTCCATGCGGAGACTGAAGCGCTCACGCCGCTTGGTGTCTACGGGCAGACCAAAGCAGCAGGCGACGCTGTTGTCAGCGTGGTCCCCCGGCATTACATCGTCCGCACGAGTTGGGTCATCGGTGAAGGCAACAACTTTGTACGCACCATGGCCTCGCTCGCTTCACGCGGAGTGGAACCTTCCGTGGTGAACGACCAGTACGGCCGCCTCAGTTTCACTGATGACATCGCGGCAGGTATCCGGCACTTGCTGCACACCGGCGCTCCCTACGGCACCTACAACCTGAGCAACGACGGCGACCCGCAGTCGTGGGCGGACATCGCAGCGGACGTCTACGAATTGTCCGGCAAGAGCAGGGACGCCGTGACGGGCGTGAGCACCAAGGAATACTTCGAGGGGAAGGATGCTGCCCCCCGCCCGCTTAACAGTGTTCTGGATCTCTCCAAGATCAAGGCAGCAGGCTTCGAGGCACCGCCGGCAGGGCTGCGCCTGACCGAGTACGTTAATTCGACCACGAGCGGATTCCCAGCATGACCGAAGCACGCCACGACACCCTTGTCATCATGCCGGCCTGGAATGAGTCGGAAGCGATCGGCAACACCATTGCGGAAGTCCTTGAGTTTGGACCCCCATGCGATGTGCTGGTGGTGGACGACGGCTCCCGTGATAACACCGCCCGGGTGGCACGCGCGGCCGTCGCCACCGTTGTGCAATTGCCGTTCAACATGGGCGTCGGTGGCGCGATGCGGACCGGCTTCAAATATGCCCAGATGCATGGTTACCGGCAAGTCATCCAGGTGGACGCTGATGGCCAGCATGACCCCCGGGACATCAAGACAGTCCTTGACGGATTGCGCGACGCCGATATCGCCATTGGTGCCCGGTTCGCCGAGGCGGGAAACTACACCGTTCGCGGCCCCCGAAAGTGGGCCATGAACGTCCTGGCGTGGACAATATCCCGGCTTGCACGGACAAAGCTCACCGACGTGACCTCCGGTTTCCGCGCAGCGAACACCAAAGCCATCCGCCAATACCTGGACCATTACCCCGCTGAGTACCTGGGCGACACGATTGATTCACTGGTCGTGGCGATCCGTTCAGGCTGCACCGTCCGCCAGGTTGGCGTTTCTATGAGGGAGCGTCAGGGAGGCACCCCCAGCCATGACCCGATAAAGGCCGCCATCTACCTCGGCCGCTCAGGGATGGCGCTCTTGTTCGCGCTGACGCGCAAGAAATCCACACCTTCCACCAACTAGGAATCCACATGTCCCTCCTTATGGGCTCCATCGTCGTCGTGGCGATTCTCTTCTTCGTCTTCGAAATGCTGCGACGGCAGAAGTTGCGCGAGAAATACGCTGTTCTCTGGATCGTCATCGGCATCGGCACTCTTCTGCTGGCGGCCTTTCCCGCCCTGCTTGAGCAAGCCAGTGGCCTGCTCGGGATCCAGGTCCCCGCGAACCTTCTCTTCATCACCACCCTCGTCCTCCTTGTCGGGGTATGCCTTCACCTGTCCCGTGAGCAGTCGCAGGCCGAGGATGAGGTGCGCATTCTTTGCGAAGAGGTGGCCCTGTTGAAGGTGGAGCTTTCGGCACTGCAGCAGAGCGTCGGGTCACACCCGCGACAGGACGGAACCACCGGCCCCGCTGCGTAGCAGGAGCACTTCCGCGGGCCTGGCCAGGCGGACCAAACAAAAAAGGGAGCGACCCCCGCGGGGCGCTCCCTTTCCTATTGGATCGGTCAGCCGAAGATGTGCTTTGCCAGCCGTGGGAGGGAGTCCACCTTGCCCATGGCCACAGACTTGACCACCAAGGACGCAGCATTCAGCCGCGAGGTGGTGTGGAAGGACGCTGCGCGGGCAGCGCGGTTCCAGCCAAGTTCCTTGAACCGGGCTGCCTGCCCTTCAAAGAAGCGCCGCTCTTCATCAAAGCGGCGCCCGTCAAGGGCACGCACGGAAGAATCTGACGCCGAGTGCCTCCGGTACAGGAAGGACAGCGTGGGGTCCACCACAAGGGAGCCGCCTTCTGCCGCTATGTCCAGCAGCAGGGCAAGGTCCTGAACGACGTCCAGGCCGTCCGTGAAGCCAATCCGCACGATGGTCTCCGACCGCCAGGCCAACGACGGAAAGTATGCCCAGTCAGCACGTACCAGGCTGGTAGCCATCTGTTCGCCCTTGAGCTCGATCCGCTCGCGGGTCTTCGGGGCGTAGGCCTTTTTGACGGCATCAGCCAGGGGGATGCAGGCAATGCCCTTTTCATCAATGACCTGGACACCCGGCTGGACAACGCTGGCATGCGGGTAGGTCTCGAACGCATCGACTACGACGTCCAGGTAGTTGGGCAGCATGACATCGTCTGCGCCCATGATGACCACATACGGTGCCTCGACCATGGTCAGCGCCTTGCGGTAGTTGCCGTTGGCGCCCAGGTTTTTCTCGTTCTTGAGGTACGTAACGCGAGGGTCAGTAATCGTCGAGAACCAGCGTTCCGGCTCGGGATCCGGGTAGCCGTCATCGATCACGATGAGCCGCCAGTCTTCGTTCTCCTGGTTCATCACGCTTCGGGCTGCGAGCTTCATCTGATCGACATCGCCGTAGTAGGGCAGCATTACGTCAACGGTCATGGACCTGGGATTCCTTCCGTGGGCTCCGCTCGAAGAACTCGGCGGCTTCCCCACGATTATAGTTGACGGGCCCTTGTCGGGCCTGTCAGGCACGGCTTGCTAGACTGCTTGGGGTCCTGCCCGCCCCGCTGGCACCGCCCGGAGTGAGGAGAATTACTTTTGGAGCCCACAACCACACGGCCGCGCATCAGCGTGTGCATGGCTGCCTACAACGGCGCCCGCCACATCAGCGAGCAGATCGATTCGATCCTTCCCGAACTTGGCGCCCACGACGAAGTCATTGTCGTCAACGACTGTTCCACGGACAACACTGCTGCCATCGTCGCCGCTGTTCCGGATGGCCGGATCCGGCTGATCAATGCCGAACAAAACCGCGGCTATGTTTCAACATTTGAAAGAGCCCTCGGGGAGGCGCGGGGAGAGTTCGTTTTCCTTTCGGACCAGGACGATGTGTGGCTCCCGGGCCGGGTGGAACGCATGATTTCGGCCTTGGACGGCAAGGACATGGTGGTCAGTAACTGCAGGCACTTCGACGGAGCGCCCGGCTCATTCCATGAAATTCGTTTACGGGCCAAGGATTCCACCCACCACGTACGCAACCTCCTCGGCATCGTGGTCGGTTACCGGCTCCACTGGGGTTGCGCGATGGCCGTTCGGCGGAACCTTTTGGCGCAGGCACTGCCGTTCCCCAACTACATGAACGAATCCCACGACCAGTGGCTTGCCACTGTGGGCAACGTCAACCGCTCCATCGTCTACATGGAAGAAGACACCATCCTGCACAGACTTCACGGCGAGAACCTGACGCCCCACGGTATCCGCTCAGCCTCAAAAATAATTCGTGCACGGCTTGCCTTCCTGCGCAACGTCTACATCGCAGTAAGGCGCTCCCGGCAGGCGAGGCAGGCGTGATGGTCCAGTCCGGCCCGAACCCGACCAGTCCCCACCCCGGCGTGTGTGGAGTTGTATCGGCCTATAACCCCGGTGATGAAAATGTTGCCAACGTAAAGTGGCTGTTGCGCTTCGTCGCCCACGTCGTGGTTGTCGACGACGGCTCGCGCGACGATGTATCGCAGGCCCTGGCAGAGATGGAGCAGGCAGGTGCCGTTGTTCTGCGCCTCGGCACCAATTCCGGGATCGCCCGGGCCCTGAACACGGGAATCAAGGAAGCACTCGAGCGCTGGAACCCGGAGTGGATTGTCACCATGGACCAGGATTCCAGGTTCACTGGAGACTACATCGGTGCCGCTCTCGCTACTGTTGCAGCATCCAGTGACCCGCACAGCGTAGGCATGGTGTGCGCGGAGTCGCACAATCACATCCCCCTGCCGGTATGGGGCAGCCGGGATGAGCCCCAGATCTTCGACCCCATGACCAGCGGAACGTTGATGCGTGCACGCACGTTCGATGCAGTTGGCCTCTTCGATGAAGGGTTCTTCATCGATTGCGTGGATTCTGAATTCAATGCCCGGCTCCGGGAGCACGGACTTCGTGCACTGGCAGGACGGGGCTGCAATCTCGAGCACAGCTTGGGCAGTGCACGGCCGATGAAGATTCTCGGCTGGCACGCGCACATCGGAGCCAAAAAGCTCTACATCTACTACCACGCGCCGTTCCGGGTCTACTACATCACCCGGAACTCACTGACACTCGCACGCCGGTATGCGCTGAAACAACCGGCTTGGGTGCTGCGCCGAATCTACATGGAAATCCAAAGCAACATTGTGCGCTTCGGATTTGGTCCCAACCGGCGCAAACACGCGGTTGCCGCTGCAGCCGGCATCCGGGACGCCGTTCGTCAGCGGATGGGCAAGATTGACGACGACCTCGCTGCCCGCCTGCGCTAGGCGTCGGCTCCCCCATTCCCCTGCACTGCCCGGTCAACATCGAAAGAAAACTCATGACCACCAACTCAGGATCAATCTTCGTCCTCTATCACCGCGGCTTGCGCACCGGAGGGCCCGAAGCCCTCCACCAGCTGGTCGATATGCTGCGTGAGCTTGGGCAGGACGCCTATCTGGTCCCGCACCCGCACACAGCAGGCAACGACCGCGTGGAGCAGTACGGGATTTACGACGCCCCGGAGGCGCCTGAAATCATCGATTCCGCCGAAAACGTTGTGGTCTATCCGGAGACCTACGTCCACGAGATGTCCCACATCAAGCAGGCCCGCCGCATGTGCTGGTGGCTCAGCATCGACAACTCGCTGACCTTCATGGCCGAGCGTATGTGGTACCGGAACACGGTAAGCCTGTTTGAAAAGGCAAAGGAAGCGGCCGTCCCCTTCGCCCGGATGTGGAAGAACGGCGTGACGCCGGCAAAAATGCGCACGGACAAGGACGTCATCCACCTCGTGCAGTCCTCTTATGCATGGGCCTTCGTTGCCACCAGGTTGGACGTCGTGCCATCCCTGGTGTCCGACTACACCCCCACAAGGGAGTTCCAGGCCACCGCCACCGCCAAGCGGAACCGCCAGCTGGTCACCTACAATCCCGCCAAGGGCGGACACATCATCGATGCGGTGAAGGCCGCGAGCCCACCCACCATTGAGTGGCAGCCAATCGTCGGGATGACCCGCGCTGAGGTTGTTGCGACCCTGCAGCAGTGCGGCGTTTATTTGGACTTGGGGCACCACCCCGGTAAAGACCGCATGCCTCGGGAGGCAACACTTTCCGGCGCCCTGACCATCGTGGCCCGTCGCGGATCCGGTGCCTTCTACGCTGACGTTCCCATCCCCTGGGAACACAAGATCACGCCGGGAGATACCGAGGTTGCCACCGCTGCAGCCATGCTTCCGCAGCTCATCGCCAACTTCGAGCAGGAAGTGGCGAAACAAGCCAGCTACCGCGAAACCATCCTCAACGAACGTTCCCGGTTCAAGCGGGAGGTTGAGGACGTCTTCGTCAACGGTCGCCTGGGCAAGGACGCCTATGACTATGTGTAGTCGACGCACCGCGGCCGGGACCACGGCATGATCAAAAGGATCGCCGCTTTCGCCGGATTGCCGCTGCTCGCCTCGCTTGCATCATTCATCCTTTTGCCCATCATTGCCAGAGTGGGTGGGGCGCCGGCCTGGAATTCCCTCGCCGTAGGCCAGGCTGTAGGGGCAATCGCGGCGATTGTCATAGGTCTGGGGTGGCCGCTGACAGGCCCCGCCGCCGTCGCCTCAGAAAGCGATCCGGGAACCCGGCGCCGGCTTTACGCCACCAGTTTCATTACCCGCGCATTTGTCTTCGTCTGCGCCATCCCCCTTATGGCAGCCGCCCTCTCGTTCACGGGAGCCAAAGAACAGTTCTGGGTTGCTTTCCTGATGGCCTGCGCCCAGGCGGCGGCAGGACTCACCCCGGCTTGGTACTGCATTGCCACCGGACACGCCGGCAGGATCGCAAAATACGACGTTGTTCCCCGTATGGTGGCGACTCTGGGCGTCATCCCACTTTTGTTCGCAACAGGTCAGATCTTCCTCTACCCACTTGCGCTTCTGCTGCTGGGCCTCGCGGGCACCATGTGGTTCAACAAGGATCATTCCCAACGGGCGGACTTCGAGGGGCTGACGCCCCGCGCAGTGATCCGGGAGATCTGGGGACTGAGAGGCGGTGCCGTCGTGACGGTCGCCGCAGGAGCGTACGCTTCCACCCCCGTCCTTGTGGTGCAGTTCGCCGCCTCTGCCTCCGGCCTGGCTGCGTTTGTGTCAGCGGAGAAGCTGTACCGCATTGGACAGCTCGCGACGGCCGCGCTGGGAAACAGCCTCCAGGGGTGGGTCAACGAGTTCGGCTCAAACCATGCCGAGCGGCGAAAGTTCTCCCTTCTGGCTTTGTCAGTCCTGGGAGCAGCCGGCTGGCTGATCCTTGCTGTCCTGGGTCCATGGGTGAGCACCCTCCTTTTCGGTTCGGCGTTGGCCGCTGACTTCTGGACCTGTTTCTGGTTCGGTCTGTCGTTCCTCCTCGTCTGTGTCACAACGTCCACCGGAGCCCACTGGCTGGTGCCCGCAAAACAGATGCGCACCGTCTTCTCCAGCACCATCGCAGGAGCCATCGTTGGGCTCCCGGCCATGGTCATCCTGGCGCACCTGATGGGCGGCCCGGGCGGCGCACTGGGTCTGGTAGTGGGCGAAGTTGCGGTAACCGTCATACAGCTGCGTGCCATCATCCGTCTGCTGCGGGAACCGTCGCCGCAGGACAGGACTGAGGAAATTCCGTCGTGAACTGGCTGACCATTCTTCCGGCCTCGGCAGTCGCAATCCTGCTCCTGTATATCCCCGGTGCCGCAATCGCGTCGTGCCTCAAGTTCCGGTTGGGCGGGGTTCTCGGCATCGCGCCCCTTCTATCAACTGCAGCCGCCGGACTTGCCGGGGTCATCGGTGGGTTCCTCCACGTGCCCTGGAGCGTCCTGCCGTATCTTCTCGTCACCGCGGTTCTCGCCGCCGGAGCATTGGTCCTGACGCGCCGTATTCCGTGGCGCCTGGCTGCCCCCGCCTGGAGGCAATCCCTGCCCTTCGCTGCCTTGGCACTCGCAACGCTGCCCATGAGCTGGCGGTTCATCCAGCTTGTGGGGTCACCGGACCACCCGTCACAGGTCTTCGATAACGTCTTCCACCTCAATGCCATCCGCTTCATCATCGACAGCGGAAACGCCTCATCGCTGACGCTGGCGTCGATACAGGGAGTGCAGGGCCTTGACGCGGTCTATCCCGCGGCGTGGCATTCTTTTGCTGCCCTCCTGGTGCAGCTGGCTTCCGTGGATATCCCTACCGCTGAGAACGTCCTGAACCTGGTCATCGTCGTGCTCCTCTGGCCCGCGTCCTGCCTGTTCCTCGTCACGAAGACCATCTCGCGCAGGCCGGCGGCCCTCATCATCACCGCGGTGGTCGCCGGCGCACAGGTTGCCTTCCCCTTCCTCATGATTGTCTGGGGCCCTTTGTTCCCCTACGCCATGGCCCTCAGCATGATGCCGGTAGTGATAGTCGAACTCGCAGCGCTGGTCCGTATCGGGCGGACGCGGACGGACCCACTTCCCAGCTGGGCAGCGGCACTGGTGTTGTCGCTGGCAGGTCTCGCATTTGCCCACACGAGCTCCATCAACATCACGGTGGCGCTTGGCCTTCCGATCCTCGCCATTTTGTGGTGGCGGATCATGCCGCGCCGGGAGATGTGGCGGGTGAACCCCGCCGGAGCGTGGCTGTTCCTTGGCGGGACCGTGGGGATCCTCGCCGTCGCCGCGGTCCTGTGGTTGAAGCTGCGCCCTGCCCCGTATGACAACTGGGGACCAACCGTGAAGCCGGGCGCCGCCGTCGGGGAAATACTCACAGCCAGCACGATGCAATCAGCCATACCGGCCGTCGTGGTTTCCATCCTGTCGGTCTACGGCCTCCTCACCACCTTCAAAGTGGGGAGGTGGCGCTGGATGGCTGCGTGCTACGCCGTACTTGGAGGGCTCTATATCGTTGCGGCGTCGTTCCCGAAAGGCAGCATCCGGGACATCCTGATCGGCACCTGGTACCAGGACACCTACCGCCTCGCTGCACTCCTGCCCCTGCTGGTGACCCCACTTGCCGTCATCGGAGGTCTGCGTCTGTGGGACTCAGCCCGCTGCTCCCGCCCAGGCGCGCGGACGTGGCAGGTGTGGGAAGCTTCCATCGACCGGACAGGTGCAAGCGGGAAAACAGTACTGTCCACGGCCGCTGTGGTGGTCTTCGCCCTCCTCGCTTCGTTCGCAGGCCCGCTGAGCCACTACATCAAAGGCGCCTCGTCCGTTTACCGCTTCGACGCACAATCGGAGCTCCTGACACCCGATGAGCTGGCTTTAATACAGCGGCTCCCTACCCACGTCCCTTCCGATGCAGTCATAGCTGACAATCCGTGGAACGGGAGTTCACTCGCTTATGCGTACACCGGCCGCCGCGTCCTGACAACGCATCTGTTTTCAACAGACGACCCTGATACGGAACTGATTAATAAAAAGCTCGGAGAGGCCGCGGACAACCCTGCCGTCTGCGCCGCCCTGCGCAATAAAAACGTGCAGTACGTACTGGACTTCGGGGCCCGTTACCTGATCGACCTGCCAGGGTCCGAAAAGTACCCGGCGTTGACCAACCTTGCGCCCGGAAACGGATTGACCCTGGTGGATTCGCAGGGTCCGGACGCACGGCTATACCGGATTTCCAGTTGTGGATGAGCGTGGCCTTCGCCGGTGTGGCGCTTACCGTGCCCATACTTGCAGTGCTGGACCACTAGGCTGGATAGGTGATTCCCGTTTCTCGACGAACTAAAATCGGTGCCGCTGTTGTGCTGTCCGCACTCCTGCCCCTGTCTGCATGCGCAACCATGCCGCCGGGGACAATCGAGGGGGCCCTGACCGGAATTGGAAGCAATGCCGGCCAGGGAGCTGTCAGTGCGTGGGGCCTGGCGTGGGGAAGCTCGGTGAAGGGAACCTACGTCAGCTACTCCCCCGACGGGTCCGCGGCAGGGCTGAAAGCGTTCCAGGACGGGCAGTCACAGTTCGCTGTTGGTTCCGCTCCGCTCTCGGAAACCGAGGCTTCCGCGGTCCGGGGAATGTGCACAACCAAGGGTGCCATGTCCCTGGCTGCCGGTGTACTGCCGGTGGGTGTAGCCGTCAAGCTCAAGGGCGTCAACGACCTCATCCTGGACGCGAAAACCCTTGCACAGATCCTGCAGGGCGGCATCACGCGCTGGAATGACCCCAAAATAGCGGCACTGAATCCGGAGACCTCCCTTCCTGACGTGGCCATCACGGTTCTCGTACAGGAGGGGCCCTCGGATACTGTCCGCCCGGTTAATTCCTACCTCAAGGAAGCGGGAACCGACTGGAACGCGCCCGCTGAGGACCGATGGCCGGGCAGTGTAAAAGGTCAAGTCCAGTCTCCCCCCTTGGACCTCGCGAACAAGCTGGACGACACCAACGGAGGCCTGTCGATCCTTGATGGAAGCATCATCGGGAACAGGTTCGTCGCTGCCCAGCTTGTCTTCGACGGCAAGCCCCGGCGGCTCCAGGCATCCTCAGTGGTGGACGCCGTGTCCACCGGCAACGTAACCGCGTCATCAACTGCAGTCACCCAGGCACTGGATGGGCGCTCGGGTTATGGCCTGGGCACCGTTATCTACATGTACATGTGCAGGGAGTACACCGACGACCATATGGGCAGGCTGGCCCGCTCATTCGGTGAAAGCGCACTCAGCGAAGAAGCACAAAAGAACGCGAACGCATTCGCCTTCGTCATGTCGCCTAGCAAGAAGGCGGTGAACGAAGGGCGCGCCCTCGTCAATGCAATTGGAGACGGACAGTGAGTTTATTCCTAAGAAGTGTTCGCGCGCGTTCCCTTCCCCGGCCCCTTCCCACCTTCGCGCTCCTGACTGCGATCTTCTTCCTGCTGTTTGGTCTGTGGTCCCTGGCAACACCCTTGATGGGCGTCCCCGACGAACCGGCCCACACCATCAAGGCGGCAGCCGTGGTCCGGGGCCAGGTACTGGTTGAGGACGGCACATCGTTCGGCCACGGCGTCCACGTCCGCGTTCCCAACTACATCGCCAGTCTTCATGCCCAGAGCTGCTACAAGTTCAACAGGGCCCAGGCAGCCGACTGCGCAGCGCCCCTCTACGTGGACGATACGTTCACGAACATCGGTGTCACGTCAGCAGGCTCCTACAACCCGATGTACTACTGGATAGTAGGGCTTCCTACCCTGTTCATGTCCGGCGCACCCGCAATCTACGGCATGCGCCTGGTCAGCGCCCTCTTGTGCGCTGTGTTCTTCGCCGCTGGGTTCACAGCCTTGACGGAGCTGAGGCGGCCAAAGTACGCCGTCCTCGTCGCAGCGCTTGCAATGACGCCCATGGTTCTGTTCCTCGGCGGAGGCATCAACCCCAACTCATTGGAGATTGCCGCCACGATGGCTGCCTTCTCGGGTTTCGTCGTCGTCCTGGACAACCGAAGGGGCACCAAGCGCGTGTTGCCCGCCCTGGCCACCGTCGCGGCCGCGACGGTGGTGCTGGCAAATGCCCGGCAAATATCACTGGTGTGGCTGCTGTGCGCCCTCATCGTAGGGGTTTGCTCCTTCCGGCTCCGCAGGGTCGTGACCGTCTTCAGCGACCGGCGGGTCCTCACGGCTGTAGCACTGGCGGTTCCGGGGGCCCTGCTGGGCCTGCTGTGGATGTACATCGCGGCGAACGGCCCCGCCAACGTCGGAGTTGCTCCTGAGGGTATTGCCAGTCCGCACCCCGACGCCCCCCTCTACAGGGGCTTCATGATCATGCTTGACCAGACCTACGACTTCTTCCCGCAATACATCGGTACCATGGGCTGGCTGGACACGCCGGTCCCCGAACTGGTTGCCCTTGTTTGGGGCGGCTTAATGATTGCAGGCCTTGTGGTCCCCTTCTGCGTCCGCCCGCTGCGGAACTGGACGGGTTACTGGGTGGCGCTGGCCATGCTGTACCTGGTCCCGGCGCTCCTGCAAACCGCGTTGTGGCGCGGAATGGGATTCATCTGGCAGGGCCGCTACACGCTTCCCTTGGTGGTAGTTCTGTTCATCAGTGTGGGACTTGGCCTGCGGAAGCTGCGCTTCCCCGGCGGCGCTCTGGCGTTGCGCATTTCCAGGGTCTTCTTTTGGCTCATCGTCGCGTGCCACACGCTCGCCTTTGTCTATGTTCTGCGCCGCTACGTCGTCGGCATCAGCGAAATAGCCAACTGGCAAACACTGTTTTCGTCACCGCACTGGCAGCCGCCCCTGGGCTGGCTGCCTCTGACCGTCCTGTACCTGCTCGTGACAGCGGTCGGAGCCCTGCTCCTCTTCCGGTACCTCCACCCAGGAAGTCTCCTGGTGAAGGGAACTCTGTCCCGGAACGGCGGAACCCGACACAGCTCAGGCCGGGCGGCCGATAAAGAGGAAGAAGTCATTGGTCGGGAGCCTGCGCCGTCAGGTGCACGCGCTGCGGCTGAAGCGCAGATGAGTGCCGGCGAGAGCCTGCGGCAGGGAAAATAGACTGACCCGGGGCCACCCGGCGGGTCCGAGGGACTCTACCTTGGGGGAAACAGTGTGCCGCCCGTTGTCGACGGATCAACCTGCAGGCTGCCTGCCCGGCATCGAACGGCCGTCAGGCACCTTGCAGGCGGACGGACTGAGGCGTGGGCAGCCGTCCGGCAAGACCGTCCTCTACAGAGTGGTTAGGCCGGGAGGAATCGTCGCGCCGGCGGGCGGGGGTGGAAGCCTGAAGCGCAACACCCGCGTTTCCCTATGAGCGGGCCTCTTCCGGTGTACGCCGGAAGATCCAGTGCCGGTACAGGAAGTAATTCCACGCCGTCGTAAGGATGGTGGCAGCTGTCTTGCCAATGACGTAGGTCCAGCCCACGGCGTCGAACCCAGTGACGATGAGGTCGCTGATCACGATGTTGACGATGACCAGCAGGATGTACTTCAGTGCACTGATGCTGCCGCTGTTGTTGGCGCGGAACGTGAACAGGCGCTGCAGGAGAAAGTTGAAGACCAGGCTCACGATGAACGCGATGGGGGTCGCTATCCATAGCGGGACATCGAAAATTTCGTGGAGGATGGCCAACAGCCCGAGGTCCAGGGCAAACGAGACGCCGCCAACGAGCAGGAACCTGACCACCGGGTGCTGGTAGAGCCCCATCACCATCCCCGGAACAGCTGGAGCAGCCTCGACGGGGGTTTCCGGTGATGAAGACGTGCCTGACGGCGGTGTTGGCATGGGTGGGTGATCCTCTCATGGTTGCGGAGTGTTCAGCCTCTGCACAGCCCGCCTCCAAGTATCCTTAAAGCTATCATGCCGTATTCCACTCGCCCCTTGCTCATGCCCAAAATCAGGACAGCCGGCCCGCGCCGCCTCCCGCCGTCGCCAATCCGGGTACTCATCGTTGCCTGGCTGATTTTCGGCTCCATTGGCAGCGTCTGGAGTTTCGCGTCCCCGCTGATGTCCGTCCCTGACGAACCCGCGCACGCCATCAAGGCCGCTGCGGTGGCCAGGGGGCAACTTATGGGTACGGGGTCCGGCGTGCAGGGCGATCCGTTGGTTGTCCAGGTCCCGGGATACATTGCGAACCTGAATGTCCGCAGTTGTTTTGCCCAGCACTCGAATATCACCGCGGACTGCGCCAAGCCGGTCGACGCAACGGACCGCGGCTGGACCGCAGGAAAGACGTCCGCCGGAAACTACAATCCGGTGTATTACGCGATCGTCGGCATGGGAAGCCGGGGCCTCAGTGGTGAGCCGGCAATCTACGCCATGAGAATCATCAGCAGCTGGCTCGTCGGATTCTTCCTGGCAGCAATCTTCGCGGCCGCCTTCTCGCTTCGCCACTTCAGGCGCCCCGTCATCGCCGCCGCTGTTGCCCTGACGCCGGCGGTGTTCTTCCTCTCCGGTTCAATTAACCCCAATGCTCTGGAGATAGCGACCACCGGCGCCGTCTTCCTCAGCCTGTGCGCCGTCTTTGAACAGGTGGTAAGCAGGACATCGCTGCAACGGCTCCCGCTGGTTCTCCTTACCCTGTCCGCATCGCTCCTGGCGCACACCCGTCCGCTTTCACTGCTGTGGCTGGCGCTCGCTGCGATCGCAGCCGTACTGTGCTACGGCTTCGGGACTCTTATGAAGACCCTGGCCCAGCGCGGCTTCCAGATAGCCATGGGCATCATCGCGTTGTCCTGCGTGTTCGCTCTTTGGTGGGTCTTCTCCGCCAGGAGCTTTGACAGCCTTCTTGCGGGCGCACCTATGCGGGCAGAAGATGCGGCCGTCGCCATGCTGGATAAGACCGTGTTCTTCATGGTCGAGTACGTTGGTGTCCTGGGCTGGATCGACACCATGCCCCCGCCCGGCACCCTTTACACCTGGGTGCTTGGATTTGGCGCCCTGCTGTTTCTCGCCTACACGGCGCGCCCTGTGCGCGGCCGCTGGGTCATGGCCCTGCTCACGGTCACAGTCATCGCCGTGCCCACCGCGCTCCAAGCAAGTTCGAGTGAAAAGCTCGGCTGGATCTGGCAGGGCCGCTACGCACTCGCCATGGTGGTGACCTTGATTCTTGCAGCTGGGGTAACCACGCGGTTCCGCCAGTTCCGGATCACACCGTGGTCCAAGTCCATGATCCGCTGGGGCCTGGTCCTGGGCGTCCTCGCCCACACGTACATCTTCCTGGAGGGACTGCGCCGCTACACCATCGGCATTCAGGACCACGTCAACTGGACCGAAATGTTTGATCCCCGTTGGCAGCCGCCGCTGACCTGGCAGGGCCTCGCCGTCATTTACATCGCTCTTCTGGCCGCCGGTGCCGTGTGCCTGTACCGCCTGCTCACGGTGAAACGTGCAGTGTTCAGCCTGCCCCATGCAGAGTCAGTATCCGCCGTGGACGGGGCGTAAGCCTCCTTTAGGACGCAAAACGGCTGCCGGATGTGAATCCGGCAGCCGTTTCGTTGTTTAAGTGCAGCTACCCGTTCCCGTGAAAAGTTTTCCGCCACGCCTCCATCGATACCAGGTCCGCAAGCGCTGCGCGGTAGTCCGCCGCCAGGGCGTCCCAGTTTTTGTAGAGCGCCGCGTGCTGAAGAGCCGACTGGCCCAGCATGGCTTTCAGCTTTTTTGGGTCGCGTTTGTACCAGGAGGCGGCTGTTCCCTCGGCATTGGACACTACGACGGAATCAAACTGCGCCGTACGGAACCACCTGTTGTCGACGTGGGCAAGGTAACCCTGCGGGCGTTCAAGCGAGGCCGCGGAGGGCTGCTTGAGCAACTGCCGCGCCACTGTCGTCAGGCCCCACTTGACCATGTCCTTCTTCGCGGGCATCTGGCTGTCACCCTGTCCCGAAAGCCCTGCCCCGAGGGAAGGTGCGGGAAAATCGTCTATGTCTTCACGCAGCTGTGCATCGGGGAAGGAGTCCCGCAGCCTGTTGATGCTGGCCAGCTTGGTGGCGAGGGACGGATGCAGATGGGAGGGGCCGGTCATCAGGTCCGACCTCGCCGTCAGCCGGTTCTGCACCGTGAAGTACTGAAGCGAGACGAGGTGCTTTACGTCTTCCTGGAAAGATTCCCGCAACACGGAGCCGCCCTTCGGCTGTGGGCTGTGGAGGAGGGCGGTTATCAGGCGGTTCCGGTTATGGAAATATGCCTGCCAGCCAACCAGGTCGTCTTTATCAATCCATGAGATATGCCAGAGCGCCGCGCCGGGCAAGGATACGGTCCGGTAGCCGTCGGCCCGGGCGCGCAGCCCGTATTCCGAGTCGTCCCATTTGATGAACAATGGGAGTGGAAGGCCGATGTCGCGTATGACGGAAGTGGGTATCAGGCACATCCACCAGCCGTTGTAGTCGACGTCGACGCGCCTGTGCAGCCACGGCGTCTGCCGGAGATTCGACACACTGAAGTCGTGCCGCATCTGCATGTCCTGGTGCGGCTGGCTGGGTGAAAACCGCCGGGAATCAATCGTTTCGCCCATTGAATACAGCGTGCTGCGGCTGTACAGGTCGAACATGTGGCCGCCGACGATGGTGGGCTTACGGCAGCGGCCTGAGAACGCCATCATGCGCAGGATGCTTTCCGGCTCCATCACAACGTCGTCGTCAAGGAGCAGAACGTAATCGCTGCCGTTTTCAACAGCTTCATACATTCCACGGGCGAACCCTCCGGAACCACCCAGATTCGGCTGGTCGATCACTCGAAGCTTGGGGCCGATGCGGGCTGCAACTTCAGCGAAGCCGGGTTGGTCAGCCACCTTGACGGTGCCCTGGTCAACGATCAGTACTTCCCGGGCCACCTCGAGCGCTTCCGGGTGTTCTGCCAGGGCACGGACGTTGGCAAGGCAGAAGTCCGGCTTGTTCATTGTGGTGATCTGGATGGTCGCTGTTTCGAGGGGCCGTTCTGCGGGAGCCCCCTCCCAGCGGGCCTCCCCCAGGATAAGGTCACCCCGGCTTGACGCCAGGTCGAACCAATACCACCCGCCGTCACCAAAGGGTTTGATGGAAAGATTGAATTCTGTTCGTGAGTCGCCGTCGACCCTCGTGCCATCCACTCGTTGAATGGTGCCGCGCGCGTTTGATTTGTAGACGGTGATGGATCCGTGCCCGGACGTCTCGACCACCAGGCGAACCTCGCGCAGGTGTGTCCACCTCCGCCAGTAGCTGGCGGGAAACGCGTTGAAATAGGTTCCCAGCGAGATTTGCTCCCCTGAACGCACGCGTATGGAGAACCGGGACAGCAGGTCGTCGAAGTGCACCTCCCGCTGGCTGGATCCCACAAGTTGCAGCTTGTCCTCTGCCCGTTTGGGATTCCGGGCCGACTCATCGCTTTCCCGGAAACGGATCCCTGTTGCCGGGCCGGGGTCCGCATAGAGCGACATCGTGTCGACTCCGGATTCCGGCGGGAATATCACCCGCTGGAGTGTCGCCCAGCCCGGCGAACCGCTCATGCGTCCACGCCTCCGCTTTCCAGCTTCACGCCGCTTTCGAAGTGCGGCCTGATCTTGTTGTCGAACATGCTCAGCGCGGACCCGATGGCCATGTGCATGTCCAGGTACTTGTAGGTGCCGAGGCGGCCGCCAAACAGGACATCCTTCTCCGCGTTGGCGAGGTCGCGGTACTTGAGCAGCCGCTCCCTGTCCGCCGAGGTGTTGACCGGGTAGTAGGGCTCGTCGCCCTTCTCCGCAAAGCGCGAGAACTCGCGCATGATGACAGTCTTCTCACTCTGGTAGTCGCGCTCAGGGTGGAAGTGGCGGGGTTCGATGATGCGGGTGTAGGGGACGTCGTCGTCGTTGTAGTTCACAACGGACGTGCCCTGGAAGTCGCCCACCTCAAGGACTTCTTCTTCGAAGTCGATGGTGCGCCAGGACAAGTCACCCTCGGCGTAGTCGAAGTAGCGGTCAACCGGGCCGGTGTAAATAACGGGGATGTTGCCCACCACTTTGTTCTTGCTGTACTCGTGGGACTCATCGAAGAAGTCGGTGTTGAGCCGCACCTCGATGTTGGGGTGCTCCGCCATCTTCTCGATCCAGGCGGTGTAGCCGTTGGTGGGCAGCCCCTCGTACTTGTCGTTGAAGTACCGGTTGTCGTAGTTGTAACGCACGGGCAGCCGGGAGATGATGCCGGCCGGCAGGTCCTTGGGATCCGTCTGCCACTGCTTGCCGGTGTAGTGCTTGATGAAAGCCTCGTACAGTGGGCGGCCGATCAGCTGGATGCCCTTGTCGTTCAGGTTCTGGGGGTCCGTTCCCGCCAGCTCGCCGGCCTGCTCCTGGATGAGGTCCCTTGCCTGCCCTGGTGTGAGGTTGGCCCGGAAGAACTGGTTGATGGTGGCCAGGTTGATGGGCAGCGAATAGACCTCGCCCTTGTGGACGCCGTAGACCTTGTGCACGTAGTCAGTGAAGGTGGTGAACCTGTTGACGTACTCCCACACGCGTTCGTTGGAGGTGTGGAACAGGTGGGCACCATACCGGTGGATCTCGATGCCGGTCTGCTCTTCCTTTTCGCTGTACGCGTTGCCTCCGATGTGGTGGCGGCGGTCGATGACGACGACCTTCAGGCCGAGCTCGGTAGCGGCCTGTTCTGCGATTGTCAGGCCAAAAAAGCCGGACCCTACGATGACGAGGTCAGCGGTCACAAAATCTCCTGGTTCGAATGCGGGCAGCGCAAAAGCGTGCATTGTCTGCTGCTCCAGCCTACCCGAGGGACCGCAGGGCCCGTCGAATCAGCATGCCCGCTGTGAGTTGGTGCACACGCCGTTTTCAGGCAGGGCGCAGCACTCCGCCGCCCTCAAGGTAGGCGTCCCCCGTTTCCGGGCAGATCCACTGCCTGCCCTCTTGCGTGAGAGGCTTGCCCGCCTTCCCGACCCATCCGATTCGTCGCGCCGGGACTCCCGCCATGAGGGCAAAGTCCGGCACGTCCTTGGTGACGACGGCGCCTGCCGCCACCATGGCCCACGCACCGATCGTCACGGGTGCTATGCAGACGGCCCGGGCGCCGATGGCCGCTCCCTGCCGGATGGTGACGCCCACTTTGTCCCAGTCATCCTCCGTCTTCAGGCTGCCCTCCGGGGTCACGGCACGGGGAAAGACATCGTTGGTCAGGACCACCGCCGGGCCGATGAAGACTCCCGCCTCCAAAACTGCCGGCTCGTACACCAGTGCGTAGTTCTGGACCTTGCAGTTCTCTCCCAGGACCACGCCCGGGCCAATGTAGGCACCGCGGCCAATAACGCAGTTCTCCCCCAGGCGCGCTGCCTCCCTGATCTGGGCAAGGTGCCACACCTTGCTGCCTGCCCCTATGCAGGCTCCGGCGTCGACGTCCGCGCTGTCAGCGATCGTGTTCAAAGGGGACTCCTTCGCTGCTGTCGGACCGCCTAGTCAGGTCCAGGGTGTAGTGATCCTAACCGGGCTGCCACCTACCGGGGAGCCCGGAAACCACACGTTTATCCACATAGGCCGTGAAACGCCTGCCGGGCGCCGCGTGCCGTGGCTAGCGTGTGGGTACATGCACCAAGGATCCCAAGCGATGACACTCAATTTCACACTGGTTGGCGGCCCGGGATCATCACCGGAGCAGCTGCCCGTGGAACTATCCATCAGCGCCCCGACCGGGACGCCAGGCGACATGATCCACGAGCAGCTGGTCCGGAAGTTCCGTACGGGCGCCGTCACGGTAGATGGGGAGGACCTGCGTTGCGTGGCCTTCGGAGTACCGCCGCTTGTAGAGGCCGCGATCCTTGTCGACGGCGGCCCCATCCCGTCAAGCCGGCGCCCGCGGCGCCGCCCGTCCCCTGAAGCCGCGGCCCCCCTGGCTCTTGCCATCCACAGCGGCGCCGCCGCGGGGACGGTTGTTCCGTTGCGGCGCGGCAGTTACAGCATTGGCCGAAGCGGAACGCGGATAGTCATCCCGGACCCGGAGTTGTCGCGTGAACATGCGCGGGTTGTGGTCACGGACACCGACATCCTGTTGATTGACCTGGACAGTGCCAACGGCACCTATGTTGACGGTGAAAGGATCCGGACCAAGGTCATCTCCACGGATTCCAGCATCAGATGTGGGCAATCGAACCTGTCCCTGGTCTTTGCAGACCCGCCTGGCCGGGCGCTTGCCGACGCCGGCCAGTCCGTGACGGAGCCCATTGTCGTACCCGCGCGCGTTGACGCTGGAAACCGGGCAGCACTCGTTCTCACCGCGGTTCTCCCATTGGCAGCGGGGGTGATGCTGGCCGTATTCACAGGGATGTGGATGTTCCTTGCCTTCTCCGCGGCTTCCGCGTTCGCCGTCCTTGTTCCTGCTGTCAGCGGACGGCGGCAGAGACGGGATCTGTCAGCCGCCCTGCAGGCCGCAGTTGAGGAAGACAGGGAACGACGACGGCGGAGTGCACCGTCCCTGTCCCTCGTCGCGTTGGCAGCACCACGGGGCAAGGAGACGTCCGGTCCCGGCTCCGGCGGAGGCGTCTGGTTGCGGCTGGGCCAGGCAGCGCAGGCGGCCAACGTCCGGATTGAACCGGCAGGCGCCGGTCCAACGGTTCCACCGGCAGGGGCGGTGCCCCTGGTCCTGGACCCGGGCCGCGGACTCACCACCATTGGCGGTCCGCGGTTCGCCACTGACGGCGCCATCCGGTCCATACTCATGCAACTGGGAGGGTATCCGCGCGCAGGCAGAACGCACGTCCTGGTTCATGGAAAGCCAGGAAGCCTGCCACTCGCCGCCCGGTATCTGCCCAGGGTGACTCTCACTGCAACACCACACGCCGCCCTCGGTGTCGTGACCAGCGGTCACCCGCACGGCTGCGAGCGCGCCGTACTGCTGATTCGGGGGGAAAGCTCTGAAGGGGCAGCTGATGACTCAATACGGGACGCAGCGATTCGACACGGATGGCAGGTGCTTCACTTCCGGCCTGAAGAGGGGGAATGGCCCACACCTGACGTCTTTCTTTCCGAGCGCAGGTCTGTCCTGTTCGAGGAGCTTTGCGAGACCATTTTTGTTCCCGATCTGGTGCCGGAGGATGTCTTCACTGGTTTCTGCCGGCGCATGGCAGGCGCCACGCGGCAAGGCACGGTACAAGGGGGAACCGTTCCCGCCACCTGCAGCCTCGGCGATGTCCTGCCGTTGACGTCTGCAGCCACCGCCGCCCGCTGGGGATCCAGCGGACAAAAGGACGGACTGGCCGTACCGCTGGGCCTCACTGCGGCAGGAACCAAAACCCTGGATCTGCAGCACGACGGGCCCCACCTCCTGGTGGCGGGCACTACAGGCTCCGGGAAATCGGAACTGCTCTGCAGCCTCACGCTCGCACTCGCCCTCAGCTACCCGCCCGAGCGGGTCAACTTCTTCCTGATCGATTTCAAGGGCGGCTCGGGGCTTGGTCCACTGAGTGACCTCGTCCACTGTGTGGGACTGCAGACCGACCTTTCCAGCTCCGAAATGGAACGGACACTGACCTCGCTCCGCGCCGAACTGCAGCTCCGGGAGCAATGCCTTGCTGCGGCCCGGGTACCGGACCTTTCCGCGTACCGCTCCACTAAGGCGGCGGAGGACTTTGTCCTCCCCCACCTTGTCATTGTCATCGACGAGTTCAGGATGCTGGTTGAGGATGCGCCGGAGGCGCTCCGTGAGTTGCTGCGGATAGCGTCCATCGGGCGTTCCTTGGGCATTCACCTGATCATGGCAACGCAGAGGCCGCAGGGAGCGCTGACAGCGGACATCCGCGCGAACGTCACGTCCAGCATCGCCCTTCGTGTGCAATCCGACATGGAGTCGGTGGATGTGGTCAATTGCAGGAGCGCTGCGGCCATCAGTGTGGACGCACCTGGCCGGGCGTTCCTGGCCCGCGGGACGGAGGCCGCCGAGGAGTTCCAGGGTGCGTCACTGGCCGTGGCGGCGACGGGCGGTGCATCATGTCCCGTCGCTGTCCACCGGACGATTGATTTTCTCGCGGGCCAGGTTACCCGGCCCGGCAAGGCGCCAGCCTCTGTGCCAACTCCTGCGGAGGCGGTGGAACCCTTGGCAGCCATGGTGCGGAACCTCTGCACCCAGCAGGAGAAGCAGGTCCCGAGGAGGCCCGTCGCCTCTCCGCTGCCGGAGGATCTGGAAGAACCCGTCCCCGGGGGCCAGTCCCCCTGCTCTGCCGCCCCCGCTTCCCGGCCGCTGGAGCCCGTCAATCCGACGGGTGAGGTCCGCCTCGGCCTCATGGACATGCCCGAACAGCAACGGGTGGAAGCCCTGGCGTGGAGTCCTGTCCGCCACCGCCACGCAGCGTTTATCGGCAGCCCTGCGTCCGGTGCCGGGGCGGCCTTGGAACTGGCCGTCCACACATTGATGACCTGTGGCAGTGAAGCCCACTTTTACGTGCTGGACGCCACGGGAGGTTTCCTCCCGCTGGCCAGTGCAGGCCGGGTGGGTGCACTGGCCGGACTGGATGACCTGCGGCGTGGAGTTCGGATTTTGGAGCGGCTTGTCCGGGAGCTGGGTCAGCGGCGGAGCCACCCAACCTCCGGGGAGGTGCCTCTTGTCGTCGTCGTCTCCGGCTGGGGATCCTGGGTGTCGGCTTTCCGTGCGGGACCGCTGGCATGGGCTGAGGACCTGGTCCATGACCTGGTCCGTGACGGCGCCCTGGCAGGGATAACGCTGCTGCTCTCCGGGGAACGGGAGCTTGTCACTGCCAGGTTCTTCGGTGCCCTTCCCAACCGTTTCTATTTTCCGGCCGGTTCCACCGAGGAGAGCCGCGCCATGTGGCCACGAATGCCCTCGGTACCTGCAGTTGAAGGGAGGGCTGTTGCCTTCGGCCCGGTTTCAAACGGCAGTCCTGCTGTCTGCCAGTTCTACCGGAGCCCGGCCCCGAATTCACTGGGCAAAGGCGGCGCAGGATATCCGGTTGCCTCGCTGCGGCCATTCCGGCTGGAACCCCTCCCCGAGCAGATCACGGTGACGGAGGTGACAGCAAGGGCCGCACCGGCACTCCGACAGGGTCCCTTAGACGAAGCCCAGCCAGGCCGGGAACCAGCCGCCGGCGGCCGTCCGCCGGAGCGCCCCATGACCCGCACGGGGCAACGGGATGTCTTCCTCGGAGTCGCCGGGGATGAGCTGGCCGCAGCGTCCTTCCGCATTCCGGCCAGCGGGGTAGTTGCGGTGCTTGGCAACCCCGGAAGCGGCAAGAGCAATACCCTGCGCGCATTGGAGGCACTCAACCCCGACCAACTGTGGTGCGCGCATCAAGGGCCATCCCAGGCCGCGGACGACTTTTGGGCGGACATGCTCCTGCAGGCGGGGAGTGGTTGTTTGCCGCGGGAGGCACTGCTGCTGGTTGACGACGTCGACCAGCTCGCACCTTCGGCATTGAGGGATGTGGGCGAACTACATGCCCTGGGCCATTCCCTGGTGGTAACCGCTGGTTACAGTCCTGCACTTCTCCATCGTGTCCCGCTCCTCATCAATGCACGGTCATCCGGCGCCGGGCTACTGCTCGGCCCGCGTTCGATCGCTGACGGCGACCTTTTCGGGATACGGTTCGACGTCGAGTCCAATCCCCCGCCGGGACGTGCTGCCCTCATCACCGGCGGCCGGGCCGTCCCCCTCCAGGTGGCGTGGGCTGGAGCAGATGGGTGACCGGCCCGCGGGCCAGGACGTGCACACCGTCAGCCACATATCGGGGACGATCCAGCTCAGAGGGCAGGGGGTGCACTCCCTGTGCGGGAGGCATATCTGACAACCGGGTTGGTAAAGAGGAGAACGATGGCGGTGACGGCGGGGACGACCATCGCCAGGCCGGCCAGGACGAGGCCGCTGGTCATCGTGGGCACCCCGATGGTGAGGACGAATAGCTGGGCGACCAGCGCTGCCGCCCTGGTCCACCGGTAGCCCCGGTAGAGGAAGACTGCCACCGCGTACAGCCACGCCGAAAAAGCCAACAGGAGTCCCAAAGTGAAGACGGCACCCCAGAAGGACAGGACCGGGCTGCCACTGAGCAGCTCGTAGGCATACCAGCCAGCTGCCGCCAGGAGGGCAGTGGCCTCGGCAGCCGCAACGATGGCGACGACTTTCGCGGCCGTGGGCACCGGGTTCCGCCGCCCGTTCGTCCCGCCGTCGGGGACGCCGCCGGGTTCGTCGGAAGAGGATGGGGTACCTGCTGGGTCTACCGGGGGTCTTGACACACTGGCACCCTACCGGACATAGTCGGACACTGGTGAGGGCCGGAGCAGCCACTGTGATGCATCGCTCAGGTTTCGTGGGATATCAGGCGTTATTACCCCTTGTTTACACAGCGTTAACATGACAGGCTTGATGCAGATGACCAAGGGGGCCCAGAGGGCCCTTTTCCTTTGTAGCCACTAGTGAATAATTTCACAAAGGCTTATCCCAGAAATGGAGCAACTGATCAGCATGGATTGGCGTAACCGCGCAGCGTGCCTCGACAAGGACCCGGAACTGTTCTTCCCCGTCGGGAATACAGGACCGGCCCTCCTGCAGATCGAGGAAGCCAAGAGCGTCTGCCGCCGGTGCCCCGTTGTCGACACCTGCTTGCAGTGGGCCCTTGAGTCCGGCCAGGACGCCGGAGTCTGGGGCGGAATGAGCGAAGACGAGCGCCGCGCCCTGAAGCGGCGCGCTGCCCGCGCACGCCGCGCTTCCTAGGATCCCGGTGCCGGCGAAACGGCACAAGACGACGCTACCGGCACACAGAGGCCCCGCGACAAATCCATTTCGGATTGTCACGGGGCCTCTGTCAGTTCAAGCCCGCGGTCAGTTAAACCACTGGCCGGAGCGCACCTCCTACTTCCCGGCCAGGCTGAGCCGGATCTTGACCTCGGTCCCGCCGCCCTCGCGGCGCTCCCACGTGATGGTCCCGCCGAGCTCACTCGTGACGAGGGTCCGCACAATCTGCAGGCCAAGGCCCTCCACATGCGGGGTCTGCGGAAGGCCCACGCCGTCATCGGCGATGGTTACAGTCAGCTCTTCGCCGTCCTCCGCTTCGGACCGGTCGGCCACCAGCCAAACCGTGCCCGCCCTCCCCTCAAGGCCGTGCTCCACAGCATTGGTCACCAGTTCGTTGATCACCAGGGCAAGCGGCGTGGCGAGATCGCTGGGGAGCTCCCCGAAGCTGCCGGAGCGTTCCGTCCTGACCTGCTGGGAAGGGGAAGCCACTTCCGCGGACAGCCGGAACTGGCGGCCGATCAGTTCATCGAAATCAACGCTCTGCGTCAGTCCCTGCGACAACGTCTCATGGACCAGTGCGATGGTGGCCACGCGGCGCATGGCCTGCTCCAGGCCCTGTTTTGCTTCATCGCTCACCATCCGCCGGGACTGCATCCGCAGCAGCGCAGCCACCGTCTGCAGATTGTTCTTGACCCGGTGGTGGATTTCGCGGATGGTGGCGTCCTTGGTTACCAGCTCCATTTCACGGCGGCGCAGCTCTGAGACATCGCGGCAGAGGACCAGCGCGCCGAATCGCTGCTGCTCGTCCCGGAGCGGGATGGCACGCAGGGACAGGCTTACTCCCCTGGACTCAATCTCGCTGCGCCAGGGCATGCGGCCGGTAACTACAAGCGGCAGGGTCTCATCGACCAGCCGGCGGTCCTTGAGCAGGCCCGCGGTTACCTCAGCGAGCGAACGTCCCTCCAGGGACTCCCCGTCGCCCAGCCTGCGGAAGGCTGAAACTCCGTTTGGGCTCGCGTACTGCACCACCCCGTCGGCATCCAGCCTGATCAGCCCGTCGCCCACGCGGGGAGCGCCCCGCCGGGAGCCCGTGGGAGAGGCAAAGTCCGGCCACAATCCCAGCGTGCCCATCCTTAGCAGATCGTAGGCGCACTGCCGGTAGGTCAACTCAAGCCGGGACGGCATCCGTGAACTGGAGAGGTCCATATGGGTGGTAACAACTGCAAGTGTCCGGCCGTTGCGCACCATGGGGACAGCCTCTACCCGCAGGGCCATCTCACTGTTCCAGTTCGTCTCGCTGGAGCGCTCAATGGACCTGCTGTTCCATGCCTTGTCCACGAGCGGCTGCAGGTCGGAGCGGATACCCTCACCCACGAAGTCACTGTGGAATGCCGTGTGCGTGGTGGAAGGACGCACGTGGGCCAGGGCAATGTAGCCAAGCTCCGGGTGGGGGAACCACAGCGCCAGGTCGGCGAACGCAAGGTCCGCGACCATCTGCCAGTCCCCCACCAGGAGGTGCAGCCACTCGGCATCGCCCGGCCCGAAATCAGCGTGCTCCCTGATGGGGTCCGTAAAGATTGCCACTGCACCTCCAGTTACGGCGCCTGCTTCCTAGCGCCGGACGATTGACCTCAAGAGCCTCAATGCTACCGACAGTGAGGCCATGTCGTCGGCCTCCAGTGCGTTCACCTCGTCGAACATGCTCTTTGCCCGGCCCAACTGCTCGGCATTTTGCGCCTCCCAGTCCTTGAGCCGCGCATCCGGCGACCCGGTGGCGGACGTGGCGTCCAGCACCGCCGTCGTCATATCCGACACCGTTGAGTACAGGTCATCGCGCAACGCTGCCCGTGCCAGCGCCTGCCACCGGTCCTGCCGGGGAAGGCTGCTGATCCGTTCAAGCAGCGAGTCCGCGTGGAACCGGTTGAACACGGTGTAGTAAACGGCCGCGATCTCCTCTACCCGGTCCTTCCGGGAGCGGGCGATCTTGGCGATGTCCAACAGCACGAAGCTCTCGAACAACTCGGCCCAGCGCAGCGCAAGGCCTTCCGGGAGTTCCCACTCGCGCCCCTTCGCCAGCCACGCCGCCACCCGCTCGCGGTCGTCGCCGCGGAGGTAGTCCAGCAGCCGGGCGCGCATGGGATCCATCAGCGGCTTGAACTCTGCCACCACCTCGGCAATGGGGCGGGAAACACTTTCCTGGCTGAGCAGCCAGCGGACTGCCCGGTCCAGGAGCCGACGGATGTCCAGGTGAACTGTGCTCCAGTGCTCCGTGGGGAACGAGGCAGGCAGGCTGTTCAGTTCCCCCACCATCGCGTCCAGCTCATATACCTCGCGCAGCGCCACAAACGCCTTGGCCACGGCAACTTCGCTGGCCGAGGTTTCCTCCATCACCCGGAAGGCAAACGTGATACCGCCAAGGTTGATCATGTCGTTGGCCACCACCGTGGCGATGATTTCGCGGCGCAGCGGATGCGTGTCCAGTTCGGCGTCAAAACGTTCACGAAGCTGGTGCGGGAAGTAGGCACGCAGGGTGTCACGGAACCAGGGGTCATCGGCGAGATCGCTGTCCCGCAGGGCCGACGCCAGCTCGATCTTCGCGTAGGCGGCCAGTACTGACAGCTCCGGAGACGTCAGCCCCTGGCCCTGCTGCAGCCGTTCCCGCAGCGTTTCGGTGGTGGGCAGCGCCTCCAAATCGCGCTTAAGGTCGGCGCTCTTCTCCAGGCAGTCCATGAGCCGCTCGTAACTCGGGCTCCACTCAGCCACCCGCGTCCGGTCGTTCAGGAGCAGGATGTTCTGGTCGATGTTGTCTTCGAGAACCAGGCGCCCCACTTCATCGGTCATGGAGGCAAGGAAGTCAGCGCGCTCCCCGCGGCAACTTGCGGCAGCAACCATCCGGTCAACGAAGATCTTGATGTTGACCTCATGGTCGGAGCAATCCACACCGGCGGAGTTGTCGATGGCGTCCGTGTTGAGGATGACCCCCTGCAGCGCTGCTTCAATGCGGCCGCGCTGGGTCATTCCCAGGTTGCCGCCTTCACCCACTACCTTCACCCGCAGGTCCCGGCCGTTGACCCGGATGGCATCGTTGGCTTTATCGCCTACGGAGGCGTTCGACTCGGAAGACGCCTTGACGTAGGTTCCGATTCCGCCGTTGTAGAGCAGGTCAGCCGGCGCCAACAGGATGGCACGCAGGAGTTCAGGCGGGCTGAGCTCAGCGGTTTCCGCCGGAAGCCCCAGCGCGGCCCGGACCTGCGGGGACACGGGAATGGACTTGGCCTGACGGGCGAAGACACCGCCGCCTTCGCTGATCAGCGACTTGTCGTAGTCGTCCCAGGAAGACCTGGGCAGGTCGAACAGCCGCTGGCGCTCCGCGAACGAGGCTGCCTCATCCGGGTTGGGGTCCACGAAGATGTGCCGGTGGTCAAATGCCGCCAGCAGGCGGATGTGCCGGGACAGCAGCATCCCGTTGCCGAACACGTCGCCGGACATGTCCCCCACGCCAACCACGGTGAAAGGTTCGGTCTGGGTATCCAGGTCCAGTTCGCTGAAGTGGCGCTTCACCGACTCCCAGGCGCCCCGCGCCGTGATGCCCATGGCCTTGTGGTCGTAGCCCACGGAACCGCCGGAGGCGAATGCGTCCCCCAGCCAGAAGCCATACTCCGCGGACAGCCCGTTGGCGATGTCCGAGAAAGTAGCCGTTCCCTTGTCCGCCGCGACCACAAGATAGGAGTCGTCGTCGTCATGCCGGACAACGTTCGACGGCGGCACGAGCCGTTCGCCGCCGCCCTCGGTAAGGAGGTTGTCGGTAAGGTCCAGCAACCCGCGGATGAACGTCTTGTAGCTTTCGACGCCTTCGGCCATCCAGGCCGCGCGGTCGGTTGCGGGGTCCGGAAGCTGCTTCGCGAAGAAGCCGCCCTTGGCTCCCGTAGGCACGATAACGGCATTCTTGACCGTCTGCGCCTTAACCAGGCCCAGGACTTCCGTGCGGAAGTCCTCCCGCCTGTCGGACCAGCGGAGCCCGCCGCGGGCAACCTTGCCGAACCGGAGGTGCACACCCTCGACGCGCGGGGAGTAAACCCAGATTTCGAACATGGGCCGCGGGAACGGCAGCCCTTCAATATGGGCGGGATCCAGCTTGAAGCTCAGGTGCGGCTTGTTTTGGTAAAAGTTGGTGCGGAGGGTGGCCTCGATCAGGTTGACGAAGGTGCGCAGCACGCGGTCGGCGTCGAGAGTGGCAACTTTTTCGATGGACGCTGCCAGTTCCTGCCGCACCGAAGCCTGGGCCTCAGCGCGTTCACCATCGCTGATGGAGGGATCGAAGCGGGCCGCGAAGAGGGCGCTCAGCCCCCTGGTCACATCCGCGTTGGCCAGGAGAGTGTCCGCCATGAAGCCGAAGGAACTGCTGTTGCCCATCTGGCGCATGTACCGGGCGTAGGCGCGGAGCATGGTGATTTGCCGCCATTGCAGACCTTCCCGCAACACCAGTCGGTCAAAGTTGTCCGATTCCGCAGCACCGGTGACGGCCGCGCCAAAGGAGTCGGCAAGAAGCCCGCCCGTGGACAGGGGGTCCACTCCCGCCGGGTACTTCAGCCCCAGGTCGTACAGGAAGAAGTCCCGGTGGTCTGCTGTTTCGATTTCAAAGGGCCGCTCGTCCAGGACCTCGAGCCCGAGGTTGTGGAAGTAGGGCAGGATCTGGCTCAGGCTTTTGGGCTCCAGCATGTAGAGCTTTACCCGGGCGTCTTCCTCCAGTGTTGCACCGGCGCCTTCGGGAAGGTACACGTGGACTCCAGGACGGTCCTGCCGTGCCCCGGCGTTCCGCTCGGCGGCGGCCCCGTACTTTTCGAACCGGGCGATGTCTTCGAGGGCGTCCTCCACTTCGTAGTCCACGCGGTAGCTGGCCGGGAACGCCTCGGCCCAGGTGGCAGCCAGTTCCTTGGCCTCGGCTGGGTCCCGGCCCTCACGCAGGACCTCCGCGATGCCTTCGCTCCAGGACCTCGCCGCCCGGACCAGCCGCTTTTCCAGCTCGTCGCTGTTGACGTGGCTGACGTCGGCGTCCTTGGGCAGCCGGATGCGGAAGAACAGGCGCGCGAGTGCCGATTCGGTCATCCGGGCTTCGTAGTCGATCGAGACTGCCTGGAAGGTTTCCCGAAGTTCCTGTTCGATGCGAAGCCGGACGTTCGTGGTGTACCGGTCCCGGGGCAGGTACACGACAGCGGACATGAAACGCCCATAGATGTCAGGCCTCAGGAACAGCCGGGTACGCCGCCGTTCCTGCAGTTTCTGGATTCCAAGCGCGGTTGCGGCCAAATCGGGGATTTCGATCTGGAACAGCTCATCGCGTGGGTAGGTTTCCAGGATTCCCAGCAGGTCCTTGCCCGAGTGCGAGTCCGGCGGGAAGCCGGCGTTCTGGAGGACCGCATCCACCTTTTCCCGGACGATAGGAATGTCGCGGACGGAACCGGCATAGGCGCTGGTGGCAAAAAGGCCAATGAAGCGGCGTTCGCCGTTGACGTTACCCGCAGCGTCAAAGCTCTTGATGCCGATGTAGTCCAGGTACGCCGAGCGGTGCACGGTGGACCGTGAGTTGGCCTTGGTGATGACGAGGGCGCGCTTTTCCCGCGCCTTTTTACGGCCGGTATCAGTGAGGTGCTGGATGTGCGGGGAGTCCGCGGCTGCCCGGAGCAGTCCGAGGCCGCTGTCCTCGCGCAGTTCCAGGACGTCTTCGCCGTCGACGTTGAGCAGATCGTATTCGCGGTAGCCCAGGAACGTGAAGTTTCCATCGTCCAGCCAGCGCAGCAGATCCTTGGCCTGCCGCAATTCGGCAATCTGCGCAGAGTTGGCCACCTTGTCCAGGCTTTCGGCGATCTCCAGCGCCTTTTGGCGCATCCTTGGCCAGTCCTCGACGGCGGCCCTGACGTCGTTCAGGACGCGGGTCAGGCCCGCGAGCAGGGAAGTCTTCACTTCGTCGGAAACCCGGTGGATTTCGACGGCGATCCAGGACTCCATGTGCGAGGCATTTTCACCTTGCGCAATGAGGTGGGAAAGGTTGGGCATTGCCGCTGTGTCCCCGCTGGAAATGCCCAGGTGTGCCGGAACCCTGTTGACCTTGACCAGTTCGCCCGTTTCCCGGTTCCTGGTTGCTACGAAAAGCGGGTGGACCACGAGCCTGATGGCCGCGTGCTGCCGGACAAGTTCGGCGTTGACGGAGTCGACCAGGAACGGCATGTCGTCAGTAACGACAAAGATGACGCTGCTGTCCTCTTCATCGATGATCGCTATCTTCGCCTGACCGGGCTGCCGCACGGACGCTGCCCGGCGGTGTTCCTCGGCACGGGCTTCCAGAACATCCCGGGGGTAGCTTCGGGCATCCTCCTCAGCCAGGTGCTGGTAGTAGTCCCCCATGAAGCCTTCAAGGCCTTCAATGGAGAGGGGCTGGTCCTCCACACTGGATCCAGACGACATCGACAACGCCTCCATCAGAGATATTCGCCGCACCTTTGCAGCTCTTATGGCGAGCCTAGTCCTTTGCCCTTCGCCGTGGTGTGGAAGAAAATACAGAGGATTTGGCTTTTCGCTGGTCTGGTGCACAAACAAGTTCGCGGATGGCACGCCGAAGCGCGGAGTCGGGGCACGCTTCAAGCAGCAGCGACCCTGCAAGGAGTGCTGCATCGGCGGCGCCGGGGTCGTAGGGCAGGAACGCTTTGAGTTCCGACGCGGGGCCGTACCGTTCCCAGGCATCCCGCAACTGGCGCTCCGGGGCTCTGCCCACGGAGGAGGAACGCACCTTGTTCATGACGACAGTGGGTGAGGCTTGCGGTACAGCACCTTCCAGTTCGGCAAGCGCACGGACCATCCGCGGGACGCCCACGGGATCAGCCGCGCCAACGGCATAGACCGCGTCCGCCAGCTCCAGGGGACGCAGCGTCGCGGCATTCCGTCGCGGCGCCATGGTGTCGAAGCTCAGCTCTTCATCGGCTTCGAGGCAAAAGCCGGTATCCACCACCACAACGTCCGCGATCTGCCGGGCCCGTTCAAGAACAAGCGACAGGGCAGTGGCGCGCAGCTCAGTCCAGCGGTCCGCGCGGGTAATCCCCGTAAGCACCCGGAACGTCCCGGACGCAGTGGCGACGGTGGCGGCCACCTTCCTAAGGGCGTCCGGGTCCAGCAGCCCCTGGTCGGCAAGCCTGCACGCCTGGGCAAGCCCGGCTGACTCATCCAGGAGACCCAGCACCGCCGCGACGCTGGCGCCGTAGGTGTCCGCGTCGACCAGCAGGACATCCCGGCCATCGGCAGCCATCTCGCCGGCGATGTTCACCGCAACAGTGGTCCGTCCCGGCGCCCCGGCCGGTCCCCAGACAACGATGAGCCTGCCGGCTGGTTCGCCCTCGGGGCCAGGTGCAGGCTGCACGGGGTCTAAGGCCAGCGCAGCCCCGGTGTCAGCTCCCCCGCTCAGGATGGCGGGACGGGCAGCACCTGTCAGCTGGGCAACGGCATCGGCGATCCTGTCCGAAAGCTCTGCTGACTCGACTCCCGTCAGCGCCGACGCGACACCGATTTTGCGGAGCCTGGCCGCCTCCTCGGCATTGTCCGTCAGCGCGATGACTGCCACCCCAACAGCTCCAAGCCGGTCGACAAGGGAAGCAGTCAATCCGTCGGACCCTTCTGCCACTACGGCGGCCCTTGCCAGACCGCTTTGACAGGCAGCGAGGAGCTCGGGAAGTTCGGTGCATCGTCGAACCACCGTCACCGGACCGTGCAGCCTTTCGAGGCCGCCCACCAAGTCCTCCCGGCTTTGGCCAACGGTGACAACCGGGATACTCATCGGGCCCCGCCGGGATTCCACACAACGGATATCTTCGCGTCGTTGGCCTGGGCACCCAGCAACGCAGGCATCTGCTTGTCCTCCACCAGGACCATCAGCACGGTGGTCTTTGACGATCCGAGGGCAGTGGACCCGGTGGTGACCTCAGCGATTTCAGCTCCGGGAAGGATGAGTTTCGGCTCGCTGTATCCGTTCTTTGCATCCGGCTGCGCCACCCAGACGTCCACCTTCGCACCGGCAACCGCCTGGGACGGCAAAGTCTGGGCGATGTTGAGCGCCACCGGCTTACGGTCCAACCGGTCCACCTCGCCCAGGCTTGCCCTGGGAACCAGCTGGTCCTTGGCGATCCGCTGCACGGCGACAACGTCCTGGGGCAGGCCGTCCTCCACGGTGATGTAGTGCTGCTCCGTGTCGCCCAGGCGGACCTTCGCGCGGACCACGTTCTCCGCTGTCAGGCGCTCACCCACGGCAATGCCGTCCCGGGCCGCGAAGACCTCGGTGGTGCGGTCTGCGCTGCCGACCAGGAAAGTAACCCCTGCGACAGACACCAGGACCAGGAGAACGCCCACCAGCAACCGCGGGTCCTTCCACGACGGGCGCTTCAGCCGTGGCGCCGTGGCGCTCGAATCAGGAACCATACCGTTCTCCCCCTAGGTACACCGGACCTGCCCACTCTGGCCGGACTCCTCATTGTTACCGCCAGGGACCGGGAACAAAAGTCATTTGCCTAAATACCGGCTATCTGTGGAAAACGGGCGCAAACAACGTCATGTGATGGCAAAATGGGCGTATGCCAAGGTTCCTCACGCTCGCAGACGTCGCCGAGCAACTCCAGATCAACTCCCCCGCCGCGTACGCCTTGGTCCGCAGCGGGGAGCTGAAGGCCATTCAGGTTGGCGGCCGCGGGCAGTGGCGCGTCGAGGAGAAGATGCTGGAACAGTACATCGAGGAACGCTATGCCGAGGCCAGCCGCATGATCCAGGAGTCCCGTTCGAAGTCAGTGTGACGCCCTTAGGCTCCGCCGGCCTTATGGGACCTGATCATCGCCAGCGCCGCAAAAGGTATCGCTGACACCTGGCCAACGCTTTGGGCCCTCCGTGCCTCGCCCGGAATCACCGCGGCAAGGTCGATGTAGTCCCGGCCGACCCGGTCAATGACGCCCTCCACCCGCACGGCTCCGGTTCCCCCGGCAATCATCACGGTCACTTCCGCCCGATCCCGGGCAAGGGCCCGCAGGGAATGGGCAAGTCCGATCGAGCGGCGGACCGGTGAGTCCTCCGTCCGCACATGCCTGCCCAGGCCCACGTACCGGGCTGCGGCCGCATAGGGAATGAGCACCTGATGCCGTTCTTCATCCAGGACCAGCGCATCAGCTCCAACATGGGTCAGCTCCCCCTGCGCCGATTCGCCGCACAGGAGGTGGACCATGATCCTGTAACCAACGGCTGCCCGGAGCCTGTCATCGAGCCGCAGGCCAACCATCTCGGCCCGCATCCGCTCGCTGACCTCGCTCTCGAGCGCCAGCCGGTCAGCCTCCGCGAGCTGGCTTTCCATGTCGTTGAAGAGTGCATCCCAGCGCATCCCGCCAGCGTAGGGTTCCCTGCCCCGCCCGTCAACGCGCGCCTTATTTCACTCCAACGTCTGGACAAAAAGGGTTTAGGCGGTCCAGACTGAGTCAAACAACATCAAACAGCGTCAAACAACATCAAGGCGGTTGTAAATGGGACACTCAGGTAGGACCGGATGGTCGGATGCCGCCATAGCGTTGGCCTTTCTGGTGCTTGGAATCCTGCTCTGCATCCTGGGAGCGGGCCAGCTGGTGCAATGGCAGGACGCCGCCACGCATCAGCAGGGGTGGACCGTAGAGGTCCTCCTGGCAGCCGCCGCAACAGCAGTCGGCCTCGGACTTTTACTGTGGTGGGCATTTTCAATGCTGGCTGCTGGAGCCTCCGTCCTGCTGGAGCGGCTGGGCCGGTACCGGGCTGCTGCGGCCGCCCGCCGGCTCTCACCTGCATTCATGCAGCGGGCGGTGATTGCCGCCTTTTCGATGCAGCTGATAGCCGGCGCCGCGGCACATGCGGCCACCAACGCGCCGGGGCCGGAGTGGACACCCACGCACGAACAGTCCTCGGCGGCTTCCGCCAACCCTGCAACTGCGCACGTTGCTCCGACACCCCGCCAGGGCGCTGGCCCGGGCATGCATCTCTCTGTCCAACCGGGCCCCGCGGAGGTGCCACCACCGGACCGGGAAGCCGCGTCGCCGGCATGGCAACCCGCCGCGGCCCTGCCCACCGCCGCCACGCCCAACCCGGGATGGCAACCGGCCTCCCCGGTGGTGGAGCCAGGCCTGCTCGCCGCACCGGAAACCAGGACCGCCGCCGGCGCGGAGCCGGACCCACGGAAAGCGATTGGCGGGGCGGCCCCGGTGACCGTGCTTGCCGGCGACACACTATGGGACATCGTGGCGGCCCAGCTGGGGCCGGAGGCATCGGATGTGGACATAGCCCTCGAATGGCCCCGGTGGTACGCAGCGAACCGCGGACTGATCGGCGGGAGCCCGGATGTCCTGCTACCGGGACAGATCCTCCAGGCGCCGCAGGCGCCATAGCCACTGGCGTTTTCCGTGCTGCGCCGGCGCCGGGGCCGGGGCAGGTAATACCGACGATCCAACCGACGTGCCGGCATGCCGGACCGGCCTGCCCGCATTGCCCGGCGCCATGCCAGCCAATAGATCATCAGCTATTCCGCGATTCGAACCAAGGGGAACACCATGACCGCAGTGACACCTGCCCGGACCGCCCAGCGGCTGGCTGCCAACACCGTAAACGGCGGGAGGGCCCTCGCGAAAACCGCGTCAGCGTCAACAACGGCGGTGACCGCAGGCCGGTCCCGCGCCGCGGACCCATCGTCCCTGAGGCCCGTCAGTGAAGCTGCGGAAGTAAGGGCCATTACCCGCGGAACGGTTCAGGCTGCCATGGAGGTCCTGGCAGGGATCCGTCCCATACACCAGCTGGCGCGCCGGCTGGATCCTCGGTGCCTGGCATCGCTGCAGCACCGGGCGGCCCTGATCAGGCGCGAACTTACCAGGACGGGCAATCCCGCCCTTGCCCGTCTACACCGGAACTCCACAGTCCGCTCCGTGCGGGTGTGCGAGGTAGCGGAGGGAATTTACGAGGCAAGCGCTGTCGTGGTGGATGACGTACGGGCACGTGCCGTTGCCGTCCGGCTTGAGCGCAGCAAGCAGGTCTGGCGCATCGTTGAACTCGTCATCGGCTAAACCGTTGGGTGATTTGGTGCGCACCCGAAAGCACACGGTGCACCATACAAACAGGGCAGGGGCCCATCGGCCCCTGCCCTGTTCCTTAACGCCTGTGCGCGTTTACGGCTGTGTCTACTAGCGCTTTTTCTTCTTCGCCGGGCGCTTGGCGGCGTCCTGGGCAGCTGCCTTCGCAGGATTGCCGGAGCGTCCACTACCTGTCCGGGTTTCCACACGGGTTTGTGTTCCGCCGGTCTCGCTGGGAGCCGTGTACTGCAGCTGCGCGGGCTTTTCGGGTGCCTCAAGCCCGGCGGCATGGACCTGCGGGTCCACGTGCTCAGTATGTCCGCCGGCCGCGTCCTGGACGACGACATCCTGGGCCGGCGTCACCTCGACCTCAAGGTTGTAGAGGAAGCCAACGCTTTCCTCCCGGATGGCCTCCATCATGCTTTGGAACATGGCGAAACCTTCGCGCTGGTACTCCACCAGCGGATCACGCTGCGCCATGGCGCGCAGGCCGATGCCCTCTTTGAGGTAATCCATCTCGTAGAGGTGTTCCTGCCACTTGCGGCCAATGACGGAGAGGACCACACGGCGCTCGAGTTCCCGCATGCTTTCGGAGCCGATGACCTCCTCGCGGGCCTGGTACACCAGGCGGGCGTCGGAAAGGATCTCCTCCTTCAACAGCTCCACGGTGACCCTGGACTTGCCACCGGCCTCTTCGATGATGTCTTCGGGAGTAACGCTGACAGGATAGAGCGTCTTAAGGTTCGTCCACAGCTGGTGGAAGTCCCAGTCGTCGCCGTTCCCTTCCGCGGTGGCGGCGTCGATCAAGGCAGCGATGGTGTCCTCAATGAAGTACTGCACCTTCTCGTGCAGGTCATCACCTTCCAGGATCCGACGGCGGTCGCTGTAGATGGCTTCGCGCTGGCGGTTGAGGACGTCGTCGTACTTCAGCACGTTCTTGCGCTGCTCGGCGTTGCGGCCTTCCACCTGCCCCTGGGCAGAGGCGATGGCCCTGGATACCAGCTTTGATTCCAGCGCAACGTCGTCCGGCACCGAGCTGTTCATCAGCCGTTCCGCCGCCCCGGAATTGAAGAGCCGCATGAGGTCGTCGGTCAGCGACAGGTAGAACCGGGATTCACCCGGGTCGCCCTGGCGGCCGGAACGGCCGCGGAGCTGGTTGTCGATGCGTCGCGACTCGTGGCGTTCGGTGCCCAGGACGTACAGGCCGCCGAGGTCCAGGACTTCCTCGTGTTCGTCCTTGACGGACTGCTTGGCGGCTTCAAGCGCTGCGGGCCACGCGGCTTCGTACTGTTCGGAGTTCTCCTCCGGGTCCAGCCCGCGCTTGGCGAGTTCGGCGACAGCCGTGAATTCGGCGTTTCCGCCCAGCATGATGTCAGTGCCGCGGCCGTCCATGTTCGTGGCCACGGTGACGGCACCCTTCCGGCCTGCCTGAGCGACGATGGCAGCTTCCCGGGCGTGGTTCTTGGCGTTCAGGACCTCGTGGCGGATACCTTCCTTGGCAAGCAGCTTGGACAGGTACTCGCTCTTCTCCACGCTGGTGGTGCCCACGAGGACGGGCTGGCCTTTTTCGTGGCGCTCGGCGATATCGCGCACCACGGCGTCGAACTTTACAACCTCATTCTTGAACACGAGGTCCGGCTGGTCGATCCGCTGCATGTCCCTGTTGGTGGGGATGGCCACGACGCCCAGCTTATAAGTGCTCATGAACTCGGCCGCCTCAGTCTCGGCGGTACCGGTCATTCCGGAAAGCTTGCCGTACATACGGAAGTAGTTCTGGAGCGTCACGGTGGCCAGAGTCTGGTTTTCCGCTTTGATCTCGACGCCTTCCTTGGCCTCGATCGCCTGGTGCATGCCTTCGTTGTAGCGCGGTCAGGATGCGGCCGGTGTGCTCGTCAACGATCAGCACTTCGCCGTCCAGGATGACGTAGTCCTTGTCCCGCTTGAAGAGTTCCTTGGCCTTGATGGCATTGTTCAGGAAGCCGATCAGCGGGGTATTGGCGGACTCGTACAGGTTGGAGATGCCGAGGTAGTCCTCCACCTTTTCGATCCCGCTCTCGAGGACGCCCACCGTGCGCTTTTTCTCGTCGACCTCGTAGTCCTTTTCGGGCTGCAGCCGGAGCACCACTTTGGCGAATTCGCTGTACCAGCGGTTGGTGTCCCCCTGCGCAGGCCCGGAGATGATCAACGGGGTGCGAGCCTCATCGATCAGGATTGAGTCCACTTCATCGACGATGGCGAAGTTGTGGCCGCGCTGGACAAGTTCGGTCCGGTCCCACGCCATGTTGTCGCGCAGGTAGTCGAAACCAAACTCGTTGTTCGTCCCGTACGTGATATCGGCGGCGTACTGCTGACGGCGAACGGCGGGATCCTGGTTGGCCAGGATGACACCGCTGGTCAGGCCCAGGAAGCGGTAGACACGGCCCATGAGCTCGGACTGGTATTCGGCGAGGTAATCGTTGACCGTGACCACGTGGACGCCCTTGCCGGTAAGGGCGTTCAGGTAGGCGGGAGCGGTCGCCACCAGGGTCTTGCCTTCACCGGTCTTCATTTCAGCGATGTTGCCCAGGTGCAGGGCGGCGCCGCCCATGAGCTGGACGTCGAAGTGGCGCATGCCCAGGGTGCGGGAGGACGCTTCACGCACTGCTGCGAAAGCCTCCGGAAGCAGGTCCTCGAGCTTCTCGCCGTCCTGGTGGCGGGCGCGGAGGCGGTCCGTCTCCTCGCGCAGTTCGGCGTCGGTAAAGGTCTTGAATGAGTCTTCGAGGGCGTTGATGGAATCGGCATAGTTCCGCAGCTGCCGGAGTGTTTTCTTGTCACCCGTGCGGAGAATTTTTTCGATAAGTGATGCCACGTGAAGATGCTCCCAGTCTGATGCCGCCGAATTCTGGCGTGTTCAGTCTACGGGAGAGACACGCCGCCGGTGCTCCTTTTCCCTGAGAGCGGATACTCCCTACGGACGTGCCAGCTCCTGCGCCAGCCGGGCGGCAAGGTCTCCTGCCGGCCCCACTTCCACATCCGGCAGGCCAAGCCATTGGCCCATGAGCTTGAGCTCGGCGGCAAGTTCGACGGCGGTATCCGCCGGTGCGTCGGGCTCGGCGAACGCGGCCCTCGCCAGCAACCGGCCGCCGGCCCGGTCTGCTTTCAAATCCACCCGCGCCACGATCCTGTCACGCAGCAGGAAGGGCAGCACGTAATAGCCGAAGCGCCGGTTGGGTTCCGGGGTGTAGATCTCGATCCGGTAATGGAAGCCGAACAGTTCGGAAAGGCGCCGCCGCTCAAAGACCAGGGAATCGAACGGGCTCAAAAGCGCCCGGCCGGTGGCACGCCGCGGCAGCAGCGAATCCACATGCCGGAAGATCTTCCGGTTCCAGCCCGCCACCGTGACGGGTTCCAGCCTGCCTTGCTCCACCAGGTGCTCGACAGCCAGGGCTGTGGCCTTGACCGGAGTCCGGAAGTAGTCGGCGAAGCAGCGGATGCTGCCGATTCCGTGGGCCTGGGCGGCCGCGTCGGTCAGGCGCCGGAGTGCAGCCTCTGGATCCTTCTCCCCTGCGGCGGCGGCCGCATCCGGGAGGACCTTGGAGGTCAGCGTGTACCTGCGCTCGAACTGCCCGGTCCGGGAGGCCGCCGACACCAGACCCGCTTCGAAGAGGTGTTCAAGGACCCGTTTCACGGCGTTCCAGTTCCACCCCCAGTTGTCCGCCTGTTTCTCTTCGACATGCCCAATCCGTGACGTCAGTTCAGATGCCGTCATGGGCCGGGACCGGGCGAGGACCGCCAGGATCCTGGCAGCAACCTCATCGCGGAGCACGGGGTCCATCCGGGACGCGCCCACCCAGGCCCGCTTTTGCCAGAGAAGGAGGTCCTGGTAATGCTCCGGCCGGATGTAGCTGGCTTCGTGAGCCCAGTATTCGAACATCCGTCGCGGGTGGCTGGCGGACATGCGCTGCAGGATGTCCCGGTCATAGTTGCCAAGGCGGGAATAGAAGGGCAGGAAGTGGCTGCGGACCAGGACGTTTACGGAGTCGATCTGGACCAGCTGGAGACGGGCAAAGGTACGGCCCACCGCCCGTGCTGTCACGGGGCCGGTGGGCCGTCCTTTGTGGAGTCCCTGCGCTGCCAGCGCGATCCGCCGGGCCTGGTCAAGGCTCAGCGTTGCCGACAATTCAGACCTCTCTGGTGGTTGGTACCACCTTGGACGTTGCCAGGTACGTCAGACAGTGGCGGCTGCGTCGTCGGAGCGGTAGGCAAGGACCTTTTCCTCCACGACAGTGTCCCCTGGCTCGCATTCGTGGTCCAGGGTAATGACGCCGTAGGTCCAGCCGCGGCGGCGGTAGACCACGGACGGCGTGTTGGTGGCCTTGTCCACGAAAAGATAGAAGTCGTGGCCGACGAGCTCCATGTTGTCTACGGCGTCGTCGAGGGTCATGGACGCAGCGGGGAAGACCTTGCGCCGGATCAGTACCGGCGAGCTCCCGGCCGGGATGTCATTCTCGACATCGTAGGGGGATTTTTCCTCCGGCGCCTGCGCTGTTTCGCTCCTGCGGTTGGCCTCGAGGTAGAGCGGTTCGTGCGCGCTGGCTGGTTCAAGGGAGGCGGTTGCTTCACGGACGGCCTTGGGCGTGTGGCGGCCATGGTGGACCTTTTTGCGGTCCTTCGCGCGCCGGAGGCGCTCAAGCAGCTTGTTGTAGGCGAGGTCAAAGGCGGCAAATTTGTCTGCGGCGCTCGCTTCGGCACGGATTACGGGGCCCCTGCCCAGGACTGTCACTTCGACGGTCAACTGGTCGCCGGTTTGCCGGGCGTTGGTCTCCTTGGAGACTTTCGTATCCACCCGCTGGATCTTGTCGCCAAGCGATTCGATCTTTGCGATCTTTTCCCCGGCGTATTCGCGGAACCGGTCTGAAACGGTCAGATTTCGTCCGCTGATCATAAACTCCATGGTGCCCTCCAAATGACTTCGGTGACACGACGGCGGCACTTCCCTGGGCCGGGCTGTTTGACAGTCGAGCCCCTCTCCGAGCCGCCATCGAAAGGTACATTCTGTTCTTGGTACCCACCACCGACGTTAGTTCATAGCCACCTGTTATTCATCCTTTCCCAGTTTATTTTTTTCTAAGTCATGGCTCCTTCCGTGCGGGCCGGCGGCGGGCGTGCCGGGGTCCGCCGCAGCGGGCGGGCGTGTCGCGGCAAGCACGACGGCGCCCCTCACCTGGGCTCCGGCCAGGTGCAGGGCACGGGCTGCTTCTCCGATGGTGGCGCCGGTTGTCAGGACGTCGTCGACAATGATGCAGGGACGGCCCAGGACCTTGGTGCGGGCGCGGGATTTGACCTGCATGGACCCCCTGACACGTTGGGAGCGGGCGCCCCTGCCCAGACCTTTTTGGCCCGCCAGACCTTTCTGCCCGCCCAGACCCTTTGGTCCTTCCAGAAGCGCCCGGGGCTTCTTGCCCAGGACATCCGCGACGTCGAGGCCTGGCAGTTGCCGTGCGGCCTCCTTCAGGAGCAGATGGACCGGGCTGAACCCCCGGTTGACGTATGCCGCGGTACCGGTGGGCACCGGAACCAGCAGGAACCCGCTGCCGCCGCGGGCCGCTGCCCTGACCGCCGCGGCCAGCGCCCTGCCAAGGTTCCTCCCAAGCTGGTGCTGGCCGTGCCTTTTGAACGACAGCAGGCCTTGAGCCAACTCGTCCCGGTACACCCCCGCGGCCACCACCGGCAGCATGATGGTCCCGTCGACATCCATCAGCGCGGGGGCTCCGCTTTCGGCGCGGAAGGGGTCCCTGGTCAGCTGGCGGATGCGGCTGCAGCACGAGGCGCAAAGGGTCCGGTCTTCGGCCCCGCAGCAGACGCAGTCCACCGGCACCGCCAGTGCAAGGAGATCTGCCGCCGCGCCGGACACCCAGTCGGCAAGGCGCAGGAGCGCTGCGGCGTGTTCGGCCCTGTGCAGTGCCGGCCAGGGCGGCGGCGGCTGAAGGTCGGGATCCATCCGCCGGGTCCCCTGCCGGCCAGGGCCAGCTGTTCCGCTTCCTCCGGATATTCCGTTCACTGCCCCAGCATGCAGCAGATGCCCAGGCATCAGGAGAGTCTGGCGCACCTATGTGGACAAGTCGGATGACAGGGGTCAGCCGGGAAACGCGGGGTCGATGGGACCCTTGATCTGCGGCGACCAGCCATTGCCGAGGCGCTGGAAGATACCCTCTCCGGACTGGACGTAGATGTCGTCTGCACCATTTCCGGCACTGATGGCAACCAGTCCGGGCCAGGGAGCCAGCTGCTGCGGCTGTCCGGAGGTGAGGGACAGCAGCTCCGGCGTGACGTTCGCACCGGCTGCCTCCTTCATAACGGCAACGGTGGTTCCGTTCACCCAAACACCTTGGTCGGGATCGCCGGCGCTGACCAAAGTGATGGGCGCGGTCAGTTCGCGCGGCGTGCCGTCGCCGGCGCGGATCACCCCGGCCACCTGCACCTTGGACTTCCCGTTCTGCTCTGAAATGACCAGGGCGCGCACGCCGTCGCGTGAGATCCGGAGCTCCTTCACCGTCCGGCCGGCAAGCCACGATGGCGCCAGCGTCACGGACGGGACAGGTGCCCCCTCCGCCACTCCGGTGGGATGGAACGCCACGACTTCGGTGGCACCGGTAGCACCGGGTCCGGCCGTCCACACCCAGTCGTTAACACTGAAGGACGGCCGGCTGAGGGTGCTCCGGGTGGTCAGGGCACGGGCAGGTTGCCCCGGGCTGATGCTGTAAAGCGTGGTGCGGCCGTCGTTGAGGAAGGCGGCGGTCTGCGACACCGGGGATTCCGCAGGGTAGCGCGGGTTTAGCGCGGAGACCGGCTGCATGTCGGGCAGTGGCGAAACGCGGTTGTTTTCGTAGCGCACCAACTCATTGCCACTGATGGCGATCTGGCGGGAAGGAACGGTTTTATCCAGCACCGGAGGAAGGACGGACCCGTTGTCCTCCACCCGGACCAGGTCCTGGTTGGCACGCAGCTCAACGTTGACAACGTCGGGCTGGCTGCGGAACGTCAGGGTCAGCTGCATCTGCATGCGCAACCGGTCCTCCGCCGAGGTTTCCGTCAGCTCCTTTGCCGTCAGATCCACCTGCGCGGCCCCGGAGACCACCGGGACAGACTCACGTGCCAGCTTGATTCCCGATGGGAACGCGCTGGCGACGGCGCCGCGGAGGTATGGGGCGGGCCCGGCCAGCAGCGCGCTGGTCATGGCTTTGACCGTCTTGTTCTTCAGGAACCAGCGGACATCCGGGATGGCGTAGGTGAACGTGGGGTCGTAGAAGTAGATGGGGTAGGCGCCGTAGATCACTTTGAACGTTTCCTCGGCAATGGCCGTCCCGTCCGGAATCGCGGAGATCCGCCACTCGCCGTCCACCTGGGTCACCGTCACCGGAATGCGTTCCACTGTTCCCGGCGGCGACTGGGTGGCGATGCCGTCGCCGTCCACGGTGTAGGAGACATCCAGCTCGTAGTTGAAGACGTTTTCTGTTTCTGTGGGGACGACGCGTGCCTCCCGGTAGACCAAGGCTCGTTTGTCCGGCTTCCAGGACACCGCCGACGCCTGCGTCAGGTACTGCCGGGCCACGGCGTAGTCGTCCTCGTAGCCGCTGCCGGCCCGGTAGAAGTAGTCGATGATTGTTTCCGGGGACGCACCGGGCTGGGGTGCTGCGGGAAGGAAGACGGGCGCGTTGACGTTGCCGGCGCTGCTTTCGCTGCTTTTCCCCACCGGGCCGGAGGTGGGGATCCGCGCGCAGCCCGACAGGAGGACGATGAGCAGCACGAGCAGTGCCGCGGGGTACCTGGCATGGCGCATCGAGGCCCTCATGGTGTCTCCTCGGGGGGCCGCACTGGGGCGGGACCGGCCGCACCAGTCTGGAGCAGCAGCATGTTTTTGTAGTCCTGTTCCGCGGGGATGCTTCCCGGCGCTCCGGGTATGGTGGCGTCCCTGGGTTCCAGTTGAACTGGTGACTCGGTGATTGCGCCGTCCTGGCGCAACGGAAGGGTCAGCCGGAAGTTGGCGCCATCGCCTTTCCTGCCCCATGCCTGGAGCCAGCCATGGTGCAGTTTGGTGTCCTCCATGGCGATGGACAGTCCCAGGCCGCTGCCTCCTGTCGTGCGGGCGCGGGCGGGATCGGCACGCCAGAACCTGTCGAAGACCCTGGCCGCCTGCGATGGGTCCATTCCGATCCCGTGGTCCCGGACGGAAACGCCCACCGCCGTCTCATTTATCGCGACCGTGACAGTCACCGGCTTGCCCTCACCGTGCTCCACGGCGTTCAGGATCAGGTTCCGCAGGATCCTGTCGATCCGCCGGGCATCCATTTCCACGATCACGGTCTCTTCCGGGGCTGTGTAGAGGATTTCCGAGCCATACTCGGCTGCGACCGGCGCCGCGCCCTCAATGACGTGGGCGATGACCTGGAGAAGGTCCTCAGGTTCAGCATCCAGGACCGCCACGCCTGCATCGAAGCGGCTGATTTCCAGCAGGTCGGAGAGCAAGGACTGGAAGCGCTCCACCTGGTTGTACAGCAGCTCGGCGGACCGTTTGTTGATGGGGTCAAAGTCGTCCCGGGCGTCGTACAGAACCTCCGCGGCCATCCGGACGGTGGTCAGCGGTGTCCGGAGCTCGTGCGAAACGTCGGACACAAAGCGCTGCTGCATCTGCGACAACGTGGCCAGCTGGGTGATCTGCTCCTGCAGGCTGGCTGCCATGTGGTTGAAGGAGGCACCAAGGCGGGCCACCTCGTCCTCGCCTTTGACCACCATGCGCTCCTGCAGCTGGCCGTCTGCGAGCTTCTCGGAAACCATGGCGGCGTGACTCACCGGGCTGACCACGTTGCGCGTGACATACCAGGCGACGGCGCCGATCAGCAGGACCAGTACCGCACCGCCGGCCCAGAGGACGCTTTGGATCTCATTCAGAGTTTGCTGCGCGGTGTTGAGGTCGTAGATCAGGTACAGCTCGTAGACAGTGCCGTTGAAGGTCACCTTGTTGCCCACGGCGATTCCCGGCCGGTCCTCGGTCCCAACGGGAATGACGGTGGATGCCCAGTACTGGTCCTTCCCGGATTCCTGGACTGCTTTGCGCAGGTCAGGGGGGATGACGCTGACCGTCAACTGGTCCGACGCGCGGGATTCAACCCAGCGGTTGCGGGGTTTGGTCTGGTTGGGCACCGCCTCGAAGACGTAGCGCCTTTGGATGACCGAACCGCGCCCTTCCACGGCGCTGAGCGTGTCCGAGACCAGGGTGATGACGCTCGACTGGTCGGTGACCTGGGCGCCGTCGAACGTCTCCTGAACCTGCTTTACGTTGTAGCGTGTCTCGGATTCGGCCTGCGTCAGCCGCTCCTGGAACAGGTTGTTGGCGATCTGGTTGGACAGGTAGGCACCCACGACAGCGAACGACGTCACGGCCAGCATCAGGGTGGTAAGAACGGTTCGGAACTGCAGGGACCGGCGCCAGCGCTGCTGCAGCGCCCGGCCAAGGTACCTCAGCCCCGGGAGGAAGCGGCGGACTCCGGTCCGCACCAGCCGTGCCACGCGCAGCGCCACGATCACGGCTCGACGCTGCCAGATCAGTGCGCGGAAGGCAACATGCCGAAGACCGGGAGTCACGGAATTTCCGGGTCCGGGCACGTTGGCCTCGTCGCCGCCCCGGGATGGGCTGTCCGGCCCGGCGCCGCGGCTCAAACCTTCATCAGCGGCGTGCGGCGTTGTGCGCTGGTCCGGTTCCCCGCCCTGCGCAGCGGGGTCAGACCCCTGCTTTGTAGCCGACACCACGCACCGTCAATACAACTTCCGGAGCTTCCGGGTCCTGCTCGATCTTGGACCGCAGGCGCTGGACATGGACGTTGACCAGGCGGGTATCAGCGGCGTGGCGGTAGCCCCAGACCTGCTCCAGCAGCAGTTCGCGGGTGAAGACCTGCCAGGGCTTGCGGGCCAATGCCACCAGCAGATCGAATTCCAGCGGCGTCAGGGAGATCCGCTCGCTGCCCCTGCTGACGGTGTGCCCGGCGACGTCAATGGTGATGTCCGCGATTTTAAGCGTCTCGGGGGCCTTCTGGTCGCCGGGGCGAAGGCGGGCGCGCACGCGTGCCACCAGTTCGGCGGGTTTGAACGGTTTGGGCACGTAGTCGTCAGCGCCGGATTCCAGTCCGCGGACGACGTCTGAGGTATCTGACTTGGCGGTCAGCATGACGATGGGCACATCCGACTCAGCGCGGATCTGGCGGCAGACCTCGATGCCATCCATACCGGGAAGCATGAGGTCGAGCAGGACCAGGTCCGGCCGCGACGACCGGAAAACGTCGAGGGCCTGGGCGCCGTCGGCGCAAAAGACCGGCTCGAAGCCGTCATTACGGAGGACAATTCCAATCATCTCGGCCAGCGCTTCATCATCATCTACCACCAGAATGCGTGCCTTCATAGCTATATATTCCCTTATCGGGATGGGTTTGTCCTGTTGAGCGGCTTCCGGGCATGGCGGGACACTAGGCCGGCCGACGGCGGAACTATAGTCTTGGGGTCATGCCCTGCATTGCCGGTGCGCGCCTTCCGGCGGCCGGCACGCGGGGCAGGCGGACTGATATGGGGGAGGAAATCAGTGTCAGCACAGGGGCCGGAGCGCGGGGAGCCCACGCCGGCGTGGCCCGGCAACAGACATGACGACGGCGGGTCCGCGGCGCCGGAGGACCCGGCCCGGCACCTGCCTGGGAGCAGCCGTGGGCGCCGCGCGTGGCAATCGGACACAGGCAAGCAGCCCGGCCCAGGGCAGCAATCCGCCGCCGAACAGCAGTGGGCGCCAGTGCACCCGGCGCAGCAGGCACCCGGGTGGGAGGAACGGCGGCCTTGGCAACAGCAGTCGCCGCAGCAACCGCCCCAGTGGCAACAGCGTGGACAGTACCCCTACTCCGACGCGCCGCACTCCGGCCCGCCCTACCCCGGTGCGCCTTACGGAGCCTCCCCCTACGGACAGCCCCGCTATGTCGCCCCGCCAAAGCCGGGCATCATCCCCCTGCGTCCCCTGATGTTCGGGGAAATCCTGGATGGCTCGTTCCAGGGCATCCGGCGCAATGCCAAGGCGATGCTGGGCGCCGGCATCCTGGCCCAGTCCCTGTCGGCCATCCTCGCCGCAGTGCTTACAGGGGTCGTTGCAACGTCGTCCGGGTCGATTGAATCCTGGGCGACGACCGCCAGCAGCGCCGACGTCGCATCCCTCGGGATTGGGCTGATGGTTACCTTTGCCTTTCTGTCCATCCTGTCCGTCTTCATGTCCGTGGTTCTCCAGGGCGCCATGGTGGTCCCCGTGGCAAGGTCCGTCCTGAACAGGCCCACCGGCTTCCGGCGCATGCTGTCCTTGGTGCGTCCACGGATCGGGGCGCTGATCAGGCTGGCCGCCGTGCTGATGGCTGCCGCAGTGGCCGCGATAGCGCTCTTCTTCGCCGTCATCGTGCTCCTGTTCTCCAATGTCCGCGGCGCGGCAGCGCTGCTGGTCATCCCGCTGATGATGGGCTTCGCCGTCCTGTTCCTCTGGGTGGCGATCAAGCTCATGGTGGCGCCTGCCGCCGTCGTCATCGAAGAACTGGGCGCCCTGGCCGGACTGCGCCGCTCGTGGACCCTCACGCGGGCGAACTGGTGGCGCATCCTTGGCATCACCCTGGTGGTGGGAATCCTGGTCGCTGTCATCACCCAGGTGGTCCTGATCCCCGCAAGCATCCTGCCGACGGTCCTGTCAGGAGTCGTCTCGCCGCACGGCGGCAGCGGGCAGGACGCGACGCTTACCGTGACCATCAGCATCATTACCGCGGTGGTCGGTGCCCTGGTGGGTGCGGTGGGCTACGCCTTCCAAACGTCTGTCATGGCCTTGCTCTACATGGACCTGCGGATGCGCAAGGACGGGCTGGATATCGTGCTGCTGCGCGACCTGGAGACCGGGGCGGATCCCGACGGGATCCCGGGCCGGAACGCCGGGACCGGCAGCACCCCGTACCCCGGGTACGGCACAGCCCCGGGGGCATGGCCGTATGGCCGCTGAGCCGCCGGTGCTGCCCGGAGCCGATGAGGCCCGGCGATGGGCGGCAGAAGAGTTGGCCAAACGTGAATACCGGGACGCCGCCCCCTCCTGGCTGGACACACTGTGGCGGAACTTCCTCAACTGGCTGCAGTCCCTTGACGGCTCGCCCGGGGATGCCGCACCGGTGCCCAGCCCCGTCATCGCCCTCGTCATTGCCGTCATCATCGCCGCCGCCATCCTCCTTGCCCGCCCCCGGCTGAACGCGCGGGGACGAAAGGCCAGCGACGTGTTCGAAAGGGAAACCGCACTGACCGCCGGGGACTACCGGAACCGCGCGGAAGCCGCAGCCGCGGCCGCACAATGGGGCGACGCCGTCGTCGACCGTTTCCGTGCGGTGGTCCGCAGCGCCGAAAACCGGACCATCCTTGATCCGCAGCCAGGCAGGACGGCAGACGAAGCCGCGCAGGCGCTGTCCGTGCCGTTCGCCGGTGAATCCCGGCGCCTGGCCCGGGCAGCGGCCACATTTGACGGCATCCGCTACGGAAACAGGGCAGCGGGCAGTGGCGATTACCAGGAAATGGTGGCACTGGACGTGGCATTGGACGCCACGAAACCTGCCGCCGCCGGCAGCACGGTGACACAGTTATGAGCGGACCCACCATTGCCGGCACGGAGCCTGGACAAGGCACGGACGCGGCCCAAGGAACGCGGCAGTCGCAAGGACCTGATCCGACGGGCCGGAAACTCCTGGCGGGCTCGCTGATGAGGTGGCTGCGGCAGCATCGTGCCGCCACCGCAGCAGCAGCGGTGGTGGCAGCTGCAATGGCCCTGGTCATCGGTACGCAGCTGGCGCCCAAGGGTGACAGGCTGCCCCTTTCAGTCCACAATGCCGGACCGGAGGGGGCCAGGGCGCTGAGCGAAATCCTGGGCCGGCGCGGAGTTTCTGTCCACACCCCCGGCCGGTTCGACGCTGCGCTGGACGACCTGCACTCAAGCTCCTCCCCCACCCTCCTGCTCTATGACAGGAACGGTGTGCTGGACAGGCAGCAGCTGGCCGGTCTGATGGCTGCTGCTGACCGCATGGTGGTGGTCACCCCCAGGCTGGACACCCTCGCCGCCCTTGACAGCGGCATCCACCAGGCCGGCGTCGTCCCCGACGCCTCTCCGGTCCTTGACCCCGGCTGCACCCAACCTGACGCGGAAGCAGCAGGACAGGTCACGGGCAACAAGGGATTCGTGTACGACGGCGGCACCACCTGCTACCGTGCGGCAGGAACCGCCGGGATGCTTGCCGTCAGCGGTGACGGCCGCCGGCTGGCCGTCCTGGGCAGCACGGCGGTCCTGGGCAACGACAAACTGGACGAGCTGGGAAACGCCGCCCTCGCGGTCCGGCTGCTCGGCGCGGCACCGGATCTCGTCTGGTACCTGCCCTCGATCGAAGATGCAGCGGCCAACGGGTCCGGGAAAACCCTCGACGACCTTGCACCGGGCTGGGCCCGCTTCCTGGGCCCCTGGCTGCTGCTGGTGGCGGTCGTTGCCATCCTATGGCGTGGCCGCCGGCACGGGCCGCTGGTGTTCGAACCGTTGCCCGTGGTGGTCAAGGCCGTTGAAACGGCGGAAGGCCGCGCCCGGCTCTACCAGGACTCCCGTGCCGTCGACCCGGCCCGGGACAACCTGCGCGCCGGCCTGCTGGTGCGGCTCTCCGGAAAACTGCGGCTGGGGCCCGGCGCCACAGCGGAGGACACGATTGCCGCAGCAGCCCGGCTCCTTGGCAGGGACCCGGCCGGCGTCCGCGCCTTGGTTAATGAACGCCCCACAACAGAAGCCCGGCTGGTGGCCTGGTCCCAGGCCCTGGACAAACTGGAGAAAGAGGTCATGACCCGATGAGTGAACAGAGCAGTGGCCCGGGGGTCCTGAACCCCACAGACCCCAACAGCCCGATGAACGACGACGGCCCACGGCAGGCGCTGCTTGCCGTCCGCCGCGAGGTGGCCAAGGCAGTGGTGGGACAGGATGCCACGGTCACGGGCCTGCTGATCGCCCTGCTTTCGCAGGGGCATGTGCTGCTGGAAGGCGTACCGGGGGTCGCCAAGACCCTGCTGGTCCGGGCGTTGTCCTCCGCCCTGAGCCTGGACACCAAGCGGGTGCAGTTCACCCCCGACCTCATGCCCGGCGATGTCACGGGATCGCTGGTTTACGACTCCCATACGTCCGAGTTCAGCTTCCGGGAAGGACCGGTCTTCACCAACCTCCTGTTGGCCGATGAGATTAACCGGACCCCGCCAAAAACCCAGGCTTCCCTCCTCGAAGCCATGGAAGAGCGGCAGGTGTCCGTGGACGGGGCAGCCAGGCGTCTCCCGGCCCCGTTCCTGGTGGCGGCAACCCAGAACCCGGTGGAATACGAGGGGACGTATCCGCTGCCCGAGGCGCAACTGGACCGGTTCCTGCTCAAGCTGACCATGCCCTTGCCCGGACGCGGCGAGGAGATTGAGGTCATCCGCCGGCATGCCGCCGGATTCGATCCCCGGGACCTGGCAGCAGCCGGCGTCCGGGCCGTGGCGGGCGCGGAGGACCTGGAACGGGCACGGGAAGCTGTGAACCGCGTAGCGGTGGAACCGGAAATTATCGGCTACATCGTTGACCTGGTGCGCGCCACCAGGGCCGCTCCCTCCTTCCAGCTTGCTGTTTCACCGCGCGGTGCCACTGCCCTGCTCAATACATCCAGGTCTTGGGCCTGGCTCTCGGGGCGTCCTTTCGTCACCCCGGACGACGTCAAGGCCTTGGCCTTGCCCTGCCTGCGGCACCGGGTGGCGCTGCAGCCCGAAGCCCAAATGGACGGGGTCCGGGTGGACGACGTCCTGGGCAGCATCCTGGCCTCCGTCCCTGTTCCCCGCTGATGGCCGTCTCGGGGCGCTTCGTGGCGGTGGTGCTGCTGGGCCTGGTGCCGGTGCTGCTGTTCCCGGGATGGTTGACCGTGTTCACCACGGCCGCCGTGCTCGTTGCCCTGTTGGGCGTCGACCTGTTGTTGGCAGGATCCCCCAAGCGGGTGGGTGCGGTACGCGCGGAGCCGGAGAACGTCACGCTCAACAACGCGGTGGAGGCGGTCCTCACGCTCCGCAACGGGGGCACCCGCAGGCTCCGGGGATCGTTCAGGGACGGGTGGCAACCATCAGCGGGCGCCCAAAATCCCGTCCAGGCCATCGACGTCCCGGCCGGCGAAAGCAGGCGGTTCGCGGTCAGGCTCCGGCCGGTCCGTCGGGGGGACCTCGCTGCACCGCATGTGACCATCCGTTCCTATGGTCCGCTCCGCCTGGCAGCCCGGCAGCGGACCATCGATTGCCCCGGCTCGGTGCGGGTGCTGCCGCCGTTCCATTCCCGCCGGCATCTGCCCTCGAAGCTGCGGAAGCTGCGCGAACTCGACGGCAAGGCCGCCGTCCAGATCCGTGGCGCCGGCACGGAGTTCGATTCCCTGCGTGACTATGTCCGCGGCGATGACGTGCGGTCCATTGACTGGCGCGCCACGGCCAGGCGCTCCTCGGTGGTGGTCAGGACCTGGCGCCCGGAACGGGACCGGCGGGTGGTCATGGTCCTGGATACCTCCCGCACGTCCGCGGCGAGGATCGCCGACGAAACGCGGCTGGACACCGGGATCGAGGCTGCGCTCCTCCTGGGCGTGCTGGCCGAACGGGGCGGCGACCGGGTGGACTTCGTGGCCTTGGACCGCAGGACCCGGGCGCGCGCCGGTTCCGCAGGCCAAGGCAACATCCTGGGCCGGCTGGTCCAGGCGATGGCTCCCCTTGAGGCAGAGCTGATCGAGATGGACTGGCCGGCTGTCCCGGCGCAGGTCCGCGCCGTCTCCGCGCACCGGTCCCTCGTGGTGCTGCTGACGTCGCTGGACAGCGGAGCTCCCGAGGAAGGCCTGCTGCCCGTGGCGGAGCGGCTGGCCAGCCAGCACGTGGTGGTGGTGGCGGCGGTCCGCGACCCCCAGCTGGGCACCATGCTCCGGGAACGCAGCGACGCCACCGGTGTCTTCCGTGCGGCTGCCGCCGAGCGCGCCCTCCTGCAGCGCGCGGCGGTCACCGCCGAACTGCGCCGCTACGGCGCAGAGGTGGTGGACGCGGAGCCCCACGACCTGCCACCCCGGCTTGCGGACATGTACATCCGGCTCAAGGCTGCCGGTAGATTGTGAAGCCGGAGGCAGACAGCGCCGCCGCAGGCAACAGGAGGTCCACGTTATGAGCGTCCCCATCTACCGGCAGGCCCTGGGCTCCGGGTTCTCCCGGCTGCAGCCAGAGCTTCAGGAGTACTTCTCGCTGGCACCGGGTTCCGGACAGTACGGGGTAGGGGAAGGAACGTTCGACGTCGTGGGGTGCCGCCAGCGGTGGCTGCGCCCTTTGCTGCGGCTGGCGGGCGGGGAAGAGGCCTTTTTCCCGGAATACGGTGAGAACATCCCGTTCCGGATCGAGAACCACGCCCACCAGGATCCGTTCGGCCGCTCCAGCCTTACCGCCCGCCGTGAAATCCGCTTCCCGGACCGCACCCGGCTCTTCCAGGACACCACCAGTGCCACCCGAAGGGATGGCAACACCCAACTGGTGGACTACGTGGGACGCTACCGGCGGCTGGTGACGGACCTGAACCTGAGTGTCACGGCCGAGGGAAGGCTACGTGGCGTTTCTGAGGCATCGAGGCTCTTCGTGGGTCCTCTGCGGGTACCGCTCCCGGCCGCCCTCGACGCCAAGGCTTACGCCGAGCAGTGGTGGGACCCGGCCGAAGGCAGCGATGGACGGCACCGCATCCAGGTGAAGGTCATCCAGCCGCAGATCGGCCTGGTCCTGGTGTACGCCGGGGCCTTCGACTACCGCTTGCGCCCCTACACCGGCGGCAGTTCCGCCCAAAGCTACCTGCCCCGCTACGCCCAGCCGGACCGCTGGGAGAACAGGGTGTAGCTAACCCAGCGCCTGCTGGTTCAGGCCGTCGGCCACCTGGGTGAGCATGTGCAGGACGGCCGTGGCCTGGGCGGGTGTGTGGCCGGTCAGCCCTTCCGAGGGCGTCACCCGGATAGCGCCCAGCAGCGACGGCGGCAGGCCCAGCTGGCGCCAGGGTCGCCAGACGGATTCCACGCACTGGGCCACTTTGGGCAGGCGACCGCCGGCAGGCACGTCCAGGGCACCGGCCCAGAACTGTTTTCCAGCCTCCACCGCTCCGGCCACCTGCTCCCACTGGCGGTTGGTCAATGCCTTCAGCGGCAACGCGACGCCGTCAGCCCCTGCCGAGAGGGCCAGGTCGATGGGGGCTTCGATTTCGGGGAAGGACACGACAACCTCGGCTGCACCGGCGGCCCGCAGGGAGTCCAGGACCAGGCGCCAAGACTCGCGTGCTTCCGATCCCGCAATGGCGCGGAGGGTGCGGTAACCGCTGGCGGTGGGTATGGTCCCGGCCAGGACGGCGGCAATGGCGGGCTCGTCCACCTGCACCACGAGCCGGGCGCCGGGCACGGCCGCGGCCACCCTGTTGAGGTAACCGGCCACGCCCGCCGCGAGGGAGGCGGCCAGGTCCCTTCGGGCGCCGTAGTCCAGCAGGGCGCGTTCACCGTTGTGCAGGTACAAGCCGGCGGCAAGGCTCAGCGGTCCCACCAACTGCACTTTGAGTTCACCCGCCGATACGTCTTCCGCGCCGACAACATCGGCCAGGACGTTCAGGTCGGTCGACAGCGCCGACGCTGCCCGCCGCATGTCCTTGCCCGGGCGGTCCACGAGCCGCCAGCCGTGCGGCTGCACATCCACCGCGAGTTCCTCCAGGAGGGAGGCGGTACGGCCCAGGGCGTCGGAACCGACCCCACGGTCCGGCAGTTCAGCCAGGAAGGGAAGGTGCGGGCTGCCAAGCTCCCCGCGGATGCTCCTGGCGGCTTCCAGCGGATCCTCGCCCGGCCAAGGGCCCAGGCCGGTGGCCGTGACTTCTTTGGCCCTGGCCTGGGTGGAAGAGGCTGCGTTTAATGAGGAAGCGTTTGATGGATCACCGGTGAAAGGGGCACCCGCCGGAAGCGGGCCGGCGCCCGCATGGCGCTGTTCCCGGTTCACGCCAGCGCGGAGGTCTGCGGTTGCTGGCCGGAGGAGGCCTGGTGGTCCTCGGCAATGGCCTCGTGGTGGCGGATCACTTCGCCGATGATGAAGTTGAGGAACTTCTCGGCGAAGGCCGGGTCGAGGTGGGCATCCTCGGCAAGGCGGCGCAGCCGGGCGATCTGCGCGGCTTCACGCCCCGGGTCACCGGCGGGAAGGCGGTGGTTTGCCTTCAGGAAGCCCACTTTTTGCGTCGCCTTGAAGCGCTCGGCCAGGAGGTACACCAAGGTGGCGTCGATGTTGTCAATGCTGGAGCGGATGGACAGCAGTTCAGCCATCACAGAATCGTCCACGTGGCCTGCAAGCGAGCTGGCGGATGGATCAAATTCGTCGGCGCCAGGAGAGCTGGGGTTGTGCTGCGTCATGGCTCCAGTCTAGGGGAGCCGGAGGAACCACCGCGGGTGTGAAGCGCCGGTGCCGCCCATCTGGCGGCACCGGCGCTGTCCGTGGCAGGACTGCCTGCAGGACTTCCTGCGGGTCAGATTCCCAGGAGCGCGCGGTGCTCCTCCCGGCGTTTGGCCTGTTCGGCCGGGTCCGGCACCGGCAGGGAGGCGATCAGCCGGCGGGTGTAGTCGTGCTGGGGGTTGCCCATGACCTGGCTGCCGATCCCCTGCTCCACCAGTTTGCCCTTGTACAGCACGCCCACCCAGGAGGACAGGATGTCCACCACGGCAAGATCGTGGCTGATGAACAGGCAGCCGAACCCGAACTCTTCCTGGATGTCCCGGAAAAGCTCGAGAACTTTTGCCTGCACCGAAACGTCGAGGGCCGACGTCGGCTCATCCGCTATCAGCAGCCTGGGGTTCAGGCTCAGTGCCCGCGCCAGTGATGCCCGCTGCCGCTGGCCGCCGGACAGTTCGTGCGGGTACCGTCCCGCATACGACGCCGGCAGCTGGACGGATTCAAGCAACTCACCAACGCGCTTGCGGGCCTGGGCGTCGCTTGGCCGGGTGTGGATGAGCATGGGTTCGGCGATGCACTCCCCGATGGTCAACTGCGGGTTGAAGGAGGCGGCAGGGTCCTGGAACACGAAGCCGATGTCCTTGCGCAGGGGTTTGAACGTGCGTTCGCGAAGGTTCAGCATCTCGTAGCCCAGCACTTTGAGGCTGCCGCCGGTGGTTCGGTTCAATCCGGCGATGGCACGGCCGATGGTTGTCTTGCCGGAGCCCGACTCCCCCACCAGGCCGAAGACCTCGCCCCTGGCCAGGGTGAAGCTGACACCGTCAACGGCTTTGAAGGCCGGTGTCCCCAGCCGACCCGGGTACTCAATCTCCAGGTTGTCGGCGGCCACCAGCACTTCCTCATCCTGGTGGGGCCGCTCGGTGAGGCCTTCCGACGCCGAATTGCGGCCCAGGTGCGGCACCGCGGCAAGGAGGTTGCGGGTGTAGCCCTGCTTTGGTTCAGCGAAGAGCGTCTTCGCGGGGGCTTCCTCCACGACGTCGCCCTGGTACATCACCACTACCCGGTCCGCCAGGTCGGCCACGACCCCCATGTTGTGGGTGATCAGCACGATCGAGGTGCCGTATTTGTCCCGAAGGTCCCGGAGGAGTTCCAGGATTTCCGCCTGGACGGTGACATCCAGGGCGGTGGTGGGCTCGTCGGCAACAATCAGGCCGGGGTTCAGCGCCAGGGCGGCCGCGATCACCACGCGCTGCTTCTGGCCGCCGGAAAACTGGTGCGGGTAGTAGTTGACCCGGTGCTCGGGGTCGGGGATGCCCACCTTGCCCAGCGCCTCGATGGCCCGGGCTTTGGCCTCCTTGGCGGACACCCGTCCCCCGCCGTTGGCACCGGCGTGGGCACGGATGCCTTCGGCAATCTGCCAACCCACGGTGAACACGGGGTTCAGGGCGGTGGAGGGCTCCTGGAACACCATGGCCACGTCCCGGCCGCGGATTTGGCGCAGCCGGTCGGGGCTGAGGCTGATGACGTTGGCACCATTGATCAATACCGCGCCGGAACTCACAGCCGTTTCCGGGAGCAGGCCAAGGATGGTCTTTGCGGTGACGGTCTTCCCGGAGCCGGATTCCCCCACAATGGCCAAGACCTCCCCCGCCTTGACGTCCAGGCTCACATCCTTGACGGCGTACACGTCGCCACCGTCCGTGGCGAAGGTGACCTTCAGGTGGTCGATGTCCAGGACTGTCTTCCGGTCCTGCTCCAGACGGCCGGACAGTGGACCGGAATTTTCGGAACCTGGGTTTTCGTTCACGGGTTGCTCAATTCTGTTTCGGGGCCGGATTCATGCGGAGCCGCGGGCCCAGCAGGAGTAGCCGGTACGCCGGCGGGTGCCGCCTTGCGGCTGCTGCGCTTGCGGCCGCGGAGGCGCGGATCGTTGAGGTCGTTAATGCTTTCGCCCACCAGCGTCAGCCCGAGGACGGTCCAGACAATGGCCAGGCCGGGGAACAGCCCGGTCCACCAAATGCCCGATGTGGTGTCCGCGAGCGCCTTGTTCAGGTCAAAGCCCCACTCTGCCGCCGAGCTCGGCTCAATGCCGAAGCCCAGGAAGCCCAGCCCGGCCAGGGTCAGAATGGCTTCGGAGGCGTTGAGGGTGAAGATCAGCGGCAGGGTCCGGGTGGCATTGCGGTAGATGTGCCGGGTCATGATGCGGATGTTGGAGGCACCCACCACCTTTGCGGACTCGACGAAGGGCTCCGCCTTGAGCCGGATGGTCTCGGCACGGATCACCCTGAAGTACTGCGGAATGAACACCACCGTGATGGAAATGGCGGCGGCCAGGATCCCGCCGAACAGGCTGGACTGTCCACCACTGATGACGATGGCCATAACGATGGCCACCAGCAGTGACGGGAAGGCATAGATGGCATCCGCCACGACCACCAGGACGCGGTCCAGCCACCCCCCGATGTAACCACTGACCAGGCCGAGGATGACACCGGCGAAAATTGAGAGGATGACGGCCACGATGATGACCAGGAGCGCCGTCTGCGTACCCCAGATCACGCGGGACAGGACGTCGTAACCGCCCACCGTGGTGCCGAGGAGGTGCTTGCCGCCGGGCGCCTGCTGGGTGGGGAAGCTGCCGTCAGCGTCCGACAGCTGCGCGAAGCCATAGGGGGCCAGCAGCGGCGCGGCAAGGGCCGTCAGCAGGAAGATGCCGGTGAGGACGAGCCCCACCACCAGCATGAAGCGCTGCAGTCCGACGCTCTTGTTGAAGTGCGAAACAACCGGCAGCCGCCGGATCATGGATGCCCGTGGGTTGGCGACGGGTTCAAGGGTGGTATCGGCAGACATTTCAGTACCTCACGCGGGGGTCGATCAGCGCGGCGATGATGTCCACGATGAAGTTGGTGACGGCGACGATGACGGCCAGCAGCACCACGATGCCCTGGACAGCCACGAAGTCGCGCGCCGTGAGGTAATTGGCGAGCTGGAACCCGAGGCCTTTCCATTCGAAGGTGGTCTCAGTCAGCACGGCGCCTCCGAGCAGCACCGCAATCTGCAGGCCCATGACTGTGATGATCGGGATCAGCGCCGGCTTGTAGGCGTGCTTGGTGACCAAGCGGAACTCGCTGACGCCGCGTGAACGGCCGGCCTCGATGTAGTCCTTGCCCAAGGTGCCGATGACGTTGGTCCGGACAAGGCGCAGGAAGACTCCGGCCGTCAGGAAGCCCAACGCCACCGCCGGAAGGACAGCATGTGACATGACGTCGCTGAAGGCGGCCATGTTTCCGCTGCGCAGGGCGTCCAGCCAGTAGATGCCGGTGGGTGCCTCCAGCGCGGTGAGGGACAGTTCCGTCCGGGTGCCTGCGCGGCCCGCTACCGGCAGCCAGCCCAGCCACACGGAGAACACGAGTTTGAGCAGCATGCCCGCGAAGAAGACGGGGGTGGCGTAGAACAGGATGGCCAGGATCCGGAGCACTGCATCCGGCAGGTGGTCGCGCCGGTGGGCGGCGACCATGCCAAGCGGGATCCCCACCAGCAGCGCGACGATGAGCGCGTTGATTGCCAGCTCCAAGGTGGCCGACCCGTAGGTGGTCAGCATCTCGGTGACCTTGCGGTTGTCCGAGAGGGTGGTGCCGAAGTTCCCGGTGACCAGTTGGCCCAGGTATTCGAAGTACTGCACGAGCAGGGGCCGGTCGTATCCGGCGGCGTGGATCCGTTCCTGCAGCTGTTCCGGGGGCAGCCGGCCGCCCATGGCGGCGGTGATGGGGTCACCGGTGATCCGCATCAGGAAGAACACCATGGTGACGAGGATGAGGATGGTGGGGAAGATCAGGAGGAAGCGGACCAGGATGTACTGGCCCAGCCCTCCGCCTGTTTGTTTTTTCTTGGGCGGAAGGAGTGCGTCGGCGTCACTGGGTGGCGCGTCAATCAAAGTTGTCATCGGTACCTGGATTCGTGGTGACCGGGAGCCAGCAGTCCCCTCGTTGCTGGCTGATGACCGGCAAAAGGCGGGACACCGTTGCGGCGTCCCGCCTCTGGCCCGTCAGAGCCCGATGGGGGTGGAGTGCTTACTTGGACAGGACGCCAAGGCGGGTCTTGAAGGACGGATCAAGGGTCTTTTCGACACCCTTGACGTCCTTCCCGGCCACCAGCAGCTGCGAGCCCTGGAGGAGCGGCAGCGTGGACAGGTCCTTGGCAACGGCCGTCTGGACGTCGCCGATCAGCTTCTGGCGCTCGGTCTTGTCCGGCGTGGTGAGCTGCTTCTGCACGAGGTCCGTGACCGTGGGGTTCTCGTAGTGGTTCTTCAGGAAGTTGCCCGGGATGAAGAACGGCGTGAGGTAGTTGTCCGCATCCGAGTAGTCCGGGAACCAGCCCAGCTGGTAGACGGGGTAGGCGTCGGCGGTACGGGCCTTGGAGTAGGTCACCCATTCGGTGGACTGCAGGTCCACGGTGAACAGGCCCGACTTCTCCAGCTGCTCCTTGATCATGGCGTACTCATCACCGGAGGACTTGCCGTAGTGGTCGGGGTTGTATTGCAGCTTCACGTTGACCGGGCCGGTGACTCCGGCGTCCGCCAGGGTCTTCTTGGCCTTGTCCAGGCTCGGTTTGCCGTTGCCGTCGCCGTACAGCTCCTTCATGGGCTGGGTTGCTCCGGGCAAGCCGTCCGGAACCACGGAGTACGCCGGGACGTAGGTGCCCTTGTAGACCTGGTCGGAGATGGCCTGGCGGTCCACGATGTCAGCCATGGCCTGCCGCACCGCGAGGGCCTTGGCGGGGTTGGCTTCCGGTGTCTTGGCGCCGAAGGGCATGGTGTCGAAGTTGAAAACGATGTAGCGCAGTTCGCCGCCGGGTCCCTTGTACACCTTGACCTTGGAATCCTTGTCCAGGTCTGCGGCGTCGGTTGCGGTCAGGCTGCGGCCGGCAACGTCGATATTGCCGCCCTGGACGTCCAGCTTGAGGTTGTTGGAGTCGGCGTAGTACTTGATGACGGCGCTGTCATTGGTAAGCTTGCCCAGCAGTCCACTGTAGTCAGCGTTGGCCTTGAGGCTGACAAGTTCGTTCTTCTTGTAGGAATCGATGGTGTAGGGGCAAGGGCTTGCCGGCGACGATGTCCTCATCGCTCATCACCTTGTCCGCCGGGAAGACTTCCTCGTCGACGATGGGGCCGGTGTTGGTGCCCAGGACACTGGGGAACACCTGGTCATTCCCTGCTTTGAGGTTGAACACCACAGTGGTGTCGTCCTTGACGTCAACGGACTTGAGGTTCGAGAGCAGGGACGCCGGTCCGTTGGGGTCGTCGATCTTCACCACGCGGTCGTAGGAGAACTTCACGTCCGAAGCGGTAAGCGCGTGGCCGTTGGCGAACTTCAGGTTGGGCTTGAGCTTCACCGTGAACTCTGTCGGTGAGGTAAAGGACGCGGACTCAGCGATGTCCGGGCTGACCTCAGCCGAGCCGGGCTTGGAGTTCATCAGGAAGGGGTAGACCTGGTTCATCACCAGGAAGGACCCGGCGTCGTAGGAGCCGGCGGGGTCGAGGGTAACGACTTTGTCCGTCGTTCCGAAAGTGATGGCACCGCCACCGGCATTTCCGGTAGACGTTCCTCCGCCGCCGCCGCCCGAGGGCCCTGTGCAGGCTGTCAGGGCCAGGGCGGAGATGCCTGCCAGCGCGATGGCGCGGTGCAGGGCCGTTGTGCTCTTGATCATCTGTGAACTTCTTTCCGATGAGTACGCGCACGCCCGCGGTCATAGGTTGATAGCCCCAGACGCCGGCGTGCAGTGCTGATCCCTAGATTGAATCAGAGAGTCAGCCCTCAGGACGGCCGTTCTTGTGAGTTCAAACACAAAATTTTCCTAAAAGTTACCCGACGGGGCCCAGCAGCACCGTCAAGGGACGCCCGCCCGGGTACAGCAAAGCACCGCCACGGCAGAACCGTGGCGGTGCTGAAGGCGGCCGGGTTACAGCGCGGCGCGCTGGAGCGAGCGGGCGGCGTCGATGGTGGCCTGGCCCAGCACCCTGCTGCCCTGGTACAGCACCACCGTCTGGCCCGGTGCGACGCCGCGCAGCGGCGTCACCAGACGGACCACCAACTGGCTTGCCCGGGTGCCTTCAGTGGAGGGCTCCATCCGAGCGGTGGCCGGAACCGGGTCCCCGTGCGCCCGGACCTGCGCGTAGCATTCGAACTCGGCGCCTGTTTCCACCTCGGCGATGGGCAGGCCCGCCCAGGAGACCTTGATGCCGCGGATCTCATCGATGGCCAGCAGCGCCTCGGGGCCCACCACCACTTTGTTTTCCCTGGGCCGGATTTCCAGGACGAAGCGGGGCTTGCCGTCGGCGGCGGGGGTTCCGAGTTTGAGGCCGCGCCGCTGGCCGACGGTGAAGGCGTTGGCGCCGGGGTGCTCCCCTACCTTCGCGCCGGTTTCATCCACGATGTCACCCTGGGCCATGTCGATCTTCTCGGCCAGCCAGCCGGCGGTGTCGCCGTCGGGAATGAAGCAGATGTCGTGGCTGTCGGGTTTGTTGGCGACGGAGAGGCCCCGCCGTTCCGCTTCGGCACGTACCTCAGCCTTGGAGGGGGTGTCCGCCAGCGGGAACATGGAATGCTTGAGCTGCTCGTGGGTGAGGACGCCCAGGACGTAGCTCTGGTCCTTGGCCCAGTCAGCCGCACGGTGCAGTTCCCGGTTGCCGCCAGCGTCCTCGATGACCTTGGCGTAGTGGCCCGTGCAGACGGCGTCGAAGCCCAGCGCGATGGCCTTTTCCAGCAGGGCGGCAAACTTGATGCGCTCGTTGCAGCGCATACAGGGGTTCGGCGTCCGGCCGGCGGCGTATTCGTCAATGAAGTCCTGGACGACGTCTTCCTTGAAGCGCTCGGAGAAATCCCACACGTAATAGGGAATGCCCAGAACGTCGCAGGCACGCCAGGCGTCCCGGGAATCCTCGATGGTGCAGCAGCCGCGGCTGCCCGTGCGCAGGGTGCCCGGCATGCGCGAAAGGGCCAGGTGGACGCCGACGACGTCGTGCCCGGCTTCCACCGCGCGGGCGGCGGCAACGGCAGAGTCAACTCCACCGCTCATGGCTGCTAGTACTCGCATGCTGGCTTTCTGTTGGGGGATGCCCGCTGCCCGGGGCCGTGCTTGACGTACCGGCGGCGGAAACGATCTTCGCCTATCCATTCTACGGCGGCAGGCAAATCAGCCCGCTTCACGCCCGGCGAAGCGGGCGGCAGGACGCGCCGGCTGGGGCTCAAGCGCCCGGAAAGCCCTGCCGGGCCGCGGTCCCCGCGGTCTGGATGGAGGACTCGTGTCCAGCCATGCCGGCCTGGCGCGCCCGCGAATAAGCTTCGGGCAGCGCTGCAAGGAGGGCGTCGACGTCGGCTTCCGTGGAGGCGTGCCCCAGGCTGAACCGCTGGGCTCCGCGCGCCGTTTCCTCGTCCAGGCCCATGGCCAGCAGCACGTGGGAGGGGCGGGGCACCCCTGCCGTGCAGGCTGAACCCGTGGATGATTCGATGCCGGCAAGGTCGAGGAGGAACAGCAATGAGTCCCCTTCACAGCCCGGGAACGTGAAGTGCGCATTGCCCGGGAGCCGGCGGTCGCCGGGCGCTCCGCGGAGGACTGCCTCCGGAACGCGTTCGCGGACGCCGTCGACCAGCCGGCCGCGCAGTGCTGCGATCCGGGCCGCCTCGGCGGGCAGCCCGGCAGCGACAGACTCCGCGGCGGCAGCGAAGGCAGCGATGGAGGCGGTGTCCAGCGTCCCGGACCGGACGTCGCGCTCCTGGCCGCCGCCATGCTGCACCGGCGTCAGTTTGACGGCCCGCCCCAGCAGGAGTGCGCCTACACCCACCGGACCGCCGATCTTGTGCCCGGAGATGGACATGGCATCCAGGCCGGAATCCTTGAAGTGCACCGGCACTGAGCCGAACGCCTGGACGGCGTCGGAATGCACCGGGACGCCGGCGGCCTGCGCCAGTTCCACAATCTGCCCGATGGGCTGGATGGTGCCTACCTCGTTGTTGGCCCACATGACAGTCACCAGCGCCACCGAGCCGGGGTCGCGGGAGAGTTCCTTCTCGAGGACCTCAAGGTCCACAACGCCGTCACCGTCCACCGGCAGCCATGCCACTTCGGCACCTTCGTGGCGTTCGAGCCATTCCACCGTGTCCAGGACTGCGTGATGTTCGACGGCGGAGCAGAGGATGCGGCGTCGCCCTGGCTCTTCTGCCACCCGGGACCAGTACATGCCCTTCACGGCGAGGTTGTCCGCCTCGGTGCCTCCGGACGTGAAGATGACCTCCGAGGGATGGGCGCCGGCCGCGGCCGCGATGGCCTCTCTGGCGTCTTCGACGGCACGGCGCGCCCTGCGGCCGGAGCCGTGCAGCGACGAGGGGTTGCCGGTCCGTGCCAGTTCACGCGTCAAGGCAGCGAGCGCGGCACCGGAAAGCGGCGTGGTGGCGGCGTGGTCGAGGTAGGCGGGCATCCTCTAATTCTATCGTGGCCGGTCCCGGTGGCCGCCGCGTGGAGCGGTCAGCTCCCGCCGGTAATCCGTGCGCAGCAGTGGCCTGCAACGGGGACAACCCGGTCCTCGGCGCCGCCGCAGCCAACCGCAGCCCCCCGCAGGAAGGCGCCGTTCATGTCGCACACCACTGCGGCGTGCGCCCGCGACAGCCGGTGGAACGGGCAGTTGGGCAGCAGGTAGCCCCCGTCCCCGTCAGGCTCCGGCTGATAGCCCGTTTCTGCCAGGAACTCTTCCAGGCCTGCGGAACCTTCTGCCAGTGCCCGGCCTTTCCGGAAAGCGACGGCGCGCAATGACTCCCCCACCGCCAATCCTTCGGCCTCGGTGGCCTCGATGGCCTCGGCCATCAGCTCCCCGGCGAGGTCGTAGTTCCGGTCCGGTACGGACGCTCCCACTTCACTTCCAACCGGCCGGTACATCTTGGCGGGACGACCTGACCCCGGACCGGTCCTGCCGGCGGGCTTGTGGAATTCCACGGCCAGCAGGCCGTCCTGGACCAGCCTGTCCAGGTGGAAGGAGACGGTGCTGCGCGCCATGCCGGCAGTTTCGGCCAGCTCGTCGCGTCCCAGCGGGCGTGGTGAGGCCGCGACCAGTTCAAAAAGCTGCAGTCTCTTGGCGTCGGTCAGCGACGCAACGGCAGCAATCCTGTCCGCCCAGGGAAGTCGGTACATGGCGCCTCCAATTCCAAAGTCAAGATGTATTGATTATAGATCGTCATCTTTCTAAAATTGGCATACCTACTTTTAGAAGGAGAGCACCATGAAATCAGCATCGGCAATGCGGGCCCAGCATGCACCAGCCACCGCCGGCCCGGCAGGCGTTCCTGCTGCTGCGTACCGTGTTCACCGTCGCACCGGTCCTTTTCGGCCTGGACAAATTCACCAACATCCTCACGCACTGGACCGTGTACCTGGCACCCCAGGCCACGGCCGTCGTGCCGCTGCCGGCCCAGACCTTCATGTACATCGTGGGGGTCGTGGAAATCATCGCGGGCGTGGCCGTGGCAGTGCGTCCTAAATACGGCTCGTTGATCGTGGCCGCGTGGCTGGCCGGAATCATCATCAACCTGCTCCTGCTGGGCAGCTTCTACGACGTCGCTCTGCGTGACTTCGGGCTGCTGGTTGGCGCCTTGGCCCTCAACCGGCTGTCAATAGGGACCAGTCGGACCACTGCGTGACTCCCCAGGCGTTTGCCGGGCGCAGGACATTGCAGCCACACAGACCCGCCGGCGGCTGAGCCCTCCAGCTGCCGGCGGTTTTGCGCCTGCAAACGGCAGGGCCTTACGCGGTCGGCGGCACCAGCGGCAGGTACCGGGCCACGTCCTGGCGGGCCGCACCAAGTGTTGCCGCATCCGGGCAGGACACCGATACGTAGGCCGATGACCCGGCAGTACCAAAAACCCTTGCCAGTACCGCAATGGCGCGCCCGCCGGGAGCTGCCTGATCCAGGGCCAGCACCTCCACGTTCCGGCCGGGAGCCTCCGGGGTACCGCCCCACTGCAGGGTTGCCGTCTTCAAGTACGAGGGCTGGATGGTTGCGTCCAGGTACTGGAAGAGGGCAACAGTGGACTCCCGGTCGTCACCACGGACCAGCGCTGCCTGGCCGGTGGCAGCCCGTGCGGAAACGATGCAGCCATCGGCCTTGGCATATTGGCTGGCACCGGCCACGTTTTCCTTCGCCAGCTGCCAGCCCGGCGCACCTTTGAGCTCATCGGAGATTGCCACGGGCACTCCGGGAGCCAGGTCACCGCCGGCAGCGAAGGACATATCACGCGCAGCCACCGCGGCGGCATCATGGCCGGGGGTGATGGTGGGAGTGGCCGTCACCGGAGTGCCGTCAGGGGCTGCGGTGACGGAGGGATCCCGGACGTCCACGCTGCAACCGCTTAGAAGCACGGCACCCAGGCAGCCGATCACCAGGGCTGCTCCCCCGCGCCATGCCCTGCCTGCCCGCTCCGCCGTCGTCGGCATCTCCATCTCCACTCCGTCGCATCCCCTTATACCGGTGTTCGCACCGCGCACGCACGAGTCTAGACTCCGGCCTCCCGGGAACCCACCAGCCCGGAATGTTCGTTGTCACCGCAGGCGCACCATCCATGCTGGCTAGACTGGGCGGGCGCTCCGCTTTCCCGCCGGGACTGAGGAAGCCGCGCACCAAGAGAAGGAAGATTGCTTGACCGAGAGCAGCAGCTCCCATTACCAGGTCCTTCGGGTGGCCGTCACCGCCACCGAGAAAGAAATCAAGGTGGCCTACCGCCGCGCGGCCAGGATGGCCCATCCGGACCACGGGGGCGACGCCGCAACGTTCCGCCGCGTTACCGCTGCCTATGAGACGCTGATCGATCCGCAGCGCAGGAAGGCGTACGACCGCTCCTATGGCGCGGGAACGGTCCGGGATGCTTCGTCCGACGACGGCGCCCACTTTGATGCCCCCGCCGCTGGAAGCCGGGCGTCCGCCACCGTCCACCGGCCGGGCAACGCCAGGAATACAGCGGGGGACCCGCCCGTCTACGTTCCCCCCTACGATGGAAACGATGCTCCACTCATCCCGCTGGCACAGGCGCGGCAGCAGGTTCACGGGATGCCTCGAAAGCGGGGAATTTTCGGCGCCGAGGCACGCATCCAGCGGGAGATGCGCACCGTGCAGCTGCTGACCCGCCAGGTTCTGCTTACCATCCCTGCCGCCCGGCTGGTCAACGGCCTGCAGTCGCCCGCGGACAACAGCCACATCGACCACGCCGTCCTTTCCGGCTACCGGTTGGCCCTGGTCAACTCGATGCTCCTGCCCAGGGGCGCCTACGCCTGGGACGGCCGGACCCTCAACCACGGGGGCCGCGCTGTGGCACCCCCGCAGCTCGCCCGGGTGGTGTGGGCCATGCAGGACATCTTTCCCGAGCTGAACGTCACGGGATGGACCGTGGTGCACAGCCCCGACGGCAACCTCCACGAGCCGGTGATCGATCACCACCGCCGCCCCGCAGGCGCCCTGGAAACCGTCCAGATCGTCAATGCAGCGGGCATGGTGCGGGGCCTGAAGGAATTTCTGGCGTCCGGCCCGGCTCCCAACACCGTGAACATCCCGGTCCTGGCCCGGCTGCTGCGCGGCATGCACTGACCGCGGGTAGCTAGGATGGGGGGGTGTTCCGCATCCTTTTCCATGAACCTGAAATCCCCGGCAATACCGGCAACGCCATCCGCCTTGCCGCGATCACCGGTGCCGAACTGCACCTTGTGGAACCCTTGGGCTTCGACTTCTCGGACGCGAAACTGCGCCGGGCAGGGCTCGACTACCATGACCTCGCCGTCGTCACCGTGCACAAGACCATCGAAGTCGCCTGGGAGCACCTGCAGCCCGAACGCGTCTACGCGTTCACCTCGGACGGCACCACCAGCTACACGGACATCGCCTACCGCCCGGGAGATGTGCTGCTCTTCGGACGTGAATCAGTGGGCCTGCCGCCGGAGATGAAAACCGATCCCCACGTGACCGCCACGGTGCGCCTGCCCATGTTGCCGGCCCTCCGTTCCCTGAACCTGGCCAACGCCGCCTCCATCGCGGTGTACGAGGCCTGGCGCCAGCAGGGCTTCGCCGGCGCCAGGATCTAGGCCCGCCGGGCAACGGGTCACGCCGGCACGGAAAAAATTGCTTACCGCCCCATCCACCCTCCACGCGGCGCCGAATGACTCTTGAAGACATTCGAGCGGACCAAGGAGCGGCAGGTGACCCTACTGGAGGCACGTTCCAGACCGGACAACCGCAGTCGGCACGGCACTGCTGAGGATCCGTCGCCCGGAGACTTATGCTTGGACGTAATGGAAACTCCCAACGCGCCGAATCCCGAAGGCTCCGCCGCGGTGACCGACCCACCTGCAGACCTCAGCCAACGCCTCTCGGCCCTTTTGGCGGGGATTGCCCGCGGGGACCAAGCGGCTTTCGCCGAGTTCTACCAGCTCACGTCCCGCAGGGTCTTCGGTATGGCGCGCCGCGTCCTGATCGACCCTGAACTCAGCGAAGACACCACGCAGGAGGTCTTCCTGCAGGTCTGGCAGAACGCTGCAAAATTCGATCCGCAGGCAGGCAGCCCGCTGTCCTGGCTGATGACCATCTCGCACCGCCGCGCGGTGGACAAGGTCCGGTCGTCGCAGTCCTCCACGGACAGGGAGGCCAAGTACGGCGCCAGCACGCAGGAGATCGACCATGACAGCGTGTCCGACGAAGTGGGCAGCAGGCTGGAGGCCGAGGCGGTGGTCCGCTGCCTGGGGACGCTGACCGAAACGCAGCAGGAGTCCGTGCGCCTTGCTTACTACGGTGGCCTTACCTACCGGGAAGTCGCAGAACGGCTGAACGCAGCAGTGCCCACTATCAAGTCCCGCATCCGCGATGGACTGATCCGATTGAAGACCTGTTTGGGGGTGAGTTGAGATGAGTGGAATGGATGACAGCCGCGACGGCCGGTCACGCGCCTTCGGGGACACTGTGGCCATGGACATCGCTGCTTACCGCGCCGTCGACCTTGCTGAACTCTACGCCCTGGATGCGGTCACGGAGCAGGAACGCGAAGCCATCGACCGTTACATCTCGACGGCCCCGGAAACGGAACGCCGGGCCTTCCTTGAGCGCGTCCGCCAGTCCAGGGAGGCGCTGGTCCGCACTTTCCGTGCAGAGGAGGAACCGCCGTCGGACCTGTTCCAGCGGATTGTCGCCCAGCTTCCCGCCCAGTTCCCCGGGCAGGACGGGCTGACCGGCGAGGGCGCGCAGGCACCGGCAGGCAGTACGGCACTGCCTCCCCGGCCGGGGCCACAGGATGAACTGGCAGAGGCCCGGAAGCGCCGGGAGCAACGCCGGGGCGGTTCCGGCATGCGCCGGTGGCTGGTGGGAGTGGCAGCGGCAGCAGCCATCGCCCTGGGCGGCGTGGGCGTGGGCGCGTACATGGCAGACCAGAACGATCCCGTCAACCAGGTGGCCAGGGCCAACGACCTGCGTGAGGCCTCCGTGAACGTGGTGGGCGGCGGCAAGGCAACCCTCCTGATCTCCGCGTCAGAGGACGCAGCCGTGGTGAAGATGAGCGGCGTGCCCGCTCCCCGGCAAGGTCTACCAGATGTGGCTGATACCCAAGGACGGCTCCGCTCCGGTGTCGCAGGGTCTGATGGACGAGCAGGCGCTGTCCAAGCCTGCCGTGGTCCAGGGCATCCACTCGGCGGCATCACTGGGCATCACTGTCGAGCCTGCAGGCGGCTCCAAGGCACCGACGCTGCCCACGGTGGCCGCGGCCCCACTGGGCGCCTAGCACCCGCAGTAATCGGAAACGCGTTAACCCAGAACGCCCCGTTCCTCCCACCGGAAGGAACGGGGCGCCTGGTTTAACTCAGAATCCGGCGATGGTGCCGGGCCCGTTGATGGCCACCACATGGAATGCTTCCGCGCTGCGCCCCTCCGGGAAGCCGGCCCTGCCGGCGTTCAGGAGCATGCCCTGGCGGACGGTGGCCTCCATGGCCTCCACGTCCGGGTGCTGGCTCACATGGACGTGGATGGCGGCGAGCTTGGCTTCCACCTGGTCGGTGACGTCGACGAAGTGGTTTTCCCGTTCCCCGGGGCCGGCGTAGAGCCACAACCACGGCAGCTTGTACGCATCCAGGCCTGCTTCCGCCAGTTCAGGGTAGGCAAAGGGGTTTTCGAGGGCCGGGTACACCGCGCGGGTCACCGCCTCCCCCACGGCCAGGTGGTCAGGATGGCTCTTTTGGATCCGTTCCCAGTTCCGTTCCGGGTGCATGGCAAGGACGACGTCGGGGCGGATTTGCCGGATCAGCCGCACCACCCCTTTCATCACCTCATGCGACGCCTCGAGGTACCCGTCACGCTGGTGGAGGTAGTGGATGTCGGTGACGCCCACCAGTTCCGCGGCCCGCCGCTGCTCGGCGTCCCGCATGGCGATGATGTCCGCGCGGTGGGCGGGGTCGAAGCCGCCGGCGTCGCCGTCGGTCATGATGCAGTAACTCACCTGCACGCCCGCTGCCGTCCACGCGGCGATGGTACCGGCAGCGCCGAAATCGATGTCGTCAGGATGTGCCGCAAAACAGAGCACCCGCCCAACCCGGTGGATGTCCGGGTTGAACGGGCTCTGTGCCTGCTCGTGGGAGGCAGTCAAAGAATCAGCCTTTTCGCTTCTTGATCTCGGCGGTGGCCTGCGGCAGCACGTCGAACACGTCGCCGATGATCCCGAAGTCGGCGATCTCGAACACCGGCGACTCCGCGTCCTTGTTGACCGCAACAATGACCTTGGACGTCTGCATGCCGGCTTTCTGCTGAATGGCGCCGGAAATGCCGGCCGAAATGTAGAGCTGCGGGGAGACGGTCTTGCCCGTCTGCCCAACCTGCGCGTCATGGCTGATCCACCCGGCATCCGTGGCGGCACGCGATGCACCTACGGCGGCGCCGAGGGCATCCGCCAGTTCCTCGACGGGGCCGAAGTTGCCGTCCATGCCGCGTCCACCGGCCACCACGATGCGGGCATCCGTGAGGTCCGGGCGGCCGCTGGCCACCTTCTGCTCCCGCGCGGTGATCCTGGCCGCAGCGGCTACTGCCGGTACCTCCACGGTGGCGGTCTCCGGGCTGGTGGCCGCGGGAGCCGGTTCCGGAGTGACGTTGTTGGCTTTGAGGGTCAGCACGGAGACAGGGGTGGTGGCCTTGCAGGCGGTGTTGTAGGAGCCGGCGAGGACGGACTTGTGCGCGGTGCCGTCCGGATCGACGGCGACGACGTCGGTGATGACGCCGGCATTCAGGCGGATGCCCAGCCGTGCCGCGATTTCCTTGCCTTCCGGGGAGTTGTCCAGGAGCACGATGTCGGCGCCGGTGCTTTCAGCCGCGGCGGCCAGGTAGGCCGCTTTGGGCGCCACCAGGAAGTCATCCAGGTCATCCGTTGCCGGACGCAGGATGGTTCCCACGCCGTATTCGGCGAAGGTGCCGGCGGCGTCGTTGGACAGGTCTCCGTTGAGCGCCACGGCGCTCTCGCCAAGGGAACGCGCCAGGGTCAGCAGCTCGAGGCTGCTTTTCTTGAGCGAGGCGCCGGGGTTATCGATGAATACAAGTACTTTTGCCATGTCGGTGTCCCTCTTAGAGCAGCTTCTGGGCGGCCAGGAAGTCAACCAGCTTAATGCCTGCGTCGCCTTCGTCGGTGATGATGGTGCCTGCAGTCCTGGGCGGCCGCTGTTCCGCGCTGGTCACGGTGGTCCAGGAACCGGCGAAGCCCACCTGGGCGGGGTCCACGCCGATATCGGCCAGGGACAGCGTGCTGATGCTCTTGCGCTTGGCGGCGATGATGCCCTTGAAATTGGGGTACCGCGGCTCGTTGATCTGGTCTGTCACGGACACGACGGCGGGCAGCGGCGCCTCCACCGTTTCGGAGGAGGTGTCGGCATCGCGGCGGGCCGTCAGCCGGCCGCCGTCGACCTCAAGCGTGGAAGCGAACGTCACCTGCGGCAGCCCAAGCCGCTCGGCCAGCTGCGCCGGAACAAGGGAGGTCTCCCCGTCGGTGGAAGCCATGCCGGTGATGACCAGGTCCACGTCACCCAGGTGGCGGACGGCGGCTGCAAGCGCAAGGGAGGTGGCTGCGGCGTCGGAACCGGCCAGGGCGTCGTCCGTGAGGTGAACCCCCTCGGTGGCGCCCATCTGCAGCGACTTCTTGACCGCGTTGACGGCTCCTGCAGGCCCCATGCTCAGGGCGATGACCTGGTTGCCCGCCTTGCTGCCGCCGCGTGCCTCCGCCAGTTGCAGTGCTGCCTCGAGCGCGTACTCGTCAAGCTCGGACAGGATGCTTTCGTCGCGGTCGGCGGTATTGCCCTCCCCGTTGAGGTGACGGTCGAACTGGGCGTCCGGTACATGTTTGACCAGGACTACGATCTTCAATGTCTCTTCCACTGTTTCTACAGCAGCCTTCCATGCTTGTGGACAGCCAGCCGGGTGGGACATGGCCGCGATATGCCCGGCAGGCGGGTAGCTCCTAGCTAACCATATCGGCGCGTCCGGGCGCCCTCTTCCGTTAACGCCTGTGTCAGGCTTTTTCGCCGGGACATGCCGACGGCGGCGCCCCCTCAAGTGGGGACGCCGCCGTCGTTACTGCCTGGCATTGCTGCTGGGGTGCCTTAGCTGGCAGCCGCACCCAGCGTGACGTCGAACGTCTGCTCCTTGCCGCTGCGCATGACGGTGATCTTCACGGTGGATCCAGCCGGCTGTTCGCGGACGGCCGCGGTCAGCTGGTTGGGTTCGCCGATGGTGAGGTCGTTGAACTTGGTGATGACGTCACCAACCTTGATGCCGGCCTTTCCGGCCGCCGAGTTGGGGTCGACGGTGGCGACGTCAGCCCCCACCGAGAACTCGGAGGATGCGCCCGACGAGGTCTTGGCCTTGACGCTGACGCCGAGCTGCCCGTGGGATGCCTTGCCGCTGTCGATGATTTCCTGCGCCACCCGCTTGGCGTTGTTGATGGGGATGCTGAACCCGACGCCGATATTGCCGCTCTGGGACGTTGACGTACCGGACCCCGCGGATGCGATGGCCACGTTCACGCCGATGATCTCGCCCTTGCTGTTCACCAGGGCGCCGCCGGAGTTACCGGGGTTGATGGCTGCATCGGTCTGGATCACATTGATGGCGATGGAACCCTCGCTTGAGCTTTGCTGGCTCTGGCCGCCGCCAGGAGGGGCGAACTGGAATCCCTGGTCACCCCCCTGGCTGTTGTCCCCGCCCTTGGGCGCTGCGGACGATGCCACGCTGATGGTCCGGTTGAGGGTGGACACGATGCCGTCCGTGACCGTTCCGGTCAGGCCGAGCGGGGAACCAATGGCGATGGCGGTATCGCCAACGTTGAGCTTGGAGGAATCACCGAGCGTGGCGGGGGTGAGTCCTGACGTGTCGTCAACCTTGATGACGGCGAGGTCGGACAGCGGGTCGGTGCCCACCAGTTTTGCGGGCAGGACCTTTCCGTCGCTGGTGCGGATTTCCAGGCTGGCGCTGGCAGTCTGGCCATCGAGGGTCACCACGTGCGTGTTGGTCAGGATGTGCCCCTGGTCGTCCAGGACGATGCCGGAACCGGTGCCCCCGGAGCTGCCGCTGGTGGCGCTGATGGTGACGACGCTCGGCGAGGCCTTCACGGCGGCTGCGGTGATGGCGTTGACATCGTCCTTGTTGTTCACGATGACCGTGCCGGGCTGGTTGCTGCTGCCGACGGTTGAGGTGCTGGACCCGGTGTTGCCAAACATTTCACCGGCACCAACTGTTGCCACTCCGCCGCCCACGAGTCCTGCCGCGAGGATGCTTGCCACGAGGGTGCCGACGCCGAAGCTTGCCTTCCGGCGCGGGGCATCCTTGGGGTTTGGCGCCAGTCCCACACTTCCGTTGGGAGCCCCTTGGCCGCCGCCATGCATGGGGTGGCCGTGCTGGTCCTGCTGCTGGCCATAATGTCCGGACTGGCCATAGAACGGCTGCCGCTGCGGGTAGACGGGGCGCGGCGCACCCGGCAATTCCTGGGTTTCATGGGGCCCGGCGGCCCTCTGCCGGTGGTCCCCTGCGTTGTAGCCACCCTCAGATCCCCCGGTGGCTCCGCCATTCCCATACTGAGCAGGTGCCGGGCGGTCTCCGGGCTGCTGCGGGCCCTGCTGCTGCCACGGGTTCCGGCTGTCCCCCTGGTTGTCCTCCGGGACCGGTCCTGGGGTTTGATTCTCAGTCATGGGACTTCCTTTCATCCTCGTCTGCCATTAACTATGACCGGTCCCGCTGGAACAAGCTCGGATGTTTGCTGAAAGCTTCCTGAACGCCGGGCCGATGGCCGTTGCGCGCCGGAGCGTTTCGCTGGCGGCATATTCGGCCGCATGGACTGGCTGTGGGGTGCACCATAGAATCAAGATGAATTGCCACAGCGACCTGCGGCTTCACACCAAGCGTGGGGGCGCTGCTGGATTCGACGACTGATTCGTCCCGAATCGGTGTCAGGCGTGCTGAAGGGTTGCACATGCGGTCAAAGTTCAAACGTATCCTCGCCGTGATCGGCCTTGCCGGGCTGCTGGCGGTACCCGCCGGCGCTGCCTGGGCCGAAGACCCGGTAACCATTCCCTCCGGGACCAATATCGTTGACAACGCCAACGTGCTGGGCAGCCGAAAGGGTGAGGTCCAGGATGCGATCCAGAAGCTGCTGAAGGACCACAAGTACAACCTCTACGTGGTCACGGTAAAGTCCTTCGACAACCCCTCCGACCCCACGGTCTGGAGCCAGGCTGTGGCAAAGACCAAGGGTATGGGCAAGGCGGACGTCATCCTTGCCATCGCCACCGACCAGGGCAAGTACTACTTCTCCCCCAATTCGGCCAGCGCCATCTATTCCAAGCGATCCAACATCACCCAGAATGCGGTGGTGGCCAACCTCGCAGGTGGCAAGAAGGACTACGCGCAGGCCGCCATTGACACCGCCTCCGCCGTGGGGGACGCCGCAGGCGGCGGCAGCGGCAACGTCTCTTCCGGTAACGGCGCCGGAGCCGTCCTCCTGGTAGGTGCAGGCGTGGTGGTCGCTGGAGGCGGCGCCTACCTGTACTTCCGCAACCGCCGGAAGAAGGCCGCAGGCCAGGTGGCCTCCAGCGGAAGCTACGGCCCCCAGGGCGCCGAGCTCGACCCCCTGGCATCACTCAGCGTGGAGGAACTTCGCCGGAAGAGCGGTTCCCTGCTGATCGAAGCAGATGACGCCATCAAGTCCAGCGAGCAGGAACTCGGTTTCGCCCAGGCGCAGTACGGTGATTCCGCGGTCGGAAACTTCACCAAGGCCTTGGCGGAAGCGAAGGCCCACATGACGGAGTCCTTCAAGCTCCAGCAGCAGCTCGATGACCACATCCCGGATACGGAAGAGCAGCAGCGGACCTGGCTGGGTGAGATCATCCGCCGCTCGGAGGCCGCGCTCGAGTCCCTCCAGGAGCAGAAGGCGGACTTCGACTCCTTGCGGGAGCTGGAGAAGAACGCTCCCCAGGCCCTGGCAGCCGTCAACGCCGGAGCCCGCGAAGCCGATGGCAAGATCTCCAGCGCCGAACAGTCCCTGCAGGAAATGCGGTCCAAATACGCGGACAGCGCGCTGGCACAGGTTTCGGACAACATCGTGCAGGCCAAGGAACGGCTCGCCTTTGTGCAGAATGCATCCGAAACCGCCCAGCAGAAGCTCGGTTCGGGCGAAGGTAGCCTGGCGGCCGTGGCCGTCCGTGCGGCCGAGGAAAGCCTGCACCAAACCAATGTCCTCCTGGACGCCATTTCCAAGGTCGCCACCAGCCTCGACGAGGCCCGCAACGGCCTGGAAGCCGCCGTTGTGGACACCTCCCAGGACCTGGCCCAGGCAAAGGCCATGATCCAGTCCGGCGCCCATGCGGAGCTGGTAAGCCCCGTAGCCGCGGTGGAGGCCGCCCTGGCACAGGTGAAAACCGAAATCCAGGGCGGAAGGATCGACCCCATCGCCACCCTGCAGCGGGTGGAAACCGCCCACCAGTCCCTGGACCAGGCCCTGACCGGCATCCGCGACCAGCAGGAGCAGGCCCGCCGCGCGCAGGCATCCCTGCAGCAGACCATCATGTCGGCCCAGGCCCAGATCAGCGCCACCTCCGACTACATCACCGCCCGCCGCGGCGGCGTGGGCACCGAGGCACGCACCCGGCTGGCCGAGTCCCAGCGGAACCTCGACTACGCCTTGTCCATCGCCCGCACCGATCCCGTCACCGCACTCACCTACGCGCAGCAGGCCCATGCCCTGGCCGCGCAGGCCGCGCAGCTGGCCCAGGCAGACGTGGACCACTTTGACGGCTACGCGAACCAGGGCTTCAGCCGCGGCGGCATGTTCGGCGGCGGAGGCGGCGGCGGCCTCGGCGGTGCCATCCTGGGCGGCATCCTGATCAACTCCATCCTTAACGGGGGCCACGGAGGCTGGGGCGGCGGTGGCGGCTGGGGCGACGGCGGCGGTGGCGGCGGCTTCGGCGGCGGCGGCGGGGACTTTGGCGGCGGCGACTTCGGCGGCGGCGACTCCGGCAGTTTCTAGAGACTTCCGCCGGACGCGCCGGAAGATCCCGGCAGGCGGACAGACGCAGTACACCACTGTGCACCGGTTCCAGTGGTCAACACAGAGCAGGACGAAAGGCAAACACCATGGTTAAGCAGTCCATTTTCGGCCGGATCGCGCAGCTGGCAAAGGCGAACATCAACTCCTTGCTGGACAACGCCGAAGATCCGCAGAGGATGTTGGACCAGATGGTCCGCGACTACACCAACAACATCGCAGAAGCCGAGTCTGCCGTGGCGCAGACCATCGGCAACCTCCGGATGCTGGAAGACGACTACAACGAGGACGTCAACAACGCCCGCGACTGGGGCAACAAGGCCCTTGCCGCTTCCCGCAAGGCTGATGAGTTCCGCGCGGCCGGTGATGTAGCCGACGCCGAGAAGTTCGACAACCTGGCAAAGGTGGCGTTGCAGCGCCAGATGGCGGCGGAAAGTGAAGCAAAGGGTGCAGAGCCGAGCATCGCCTCCCAGCGGGAGGTAGTGGACAAGCTGAAGACCGGCCTGGAACAGATGAAGAACAAGCTCAACCAGCTGACCAGCAAGCGCAACGAGCTTGTTGCCCGGTCCAAGACGGCGGCGGCACAGTCCCAGGTCCACGACGCCATCAAGAGCATCGACATCATGGACCCCACCAGCGAGGTGGGCCGCTTCGAGGAAAAGATCCGCCGCGAAGAGGCCAAGGTCCGTGGGCAGCAGGAGCTCGCAGCATCCAGCCTGGACGCACAGTTCAACCAGCTGGAGGACTTGGGTGAGCAGACGGAGATCGATGCCCGGCTGGCGGCCCTCAAGGCCGGAAACTCCAAGCCTGCCCTTGGCGCCGCGGGCTCCGCATCAACCGAATCGACCGTGGACGAAGCCGACTTCGACAAGCTCTAAAGTTCGGGGCACCGCCTCCAGCTGATACGCAATGGCCGGGACCGTGGTCCCGGCCATTGCTGCGTCCGCTGTGTGTAGCGTGGTGCCATGACTTCTTCTGATGGCACGTCCCTGGTTTGGCTGCGCGATGACCTGAGGTTGGACGACAACCCGGCCCTCGCAGAGGCCGCCGGTCGGGATGCGCCGCTTACAGTGGTTTACGTCCTGGACGAGGAGTCCGACGGCGTGCGGCCCCTTGGTGGGGCAGCGCGCTGGTGGCTGCACCACTCCCTGGCCGCACTGTCCGCCGACCTCGAAAGCAAGGGATCCCGCCTGGTACTCCGGCGTGGCCCCGCCGGCGACGTCATCAGGGACCTTGCTGTCCGGACGAAGGCAAGCCACCTGTTCTGGAACCGCCGTTACGGGCAACCCGAACGGACTATCGACGCCGGGCTCAAGGAGTGGGCGGCCGGGAACGGGATCGAGGCCGCAAGCTGCCAGGCGAACCTGCTCTTCGAGCCCTGGACAGTGAAGACGGGGGCGGGCGGGCCCTACAAGGTGTATTCGCCCTTCTGGCGGGCGTGCCTGGCATCCCAGGACATCCGTGACCCCTACGAGGCGCCGGACGCGTTGCCCGGTCCCGCGCCTGCCGGGAAGGGCCTTCCTGCCAGTGACACGCTCAGCAGCTGGCAGGCCCTGCCCTCCAAACGCGATTGGAGCGCCGGACTGGCCGCCACGTGGGTGCCCGGTGAAAAAGGCGCCCTGGACCGGCTCGAGGACTTCCTGGACGGGCCCATCGAGGAGTACGGGACGGGCCGGAACCTGCCCGGCACCGAGGGCACCAGCCGACTCTCACCACATTTGCGCTTCGGTGAAGTGAGCCCGTTCCGCGTGTGGCGCGAGATTCGCCGCCGGCATCCCCGCGAGGTCCCTTCCGACGTCGGCACCTACCGGGCCGAACTGGGCTGGCGGGAATTCAACTGGCACCTGCTGTACCACAACCCCGACCTGGCGACCCGCAACTTCCGGCCCGCCTTCGACAAATTCCAGTGGGCCTCCCCCAGCCGGCAGGAGCTGGCCGCGTGGCAGCAGGGAAACACCGGCTACCCGCTGGTGGACGCCGGGATGCGGCAACTGTGGCAGACAGGCTGGATGCACAACCGGGTGCGCATGGCCGCCGCGTCATTCCTGGTCAAGAACCTCCTGACCGACTGGAGGGTCGGGGAGGAATGGTTCTGGGACACCCTGGTGGATGCCGATGCCGCCAACAACCCCGCCAACTGGCAGTGGGTGGCTGGCTCGGGGGCGGACGCCTCGCCCTATTACCGGATCTTCAACCCGGTGACCCAAAGTAAGAAGTTCGACGCCGACGGCAGCTACCTGAGGGCCTTCATCCCCGAACTCCGGGAACTCAAAGGCAAGGAAATCCACGAACCGTGGGCGGCGGATACCGACGGATACCCCCAGCCGCTCGTGGACCTGCCCGGGTCGCGGGAACGGGCCCTGGACGCCTACCAGAAGCTCAAGGACGCCTGACGTCGCCCCCGCGGCGCTGCCCCGTCAGCGGCTGACCTTGCCCATCAGGGACGCGATGGGCCGCAGGAAGACCGGCCGGGCCAGGAACCAGGCCGCCACCATGACCGCCACGGAGGCGAGGAATACCCAGAAGCCAAACCAGCCGTCGTCGTCGCGGACCCCGTACATGTGGTTCAGGTTCCGCAGTGCGCCCGTGGTGAGCACCAGGAAGACGTGGACCACGATGAAGGCCACAAAGTAGATCATTACCGGGAAGTGGACGGCACGGGCCCATTCGATGGGGAACGCCTTGTTGAGGCCGGTTGCCTTCTTGGGCCAGGCTCCGGACATCCGCAGGCCCGTGATGAACGAGAGCGGCGCCGCGATGAAGACGGTCACAAAGTATGCCAGCAGCTGCAGTGCGTTGTAGTTGATCCAGCCGTCCTCGGTGGGCCAATCCAGCGACGCGTACTGCAGCGCGGCTGAGAGCGCGTTGGGGAAGACGTCCCAGCTGGTGGGGACAATGCGCATCCACTGCCCGGTAGCGAACAGCAGGACCGCGAAGATGAGCCCGTTGAGGATCCAGAGGGCATCCAGGGTCAGGTGGAACCACAGTTCGAGGCTGATCTTGGTGGGCGCGTTCCTGGTGCGGATCAGGCCCTTGTTGTTCCTGGTCCAGTACCCGCTGGGCCGGGTGGTGGTCCGGACCTGCCACCCCGTCCGGATGATCAGGAGCAGGAAGAACGCATTGAGGAAGTGCTGCCAGGCCAGCCAGGCGGGGAATCCCACGGGCGCGTTGTCCGGCAGTTCGGACCGGCCCGGGTAGTCGGCGACAAAGGATGCCACGGCCGGCAGTCCGATGAGCAGCCTGGCCAACAGCACCACCAGGACCAGTGCCACGAGGACGGCGGGAACCATCCAGTAAAGCCGGGACCGCTTACCCGTCGCGGAGCCGGGCTTCTTCGTGGGTGTGGCCATCGAACAACATACCTCTCAGGAATGACGGGGGGCTGCCCGCAGATCGCGGGACCCTTCGAAAGAGAATACTAGGAACTGGGCGCATCCAAGGAAAAGAAAGGCCCCGCCCGGCGTAACTGCCGGTCGGGGCCTTCATAAGTTGCGGGGACAGGATTTGAACCTGTGACCTCTGGGTTATGAGCCCAGCGAGCTACCGAACTGCTCCACCCCGCGTCGCTTGATCAACACTACCCTACTTTCGCGGCCGCCCTCACCACCACACCACGAGCCCGCCGTCACCGGTGAACCCACCCGTGAACCACAGCGCCCGGGAAAGCAAAAGAACCGGGCAAAGCGAAAGACCCGGACATTGTTTCCAATGTCCGGGTCTTTCCTCAGTTGCGGGGACAGGATTTGAACCTGTGACCTCTGGGTTATGAGCCCAGCGAGCTACCGAACTGCTCCACCCCGCGTCGCAAGAACTACTTTACCGGGAGGTGAACCGCAGGCCAAATCGTGGCGGCGTGACGTCCGTTACGCCGCCCGGCACCCAGCCCCGCGGGGACCGGGTGCCGGGTGCCGCCGTCGTACTACTGCCCTGCCGACGGGGACGGGGACGGGGAGGACGAAGGCGATGCCGAGGCAGCGGGGGCCGGGCTGGCCTCCGGAGCAGTGACCGGAATCTTGGCCTCCGCGTCCATCGCCTTCTTCAGCGCGGCCGCAACCTTCTTCTGCGCGTCGCCATAGGCAGCGAAGTCGCCGGCTGCGAGCGCCGTTTGGCCTGCCTGGATGGCGGCGTTTGCCTCGTCCAGGGCCGCCTTGAGCTGGGCCTTGGCGTCCGCCTCTGCGGGAGTGGCAGGCGCTGACGGACCGGCCGGTGTCTGGCCATTGTTGGCCGAATCCCCCGCGGCCGCACCGGAATCCCCACCGAAGAGCTGCTTGAGGGCTGCATCAAGTGTGGGCGCGAAGCCCACCTTGTCGCCGAAGGCCACCAGCACACGCTGCAGCGTGGGGTATGACGTCTCACCGGTCGACTTGAGGTAGACCGGCTGGACGTACAGGATGCCGCCGCCCACCGGCAAAGTGAGAAGGTTGCCGTTCAGCACGTCGGACGCGCCCTGCCGCAGCAGGTTGAGTGCCTGCGACACAGTGGGATCCGAGTTGAACTTGTTTTGCGCCTGCCCCGGACCGGGCACCTGTGTTTCCGGCGGGATCTGCAGCAGCCGCAGCTTTCCATAGCCGTCAGCCTTTAGCCTGGTTGCCTGCATCCGAATCAGCGGCGAGGAAGCCGTACAGGACGTTGCGCGCATTACCGTTCACGATCTGTGGGATAAAGGACGACGTCAGCTGGAACGCCGGCTTCTGCTGGTCCGGCATCTGCAGCGACATGTAGAACGGCGGCTGCTTTACGTCGGTGTCCACGGTGGGGTCAGCCGGCGTGCTCCATGCGTCGTTGTTCTTGTAGAAGCTGGTGGGATCGGTGACGTGGTACTGCCCCAGCAGCTCGCGCTGGACCTTGAACAGGTCCTCCGGGTAGCGCACGTGGCTCATCAGCGCACCGGACATCTCCGAATACGGCTTCAGCGTTGAAGGGAAGACCTTCTGCCAGGCCTTGAGGACGGGGTCGGTGTCGTCCCAGGCATACAGGGTGACCGAGCCGTCATAGGCATCCACCGTAGCCTTGACGGAGTTGCGGATGTAATTCACCGTGCTGTTCGGCAGGGCCACGGCGCGGCCCGAGCTCGTCTGGGAATCGGCAGTGGCATCAGACAGGGACTTCTGCTGCGAGTAGGGGAAGTACTGGCTGGTGGTGTAGCCGTCCACGATCCACTTGACCCTGCCGTCCACCACAGCCGGATAGGCGCCGCCGTCAACAGTCAGGTACGGTGCCACCTTCTGGACACGCTCGCGGGGGTTGCGGTCGTAAAGGATTTGCGACTCCGGGTTCACGCCATCGGAGAGCAGCAGATCCGAGGACTGGAACTTGATGGCGTAGAGGATCTTGTTGAAGAACGAGCCAACGTTCGGCCCGCCATTGCCCTTGAAGGTGTACTGGGTTTCCCCCTCGCCTTCCTTGCCGGAGGGACGGTCCTGCTCGCGCGGCGTGGCACCGTCGGGAGCCCCCACGATCGAGTACTCGGGCGAGGATTCACCGAAGTAGATCCGCGGTTCGTAGGTGGTGTCGTTGCCCAGCACGCCGGTGGACGGAATGCCGGACTGCAGGAACTCAGGCTTGCCGTCCACGGTGAACTTGTTGCCCTTGGCCGCCACCACACCGTAGCCGTGCGTGTATACGACGTGCTGGTTCAGCCAGCCCTGCTGGTTGGTTGCGACGTTCGTGGGGTTCAGCTCCCGCACGGCGATCACCGTGTCCTGGATCTTGCCGTCCACCTCGTACCGGTCCACGTTGAGGGCCTTGGGGAACTGGTAGTAGGGGCGGTACTGTTCCAGCTGCGCAAAGGCGTCGGAGATCAGGTTCGGGTCCAGGAGCCGGATGTTCGCCGTGGTCTGCGCGTCAGGTGCAAGTGCCCCCGTGCTGGCGGTGTTGGTGGCGTCATAGCGGGTTTCCTGGATGCCGTCCAGGCCGTAGGCCTTGCGGGTGTTCTCGATGTTGCGCTGGATGTACTTGCTTTCCAGGGTCTGCTCCGACGGGCGGACCTGGAACTGCTGAATGACCCACGGGTACACGCCGCCGGCCAGGATGGAGGTGATGACCAGCATGGCCGTGCCGATCACGGGAAGGCGCCAGCGGCCGATGACGGCTGCAACGATGAAGAGGATGGCCACCAGGACGGCAGCGACGGCGAGGATGGCCTTGGTGGGGATGACGGCGTTGACATCGGTGTAGAGCGCACCGGCCCAGCGGCCGCCGTTGCTCTGCACGGACGAGTAGCGGTCCAGCCAGAAGTTGACACCCAGGAGCACCAGGAAGGCGGCACCGATGACGGCGATGTGAATCTGCGCTGCGCGGCTGGTGAACACGCCGCGCTCCATGAGCCGGATGCTGCCGTACAGGTAGTGGGTGAGGATGCCGGCGATGCCTGCGATCACCACCACGCTGATGAGGAACCCGGTGACGAACCCGAGGAACGGCAGGGTCATCAGGTAGAAGCTGATGTCCATGTTGAACTGCGGATCGGGCTGGCCGAAGCCGACCTGGTTGAAGAACAGCAGGACTTTCTGCCACTGGCTCGCGGCCGCGCTGCCCGCAAAGAGGCCGAAGAGGACCGGCAGGCCGATCATGACAATCCGGCGGACCGGCTCGAGCTGGGCCTGGTACCGGTTGAGGTTGTCCCGGATCTCAGAGTCCGGGGCGTAGACGGGCCGGGCGTTGTAGGCAATGCGGATGGAGAAGAAAACCGCCGCGAACATGATGGCGAAGCCGGCTGCGAAAGTGGCGATCTTGGCAAGGTTTTCGGTGACGAAGACCTCGAGGAAGCCCAGTTGCCGGTACCAAAGGACGTCGGTCCAGACGTTGGCGAAGAAAATGAAGCCCACTACCACCAGGGCAACGACGATGAGGGTGGGCGTCAGGGCTCCCCGTCGCGATGGGGGCCTTCCTGTGGACGTGGTGCTGGCGGGACGGGACAAACTGGGTACCTCATAGCTGGTCGTCGAAACATTCGAAGCGTGCGAGCGACGTACGGTACCGGTCAAACGGCTGGTTTCGTCCGTCATCAGTGCCACGAGTGGCGGTAAAGCTTAGTTCCTGTCGAAACTGTTTGGGCCCAGTCTATGCATGGCGCAGGCGGCCTATTTCCCCGTGCACGCCGGAAGTGCGGATGTGTCCTGCCCGCTCCCGGCCAGTTCCACCGCGTGCCGCGCTTCTGCGAGGTTCTCCACGCGGACCACCTGGAGTCCGTCGGGGATGTGTCCGGCAACCTCGTCGCAGTTGGCGGCGGGCGCCAGGAACAGGGAGGCTCCGGATGAGCGCGCACCCCGCATCTTCTGGCCGATGCCGCCAATGGGGCCCACCGCACCGTCCGGCGAAATGGTGCCGGTGCCCGCGATGTGCTTGCCGCCGGTGAGGTCGCCCGGCGTCACCGTGTCGATGATGCCCAGCGAAAACATGAGTCCGGCGCTGGGGCCACCCACCTTGTCCAGGGAGATCTGCACCTGGAAGGGGAAAGTAAACAGGTACTTCAGCATGACGCCGAGAATGAAGCGGCCCTGGCCGTTGTCCTTGGGCGTCACCTCGAGGGCAACAGGCTGGCCGTCGCGTTCCACCGTCACCGCGGCCGGGGCCCCCTTGCCCGAAGCCAGTTCATCCTGGATGACGGAGAGTGAGGTGATCTCCTTGCCGTTGATGGACTTGAGGATGTCGCCCTGCTGGATCTTGCCCGCAGATGCCGAGTCCTTGGACAGGCCCGCGGCCTGGAGCTGCTGGCCGAACGGAATCTTGAGTTCGTTCAGGGCGGAGGCCACCGCGTTCTCCTGGGACGTGGCCATGGCCACCGCACTCTGCTCCTGGGCCTCCTCCTTGGTGGTTCCCGTGGGATAGATCAGTTCCACCGGGTAGACGGCCTTGGAGTTGTCCAGCCACGCGGAGAAGGCGTTAAGGATGCTGACGGAGCCGGTGGGGCCGCCGTCGACATACACGGTGGTCAGGTCCAGGCTCCCGGCAGCGGGATAGGTCTCGTGGCCGCTGACATTGATCACCGGATGCCCCTGGCTCTCCCCCAGCGTGTTGTAGGTGGGCCCGGGCGACTCGATCACGTAAGGCACCGGAAGGGTGCCCACGGCAATCCCCAGCCCCAACGCGGCCAGCCCGGCAACCATCATGGTGGAAAGCCGCCTGCCCGGGCGTCCGCCGTCGGCCGCCCTGACACTGCTGCCCGCGCCTGCCACGCCGCTTCCGCCCGGGCTTTCCGGCGGACTGCCGGCCCCGAAGGGTCCGGGGCTGGAGAAGGGGGAAACGTCGGGAACGTGGTCCTCGGAGGAGTGGCCGCCACGGGTTGTAGTCACCCCACCAACAGTACGCGGTGGCGGCGCGCCGGGGGGCTTTGCCTAGAGCGAACGACGGCGGCGGGCGGCAGACAGCCGACCCCCACCGGGGTACCGTGAAGGTTGATCAACAGTCACACCATCGATCGGCGGGACCATGACCTCCAACCCACTCAATCCGTCCAACGGCGACGACACCCCCAAGGATCCGTTGACCGAAATGCTGCAGAACCTGATGGGCGGCAAGGGGATGGAAAACTTCGACCCCTCCGAACTCGCCAAGGCTGCCGGCCTGCCGGACGACCCCAACCTGCTGGCCCAGATGTTCTCCCAGGTGCAGGCCATGATGAGCGCACCGTCCGAGGGGCCCGTCAACTGGACGCTGGCCCACGACAACGCCCGGCGCGTAGCCGCCGGCAGCTCCGACCCGTCGGTTTCGGCGCAGCAGTCCCGGGAGGTGGACGAGGCCCTCCGCCTCGCCGAGCTGTGGCTGGACCCGGTCACCGACCTGCCCGCCACCGGCCTGATCGGCAAGGCCTGGTCGCGCGCGGAGTGGGTGGAGGCCACCCTGGGCACCTGGAAGCGCCTGACCGAACCCGTGGCCAACAGCATCGCCAATGCGCTGTCCTCCGCCATGACGGAGCAGATGCCGGAAGAGATGAAGTCCATGATGGGCGGCGCCTCCTCCATGCTGCAGAACATGGGCGGCGCGATCTTCGGCATGCAGCTGGGCCAGGCCATCGGCGCCCTGTCCAAGGACGTGGTGAGCTCCACCGACATCGGCGTCCCGCTGGCCGACCTTGAAATGGCACTGCTGCCGGCAAACGTTGCCGCCTTCGGCGAGGGCCTGTCCCTGCCGGAGAACGATATCCGGCTGTTCCTTGCCGTGCGGGAAGCCGCCCACGCCCGGCTCTTCGTGCAGGTTCCCTGGCTGCGCGGACACCTGCTGGGCGCCATCGAGGCCTACGCCCGCGGCATCCACATCGACACCTCGCGCATCGAGGAACTCGCCCGCGACCTGGACCCGAGCAACCCGGAGGGCATCCAGGAGGCATTGTCCCAGGGTGTGTTCATGCCGCAGCGGACCCCGGCGCAGGAACAGGCCCTGGAGAAGCTCGAAACGGCGCTCGCCCTGGTGGAGGGCTGGGTGGACGAACTGACTGCGGCGGCCACCGAGAAGGTGCTGCCGTCGGCCGGGGCGCTCCGGGAAACCGTGCGGCGACGCCGGGCAACGGGTGGTCCCGCCGAGCACGCCTTCGCCTCCCTGGTGGGGCTGGAGCTGCGGCCGCGCAGGCTTCGGGATGCCGCCACCCTCTGGGCCACGCTGAAGGACGAACGCGGCATCGAGGGCCGGGACGCCATCTGGCACCACCCCGACCTGCTGCCCACCGCCGAAGACCTGGACGATCCGAAGGGCTTCAGCTCACGCCGCAAGCTCGCCGAGGCCAGCGACAGCGAAGTTGACGACGCCCTGCAGAAACTGCTCAGTGGCGGGTTTGACGATACTTCCGCTGAAGAGGGCGGAGCAGCGGACACCAAAGATGCCGGGGACAAGGACGACGACGGCGAAACCGGAGAGCCCAAAAACTGACACCCCCAGACGCCGATAAAGACCCCGGTGGGCCAGGAAGTCCTGGCCCACCGGGGTTTTTAACGCCCGATCGGTGTTCCGGACATGGGCTGGCCGGCCTCGCCGCTGCCGGCCGTGCCGTCCTTGTCCAGCCCCTCCAGCCCCCGGGAAGTGGCGAACGAGACGCCCTCCAGGAATGCTTTGGCCCGCGGAGTTTCCGGGTAGGCCTCCAGCAGCTTCCAGAATGCGGCGTTGTGCGAAGCCACCAGGAGATGGGCCAGTTCGTGCAGCAGGACGTAGTCGATGACCCACTGCGGCATGGGCCGCAGTTTGTCCGACAGCCGGATGGTCCCGTCGGCCGGCGTGGCGGAGCCCCACCGGGAGTTCTGGTTGCTGACCCAACGGACGGACGTGGGCGCCGGCCTGCCGCCGAGGTACTGTGCCGACAGCTGTGCGGCGTGGGCTGCAAGGGCATCATCGGTAGCGGGGCGGCGCCGGCCGGCTGCAGCCCGCCGCTCCCCCTGCTTGTGCAGCTTCGCCAGCATCCGCTGCACCCACTCCCGCTCTTGGGCAGCAGTGAAACGGGCCGGAATGGCGACCACCGCCGTGCCGTCCTCCCAGAACGCGGCCACCGTCCGCGTGCGCCTGGCAGAACGCCGCACCTCAACCGGGGAACCGTGGGATGTGGTCAGTGATGCTGCCTGCTGCGTGCTGCTGCTTGCCGGGCTGCCCCGCCTCACAGTACGGAACTTTCGACAAGAACCCGGAGGACGTCTTCCCCGTACTTTTCCAGCTTTGACGGGCCGACGCCCGCGAGGCCGGCGAGCTCCTCCAGCGATGCCGGCCTGGCTTCGGCAATGGCGGTGAGGGTGGCGTCCGTGAAGACGACGAACGCGGGGACATCCGCCGACTGGGCCACCTCGCGGCGCCAGTTGCGCAGGGCGTCAAAGGTCTGTTCCTCGTAGGTGGGGGGACAGGCGTTGCAGCGGCCCACCTTGCGTTCGGCCCCGGTGGCGAGCATGGTGCCGCAGACCCGGCACACAGCGGGCGCGGCAGCCTTTCGGCGGGGCGGGGTTCCCTTTCCGCGGGCACTTGAACTTGCCACCGAGTCAGGCCGCAGCCCGTCCAGGAACCGGGACGGCTTCCGGTTGGCGCGGCCGCCGGGGGTCCGGGCGGTGCTCCACGAGAGGGACAGGTGCTCACGGGCCCGGGTGATGCCGACATACAGCAGCCGGCGTTCCTCATCCACCGATTCGGGAGAGTCCGCGAAGGAAATGGGCATCAGGCCCTCGCTGAGCCCCACCAGGAAGACCGCGTCCCATTCCAGGCCCTTGGCTGCGTGGAGGGAAGCGAGCGTCACGCCTTGGACGGTGGGCGCGTGCTGGGCCAGGGAGCGTTCCTGGAGTTCGTTGACGAAATCCGCCAGGCCAAACTCTGGACCGCGGCTTTGGACGAGTTCATCGGCGAGCGCCACCAGCGCCGCGAGCGACTCCCACCGCTCACGCAGGGCTCCTCCGCTGTGCGGGGCAGAATCCGTGTACCCGAGCGACGAGACGATGTCCCGGACCAGCTGGCCCAGTGGTTCCGGCGTATCGGTTTCTGAAACGGCCCGGGTGGCTGCGCGCAACTGGAGGATGGCGTCCCGGACCTCCTTGCGGGCGAAGAAGCGTTCGCCTCCCCGGAGCTGGTAGCCGATTCCTGCCGCCGCAAGCGCCTGTTCGTAGGCTTCGGACTGGCCGTTGGTGCGGAAAAGGACGGCTACCTCGCTGGCGGGAGTCCCGGCGTCGAGCAATGCCTTGATCTTCTGCGCCACCGTGGCGGCTTCGGCCTCGTCATCCGTGCATTCGGTGAACTGGGGGGCCGGCCCGGCGGGGCGCTGCGCCACAAGCTGAAGGGGGGCTGCCCAGGCGGCGTCGGCGGCAGGGCCACCACTCCGGCGGCCGGCCAGCAGGTCATTGGCCAGTTTCACCACCTGCGGGGTGGACCGGTAGTCCCGGACGAGCTTGACTACATTGGCCTGCGGATAGCGGGCTTTGAAGTCCAGCAGGTGCCTGGGCGATGCGCCGGTAAAGGAGTAGATGGTCTGGCTGGCGTCGCCCACGACGCACAGTTCGTCACGGCCGCCGAGCCAGAGCTCCAGGAGCCGCTGCTGCAGCGGGGAAACGTCCTGGTACTCGTCCACGACGAAGTGCCGGTACTGTTCCCGGACCGTTGCAGCAACCTTCTCATCTTCCTGCAGGATGCCCACCGTGATCAGCAGGACGTCCTCGAAGTCGATCACATTGCGGTCGGTCTTGACGTCCTCGTAGGACTGGAAGACGCGGGCCACCGCAGTAAGGTCGAACCCGCCAGGAGCGCCCCTCCCCTGCGCGTTTTCAAGGTAATTGGCCGGCGTAAGCATGGACACTTTGGCCCACTCGATCTCAGAGGCAAGGTCACGGATGGAGGCCCGGTCCGTGCTGAGCCGGAGCCTCCGGGCGGCCTCTGCAATCATCTGGGCCTTGTGGTCCAGGAGGTTGGGCAGGGTGCCGCCCACGGCCTGGGGCCAAAAGAACTGCAGCTGGCGCAAGGCTGCGGCGTGGAACGTCCGGGCCTGCACATTTCCGGCACCGAGGTCGCGCAGCCGGCTTCGCATCTCTGCCGCCGCCCGGGCAGTGAAGGTCACGGCGAGCAGGCGCTGCGGGCTGTAGACGCCCGAGTGGACGCCATAGGCAATCCGGTGGGTGATGGCACGGGTCTTTCCGGTTCCCGCGCCGGTCAGCACGCACAACGGGCCGCTCAGCGTACTGGCCACCTCACGCTGTTCTGCGTCAAGCCCCCCAAGGATCCGGTCCTCAAGGGAGGCTGCTCCGTCAAAATTTTCTGTAGTCACTTCTGCTGCTTTGTTTCTCGACTACCGCATGCTGGAGTCTGGTGGATGGAATAACTTAGTCGCCGGTCCGGTCCTGGATCCGGCCGCCGTACCAGTGCTCAATCAGGGAGCGGGCAATGGAGAGCCTGCTGGAAATGGTGATCTCACCACTGAGCACCGCTTCCTGGAGTTCCTCGCGGCTGAACCAGCGGGCCCTGGTGACCTCCACGCCGTCGGGCGTTGCCTGGGTGTCCTCGGTGACGGCGGTAAATCCAAGCATAAGGGAGGCCGGGAACGGCCACGACTGCGAGCCGAGATACTGGCAGGCGGTGACCCGGACGCCCACCTCTTCCTGGATCTCGCGGACCACAGCTTCCTCCAAAGACTCCCCCGGCTCAACGAACCCGGCCAGGGTGGAGTAATTCCGGGCGTCCACGGGGCCACCACCGCCAAGGAGCAGCCGGCCGTCCGGGCCGACGACCGTGACGATGATGGCGGGGTCGGTCCGGGGATAGTGTTCAGATTTGTCTGCCGGGCACCGGCGTACCCAGCCGCCGGCTTCAACGTCCGTTGGTGTGCCGCAGCGGGGGCAGTGTGTGTGGGCTGCATGCCAGTTGGCGATGGCGCTGGCTTCCACGAACAGGGCTGTGGAGGTGGCGGTCAAGGCTGCTGCGACGTCCCGAAAGCCGGCCCAGGAAGCGTCTGCGGGAATACCGGCCGTGCCGGGTTCCGGAGGAGCAGGCAGGACGAACAGCAGCAGCTCGGTCCCCGCCGGAACGTCCGAAGCAGGCAGGGCGGATCCGAGGTACACCACGAGCTCCGGCGCTGATCCCGCCTCTTTGAGGTGTGCCAGGAGTTCCCTGGCCCCGGTCAGGACCAGGTTGCTGCCGCGCACCAGGCCTTGCCGGCCTGACAGCACTGCGGCCACCGCGTCCGGCCCGGCCAGCAGGTCATCAATCATCCCGGCCCTGATGCGGGCGGCTGATCCGCGGTCCACCAGTGCCGGCCTCACCGGGAGCAGGGTGTCCACCAGATGGTTCGCCGGCAGCGGCGCCGGCACAGCCTGATGGACGGTTACAGCGGACTCCGTGTGGCTCATGCTTCCACCGTACTGACTGCTACAGACATTTCACATTTTGGCCGGGCCCCATCCGCCCCGGGGTGCCCCCTAATTCCAGCTATCTCGAGACTCGCCGCGGCCAGACCGCCGTCTGGGACGGCGCGCAATCTACCGTGGAACGGTGAGAAGAAAACCGATTGAACTGGCGGCGATTGCAACCGCGGCAGTCCCCGGACTGACCCCGACAGCTGTTAGCTCTGCGCCGGACGACCCCGCGGACTTCGACTCGGCCCTGCTCCTCGATTCCGAAGGCAAGCGCTGGCGGGTCCGGTCGCCGCGGCACGCCGAAGCCAGCGCACGGCTGGAAACGGAGTTCCTGGTGCTGCGCGCCTTCGCTCCCGCCGTCCGGGCCGAACTGCCGTTCCTGATGCCAACGGTCGCCGGCAGTGTCCGGTTGGGAAGCCTGACCACATTCGTCTACTCGCACCTGTCCGGGAGCACGCGCAGCGTGGAAGAGCTGACCTCCGGACCGTCAGGCCTCGCCCGCGAAATCGGTTCCGCGCTGGCCGCGGTCCATGACCTCCCCCGGTCGCTGGTCAGCAACGCCGACCTCCCCAGCTACACCCCCAATGAGTTCCGCCAACGGAGGCTGAACGAACTGGACCAGGCGGCAACGACGGGCAAAATCCCGGCCGCACTGCTGCGCCGCTGGGAACATGCCATGGAGGACGTATCCCTGTGGCGGTTCAACCCCTGCGTTGTCCACGGCGACCTGCACGAGGACAACCTGCTGGTGGAGTCAGGCCGGGTGACTGCGGTAACCGGTTGGACGGACCTGCGCATCGGTGACCCCGCAGACGATTTCGCCTGGCTGGTGGCCTCCAACGAACAGGACTTCATTGATGCCGTACTGAAGTCGTACACGTCCAGCCGCCGCGACGTGCCGGACCAGCACCTGCTGCGCCGGGCCGCCCTGTCAGCCGAGTTCGCCCTGGCGCAGTACCTGGTCAAGGGCCTGGCGGCCGTCGACCACGACATGGTCAGCGAGGCCGAGGGAATGCTCGAGAGCCTTGCCAGCGACATCGCCGAATTCGGCGGCCAGCCGATCAGTGTGGAGCCGCTGCCGGTCAAAGGCACTCCCGCCGCACCTGCAGCAGCCGCACCCGCGGCGGCCGGAACGCCGGCTGCAGTCCCGGCCCCCTCACATGGCAGTTCAGCGGTCAGTCCCGCAGTGACGGTCATCCCGGTCCCCGTCGAACCGGCAGCAGATGCCATGCCGGATGTCCCGTCGCCGGCAGCAGTTCATGCACAGCCCGCCGTCCACGTGGCCCCTATCCCGGTGGAGCCAGCCGCGGGTGCTGAGGCCGCGGAGGTGCGGGCCGGAGAAACCAAGGCGGCGGACGACACGTCCACGGCAGCCATCTCGGTCATCAACGCGAACCGGAGCTGAGCCCGACAGGCCGGGCCCCCTGAGGCACCACCGTGGTGTTCCCCAGGTGTGGGCCCAGCCTCAAGGCCGGGTAATCGCAGCGGCAACGATTCCCTCCAGGTCGGCCGCCGTCCCCAGGTCGTGCGGCCGCACTACTGCGTTGTCAGCAACGTAGAAGAATGCCGCCCGCACCTCCTCCAGCGGAACATCCTTGAGGCGCGCCCAAGCCAGCCGGTAGACCGCCAGCTGCACCGACCGGGTCTTCAGCTGCTCTGCCGACGGCCGCCGGCCGGTCTTCCAGTCCACCAGATCCCAGCGGCCGTCAGCGTCCTGGAACACTGCGTCCACCCGGCCGCGCACCACCACTTCGCCCACCCTGGTTTCCACGGGAACCTCAACGAAAGCCGGTGACCTGTCGGCCCACGGGGAAGCCTTGAAGGTGGCTACCATCTCATCAAGGTCGTAGGCAGCATCGATATGGTCGTCCGAACCCGGTGCTTCGCCGAGGTCCAGCATGCCGGCCTTTCCGAAATACTCCTCTACCCAGGCGTGGAACGCCGTGCCCTTCCGCGCCGACATGCCCGGTTCGCGTGGCACAGGGCGGCGCAGGCGGCCCAGCACTGCCGTGGGGTCGTCTCCAAGGTCAACAAGGGTGGAAGCCGATATATGGGTGGGCAGGTGCACATCCTGGCCGCCTGACCTCCTTGCCCTGCGCTCCAGCAGCAGCGCAGCTTCGCGTGCCCAGCCTGCAGCTGCCCCCGTGAGCCCGGGCAGTGATCTGTCTTCCTCTCCGGGCTTGCCTGCCTGCCCTGTCCCCTCAGTCCGAAGCAGCCGGGCAGAACCGGCGGCCAGTATTCCGAGCACCTGCTGCGCCGCCGTTTCCATGGCTGTCCTGCGCCCGCTGGCCAGGCGCAGGCGTTCACCCGTCCGTGGGTCGACAGGTCCTTCAAGAGGATCGTAGGGCCAGCGGGCTTCTTCCGTTTCCAGCGTCAGCGGGCTCTGTTGGGGCAACGCTGCCTCTTCCAGCGACAACGGATGGACAACAGTAAGCACCCTGGATCCGCCATCAGCCGGTTGCGTGAGGGCTTCCAGTTCCGCGAGGAACGGGGACATTTCCGCGCGGCCGGCCCGCGATCCCACCCAGGCGGCACTGGACACCCACAGGACATGTTTGGCCCTGGTGTAGGCAACGTAAGCCAGCCGGCGTTCCTCCGACTCGCCGTGGGCCTGCACCCCGGCTTTGTACTCTTTCTCGGCATCCAGCCAGCCTTTCTGGTCCGGCTGGTCGAGGTCCCACTGCGGCAGGTCTGCCCGGTCCCCACGAAGCGGCCATGGCAGGGCAGCAGAACCGCTGCTCCAGCGGGAGTCCCGGTCGCTGGGAAAGGCGCCCGCGTTCATGCCCGGAACAAACACGACGTCCCACTCCAGCCCTTTGGAAGCGTGCACCGTCAAGAGCTGCACGGCTTCCCGGTTGACGTCGCTGGCCGTCGCCTCCAATCCGTTTTCCTCCGCCGACGCAGCCTCAAGCCAGGACAGGAAAGCGAGGATGTCCACCCGTTGGGAGGTGCGGAGGAACCCTGCAGCCGCATCCTGGAAGGCGTCGAGGTTGCGGCGGGCCTGGTGAATGCTGATTCCGGGGCGGGCGGCGACCTCGATGTCCAGCAGCATGGCCCTTTCGACCTCCCCCAGGAGCGTGGTGAGGTCGTCCCCGAGGTAGCCGCGCAGTTGCCGCAACTCGGCTGACAACCTGGCAAGCCTGCTGCGCGCCTCCGGGCTGAAGGTGCGGCCATTGGACGAGGTCCATCCGTCCCGGGGCAGGAAGTCCAGGGCCTCCACCAGGCTGGCTCCGTCGGTCAGGTCACCCTCAAGGACGGGGGCATCTGCTTCCTCGTTGTCATTGTCCTGGACGTCGTCGTCGAACCCCTGTGCGGCCTTCCCCCGGCTGCGTGCCAGCTGGCTGGACCAGTCGCGCAGGGCCATGAGGTCGGCAGGTCCTATCCGCCACCGGGCACCTGCGATAAGCCGCATGAGGGCATCAGACCGGCCGGGGTCTGCAAGGACGCGCAGCGTGGCCACCAGGTCCACGATTTCCGGAGTGTCCAGGAGGCCGCCGAGGCCCACGATTTCGTAGGGGATGCCCCGGGCCTCAAACTGCCGCCGGACGGGCTCCATCTGCGCGCGCCGGCGGCACAGCACGGCGAGCGCCGGGGGCTCCGGTGTACCGTCCGGCTTCAGCTCGAAGTCCGTCACGCGGTACCGCAGGACATCGTCAGCCAAGGCAGCAGCTTCCTGCACGTCGCTGGCGAAACGCCCCAGCACCACGGTTCCGTCCACGGCGTGGGGGCTCGGTTGCAGCGGCGGCACTTCAGCAGCAGCCGGCCTGCTTCCGGCAGGTCCATGATGTGCAGCTGTCCGGCCCAGGGATTGGGACATGACGTTGGCAGCTGCGAGGATCGACCGGCCGTTCCGCCATGCAGTGGTCAGGTAGGAGGTCGGGGCGGGCGCCCAGCCGGTTCCTTCCCCCGCTCCCCCGGTGCGCACGGGAAACTCGCGAACGAAGTGGAACAGCTGCCCCGCCGAAGCGCCGCGAAAACCATAGATCGACTGATTGGGGTCGCCGACCGCCGTCACGGCATGGCCGCCGCCAAAAAGGCGGGAGAAGAGGACCAGCTGGGCATACGACGTGTCCTGGAATTCGTCGAGCAGAACCACCTTGTACCTTTGGCGTTCCATCTGGGCCGCCAAGGGAACATCCTGCGCCACCTTGGCAGCGAGGGCCACAAGGTCGCCGAAATCGAGTGCCCCGCGGGCCCGTTTGGCGGCGGCGTAGCGGCCCACCATGTCGGCGACGCTTGCCCGGGTCCGCAGCATACCGCCGAGGTCCAACGCGGCCTTTGGCGTGTTCCTCTTCTTGTCGGCCAGGTACGGCAGGGATTCAAACTCCGAAAGACGCGCCATCAGCCACGCTTCCACGTCTTCGGGTTCCTGAAGGTGTTCGGCGCATTCACCGGCCAGTTGGATGACGGCCTTCACCAGGGTGGACTTGGCCGCACGGAAGTGCTGGTATTCGCCGTCGTAGGCTTCAACCACCTCGCTGGCAAGCTGCCAGGCCTGCGCACCCCCCAGCAGAACCACGTCCCGCTCCACCCCAAGCCGCAGCCCGTAGTCGGAAACGATGCCGCTGGCGAATGAGTGGTAGGTGGACACCTTGGGCTCCAATGCGTCACTGCTGACCAGCCCTGCCGGGAATAGCTCCCGGTGGTCGTCCTTCGCGGCAAGACGCTGCAGCGCAAGGAGTTTTGACCGGATCCTGCTGGCGAGTTCACCCGCAGCTTTGCGGGTGAAGGTCACGCCCAGGACTTCCTCAGGGGTGACCCATCCGTTGGCCACCAGCCATACCACCCGGTCGGCCATGGTGGCGGTCTTGCCCGATCCGGCGCCCGCGATGACCAGCCGGGGCGCCAAGGGGGACGAGATGATGGCGGATTGCTCGGGCGTGGGGGTGTTCTTCTCGCCGAGCAGCAAGGACAGTTCTTCGGGGCTGAAACGCACGGCCGGGGTGGCCTCCGCAGTAGGGAGTGCCCCACTCATTCGGTCACCTGCCGTCCACGCACACACAGCGGGCACACCTCGGGAAGCCGGCAACCATGACCGCCGTGGCTGCCCTTGGCGGGATCGTGCCGGGCAATGAATTCACTTCCACCCATGACGGCGGCGGCCTCCTTGACCATATCCAATGCCCAGTTCTCCTGTGGGTCGAGTGGTTCCTGCTGTTGGATGGCGGGACTTTTTGCCCCGGTCCCGAGCTGCGCCAGCACGGCCCCGCCGGACAGGCCCTGGCCGCCGCCGGAGGCGTCAAACCCGCCGGCGAGCACTGCTGCCTGGTAGGCGCCCAGCTGCGGATGGCGGGACAGTTCGTCCTTGCCCGGCTGCCTCTTCCCGGTCTTGAGGTCCACCACCACCAGCCGGCCTTCCCCATCGATTTCCAGCCGGTCCACCTGGCCGCGGAGCACGGACTCCCGCGGCGGAGCTTCATCCACCGCCACTCCGCCGAGGGCCACTTCGAAGTCCTGTTCAACACCCAGCAGACTGCGGCCCTCGTCTCTCATGGACAGCACATACTGCGCCAGCTTCCGCACCATGGACTCGGCGCGCTGGAAGTCCAGCCGGCCCTCCCAATTGTCCTTCATGCCCAGCGCGGGCCACCGGCGCACGAGTTCAGCAACGTACTCGGATCCGGATGCGTCCGGCATGTCCTGCGCGATTGCATGCACCAGGGTGCCCAGGCTTCGGGCGAAGTCTGTGGCAGGCTCCCCTCCCGCTGCCTGGACGAACCAGTCCAACGGCGACTTCTGCACCGTTTCCACTTTCGACGGGGACACGGACACGGTTCCCCCGGGCGGGACCACAGCCTCGGAGGTGGTCAACGGGGCGAGTCCCCACCAGCTGCCAGGGTGGGCTCCGGCCACGGCTGGTTCGGCCGCTGCGAGATGCGCCAGGACCCTGGCGGCTTCCGCGGCTTGCGGCGCCGCGGCGTCGAGCTGGGCATGCTGCCTGAGCTCCGCCACCAGGGCGCGCAGCGTCATGGGCCGTTCCACCTGGGTGAAAGCCCGGCCCTCGCCCTCCGGTCCCAGTGGTGAAACAAAATCCAGGAACGATGACGGTTGGTGGTCCTCCGACGAAACCGCCGTGCAGACCAGCAGTTCGCGTGCCCTGGACACCGCAGTGGAGAAGCTGCGGAGTTCGTCATAGCGGATATCCCGCAGACGGCTGAGGGGATCGCGCTGCAGGGCGTATTCCGGGCCGTGTTCCACGGCATCCGCGTACAGGGTGCTGCCGAGCAGTTCACCGCGGAGCCTCGTATTGGGCCACACCCCCTCCTGCAGCCCGGCAATGATCACTACGGGCCACTCCCGCCCTGCTGCACTAGCCGGCGTCATCAACTCCACAGCGTCATCGAGCTGGGCCCGGGCTGCGAGGGTGTCCATGGGAAGCTCCTGGTTGAGGAGGTACTCCAGGAACTGTTCGGGGCCGGCGCCGGGCATTTGGTCCACGTAGCGTTCCGCGGTGTGGAAGAGCGCCATCATGGCATCAAGGTCGCGGTCAGCCCGCGCCCCGTGCGGTCCTCCCGACAAAGCTGTCGCTGTCCAGGCCGACGAGAGGCCCGTTGAGTCCCAGAGCGCCCACAGTACCGACTCGGCATTGGCACCCGGCAGTCCGGCTGCTTCCCGGCCCGCACGGATCATCCGCGCCGTGCGCCGTGCAGCGCGCCCTTCGATCCCCAACGCGCCCAATGCTCCCGGCTCAAGCAGGGCCTGGACCAGCAGCGCATCACTGGCGCGGCCCCCGCCGCCCAGGAGTTCCTCGCGCCGCAACGATTGCCGGAGCCTGCGCAGCTCAATGGAGGTAGCGCCGCCGATGCGGGAGGTGAGGAGGGACACCGCGGCTTCGGGCGTCAAAAGCTCCGGATCCAGCGCAATGGCGAACGCATCGAGGAGCGGACGTACAGCTACCTCATCGCGCACCGCGGATTCAGCCACGGGCACCCGCACGGGAATGCCCTGCCCGGACAAATAGCGCTGCAACTCGCTGACCTGGCCGCCGTTGCGCACGATCACTGCCATATCCGCGAGATCTCGGTTGTGGTTTATGTGCTGGTCCAGGATCCGCTGGGCAACGTACCGCAGCTCATGCACCGGAGTAGGGACAAGGTGGGCCTCGACCCTGCCGGGTTCACCAGCATGGCCGGGCCGGCTGAGGCGGCGGGCCAGTTGGCCGCCTGCCCGCTGTGAGATGCGGCCTGCGACGTTCAACCACGCCTCTGCCACTGCAGGCGCCAGGCCGTGGGCGTGCCACAGCGGACGCTCGAGGACCGTCGACTGGGCTGACAGCAGCCGGGGCAGTTCAGCCACCAAGTCCGGCCGGGCGCCCCGGAATCCCTGGACCACAGTGTCCGGGGACGACGTCACGTAGCAGTCTTTACCGGCGGCGATATCCGCCAGCAACTCGAAGATGGCGGGGTTTGCTTCCTGGATATCGTCCACCAGGACAACCTGCAGCCTGGCACGTTCCGCTGCGAGGAATTCGGGCGCGTCCTGGAAGATCTGCCGGGCGGCTGTGATGATACCGGCGGGGTCGAAGGCTTCGGGCATCCGCAGGTCAAGGACGTCCCGGTACTCGGCGTAGAGGCGCGCCGCCGCCTTCCAGTCCGGCTTACCGCAGGAGTCCGCCAGTTGCGCAAGGTCCTCAGCCGTGCGGCCCGATTCAATGATGCGGTCAAAGAGTTGCCGCACCTCCTGGCGGAACCCCCTGGTTTCCAGGGCGCCATCAAGATCGGACGGCCACGGCAGTTCCAGGCCCGGCAGCCTGTGGCCCTCAAGGAGTTCCTTGATGATGAGGTCCTGTTCAGGGCCTGACAGCAGGCGCGGCGGCCTGGACAACGGTATGACGCCTTCAGCCTTGGCGCGGCGGATCAGGTCGAATGCGTACGAGGCCCATGTCCTGGCAGGAGTGGTGCTGAGGCTCCTGTCGAGCCGGGCAGTGAAACGGTCCCGCAGGAAGTCGGCAGCAAGCCGGGTGGGCGCAAGGATCAGCATGCGTTCTGGATCCACGCCGTCGCGGAAGACCCGTTGGACCGCGGCCTCGACGAGGACGGTGGTCTTTCCCGTGCCTGGTGCACCCGGAACCAGGACCGGTCCGGAACCTTGGGTGACGTCAACTGCTGCCTGCTGGTCAGGTGTGAGCACGGGTGACTCGGCGTGCACCCGCCGGGGCGGCAGCAACCGGAGGGCGGTGGTGGCCTGCGCGGCGCTCCCGCCGTCCGGGCTTCCGGGCACGGGGAAAGCCGGCTCCCTGCCTGCTTCCGGCTCCTGCCGGTGCGGGTCCCAGGGTCCGGTCAAAGGAATTGTTACGGTCACAAAATCATTCCATCATCAGGCACCGACAACCTGTGGAGCCGACGCTCCAGTTCCTCGGCAACTGCGTCGATACTGTCAAAATCACTGTCTGTTGGCGCCCAGCGTGCCGTGCCCAAATCCACCCGCCACCGCCCCTCCCCCGTGCGGAGATAGGAACTGTAGTCGCCAACCAGCGGGGTGCCTTCTTCAAGGTAAAGCAGCAGGGCCTCGGCCTCGTGCCCCGGGGGTGCGTGGCCGCTGGCCTTCAGGACGCGCCACCAAGGGACGGCGCCACCATGGTGGCTCATGACGGAACCGACCTGGCGTGGGCCGCCCGCACCCAGGAGCTCGGCAACGTCCCCATAGGATACGGCCGCCCCCGGCGGTACCAGGCCCACGACGGCCAGGACCGCTTGGACGTACTCATTCCGCATTGATCCAATCTAGCCGCAGTGGCGTTCCCCGGAATTGTCGGCGGGTCCCCTTAGCGTTGAAGCATGAGTTCCTGGAACACCCTCCCCCGCGCAGCCTTCGATCTGGAAACCACGGGCCGCAACTCGCGGGCGGCAAGAATTGTCACGGCATCAATCACCGTAGTGGACCACCAGGGTGAGGTCATCAAGGAGCATGAGTGGCTGGCCGATCCGGGGGTGGAGATACCTGGGGAGGCCAGCGACGTCCACGGCATCACCACCGAACAGGCCAGGCGTGACGGCCGCCCTGCCCATGAGGTCACGGGTGAGGTCGCCGCCGTCCTGCAGGAGCTGTTCGATTCCGGCACTCCGGTGATCGCCTTCAACGCGAGCTACGATTTCACTGTCCTTGCCGCCGAGTCGGCACGGTACGGGATTCCGCAGCTGAGCCGCTTCCCGGTCCTGGATCCCTACATTATGAACAAGCAGGTTGACCGCTACCGCAAGGGAAAGCGGACACTCACCGCACTGTGCGAGGAGTACGGGGTGGTCCTGGACAACGCGCACACTTCCGCGGCGGACGCCCTGGCAACCCTCAGGGTGCTGGATGCCATGGCAGGCAAGTTTCCCAAGCTGATGATGCTTACCAGCCAGCTGCACCAGCTTCAGGTGGACTGGGCGGTCAGCCAGGCATCGGACTTCCAGGAGTACCTTCGGAAGACGAAGCCGGCCGCTGTCATTGAGGGAGACTGGCCGGTGTTGCCGCCGCAGGATGCCACGACAGGTGGCTTCTAGGGGCGCTCCTGCGCTCACCGTTTTTGGGAGGCATGTCACAGTCACGCCGCTTAACAAAGTTTCGGGTTGCAGGCCGGGCATCGTTCGTTGGGATGGAGTTATAACCCTGCAACTGCTTGGCCCCGCGCCGCAGGGACGGAATTATATTTGGCTGGAATGCGCCTAACTTCCGTTTTGTTCACCTCACGTGCGGTATTCACTCAAGTGAGACAATAAAGTTTTGCGGTCACCCCTGCCCCGGACAGCTGGACCAGCGCCGGGCAGGTGCCAGGCGCCACAGCGCTGCCTTGCGGCCCGGTCGACTTATGCCTCATATGAAAGTGACAACCTGATGAACATCAAAGCGTTGAAGTGGCTCAGGACCGTTCCTGTTGCCCTGGCCCTTGCGGCATCCCTGGCCGCCTGCGGCGGCGGTTCCTCCCAGCCCAGCGGCTCCCCCACGGACGCACTGAAGGGCAGTGACCAGCAGACGCTGGACAAGTACACCACCGCCGATGTCACCCCCCTCGACAAGATTGATAAGAGCAAGCTCGGCCTCGTCACCGAGGGCACCCTGCGCGTGGGAACGTTGTCAGACGCCCCACCCAATATCTTCGTTGATTCCTCGGGCAAGTTCACTGGCTACGACAATGAGCTTCTGCGGGCGATGGCCGACAAGCTGGGGCTCAAGGTCGAGTTCGCCTCCACCAAGTTCCAGGCGCTTCTCAGCCAGGTAAAGAACAAGCAGTTCGACGTGGGATCCTCCTCGATTTCCACCACGGACGCCCGCCGTGAAACGGTTGCCTTCACCAATGGTTACGACTTCGGTTACATGGCCCTGGTGACCAAAGAAGACGCCAAGGTTCAGACGTTCGCGGAACTGAAGAGCGGCCTGCGCATCGGCGTCGTCAGCGGCAGCGTCCAGGAAGACTACGTCAAGAACACCCTGAACATTGAGCCTGTTTCCTTCCCCGACTACAACACCGTTTTCGCCAGCCTGAAGAGCGGGCAGGTGGACGCATGGGTGGCTCCGTCCCAGCAGGCGACCGGCCAGGTCAAGCCCGGTGACGGCACGAAAATCGCCGAGAAGAAGCTCAACACCCAGAACTTCACCGCTTACGCCGTTGCCAAGGACAACCCTGCCCTGCTCGAAGCGCTGAATTCGGCCCTTGATGCCATAGTCGCCGACGGCACCTGGTCCAAGCTGACTGCCGAGTGGTACACGGACCGCCCGACGGCTGCCGAGCAGACCCCCGAGGGTTGGAAGCCGGGCAGCAAAGCCGTCAAGATCCCAACGAAGTAGACACCAGCTACCCAGAAAAGATAACGACGCCATATGGATTTCCTGACACGACTCAGAGAGACCTTCCTTGACTGGGAGAAGATCGCTGAGGTTCTGCCAAGCATGTTCTCTGTGGGCCTGCCCAATACGCTGGTCCTTGCGATCACTTCGGGACTTATCGGGGCCTTCGCCGGCCTGGTCCTGGCTCTCATGGGAATCTCGCGGAATCCTGTGGCACGGTGGGCCGCCCGGGTGTACACAGACGTATTTCGTGGACTCCCGGCCGTCCTCACGATTCTGGTCATCGGCCTGGGATTCGGACCGATATTCCGCGAGATGACGGGCAGCAACAGCCCCTACCCCATGGGCGTTGCGGCTCTGTCGCTCATGGCCGCCGCGTACACGGGCGAAATCTTCCGCTCCGGCATTCAGAGCGTAGACAAGGGGCAGCTCGAGGCGTCACGCGCCCTGGGATTCGGCTACGGTGCATCCATGCGCCTGGTGGTGGTTCCCCAGGGTATCCGCCGGGTGCTTCCTGCCCTCATGAACCAGTTTATTGCGCTGATCAAGGATTCCTCGTTGGTCTTCACCTTGGGCTTGCTGGCCACGGAACGGGAACTGTTCCAAATCGGCCAGGATGCGGCCGCCCGCAGCGGGAACCTGTCCCCATACGTGGCAGCTGCCATTTTCTACCTGGCCATGACCATCCCGCTCACTCACCTGGTCAACTACATCGACGCCCGGCTGCGCAGCGGCCGGTCGGAAAAGAAAGAACCGGACGACGCCGCGGCCGTCGTCGGGAAGGGAGCCCAGGCATGAGCGAGTTCGCATCAGGAACACTGAGCGCCAAGAACATCCACCTTTCCTTCGGCAGCAACCACGTCCTGCGGGGCATCGACCTGCACGTTCCGCAGGGCACCACGGCGTCCGTCATTGGACCGTCGGGCTCCGGCAAGTCCACCCTGCTGCGGGTCATGAACCGGCTGATCGAACCCGACCAGGGGGACATCCTGCTGGACGGCCGCTCGGTCCTGAAAGACAATCCCGACGAGCTCCGCCGCCGGATCGGCATGGTGTTCCAGCAGTTCAACCTGTTCCCCCACAAGACCGTGGAGGAAAACGTCTCGCTGGCCCTGCGCAAACTGCGCAAGCTCTCGAAGGAGGAGGCGCGCAGCGAGGCGCTGGAACAGTTGGATCTGGTGGGCCTGAGGCACAAGGCCGATTCCCGCCCGGCCAACCTTTCCGGCGGCCAGCAGCAGCGCGTGGCCATTGCCCGGGCGCTGGCCATGAAGCCGGAGGTCATGTTCTTCGACGAGGCCACCTCCGCCCTCGACCCCGAACTGGTCAAGGGTGTCCTGGCACTGATGACTGACCTCGCCAAGGGCGGCATGACCATGGTGGTGGTGACCCACGAAATGGGCTTCTCCCGCAACGTCTCCGACGCCGTGACGTTCATGGATGCCGGCGTCGTGGTGGAGTCCGGGCCGCCTGAGCAGCTCTTCACCGAGCCAAGGACCGACCGGCTCAAGGGCTTCCTCTCGGACGTCCTCTAACGCCTCGCACGCAAAGAAATCCCCGGCTGCAGCCTGCAGCCGGGGATTTTTTCGTAAGGAACGACGGCGGTGCTAGCCCTGGGCGGCTGCGGCCGCCTTCGCTGCGGCAGGCAGTGCATCGTAGATCCGGTTCATGGCGGCGTCGTCGTGGGCGGCGGAAAGGAACCACGCCTCAAAGACCGACGGCGGAAGGTAGACCCCCGACTCCAGCATGGAGTGGAAGAACGGCGCGTAGCGGAACGCCTCCTGCGCCTGTGCATCGGCGTAGTTGTGGACCCCGTTGGCCGAGGTTCCGAAGGCCACCGAGAACAGGTTCCCCGCGAACTGGATTGAGTGGTCCACCCCTGCGGAATCCAGCGCGTTGGAGACGGCGGAGGAAAGCTCCAGGGAACGGACGTCGATGAAGGAGTAGACATCGCGGGTGGCGTGGGTCAGTGTGGCAACGCCGGCAGCCATCGCCACCGGGTTGCCTGACAAGGTGCCCGCCTGGTACACGGGGCCGGTGGGCGCGAGGTATTCCATGACGTCGGCACGGCCGCCGAGGGCCGCCGTCGGCATTCCACCGCCGATGACCTTGCCGAAGGTGAGCAGGTCGGGCGTCCACGGGTTTTCCGCATCCGGCGCACCGCCGGTGAGGCCCCAGTAGCCCGAGTAACCGGTGCGGAACCCGGTCAGGACCTCATCGACGATGAGGAGCGCACCGTGCTCGCGGGTGATCTGCGACAACCCAAGGTTGAATCCCTCGGCGGGGGTTACTACGCCCATGTTCGCCGGCGCGGCCTCGGTGATCACGGCAGCGATGTTCGGCCCGTGCACGGCGAAGGCTTCCTTGACGGCGGTGAGGTCGTTGTAGGGCAGCACCAGCGTCTCCGCGGCGGTTGCTTCCGTGACACCGGCGGAGCCGGGCAGGGCAAGGGTTGCCAGGCCGGAACCCGCGGCGGCCAGGAGTCCATCCAGGTGGCCGTGGTAGCAGCCGGCGAACTTGATGATGAGGTTGCGGCCGGTGAATCCGCGGGCCAGCCGGACGGCGGTCATGGTGGCTTCGGTGCCGGTGGACACCATCCGGAGGCGTTCGACGGCGGGAACGCGCTCCTGGACGATGGCTGCCAGGTTGGCCTCGTCCGGGGTGGATGCGCCGAAGGAGAGCCCCCGGTCGACGGCGGCGTGCACCGCTTCCAGCACGGCCGGGTGGGCGTGGCCCAGCAGGGCCGGACCCCAGGAGCAGACCAGGTCCACGTATTCCTTGCCGTCGGCATCTGTCAGATACGGTCCCTTCGCTGAGACCATGAAGCGCGGGGTCCCGCCGACGGAGCCAAAGGCCCGCACCGGCGAGTTGACGCCGCCGGGCATCAGCCGGCGGGCGCGGTCGAAGAGTGCCTCGTTGCGAGGATTGCTGGAAGTCATGGTTCCTATTCTCTCAGTTAGCCGGAAGCTCAGTTAGCCGGTAAGCGCAGTCAGCCGCAGAAGCCCAGTCAGCCGGCGAGCAGTTCCGCCACCCGGGGCGCCACCGCCGTGCCCATCAGTTCGATTGAGCGCATCATGGCGCTGTGCGGCAGCGGACCGTTGCTGTATTTCAGGTCGAAGCGGTCAACACCCAGGTTCCGCTTCAGCCGGACGATTTTTTGGGCCACCGTTTCCGGTGATCCGACGTAGAGGGCCCCTTCTGCGGAACAGAGCGCATCGAACTCACCGCGTCCGGCCGGACCCCAGCCACGCTCGGCCCCGATCCTGTTCCGGAGTGCCAGCCAGTGGGGATAGAGCTCTTCCCGGGCCTGCTCATCCGTGTCGGCGACATGGCCCGGCGAGTGCGTGGCCATCTGCTGCATGGGATGTCCGTATTTGCCCATCGCCTCGCGGTAGAGGTCGGCCAGGGGCCGGAAGCCCCGCGGCTGGCCGCCGATGATCGCGAAGATGATCGGGTAACCGTACTGGGCGCACCGCAGCACGGATTCGGGGGTGCCGCCCACGCCGATCCATGTGGGCAGCAGGTGGTGCTCCAGGGGCGGGTAGACGCTCAGCCCGTGCAGGGCGGGACGCGTGCGGCCCTCCCAGTGCACGGGTTTTTGCGCCCGGACCTTGTCGAACAGTTCGAGTTTTTCCTCGAACAGGACCTCGTAGTCCGCCAGGTCCAGCCCGAACAGCGGGAAGGATTCAATGAACGATCCGCGCCCGAGCATCACTTCGGCCCGGCCGTTGGAGATGGCGTCCACGGTGGCAAAGCGCTGGAACACCCTGATGGGATCGTCCGAGCTGAGGACCGTCACGGCGGACCCCAGCCGGATGCGGGACGTGCGCGCCGCGGCGGCGGCCAGGAAGACTTCCGGCGCGGAGACGGCGTAGTCCTTGCGGTGGTGCTCCCCCACGCCAAAGGCATGGAGTCCGACGGCGTCCGCCAGTTCCGCCTGCTCCAGCAGCTGGCGCAGGACCTGGGCATGAGGCTGCGGACTGCCGTCCGGGTTCGCGCCGATGTCACCGAAGGTATTCAGGCCAAAGAGGATCCGGTCCTCCCCCACGGGTGCGGTTGGCGCGGCGGAAGGACCGGTCACCGGGTTTCCTTCAGCCAGCCGGTCAGTTCGGCGGCCCAGTAGGTGAGGACCGTATGGGCGCCGGCACGCCGGATACCCAGTACGGACTCGGTGATGGCGGCACGGCGGTCGATCCACCCGTTGGCGGCGGCGGCCTCGATCATCGCGTATTCGCCGGAGATCTGGTACGCGGACACCGGTACCGGGCTCATGGCGGCAACGTCGGCGACGATGTCCAGGTAGCTCATGGCCGGCTTGACCATGATGATGTCTGCACCCTCGGCCAGGTCCAGTTCCACCTCGCGCAGGGCTTCGGTGCGGTTTCCGGCGTCCATCTGGTAGGTCCGCCGGTCGCCCGTGAGCTGGGAGTCCACGGCCTCGCGGAAAGGTCCGTAGAACGCGGAGGCGTACTTCGCGGAATACGCGATAACGGAGGTGGTCACGTGCCCTGCTTCATCCAGTGCCGAGCGGATGGCGGCGATCTGGCCATCCATCATGCCTGACGGGCCGAGCATGTGGGCGCCGGCCTCTGCCTGGGCCACGGCCATCCTGGCGTAGATCTCCACGGTGCGGTCGTTGTCCACGTAGCCGTCGGCGTCGAGCACTCCGCAATGCCCGTGGTCGGTGAATTCGTCCAGGCAGACGTCACTCATGATCACCAGGTCATCGCCCACCTCCGCGCGGACGTCCCTGATGGCCTTGTTCAGCACGCCCTCAGGATCCAGGGACGCGGTGCCCTCGGCGTCGCGGGTTTCGGGAATGCCGAAGAGCATGATGCCGCCCAGGCCGAGCTCAACCGCTTCGGCGGCGGCCCGCTTCAGGGTGTCGGTGGTGTGCTGGACTACGCCCGGCATGGACGTGATGGGGTTGGGCTCGGTGAGTCCCTCCCGGATGAAGGCGGGAAGGATGAGCTCGGCCGGTGCGAGGCGGGTTTCGGCGGTCAGCCGGCGCATGGCCGGGGTGGTGCGCAGGCGGCGGGGGCGTTGGGTGGGGAAAGTCATGGGTCCTGTCCTTCGCATGGTTGTGAAGCTTTGTGGAGGGAAAACGTTCCGGCCCGGTCAGGGCGGGTTGAGGGCCTTCGCGACGGCTGCCACCAGCCCGTCCGGTGTGGGCTCTGCCGCCACCTCCGCGACCTCAAGGCCCAGGGCTGTGGCCTGGTCCGCCGTCGAACGGCCAATTGCCACCAGCCGGCAGCCGCCCAGCGGACCAAGGGCGGCGATCCGCCGCACCGCGCTCGGCGAGGCGGCGATCACGGCGGCAATGCGCCCTTCGGCGATGTCCGTGGCGGCAGCTTCCGGCGTCAGGAGGGAGTACGACGGCGGCTGCGGGCCGGCGTCGAACGCTTCCGCCCGGACGGCGAGACGGCGCTCCGCTGCCGCCGGGTAGTCGACGGTGCGGTAGGCAGTCACAGCGGCGACGTCGCCGCCGGCGGCTTCCAGTCCCGCCGCCAGCGTGCCGGCCGCGATATCCGCCTGCGGCAGCAGGATCCTGCCGCTCCCGGGCCAGACGGCGAGCAGGCCGGCGGCTGACTGCTCCCCGGCCGGCGTGAGCGCTACGTCCAGTCCGCCCGCATCCAGCAGCCGGTGGGTTGCCGGACCGATGGCGGCGATCCGCGTGCCGGAAGGTACCAGTTGGTCCAGGCGCAGGCCACGTTCGGCCGCCTTTTCCATCAGGACGTGCACTGTTGTGGCGCTGCTGACCACCAGCCAGTCGAAGGCGCCCGCTGCAAGGGCGTCACAGGCGACGTCCAGCGCGTGTTGGTCCGGCGCTCTTTCGAAATCGATGAGCGGAAGCAGCACCGGCAGCGCACCGGCTCCCTTCAGGGCCTCCACCAGGGCGCCCGAGCGCTCCGGGCTGCGCGTGACCAGGACCCGGACCCCGCCAAGCGCCATGCCTCCATGCGGCTTGGCGGATCCGGAGTCACTGGAAGGCTGCGTCATTGCCAGGTCAGGACGCCTGCAGGTCTGCGATGTCGGCGGCTCCGGCAGCAAGGAGGGCCTCCGCCAGTTCAATGCCCAGCAGGGTCGCTCCCACCTCCGTCAGTCCGTCCGTGGCGCGCTTGTCCCGCACGGTGGCGGTGCCGTCCACAGCGCACACCACGGCTTCAAGGTGCAGCATGCTGCCTTTGCGGTAGGCGTATGCTCCCACCGGAGCTGCGCAGCCTGCTTCGAGCCTTGCCAGCAGGGCCCGCTCCGCCGTGACGGCAAGGCGGGTGTCGGGGTCGTCCAGCGCTGCCAGGGCCTGGGCCAGGACGTCACGGGAGCCGTCAGCCGCGCCGGGCTTTGGCGGGGCGTCCGCCGTCCGGCACTCGATGGCCAGTGATCCCTGTCCTGCTGCGGGCAGCATCACGTCGGTTTCCAGGTATTCGGTGACGGCGTCCAGGCGGCCGATCCGCTCCAGGCCGGCGGCCGCGAGCACCACGGCGTCCAAGTCACAGGACTTTCCGGGGACCACCTCGCCAGTGGAGTTGCCGGGCAGCCCGGGAACGCGGCCCAACCGGGTATCCACGTTGCCGCGGATGTCCACGATGTCCAGGTCCGCACGGGCGGCGCGCAACTGGGCCGCACGCCGTGGCGAACCGGTGCCAATGCGGGCACCGGCGGGCAGGTCTGCCAGCTTGAGTCCGTCGCGGGCGCACAGGACGTCGCGGACGTCCACACGGCGCGGGGTGGCGGCAAGGCTGAGGCCTACTGCTGCCCCTGTCGGCAGGTCCTTGAGCGAGTGGACGGCAACATCGCACTCATCGCGCAGGAGCGCGTCACGCAGGGCGGCAACAAAGACGCCCGTGCCGCCCATCTGGGACAGCGAGCCCGTGAGGACGTCGCCGTCCGTGCGGACGTGCACCAGTTCCACCGGGAAACCGCCGACGGCGGCAAGCTGGTCCGCGGTCTGCTGGGTTTGGGTTAGCGCCAGCTTGCTGGCGCGTGTTCCGATCCGGACTGTCACAGCTGGGCCGTTTCCGCGGCACCGCCGGACGGGTACGGGTCATGGCCGGTGCCTACCGTGGTGTCGGCCCCTGCAATGGTGGGCTTTTCGCCACGGAAGTTGGCGCAGCATCCTGGTCGGCAGACGTCGTACCAGGGACCAAGATCCGTCAGGGCGGGGCGGTCGCTGATGTTGTTGGCCACCGTCCGCTCGGAGATGAGGTCCACCAGGCCGTCAACGAACTTCCGGTGCGTACCGGGCGTGGGGACGCGGGTGGCGGCCAGGCCCAGGTTGGCGCAGGTTTCCATCGCTTCGGTGTCCAGGTCCCAGACGACTTCCATGTGGTCGCTGACGAAGCCGAGCGGAACGATGACGATGCCCTTGACGCCCTGGCCGGTCAGTTCCTCGATGGCGTCATTGATGTCCGGTTCCAGCCACGGCACATGCGGGGCACCGGAACGGGACTGGTAGACCAGGGACCACGGTGCGGTCAGCCCGGATTCCTTCTCCACCCGTTCGATGACGGCGGCGGCATTGGCGAGGTGCTGGGCCACGTAGGCGGAGCCTTCCTCGAACACGCGGGGCTCCCCCTCGGAGCGGCCCGCAGCTTCGGCGTCCCGGGTAGGGATGGAGTGGGTGGCGAACAGGATGTGGACGGGGGCATCCGGCGTGCCGGCTTCGGCGAGCTTGGCCCGCACGTCGGCCAGGCCGGCGGCGGTGCCCTCCACGAACGGCTCCACGAAACCGGGGTGGTCGAAGTACTGGCGGACCTTGTCCACTTCGAGTTTGCCGTCCAGACCGGTCTCCGTCAGCGCCATGCCGATGTCCTCGCGGTACTGGCGGCAGCTGGAGTAGCAGGAGTAGGCACTCGTGGTGAGCATCAGCACCCGGCGGTGGCCGGCGTCGTACGCTTCCTGCAGGGTCTGCGGGATGTAGGGGGCCCAGTTGCGGTTGCCCCACAGCACGGGCAGCTCGATGCCGCGGGCAGCCAGCTCGGCTTCCAGCGCTGCCTTCAGCTCGCGGTTCTGCTGGTTGATGGGGCTGACGCCGCCGTTTGCGCGGTAGTGGTGTGAGACTTCCTCAAGCCGCTCGTCCGGGATCCCCCGGCCGCGGGTGACGTTCCGGAGGAATGGGATGACGTCATCCTGGCCTTCCGGGCCACCGAAGGAGGCCAGCAGGACGGCGTCGTAGTTCTTGGGGGCCATGCGTCCGGCCTCGGTCACCGGGTTGACGGCCGTGGCGGCCTGCTGTTCCGGGCTCATGCCAGGACCTCGGCAACCTCTTCGGCGGAGATGCGGCGTCCGGTGTAGAACGGGACTTCCTCCCGCACGTGGTTGCGTGCCTCGGTGGCGCGGAGGTGGCGCATGAGGTCCACCAGGTCAACGAGCTCGGGGGCTTCCAGGCCCAGGATCCATTCCCAGTCGCCCAGGGCGAAGGAAGAAACGGTGTTGGAGATGACCTGGGGGAAGTCGCGGCCCAGGAGGCCGTGGTCGCGGAGCATTTTGCCGCGCTCGGCCTCGGGCAGGATGTACCACTCGTAGGAGCGCACGAACGGGTAAACACAGAGCCACTCCGCCGGAGCGACACCGCGGGAATATGCCGGGGTGTGGTTCTTGGCGAACTCGGCCTCGCGGTGGACACCCATCGCGGACCAGACAATCTCGGTGCCGGCGAAGAGGGTGCTGCGGCGGATGTCCCGGATGGCCTGCTGCAGCGCTTCCGGCTTGGGTCCATGGAGCCACACCATGACGTCGGCGTCGGCGCGCATGGCCGAGACATCGTAGCTGCCCCGGTGGGTGACGCCGGCGGCGGCGAGACGTTCCAGCAGCGCGTCGAAGTCGGCGGCGGCATCAGCGCTGCGGACCACTGACCCCGACCTCTTGAATACCGTCCAGAGGGTAAAGAACTGCTCGGCTGATTCTTCGGTTTTAGTGACAGATTCGGCAGAAGTGTGGCTCATGGTTACAAGTTTGCCCCTTCCCTGCCCCAAGACGAAACCGAAAAGTTCTACAGCTCGTAGAAGTGAGCAAAGTCACATTCCCTCGTGCAGCAGGCCACCAGGTGCTCCCCCTTAGAGGCGGCGCATCCGCAGGAACACCAGGCCGGCAGCCGCTCCCACGCCAACAAGGCCCGCACCCAGCCACACCATGGCATCGGGCACGCCAGGCAGTGGGCCGGTGGAGGAAACTGCCTGTCCCGGTCCGGCCGGGGCGCCCGCAGCGTGCGGCGCGCGGGTGGGCTGGGACTGGCGCGCGTTGATGGACAGCGACGTTGGCAAGGCGGACGCATGTGTGGCGTCAGGACTGCCTGCACCGTCGGTGCCCGGCACGCCGACAGCACTGCCGCCCGCCACGGCGGACGTGGGAACGAAAGGACTGCCCGCGCCGCCGGAGCCCGGCACTGCTGCCTGGGTTCCGGAGGCGGGAGCAGACCCTCCTGCTGGTGCTCCGGTGGCCGTCCCACCGGCCGAAGGAACGCCTGCCGGGGCCGGCGCCCCGGCCACCGTGGAAGTGCCGGTTGCGGGGTCAGCGGCCGGCGCTGGCGCAGTGGAGGGCCCGGACGCCGTGGGAGACTCTGGCCGGTCGGTGGCCGGAGAGCTGGTCGGAGTGGCAGCGGCTGTGGTCCGCGGGCCAGGTGCCAGCGGCGTTTCGGAGGACGTCGGACTGGGCGCGGTAGCCGACGTGGCCCCCGCGGACGGGGAACCGTTGGCCGCCGGACGCAGGGAACCCGGCACCGGAAGAATGGGCCATGGCGTGCGCGGGGCGCTCGTGGCCGGGGATCCCGCAGCGGGTTCGTCCGCTCGCTGCCGGCCGTCTCCCTCATGCCCGGATGCACCGTTCCCCGTGGCGCCCTGAGTTCCGGGAGCGCCTTGGCGGGCCGCCGTGGACAGTCCGAACGCCGCGGCGGTTGCGGCCACGGATCCTTGTGCCGCCGGATGCTGCGGAGGGGGGACCGCGTCGTCAGCCAAGGACGCCTGGACGCCGGTGGAAAGAACCAGTACCGCTCCGACGGCCGCTGCTGCGGTGCCGCGCCGGAGTCCCCCATGGATACCGGTCCGGGAAAGTGAAAGCTCGGACCTGTGTTGAACCATAGTCATCGACCCTAACCAGAACGGCTGGCCGATTGGAAACCAGGAAGGAGGCCCGGCCGTCCCGCCAGGCCGGAGCCAAGGACCGGCTTCGGGGCGCTGACCAGCACCGACGCTCAGGCGGCAGTTAGTTGGCCGATTTGCTCACGTGTGTCGGCCACCACAGCGGCCAACCCGTTCCCGGCAACCCATCCGCCCACGACGGCCAGGCCGCCCGCGGCGCTGCAGGACCGCCGGATGTCCGCTGCCCGTGCGCGGTGACCGACGGCGGCGAACGGCAGGGCTCCGCGCCACCGGACCACGTCCCAGCCCCGCACGTCCCCGCCGGTGATGCGGACGCCGAGCAGGGCGGATGCGTCGCGCAGGGCGGCCGCGAACAGCTCATCATCGGTTTGGGGACCGGCGGCGGCAGGGGCCGAAGCACCGTCCACCCGGCCGTACGAAAGGCGCACCACATGGCGCCCGGGGCCGGCAGCGGCGGTCAGCCAATCCCATTTGCCCGTGGCGTGCGTCAACGCCTTTGCTTCGATGCCGGGCGTTTGCGGGGCCACCAGGATTCCCGTCCCACGCGGCCGCCGGTCCAGGTCCGGTTTGTCCAGGACCAGCGTGACCAGCTTGACGTCCGGCCCGGAGGCCGGTTTCTTTCCCGAGATGGCAGGTACAGCAGGTTCCAGCAGTTCGACGGCGGCCGGGCCCTCCACGGCCATGACAAGCAGCGCGGCATGGAAGGCCGCGCCGGCAGCGTCGACGCGCCAGCCTTCCGGGGTGCGGGAAACCGACGTGGCGGCAGTGCCCAACAGCAGGGTCACGTCCCGGCGTTCGAGCTCCGACACCAGGGCGTCCACCAGCGTGTGCATGCCGCCTTCGAGGCCTGCGACGGCGGACCCGGCCTTTGCCGGTTGGGGTGTCCGGGCCTGGGCGGTTGTGCCGCCGCCGCGCCGCTGTGCCGAGACCGCGGCAGCGAGGGAACCGTGCCTGCGCAGGCCCGCACGCAGGCCCGGAGCCACCATATCGACGTCGAGCAGGCCGGGATCGGCGGAGTGGACGCCGCCCACCACGGGCGAGACGAGGCGTTCCAGCACGCGGGACCCCATGCGGGTCCGGACCAGCGCGGAGACGCTGGTGACGCCGGCGCAGGCCCCTATGGATGCGGGCAGCAGCCCGTCAAGGGAGGCGCGCAGCGAGCCGAGGATGCCCAGGGTGCGGCGGACCTCAGGGTCCCAGGGGTTGGCGGGAATACCCAGCACTCCGGTCCGGGGCAGCTCGCGCGGTCCGTCCGGCAGCTGCACCCAGGCACCCCCGGGCCGCGGGGGAACGATCTTCGCGCCGAGCCCAAGGTCCGTGCAGAGCCGGGCTACGGCGTCGGACCTGGTGGCGAAGGACTCAGCGCCGCTGTCCAGGGTGAGCCCCGCGACCGTATGGCTGCCGACACAGCCGCCCCACGCCGTCCCGGCTTCCAGGACAGTCACCTCATAACCGGCTGCTGCGAGTTCCCGGGCGGAGAGCAGCCCGGAGATCCCGCCGCCCACCACGAGCGCCTGGCCAGGTTTCGCCGGGGAGCTGCCCACCGGTTACTCCGGCGAGATGGAGTGGATAAGCTCCACCACCCGGGTCAGGACGTCAGGGTCCGTTTCGGGCGGTACGCCGTGTCCCAGGTTCAGGACATGGCCCGGGGCGCCGGCGCCGGCGGCGATGACCTCGCGGACGTGCGCTTCCAGGACGTCCCAGGGTGCTGCCAGCAGCGCGGGGTCGATGTTTCCCTGCAGCGGCACGGTTCCGCCCAGCCGGCGGTTCGCCTCATCGAGCGGCAGCCGGTAGTCAACGCCCACCACGTCCACTCCAACGTCCCGCATGGCCACGAGGAGTTCGGACGTGCCGGTGCCGAAGTGGATGAGCGGGGCACCCAGGTGGCGGACATGGTCCAGGGCACGGGACGACGCCGGCGCAACGTATTTGGTGTAGTCGGCCAGCCCCAGCGAGCCCGCCCAGGAGTCGAACAGCTGGGCGGCGGAGGCGCCGGCCTCCAGCTGGGCTTGGAGGAACATGCCGGAAGCGTCGGCAGCCCAGTTGGCCAGCGCGTTCCATGTCTCCGGGTCGGCGTGCATCATGGTCCGCGGGCCCAGGTGGTCGCGGGACGGCTTTCCTTCCACCATGTAGGCGGCCAGCGTGAACGGTGCGCCGGCGAAACCGATCAGGGGCGTCTTGCCCAGTTCGGCCACCGTGAGGCGGACGGCTTCACGGATCGGCTCCAGGGCTTCCCATGTGAGCTGCGGCAAGGCGGCAACATCGGCTGCCGTGCGTACCGGTTTGTCGAGGACCGGCCCGACCCCGGGCACGATGTCCACGCCCACGCCCGCGAGCTTCAGCGGGATGACGATGTCGGAGAAGAAGATGCCGGCGTCGACATCATGGCGGCGGACGGGCTGGAGCGTGATCTCAGAGGCCAGCTCCGGGCGGAGGCAGGAGTCCAGCATGGCGATGCCTTCGCGCACCTTGAGGTATTCGGGCAGCGACCGGCCGGCCTGCCGCATGAACCAGACGGGACGGCGGGACGGCTTGCCGCCGCGGTAGGCCGTGATCAGCGGGGAGTCTGCTGTGCGGCCGTCCATCAGTGGATGGTCTGCGGCGAGGGTGCCGGCAGCGGAGACGGCAGGGCTAGGAGTCATGCTTTTGATTGTGCCCAAAAAGAGCTGCAAAAGATAACGACAACCTGTCGCTGAGGGCACGGGAATCGCCGAGGTGGCACGGATCACGTCCAGGTGTGGCGACTATCCTTTCCGGTGGTTGTTCTACCGGGCAACGAAAAAGCTATGATTGGTCTGCTGTGGTTCTTTTCTCATTGGTGGCTACACACGCCGACATCGATCTTGAAACCGTTGCTCAGTTGAGCAACGGTTCCTCCGGGATTGCCGCATCCGCGCTCACCGAATCCCCCGCCGTGGCCGGAGCGGTGGTCCTCGCCACCTGCAACCGCTATGAGATCTACGGCGAAGCTCCCAATCCGAACGACGTCGAAGCGGCCCGGGCGGCGCTGGTGTCGCGGATCAGCCAGGCCAGCGGACTCTCCGAGCCCCTCGTGTCACGCTCCTTCAGTACCCGGACCGGTCCCGAGGTGACCCAGCACCTGTTCGCCGTCAGCGCCGGACTGGACTCCGCCGTCGTTGGTGAACGCGAGATCGCCGGCCAGGTGCGCCGCGCCCTCATCACCGCACAGCACGACGGTACTGCCAGCGCCGGCCTGGTCCGGCTGTTCCAGGCCGCCTCGAAAACCGCCAAGGACGTCGGCGCGCAGACGGCCCTCGGTTCCCGGGGGCTTTCCATCGTTTCGGTGGCCCTGGACCTGGCCACCGATCTTTCCGAAAACCCCGACTGGTCGACCAAGAAGGTTGTGCTGTTCGGGACCGGCGCGTACGCCGGCGCCACGATGGCACTGCTGCGTGAACGCGGCTGCACGGACATCTCCGTATACTCCTCGTCCGGCCGGGCCGAAGGATTCGTGGCCTCGCGCGGCGGGTCCGCCCTGGACGTGGATTCACTGCGCCCGGCGGTCGCCGCCGCCGACGTCATGATCGGCTGCAGCGGCTCGGACACCCGGGTTGAAGCTGACGAACTGGCCCAGGTCCGTGCGGACTCACCCCAGCCCCTGATTGCCATCGACCTGGCGCTCACCCACGATTTCGATCCTGCCGTCGGCGAGCTGGACGGCGTGGAACTGCTGACCCTGGAATCGGTGCGCCTGGCAGCACCGCAGGAGCAGGCGGAATCGCTGGCCCAGGCAAGCGGCATCGTCAAGGGCGCCGCCCAAGCCTTCGAACAGGAGCGCGAAGCCCGCTCCGTGGACTCCGCCATCGTTGCCCTGCGCCGCCACACCATGAACGTGCTGGACGCGGAGATGGAAAAGGTCCGTGCCCGCCACGGCTGCACCGCTGCCGCCGAAGAAGTGGAGTTCGCACTCCGCCGCATGGTCAAGCAGTTGCTGCACGTCCCCACCGTCCGCGCCCGCGAACTCGCCGCAAACGGGCAGCAGGATGACTACGTTGCGGCGCTTGAAGCGCTGTACGGCATCACCGTCGAGCAGCCCGGCACGGCCGCGACGGCAGTGGTGGAGGCCGAGTGCCCGGTGGACCACAAGGGCCGCGAGACCGCCTGACCCACAAACACCCCCTTGCTCTATCAGATATGGCTCCTAAACCACCGGTTTGCGAGCCATATCTGATAGAGCAACCGGTCAGTAGACCGGTTTCCCGGGTTCCACATCCCGCACCCAGGCCAGGATCCCGCCGTCGAGATGGCTGACCCGCTGATAGCCGGCCTGCCGGGCCGCCGCCAGGACGTTGGCGGAGCGTGTACCGGCCTTGCAGTGGAACACGATGTCCCGGTCCTGCGGAAGTTCATCCCAGGCCTCCCCGGCCAGGATGCGTCCCTGCGGGATGAGTTTGGCCCCGTCGATCCGGACGATGTCGTACTCCCCCGACTCGCGGACATCCACCAGTTCGAAGTCCTTGAGCCCGGCTTTCCGTGAGGCCAGCATGGTGGCCAGCTGGGTGGCTGTGACGATGTGTTCCGTGTCCGACGGGGCGGCCGGGGCGATGCCGCAGAACGCCTCGTAGTCAGTGAGTTCCGTGATGGGCTGGGCAGCCGGGTCCTTCGACACGCGAATTTCACGCCAGCTGCCGCCCAGTGCGTCAAACAGGGCCACGCGGCCCAGCAGGGAACGTCCGACGCCGGTAATCAGCTTCACCGCTTCGGTCACCATGAGCGATCCCACGGCAGCGCACAGCATGCCGAAGACGCCGCCCTCACCGCAGGACGGCACGGAACCGGCAGGCGGTGCCTCGGGGTACAGGTCCCGGTAGGTGGGTCCGTGCTTCTCCCAGAACACACTGACCTGGCCATCGAAACGGAAAATGGAGCCCCACACGTAGGGCTTGCCCAGGATGGCGGCGGCATCGTTCACCAGGTACCGGGTGGCGAAGTTGTCGGCACCGTCAAGAATGAGGTCGTACCCGCTGAACAGTTCCAGGGCATTGGATGAGTCCAGGCGCACGTTGTGCAGCCGGACGTCAACCAGCGGGTTCAGCTCGGCAATGGCATCGCGCGCCGATTCGATCTTGGGGCGGCCCACGTCGCTGACGCCGTGGATCACCTGGCGCTGCAGGTTGCTCAAGTCCACGACGTCGTCGTCGATGATTCCGATCGTTCCCACCCCGGCCGCGGCGAGATACAGCAGGGCGGGGGCACCCAGGCCGCCGGCGCCGATGACCAGCACCTTGGCGTTCTTGAGCCGCCGCTGCCCCAGCGCGCCGATCTCGGGAATGATCAGGTGCCGGGAGTACCGTTCAACCTCGGCGGGGGTGAGGCCTGCAGCCGGTTCCACCAGCGGATCCAGGGCAGGGGTTGCAACATTTGCGGTGAAAGTCGAAGCCATACTTCAATGTATGCCCCGGGATACCGCCGGGTCATATTACCCCGCAGTAAAGTGAAGGGTAACTGCAATGGAAAGAAGGACAACTGTGGTCCCTGAAGCACGGGCTGACCGTCCGACCTCCGCCGCACCCCAAACTCCCTCCCGCCCCGCAGGCCAGCGGTCCGCCCGCTTGCCCCGGGATGAGCGCCGCGCACAGCTCCTTGCCGCGGCCCAGGAGGTGTTCGTAGCCAACGGCTACCACGGTGCGGCGATGGATGAGATTGCAGAAACCGCCCATGTGAGCAAACCGGTGTTGTACCAGCACTTTCCTTCCAAGCGCGACCTCTACCTCGCCCTGCTGGAAAGCCACCTGGCCTCACTGACCGAACTGATGCTGGGCGCCCTGAACTCCACCACGGACAATGATGAACGCGTCCAGGCCGTCATGCGCGCCTACTTCCACTTCATCGCCAATGACGACCAGGCCCACCGCCTGGTGTTCGAGTCCGACCTGATCAACGATCCCGATGTCAGCTCGCGGCTCGAAACCTTCAACCGGACCTTCGCCGACGCCATCGCCCGGGTCATTGCGGAGGACACCAAGCTCCCCCACCTGGAAGCCGAACTCCTGGGCCGCGGCCTGGCCGGAATGGCCCAGGTCAGCGCCCGGTACTGGCTGGAAACGGACGGCAACCTGGACCTCGATGTGGCCAGCGACCTCATCTACCGTTTAGCTTGGCGCGGAATCTCTCGCTTCCCCAAAGAGTCCTAGACTACAAATAAGACAACACCTCGTAGAGAAACACGAGTACTTTCACAGGCTGGGAGGCCCCCTTGGAAATTAAGATCGGCGTTCAGAACGTTGGCCGCGAAATCGTGCTGGAATCAACCCAGGATGCGGAGACGGTGGCCAAGGTTGTTGGCGAAGCCATTAATGAGGGCAGCGAACTGCGCCTGAAGGATGACAAAGGACGCCTGATCATTGTTCCGGGCAACGCGCTGGCTTACGTGGAAATTGGTGCCGAGGAGGTCCGGCGCGTAGGTTTCGGCCAGTTCTAGGCCGGCCCGTTTCAGCCTCTGCCCTTCCAGGGCCACCGCAGTTTTCCAAGGAGATCCATGCTTTCGCTGACCATCGTGGTGCTGGCAACCGTCGCCGCCGGCTTCGTCGTCTGGGCCAATGACAAGCGGCATGCCAAATACGGCGCGGCAGTGCCGGCCGGTGTTGCCGCGGGTGTTGCGGCGCTGGCGTGGATCATCCTGATGACCGCGGGCTTCGGCTACCTGCCGGGGACCACCTGGCTTCCGTGGGTCCTGCCCATTGTCGTCGGAGTAGCTGCAGCCGTCGCCGCCGTCGTCTACCTGGGCCGTACCCGTGCGCGCCGGGACACGGAGCGGCTGACTGTCATTCTGCGGCGCTGACCGCCGGCAGGTCAGTAAATACGCGTGTGGCCACCACCCATCCGGGTGGTGGCCACACCTGTCTCACGGTGGGGTCAGAGGAACTCCGCCCGGCCCTCCATCGCGGACGAGGCAAGGGCGTGCTCCCGGCGAGGGATGCGCCCGGCGGCCCTGGCCATCCTGCCGGAGATCACTGCATGCTTGAACGCCTCGCCCATGAGCGCGGGGTTCTGGGCCCGCGTCACTGCCGTGGCCAGCAGGACGGCGTCGCAACCCAGCTCCATGGCCAGCGCGGCGTCTGACGCCGTGCCGATCCCCGCGTCCAAAACCACCGGCACCGAGGCGCGGGAAACGATGAGCTCGATGTTGTGCGGGTTCAGGATTCCCAGTCCGGTGCCGATCGGGGCGCCCAGCGGCATGACGGCCGTGGCGCCGAGGTTCTCCAGCCGCAGCGCAAGCACGGGGTCGTCATTCGTGTAGGCGAAGACCTTGAACCCCCGGTTGACCAGCTGCTCCGTGGCGTCCACGAGCTCCACGGCGTCCGGCAGGAGGGTCTGCTCGTCCGCGATGACCTCCAGTTTCACCCAGTCGGTCTCCAGAGCCTCCCGGGCAAGTTCCGCAGTAAGGACCGCGTCCCTGGCCGTGAAGCAGCCGGCAGTGTTGGGCAGCACGCGGATCCCATGGTCCACCAGCAGCTGGAACAGCGACCCGGTTTCAGCCGTGGAGTACCGCCGCATGGCCACTGTGGTCAGGGCGGTGCCGGAGGCCAGCAGCGCTGCGCCCAGGCCGTCCAGGCTGGGTGCCCCGCCCGTGCCCATGATGAGCCGGGATCCGAGGGCGACGCCGTCAATCACCAGGGCGTCGGCGGCACCCGCGTTTCCGGCGGGGTTGATGGTGTTGGTTTCGGTCATGGCGTCAGCCTCCCTGTACTGCAGTGACAAGTTCAATATCGTCGCCCTCGGCGAGCGCGGTGGCGAACCATTGGCTGCGCGGCACCACCTGGGCATTATGCGCGACGGCGACGCCCAGTTTCCCGCCGTCCGTCGCCTGTCCGTTGGGTGCCAGCGGGCGCCCGGTGACCTGGCTGACGAGCGTGGTGATGGAGGCGCCGTCGGCCACCTCGTGCGTATTTCCGTTCAGGGTGATGTTCACGCTGTCTCCTTGATGTGGGGTGTGGTGGCGGCTGCCGCCGGCCGGGAGAACCGCTCCGGGCTGAAGGGCGCCCAGCGGGAATCGGATGTACCGTCCAGCAGCGCCGTGCAGATGGCGGCTGCGGCGGGTGTGAGCAGGACGCCGTGCCGGAAGAACCCGGTGGCGATGATGAGTCCCGGGACGTGCCCGTCGGCAGGGTTTCCGGACCCCGGATCCACCCGCACGCGGCCCAGCAGGGGCGCGTTGTCAGGGGTACCGGGGCGGGCCCGGGCGGTGCACTCGAGCAGTTCCAGTTCGGCGACGGCGGGCACCAGCGCCTGCGCGTCCCGCAGCAGCTGGTAGACGCCTCCGGCGCTCACGGCATCGGAGAGCGCGTCCTCGCGCTGGGTTGCCCCTATCACCACGGTTCCGTCCTGCCGGGGGACGATGTAGACGGGGACGCCGTGAACCAGGCCGCGCACCGTGGAGGTCACCAGGGGCTGGAGGTGCTGCGGAACGGCGAGGCGGAGGATGTCCCCGTGGACTGGGCGCAGTGGCAGGTCGAGGCCGTCGGGCAGGCCCCCAAGGTCCCCTGCCTGCAGGCCGTTGGCCACGATGGTTTCCGCCGCCAGGACGGTGCCGCCGCCGGCGAGGCTGGCACCGGTAACCGTTCCGCCCTCCCACAGCAGGCCGGCGGCCCGGTCGGGTACGGCATACCCGTCCACCGCTCCGGCGGCGGCCAGCTCCGGGGACCTAAGAGCAGCGCCCGCGAGGGCCAGCCGCAGGGCTGCCACCAGGCGCCGGGGATCCACCTGGTGGTCTGCGGGTGTGTCCAGGGCGCAGGCGATGGCGGGACTGAGCAGCGGTTCGCGTTTGCGGGCTTCGCGCACGGCCAGGGGCTCCACCCCCAGTCCGTTGGCCTGTTGTACCGCGCGGAGGTCCATCAGCGCGCGGCGGTCCGCGGCGTCGGCACCCACGGCGAGTGTCGGCGTCGTCAGGTATCCACAATCCGCCCCCGTCGCGCCGGCGATCCCCGCGGCGAACCCGGGCCAGCGGGACGATGCCTCAAGCATCAGTTCCAGGAGGTCCTCCTCCTGGTAGTGAAGTTCGCTGACCGGGGCAAGCATGCCCGCGGCGGCCCAGCTGGCACCGTTTCCGGGTGCGTCATCGATCAGGGCAACGGAGCGTCCGGAACGCTGCGCCTCCCAGGCGATGCCATGGCCCACCACTCCCCCGCCGATGACGGCGACGTCGGCCCGGACGGTGGACTGGATGCCGGTATGGGCGGGCCCGGGGACATTGTCAACGGGGTTGCGCATGTGGTTCCTTCCCTACGCCGGCATTAACCGGATCAGGTCAAGCGGTCGGCTCTGACGCCCTCTCAGCCCGGCGCTTTGTGACAGCTGCCGCAGGCTCCCGCAGTACCTGCCCAGTTTAGAGGAACTAGGCTTGCAGGCATGAATGTGTCCGCCTCATCCCTGCCCGCCGCCCCCACGCTCCAGCCACCGCGGCCCTCACCGCCGAAGTTGCCAACGCCCCACAGCGACGCCCTCAAGGCAACCCGCCTGTACCTCTGCACCGACGCACGGACGGCGCGCGGCGATTTCGCGGAGTTCGTTGACGCCGCGTTTGCCGGCGGCGTGGACATCATCCAGCTGCGCGACAAGACCATCGAGGCCGCAGAGGAACTGGACCTCCTGGCGGTCCTGAAGGAAACAGCGGTACGCCACGGCCGGCTCTGGGCCGTCAACGACCGTGCGGACATCGCCGTGCTGTCCGGGGCACCGGTGTTCCACATTGGCCAGAAGGACCTTCCGCTGCCGGCAGCACGGACGCTGGTCAACGGAAACGCGGCCATTGGACTCTCCAGCCACACCACCGACCAGGTGGACGCCGCCTTGGCCGCAACGGTTGGGCCGTCAGGGCTGGACTATTTCTGCGTGGGTCCGGTCTGGGCCACACCCACCAAACCCGGCAGGGCCGCCGTCGGCCCTGAACTGGTGACATATGCCGCCGAAGCCTCCCGGCAGGCCGGAGATCCCGTGCCGTGGTTTGCCATCGGCGGCATCGACCACGGAAACGTCCGGGACGTGGTGGAGGCGGGTGCCGGCAGGATCGTGGTGGTCCGCGCCATCACGGAGGCACCCGACCCCGCGGCCGCCGCCGCCTCCCTGCTCGACGCGCTGGACGGCACCGGCTCCTGAGCCTGCTTAATTCCGGGACTTGGGGATACGCTGATTTTTGTGTCACATCATCGGTTGGCCCCCAACGTCCATGACCACAAGAACGCCCTGGAAGAGGCGCTGGGCCTGCTGCGGACGGAACTTGAACTGCCGGGGCCGTACCCCGCCGAAGCAGTGGAAGACGCCCGGGCCGCCATCGCGGCGCTGAAACTGCCGTCCTACGACCTGACCGCCGTCGAGTTCGTGACCATCGATCCGGCGTCCTCCACGGACCTGGACCAGGCAGTGTTCATCGAACGGGACGGAAACGGCTACCGGGTCATGTACGCCATCGCCGACGTTCCGGCGTTCGTTGCTCCGGGCGGCCCGCTGGACGCCGAAACCCGGCGCCGCGGACAGACGTTCTACGCCCCGGACGGCCGGATCCCGCTGCACCCCGAGGTGATCAGCGAGGGCGCCGGAAGCCTGTTGCCCGGCCAGGAGTGTTCGGCTTTCGTCTGGGACTTCACGCTCGACGGCGACGCGACAGTGCTGTCCGTGGGCGTCCGGCGGGCGCGGGTCATCAGCCGTGACAAGCTCAGCTACAAAGGCGCCCAGGCCGATCTTGACGCCGGGACTGCCTCGCCCGTGCTGGGGCTGCTCCGCGAGGTGGGGCTGAAGCGGGTGGCGCTGGAACGGGCACGCGGGGGCGCCAGCCTGAACATGCCTGAGCAGGAGATCGTCCAGTTGCCCGACGGCGGCTACCGGATCGACGCTGTTCCGCAGCTTCCCGTGGAGGACTGGAATGCGCAGATTTCCCTGATGACCGGAATGGCCGCCGCACAGCTCATGCTGGAGGGCAAAGTGGGCATCCTGCGCACCATGCCCGCACCGGATGAACGGTCCCTGCGGCATTTCCGGCTGCAGACCGAGGTGCTGGGCAGGCCGTGGGACGGGGAAGTCAGCTACGGCGAGTACCTCCGGTCGCTCGATCCCACCGATCCCCGGCAGCTGGCCATCATGCACTCAGCCGGCATGCTGTTCCGTGGCGCGTCCTACACCGCCTTCGATGGCACTGTCCCCGAAGACGGCATCCAGTCGGCCATCGGCGCCGCCTACGCCCACACCACCGCGCCGCTGCGCCGCCTGGTGGACCGCTTCGTGCTGGTCATCTGCGAGGCCCTGAGCAACGGCGGCAACGTCCCCGGCTGGGCGCGGGAGGCCCTGCCGCTGCTCCCGGGCATCATGGCGGGATCGGACCAGCTGGCCTCCCGAATGGAACGCCTGGCCCTGGATACCGTGGAAGCGGCGCTGCTGCTGAACCACATCGGGCAGGAGTTTGATGCCATCGTCATTTCCGGATCCAAGCCGCAAAACGGAAACGGCAACGGAAACGGCAAGAATGGAAACGGGAACGGGAAGAACGGCAACGGCAACGGAAATTCGGGGATCATCCAGATCGCCGAACCTGCGGTGACTGCACGCTGCGCGGGCGAACTGGAGTCCGGCACCAAGGTCCGCGTCCGGCTGGTTTCCTCGGACATCACCACCCGGCAGATCCACTTCGAACTCGTTTCCTGAGAGGCCGGCGGGCGCCCCTGGCGGCCCGAAACCGTGTTTCCGCGCCCGTACGGCTAGACTGGAGGGGTAGAACTGGATGCCCGGTCGTTGATTTCCTTGATTTGAAACCAACAAGCCCGCCCCTACGCGATCTTGAGATTTACCCGTTGGTCACCAGTGCCAGCATTTAGATAGCCCGCGATCGGCTTCCACTGGAATCGCTTGCGCGCCTGAGCGTGCTCCGGAGCGGCCAGCCTTGGCCGGCCCGTTGAGCAGGCAGCGCCATTGCCCAAATGAATAAGGAAACTCCCCTGTGAGTGAATTGCATACCCACCAGCTCCTGAGCGATGAGTCCGGCACGGAAACCATCGAGCCGGAAGAAACCATCATCTCCGACGAGACGCCGCACGAGATCGCGGAGAAGTCCTTCGCCGACTACAACGTCCGCGCAGACATCGTCGAATCCCTGGCCGACGCCGGCATCACCCACCCCTTCCCCATCCAGGCCATGACCCTGCCGGTCGCCCTGGGCGGCCACGACATCATCGGCCAGGCCAAGACCGGTACCGGCAAGACCCTGGGCTTCGGCATTCCGGCGCTGCAGCGCGTGATCGGGCAGGATGATCCGGGCTACGCCAAGCTGGCCGTGCCCGGCGCACCGCAGGCCCTGGTCATTGTTCCCACCCGTGAACTGGCCGTCCAGGTAGCCAACGACCTTCAAACGGCGGCGCGCAAGCGCAACGCCAGGATCACCACCATCTACGGCGGCCGCGCGTACGAGCCCCAGGTGGAGGCGTTGAAGCAGGGCGTCGAGGTAGTGGTGGGAACCCCCGGCCGGCTGATCGACCTTTTCAAGCAGAAGCACCTGAGCCTGAAGAACGTCAAGATCGTGGTGCTGGACGAAGCCGACGAAATGCTGGACCTGGGCTTCCTGCCGGACGTGGAGACGCTGATCGCGGCAACGCCCGCCGTCCGCCAGACCCTCCTGTTCTCCGCCACCATGCCCGGGCCGGTCATCGCCATGGCCCGCCGCTACATGACCCAGCCCACGCACATCCGCGCCGCGGATCCGGAGGACGAGGGCCTGACCAAGCGCGACATCCGCCAGCTGATCTACCGTGCGCACAGCATGGACAAGACCGAAGTGGTGGCACGCATCCTGCAGGCCCGCGGCCGCGGACGGACCATCATCTTCACCAAGACCAAGCGCACCGCAGCGAAGGTGGCCGAGGAACTTGTGGACCGCGGCTTCGCGGCCGCCGCCATCCACGGCGACCTGGGCCAGGGCGCCCGGGAGCAGGCGCTGCGGGCGTTCCGCAACAACAAGGTGGACGTCCTGGTGGCCACGGACGTTGCCGCGCGCGGCATCGACGTCGAGGACGTTACCCACGTCATCAACTACCAGTGCGTGGAAGACGAGAAAATCTACCTGCACCGGGTGGGCCGCACCGGCCGTGCCGGCAACAAGGGCACCGCCGTCACGTTCGTGGACTGGGACGACATGCCGCGCTGGGGCCTGATCAACAAGGCGCTGGGGCTGAGTGTGCCGGAGCCCGTCGAGACCTACTCCTCCTCGCCGCACCTCTACACCGACCTCGACATCCCCGAGGGCACCAAGGGCCGCCTGCCCCGTGACAAGCGGACCCTGGCCGGTGTCGACGCCGAAGTCCTCGAGGACCTCGGCGAGACCGGCAAGAAGAACAGCCGCGGCGGCCGCGACGCAGGCCGCTCACGCGACCGGGACGGACGGGGCCGCGGAAATACCGACGCCGGCAAGGGCGGCAGCCGTGAAGGCGGCCGCAGCAATGACTCCACCGGACGCCCGGGCGAGCGCCGTCGTCGTACCTCAACTCCGGAGACCGCATCCGCCGCCGAAGCTGCGGCACCCGCGGCAGAGGGCGAAAAGCCCAACCGCGCCCGCCGGACCCGCACACGCACCCGCCGCCGCAACGGCGAAGTGGTGGCCGGTGCGGACAACGGCAGCCAGCCGGGCAACTCCGAGGCCTAACTGCCCTGATGACTGACACTGTTTGGGCGCCGGACGGCGGCAGCCTGGTGGTGCACGCGGACAACGCGGCGTACCTCCCCACGCTGCCGGACGGCGCCTTCACACTGATTTACGTGGACCCGCCCTTCAACACGGGCCGGCCGCAGCAGCGCCAGGAAACGCGGATGGTGGTGAACGCCGGCGGCAGCGGGGACCGGGTGGGCTTCAAGGGCCGCTCCTACGACACGATCAAGGGCGCCCTGCACCGCTATGACGACGCGTTCAGCGACTACTGGTCCTTCCTGGAACCCCGGCTCGTGGAGGCCTGGCGTCTCCTGGCCGACGACGGCACCCTGTACCTGCACCTGGACTACCGCGAGGTGCACTACGCCAAGGTGATGCTGGATGCCATCTTTGGCCGGGAGTGCTTCCTGAACGAGATCATCTGGGCGTACGACTACGGCGCCCGGGCGAAAAACCGGTGGCCCACCAAGCACGACAACATCCTGGTGTACGTCAAGAACCCCGCGAAGTACCATTTCGACAGCGCCGAGGTGGACCGGGAGCCCTACATGGCGCCCGGCCTGGTGACCCCTGCCAAGCGGGAGCTGGGAAAGCTGCCCACCGACGTCTGGTGGCACACCATCGTCTCGCCCACCGGCAAGGAAAAGACCGGCTACCCCACGCAGAAACCCGAGGGCCTGGTCCGCCGCGTGGTCGCTGCTTCGTCCCGGCCCGGTGACTGGTGCCTGGACTTCTTCGCCGGCTCCGGCACCCTCGGGGCAGTTGCCGCCAAGCTCGGCCGGAGGTTCGTGTGCGTGGACCAGAACCAGCCCGCCATCGACATCATGGCCAAGCGGCTCGGAGCGCACGCCACCCTGAGCTCCTTCCCGTCCAGCTAGTCAGGGTGTTGCCTGCCCCTTAGGGGCGGACGACGGCGGCTCCCGTACCCAGTTCCTCGATTCGCGCCAGCATCTCCGGGGCCGTGAGGTTTTCGCCGAGCAGGTTGGGCTTGCCGGTGCCGTGGTAGTCGGAGGAGCCGGTGATCAGCAGGCCGTGCCTGGCCGCGAGTTTGCGCAGGAAATCCCGGCCCTCTTCCGGATTGTCCCGGTGGTTGATCTCCAGGCCCGCCAGCCCGGCGTCGATCATCTCCCGGTAGGTCCGCTCCCCCACGATCCGCCCCCGGGAGGAGGCCACGGGATGGGCAAACACGGGCACGCCGCCGGCGGCACGGACCAGTTCAACGGCGGTGGCCGGGTCCGGTGCGTAGTGCGGAATGAAGTAGCGGGACCGGGAGGTGAGGATGGAGGCGAAGGCCTCGGACCGGTCCTCCACCACACCCGCGGCGACGAGGGCGTCGGCGATGTGCGGCCGGCCCAGGGTGGCTCCGGGCGCCACATGGTGGATCACGTCGTCCCAGGTGAGCGGATAGTCCTCGGCAAGGATGGTGACCATGCGTTCGGCGCGGGTCAGGCGGGAGTCCTTGGCCTTCGTGATTTCCTCGAGCAGCCCGGGATGGGTGGGGTCGTGCAGGTAGCTCAGGAGGTGGACACTGATGCCCTCCTCCGTCCGGCAGGAGACTTCCATGCCCGGCACCAGGGCCACTCCGTACGTGGCGGCGGCCGCGGCGGCCTCCGCCCAGCTTACCGTCGAATCATGGTCAGTCAGGGCCACCACGTCCAGTCCCGCACGGGCAGCAGAGGCCATGACATCGGCCGGGGTCTCGGTGCCGTCGGAGACGTTGGAGTGGGCATGCAGGTCAATCCTCACTTATCCAGCGTAGTGGACCGGGAACAGGAGACCGGGGAGGCCTGTTCGCATAGCCGGGACGCTGGTGAGACGATGGTGCCGTGAACGATGCCGAAAACACCCAAAACTCTGCTTCCCAGCCGTTGGAGGACCGCGTCAACAACCGCTCCCAGCGGCCCAGTTCCAACGCCTTCAAAGCCTTCATGGCCAGCAACTGGGCGCCGTCCAGCCAGGAGCTCCCCGGGCGCGACGCCGTCGCCGGCTACGCCGCAACCCGGCGCAAGGCAATCTCGGCCCAGTTCAAAGGCGAACGCCTGGTCATCCCCGCGGGGCCGCTCAAGGTCCGTTCCAACGACTGCGACTACCGCTTCCGCCCGCACTCCGGCTTCGCCCACCTGACGGGCCTCGGGCTGGACCACGAGCCCGACGCGGTCCTGATCCTGGAACCGGTGGAAGAGGGAACGGGCGACGACGGCGCCCACCACCGCGCCACGCTGTACTTCCGGCCGCTGGCCGGCAGGGACACGGAACAGTTCTACGCGGACTCCCGCTCCGGTGAGTTCTGGATTGGGGCCCGCCCCACCCTCGAAGAGTTCGAGGCCCGGCTGGGACTGGCCACCGCGCACATCGACCAGCTGGAAACGGCAATCACCAAGGATGTGGGCGCCCCGGAGATCGGCGGCATCTCCATCCGCCTGGTCCGCAAGGTTGACGACAACATTGACGCGCTGGTGGACACGGCCCGGTACAACACGGCCAGGGACCCCGAGAACCTGGACCTCGAAGTCCTCGACGCCCTGGACGAGAAACTCAGCGAAGCCCTCTCCGAACTGCGCCTGCTCAAGGACGAGTGGGAAATCGAGCAGATGAAGATTGCGGTGTCGGCCACCGTTGAAGGATTCGAAGAGGTGGTCAAGGCCCTGCCGCGGGCCCTCACGCACGCACGCGGTGAACGCGTGGTGGAGGGGGCCTTCTTCGCCCGTGCCCGCGAGGTAGGCAACGAACTGGGCTACGACACCATCGCGGCGTCCGGCAACAACGCCACCGTGCTGCACTGGACCCGGAACACGGGCCGGATCCACGCCGGCGAGCTCCTTCTCCTGGACGCCGGCGTCGAGGCCGACTCGCTCTACACCGCGGACATCACCCGGACCCTTCCGGCCAGCGGCACCTTCAGCGACATCCAGCGCAAGGTCTACCAGGCGGTCCTCGACGCTGCCGACGCCGGATTCGCGGCGGCCCAGCCGGGAACCAAGTTCCGTGACATCCATACCGCAGCCACCACGGTCCTGGCCGAGCGCCTGGCCGAATGGGGAATCCTGCCCGTCAGCGTGGAGGAAGCCATCAGCCCGGAGGGCCAGCAGCACCGCCGCTGGATGCCGCACGGCACCAGCCACCACCTGGGCCTGGACGTCCATGACTGTGCCCAGGCCAAGCGGGAACTCTACCTTGACGGCGTCCTCACCGAGGGAATGGTGTTCACCATTGAGCCGGGCCTGTACTTCAAGAAGGAAGACCTGGCCATCCCGGAGGAATACCGCGGGATCGGTGTCAGGATCGAGGACGACATCCTCATGACCGCTAATGGCCCCGTCAACCTTAGTGCCGCCCTGCCACGCAATGCGGAGGATGTGGAGGACTGGATGGACGGCATCTACCGGACCGAAGAAGCCTGACAGGGGCTGAAGAATCAAAGAGCGGGGCCGCTGGAATCATTCCAGCGGCCCCGCTCTTTGTTTGTGGCACCGGTTCCTGACGCCGTCAGGCTCCTGGACCTCGACGCACCTGCGGTGTTACTGCCGGTGGTCGCCCCGGTGCTGGTCCCCGTCCGGACCATACTGGTTTTCACCCGGGTGCTCCGCGCCATCCTGCACGTGGTCCCCTGCCCGGTGTTCTGCTTCTGCCCGGTGTTCCGTGGTCTGTCCCATGCCCGGCTGCCCCGCTTCGGCGGCAGGGCCCTGGGGCAGGCGCACGCCGTACTGCGGGCGGCCGTCCGGCAAGTCCGGGTAACGGACGGAACGGACCGGCTGCTGGCCGCTGTGCTGCTGGCCGCCGTCGTACTGCTGCGCCGGCTGCTGGCCGGTATGCTGCTGGCCGGCGTCGTCCGGGTACCCGTGGCCTTCCTGCTCCGGCCCGTTATGGGCGGACGAACCGGAGGACCGCTGGCCGTAGGGATCGTTCCAGCCGGCGGGGCGGGCCGGGCCCTGCCCCTGCTGCTGCCCGGGCTGCTGGTGGTGCTGCTGCTGGTACGGCTGGTTGTAGTAGTCATGCTGCGTATACGGGCCGTGGCCGGATGCCGCGTCCGAGCGGGACATGGGCAACTGCTGCAGGAGCCGCCGGGCCTCGTGGGCTGCCTCCGGGGCCACGATCACGTCGTAGCTGGTGGCCACCACCTGGCTGGTGGAGGTGAAGTCCCGCTTGCCGCGCTGCATGGCGTAGGTGACGATGCCGAACAGCATGAAGAACGCCGCGCCCATCAGCACCGAGGTCATGATGGAGAAGTACCCAGGTGACGGAGCGAAGAAGGACAGCATGACGCCCACGAACAGGCCGAACCACATGCCGCTGAGCGCTCCCGACAACGCCACCCGCGGGTAGCTCAGGCGCCCCGTAACCCGCTCCACCATCTTCAGTTCATTGCCCACGATGGACACCATCTGGACCGGGAACTGCTGGTCCGCCAGGTAGTCAACCGCTTTCTGGGCGTCGAGGTAGGAAGTGTAGGAGCCTACGGTGTCACCGGTGGGAACAGCCCGGGCATCGTCCGGTCCGTTCGCGGCGCCGGCCTTGGGAGCACCAAAAATGTTCGACATAAACCCATTCTTGCCCATCAAGGTGGGTGCCGCCTGTAAATTCAGCTAAAAGAGAGCAGACTCGGTAGCCTGTAGTGGTGAGCACAACACCTACACGCGTCTTCGTGGCACGCCTCCTGGGCCTCGACGTCTTCGACCCGCTGGGCGACCGGCTGGGCCGGCTGCGTGACGTTGTTGTGCTGTCCCGGGGAACCCAGGGAGCCCCGCACGTGGTGGGCATTGTGGTGGAAGTTCCGGGCAAGAAGCGTGTCTTCGTGCCCATGACCCGCATCACCTCGATCGACCAGACGCAGATTATTTGCACAGGCCTGGTCAACCTGCGCCGGTTTGAACAGCGCGGGGCGGAAACCCTGGTGGTGGCCGAGATGTTCGACCGCCGGGTTACCCTCCGCGACGGCAGCGGCGACGCCACGATCGAGGACATCGCCATAGACCAGCACCGGTCCCGCGACTGGTTCGTCAGCAAGCTCTTTGTCCGGCGCGGCCACTCCCTGTCCCCTTTGAGCCGGCTGCGCCGCAACGAAACGTTGATCATCGACTGGGCGGACGCCCAGCAGGGGCCGCGCACCGAACCTCAGGCTGCCACCCAGTTCGTGGCCAACCACGAGGACCTCAAGCCCGCGGACTTCGCCGAGGCCCTGCAGGAAATGAGCGACAAGCGCCGCTTCGAGGTTGCCAGCGAACTGCAGGACGAACGGCTCGCGGACGTCCTCCAGGAACTGCCCGAGGACGACCAGGTGGAGATCCTCTCCGCCCTGGATGTCCAGCGCGCCGCGGACGTCCTGGAGGAGATGGATCCCGACGACGCCGCCGACCTCCTCGGTGAACTCCCCTCCGCCCAGGCAGAGGAACTGCTCCAGCTCATGGAGCCTGAAGGCGCCGAAGACGTCCGCCGCCTGCTTGAGTACGACGAGGACACCGCCGGCGGCCTGATGACCCCGGTGCCTGTCATCCTGCCCCCGGAGGCCACTGTCGCCGAAGCCCTGGCCCACGTCCGCCGCGAGGAGCTCTCCCCCGCCCTGGCGTCGTCGATCTTCATTGCCCGGCCGCCGCTGGAAACGCCCACCGGCCGCTTCCTGGGCGTGGTGCACATCCAGCAGCTGTTGCGGTTCCCGCCGTTCGAGGCACTGGGAAACCTGGTGGACAAGAACCTGGAGCCGTTGTCCGACCAGGCCCACATCAGCGAAGTGGCACGGACTTTGGCGACCTATAACCTGAACTCCCTCCCGGTGGTCAATGACGCCAGCCTACTTGTGGGGGCGGTGACTGTTGATGACGTATTGGATCACTTGTTGCCGGACGACTGGCGCGCCCATGATGGCGAAGCCCCGATAAGAAAGCTCGGTGGCCGCATTGGCTGATAACAGCGCTCCGAAGAACACCAACCAGCGGAACCTGGCCAATGCGGAATCAAAAGGCAGTCTCGACACGCCTTTGAGCGCCCGTCAGCGGATCCTGCCCAAGTTCTCCCCGGACCCGGACGCGTTCGGCCACGCCACCGAGGGCTTTGCCCGGTTCATGGGCACCCCGCAGTTCCTGGTCTACATGACCGTGTTCTGCATTTTCTGGCTCGGCTGGAACACATGGGCGCCTGTCGACTGGCAGTTCGACTCGAGGGACCTGGGCTTCACCCTGCTGACCCTGATGCTGTCGCTGCAGGCCTCCTACGCGGCACCCCTGCTGCTGCTGGCGCAGAACCGGCAGGATGACCGCGACCGCGTCTCGCTGCAGCAGGACCGGCAGCGCGCCGAGCGCAACCTATCCGATACCGAGTACCTGACCCGGGAGCTTGCCTCCCTGCGGATCGCACTGCGCGAAGTAGCAACCCGGGACTATGTCCGGGCCGAGCTGCGTTCCCTCCTGGAAGACCTCCTGGAAGCCCAGGAGGAGCTGCGCACCCACGAGGACTCCGGTCCCGGCTCGCACGAATCCCCGCGGGACAAGGTCAAGGACAAACTGCGCGAACAGCGGGACCGCCAGCGCAACCCGCGCACCCAGCAGATCCCCCGCGTTAAACCCGGCCACTCTGCCCAATGACAAGCACGCCGACCGTCACCGGCCGGCCCGTCGCCGATACCGCACGAAAGCCGAGGCTCCGTCCATGAGCGCCCCCACCCACCCCGCAGCCGACGGCCGGTCACCACTGGTCGGTGCAGTCAACGATGCCCTGGCCACGGTCATCGATCCCGAGCTGCGCCGCCCCATCACGGAACTGGGCATGGTGGACTCCGTCCAGGTGTCCGACGACGGGAAGGTCACCGTGGCGGTCCTGCTCACCATCGCCGGCTGCCCGTTACGGGATACCATCACCGCCGATTCGCAGAAAGCCCTTTCAGCGGTCCCCGGCGTCACGGCCGTCAACGTCGAGCTCAAGGTAATGGACCAGGCGCAGCGCGATGCCCTCAAGGAAAAGCTGCGCGGGCCGGGCGGCCAGCGCAGGATTCCCTTCAACGAGCCGGATTCCCTGACCAAGGTCTACGCGGTGGCCAGCGGCAAGGGCGGGGTGGGCAAGTCCTCGGTAACGGTCAACCTGGCCACGGCACTGGCCGCCCAGGGCCTCCGGGTGGGCATCGTGGACGCCGACGTCTACGGCTTCTCCGTACCCGCCCTGCTCGGCATCACGCAAAAACCCACGCAAGTGGACGACATGATCCTTCCGCCGGTGGCCTACGGCGTGAAGGTGATTTCCATCGGCATGTTCGTGACCGGCAACCAGCCGGTGGCCTGGCGCGGACCCATGCTGCACCGGGCGCTGGAACAGTTCCTCACAGATGTCTATTTCGGCGACCTGGATGCCCTGTTCCTGGACCTTCCACCGGGCACCGGTGACATCGCCATCTCCGTTGCCCAGCTGCTGCCCAAGGCCGAAATCCTGGTGGTCACGACGCCGCAGGCAGCGGCAGCCGACGTCGCCGAACGGGCCGGTGCCATCGCCACGCAGACCGGGCAGAAGATCGCAGGCGTCATCGAGAACATGTCGTATCTGGAGATGCCCGACGGCGCCCGGATGGAGCTCTTCGGCAGCGGCGGCGGGACGGTGCTCACGGAACGGCTCAGCGCCACGGTGGGAGCGGACGTTCCCTTGCTGGGCCAGATTCCCTTGGACATCGAGCTGCGCGAGGGCGGGGATGCAGGGGTGCCGATCGTCCTTGGCAGGCCCGGGGCTCCGGCGGCGGCCGCGCTTAACGGCATCGCCGGACAGCTTGCCGCCAAACCGCGCGGCCTCGCGGGGATGAAGCTGGGTCTGCAGCCCCGCTGAGTGGGCCGCCTAGGTGGCTTCGGTGTCGAACGGGGCGGTCTCGCCCGGGGCGAGCCGCTGGACTACCCTTTCGGGCCGGTGGGGGGCGGCATCTGCTGCGGCCGCAGCACCTGAAACGGCAGCCACCGCGGCGGGGGCGCCTGCGCTGACAGGCTTGGTGTCGTCGTCGAGCAGTGCTTCCTTGATGATGCGCCGGGGATCGTACTGGCGGGGATCGTACTTCTTCCAGTCGACATCGTCGATGTCGATGCCCACTTCTTCCTTGATTTGCTCACGGGCACCGTTGGCCATCCGGCGGACTTCCTTGACCAGGTTCGCCAGCTTCTGGGTATATTCCGGCAGCCGCTGGGGGCCGATCACCAGCACGCCAATGATCAGCAGAAGGATGAACTCCGGGCCGTTGATTCCAAACACTTTAGGAAGATTACCCTCTCCGGGCAGCGAGTGACGATTCCCACCCGGCGGGCGGGTAAACAGTCCGTGTCATTGGGTGAACAGGGCCGCGATCTTGTTGATTCCGCGCTCCAGCCGTGCATCCAGGGGTTCCGCGGCCTGCCCTTCCGGCCGGTCCGGGACGGCTGCCGCGACCCCCTCCGCCGCGGAATCGGCAAGCCGCTTGAGGATGGGCATGGCATCGTCGGCCTGTTCCGCGGGCAGGTCGGAGCGGTACGTGATGGTGAGGCCTGCGGCCCGGTAGGTGGCGGACCACTGGGAGGTGCCCGGCACCTGCACCGGTCCACCCTGCTGGCCCGGGGCGCTCTCCCCCTCTGCAACCCCGTGAACCACGGGGGCCTGGCCTGCTGGTTCATTGGTGACAGGGTGCTGCTCCGTGACAGTGGCGTGGTGTGCGCCGTCAGTGAGCCTCAGCTCAACTGCGGGCTCCCCGTTAACCACCAGCGCCCGTGCCGCTTCCAGATGGAATCCCATGGCCTGCAGGTCCGGACACGCCCATCCTTCAGAACGCAGGGTGGCCAACTGCGCGGCGGTCAACGTCCGGCCGTCAGCGGGGGTCTGGGATGAGACATGCGAAAAAGCGGCCTCGGTTCCCGCTGGTTCGCCGGCCCCGGGGTCCCCGGCTGCCGTGAACGCCCCCACGGCCAGCACGCCGGCCGCGGCCACGGTTCCGCCGGCGGTGAGCGCAAGGGCCCGGGCGGCCATGCGGGAGGTGACACCCTGGTGCGCTTAAGCACCGGGGCGGCGCTGGGCTGCCAGTTCGTGGGTCCGGGCCAGCAGCCGTGCCGTCAGGTCCTGGCTGGCGGGCGGAATGGGAGCCTCCCGCAGGCGCTCAAGGTACTGCCGTTCCCGGCGCACGGTGGCGGCACACTCCTGGCAGGCCTCAAGGTGGCTGCCGGTGCGCTGATGCCTGCCGCCGAAAGGAAACTGGGACTTCATATGCCGTTCAGAGGATGCCGGCGATGCGGGGCATCGAAAGCTTGCGGCGGGACTGCTGCGGGCGCGGATCGCGGTGGGCCAGCTTTTCGCGGAGCATGGTCCGTCCCCGGTGGATGCGCGAACGGACGGTACCCAGCTTAACGCCTAGGGCCTCGGCGACTTCGTCGTAGGAGAGCCCTTCAAGGTCGCACAGGACCACCGCGGCGCGGAAGTCCGGCGGCAGTTCCTCCAGCGCGGCCTGCACGTCCAGGTCCAGGTTGTTCAACTCGAAGCTCTGCTCCGGGCCCGGCTCCCGGCCTGGCAGCCGGGACTCCGCGTCCTCCGCCAGCGCGTCGAAACGGATGCGGGTCTTCCGGCGGGCCTGGTCAAGGAACAGGTTGGTGGTGATGCGGTGGAGCCAGCCATCGAGGGTTCCGGGCTTGAAGTTCTCCAGCGAACGGAACACGCGGACAAAGACCTCCTGGGTGAGGTCCTCGGCGTCGAACTTGTTGCCGGTCAGGCGGTAGGCCAGCCGGTAGACCTTCGCGGAGTGGTTGGTGACCACTTCTTCCCAGGTGGGACGGACCCACTCATCATCGGGATTGTTTACTGCAGGGACAGGTGCCACAACTGAAGATGACATCGTCCACTCCCCTCGTGGAATGCTAACGCCCGGATACTGTTGACATCTCTGATTCGGCGCCGGTCACCTTTTGGATGAGCGGATACCAATCATTTCAAACTTGGCTGGGAATTTCCTGATCGGGCGCAAACTTCAGCCGTCGGCGCAACGCCTGCTTCCCTGCCCGGCCCGGCCGGACACAGTAGGCTGGAGGAGACATTCCCCCCTTTACGCCCAGAAAGCGATTATTCATGAGCGCCGACAAGTCCAGCAGCTGGTCCTATGCAGAAGATCTGCCCGCTGAGGATGAGGTTATGCTTCGGGCCCGGGAACGTTCTTTTGAATTGGGCGTCAGCGCCATCAGTCCCGGCGTGGGCGCGGTCCTCACGGTCCTGGCCGCTGCGTCAAAAGCGCAGACGGCGGTGGAGATCGGCACCGGCGCCGGCGTCTCCGGCGTCTGCCTGCTGCGGGGCCTTGGCGCGCATGCTGTCCTGACCACCATCGATGTGGACGTGGAGCACCTCCGGGCTGCCCGCGAAGCGTTCGCCGAGGCCGGCAGTCCCGCCAACCGGACCCGCACTATTTCCGGCCGCGCGGGCGACGTCCTCCCCCGGCTCACGGACGGCGCCTATGATCTTGTCTTCATTGATGCGGACAAGCCCGGACTCCCGGGCTACGTGGAACAGGCCATCCGGCTGCTCAAGCGTTCGGGCCTGCTGGTCATCAACGATGCCCTGGACAAGGACAAGGTGGCCAACCCTGCGGGGCGCGAGCCCAACACGGTGACCCTGCGGCAGGTGGGCAAGGCCATCCGGGACGACGACAGGCTGGCTTCGGCAATGCTTCCCACCGGGGACGGCCTGCTGGTGGCCGTCAAGAAGTAGTCGCCGCATAAAGGTCAGGGTGCGCAGCCCGCGGGCTGCGCACCCTGACCGGCACGACTATTCGGTAACGCCAACCAGGCATTCCTTGAGGTTTGCTGCCTCGGCAGCGTTCAGTTCGACCACCAGGCGCCCGCCGCCTTCGAGCGGGACCCGCATGATCAGGCTGCGGCCCTCCTTGGTGACTTCCATTGGGCCGTCGCCGGTGCGTGGTTTCATAGCCGCCATGAGGAATTCCCCTCCATTTTGTCCCAGGACTAATCAGCCCGGGCGGGCTGTGTCCGCATGTCGATCAGGCCGCTGTGGCGGGGTGGTTGGACCACCGCCGAGGCTGCGCGTTTTCTGAATGCTTTTGTCCTTGCTTACCTATCATTATCGCGGAATTACCCGCACGTAGCTAATCGATGGACATTTCCCGGAACGTGTCATTCCCGCCCTGACCTGCGCGAAAGCCCGTTTTGCTACGGCGGGTAATCGCCTCCGCCGGGCAGCTGTGCCCACGCCCACAGCCACACGATCCAGACGATCTGCAGCAGCAGGAACATGGCCACCACGGTCCCCCGGTACGCCCTGGACCGGGACAGGAACACCGCGCCCAAGGCCAGCGGAAACAGCGGCAGCAGCATCCTGAACGTACTGGTCTGGGGGTGGAGGAACGCCAGCAGGTAGCCCATGTAGCAGGCACACCAGAGCCGCAGTTCGACGCCGAGCCGAACCACCGGGGGCAGGAACAGCATCAGGCCGAACAGCGCCACGAACACCAGGGGCGCGAGGACGCCCAGCACAGGACCAAAGAGGTCGACGCCGGCGTCGAACCACGGCTTGAAAGGCACCAGGTCGCGGCCCCGCCAGACGGTTTCGGTTTTGGTGTACGCCTGCAAGTCCCCGGTAGCCGCCCATGCCGCAGCCGGTCAGGCCAGCGCGGACAGGCCTGCGACGGCGGTGAGCCCGGTGAGTGCCGCCAGGTCCTTGACCGAGTGGGCATTGTCAGCCGGAGCCCGTTGCCGCCCGCGGCGGACATTTGCGGCGGCGTGGAAGACCAGGAGCAGCCCCAGCATGACGGCGAAGGGAACGCCCACGGGCCTGGACAGGCACAACAGGACCACTACGGGGGCGGCCCAGAGGTACTGGCGGCGCACCACCAGGAGCAGTGCCCCCGCGAGCAGCAGGAGGGACAACGGCTCGGCGTAGGGCACCTGCAGCACAGCCGAGACGGGGAAGACCGAGAAGAAGGCAACACCCCACATGGCGGGTGCGTGCGGGGCCTTCTGCCGGAAGAGTGCGTACACCGCCAGCGCAGCACCCCATCCGGCCAGCATGGCGACCAGCGTGAGCGCGGCGGCCGGGTTCAGCCCGGTAAGGCGGCTGAGTCCGCTTACCAGTGCAGGAAAAAGCGGGTAGAAAGCCCACGTGTTTTCCTGGACGTTGCCGGCGGCGTCCGTGGGAAGGACCGACGGGTAGCCGTTGGCGATGACCTGTGCGTACCAGCGGGCGTCCCAGATGTTGATGAAGTTCCAGTAGTCCGGCTTTGGCGGAAACCAGGGGTTGGGGCCCTGGTGGAGCGCCGCGGCCATGAAGATGCAGGCTGTTACCAGTCTGGATCCGCCGTACAGTGCCGTGACCTGGAGCCACCATGGCCACCCGCGGACGGCGGACGCAGCCCGGTGGGCCATATTGCCGGCAGAGGCCAGCGGGCTGCGGCGGGCAACCGTGCTCACAGGCCGCCCTTCCGCGGGGCAGCGTCCTCATGGACCGCCTGGTTCCCGCCCTCTCCGGCGTCCGGCACTTCCGGAGCCGTGCCGTGGGCCGGGAGCCCGTCGTCGTCCGGCTGCCGCGTACCGGCGCCGGTTTGCACCTCCGTGGCGGCCAGCCGGTCCCGCAGTTCGGCCAGTTCTGCGTCGCGTGCCGCCAGCTGGTCCCGCAGTTCGTCCAGGACCTGGTCCACCTGGTCCATCCGGTAGCCGCGCAGGCCCAGCGAGAAGCGAAGGCGGGTCACGTCCTCCGGAACGGCGCGCTCCGGCAGCAGCACCGGCGGCAGGTTGGCCGGCGGCTCTTCGAAACCGCCCAGCAGGACGGGCAGCGCCGCCCCGTCCGGCTTGCGGGAGCGCCGACCGGCCCAGGACCGCCGCCACGAGGACGACGGCAAGGAAAACCAGAAAGAAGCTCACTGTTCCATCGTGCCAGACCGGTGGCGCCAACCGCGGCCCGCTGCTACTCCGGCCGCTGTTCCCCGTTCAGTGACGGGGTCACGGCGCCGCTGAGGACCCGGTCCACAGCTTCCGCGGGGTCATCGACCAGCTGGATGAGGTCCAGGTCCTTCTCGGACACCATGCCCTCGGCCACTAGGGTGCCCCTGATCCAGTCGATCATCGGCCCCCAGAAGTCGACGCCCAGGAGGACGATGGGGAACGACGTCACCTTCCGGGTCTGGACCAGTACCATGGCCTCGAACAGCTCATCCAGGGTGCCCAGGCCGCCGGGCAGCACGATGAAGCCCTGGGCATATTTGACGAACATGGTCTTGCGGGCGAAGAAGTAGCGGAAGTTGATGCCCAGGTCCACCCACTGGTTCAGGCCCTGCTCGAAGGGCAGTTCAATGCCGAGGCCCACCGATACGCCGTTGCCTTCCACCGTTCCCCGGTTGGCCGCCTCCATGGAACCCGGGCCGCCGCCGGTGATCACGGCGACTCCGGCTTCGGCGAGCTTGCGCCCCACCTCCACGCCCATCTCGTAGTACAGGCTTCCGGGCTTCGTGCGGGCTGAGCCGAACACGCTGACCGCCTTCCCGATGTCCGCCAGCGCGCCGAAGCCCTCGACGAATTCGCTCTGGATGCGCAGGACCCGCCACGGGTCGGTATGGACGAACTGGCCGGGGCCTTTCGTATCGAGCAGATGCTGGTCCGACATTTCCACGGCCGCCTGCTTGCGGCGCAGTTCGAGGGGCCCCTTACGGCGCGGCTGGGAATTCTTGGCCGGATCTGCGTTGATGCTCATTCCCCTAGGCTAACCTCCAACTCCAGGTATCTCTTGAATCACGATCAGCATGAACTTGGGGTGATTGGCGTCATAACCCCCGGTTGTTCGCTAGATTCTTTCCTATGACTACTCATGTGCCCGGCGATACTCTCGTCTCCCTGAACGCCGTTAACAAGCATTACGGCCAGCTGCACGTTTTGAAGGACATCAACCTCCAGGTCCGCAAGGGCGAGGTTGTTGTGGTCATCGGGCCCTCCGGCTCCGGTAAGTCCACCCTCTGCCGGGCAATCAACCGCCTGGAAACCATCGAGGGCGGAACCATCAGCATCGACGGGAAGGTCCTCCCCGAGGAAGGCAAGGAACTTGCACAGCTCCGCGCCGACGTCGGAATGGTCTTCCAGTCGTTCAACCTGTTCGCGCACAAGACCATCCTTGAAAACGTCACCCTGGGGCCGATCAAGGTCAAAGGCGCCTCCAAGGCGGCAGCGGAAAAGGACGCCATGGCGCTCCTGGAACGGGTGGGCGTGGGCCACCAGGCGCCCAAGCTGCCGGCCCAGCTCTCGGGCGGCCAGCAGCAGCGCGTTGCGATAGCCCGTGCCTTGGCAATGAAGCCGAAGGTGATGCTGTTCGACGAGCCCACGTCAGCGCTGGACCCCGAAATGATCAACGAGGTCCTGGACGTCATGGTCCAGCTCGCCAAGGAAGGCATGACCATGATCGTGGTCACCCACGAGATGGGCTTCGCCCGCAAGGCCGCCGACCGCGTGGTCTTCATGGCGGACGGCCAGATCGTGGAGGACGCCACCCCGGAGGAGTTCTTCACCAACCCGAAGAGTGACCGGGCCAAGGACTTCCTGTCCAAGCTCCTCACCCACTGACTTACCGAACAACCACACTTCAGATCGCATCCAGGCCGGAAACCCGCGGCCACCAATGAAAGGAATGTCATGAAGGCATTTATGTCCCGGCGAAAGTCCTTCGTCGTGGCGGCTACCGCTGCCCTCGCACTGTCGCTCAGCGCCTGCGGCGGTGGAGACTCAGGCGGCTCCAGCAACCCGAGCCCCGTTGAGAAGCCGTCGTTCGCTGCCGGAACCACCATGGCGAAGCTGTCCTCCGCCGGCACCATCAAGATCGGCACCAAGTTCGACCAGCCGCTGTTCGGCCAGGTGGGCCTGGACGGCAAGCCCGTAGGTTTCGACGTCGAAATGGGCAAGCTGATCGCCGCCAAGCTGGGCATCCCCGCGGACAAGATCGAATGGTCCGAGACCGTTTCCGCCAACCGCGAGCCCTTCATCGAGCAGGGCAAGGTTGACCTGGTCATCGCCACGTACACCATCAGCGACAAGCGCAAGCAGGTTGTCGACTTCGCCAACCCGTACTACGAAGCCTACCAGGCCCTCATGGTGAACAAGGACAACGACACCATCAAGAAGCCCGAGGACGTCAAGGGCAAGAAGGTCTGCTCCGTCACCGGTTCCACCCCGGCCGCCACGATCGTGGACAAGTACGGCGCCGAGCTCGTCCCGGCCGCCACCTACTCCGCCTGCCTGGAGCCGCTGCGCAACAAGCAGGTTGAAGCCGTGACCACGGACAACGTGATCCTGGCCGGTTTCGTTGACAAGGAGCCGGACGCCTTCAAGCTCGCCTCTGACGAAACCTTCACCAAGGAGCCTTACGGCATCGGCCTGAAGAAGGGCGACACCGAGTTCCGCAACTGGATCAACGACCAGCTCGAATCCTTCGAAAAGGACGGCTCCTACAAGAAGGCCTGGGAAGCCACTGCAGGTTCGGTCATTAAGACCGCCCCCAGCCTCCCGGCCATCAACCGTTACTAAGTAGCGTCCGCCGCGCCGCCGGGGCTGTTCAGCAGCCCCGGCGGCACAGCCGTTAATCCGTCCACGCTTACAGCCGAAGGATCTTATGGACGTCATCTTTGAAAACCTGCCCCTGTACTGGGAAGGTTTTCTCCGCACTCTTTTTCTCTCTGTCGTTTCCGGCATTTTCGCGTTGATTCTTGGCACCCTGCTGGCCGCGGCACGCGTCTCCCCGGTGGCGGCGCTCCGCGGTTTCAGCACCGTGTACGTAGAGGTACTCCGCAATACGCCGCTGACCATCGCGTTCTTCTTCGCAGCGGTGGTACTCCCCCGGATCGGGGTCAAATTCGAGCAGTTCGAGATCGCTGCCATCATTGCCCTCAGCACCTACACCGCCGCGTTCATCGCCGAAGCTGTCCGCTCAGGTGTCAACAGCGTGCCTGTGGGCCAGGCCGAGGCAGCACGCAGCATTGGCATGAAGTTCGGCCAGGTCCTCTCGCTCATCATCCTCCCCCAGGCACTGCGGACGGTGATCCCGCCGCTGATCAACATCCTGATCGCCCTGGTCAAGAACTCCTCGGTTGCCGGCGCCTTCTTCGTCCTGGAGCTGTTCGGCTACGGCCGCCAGCTGGCCAACGCCAACGGTGACGCCGTGATCACAGTCCTGCTGGGCACCGCGTTCTTCTATCTGCTCCTCACCGTTCCGCTGGGAATCCTCGCCAACACGGTGGAACGAAAGGTGGCGATTGCCCGATGAGCTCCGTTCTCTACGACGTCCCCGGCCCCAAAGCGCGCCGGGTCTCCCTCATTGCCTCCATCATCGGCGGCCTGCTGATTCTCGGCCTGCTGGCCTGGGTGGTCACGATCCTCGCCCAGCAGGGCATCTTCGAAGCCCGCCGCTGGCAAATCTTCACCCGCGGCGACGTGTGGCAGCTGCTCGGTAAGGGGCTGGGGTCCACGCTTTCCGCAGCCGCACTGGCGGCAGTCATCGCGTTCCCGCTGGGCCTGCTGCTGTGCCTGCTCCGCATTTCGGATGCCGCATTCATCCGGATTCCTATGAGGATCATCCTGGAATTCCTCCGGGGCATGCCCGTGGTCCTCATGATGCTCTTCATCCTGCTCGGGTTCGGCACCTCGGCGTTCATCGCCGTCGTGGCCGGCCTGGTGCTGTACAACGCTGCGGTCTTTGCCGAGATCATCCGCGCCGGCATCCAGTCCCTGCCCAAGGGACAACGGGAAGCCGGCCTGGCCATCGGCCTCACCAGCTACAAGTCTCGTATGCTGATCGAGCTGCCGCAGGCGATCCGCCGCATGATGCCTTCCCTCGTGGCGCAGATGGTGGTGCTGCTGAAGGACACCTCGCTGGGCTACATCGTGGCGTACGGCGAGCTGCTGCGCGCGGTGCAGGTCATGGCGGACTTCCTGGGCACGCAGTACCTGTTCCCCATCTTCTTCGTGGCGGCGGCCATTTACATCGCCATCAACATCTCGGTTTCGCGGCTTGCCGTATGGATCGAGCGCCGCGGCTCCAAGAAGGCCGCCGGCGGCATGGCGAAGGCCGAACCCGATGTCCTGGAAGCTGCGGCTCCCTAGACTTCCAAGCTGCATCAGGTGCTCCAACAAGAAAAGGTCCGGAATTCCCGTGGGGAGTTCCGGACCTTTTCGGTTACTGGCCGTCAGCCAGCGAGCCAGCTTTGCAGCGCGGCGAGGCATTTGCGGACGGCATCAGCGTGGACGTGCTCGTTGTCCTTGTGTGCCAGCAGTGCATCGCCCGGGCCGAAGTTCACCGCCGGGATGCCCAGCTCACTGAAGCGTGCGACGTCGGTCCAGCCGTATTTGGGCTTGGGCTCGGCGCCCACGGCGGCAACAAAGGAGGCGGCAGCCGGGTGCTGCAGGCCAGGACGCGCTCCCGCGGCGGCATCGGTGCGGACCACGTCAAAGCCCTCCAGCAGTTCCCGGACGTGGGCTTCGGCCTGGTCCGGCGTCTTGTCCGGGGCGAACCGGTAGTTGATTTCCACCACGCAGCGGTCCGGGATGACATTGCCGGCAGTGCCGCCGTTGATCTTTACCGCGTTGAGGCTTTCCCGGTAGTCAAGCCCGTCAACGTTGATGGTCCGCGGTTCGTAGGATGCCAGGCGGGCCAGGATGGGGGCTGCTGCGTGGATGGCATTGCTGCCCATCCACGCCCGCGCCGAATGTGCGGCCTCGCCCGCTGTGCTGGCCTCGAACCGGCTGGTGCCGTTGCAGCCGCCCTCCACCGTTCCGTCCGTGGGCTCCAGCAGGATGGCGAAGTCTCCCTGCAGCAGATCTCCGTGGTTGCGGACCAGGCGACCCAGGCCGCTCTTGACCGCCTCCACTTCCTCGTGGTCGTAGAACACAAAGGTGACGTCCCGCTTGGGCTGCGCGCCGCCGTCGAACATTCCTGCTGCCAGCGCGAGCTGGACCGCCACGCCGCCCTTCATGTCGGTGGCTCCGCGGCCAAAGAGGACGCCCTCGCCCGGAACGCCGGACTCCCAGCTGGACGGGACAGTGCCCCTGGAACCTTCAGTCAGCGGAAGCGGGACCGTGTCCAGGTGGCCGGCGAGAATCACGCGCTCACCCAAGCCCAGTTCCGTGCGGGCAATGATGGCGTCACCGTCGCGCACCACGGTGAGCTGGGGAATCTCCCGCAGGGCCGCTTCGACGGCGTCCGCGAGCTGCTTCTCATTGCCCGACACGCTGTTGATGTCCATGAGTGCCGCGGTCAGCAGCGCAACGTCCTGGTGCAGGTCAAGGGTGGACACGGAAGATTCAGGGGCGGTTTCAGCAGTCACGAAGCCAGTCTAGTTCGAACCGGCGGCCCGGCCCTCGATAGACTGGGGCACATGACTGAGACTGCTTCCTCCGCCGTGCCCGAAACCCTGACCTCCAACGCTGATGACCGTTCCGCCTATGGCTTTGGTGTGGCCACCGTTGCCACCGCCGGCAGCGGCACCACGGTCCTGGACGTCTGGTTTCCGGCACCGGCACTGGGTGTTGCGGCCGAGGATCTCCGCTCGGTGGAAAACGCCGACGAAGCCCTGACGGCCATCGCTGAGAACGGTGCAGACCAGGACCGCGGCACGGAGCAGAAGGTGGTCTTTGTCCAGGTCAACCTCGACGAAGCCCCCGCCGACACCGCGGACGCCTATCTCCGCCTGCACCTTCTCTCGCACCGCCTGGTCCAGCCCAACACCATCAACCTGGACGGGATCTTCGCCAAGCTCCCCAACGTCGTGTGGACCAACTTCGGCCCCGCCGCCGTCGAGGGCTTTGAACTGACGCGCGCCAAGCTGCGCCGGCGGGGCGCTGTCACCGTCTACGGCATCGACAAGTTCCCGCGCATGGTGGACTACGTGGTACCCAGCGGGGTCAGGATTGCCGACGCCGACAGGGTTCGCCTGGGTGCGCACCTCGCCGCCGGCACCACCGTCATGCACGAGGGCTTCGTGAACTTCAACGCCGGAACCCTGGGCACCTCCATGGTGGAGGGGCGCATTTCGGCGGGCGTCGTGGCCGGTGACGGCAGCGATGTGGGTGGCGGCGCCTCCATCATGGGCACCCTGTCAGGGGGCGGCAAGGAAAAGATCACCATCGGCGAGCGTGTCCTGCTCGGTGCAAACTCAGGTGTGGGCATCAGCATCGGTGACGATTCGGTAGTGGAAGCCGGCCTCTACGTCACGGTAAGCACCCGTGTCCGCGTTCCGGGCCCCAAGGACGAGGTGGGCGAGGACACCACCAAGATCGTCAAGGCCGCCGAGCTCTCCGGCGTCCCCAACCTGCTGTTCCGCCGCAACTCCACCACGGGCGCGGTGGAGGCTCTCCCCGCAAGGGCCAGACCGTGGAACTGAACGACGCCCTGCACGCCAACTAGTCTCTTCGTGGCACCTCTGTCTGTGGCGCGTAGGCGCGGCCTGCGCCGCCTGGCGGTGCTGCTCCTCACCCTGGCACTGGCAGCGGGAGGCATTTACACGGCGGTGTACTTCGTGCAGCGTTCCGAGACCCTCGTCTCGGAACGCTGCACAGCCACGGCCGGCAGCCGGACCGGGGAACTGGCGCCGGACCAGGCGGCCAACGCAGCCCTGATCACCGCCGCGGCCGTCCGGCGGGGCCTCCCTCCGCGTGCCGCCACCATTGCCCTGGCCACTGCCATGCAGGAGTCCAAGCTGCGCAACATCGGCCACGGCGACCAGGCCGGCCCTGACTCGCGGGGGCTCTTCCAGCAGCGGCCGTCCCAGGGCTGGGGCACCGAGGCCCAGATCATGGACCCGTACTACGCCGTCAATGCCTTCTATGACGCCCTGGTGAAGATCCCCGGGTACGAGACGCTGGACATCACTGACGCGGCCCAGCAGGTCCAGCGTTCCGCCTACCCCAAGGCCTACGCCCAGCATGAGGAGATGGGCCGGGCCTTCGCTTCCGGGCTGACCGGACAGACCCCCGCGGGTGTCCAGTGCACGCTGCGTTCCCCGACGGCGGGCGGGAATTCAACAACAGTGGTGACGGAACTGGACCAGGCTTACGGCGGCGTGGATTCGCAGGTGGACGGCGCCACCCTGGTGGTGGACGCGGACGGGGCACTGGCGTGGTCGGTGGCGCAGTGGGCGGTTGCGAATGCCAAGAACCTGGCGGTGACCAAGGTGGAAGTTGCCGGCCGCAGCTGGGACCGGCCGGGCGGGGACGGATGGCAGGCGTCGGGGGCCGCTGCCGGGCAGGTGCGCATCACCGTACGGCAGGACGACGGCGGCACGTGACGTCCCGCCGTCGTCCTCCCTGCAGGGGCTAGACCAGGATTTCCAGCACCGGCTGGACGTAGCTGCGGAGCAGCTCAGGCTGGCCCATCAGCTCCTGGCTCATGATGATCTTGTCCGGTTCCAGGTACCAGGCCCGTTGCTCGTCCAGCGGCAACTCAATGATGGTCAGCGTGAAGTCCCGCGAGTCCCGCCCCACCTCCATCAGCCGGTCATCCACCATGTCCCCGAGCAGCTGGTCCGTTCCGCTGGCCACGCGCTGGGCTTCGAGTTCGGCGTATTCGCTCCGGCGTTCCCTGGCCCAGGTGAGGGCAGACCCGAAATGGGCCTGCAGGAGCCGTTGGAGCGCCGGCGAGTTGCCGAACGCTTCGAAATCGGGCGGGGACAGTTCCGGGGAGGTGTGGGGGTGCGCCTTGAGCAGCTGCTCCCACCAGGCCTCCCACTCGGTCTTCAGTGCGCTGAGGCCGCCAACATCCGCGGTCAGGTGCTTATGGTCCGCCGAACGGACTTTGGGTGATGCATGGGACAGCATGGGACGGCCCACGCCGTTCAGGCCGGCGGCGTCCCGGACGTAAAGAGCAATCATCATCGGCCCGGATGTGTCGGTGGTGATCTGCCACCCGGAACCGCTTGCGTGCTGCATCCAAAGTCCTTTCCTGGCCTACCGGTGCCGGGCGTCGTGATCGGTCCGGCCTACCCGGCTATCAGTCTATTCCCGCAACCAGTCCGCGGAAGTGCAGGACAGCCTTTTGATCCCTTAGCGTGCGATCCCGTCAAGGTGCCGCTCAAGCACGTCCCGGCACATCTGCGCCGTCATCCAGCCCGGCTGGAGCAAGGCGTGCATACAAAGTCCGTCCAGCGTGGCCAGGAGCCGTTCGGCCTCCACCACCAGGTTCTCCTGCGGTTCATCGTCCGGCAGCAGGGTTGCGACGAGTGCGCCCACGATGGCCGCGATTTCACGGTGGCTTCGGTCCGACTCCGCGGCAAGGAACGGCCGGATGCGGGCGGCGTTCTTGAACGCCAGCCACGCACATGCCTCCACTGCTGTTTCCTCGTCCAGGGGAAGCATGCCGCCCAGAAGGGTTAAAACAGCCCCCCGCTGTTCGGGACTGGCTGCGGCAGCATCAAGGACGGCGGGCAGCAGGGCTTCCAGCTCACCCGGTCCACCACCGTGCCGAACGTAAACGCCAGAAGCTCCTCGCTGCCCTGGAAGTAGTGCCGGACCGAGCCGACCGCCAGTCCTGCTTCGTCCGCAACTTCCCGAAGCGAGGCACGCTCGAGACCGTCCACGGCAATGATGCGGAGAACCGCCTGGACCACATCCTGCCGCCGGGCATCGGCGTCTACAATTTTGGGCACCATTCTTATTAGCACACTTGTGTTTACTCTGCCTTTTCACAGACCGCCCGCCATCCGGGACACGGCGGCGGGCAACGCTGCACGTGGGATAGCGTTGAGGCATGAAAATCTTGGTCACAGGGGGCACCGGCTACATCGGTTCCCACACTGTTCTTTCCCTGCAGGAAGCTTACCACGACGTGGTCGTCATCGACAACCTGGTCAACTCCAGCGAGGAGTCGCTGCGCCGCGTAGCCGAACTCAGCGGCAAGACCGCGGAGTTCCACAACGTGGACCTGGTGGACGAGGCCGCCGTCGAGAAGGTGTTCGCCGGAAACGGCATCGAGGCCGTCATTCATTTCGCAGGCCTCAAAGCGGTGGGTGAATCAGTGCAGGAGCCGCTGAAGTACTACTACAACAACCTGGTGGGGACGCTTAACCTGGTCCGCGTCATGGACAGGCATGACGTCCGGTCAATCGTCTTCAGCTCCTCGGCCACCGTCTACGGTGAACACAACCCCATCCCGTACGTGGAAAAAATGGAGATCGGCGCGAACAACCCGTACGGGCGCACCAAGGAACAGATCGAGGACATCCTCTCCGACCTCGGCGCCGCCGACTCACGCTGGCACATAGCACTGCTGCGCTACTTCAACCCGGTGGGCGCACACCCCTCGGGACGCATCGGCGAAGACCCGCAGGGCATCCCGAACAACCTCGTCCCGTTCATTGCCCAGGTGGCGGTGGGACGCCGTGAGAAGCTCATGGTCTTCGGCGGCGACTACGACACCCCGGACGGCACCTGCCTGCGCGACTACATCCACGTGGTGGACCTGGCCGAAGGACACATGGCCGCACTGAACCACATCGCGGACCGCACCGGCGTCTTCCGCTGGAACCTCGGTTCCGGCAAGGGCTCCTCTGTCCTGGAAGTCCTTCGCTCCTTTGAGAAGGCAGTGGGCCAGCCCATCCCCTACGAGATCACCGGCCGCCGCGCGGGAGACCTCCCGGCTTTCTGGGCCGATGCCACCTCGGCCCTGGCAGACCTGAGCTGGTCCACCACCAAGACCGTGGACCAGATGTGCGAGGACCACTGGCGCTGGCAGAAGAACAACCCCCAGGGCTACGCCTCCTGACCCTTCCCTCCCCGTCGATTGCTGGGTAACTGCCCTTTTGAGCCCCCCAAAAGGGCAGTGGGCCCACGCCGGCAGGGTTCCCTGGCCGAGCTTGCGAGGTTAGGGTGCCGGTGGGGAGCAATGGATGGTGATTAAAGCGAAACGGCCGCCCACCTGTGGAAGGTGGGCGGCCGTCGTCGTCAGTGCTGTTGCTGTTCCTGACAGGCGGGGAATCAGCGGGCGGGGTAGTCGCGCTCCGGCTCGCCGATGTACAGCTGGCGCGGGCGGCCGATCTTGGTGTTCGGGTCGCTGATCATTTCGCGCCACTGGGCAATCCAGCCCGGCAGGCGGCCGATGGCAAACAGGACGGTGAACATCTTCTCGGGGAAGCCCATGGCCTTGTAGATCAGGCCGGTGTAGAAGTCCACGTTCGGGTAGAGCTTGCGCTGGATGAAGTAGTCATCGCTGAGCGCCTTCTCTTCCAGGCGCATGGCGATGTCGAGCAGTTCGTCGTTGCCGCCGAGCTTGCTCAGGATCTCGTGGGCCGTGGCCTTGACGATCTTGGCGCGCGGATCGTAGTTCTTGTAGACGCGGTGTCCGAAGCCCATGAGGCGGACGCCGTCTTCCTTGTTCTTGACCTTCTCCATGTAGTCCTCGGGCTTGAGGCCCTCGGCCTGGATCTGGCGGAGCATCTTCAGCACGGCCTCGTTGGCTCCGCCGTGGGCAGGGCCGAAGAGGGCATTGATGCTTACCGAAACGGAGGCGAAGAGGTTGGCGTTGGAGGAGCCCACCAGGCGCACGGTGGAGGTGGAGCAGTTCTGCTCGTGGTCCGCGTGCAGGATGAGGAGCAGGTCCAGGGCCTTGACGATGACCGGGTCCAGCTCGTACTGCTCGGCGGGGAGGCCGAAGCTGAGGCGCAGGAAGTTCTCCACCAGGTTCATGGAGTTGTCCGGGTACAGCATGGGCTGGCCGATGGACTTCTTGTGCGCATAGGCGGCAATAACCGGCAGCTTTGCCATCAGGCGGATGGTGGAAACCTCCACCTGCTCGGCGTTGAACGGGTCCAGCGAGTCCTGGTAGAAGGTGGACAGCGCGGACACGGCCGAGGACAACACCGGCATGGGGTGTGCGTCGCGGGGGAAGCCGCCGAAGAAGCCCTTGAGCTCTTCGTGCAGCAGGGTGTGGCGCCGGATCTTCTGGTCGAACTCGTCCAGTTCCGTGGGCGTGGGCAGGTTCCCGTAGATCAGCAGGTAGGACACCTCGAGAAAGCTGGAGTGCTGCGCCAACTGCTCGATGGGGTATCCGCGGTAGCGCAGGATGCCCGCATCGCCATCGATGTAGGTGATGGCGGAGGTGGTTGCTGCGGTGTTCATGAAGCCGGGGTCAAAGGTCACGGCACCGGTCTGCTTGAGCAGCTTGGAGACGTCGTAACCTTCGTTCCCTTCAACAACCTGGATGCGCGGGAGCTTCAGCTCGCCACCTGCGTGGAGCAGGGTCGCAGCATTGTTGGTCTCAGTCATGGAGTCCCCTTCATGAGGCGTCTTCGGCCTCTGTCGAAAGCTTGATCCAACATCAGGTGAGCCGCGCACTTGAGCCTGAGAAGACAGGTTCCAACACCCGGGCTGCCTTCTTGTAGAAAGCCACCATTGATCGTCAACTTAAAAAGTACCGCTCCTTGGCGGGTGTCACTAATCCGCGAGCTTCCCATCCAGCCTAAAATGCGCCGGATGTGGGGCGAGTCACACGAATATTACGTGTCCCTAGGAGCCGGACCCGGCCAGCCGTGCAACGGCTGCATCGATCCGCTCGTCGGATCCGGTCAAGGCCACGCGGACATAGCCGTTGCCCGCGTCTCCATAGAAGACACCCGGCCCCACCACGATGCCGCGTTCAGCCAGGCGGTCCACCGTGGCCCACGTGTCCTCGCCTGCAGTCGACCACAGGTACAGGCCGGCGTCGGACTCCTTGATCTCCAGGCCGAAGTCCAGCAGCGCGGGCACCAGGCGTTCACGCCCGGTACAGGTCCTTCTGGGCCTCGACGTGGGTGTCATCCCCCAGCGCCACCCGCATGGCCTCCTGGACCGGGTAGGGAACGATCATGCCTGCATGCTTGCGGCTGTTGACCAGGTTGGGCATCAGGTCCGGATCACCGGCAACGAAGGCTGCGCGGTAGCCGGTCAGGTTGGACTGCTTGCTCAGCGAGTACACGGCGAGCAGGCCCTGGTGCGAGCCGCCGGCCACGTGCGGATCGAGGATGCTGGGGACGCGCTGGCCGCCGCGCTGGACGTCCCAGTCGCCCCAGCCAAGCTCTGCGTAGCATTCGTCCGATGCCACCACAGCGCCGATTTCACGGGCCTGGACCACCAGCGCCTTCAGTGACTCCGCGTCGCGGACACTGCCCGTGGGGTTGCCCGGGGAATTGACCCAAATGAGGCGCACGCGTGCGCGCGTTGCGTCGTCAAGCTCGTCCAGGTTGTCCGTGGCCACCGAGGTGACCCCAGCAAGGGTGGCGCCGATATCGTACGTGGGGTAAGCCACCTTAGGCCGTACGACGACGTCTCCGGGCTTGAGGCCCAGCAGCAGCGGCAGCCACGCAACGAGTTCCTTGGACCCCACAGTCGGCATGATGTTGCGGGGGTCGAGGCCTGCCACTCCGCGCCGGCGTTCGAACCAGCCCGAGATGGCTTCCCGAAGCGCGGGAGTGCCGTGAACGGTGGGATATCCGGGGGCATTGGCGGCCGCCTTCAGGGCGTCCTGGACCAGCTGCGGTGTGGGATCCACGGGCGTGCCAATGGAGAGGTTAACTGCCCCGCCCGGGTGTTCCGAGGCCTTGGCCATGTAGGGGGCCATGGCCTCCCACGGGTAGTCGGGCAGGTTCAGGCCAAACGAATTCACTGCTGCGGTCACGTTTCCCGTCCGCGTCAGTGGTCTTGGTTCTGCGGCGGCAGGGCGGCGATCATCGGGTGGTCCTTGCCCGTGTTGCCGATCTTGGCCGCGCCACCAGGAGACCCAAGGTCATCGAAGAATTCGACGTTGGCCTTGTAGTAGTCGGCCCATTCCTCCGGGGTGTCATCCTCGTAGTAAATGGCCTCCACCGGGCACACCGGCTCGCAGGCGCCGCAGTCGACGCACTCGTCCGGATGGATGTACAGCGAACGCTCGCCTTCATAGATGCAATCGACCGGGCATTCCTCAATGCATGCCTTGTCCTTAACATCCACACACGGCTGCGCGATTACGTACGTCACGTCCCTGGCCTCTCCACGTTGGGTTCCGGCTTCCCCGCCGGCTCTAGCATCCGGCAGCACGGCCGGACTATTGACATCTGAGCCTATTATCTCCCAGCCCGTTCCCGCGAACCTAGCCGGCGGCCTAGTATGAACTGGTGAGTCTGCCAGCGCCTGCCCCTGCCCGCTTCCTGGCCGCGGCTGAGCCCGGAACCCGGGTGGTGGTGCGCTACCGGATTGAAGGTGGCCTCACGGATGCCCTGGGCCACCTGCTGACGTGCGACGCCGGTTCCTGCACCGTCCGCACCCGCCAGGCCGACGTCGTCATTCCCCTTGAGCTTGTGGTGGCCGCGAAGGAAGTGCCGCCCGCTCCCCCGCGCCGCGCCGCTGCGCACTGACAGCGCCGCTCGTTGCCCACGGGCTCTCCCTGCCTAACGAACCCACGGTTTCCTGCCCAATCGCGAGCTTAAACGCAGAACGCCACCGGCAAATGCCGGTGGCGTTCTGCGGACCTGCGGAGTTACTAGGCCTTGGCGCGGGCGCGGTTGGCCTTGGCGCGCTCGTTGGTGTCCAGGATGACCTTGCGGATGCGGATGGCGTCCGGGGTCACTTCGACGCACTCGTCCTCGCGGGCGAACTCGAGTGACTCTTCGAGGGTGAGTTCCCGCGGCGGGGTCAGGTTCTCGAAGGTGTCGGAGGAAGCGGCACGCATGTTGGTGAGCTTCTTTTCCTTGGTGATATTGACGTCCATGTCGTCGGCGCGGGAGTTCTCGCCCACGATCATGCCTTCGTAGACCTCGGACGTGGGCTTCACGAAGAAGGAGCCGCGTTCCTGCAAGTTGATCATGGCGAACGGGGTAACAACACCGGCGCGGTCGGCAACCATGGAACCGTTGGTGCGGTACTCGATGGGGCCGGCCCACGGCTCGTAGCCTTCGGAGATGGAAGCCGCGATGCCTGCACCACGGGTGTCGGTGAGGAACCGGGTGCGGAAACCGATCAGGCCACGGGCCGGAACGATGAACTCCATGCGGCACCAGCCGGTGCCGTGGTTGGCCATGTTGGTCATGCGGCCCTTGCGGGCTGCCATGAGCTGGGTGACGGCGCCCAGGTATTCCTCGGGCACGTCGATGGTCATGTGTTCCATCGGCTCGTGGATCTTGCCATCAACGGTCTTGGTGACAACCTGCGGCTTGCCGACGGTCAACTCGAAGCCTTCGCGGCGCATCTGCTCCACCAGGATAGCGAGGGCGAGCTCGCCACGGCCCTGGACTTCCCAGGCGTCGGGACGCTCGGTGGGCAGGACCTTGATGGAGACGTTACCGATCAGTTCCTTGTCAAGACGGTCCTTGACCTGGCGGGCAGTAACCTTGGCGCCCTTGACCTTGCCGGCCAGCGGCGAGGTGTTGATACCGATGGTCATGGAGATCGCGGGATCGTCCACGGTGATCAGCGGCAGCGGCTGGGGGTTCTCGGCGTCGGTCAGGGTTTCACCGATGGTGATCTCCTCGATGCCGGCGACGGCGACAATCTCGCCGGGGCCTGCGGACTCGGCCGGCACGCGCTCCAGCGCCTTGGTGGCGAGCAGCTCGGTGATCTTGACGTTCTTCAGCTCGCCGTTGGCGCGGGCCCAGGCCACGGTCTGGCCCTTGCGCAGGGTGCCGTTGTAAATACGCAGCAGGGCCAGGCGGCCAAGGAACGGGGAGGCGTCGAGGTTGGTGACGTGCGCCTGGAGCACACCCTCCGGGTTGTACGTCGGAGCCGGGATGTGCTCGATGATGGTCTTGAACAGCGGTTCGAGGTCCTCGTTCTCCGGAGCGGTGCCGTCAGCGGGCTGCTCCAGGGAGGCGCGGCCGACCTTCGCGGCGGCGTACACCACGGGGACCTCGAGGATTTTGTCCAGGTCCAGATCGGGGACCTCGTCGGCCAGGTCGGAGGCGAGGCCGAGGAGCAGGTCCATGGACTCGTGCACGACCTCTTCGATCCGCGCGTCGGGGCGGTCGGTCTTGTTGACCAGCAGGATCACGGGCAGGTGCGCAGCGAGGGCCTTGCGCAGCACGAAGCGGGTCTGGGGCAGCGGGCCCTCAGAGGCATCGACGAGCAGGACGACGCCGTCGACCATGGACAGGCCGCGCTCGACCTCGCCGCCGAAGTCGGCGTGGCCGGGGGTGTCGATCACGTTGATGGTGATGGTCTCGCCGTTCGAGGACGGACCGTTGTAGGCGACAGTGGTGTTCTTCGCCAGGATGGTGATGCCCTTTTCGCGCTCCAGGTCGCCGGAGTCCATGACGCGGTCTTCTACGTGGTTGTGCTCTGCAAAGGAATGGGTCTGCTTGAGCATGGCGTCGACCAGGGTGGTCTTGCCGTGGTCAACGTGGGCCACGATCGCGACGTTGCGGAGGTCACTGCGCGATGCAGTGGCTACCGCGGTGTTGGTGGTGGTTTCAGACATGCGTAAAGGCTCGATTCAGTGGAGTCAGCTGTTGTATCGCGACATTTCCAACTGGAACGCACGACGGACAAGGCCCTTGGCACAGGGCGCCTTCCTTTATTCTAGCCGCTGAGTTATTTGTTGGCCTAAATTCCGGCCGGGTCGACGGCCCCTGGAGGTGCGGCGATCAGGGACCGCCGGTACACGGTGTGACCAAGTTCACTACCGCTTCCGTGTGCATGGCATGATGTCTGTGACACAGAGCCCATCCTTTGAGCACGCCGGAGACAACGATGCCCCCTGCCAAGGCCAGCACCATGCGCGGTGCGGCGTGGGCTGTGGCCGCAGTGGTCGCCGGGCTCGTGGCCGTCGCGGGATCCGGTGGCGACGGACTTTCCGCTGGTTCGGCCGTCAGCAGCCTGTCGCGGGCAGCCACAGGCCAGGCGGCCAACAGCCAGGTGGCAGCCGTGAAGCCGGGCGCCCCGAAGGTGTCGGTGGCAGCCACTGCCCACGTCCTGAATACGGGCAATGGCCGCCTGGAAGCAGTTGTTCCCGATGTGGGCAGAACGGTCCTGCTGATTGGGGATTCGCAGTCGGAACCCGTAGACGGCTGGCCCCGCCTGGGCCTGGCCGCTGCCGGGTACAACGTATACTTCTGCGGCCGCGGCGGCACCGGCTACGTCGCGGCGAACGGCGCTACCGGTAATTACGTGGACGCCCTGCAGCGCGGGGACTGGTTGCTTCCTTCCGGGACTCCCGCCCTCCTTGTGGTCGAGGGTGGCGGCAACGACGCCGCCGGAGGAGCAAGCAACGCGCAGATCTCGCGGAACGCCGAGCGGCTGATCGCTGAGCTGCGGAGCCGCTATCCCGGCACACGGCTGGCAATGATCGGCACCCTGGCCCGGGGAGCGAACGACGGCGGCGGGCGGCGGAGCGAGGTGGACGCTTTGCTCGGTGCCGTGGCGGCAGCAAATGGAGTGCCCTTTGTCTCCACCGGAGATTGGCTCACCAGGTATGGACTGGCAAAGTACCTCGCTGATGCGGTGCATATGAACCCCGAAGGCCGCACGGCCCTGGGCGGGATTCTTGAGCGCAGGCTGCGGGAACTCGGACTGGACCGGAAACCCGCAGCGGAGCAGGGCGCCCTCGCTGCCGTGCCTGCAAGCGGGAGCACCTTCCAGGACTGACAGCCGAACCGGGCTGTTACCGCCCGTCCAAACAGTCTCGCCGGTTAATCGAACCGGCCAATTAAACGGATGGAGCCGGGCCCCAAAGGTCCCGGCTCCAGCCGTTCAAGGAAAACGTCCCGCTATGCCACCTCAGGCGGAAGCATCAGCTTCGCACCGGGGATGGCGTTCAGCAGCGCCTTCGTGTAGTCCTGCTTGGGCGACTCGAAGACCTCGTCCGTGGATCCCGTCTCCACCAGGCGGCCCTTCTCCATCACGCAGACGTGGTCCGCAATCTGGCGCACCACGGCAAGGTCGTGCGTGATGAACAGATACGTCAGCCCGAGGTTGGCCTGCAGGTCGGCGAGCAGGTTCAGCACCTGCGCCTGCACCAGCACGTCAAGCGCGGAGACTGCCTCATCACAGATGATGACCTCGGGGTCCAGCGCAAGTGCCCGTGCGATGGCAACGCGCTGCCGCTGGCCGCCGGACAACTCGTTGGGATAACGCTGCATGGCGGACTGGGGCAGTGCCACCTGGTCCAGCAGCGTCCGGACTTTCTTCTCCCGGCTGGCCTGGTCCCCGATCTTGTGGACCCGCAATGGTTCTTCGATCGTGCGGTAGATGTTGTACATCGGATCGAGGGAGCCGTACGGGTCCTGGAAGATCGGCTGGACCCGCCTGCGGAACTTGAACAGCTCGGCAGCCTTCAGGGCCGAGGTATCGACGCCGTCGAACAGGATCCTGCCCTCGGTCGGCTTCTCCAGCTGGAGCACCATCTTGGCCACTGTGGACTTGCCGGAACCCGACTCCCCCACGATCGCCGTCGTGGTTCCCCGCCGGACGTCGAAGCTCACGCCGTCGACGGCCGCGAAGTCCGTCGCCTTGCCCAGCCCCGAGCGAAGCTTGTAGACCTTCCGCAGATCCTGGATCTGCAGGAAGGTATCGGACTTCACCGTCTCGGCGCCGGGCGCCAGGAGGTCCGCCGTCTCCACTCCCTGCTCCTTGGCCACCTGGATACGGCGGCTGGCGAGCGACGGAGCGGACTCCACGAGCCGCTTGGTATACGGGTGCTGCGGGTTGCGCAGCAGCTCCAGGGACGGTCCTGCTTCAACCACACGGCCCTGGTACATGACCACCACTTTGTCTGCGCGCTCGGCTGCCAAACCCAGGTCGTGGGTGATCAGCAGCACCGAGGTGCCCAGTTCGTTGGTCATGGTCTCCAGGTGGTCAAGGATCTGCCGCTGGACGGTGACGTCGAGGGCCGACGTCGGCTCATCCGCAATCAGCAGGCGTGGCTGGCAGGAGAGGCCAATCGCGATCAGCGCACGCTGGCGCATGCCGCCCGAGAACTCATGCGGGTACTGGTTGGCCCGGCGTTTGGCGTCCGGAAGTCCAGCCTGGGACAGCACCTTGGCGATGTCGTCCGGCCCGCTGGGACGGCCGTTCGCCTTCAGTGTTTCCCTGACCTGGTAGCCGATCTTCCACACGGGGTTCAGGTTGGACATCGGGTCCTGCGGGACCATGCCGATGGTGTTGCCGCGCAGTTCGATCATGCGGTGCTCGCTGGCGTGGGCGATATCCTCTCCGTCGAGCAGGATCTGTCCCCCGGCAACCCTGCCGTTGTTGGGCAGGAGGCCGATGGCTGCCAGGGCAGTGGTGGACTTTCCGGAGCCGGACTCCCCCACGATCGCGACGGTTTCGCCGGGCATGATGGTCAGGTGCGCGTCCCGGACAGCCTTGACTTCACCGCCGCCGGTCTTGAAGGTGATGGCCAGGTCACATATTTCGAGCAGCGGCCTGACGCCGGTGGTGCCGGCCTCATCAATGCGGACTTCTGGAGTTGTCATCTCTTTTTCTCTCATCGCTGACGGCTCTTCGGGTCAAGGGCGTCGCGCACGGCGTCGCCCAGCATGATGAAGCTCAACACCGTAAGGGAGAGCGCGGCGGCCGGGTAGAGCATGATCTGCGGATGCGTTCGTATGGAAGTCTGTGCTGCGGAGATATCGTGCCCCCAGGACATGACCCCCTCGGGCAAGCCAATCCCCAGGAACGAAAGGGTGGCTTCCGCCACGATGAATACGCCGAGTTCGAGGGTGGCCAGGACAATCACGGGTGCGAGGGCGTTCGGAAGGACGTGCTTCACCAGCGTTCCGAATTTCGAGACACCCAGCGCGCGGGCTGCTGTCACAAAGTCGGCGTTACGCACCTCGATGACAGCGCCACGGGTGATGCGGGCCATTTGCGGCCAGGCAAGCAGCGAGATGACAAAGACCACGGTCCAAACGCTCTTGTTTTCCCTGAACATGGGCAACTGTGTGATGACAAGCGCCCCGAGGATCAATGGCAATGCGAAAAAGATATCACCAAGACGCGCGAGGATGGTGTCCAGCCAACCGCCATAAAAGCCGGCGAGGGCACCGAACGTCACCCCGATGATGAGGACGCAGAGGACGGAAAGGATACCTACCGAAAGTGAAGCCTGCGTGCCGTGGATGACCCTGGAGTAAATGTCGCAGCCCTGGAAGGTGAAGCCGAATGGATGCCCTGGCGCAGGTCCGCCTTCTGAGTTTGCGAGCTCGCAGCCCTCGTTCGGCGGGACCGACGAGAACAAGCCAGGGAACAGCGCTACGACGATCAGCACCAGGATAAGAAAAGCCGAAATGATGAACAGCGGACGACGGCGAAGCTTGCGCCAGGCGTCTGCCCAGAGGCTGAGCGGGGCCTGGTCAGTCTTGACGGCGTCCGTCGCCTGCAGCGGCGTCTCGTCGATGGGGGCCACAAAGTGGCTGTTGTTACTGGTCATAGCGGATCCTCGGGTCAAGCCAGGCGTACAGGAGATCGACAAGCAGGTTGGCCACCACGAACACCAGCACCAGCACGCTGACGATGGAGACGATGGTGGGTCCCTCAGTGCGAAGGACAGCCTGGTAGAGCTTGTTGCCTACGCCGGGAACATTGAAGATGCCCTCGGTAACAATGGCGCCGCCCATCAGGCCGCCAAGGTTGGCGCCCAGGTAGGTCACCACCGGGATCAGCGAGTTGCGCAGGATGTGCGCCAGGACCACCCGGGGCCGGGAAAGGCCCTTGGCGGTGGCTGTCCGCACGAAGTCGGCGTTCATGCCCTCGCTGACCGACGCACGGGTCAGGCGGAGGACATAGGCGAACGAGACAAGTCCCAGGACTACTGCCGGTAACAGCAGATTTCCCCAGTCCGCATTGGCTCCGACTGTGGGTTTGGCCCAGCCGAGCTGGACGCCGAAGACGAGCTGGAAGACGAAGCCCAGGACGAAGGTGGGGACGGCGATAACCACCAGCGAGGCCACCAGGACGGTGGAGTCGAACCAGCCGCCGCGGCGGAGCCCGGCGAAGACGCCGAACGCCACTCCGAAGACGGCCTGAATAATCAGCGCCTCGACCGCGAGCATGGCGGTCACGGGGAAGACCCGGGCCAAAGTGGCCGCGATTGGCTGTCCCGTGAAGTCATTGCCCAGGTTGAAGGTGAAGAGGTTCTTGAGGAAAAGGCCGTACTGGACCCAGAACGGCTGGTCCAGGTTGTACTGGCTGCGCAGGGTGTCGATGACTGACTGCGGGGGCTGGCGGTCGCCGAAGAGCGCCGCGATGGGGTCGCCGGGCAGGGCGAACACCATGTAATAGACGAGCAGCGTGGTGCCGAGAAAGACAGGGATCACCTGTAGGAGTCGGCGAAGAATAAACCGGACCACAGGTTTACCTGCCTTCCGGCAAAGGGGAGAACGGGTTCATTGGTGCCTTCCTGCAGTTGCAAGCGAATGGGGGCCCGGCTGTAACCGGACCCCCAGTGCGCCTCACAGCAAGTTAGATCTGGGACTACTTAGCCGTGATGTTGTAGTAGAGAATTTCGCCGTTCCAGCCGGTCTCGGCCTTCGCAACGTTGTTGCTCCACACAATTGCCTTGGCATAGTCCCAAAGCGGCAAGCCCGGAAGGTCCTGGAACAGAACCTCCTGTGCCTGGTTGAACTTGGCGTTCGCGTCATCCGTGCTCTTGGCGGCGAGGCCCTCCTTGAGCAGCTTGTCGAACTCGGGGTTCGAGTACTTCTCATAGTTGGAGGAAGCGCCCGTTGCCCAGACCGGTCCCAGGAAGTTGTACAGCGACGGGTAGTCGCCCTGCCAGCCGGCGCGGGTCAGGCCCGGCAGCTGCTGGGACTTGCGGAGGTTCAGGACTTCAGCGAACTTGGCGAAGGGCTGGATTTCAGCCTGGATGCCGAGGTTGTTCTTGAAGCCGTTGGCCACGGCGTCGATCCATTCCTTGTGGCCACCGTCGGTGTTGGAGGCGATCTGGAGCGGCTTGGAGCTGTCGTAAGGCTGGATCTTCTCAGCCTGCGTCCAGAGGTCCTTGGCCTTGGCGGCGTCGAACTTCAGGACTTCGCTGCCCTTAAGGCCTTCCTTGAAGCCATCGATGACCGGCGGGGCAAAGGCCTTGGCCGGGGTACGGGTGCCGTTGAAGACAACCTTCGTGATTTCTTCACGGTTGATGGCGTAGGACAGCGCCTGGCGGCGGAGCTTTCCGGCTTCACCCTGGAAGTTCGGGTTGTAGCCGGGAATGTTCAGCGTGGCGTTGGTGGCAACAGGCTTGGTGGCGTTGCGGTCCGGGAAGTCGTTGACATAGGTCTTTGTGGCGTTGGACGGCAGAACATCGGTGATGTCGAGGTTATCGGCCTGCAGGTCCGTGTACGCGGGGCCTGGGTCGGTATAGAACTTGAAGGTGATGCCACCGTTTTTGGCCTCACGCGGGCCCTTGTAGTCCGGGTTCTTCACCAACGCGATTGACTGGTCATGGACCCAAGCGCCTTGCTTCTCGAACTTGTAGGGACCGTTGCCCACCGGGTTTTCCCCAAAGGTCTTCGGGTCCGCCAGCGCGGCCGAGGGCAGCGGGTAGAAGGCGGAGTACCCCAAGCGCAGGGACCAGTCGGCCTCAGGCTGGGTGAGCTTGACCGTGATCGTGGAATCATCTGTTGCTGCCAGGCCGGACATCTTGTCGGCCTTGGGAGCGGGCGTGGTGGTGGTCTTGCCGTCCGCGGATTTCTCCGTAGTTACGGCTGAGACGTCCTCATAGCCGGCGATGGACTCGAAGAAGAAGCTGTTGTTCTGCAGGTTCTTGGAGTTGGCCGCAAAGTTCCAGGAGTCGACGAAGGTCTTGGCGGTGATGGCTTCACCATTGGTGAACTTCTGGCCCTGCTTGACCTTGATGGTCCAGTTCTGGGCGTCGGAGGAGTCGATGGACTCGGCCAGCGAGTTCACTGCTTTGCCGTCGGCATCATACGTGCGGAGGCCTTCGAAAAGCAGGTTGATGACGCGGCCGCCATTCGTTTCATTGGTGTTCGCCGGCAGCAACGGGTTTTGCGGTTCGCTGTTGTAAGCGGTGATCACCTTGTTCGGGTCGCCGGCAGCGCTGCTGGACCCGTTGGTGCTGCCGCCGCCGCCGGCGCCGCACCCGGTCAGGGCAAGCGCGGTGATGGCCGCGATACCCAGTGCTTTGGAAGTGCGCGTAAAACGCATTCCGCCTCCTATGAGTTGTGGGAGAGATGTATAGGGGAATCTTGTGCTTCCCCGCAGGTCGGACGCAGCTCACCGCTGTGACGAAACCTACACAATACGAGTTAGCCTAACCGCACGAAGTCCAGATATTGGTACTCCGTTGCCAAACCGTGACCGGCGGCTTTTCAATGCCCCGGGCGGCGGCGATAGTTAGGCACGTCACATGCTACTCGCCGGTAGGCCTTACGGCGAATCGGCGCCGCAAGAGCCAAAGGACCCTAAAAAGGACGTGGCCGCGGCTAGGACAGCCGCCACTCCGCAACGTTCCACCACACGCCGAGGGGACCGGGGCTGGTCTTCACGCTTACCACCCGGGAATTGAACGCCGTTGTTCCCGGGGTTTGATAAAGGGGGAGGCCATACGCGTCCTCCCAGATGTGCTTGTCGATCCCGGCCAGAAGCTCGTCCTGTTTGCCCAGGTCCGTGGTCACGGCCAGTTGTTCCATGATCTTGTCCGCGTCGGCGTCGGAATATCCCGTGAAGTTGCTGCCGGCCCCGGTGCGGAAGATCTGCGGCACCCTGCTGACACCCGCTTCAGTCCCGATCCAGCCTGACAGGGCGGCGTCGTAGCCGCCCCGGCTCAACGCGGCAGCCCACTCTGCACTCCCCTGGCCGCCGTCGACAACCCGGAATCCCGCCAGGGCGGCCGAATCGCGGATCAGGGCGAAGGCTTTGGCCCGGTTCGGGTTGTCCCGGTTATAGAGAATGCGGATGCTGGGGGTGGCGTCCTTAAGGAGCCTCTTTGCGCCATCGATGTCCACCTTGGCGTAATCGGAAGACCCGTTGTTTTTCACGGTCTCGTCGTACTTTGGCTGTCCGGGCAGGAACACTTGGGAGTCCAGCGGCTTGTTGTCCGCCACCTGGGTGCCCACCACGGCGTCCACGATCGCCTGCCGCGGCACCGTTTTGAGGAAGGCTTCCCGGACATCCTTGTCCGCAAACGTTCCGGAGAAGTTGAGGTCAAGGTGGTCGTAGCCGGACTGTTTGTACCGTTCAACGGTGATGCCCTGGCCTGACAGGCCGGTGAGGAGATTGTCCGTGGCAGCCGAGGGCTGGGGCGAAATGATGTCCGCCTGCCCGTTGCGCAGAGCATCAACCGCCGCCGGCACGGCCCCCGTGAACCGGACATTGATCTCATCCAGCCACGGTTCCGCGCCCCACACGTAGTCCCGGTTCCGGACCAGCTTCATGGAAACTTCAGGCACGATGTCGCGGACAATGTAGGGGCCGCTGGACAGGTAGAGCGCAGGATCATCCGGAACGGACTTCGTGTCGAAGCCGGTGTTCCAGAAATCGCTGACCTTTTTAAGGGCCGGGTGCGACGCCGGCTTGTCCGGGTTGCCCCGGGGCGTGTCCTTGAGGAGCTTGACCAGGTCTTCCTCATCGTTGAGTCCGCTCTTGGCAGCGACGACATGGGCCGGGAGTCCGACGTCGAACGCCACTTCCCAGTCAGCGTACGGTGCGGCGTACTCAATGGTGATGGAACGGCCGTCCGACCCGATTTCGGGAAACAGGGTACCCGCCAGGCCTGTGGTATCGGAGGCAACCGAGAAGTACTTGGTGCCCTTCCCCGCTGCGGGGTCGACGTCATCGAAGTAACCTGACCCGGCGGCCCAGCTCAGCAGGAGGTCTGCAGCTCCGATGGGCGCACCGTCCGACCACTTCACGCCCTCATTGACCGTGTACTTTACTTTGAGCGGCTGGTCAGAGACCTTCTCGAAGTGCCCGAACTTGTCGTTGCGGACCACCTTGGAGCTGTCGTCCAGGTAGAAGAAGCCCGAGTGTGTGATGGCGCCGATCTTCGAGTTGATGTCGGTGTTGCCGCTGGCGCTGTAGGGGTTGAACGAGGAGAATGCGTTGACCTCGGCCACGGTGACGCTGCCGCCCCGCTTTGCCTCCCCCACCACCACGGACGGGGCGCTGCCGCCCGAACAGCCGGAAAGAACCAGGGCAGCCGCCAACGCGGCGATGAGCAACTGCATCAGACGCCGGACCGGCATGCCGCCTCCTTGTGGTTTTCCCTCTCCGGAGGGGACTGGGGCCGCTTCGATCACGCCCTACAAACTCAGGATACTTGGTGCTGCTGCCCGCCAGCCCAATCCGTGCCCCCGCCACAAGGAGGTAGTCCGGGCCGCCGGACGGGACCTACGGCCCGAGCCCGGGCCCGGCTTACTCCGTAGCATGCTGGCAACGGAACCTCAGGAAGGAAAAGCTCGATGAGCATCCCCCAACCGTCCAATGTGCCCGGAAGTGCAGTCCCGCCCCTCGAACTGCCGTACTACGGTGCTCCGCCGGTGGACGCGGTCAAACGCGTCTTCCAGAAGTACGCGGTCTTCTCGGGGCGCGCCAGCCGAAGCGAATATTGGTGGTGGTTCCTCGCTTCCGGGCTGGCCTCAGCGGTGCTGAATTCCATCAGTCCCACTGTAGTCAACGGCCAGGTGACGGGGTCCAGCGCCCTGGGTGGTTTGTGGTTTCTCGCCACCGTTGTCCCGTCACTCGCGGTGGCGTCCCGGCGCCTCCACGACGTGAACCTCAGCGCCTGGATGCTGCTGCTCGCCCTCATCCCCGTGCTTGGATGGATTGTGCTCATCGTGCTGCTCGCACAGCGGGAGAACCCGTATGGCCAGCGTTTCGACAAGTACCCTGCACCGGAGCGTGGGCAGGCATCATCCGCTCCCCCGTCCTGGCCTCAGCAGCAGCCTCCCTACCCGCCAGGTCCCGCGGGTCCGACCGGGCCGTAGGCCAGGGCAGACCTCCGGCAGTTTTTCGGCCTGGACAGTAGCCAGCATGATTCCGGGGCGGCAGTGCGCCTGTTCCTGCGGAAATCAGACGTTGAAGCGGAACTCCACCACGTCGCCGTCGGCCATGACGTATTCCTTGCCTTCGATCCGGACTTTGCCGCGGGATTTCGCCTCAGCCATGGATCCGGCGTCCACAAGGTCGTCGAAGGAGACTACTTCGGCCTTGATGAAGCCGCGCTGGAAGTCTGAGTGGATGACGCCGGCTGCCTGCGGTGCCGTGTCACCCTGCCGGATGGTCCAGGCTCGCGCTTCCTTGGGGCCCGCCGTGAGGTAGGTCTGCAGCCCCAGGGTGTGGAAGCCCACGCGTGCCAGCTGGTCCAGGCCGGATTCGTCCTGGCCGTTCATCTCCAGCATCTCGCGCGCCTCTTCCTCGTCCAGCTCCACAAGGTCGGCCTCGAGTTTGGCGTCAAGGAAGATACAGTCTGCCGGGGCAACCATGGCGCGCAGTTCTTCCTGCTTTTCCGGGCTGCCCAGGATGCCTTCGTCGGCATTGAACACGTAGATGAAGGGCTTGGCAGTCAGCAGGCCCAGCTCCTTGAGGTGTTCCATCTCCAGTTTGTCGCTCTTGATGGAGGAGTAGATGGTGTCTCCCCGCTCCAGCACCGCCTGCGCTGCCTTGATGGCGGCGAGCTCGGCGGCTTCCCGCTTCTTGATCTTGACTTCTTTTTCGATCCGCGGGATGGCTTTTTCGATGGTCTGCAGGTCCGCGAGGATCAACTCGGTGTTGATCGTCTCCATGTCCGAGCGGGGATCCACCTTGCCGTCGACGTGGATTACGTCGGGGTCATCGAAGACCCGGACAACTTCGGCGATGGCTTCAGCTTCGCGGATATTGGCCAGGAACTGGTTGCCAAGCCCCTCCCCCTCCGATGCGCCCTTCACGATGCCGGCGATGTCGACGAAGGATACCGCGGCGGGCAGGACGCGCTGGGAGCCGAAGATCCCGGCGAGCTTCTGCAGCCTGGGGTCCGGGAGGTTCACGACGCCGACATTGGGTTCGATGGTGGCGAACGGATAGTTCGCGGCCAGGACCTGGTTGCGGGTGAGCGCGTTGAACAGGGTTGATTTGCCGACGTTGGGCAGTCCGACGATGCCAATAGTAAGAGCCACGAGGATTGATTCTACCCGCCGGACCCCGCCGCCCTGTACCCGGGAATGTCACTGCCCATGATTGTCAGAGCCCCGTGCAACAGTGAAGCCATGGATGCTTTTGCCTTGATTCTGGCCCTCTTCATGCTGCTGCTCGGTGCGCTTGCCGGCGCTGCAGCCACCTATTTCTCATTGCGCCGGAACTCGCACGCCCTGGAGTCGGACTTCGACCAGGTGTCGTCCCGCCTGTCCGATGTCACGGCGCAGCTGGCAGCGGCCGACGCCGAGCGGCGGCTTTTGGCCGCACAGAACCGTGAGCTGGGTGAGGCCCGGACACAGGACGGCAGCGTGCTGCGTGCCCTGGCGCCCGTGGCCGAGAAGCTGTCCGCGGTGCAGCAGCAGGTGGCACTGCTGGAGCGGGACCGGGTTGAGCAGTACGGCCAACTGGCCCAGCAGCTGCAGGAGGCCAGGCTGTCCGATGAACAGCTCATCCGTTCCACGCATGCCCTGGAATCGGCGCTGCGTTCCAACAGCGCCAGAGGCCAGTGGGGCGAGGTGCAGCTCCGGCGCGTAGTGGAGGCTGCCGGCATGCTCCGCCACGTCGACTTCGTCGAGCAGGTCCACAGCGCAGGCCACGACTCAGCTGTGCGGCCGGATCTGGTGGTGCAGCTGCCGGGTGAAAAGCAACTGGTGGTGGACGCAAAAGTCCCGTTGTCGTCCTACCTTGAGGCACAGGAACTGGACGCGGTGGACCCCCGCCTGGCACGGGCCGCCGGGCCACAGTCGGCAAACGACGGCCGGAACCGGCAGGCCCTGCTGGCGGCACACGCCAAGGCGCTGAGGGCGCACGTCGACGCGCTGGGTACCAAGAAATACTGGGACATCCCCGGGAACTCCCCGGAACTGGTGGTCTGCTTCATCCCGGCCGAATCCATCCTCGCAGCGGCATTGACTGCTGACGCCGGACTCCTGGATCACGCGCTGTCACGCAACGTTGTCCTTGCGTCACCGAGCACCCTCCTGGCCGTGCTGAAGTCCGTGGCGTTCACGTGGCGCCAGGACGTCCTGACGGACAGTGCACGCGAGCTCTTCGAACTTGCGCGGCAGCTGTACGACCGGATGGGCACGCTGGGCGAGAATGTCACCAAGCTGGGATCGTCACTGAAGACCTCAGTGGACCGTTACAACGCCATGGTTGGCACACTGGAAGCCAGGGTCCTGCCCACAGCGCGGAAGCTCAACAGCCTGGAGGAGTCCGGCCTGGTTGCACCTTCGCTGGTGGAAGTTACCCCGCGGGCGTTGGTGGCACCGGAACTGCAGGGCGACGACGAAGCGGCCTGAGACGGCCGCCGGCATGCGGAAAGGGCCGGGCAGCGTGGTGGCTGCCCGGCCCCTTCCGTTGAGATGTGGTGACGGTTGAAATGTGATCGCGGTTTTAGCTGCGGGACCGGCGTCCGCCCAGCGCGCGGCTGACATCGCCGGCCTGCTTCAGGGTGGCCCGGAGTTCCTTGGGCAGCGAGAAGAGGAGGTCTTCCTCGGCCGTAACCACTTCCTCCACGGCTCCGTAGCCGTAATCAGCCAGCAGCCGCAGCACGTCCTGCACCAGCACCTCGGGAACGGATGCCCCCGAGGTCACACCCACGGTTGCGACGCCTTCAAACCACGCCTCGTCAACCTCGTTGGCGAAATCCACCCGGTACGAGGCCTTGGCACCGTATTCGAGCGCCACCTCCACCAGCCGGACAGAGTTGGACGAGTTGGCCGAACCCACCACGATCACCAGGTCCGCCTTGGGCGCAATTTTTTTGATGGCCACCTGGCGGTTGGTGGTGGCGTAGCAGATGTCGTCGCTGGGCGGATCCTGCAGGGTGGGGAACCGTTCCTTGAGCAGCCGGACGGTCTCCATGGTCTCGTCCACGCTCAGCGTGGTCTGCGAAAGCCAGATGACCTTTTCGGGGTCGCGGACAGTGACCTGGTCCACTTCGTGCGGGCCATTAATGATCTGGATGTGCTCCGGCGCCTCCCCTGAGGTGCCTTCCACTTCCTCATGGCCGTCGTGGCCGATCAGGAGGATATCGAAATCGTCCTTTGCGAAGCGGACGGCTTCCTTGTGCACTTTGGTGACCAGGGGGCACGTGGCGTCAATGGTGCGCAGGCCCCGGGTTTCGGCGGACTCGACCACTGCCGGGGACACTCCGTGGGCGGAGAAGATCACGAGGGCACCTTCGGGTACTTCGTCCGTTTCGTCCACGAAGATGGCGCCCTTTTCCTCCAGCGAGCTGACCACGTGGACGTTGTGGACAATCTGCTTGCGGACATACACGGGCGGCCCGTAGTGTTCCAGCGCCTTTTCGACCGCGATCACGGCCCGGTCAACGCCTGCGCAGTATCCGCGGGGAGCGGCCAGCAGCACCTTCTTGGTTCCGTTTACGGGGGCTGCGGCTGCTACCTCCTCAGGCGAGCGGCGCCTGCGCGGAATGGTTGGCATCGAAAGGGATACAGCCGAGGTGGTCATTCCTCCATGTTACCGGCTGGTCCCCACCCGTTTCCGGGATGCGAACAACGTCACAATGCCCACCGCCACCAGGACGCCACCGGCAACCCCGGCCGCGGCGATCCACGTTTGGAAGTCCGCGCCGGCAGCGGCAAGGAAATGGTCACGGAACATGTTGGCCACCGCATTGCCGGTGTCCGTGGCCTGGGCGCGGGCTGACCCCAGCTGCAGTCCCAGCCCCCACAGCCCCGCGAGCGCCAGTCCCCCAAGGCCGGCGGCCAGCAGCACCGTCCCGCGGCGGCGTGCCGCCACGAGCGCCAGCAGGAACGCTACGGCCGACCCGATGGCCAGGATGTAGCCCATGGGCGCGTAGGTGGCCAGCCGTTCAGTCCACTCCTTTTGCGCAGGCTGGCCTACATTGATCAGCGTCTGTTCCGGCGGGTCGAGGGGAAGCCTGGTGGTGCGGGAGATCTCCTCCGAGCCCAGGGCAACCAGCGGGGCAACGTCGAGGGTCAGGGACGACGCCGACGCTCCTCCCTGGGATGCCGCGGCAGGATCGGCAAAGCTGAGGCGGTGGCTTCTGCGGAGGGTCTCCTCCCAGGCCGCCGGATAGCCGGGCAACCCGGTCAGTGACTCCGCCGCCTTTTCAAGCATTGGCTCCACCAGACCCGAGAGGAACCCGGGAACCGCCCCGGTATCAATCGTTCCCACTGCGGCGGCGGCCAGCTTCTTTTGAAATTCCGTGTCCCTGCCAAGTGGAGCTGCAAGACGGACGAAGCCGTCTTCCTGGACGATGTTGCGGTCCACCCAGATGGCGGGAACGGCAACGGCGGCGAGGAGTATGCCCAGCACGGTGGCGATGGCAGAGATAAAAGTGCGCACAACAGGTCCTTAGGGGTTGGGGGCCTTATCCCATCCTAGGCAGGGTCCAGGGGCTGCCCCTGTCAGTCCCCGGTGCTAGACCTTATGGATAAGGTTGATTGACCGCCCACGACAGTTGAAGGACCGCATGCCCGCAGCACCAGCCTCCCACCGGCGTCCGCATGTCTGACCAGGCCTCGTTACCGGGTACTGCCCCCACTACGTTGCTTACCACCGCGGCGGAAACCAGCCCGGACAACCCGTGGCCGCTGCAGCTGCTGTCGCAGAAGCTCAAGGCCCACATCGACCGCACCCCGTCGGCGTGGGTTGAAGGCCAGGTCATTGAACTGAACCGGCGCGGGACCAACGCCTACATCACGCTTCGGGACGTGGACGCGGAGGTGTCGCTGCCGGCTTCCGTCTGGACCAAGGTCCTGGAGCGGCAGAACCTTCCACTGGAGCGCGGATCACGGGTGGTGGCCCTGCTGAAACCGGAGTTCTGGCTGAAGACGGGCCGGCTGAACATGCTGGTGCGGGACATCCGGCCGGTCGGACTGGGTGACCTGCTGGCCCGGATTGAGCGGCTGCGCCAGGCCCTCGCGGCTGAGGGTCTTTTCGCCGATTCCCGGAAGAAGCGGCTGCCCCTGCTGCCGCACCGCATCGGCCTGATCACGGGTCGGGATTCGGACGCCAAGAAGGACATCCTTCGCAACGCGGCCCTCCGGTGGCCGGCGGTGGAGTTCGAGATCCGCGAGGTGGCCGTCCAGGGAAACACGGCCGTGTCCCAAATAGTCCGTGCCCTGCGTGAGCTGGACGCCCGGCCTGAGGTGGATGTCATCGTCATCGCCCGGGGCGGCGGGGCACTGGAGGATCTCTTGCCCTTTAACAGCGAGGAGCTGATCCGTGCCGTGGCCGCGGCCAACACGCCCGTCGTGAGCGCCATTGGCCATGAGGCGGACCGCCCGCTGCTGGATTACGTCGCCGATCTCCGGGCCTCCACCCCCACCGACGCCGCGAAGCGGATCGTGCCGGAGGTATCCGAGGAACTTGCCGGGGTGCGCCAGGCGCGGGAACAGCTGCGGCGCTGCGTGGAACGGCTGGTGGACCGGGAGTCGGACCGGCTGGCGGCACTGCATTCGCGGCCCGTCATGGCGGCGCCCGAGGGCATGGTCTCCGTCCGGGGCGAGGAAATCGAACGGCTGCTGCGGCGCTCCTCCGCCGCGGTGAGCTCCACGGTGGTGCGGGCAGCGGACCAGCTGGAGCATCTGAAAGCCCAGGTCCGCGCGCTCTCACCGCAGAAGACCCTGGACCGGGGGTACGCCGTCGTCGAACTGGCAGGAGACCAGGCCGCACGGATCGCCGAGGCCGGCCACGCCGTCGTCCGCAGGCCCGCCGAAGCACCTGCAGGTGCCCCCTTGTCCATCCGTGTGGCGGAGGGACGCTTCGGGGCCACCTCCACCGGCCCTGCGGAGTCCACCAGGGCACCGCACCCAGGAAACCCAGACCAGCACCAGGAAGTGGAAGAGAAGGCATGACCGAACAGAAACCAGAATCCGACGTTGCCGCGCTGAGCTATGAGGAGGCCCGGGAGCAGCTCATCGCCGTGGTGGGCAGGCTGGAGGCCGGAGGGGCAAGCCTGGAAGAATCCCTGGCCTTGTGGGAGCGCGGCGAGGCACTGGCCGCGCGGTGCGAGGAGTGGCTCGAGGGAGCACGGAAGCGGTTGGCCGCTGCCCGCGACCAGCCGCTGTAAACAACCGCCGGACCAGGCCAGCCCTTGGGACCGCGGCTTTGTACCGGGCCACACTGCTCCGGCCCCAGGGCCCGGGCTCAGGAACGGGCTACGAGCTCCCGTTCGATGTCGACGTCGAATTCAGCCTTGGGCCACTCCAGGCGGAAATCGGACAGCGCCGACATCACCAATTGCTGCACGGCGATGCGGGCGAACCATTTCTTGTTGGCGGGAACCACGTACCATGGGGCAATCGCTGAACTGGTCTCTTCGAAGGCGGCCTGGTAGGCGGCCATGTAGTCATCCCAAAAGGCCCGTTCCTTCAGGTCGCCACTGCTGTATTTCCAGTGCTTGGCAGGGTTGTCCAAGCGGGCCAGCAGCCGGGATTTCTGCTCATCCTTGCTGATGTTGAGCATCACTTTGATGATCTTGGTGCCGGCGTCGGTTTGGCGGGCTTCGAATTCGTTAATGGCCCGGTAGCGCCGGTTGATTTCTTCCGGGGTGGCCCAGTTGTGGACGCGGTGGATGAGGACGTCCTCGTAGTGGGAGCGGTCAAAGATCCCTACCATCCCGGCTGCGGGGACCTCCTTCTCGATACGCCAGAGGAAATCGTAGGACTTCTCCTGCTCGGTGGGGGCCTTGAACGCCTTGAACTGGACGCCCTGGGGGTCCATGGTGGCCATGACGTGGTTGACGATTCCGCCCTTGCTTACTGTATCCATGGCCTGGAGGACCAAGAGGATCCGTTTCTTGCCGCCGACCCGTGATTCGGCGAACAGCTGTTCCTGCAGCTCCGACAGCGTCCCGTCCATCTCAGCCAGCAACGCCTCGCCGTCGGCCTTGTTGCCGCTGTAACCCGGAGTGGCGTCCGGGTCCACCGCGGCCAAGGAAAATCCCTTTCCAACGCGCAGGGTCTCAGACGGATGCTGGTCGAAGCCAACGACGCGGGCCATGGGGTTCCTCTCCGCAGGGGGTACACGGGCCCGGTGGCCCGTGAGCACAGGCTAGTTCCCCTGGTACCTGCTTAGGAAGTCCCCCATGCGCCCGATAGCCTCTTCGATGTCCTTCACGTTGGGCAGCGTCACCATGCGGAAGTGGTCCGGGCGCACCCAGTTGAAGGCACGGCCATGCGATACCAGGATCTTCTGTTCCCTCAGGAGGTCAAGGACAAATTTCTCGTCATCCCGGATGTGGTAGACCTCGGGGTCAAGCCGCGGGAACAGGTACAGGGCGCCTTTGGCCTGCTGAGTGCTGACTCCGGGAATGGCGTTCAGCATGTCGTAGGCCTTGTTGCGCTGCTCCAGCAGCTTACCGCCCGGGAGGATGAGGTCGTTGATGCTCTGGTAGCCACCCAATGCCGTCTGGATGGCGTGCTGGGCCGGCACATTGGCGCACAGGCGCATGTTGGCCAGGAGGTTGATGCCTTCCAGGTAGTCGGCGGCATCCTTCTTGGGTCCTGAAATGGCCATCCAGCCTGCCCGGTAACCGCAGACGCGGTAGGCCTTGGACAACCCGCTGAAGGTCAGGCACAGGACGTGGTCGCCGGTGAGGCTTACCAGGTTCACGTGGACGGCGTCCTCGTACAGGATCTTTTCGTAGATCTCGTCGGCAAATATCACCAGGCCGTGCTTTTCGGCCAGGGCCACGATGCGCTTCAGGGTCTGTTCCGGGTACACAGCGCCGGTGGGGTTGTTCGGGTTGATGACCACGATGCCCTTGGTGCGGGGTGTGATCTTGGCTTCCAGGTCCTCCAGGTCAGGCTGCCAGCCGGACTCTTCATCGCAGAGGTAGTGCACCGGCTTGCCGCCGGCGAGCGCCACGGACGCTGTCCAGAGCGGGTAGTCCGGCGTGGGGATGAGCACCTCGTCGCCTGAGTCCAGCAGCGCCATCAGGGACATGGTGATGAGCTCGCTGACACCGTTGCCCAGGTAGATGTCGTCAACGTGGATGTTCTGGATTCCGCGGGTCTGGTAGTACTGCGAGACGGCGGTGCGCGCCGAAAAGATGCCACGCGAATCGCTGTAGCCCTGGGCGTGGGGCAGGTGGCGGATCATGTCCACGAGGATGGCGTCCGGTGCCTCGAAGCCAAACGGCGCCGGGTTCCCGATGTTCAGCTTGAGGATCCTGTGGCCCTCCGCCTCCATCTGCTGGGCGGCTTCAAGGATCGGTCCACGGATGTCATAAAGGACGTTGTTGAGCTTCGTGGACTGCCTGAATTCTGCCATCCCTCAAATATGCCACAGGAAGGATGCATGGCCGTTGAGACATCCGCCACATGGCCGACGGCGGCTGCCGGACCTTCGAAAGTCCGGCAGCCGCCGTCGTCGTCACCTGCGTGTACCTGCCCAGGGGCAGGGATCGCGGACCTACTTGACGATGCCCTTCTCCTTGAGCCAGTTGGTTGCTGCCGTCTTGGCGTCCTGCTTCTGGCTGCCGCTGACGGCACGGTTGAGGTTGATCAGGTCATCCGTGGTGAGGGTGCTGGACACCGAATTCAGTGCCTCCTTGGCCTTGTCCGTCATCTTGGCCTTGTTGTACAGCGGCAGGACCTGCTGGGCGATGAAGTTGTTCTTGGGATCGTCCAGCACCACGAGGTCGTTGTCCGCGATGGACGGCGTGGTGGTGTAGATATCGGCCACCTGCACCTGGTCCTCCAGCAGCGCCTTGAGCGTCACCGGGCCACCGCCGTCGCTGAAGGGTTCCAGCTTCTTGGGCTCGCAGTTGTAGTTCTTCTTCAGCCCGGGCAGGCCGTAAGCGCGCTCGGCGAAGGTGGCCGGGGCTCCCACGACAATCTGGCTGCAGACCTTGGCCAGGTCCTCAATGGACTTCAGCTGGTACTTCTCCGCGGTTGCCTTGGTGACCACCATGGCGTCCTTGTCCTCAGCTTTGGAGACGTCCAGGACCCCGAGCCCGTCCGGCAGCTTGCCAGGCAGCGCCTTGGCGATGTCCCCTGCGGAGACTTCCTTGGCTTCCTTGTCCACGTACAGCAGCAGGTTGCCGCTGTAGTCCGGCACCACATCCACCGAACCGTCCTGGACGGCCTTGAAGTAGACCTCGCGGGAGCCGATGTTCGGTTTGGTGGTGGCGGTGATTCCGTTGGCGTTCAAGGCGCCCGCGTACAGTTCGGCGATGATCTGGCTTTCCGGGAAGTCCGCGGAACCCACCACCAGGGATGTGGCTCCGCCGGAAGCGCCGGCACTGGATGCGGGCGCGTTCTTCAGCGGATCGGACGAACCGCCGCAGGCTGACAGCGCCACTGCCAGGCCAAGCCCGGCGGCAAGGCCGCTGAACGCCCGCCTGCCGAGGCGCTGGGGACGGCTATCTTTCATGACTTACCTCCTTGTACAACAGTCTCCGCAACTACGGGGTCTGTGAGTTCAACCGCGGCCTCCTGGCTGCGGTGGGACAGTCTTGAGGCGCCCTGGGTGAGGAACAGCCTCTGGAACAGGGACAGGACGAGGTCGACGGCGATCGCCAGCACAGCGATGAGGAGGGAACCTCCCAGCATCTGGGGGAAGTCGCTGAGGACCAGTCCGTCAAAGAGATACCGGCCCAGTCCGCCGAGGTTGATGTACGCCACCACCGAGACAGTGGCGATCACCTGCAGCACGCCGGTCCGGAACCCGCCGAACATGACGGTGAGGGCGTTGGGCAGTTCGGCCCGGAGCAGGACCTGCAGCTCCGTCATGCCCATGGCGCGGGCAGCATCAACCACGTTCCGGTCCACACTGGAGATCCCGGCGTAGGTTCCGGCCAGGAGCGGCGGGACTGTGAGGATCACCAGGGCCCATATGGGGGGCATCAGTCCGATGCTTACCAGCAGTACGAACAGGATCAGCAGGCCGAGGGTGGGCAGGGCGCGCAGGGCACCGGCCAGGGCAACGACAGCAACGCGTCCCCTTCCCGTATGCCCCACGAAGAGACCAACGGGAACCGCGATGGCGGTGGCGATCAGCATGACCAGCCCCGTGTACTGCAGGTGCTCCCCCAGCCGGACGGGGATGCCCATGCTTCCGGACCAGTGCAGGGGATCCGAAAGCCAGGCGAAGGTATCGGCGAAGACGTTACTCACGCGTTGCCACCGCCGGTCTCCGGCCGTGCAAAGCGCTCCGCTGCGGCAGGTGCTTCCGATGGGAGACGCCCTGAACTGCGGTCCCGCCGGCTTCCGGCCCGCTCCCAGGGAGTGAGCACGCGTTCCAGCAGGACCAGGATGGCGTCCATGAGCAATGCGAGGATCAGGATGGCCACGATGCCCACCACTACCTCGGTGACGAAGTCGCGCTGCAGCCCGTCGGTAAAGAGCATGCCCAGGTTGCCGACGCCCAGGAGGGCCGCAACGCTGACCAGCGAGATGTTGCTGACCGACACCACCCGCAGACCGGCGAACATGACCGGCAAGGAGAGGGGCAGGTCAACCTGCAGGAACCGGGCCACCGGCTTGAACCCCATGGCCTGCGCGGCCTGGCTGACATCCGCGTCAACGGAATCAAAGGCATCCAGGGCAGCGCGGACCAGCAGGGCCACCGCATAGATGGTCAGCGCCACCACCACGTTGAGGGGATCGAGGATCCGGGTGCCCAGGATGGTGGGCAGGATGATGAACAGCGCGAGGGACGGGATGGTGTACAGGAGGGATGACGCTGTCAGCACCACGGAACGCAAGGCGCTGTTTCGCCGCGCCAACTGTGCCAGCGGGATGGAAATGAGCAGGCCCAGGACCATAGGGACCAGCGCCAGCACCAGGTGCTGGCCGCCGCGCTCCAGGATCATGCCGGTATTGGCCAGGAACCATTCCATCAGAGGGCAGCCTGCCGCACCTGGCGCGCTTCTTCGATCAACGCCAGGACCTCACCGCCGCGGACCACCCCCAGGACCACGCCGTCGGCGTCCACGGCAACGCCAAGGCCGGACGGCGAGGACAGGGCCGCATCCAGGGCGCGGCGGAGGCTCTCTCCGGGACGGAACAGCGAGCCCCCGGGGATCAGTTCAGTCTCCGTGCCGGGTGCCGACCATCCCAGCGGACGCTTGTCCGCATCCACCACCAGCTGCCAGCCGCCGGCAGCGCTGGAATCCGACTCGTACCCTCCCGAGGCCCGGATGATCGTGGGCACCGGGTGGATCGCCACGCCGTCGGACGGGGAAAAACCCAGGTGCCGGAAGCCGCGGTCGCGCCCCACGAAGGATGCCACAAAGTTGTTGGCCGTCGCCCGCAGGATCTCCTCGGGCGAGGCGTACTGGGCCAGCCTGCCGCCGGTGGCAAAGACAGCCACCTTGTCGCCCAGGATGGTGGCCTCATCGATATCGTGGGTCACGAAAACTATGGTCTTGGCCAGATCCTTTTGCAGTCGCAGCAGCTCGTGCTGGAGTTCGTCGCGGACAACGGGGTCCACCGCGCTGAACGGCTCATCCATGAGGAGCACGGGCGGGTCCGCAGCGAGGGCGCGCGCCACGCCCACACGCTGCTGCTGGCCGCCGGAAAGCTGCGACGGGTAGCGCCCGCCAAGCGACGGCGCCAGGCCCACCACGTCCAGGAGTTCGCGGGCACGCTTCCGGGCGTCCGCTTTGGAGACCCCGTTCAGGCGCGGAACGGTGGCGATGTTGTCCAGGACGGAGCGGTGGGGCAGGAGCCCGGCGGACTGCATTACATAGCCCATGGACCGCCGCAGTTCCGCCGCCGGCACCGAGGTGACATCCCGGCCGTCCACGGTGATGGTGCCTGATGTGGGTTCCACCATCCGGTTGATCATCCTGAGGGACGTTGTTTTGCCGCAGCCGGAAGGACCCACAAAGACGGTGACGGAACCTTTGGCGATGGACATGGACAACCCGTCCACAGCCGGCTGGCCGCCCGGATACTGCTTGGTAACGCTCTGGAACTCGATCATCGCCTGGTCCATGGTGCGGACTTACCTGTTCTCTTGGACGGGCTGTTCCCAGCACCGCGACATTGCCATAAGCACGCTGATAGTTACGGTAGCCCAAACGGTGGCAGGCTTCAGCAGCTGAGGCCCTAATCCGCGCAAAGGAATCCCTACTGTAACCATTCGGAACCCCAACCGGGATGGATGGGTTCCGCAGGATCCGCACACACAGCGGCTCCTGTCGGGGCGCCGCAGCCCGGCCTAAAGTGGAGGCGTGACCAACTTGGAAGTTTCGCCGCAGCAGGAAGTTTGCCCGCCCGCCCCCGCAGGAGGGACGTCCGGCCCCTGCCTGCAGCTGTGGCCTGAACGCGAAGTGCCCCTGGGCGGGGTCCGCGCCATGAACGTCAAACGTACGCTGCCCCAGCGCGGCCTCCCCACCATCGGGGCCTGGTGCTTCCTGGACAGTTTCGGCCCGGACCGGACTGCGATGTCCGTCCTTCCCCATCCGCACATCGGGCTGCAGACGGTGACCTGGCCGCTGGCAGGGCACATCCACCACCGGGACAGCGTGGGCAGCGACGTGGTGGTCCGTCCCGGGGAGCTGAACATCATGACAGCAGGCCACGGCGTATCCCACTCCGAGTTCGCTGTGTTGCCTGCCGGCGGCGGGGAGTTGCCGCTGCAGCAGGGCCTGCAGCTGTGGGTTGCCCTTCCTGACGGGGACCGGCATCGGGAGCCTGCATTCGAGCAGCACCGCGAACTGCCGCGCGCCGCCGGCCCGGGCTTCACGGCGACCGTCATGGTGGGAGAGCTTGCAGGGGTGGCCTCCCCCGCAACAGTGTTTTCGCCGATCGTTGGCGCGGACGTTTCCTGCCAAGGGGACGCGGTGCTGCCGTTGAACCCCGGCTTTGAGCACGGCATCCTGGTGCTCGACGGCGGCCTGGCGGTGGACGGCCAGGACCTGCCCGCGGGACCGCTGGGCTACCTGGGCACCGGCCGCAGCGAACTCAGGGTGGAGGCACTCCCCGGTACGAGGTTCCTGCTCATCGGCGGGGAGCCGTTTGGTGAGGAACTGCTGATGTGGTGGAACTTTGTGGGCCGCACCCATGACGAAGTGGAAAAGGCCAGGGACGACTGGGAAGCGCAGGCCGGCCTGCCGGACGCTGAAGCGGCTGCAGCCCGCTACGGCCTGGTGCCGGGCCACGGCCCGGATGCCGGGGCGGAGGCCGGCCGGATTCCCGCTCCCCCACTCCCCGGTGTCCGGCTGACGCCCCGGAAGCGTTCCGTGGGCTAAGCGGGTTCGGCCACCAACTGCAGCACGCCGAACACCGGTTCCTGGTCCAGCACCCTGACCTCCGTCACACCGGTTTCGGCAAGGTTCCGGCGGAAGGACTCCTGCAGGGGCGCCACGTTCATGCCGAGACCGCCACCCAGGATCACCGGACCTTCGATTTTCAGCTGGCCCAGCACCTGACCGGCCAGGGCAGCGAGGTCCTGCCCGGCCTGCTCCAGCAATATTGCGCTGTCCCGGTGCCCGGTGGCCGCGGCTTCCACGACGTGCCTGGCCTGCTGGGCCCAGAAGCGCCTCCCGGTGTTCGGTGAGTGGAACAAGGCGATGAGCTTGTTGGGATGGTCCAGACCGCAGGAGGCCAGGAGGGCCGCGGTGAGCTGGTCGACGGGCAGGCCCTGGTTCATCCTGCGCAGGCTGTGCCGGACCGCCTCCCTGCCCAGCCAGTAGCCGCTGCCTTCATCCCCCAGCAGGTAGCCCCAACCGCCGGCCCTGGCCTCCCTGCCGTCGGCATTGCGTCCCCACGCGGCCGATCCAGTGCCCGCAATGACCGCTACTCCGGTGACTGCGCGGCCCGCGGCCAGCAGGAGGCGGGAGTCATGGACCACGGTGACGCGTGCTTCGGGAGCCAGGGGCTGGATCAGCGCAGCCAGGGCGGCCGCGTCTTCATCGGTATCGATTCCGCCGGATCCCGCGTACACCCGGTCCACGTGTCCTCTGCCGATCCTGGCGAACAGGTCCGCAAGGTTGCGTGCCGCCTGCTCGCGGCTGACATTCTGGACGTTGGAGCTTCCGGCCGACTCGTCGGCCACGGGGAGGCCGTCCTCGAAACGGATGCCATGGGTCTTGGTGCCGCCGATGTCCAGCCCGATCGTGATGCCGTGCAATGGACTGGCCGGGGAGCCTGCCGCTTGGTCAAAAGGAGTGGCAGAGGGGTTCTGGGTGTTTGTCACGTCACAAGGGTACTTGCCCCATGATGTTTGGCGCCCCGCCGCCCCGGCACCGGAAGCCAGCAGCCGCCGTCGGACATTTTCCGGCTCAACGGCCTGCCTTGGTGACCAGCCCGGCCAGCAACGCCGGCCCCTGCCCCACCACCAGTTCGCGGAAAAGCCGGGCCGGAACCGGCTCGCTTTCCGGTTTCCGGCGCCGCCAGCTGACGCCAACTTCCCGGAAGGCGAGTGCCGAGTCAAGCGGAACCTCCACCCACCCCAGGTCCCCGGTTTCGGGACGCGGAGTCCGGCCAGGGGCGTCCCCGCCCGGCGGCAGGATGCTGACGCCAAGGCCGGCAGAAACCAGGCCGCGGACGGTGTGGGAATCCTGGCTTTCGAAGGCAATCCGCGGACGGTACCCGGCCTCGCGGAAAAGAGCGTCGGTCAGGGATCGCAGCCCATAGCCGGGCCCGAGCACCACCACCGGCTCCGTCCGGATGTCGGCCAGCCGGGCCATCCGCTGCCGGGCGAGCGGGTGGGCGTGATGCACCACCAGGCGCAGCGGCTCGCGGTACAGCGGCGCCGAGTCGAGGTTCTTGCCGGGCGGCGCCACCGGTGCAGTGAGGGCCAGGTCCGCCTCCCCCGCTGCCAACTCGTCCAGGCAGGTGTCCCGGGCGCCCTGGCTGAGCCGGAAGCCGGTCCCGGGATGCCGGGCACGGAAGGCGCTGATCAGCAGCGGCAGGGTTGCCTCGCCGAAGGTGTGCTGGAAAGACACGGCCACGGTGCCCCTGACCACCTCGGACTCATTGCGCACCAGGTCCAGTCCGGCCTGGAACTCCGCGAGCGCCTGCTCGATGTAGGGCAGCAGTGTCCGGGCGGCAGGAGTCAGCCGCACTCCCCGGCCGTCCCGGACCAGGAGTTCCGTGCCCACGGCGGCGCTTGCCCTCGCCAGTGCCCGGCTCACCGTCGACTGGGGTACTCCGAGGAGCTCCGCCGTCTCCGTCACATGCTCCGTCCGGCCCAGCTCAGCGAGTACCGGCAGCAGGGGCAGCAGCTGCGCCAGCTGTTTCCGGTCGGGTTCCATGACGGCCTCTCCCTTTGCGGCAAGCAATCCAATCCTGCTATCAGTTTTGCATGAGGTATGCATTGGAAGCATCCATCGAGGGCGGACTACGCTGGGCGGATGCCACCGAACGCAAGCGCCGACACTGACGCTTCCCCCCTCTGGAACGGCCATACCAAAGGATCCAGGGCCTACGGGCGGATCCTGGTAAGCCTGTCCTGCGCGGGTGTGGCCACCTTCGCCCAGCTCTACTCCACCCAGGCGGTCCTCCCCCTCCTGGCGGCCGACCTGCACATCACGGCCGCCGAGGCCGCCCTCACCATTTCCCTCGCAACCGTTGGCCTGGCTGCCACCGTGATCCCGTGGTCCTTCCTGGCGGACCGGATCGGCCGGGTGAAGGCCATGATGTGGGGCATCACCGCGGCCACCATCCTGGGGCTGCTGGTGCCGATGTCCACCAGCTTCACCATGCTGCTGGTCCTGCGGCTGCTGGAGGGAATGGCCCTGGGCGGCATACCCGCCATTGCAATTGCCTACCTGAACGAGGAGGTCAGCAAAGCCCACGCCGCCCTGGCCGCGGGAAGCTACGTGGTAAGCACCACCCTGGGAGGACTGTCCGGCCGGCTGGTGGCGGGGCCGGTCGGCGAGCTCTGGGGATGGCGGTCCGCGGCGCTGGCCGTGTCCCTGCTGGCGACCGTTGCCGCCGTCGAATTCCTTGTCCTGGTGCCCCGCGCCCGGGGTTTCGTCCCGGCCCCGGCTTCCGGCCTCCGCAGTGCCATCAGGACCCTCGGCGGCCACCTGCGGAATATCAGGCTGCTGGCCCTGTACGCCCAGGCATTCCTGATGATGGGCGGGTTCGTGGCGGTCTACAACTACCTGGGCTTCCGGTTGTCCGGTGCGCCGTTCGGGCTCCCGGCCACGGTGATCAGCCTGATCTTCCTGGCCTACCTTTCCGGCACGTTCTCCTCCCGCTGGGCGGCGGGGATGACCACGCGGTACGGCCGCCGGAACGTGCTGCTGGCAGGACTTGCGCTGGCCCTGGCAGGACTGGCCCTGACACTTACCCAGTCCCTGGTCCTGATCCTGGCCGGGCTGGTGGTGTTTACGGGCGGCTTCTTTGCATCCCACAGCATCGGCTCCGGCTGGACGGGCGCCATCGCCAGGACCGGACGGGCGCAGGCGGCGTCACTGTACAACCTCGCCTACTACCTGGGTTCCAGCCTGCTGGGCTGGGCCGGCGGCCTGGTCTTCCAGGCCTGGGGCTGGAACGCCCTTGCGGGAGCCGTCATGGTCCTGGCGTGCCTGACTGCGGCAACTGTCGCCGTCGTCCATCCGCCGGCGGAACAACGCGCCTCCTGAGCAGGGGCGCCGCGGGCGAATTAACCAACTTCACAAGGCCTCGTGAGGGTTTGGATGTTCGGCTTGACGCGCGCCTGCTGCGCAGCTCGCGGCGATTCTGCGGTCTAGGATGAACCAGGACCGCTTGGAAGGAACCGCAGTGAGCACGAATGCAAGGAACACCAGGCCCGGGGCGCACCTGGAGCCGCTGGACGCCATCGACGAGCGTCTCCTCGCCGCACTGGTGGCGGATGCCAGGATTTCCAACAAACAGCTTGCCGAGATGGTGGGGATTGCGCCCTCGACGGCACTTATGCGTACCCGTGCCCTTTCGGAGCGGGGCATCGTCCAGGGCTACGAGGCGAAGCTGAGCCTGTCAGCCATCGGCAGGTCCGTGCAGGCACTGGTGGCCGTCCGGCTCCGCGCCCACGACAGGGACCAGATCGACCGTTTCACCGCCCGCGTGCCGCACCTGCCCGCCGTGCTGTCCACCTTCCACACCTCAGGTTCGGTCGACTACCTGCTGCACATCGCCGTCGGGAGCACCGAAGACCTGCGGGACTGGGTGCTGGACAACCTGGCCACCGATCCTGTGGTGGGGCACACCGAAACCACCCTCGTCTTCGAACACATCCAGGGCAACCACGGCCCGCTTCCGGACTAGAAGCGGAAACGGCGCCAGCGGCCATGGCTCAGGCGGCGGCGTGCCGCCTTGCCGACTGGACCAGCGTCACCCCGGCAAGGCCAAGGGCCGCTGCGCCGCACAGCAGGACGAAGCCCTGTACGGCCACTGCCATGCCGAACGCGGCGCTGGCCCAGCCCAGCCCCAGGACCGGCACCGCGCTTCCCAGGTAGGTGATGACGTAGACGGTGCTGATGATCTGCGCGTGGCGGGCCGGTTCCACCCTCGCCGCCACATCGTTGAAGACGGTCCGGAATGCAAGCCCCTGACCCACCCCGGCGGCAACGGCGGCGCCCACCAGCATCACGGGGCTGTGCCAGGTCCCGGCGGCCCCCAGCAGCATGACGGAGACGCCCAGGACGGCCAGGCCGGCGGGCACGGTCAGACGACCCCGCACGGTGACCAGCTGGCTCAAGGCCGAGGCACCCAGCGGCAGGCCCGCGAGAACACCGATCAGCGGCCGGGAGTCCGTGCCCAGGACCTGGGCGAAGTAACCCGGGGCCAGGGACAGGGAGAAGCCAAACACGGCAAAGCTGAGGAAGCCGACGCCGGATGCCAGCCAGAAAGCACCCCTCGCCTGGCGGGACACGGAGGGCCGGCGCGGCGCAAGGACATGCAGCGGCCGGGACACCGCGGGAACCATGATGGCGGGGCGGGCACGGATCAGGTACAGCGGCACCAGGAGCCCGGCGAGAAGCAGCGAATGGACGGCATAGGGAGCGGTGGTGGCGCCGGGAAGCAGGGACAGCAGGCCGCCGATGACAGGGCCGGCTGCAACTCCCCCTGAAGAGGCCAGCAAGGTAAAGCGCGAGGCCCATTCCGGCCGCGAGGGAAGCAGCTCACGCAGGGCAGCCGCGCTGGCTCCCGTGGCAAGCGCCACTGCGATACCCTGCAGGGCCCGGCCGTCGCACAGGGCCGCCAGCGACTGGGCTTCGGCAAATATTCCGCCGCCCGCCAGTCCGGTCAGCACGGCGACCAGGAGGGCGGCCCGCTTACCGATATGGTCCGACCAGTGCCCGGCCAGGAGCAGGGTTCCCACCAGTGCCAGGACATAGCTGGCGAAAGCTGCGGTCACCTCCAGGCTGGACAGTCCCAGGTTGGCCTGCAGCAGCGGGTACAGCGGCGTGGCAAGGTTGGCGCCCACCAGGAGCATGAAGATGGCCGCCCCGGAAATCACCAGCCGCGCCGTGGTGGAGGCATTCCACCCGGTGGGCGTGGCCGGTACCGGACGCATGCGCAGTTCGCTGAAGACCGTCATTGTGCCGCCTTAGGGATCGCCGCGGCGGGTGGTCCTTGTGGGAGCCCGGCGCGGATACAACAGTGTTGGTTCAAGAGTGCGGCACCGCTGCGCTATCCATCCGAAATGAGGTGGATAATTGAGCAAAATCATCAACTTACGGATCACCGCATGATGGAGAGTGACGATCTTGAACAAGTTGGACCCCACAGACCTGAAGATCCTCCTGGCCCTCATCAGGGATCCCCGGATCCAGATCGGAGAGCTCAGCGACTCCCTGGGCATCGCCCGTAACACCGCCCAGTCGCGCGTGCGCCGCCTGCTCCGCACCGGCGTACTGCGCCCTGGCGGCCGCGAAGTTGATCTCGAAGCGGTGGGCTATGACGTGGTGGCTTTCGTCACCATCGAAGTCTCCCACCGTGAGCTCGACGGCGTCGTGGCGGCGCTGCGCCTCATCCCGCAGGTCCTGGAAGTCCATGAGATCTCCGGCCGCGGGGACGTCTGGTGCCGGGTGGTTGCCACCGACACCCACAACCTCCAGTCCTCCTTGCGCCAGGTCCTGAGAATCAAGGGAGTCATCCGGACAGAGACCGTCCTGGCCCTGCACACCCATATTCCGTACCGGACCGAGCCGCTCATCAGTGGCCTTAGCAGTGCCGCCGCCCCGGCTAGGATTTCCTGAATGACCATCATCGATAACGCCGTCTACGTCAACGGCGTCCGCCACACCGAGCCCGAAAGCCTGGAGCAGACCTTTGAGACCCTGGCCCGGCACGGCGGCATGGCATGGATCGGGCTCTACCGTCCCACTGCGGAAGAAATGACCGCCGTCGCCAACGAGTTCGGGCTGCACGCCCTCGCGGTGGAGGACGCCGTCTCGGCACACCAGCGGCCCAAGCTGGAACGGTACGACGACAACCTCTTCACCGTCCTGCGTCCGGCCCGGTACCTGGATGTGGACGAGACCGTGGAGTTCGGCGAACTCCACGTCTTCACCGGGAAGAACTTCGTCGTGACCGTCCGGCATGCGGAAACGGCAGGCGTAGCCCGGGTCCGGCAACGGCTGGAGGCACGGCCGGACCTCCTCCAGCACGGGCCTGAAGCTGTTCTTTACGCCCTGCTGGACCGGGTGGTGGATGACTACGCGCCGGTGGTGGCGGGCCTGGAAAATGATATTGACGAGATCGAGGACCAGCTGTTCAGCGGCGATTCGTCGGTATCGCGCCGGATCTACGAACTGGCACGGGAAGTCATCCAGTTCCAGCGCGCCATCCACCCCCTGCCGGAAATGCTGGACCAGCTGAAGCGGGGCTTCGAGAAGTACGAGGTGGAAACCGAACTGCGGCACAACCTGCGCGACGTGGAGGACCACGTGGAGCGGGTGATTTCCCGGGCCGACTCGTTCCGGGACTTGCTGCAGAACGCCCTGACCCTGGACGGAACCCTGACCGCCAACCGGCAGAACGAGGCCAGCGCCGAGCAGAACGAACAAGTCAAGAAGATCTCTTCCTGGGCAGCAATCCTGTTCGCGCCGTCATTCGTGGCCGGTATCTACGGAATGAACTTCGACAACATGCCCGAGCTCCACTGGGCCGCCGGCTATCCCTACGCCTTGGTCCTCATGGTTGCCGCCGGGGCCCTCATGTACGGAATCTTCAAAAAGAAGGGCTGGATTTAGGGGTTTCGGCCCCGCCGTCCCTTTCCCGCCGCCAGCGCCGCCCGCGCGTTGCCCGCCGCGTGGACGAGGACCGAGACAACCAGGAACGCAACCAGGACCTGGGCCGTGGAAACGAACACCCGGGCCCACCCGCCGTCGAGCGTGGGATCAAGGAAGTCGTAGACGTACCACCCGTCAAGGCCCCCGCGGATCCAGGAGAACGCAAGGAAGGCCACCGGATAGCCCAGCCAAGCGAGCGGCCGCCACCACGTCCCGCGGACCGTCCGTGTCACCAGGAGCCAGTCGAGCGCCGTCACCAGCGGGGCCAGGCGGTGGTGGACCATCTGGGGCCAGTACAGATCCCAGCTCCACCACGGTTCTCCCGGCGGAGCCACCAGCACCACATAGATGATGCCCGTCATCACCAGATACAGGACCAGGGCTCCGAAAAGGTGGTCCCACCAGCGCGGAAGCCGGGCCCGCCGCCGGACGCCCGAAACAATCAAAACGAGCCCCAATACGAGGTTTCCCTGGACGGTAAACTCCGAGTACAGCTGGGGAACATCCACGTCATTGCCGGGGAGGGTGGCGTCGAACGTCTTCTGGACCAGTGCAGCGAGCACAAAGAGTCCGACAGATATGCGGACGGACCGGATCCAGGGACGGTCAGGGTGCAGGGCGCGGTTGGCAGGGGTATCCCGGCGGACCGGTGGGACCAACGCCAAAGGACCGGCGGCGGGCTCTATGAGGCTCATGGAGAAAGCGTGGAGCCGCGGATGCGGAAGGGCTAGGGCCTTTTGGCAGTAAGGAGTTCACCGTACCGGACCGGCAGCCATTGGCCAGGCGGCGGATATGCCGTCAGGCGTTGGTTCTGCGCTTTAGCCAGCCCCAGACGCCGGTGGCGACGAAGAGGACCAGGCCGATGATGGCGAGCCAGAGCAGGCCCTTCACGACGAAGCCGACGATGGACAGGATGAGCCAGATGACCAGCAGGCCGATGATGATTCCCATGGGCCCCACTCTAGGCCCCCATGATTCAATCGGGCCGTCCATCGGGCCCGCGTTTTGCCAAGTGGATTTTGCCCAGTGGACTGCCCGCATCGTCCGCGCCCGACCGACAGTGTGGCCTTGGGTCAGGCCGCGGTGACCCGCCCCGTGCTTCCGTCCACCATCACGGCCTGCCCGTCGGACAGGGCGCTGGTACCGTTGCCCGTGCCCATGACAGCCGGGATGCCGTACTCCCGGGCGACGATCGCGGCATGGGAGCCGGCACCGCCCAAATCCACCACCACCGCAGCAGCACGCTGGAACAGTGGTGTCCAGGATGGGTTGGTGTAGGGGCAGACCAGGATTTCACCGCTCCTGAGCAACCCGAATTCCTCCGGGCTGCGGATCACCCGCACTGTCCCCGTTGCCTGGCCGCGGCTGGCCGGCATGCCGCTGGCCAGCACCCCGTGTGGCCGCCGGGAGCCGGCGAACAGGGAAACGGGGTCCAATAGCGGGATACCGTCGAGCTCCCTGCGCTTGGCAGCCCTTGCCAGCACCAGGCGGCGGTACCGTTCCCGCTCGTCCGCCGGCAACGCGCCGCCGTCGGGCATTGCAGCCAACTCCTCGAAGCGCAGGTGGTTGACCTCCCGGGGGTCCGCCAAAACTCCGGCGACGCCCAGGCGGCGCCCCAGCTCCAGCAGCGCCCGGCGCAGGGGCGGCAGCACTTTAGTGGCATGGAAGTGGCTGTCCTCCCGCAACGCCATCCCGGCTTTGGCTGCCTGGACAGCGGACAGGACGTGGCGGCGGAGGACGGGCACGCGGAGGGCAGGATGCCGCATCAGGTCCGCGAGCGCCTCGCCGGTCTGGTCCCGGACCGGCGGGCGGTCACCCATCATCGACGTGATGAGCCCGAGCACCACTTCAGGGGCGTCCGACCAGGTGGGTGCGCTGCTAAGCACAACACTCACCGTTTCGCGGTGTCCGTACTCGGCCAGGAAACCTTCGAACGCGGACCGGAAGCCAGCGAACTCCTGGCGGTGCTCAAGGGCGGCCAGCAGTTCGCCCGGTGGGAGGCTGCTGAAGGCCTGTTTCAGGGCCGGACTGGACCTGACCTGGCCAGCCAGATTCTCCAGCGCCGTGTTGGCCTGGCTGGTGCGGGTTTCCGCACCCGCGATGAGTGCGGGTGCAAGCTTCAGCTTGCCCAATGGCAGCAGCATCAGGCGCAATTCCAGTTGCGGAAGGAGTATCCCTGGAAGGTACGAGATCCTCAGTTCGGTGATCCCCCGCATGGTGGTGAAGGCCTCAGTGGCGAGCGAAACGACTCCCGGCCAGGAGAGCGGGCGCGGGTCTTGGGCCGCCAGCCCGCTGACGTTGTCCAGAAAGGCCGTGAACCTGCTGTCGAGGGTCCACCGGGAAGGGTCGTAGCGCCTGGCCCGGCGGATGAGGGACAGCGGGGCTGCCAGCGTCCGCAGGGTGGGCCGGGGTACCGGCGGAACCAGCCGCACCACCACGCCGTCCTCTTCGGGCAACAGCTTCTCCAGGGGCGGGAATGACACACCCACGCTGCCTGCTATGCCGTGGAGCATGGCCAGGATGCCGCGCTGCATCCATCCGGAAACGTCCAGGGGGTAGGGGCGGACCTGGAACATCTCCAGCAAAAAGGGAGCCAGCAGGCGCTGGATCGGGTTGAGCCGCAATGGCTGCGGGGGCAGGGCGGTTATGGGCCGGGCCTGCACCAGGAATACACGGCCGCCCGCAATCACCCATTCGATGTCCTGGGGTCGGCCGAAATGGCCCTGCACGCCCACCGCCAACCGTGCCAGCTCAGCCGCCTGGCCGCTCCCGAGTCCGGGTACGGATTCCCCCGCCCCAACGGACCTCTCAGTACCGCCTTCGGTCCTTGCCCGGATAACCACCTCATGCCGGCCCGGCCTGAAAGCGCGTATCCCGCCCGCCCGGTCCAGGACATACCGTTCAGGGATGACCTCGCCCGCAACCACTGCCTCGCCCAGTCCGGGGCTTGCATCGATGAGGATTTCGTTGCGCTCACCCGTTATGGGGTTGGCGGTGAACATAACGCCCGCTACGTCGGCGCGCACCATTTCCTGGACGACGACGGCCATGGCTGCACCGCCGGGGTCCACGCCCTGCCTGCCGCGGTAGGCAATGGCCCGGTCCGTCCACAGCGACGCCCAGCAATCCACCACTGCCTGGACCACCGCCGCCCCGCCATGGATATTCAGGTAGGTGTCCTGCTGCCCGGCGAATGTGGCGCCTGGCAGGTCTTCGGCGGTGGCGCTGGAACGGATCGCCACCGGACTCCCGCCCAGGGCTGCATAGGCCCCGGCAATGTCCTTGCGGACACGGTCCGGCATCTTTGCCTCCGTGAAAAGACTACGGATCTCCGCCGGCGCCGCGCCGCCCTTGAGCAACCGGCCAAGCTCGCCGCCCACCCCGGATTCCTCCAGCATGGCAACGTATGCCCTGGTGGTCACTATAAACCCGGGCGGAACCGGAAAGCCGGCGCGCACCAGTTCGCCAAGGTTGGCGCCTTTTCCACCGGCCAGGGCCACGTCACGGGCACCGAAATCCCTCAGGGCGCCGACCGTTGTCCCATTCATCCCGGGGCTCCTGACACTGTTCCGCCCGCTGCTCACTCCAAGCTAAGCCCCCGGGACCGGGCACACAACAACCCAGCCGCCGGCGTTAAAGCATGTATGGACGGGAAGCCCGTGCGGGTGTATACCGATGGAAGCCGTGACCGCGGACAGGCGAGGGTCGGATTCCCAGGAAGACGAAATGGCCAAGCGCATAGTAGTTTGCTGCGATGGAACGTGGGCAACCCCCGACCAGGCGGACGACGGGCAGCCGTGCCCTACCAATGTCACAAAACTCGCCCTGGGGATCGCCCCGGTAAGCAGGGACAAGAACGGCACCGACATTGAACAGAAGGTCTTCTACCATCGCGGCGTGGGCGCCGGACGACACGACCGTCTCGGTGGAGGCGCTTTCGGCGCAGGGCTCTCCTACGACATCCTTGCCGCCTACCGTTTCATCATGGGCAACTTCCAGCCCGGGGACGAGCTGTTTCTGCTGGGCTTCAGCCGCGGCGCCTACACAGCCCGCAGTACCGCTGGACTAATCAGGAACGCGGGCATCCTGCGCCGGCGTTTCCGGGGACGGCTGGGCGACGCCTACAGCCTCTACAGGGACCGGACTGCCACCACCAACCCGCGTTCGGTGGAAGCCACCCTCTTCCGCCGGTCCTTCTCCCATGAGACCCGGATCCATTGCATCGCGGTCTGGGACACCGTGGGGTCGCTCGGCATCCCGCTCACCGGGGTACCTGTCATTGACAGGTACAACCGCAGGTTTGCCTTCCACGACACCGCGCTGTCCGCTACCGTCGACAACGCGTTCCAGGCCTTGGCAATCGATGAGAAAAGAAAGCCTTTCGCCCCGACACTCTGGCAGCCGCAGGGCGACCCGGGCAGCCAGAGACTGGAACAGGTATGGTTCACCGGAACGCACGGCGACGTAGGCGGCGGAAACCGGAGCACCCTGCTGTCCGACATTGCCCTGGCATGGATCGTTGAACGCACCCGGAGCGCAGGGCTTGCCTTCCGCCCCGATGCCTCCGGGGTCGTGCCAGGTGCGCCGGCTGAGCCATCCGACCAGTATCCGCCGATCCAGGAATCCCGCGTTGGTTTTTGGAAAATGCTTCCTGCCTACGTCAGGCCCATAGGGTCAACCGATCCCGCGCACGAACGGGTGGCAGAGTCGGCTCTGAAGCGGCATGATGCCGATCCCACCTACCGGCCGCCCAACCTCGTGCGCTATCTGGGGGAAAGGTCCGGGAATCCCTCGTTGTCCTGAGGGGGGACCAGGCAGCCGTCGGAACCGGCCGGGTGCCTACAAATGGTGGAGCTAAGGAGATTCGAACTCCTGACCTCTTCGATGCGAACGAAGCGCTCTACCAACTGAGCTATAGCCCCGGACGTATCCACGCCTTGACGGGCATCTGCCCGCCGGTGCGGAACCGGTGTCCCTAGGCTACAAATTTTCCCCGCTCAACGCCAATTGACGCGCGCAATGCGCGGGAGAGGAACGCAAGGCGCGGCCGGGCCCTATGCGCGGCGGCGCTGCAGGACGTCGTCGAGGTTGCTGAGGGCGCTCTGAGCCTTGGACAACTGCTGTGCTTCCGCCGCAGCAACTGTCTCTGCCGCCGGCGCCGCGGAAGCACCCTGCTTCAGCGAAGGCTTGCCAACTGCTTTGGGCGCTTCGGGAAGCTCAAGCGGCTTCGGCTCGGGGCGCTCAGCCTTTGGGGCTTCCACGTAGATGGGCTTGGGGACCTCCACCGGCTCCCAGGGGGTGCTGGCGGGAGCGGCCGGAACAGCTGCCGCTGCGCTGGTGTCGCCGGCAGCCACGGCGACGGCGAGGGCGGCTTCGCGAAGCTCCATGGCGGTCAGCGGCTTGGCCTTTGGCTCCCCCGCCTCGGCGTCGAAAAGCTGGCTTTCCGGCAGTACGGGGGCGGCCTCGGGCTTCACCGGCAGGGCTACGGTGTCTTCCGGCCGGCGCGCGGGTGCACTCATGGCAGAGCGGAAGGCAGCGTTCACCCTCGCCTTGCGGTCGCGGACAGCGAGCCACCGCAGCAGTGCGACGGATGCGACGGTCACCAGGGTGCAGGTAATCGGCAGAGCCGGCGAACCGATGCCGAAGGGAAGCAGCACACCTGAGATGAATGCGGTCCCCAGGGAGAGGAGTCCCACAAGGGCGAGGCCAGTGCGGCCGTAGCGTATGCGGAACGGCGCCGCAGGTGGGGTGCTTGCAGTGCCGTCAACGGATGCAGCACTCTTCCTGGGTTCCATGGCTTTCTCCTGCTGGGCGGCGACGTTCAGGACCAGGCCGGCATGCGGATCCGGCCTTTCATCGGCGGGGGCGTCTGCCAGGAACTCGCCGGCGGGCTGGAACTGGTGCCTGCGGTTCCGGAGGACGTAAGGGGCAACCCATACAATCCAGAGCGCGACGGCAACCACAAGGATCACTGAGCTGCTAAGGGGGAAGTCCACACTCAAAACCGTATGAGCATCATGCCTGCTCAGGCCGCATTAGCTGCGGTGTGTCGTGCCCCCACTGGCAAACCGTTGGATTTATGACCGGCGCGACGCCAGCCACGGACCCAACAGGCCTTCCGGGACCTCTTCGGAGGTGAGGGCGAACGAACGGTGGTCCGCCCATTTGCCGTTGATGTGCAGGAAACGGGGACGGTACCCCTCGTCCCGGAACCCCAGCTTTTCCACCACCCGCAGGCTGGGTCCGTTCTCGGGCCGGATGTTGATTTCCATCCGGTGCAGGCCAAGCGTACGGAAACAGTGGTCCGTTACCAGCGCCACGGATGTGGGGGCTATCCCCCGTCCCGCCCGGGATTGGTCCACCCAGTACCCCAACGTTGCCATCATGGCCGAACCCCAGACGATGGAAGACACCGTCAGTTGGCCCACGATGGCCGGATTCCTCAGGCCCGGCCTCCACTCCGTGATGACGAAGGGCAGGGCGGTAGCCTGTGCAGCCTGCAGGTTGAGCGAGCGGACCATGTGCCGGTAGTCCGGGAGCCCGCCGGACGGGTCCGGGTTGGAGGCCTCCCACGGGGCCAGCCACTCACTGTTCCGCGACCGTACTTCAGTCCACTCTTTCTTGTCCCGGTACCGGATGGGCCGCAGGACCAAGTCGCCGCACTCGAGGGTGGCCGGTCAGATGGGACCTGTGCGCACGGCGCTACCGGGAGAGGCCGGCGGTGAAGCCCGGCAGCCATTCCCGCAGGCCGGGTCCCAGGTCATCGCTGTCGATGGCCAGCTGGACGCAGGCCTTGAGGTAGCTGAGCTTGTCGCCGGTATCGTAACGGCGGCCCCGGAACACCACGCCATACACGCCATGTCCCTCGCCGTCACCGGAGGCAAGTTCCTGCAGGGCATCCGTCAGCTGGATTTCGCCTCCGCGGCCCGGCTCCGTGTGCTCAAGGACTTCGAACACGGCGGGGTGCAGGACATATCGGCCGATCAGCGCCAGGTTGGACGGGGCTTCCTCCGGCGAGGGCTTTTCGATTAGCCGGTTGACGCGAACATAATCCTCGCCCTCGATGGCCTGGACGTCGGCGCAGCCGTAGGCGCTGATTTGGGAGGGTTCCACCTCAATGAGGGCGACGACGGACCCTCCGGTTTTCGCCTGTACGTCAATCATGATGCTGAGGAGTTCGTCGCGGGCATCGATGAGGTCGTCGCCCAGCAGCACCGCGAAGGCTTCATCGCCCACGTGCTGCTTCGCCCGGAGGACGGCATGCCCCAGGCCGTGGGGATCGCCCTGCCGGACGTAGTGGATGTCACCCAGCTGGCTCGCGGCCTGGATGGACGCAAGCTTTTCCGTATCGCCCTTGTCCTCGAGGGTCGATTCGAGGGATGGCACCCTGTCGAAGTGGTCTTCGAGGGCGCGTTTGTTGCGGCCGGTAATCATCAGCAGGTCGTTGAGGCCCACGTGGACGGCTTCCTCCACCACATACTGGATGGCAGGCTTGTCCACGACGGGAAGCATTTCCTTGGGCATGGCCTTGGTGGCAGGCAGGAACCTGGTGCCCAGGCCCGCTGCGGGAATGACGACTTTGCGGACTCTGGGATTACTGGTGTTCACCGGACTAATCTAACGTCAGCGTCAAGTATTTCAGTAACCCCCGGCACCGAACGCCGGCACGGGGCTTCAACGCCGCGGAACACCGGGCTTCAGGGAGGACAACATGCTGCAGGAGACTAACGCTGTCAAGGACAGGATCCGGGCCGCCCACCGGCACCGGCGGGCAGGCCTGATGCCGGCACAACTGGAAGCTTCAGGCCCTGGCCACCCATGGGGAAGCCTGGGCTGGATCGGTGACGCAAGGCCGTCCCGGGATAGCCTGCGTATACCTTGGCGTGGGGCAGGAACCACCCACCCTGCCGCTGATCAACGCCCTGCACCGCAGCGGCCACCAGGTCCTGCTTCCGGTGTGCGAACCGGCCAGGGAGTTGAGCTGGGTGTTCTGGACTCCGGACACCGGCTTCGAGCGCAGCAGGTACGCGCCCATCCTGGAACCTGCGGGGCACCGGCATGGGCCCGAAACCGCCGGCGACGCCGCTGTGCTTTTCATTCCCGCCACAGCCGTGGACCTGGTAAGCAACAGGATTGGCCAGGGCGGCGGCTACTACGACAAGTTCCTGGGGCACCTCGCTACGGCCGGGAAGGAAATTCCGCTGGCCGCTGTTATCTACGACGATGAATTGCTGCCCGCCGGACGGATCCCGGCCGAGGAGTTCGACCGTCCGGTCCCGGCCGTCCTGGTTCCTTCCGGGTACCGGCCCCTGGCGGGTGGCGCCTGAGCACGGGCGTTCCGTGCACAGTGATAGAATTAGCACTCAGGCCCTGCGACTGCTAATGGTTTACCAGGTGGCAGCACGGGACCTCTCGTTTGCCCAAGAGGAGGAGCACCAGTGCCAACATATGCTTACGCCTGCAAGGATTGCGGCCACGCCTTCGACATCGTCCAGTCGTTCTCGGACAGCAGCCTGACGTCCTGCCCTGAATGCGAGGGGACGCTGCGTAAGAAGTTCAACAGCGTCGGTGTCGTCTTCAAGGGCTCCGGTTTCTACCGCACGGACTCCCGCGATTCCAAGGGCAGCTCGGTTTCCCCCGCGCCCGCCGCGGCTCCGGCCGCGCCTGCTGCTGCCCCCGCCGCGCCGGCGCCCGCAGCCGCCGCGAGCTAGTCCGGCACAGACTTCACGACGGCGGCCGGCGCTTTCCAGCGTCCGGCCGCTTTTGTCCACATAGGCCTCATCCCGGCCCCCTTGCGCGTGCGCCCGGAGTTAGCGTGGGCGCATGCCCTTACTTCCCCGCCGCCGCGCCGCCCTCCGGTATTCTTCGGGCCCTGCAGGGGCTGGCCGCAGCCCCAGGAACCGCCCACTGGCCGCGCGTGTTGCCGCTTGGTTGAGCCGAAACCGCCGGCTCGCCGCTGCACTGTTGTTGTGCGCAGCTGCCGCGATCGCCGTCCAGCAGCTCACTCCTGCCCCGCTCTCCACCGCCACGGCCCTGGCCGCTACCCGGGATCTTCCTGCCGGTACCGCCGTATCGGACGCGGACGTGGTCCGAGTCCAGGTGCCCCCTGGCATGGTGGCCGACGGCTTCCTCCGGGATGACGCCGCCGCCACCGGCAAACAGCTCGCCGCACCCATGCGCAAGGGCCAGCTCCTCACCGATGCCCAGCTGGTGGGTCCCGGGCTCCTGGCAGGTACGCCGCCCGGTTCAGCCGCAGTTCCACTGCGGATGGCGGATGCCTCGTCGATTCAGCTGGTCTCCCCCGGACAGCTGGTCAACGTTGTGCTCACATCAGCCAACGGGTTCGACCAGCAGGGCCCGTCGGAGGTGCTGGCGTCGGCAGTCCCCGTACTGTGGACCTCCAACAAGGGCGGCCAGAGCGGCCAGTGGCTGGGCACCACGGAGACGGACGGACTGATCGTGGTGGCAGCCACCGCCGAACAAGCATTACGCCTGGCCGGAGCGTCAACCCAAGGCCGGCTGTTCTTCGTCCTGGTCGGGCCGCCGTAACCTTGTGGCGGTCAGCCCCAGTGCGGCGGCTTCTGTTCCTTCAACCACGTGTCGTGGTCATCCTCACGGTCACCCCAGTTGCGGGCGTCGTCCTCTGCGGCCTTGCTCGGGAGGATCTCTTCAGCGCCGCCTGTTACCGTCCGGGTCGCCGGACCCGTTTCGGCCGGGCCTGCAGGAACGTCCCCGCCGGTAACTGTTTCTGCCTGCCCGTCCTGGATCTTGTCCTGGCGCATGTCTTCCTCGCGGCCGTCTTCCTCAAGCCTGCCGTGTGCAGGTTTCTTTTCCTCGGTCATGGATCCCGCTTCCTGGTTTCCGCTGTCACCGTTCCGGCCTGTGCCGGGATCCCCGGGCAGGTAGGAAACTCCGGCGGACGGCGCGGCGTCAATTCCATTGAGCGCCTGGTCAACGTCGTCGTCAAGGAAGCCCACAGACTGGTGGGTCCTTCCCGGCAGCACCATGTTCTCCAGGCCCAGATAGCCTGCAATGCGGTCTGCGCAGGACGACGGGTCCGTGAACACTTCGATGGTCCACAGCGGCATGTACCGCCAGCCAAGGCGTTCCAGCAGTTGCGGACGCAGCCTGCTGCGTTCACGCACGCTCATGGTGCGGTACTGCGCAGTGCCGTCGGACTCGATGGCCACAGGCCGCGGAATCTCGGAGTCCTCCTGGCCCATGGTATTCAGGGGGTCGGCGGCTGCCACTACATCGATTGCCCCGTCGTATTGGTGCCAGACCCTTGCGCCCCGGGCACGCAGCCGGTCGCCCAGGTCCGCCACCAACGGGTCCGCGCCAAGCGCCTGTTCGCTGGCGGCGGCGCGGGACGCGGGGGTGCCAAGATCCGTGTTGCCGGAAAGTTCCCGGTCCAGCAGCGCGTACAGGTCCACCGCCCCATGGGTGAGCCGGGTGTGGTCCAGGTCCTCGGGCCGGAAGCACGTGAGCACGTGCAGGGAACGGCGGGCCCGGGTCATGGCCAGGGCAAACTTCTCCCGGCCGCCTTCAGCAGACAGCGGCCCGAAGTTGTGGAGGGCCCGCCCGTGCGGGGTCCGCCCGAATCCCGGCGAGAAGATGACATGGTCGCGGACCAGGCCCTGGGCGCGTTCCAGGTCCACCACCCGGAAGGACTCCGGGCCGGCGCCGAAGAATCCGGCCAGGCCCGGCTGGTTGGACAGCTGGAGCCGGATGGACTCGCCAATCCTGGCCGCGTGCCGCAGGCTGGCGGTCACGACCGCGAGGGACGTCCGCGGACGCAGGCGGGCGTGCTCGAAGACCAGCTCCACTACCCGGTTGACCTCGGCCACCACGGACTCCACGCCCTCATGGTCGGCACTGGGAAGGCCGGTGCCGTCCGGCAGGTATTCCACCAGCAGGGACCGGTCCAGCCCCGTGGCCGACTGGCCTTCGGGCAGCCGGCGCAGGCCGCCGTCGTAAAAGTTCTTGCTGAGCTGCAGGACCAGGTCCTCGTCCACTGCGCGGTACACCACGTTGAGCCGCCACACCGGCAGCACTGCGGAGAGCGCGGTGAAAGCGCTCTCGACGCGGTGGTGGGCGGACTCGCCGGGTGCAAGCCGCTCCACCCCAACCGTGAACGTCCGCGGCGTGGCGATGCGCGGATCGCCAAAGGCGATCACCTGCCGTGCCCGGGCAATCGACGGCAGGACGGCCTGCAGGGAGGTGGCCTCCGCGTCGAGGATCACGACGGCGTCGAAGTGCTGTTCTGCCGGAAGCAGGCCCGTCATCAGGTACGGGCTGACGGACCAGACCGGGACGAGCGTGCCGATCAGCTCAGGCGCCTGCGCGGTGAGGGAAGGCAGGGACACCCGGCCGTCCTTGAGCAGGCTGCGGAGCAGGTCTGCCTGGCGCGGCTGGGCAGCGATGGCTGTCCGCCACCGTTCCGCGAGGTCCCAACGCAGGCGGGCGGCGCCGCTGGCAATGTGGGCGTTGTCGGCCAGCCGGTATTCCGCTTCCAGCTGGCGCAAGGCGTCGCCGTCGGACATCGCCAGGTAGTCGTCGCCGCTGATCATTGCCTCAAGCGCGGACTGCCACCATGCCAGCTCCAGCTCCGCGGCGACGGATCCTTCCGGAACTTCCCGTTCGGCGAGGTCGGCCAGGAGTTCGCCCAGGCCGTGTTCGCGCATGTTCTCAATGAGGAGTGTGCGTTCGGGCAGCGTCTTGAGCGTATCGGTGTCCGCCACCAGGCGTTCCAGCCGGTCCATCAGCTGCGCATAGGGAACGGTGGACAAAGCCCCGCCGTCTTCGGAGTGCTGCAGGGCCTCGCCCAGCTGTGCCAGCTCCTGGTCCAGGGACCGGTACATGGCGTTCATCTCGGCCAGGCCGGAGGGAACGGCGGGATGGCGCTGCGTGGTGGCGTAGCCCGCCCAGAGGGCACGCTGTTCCTGGACCAGCACCAGGGACGAGTGCAGGTCCGCGATGTGGACGCCCGGACGCACGTATTCCTTGGCTACACGGCGCAGCCTGGAACGCTGCATGGCGGTCAGCTCGATGCCCCGCTCCCGCCGCCACGCGGACGGCGCCGTGGCGGAGATCAGGTCTGTCACGGGCCGGTCGAAGATGTCCGGGGTGAACTTGTCCAGGCTGCCCCGGACGGCAACCAGCAGTTCCAGCTGCTCGCCCCACTCCGCGAAGGATTCGCCCAGGCGGATTTCGGCGTGCTCGGCAACGGCGTCCATGCGGTCGCGCAGGACGGGGAGGCTCTTGGCCACCGAGCGGACCAGGTCCTGGGCTTCCTCGGTTTCCTTCCGGGTCAGCAGCCTGGCTCCGTGCCAGGGGCTGGTGGTGGCCGCCTTGCTGAAGCTGCCCAGTTCCGCGGCGCGCCGCAGCCGGCCCGCCAGCTCCTCGCGGTCCCGGATGCTGTCCAGGACGCTGCGCTTGAGCCGGACGGTGGTGGCCGGGGCAGGATGGATCGAGGTGAGCTCAGCGAGCGACTGCATGGCCTGGTACGGCGAGCAGCCCCACCTCTCGCGGACGTTGTGGAGCGATGCCACGTGGTCCATCAGGGCGTGCCGGTGTTCGGTCAGGGTGGTGTGCAGGTTCCCCAGCTGGGGTTCCAGGGACTTTTCATTGCGGACGATTGCCCGGACCAGTTGGCCTTTCAGCTGTTGGGCGGTGACGTTCCCGGTCAGCTGGAAGAGGATGGACTCCAGGCCCAACGACTCCAGGTGCCCGGAAACCTCGTTCAGGCTGGCGCGGCGATCTCCCACCACCAGCACTGTCTTGCCGGCATCCACCAGGGCGCCGATGGTGTTGATGGCGGTCTGGGTCTGGCCGGTGCCGGGCGGGCTGCTGACCACCAGGGAGTCCCCAGCGCGGGCCGCATCGACCACGTACTGCTGGTCCGTGTCGGCATCCAGCAGCAGCAGCTCATCCTTGGGGTTCCTGTTATCCAGGTGCGGGAAGCGGGACGGATCCGGTTCCTCAACGTCCACCACTTCGCCGCCGGCGGCGGTGGCCAGCGCAGAGACGATGGGGTGGGAGTCGTTGATCCAGGGGTCGTCGAGGTTGCCGGAGAGGTCCGCAAAGGTGGAGACCAGCAGGTTGTGCTGGGTTTCAGCGCCGTGGATGGGCCGGATCAGGGTGGCCAGCCGGTCCAGGACGGGCTGGGGGTCAAACCGTGCAGTGCTGTAGGCCAGCCGGGTCACGGCGTTGACGTCGAACACGATCCCGTGGATGTTTTTCAGGTGCCGCACCAGGGCGGGGTTGATCTGCGCCTGTTCGGTGAGCTGCAGTTCGAAGTCGTCCTCCCCGGGGCGAACCGTCAGGGAGATGGCGGTCAGCATGACCGGGGCTGACACGCGCTGGGGTTTGCCCCCGACGGCGGATGTCCACACCACAGTGCCTGCCGACAGGTATCCGGCGTCGATGCCGCGGTCGTTGGCGAGCTCGAAGATCTTTGACCGGATGTTGCGCGACGCCCTCGCGGCCACCACGTACTGCTGCCGGTCACGGATCAGGGTGGACAGGCGTGTGCGGCGCCCGGCCATGAGCTGGGCAAGGCCCGAGGGGTGGGCCGAGGTGAGGTCGATGGAACCTTCCGGCGTCTTGGTGAAGCGGAGCATCGTGTCCGCGCCGGTGACGGGTTTGAGCCCGGACAGCCATTTACGAAGCTCCTCCGAGCCTTCCGGGTGGCCTTGACCAACTGACACTTCTGCCTTCTTTTCTGCGTTTGCACGTGACGTCCTGGACCATACCGGCATAGATTCGAGAGTAGCCGCTCCGGCGCCGGACTTGAGCGACCGCAACACTGGGGCACCGGAAATTGCGGAGGAATTCGCTGGGAAAAAGCAGTGGCCGGCCCCCGCTGTCGGAGGCCGGCCACTAGGATGCTATTCCCACTCGATGGTTCCCGGCGGCTTGCTGGTGACGTCCAGCACCACCCGGTTGACGCCGTCCACCTCGTTGGTGATCCGGCTGGAGATCCGTGCCAGCAGGTCGTACGGCAGGCGCGACCAGTCGGCAGTCATGGCGTCTTCGGAGGACACCGGACGGAGCACGATGGGGTGGCCGTAGGTGCGGCCGTCGCCCATGACGCCGACGCTGCGGACGTCCGCGAGCAGGACCACGGGCATCTGCCATACCTCGTTGTCCAGCCCGGCCGCGGTCAGCTCGGCACGCGCGATGGCGTCCGCCTTGCGCAGCAGGTCCAGCCGTTCCTTGGTGACCTCGCCGACGATCCGGATGCCCAGGCCGGGGCCCGGGAAGGGCTGGCGGCCGACGATTTCCTGCGGCAGGCCGAGCTGGGCGCCCACGGCACGGACCTCGTCCTTGAACAGGGCGCGCAGCGGCTCAACGAGCTCGAACTGCAGGTCCTCGGGGAGGCCGCCCACGTTGTGGTGGCTCTTGATGTTGGCTGCACCTTCGCCGCCGCCGGATTCGACGACGTCCGGGTACAGGGTGCCCTGGACCAGGAACTTGATCTTTTCGCCGTGGGCTGCGGCCTCGGCGATGATGGCCAGTTCGGCTTCTTCGAAGGCGCGGATGAATTCCCGGCCGATGATCTTGCGCTTGGTTTCGGGATCGCTGACACCGGCCAGGGCCGAGAGGAAGCGTTCCTGTTCGTTGGCCACGTACAGCTTCACGCCGGTGGCGGCCACGAAGTCGCGTTCAACCTGCTCCGCTTCGCCTTCACGCAGCAGTCCGTGGTCCACGAACACACAGGTGAGCTGGTCGCCCACAGCCCGCTGCACCAGGGCTGCCGCCACTGCCGAATCCACGCCGCCGGAGAGACCGCAGATGACGCGGGCATCCCCTACCTGCTGGCGGATGCGCTCCACCTGTTCTTCGAGGATGTTGCCGGTGGTCCAGTTGGGCTCCAGCTTGGCGCCCTTGAACAGGAAGTTTTCGAGCACTTGCTGGCCGTAGGCGGAGTGCTTGACTTCGGGGTGCCACTGCACGCCGAAGAGGCCCTTTTCCTCGTTGGCGAAGGCTGCGACTTCGGCGCCCGCCGTCGTGGCGAGGACATCGAATCCTGCAGGTGCTTCATGCACGGAGTCGCCGTGGCTCATCCAGGTCTTCTGGTGCTGGGGCATGCCCTCTAGCACCGAGCGGCCGTCGCCGAGGATGGTGGTCTCCGTGGATCCGTACTCCCGCAGGCCGGTCTTGTCCACCTTGCCGCCCAGGGCGTTGGCCATGGCCTGGAACCCGTAGCAGATCCCGAAGACGGGGACGCCGGCTTCGAAGAGGTCGGCACCCACGCTGGGGGCGCCGTCGGCATAGACGCTGGAGGGGCCTCCGGACAGGATGATGGCGGCAGGGTTCTTGGCCAGGAGCTGCTCGGTGGAGTAGGTATGCGGAACCACTTCCGAATACACATTCGCTTCCCTGACGCGGCGTGCAATCAGCTGCGCGTACTGGGCACCGTAATCAACAACCAGCACCGGCTTCTGGGAAGTCTGGGATGCAGTGGGAGTAGTCACCGTAATAGCCTACTTTGCGCCCTTGCACCGGCGCACCTTGAGAAGCCGCGCTGTGACGCAGTAGACGTCCGACGGCGGGTGGCCGGTGCGCGCCAGGCCCGTTTCAGTAGCGCTGGGGAGCCTGCGGATTGGCGGCCAGTTCGGCTTCCACCTCTGCGTGGAACTTCTTCTCCACGATGAAGGACAGGAACGGCACGACGCCGCCCAGTGCCAGCAGCACCAGTTTCAGGAAGGGCCAGCGCATCAGGGACCAGAGCCGGAAGTTGGAGATCAGGTACACAACGTACATCCAGCCGTGCACGATCAGCACGGTGACGGAGACGTTCATGCCGTTGAGCACCCCGGGCGGTTCCGCGTCGGCGAATCCGAAGCCGAACGGCTGGCCGGTCACCGCGTTGGTGCCGCCCGCGAACAGGTACTGCCCGAAGCCGTACCGTGCCACCAGTTCCGCACACAGCAGCAGGAGCATGGTGCCGGTGAGGTAGGCCATGACCTTGTAGAACTTCAGGGCGGACCGGATCTGGGCCTCGGTACCGCCGAAACGGCGTTTCTTCCCGGATGTCTTGCCGGCGGCCTGCGATGAGGGGGTGGCCGGTTTCGGATCAATCATGGCTGTACCTTCTGCTGGTGCTGTTCAGGCTGCTGGTGCTGTTCGGCCTGCTGTGGAAGCTGGTGCTTTTCGTCGTGCCCGTCATCATCGTCCCCGGCGTCGTTAAGGGCCTCCTCAAGGTCCCGGTGGTAGTCGTCCTTGACCAGCCGCCACCAGATGAAAAGGGCGAACCCGGCGAAGACAACCCACTCGATGGAGTAGAAGAGGTTGAGCCAGTTGATGTGCTGCGCCGGCGGCTGCGGACCGATGTCCAGTGGAAGGAGGTTCCCCGGAACCGCTGCAGCGCTGACGTCCTTGCCGCCCACCACTTCCGCGGTGGCAGACACAAAACCGGGGTAGCTGCTCACCTCCCAGTAGTTGATGAGCTCCGCCACGGAGACGGCCGAGGCCTCCCCCGGTTTCGGAGCTTTCCCCGCCACCGGCGCTTCGGACGGCAGCAGCCGCCCGGTCAGTTCGACAAGGCCCGACGGCGGTGCTGCCGCGTCCCCGGGCTGGGCGACCCACCCGCGTGCCACCGGGATCCACGTCTGTGGTGAGGCGCCTGCTCCGGTCAGGGCGGGGGCGCCGATGACGGCGAAGGCTGAAACAACCCAGTAGCCGGTTTTGCCGTCGTGGAGCCTCCCGGGAACCAGGACCTGCTTGTCGGGACTGTACGTCCCCTGGGCAGTGACCATCTGGTCGGCAACGCTGCCGTGGAAGAACTCACCCGGCTGCAGGGTGCCGGTGAGGGGCTGCACCTGTTCGGTGGCGGGGTTGACCGGAACCTCGGGTTGGGTGGAGCGGCCGAACTGCCACTGGCTCAGCAGCACGAAGACCCCGGAGAGAGCGATCGCGAAGATAAAGCCTGCGATCCATCGGGGCTTAAGGGCTGTTTTCCACACGTCTTAACCGTACTTCGTACTTCTGTAGAACAACTAAACGCCAAGGGCGTCCGGGCCCGGAAGCGGGACCGGGGATGCGCCTAGTGGTCGAAGAACACCAGGCTGGAGTTGATGAGCTCGGCGATTACTTCGGCGTCATAGGCACGCCGCAGCGATTCGCGGAATGATTCCTTGGAGAGTGACCTGGCCAGGGTGGCCAGGACTTCCAGGTGGTCGGAGAACGAGCTGGCCGGGGTGGCGATCAGCAGGATGACCGTGGCAGGACCGTCGGCTGCCCCGAAGTCGAGCGCGTGGCCGTACTTGGTGATGCCGACGGCGATGGAGGTTTGGGACACGAATTCGCTGCGGGCATGCGGCAGTCCGATGCCGCCCGGGAGCCCCGTGGCCAGCTGGTGCTCCCGGGCATTGACGTTCTTCAGGAACCCGTCAAGATCCGAGATCCGCCCGGCGGCGTGAAGCCGCTCTGCCAGTTGGTTGGTGGCCTCGGTCTTGTCCTTCGCCTCCATTTCCAGGATCACCATGTCGGCGGTGGTCAGGTGGGCGTCATACGGGTCCAGTGGTTCCGCCAAGGCGTTTCCCTTCGGTCAGCAGTGGGGCGAACGGCCCCTCAACGCAAGGGCACGATATCTTCCGCGCCCAGGCGGGCGGCGTCTGCGGATTCGTCGTCCGGCTGTTGCTGGCTGAGGCGTTCGGCCTCCACGCGGGCAAGGTAGTGGCGGACTTCGTTTTCACGCTGCGTGTCGCTCCAGCCAAGGACGTCACCCATCAGTTTAGCGACAACGGGGGCGGCGGACACGCCGCGGTCCCATGCTTCGATGGAGATCCTTGTGCGCCGGGTCAGGACGTCCTGCACATGGCGGGCACCTTCATGGCTTGCGGCGTAGACGGCCTCTGCCTGCAGGTAGTCGTCGGCACCCGGTAGTGGTTCCGCCAGTTCCGGGTTCTGCTCAATGATGGCCAGGACCTCGGGTGTCATGGACCCGTACCGGTTGAGCAGGTGCTCGATCCGGGCCACGTGGACCCCCGATTCCTCCGCGGTGCGGTTGCGGCGGTTCCAGGCGGCCCGGAAACCGCTGGCGCCCAGGAGCGGAATGGTTTCGGTGCAGCTGGGCGGGACCCGTTCGTCCATGGTGCGGGTGGCCTCGTCGACGGCATCCTTGGCCATGACACGGTAGGTGGTCCACTTTCCGCCTGCCACCACCACAAGTCCGGGAACAGGGTGCGCCACCACGTGCTCGCGGGACAGCTTGGCGGTCGAGTCGTTTTCGCCGGCCAGAAGCGGCCGCAGGCCGGCATAGACCCCTTCGACGTCTTCGCGGGTCAAGGGCCGTTTCAGCACCTGGTTGACATGCTCCAGGACGTAGTCGATGTCCTTGCTGGAAGCCGCGGGGTGGGCCTTGTCCAGGTGCCAGTCAGTGTCAGTCGTGCCGATGATCCAGTGCCGTCCCCACGGGATGACGAACAGCACGGACTTCTCGGTACGCAGGATCAGACCCACCGTGGATTGGAAGCGGTCGCGGGGAACCACCAGGTGGATGCCCTTGGAAGCGCGGACCTTCAGCTGGCCGCGGTCTGTCACCATGGCCTGGGTTTCATCGGTCCACACGCCGGTGGCGTTGATGACCTGCTTGGCGCGGATGCTGAACTGCGTCCCGTCCTCGCGGTTTTCCACCTTGGCGCCCACCACCCGTTCGCCTTCGCGGAGGAAGTCCACCACCTTCATCTGGTTCACGGCATGGGCGCCGTAGTAGGCGGCCGTGCGGACCAGGTTGGCGCAGTATTTGGCGTCATCCACCTGGCCGTCGTAGTACCGGATGGACCCGACGAAGGCGTCGTTCTTGAGGCTGGGGGCGGCCCGCAGGGTGCCGCGCCTGCTCAGGTGCTTGTGGAACGGCACTCCCCTGCTGTGGTAAGCGGAAACGGACATCGCGTCATAGAGTGCGATGCCGGCCCCCACGTAGGGACGCTCGATGAAGGGTTTGGTCAGCGGATAGAGGAACGGCACCGGCCGGGCGAGGTGGGGTGCGATTTCGGAGAGGAGCAGCCCGCGTTCCTGCAGGGCCTCCTTGACCAGGGCGAAGTCCAGCATTTCCAGGTAGCGCAAACCACCGTGGATCAGTTTGGACGAGCGCGAGGACGTACCGGCCGCCCAGTCGCTTGCTTCGACGATGCCAACGCTCAGCCCGCGGGTCACGGCGTCAAGCGCAGCCCCCGTGCCAACGATGCCGCCGCCGACGATCAGGATGTCAAGTTCCTGGCCCGGTTCGGTGGTGGCGCGCAGCCGCTGGATGGATGCTTCCCTGGCTTCCGGGCCAAGGACCCCGCCGTTTGCAGGAACACTCTTCATTGAACGCCTCCAGTGCCTCTAGTGCCGTAGTAAACCCACACTACTTGCTAGGGGCGTGCTTTGGGCAGGGCGGGAGGGCGCCCGCCCCGCCCTGCCGGGGCGTGTCAGTTCCCTGCGTACGGCGACACGACGACGTCGACCCGCTGGAATTCCTTCAGGTCCGAGTAGCCGGTGGTGGCCATGGAGCGCCGCAGGGCGCCGATGAGGTTGGATGTGCCGTTGGTGTGGTGGCCGGGTCCGAAGAGGACTTCCTCCAGCGGGCCGACGGTGCCGACGTTGGCGCGGTCTCCGCGGGGCAGCTCGGTGTGGTGGGCCTCCTGGCCCCAGTGCCAGCCCTTGCCGGGGGCTTCTTCTGCCCTGGCCAGGGCGCTGCCCAGCATGACGGCGTCGGCGCCCATGGCGATCGCCTTGACGATGTCACCTGAGGTGCCCATGCCGCCGTCGGCAATGACGTGGACGTAGCGTCCGCCTGACTCGTCCATGTAGTCCCGGCGGGCGGCGGCGACGTCGGAGATGGCTGAGGCCATGGGCGAGTGGATGCCCAGGGCACGGCGCGTGGTGGTGGTTGCACCGCCGCCGAAGCCCACCAGTACGCCCGCAGCGCCGGTGCGCATGAGGTGCAGCGCCGGAGTGTAGCCGGCAGCGCCGCCGACGATGACGGGGACGTCGAGTTCGTAGATGAACTGCTTGAGGTTCAGCGGTTCGTGGTCCTTGGAGACATGCTCTGCCGACACGGTGGTGCCGCGGATCACGAAGATGTCGACGCCGGTCGCGAGGACCGTCTTGTAGTGCTCCTGGGTGCGCTGCGGGGTGAGTGACCCGGCAACGGTGACGCCGGCGTCACGCATTTCGGCGAGCCGGGACGTGATGAGTTCGGGCTGGATGGGTGCCTGGTACAGCTCCTGCATGCGCGTGGTGACGGCCGGGCTGTTGGTTTCATCCTGGAGCGCCGCGATCTCATCGAGGATGGACTGCGGATCCTCATACCGGGTCCAGAGGCCTTCCAGGTCCAGCACGCCGAGGCCGCCCAGCTTGCCCAGGGCGATAGCGGTGGCCGGTGACATGGCCGAGTCCATGGGGGCCGCGATCACCGGCATCTCGAACTGGTACGCATCGATCTGCCAGGAGACGGAGACGTCCTTGGGGTCGCGGGTGCGACGGTTGGGGACGATTGCTATGTCATCCAGGGAGTAGGCACGACGCCCACGCTTGCCACGGCCGATCTCGATCTCATAAGTCACTGCTCTAGGTTATCCCAGTGGCTTCGGTGGCTTTGCCTGGGCCGTCCCTGGCCGTGTGCAGATGGGCAGGGGTGCCCATGGCAGGGCAGTCGGACGACACGTAGCCTAAGGGCCGGGGGCATCGGTGAACGCTCCCGTGCCGATCTTCCGAGGAGAACCAACCATGGCCCCTGGCCTCTACGGCGCTGACATTGAGCAGTTGCGTTCCCTGTCCAAATCCATGGACCGTTCCGGGTCCCGCCTGATGGATACGGAACGCCAGATCACCAGCCTGGTAGCAAGCATCGAGTGGAAGGGCAACGACGGCGGGCGCTTCCGGCGCGAGTGGAGTGACACCTGGCGCCCCATGATGAGGCAGACGTCCCAGTCTCTGCTGGACGCTTCGAAGACGCTCCTCACGCAGGCTGACGAGCAGGAACAGGCCAGCACCGGCCGGGCCGGACCATCTGGGGGTCCCGTGGGCCCCTCAACCCCCGGGGTGCCGGGCACCGCGGCGCCCGGGCCGTTGGACGCCGTGCTCGGCGTTGCCGCAAGTCCCGGGTGGTGGGGAGCCAACACTGCGGTGACCACGGCTGGGCTTTATACGGACGATCTTATGGCCACCATGGCCAAGGGCGGCCTTCTCACAAAACTGACCGACTGGCCTTGGCTCACCGCGCAGTACGCCCAGGTTCGGGGCATTGGATACGTCCGCGGAACACAAGTCCTCAACGGCACGTCCATGCTCGGACGCCTGTCGGGCGGGCTGGGGATTGTCACGGGTGGGGTCCAACTGCTGCAGGGTATGGAGACCCGCAATACCGGCATGGCGGTCGACGGCGGCATCTCCGCCGTCCTTGCCGCCGGAAGCTTTTTCCAGGGGCGGCCGTTCTTCGCCGTGGCCGGCATCGCCTGGGGCGGCCTGGGCCTGCTCGCCTCGAACCTCGGTTACGGCTCGGCCTCCGAAATGGTGGCAGATGCGGCCACAAAGACCGTTGATGCGGTGGCCGACGGCGCCAAAAAGACCGTCGATGCCGTTGCAGACGGAGCTAAGAAGGTGTGGGGCTGGCTCACCTGACATCCAGGCTTCCCTAGACTAAAACCCGAGACCTGTCGACCCTAAGGCTGCTGTGACTACCCAAGAAGACGCACCCCTGCTCATCACCGAACACGAACTGATCGCCCTGATTGCCCTGGCCGGAACCACCGGCGCCCTGAAATGCCAGAGTCTTTTCCGGCTTGACCAATCCGCCGGTGCACCGCTTGAACAGGCCGGGGTGGCCACCCTCCTGGAACGCGGGCTCATGACCATCGAAGCGGAAAGCCTGGTACCCGCAGGGCCGGCAATCGGTGTGGCGGGAGTCCTGGCGGATTCCGATGCGTGGCTGGAGGTGGCCCTGGTGACGCCCAAGGCTGAACACGTCTATTTCCTGTTCGGGTCAGGCAACGGGGCTTTGGTCCTCAGCCTCAGCAAGTACGGTGTCCATGAACTGCGCCCCGTGACCGACGCTGACGGAATGTTCACCACCGCCATCGAAATGGTCCGTTTCTATCTGGGCACGGCGCCGGACGGGCTGCCCGCGGCCGGCACGCTCCGCCGGCACCTCGCGGACGGCACCTTCCACGCCGTCCACGTCAAGGCGGCGGCGGACGGTTCCCTGGAGATCGTCATCGGCGACGACGCACAGCCTGCCCCCGCGGCGCTGGGCGCGGAGGACCTCAGGGACCGGCTGCGCCAAGGACTGGGCCTGCTCCCGGCATGACACAGCACATTCCTTACCCCGCCGATTTGCCCGTGCATTCGCTCGACTACTGGCTCTCCCCCGAACTGGCCAGGATCAGCCCGCCGGATGCCCCCTCCCGGCTCCGCGAGCTGGCCGATGCCCAGGGCACCCTGGCCGCCGGCTGGAGCGGGGCGATCGCCGGCGGCCCCGTCCTGGCCCTGGCAGGCGCCTTCACCTCCGTGATGTCGGGGAATCCCGCGGCAGCGCTTGTCTTGGTCCCGCTGGGGGCCATCCTGGTGCTGCTGGGCCTCTTCGGGTGGAAACGGGTCCGATCCGTCCTGCCCCGGACTGACAAGGCCCTGATCACCCGTGGCCCCGGATCTGCCCGCGGCGGCATCGGCATGGTGTCGTTCCTGGCTGTCGTTCTCGGCGGGATCATTTACCTGTACCTGCCCTCCGCCATGGCAAAGGGTGCCGGTGAGGTCACAATCGTGGTGGGCATCTACGTGCTCCTCCTGGCCCTGCTGGTCGCGTGCATCATCGTCCCGTCCGCGGTCCTGGGCCGGGCCCGGGAGTCGTTCCGCCTGCGGGTGCAGACCAACCCGGGCCTTCGAAGGGCAGTCGAGGAGGACCTGGCAGTCTGGCGCGATCCGTACGGCAACGCCGCCTACGGGCCGCTGTGAGGCGCCGCGCTTCCGGTTACAGTGGCGTGGTGAGCAGCCGCTGGACATTTGACGGGCACATCGCCGGGATTGGCACCGCCTCCGGGCTGCGCGCCGTGGTGGGCATGTGGCAGGACTCCCCCTTTGGGTCCTTCTCGGACGTCATGGTGCAGCAGCCTTCCGGGCACCGCCTGCTGCTGGCACCCACACCCGACGTGGCCGGCTTTATCGCCGCCACCTACAGCTTTGACGAGGTGCAGGTGGTTGACGTCGCCGCCTCGCTCGACCGCCACAACTTGACGGTCGACGCCGGCCCGCTGGCGATCCGGGCCATCACCGGCGCGAGGACCCTGCTGGGAACAGCGCTGCGGGCAGTACCCCGGCGCCTTGCAGTCCATCCCCGCTGGCTCGCCGCGGTCAATCCGTTCGCTGCCCTCGCGGCACCCGGCGCCCGCACCTACGGAACTGCGGGCAGCGGAAGGACGGAGTTCTATGGGGTGACGGACCTGCAGCACGTGACGTCCGCCGTCGTCCGCTGGAATGGTGCCGATGCCGGAGCGCTGGCCCCCATCCGGCCAGCCGTCACGTTCGGCTTCAGCAGCGTCCCTCCCCGCCCGAGCATCGCCCGCGTGCGCACCACCGTGGTGGACGGCAGGCACGGAGGATAGATCTGCCCATCGCTGCATGCGCGGGCCTGTATTAGCTTTGGCACCGGAAAAGTGATTTTGGGGGAACAGCGTGGCACCGGGCGATGACTCAAGGGCATCGGCTCCTTTCGGTTCCGGCATCAGGGATCTGGGAGGGGTGCCGGACGCGACGGCTTACGGCTACGCCCAGCGCCGGTCCTGGATCTTTTTCGCCTGGTGGTACCCGGCAGTGCTGGCCATCGCCGGCCTGCTCTACGCCGTGCTCGCGCTGGCACTGGGCCAGAGCGCCGAAACCGGCATCGTTATGGCCGTTCTGGGGGCAGTGCTGGCTTCCACGGGTTGGGCCTTGACCGCCTGGCTCCGGTTCACCCGCAGGCCGCCGCGCCCCGCTTCCGACCTTCTGCGGGTGGAGCGGGGGATCCGGGGCACCCCAGTGATGGTCTGGACTATTCTGGTCGCCACCACGGCCGCCGTCGTGGCCTTGATCCTGTTCACCCCCAACGGCGCCTCTCCGGAAAATTTGCCGCTGCTCGGGCTGCTGGTCACGGTTCCCCTCGGCTCGGCCGCCGGCCTGCTGCACACCCGCCGCCTGATGTGCAACAGCGCCGGACTCTACGCCCGCTGGCTCGAACGCCGTTCCCTGACGGAGCATTCATGAGGGGTGGCGTGGCTTCGCCCAGCACTGAGGACGCACCGCAACTAGCCCTGGGCCACGCCCACCGCCGGGCCCGTGTCTTCTGGTTTTGGTGGATGGGTATGGTCTTCGCCGTACCCGGCGCGGTTCAGGCGATTGTATTGGCCGGCACTGGCCAGAATCCTGAGAATGGACTCGTGCTGGCGTTCCTGGGCGTTGGCATCTCCGGGGCGGGCTGGCTGATGGCAGTGGGGCCGCGGTTTACGCGCAGTGCACCCCGCCCGGCCAACGACGCTAACCGTGCCGAGCAGTACATCCGAATTGTTCCCGGAACCGTGATCGGCATGGTGGTGGCGATGCTGGTGCTGGTTTCACTCCTGATGGTGGCCACGCCGCGCGGAACCTCACCCGACGTCCTGCCCATCCTTGCGTTCCTGGCTGCTTTTCCCTTGCCTATTGGAACAGGAATGCTGTATTCGCGGCACCTGCACCAGCACCGCGACCGTCTCTACGCCGCCTGGTTGCGGCGCCGCTGACGCAACCACGCGGCTCACAGTCTCCGGCGGGCACGTCAGACTTCTTCAGGTTCCTCCACGGAAAGCTGGGACTCGAACATCCTGAAATACCGGCCGCGCAGGGCCACCAGTTCCTTATGGGTGCCTTTCTCCACAATGCAGCCATCCTCCAGCATGTACACCACGTCCGCCTTCTCGATCGTGGCGAGCCGGTGGCTGATGGCGATGATGGTGCTGCTGCGGTCCGCGAAGAGACGCGTGAAGATACGATGCTCCGCCAGGGCATCAATGGCGGAGGTGGGTTCATCCATGACCATGAAGGACGCGTCCCGGTAGAAGTTCCGGGCCATCGCCAACCGCTGCCACTGGCCGCCGGACAGGCCGCTTCCCTTCCGTCCCCGAGGATCCTCCATCCAGTTGCTCACGTGGTTGTCCAGGCCGTTGGGCAGTTTGTTGATGAATTCGAGCGCTTCGGCGTCGGCTGCAGCCTTGCGGACGCGGGCGTCGTCGCGCGGCGAATCAACGTCGCCGAAGTAGATGTTGTCGGCCGCAGTGGCGAACTCGTACTTCAGGAACTCCTGGCTGAGCACGGCAAGGTGGCGGTGCCAGGAGGTGACGTCGACGGCGGCGAGATCCACGCCGTCGAGCAGTACCTGGCCTGAGTCGGGCCGGTAGAGCCCTGCGAGGATCCGGATCAGCGTGGACTTGCCCGCACCGTTCTCCCCCACGATGGCGATGTGCTGGCCTTGGCGGATGGTGAGGCTGATGCCCTTGATCACCTCGATCTCGCTGCCTGTGTACGTGAAGCGGATATCCTTCAGCTTCACTTCCCTGGGCGCTTCCAGGAGGGGCGGGGCATGTTCCAAGTGGACGGGCATGGCCATGAACAGCTCGTAGTCCTTCAGGTTGGCCAGGTCTTCATCAATAGAGCTGAGCGAGGACACGAGGTTGTTTGCGGTGGACAGGGCACGGCTGACGATCTGCTGGACGTAGAGGAACTGGCCCACCGGGGCTGCGCGGGCAATAATCCGGCCCACCACCCAGATCAGGGACACCACTTCGGCACCGTACTGCAGCGCGTCCGCCGCCAGCTGTTTGGGGATGTACCGACGCTGGTAGTCGAGGCGACGGCGTTCGTCCGCGTCCCGGAGCCGGGAACGTAGCTCCATGAGGAAACCGACGATGCCGTAGAGCCTCATTTCGGCAATGTGCTGCGGGCGGAGGAGGTTGGTCTCGATCATGCGGCGCTGGCGGCGCGAGTCCACCTGCGTGTTCCAGTGCGCAATCTGTTCCCTGGACAGCTTGAACTGTAGGTACACGCTGGGCACGATGGCCACCAGGACGATGACGGCGATCCACCAGCTGACCAGCAGCAGGGCGACTACAGCCAGGATGACCGAAACAAGCTGGGTGAAGATCGCGGCAATCCGGTCCAGGACGCGGGCGTAGGAGTCGGAGAACCGTTTGGCGCGGTCGTAAAGGTCCACCGTCTCCTTGTCGTCGTAGCGCCAGAACTCCAGGGAGAGGAAGCGCTCGTACATCTGGTCCCCCACGATGGCGCCTACTTTGAAACTCATCAACTGCTGGATGTAACGGTCCACGCTGTTGAAGGCGCCCCAGAACAGACCCAGCGCGGCAGTGACGATGACGTAGACGATGGCAAGGCGCCCCGCTCCGCCGTCGCCCGCGTACGCTGCCGCCAATGCTGTGGTGGTGAGGGACGCGTAGAAAGTGGTGACCAGCGGCAACACAGCGGAGATCAGGGAACCGAGCACCTTCATGACCACCGCGCCCGGGGAGGCACGGAAGCTCACCCGGAGCACTTGGGCCACGGCCTTGGCATAGGGGCGCAGGGCAAGCCGCTTTTGCGGGTCGCGTTTAGGGGTCAGTTCCGCCGGATGGCGCGGTTGGGACATGGAATCAGCCTAGTGCCGGTCGGTCCGTCATGATGTGGAATGGAGACAGCGCAGCAGGGCATCTTCGCCTGGCGAGTGTGCCATGTAGTGGAAGTCCGGCCGCCCACCAACCAACCGATGTGCTCCCCCGCTGTGGGTTGCCGCTCTCATCCACTCCTGGCCCAGCCATTGTGGCCAGTGGGTTGGTTCGGCATCCTGGTGTTCGGGCTTGTAGTGCCTGCCTGTTGGTGAGGTCCAGCCGGGTGGCTCATTCTTGTTGGCCGGGTCCGGTGTCCATCTGCCGTGATGTTTGAGCCGATGATGCTTGGGGCAGAGCTGTGCCAGGTTGCTGGTTCCGGTGGTGCCGCCGTGTTGCCACGCGTGTAGGTGGTCTGTTTCGTTGTCGGGGGTCTTGTTGGTGCAGCCGGGGAAGGTGCACTTGGCATCCCGCAGCCTGATCCAGCGTTTGATGGCCTCGGTGAGCCGGTAGCTTTTGCGGCCGATTTCCAGGGGTGCCCCGTCCCGTGGGTCGACCAGGACCCGGTAGAACGAATCCGCCCCGTCCGCGACGAGATTGCGTGCCATGGATGCCGGGATCGGGCCGAAACCATCCAGTACGGCGGGTTCATCGGTCTGGCCGAGGAGGGAGAGCACGGGCACGGTGACCAGGACGTCGGCCCGCGGGGTAGGGACCTGTCCGACCTCCATGGGTTTCCCGGTTTGTGTGGTATGCCCGGCGCCGAGGAGGATGCTGCGATGTCGGGGCGGAGTTGGGTGAGGGTGCGGGGTTCGTCCGGGCCTTGGAGGCCGCGTGCGGTGGCGGTGGTCCGGTTCCAGACAGCACAGGCGGTGTCCCCGGGCAGGTAGAGGGAGACCCAGGCCATGCCGTCCCGGTCGGGGGTGTATTCCATCCGCCGGTCCGCCGCACCCTTTACATGGCGCTTCTCGATGGAGTCGGGATGGTGGCGTTCCCGCCACCCACGGACCTTGGCCCGGAACCGTGACGGGACGAGCTCACCGGGGGCGGCAGCGCGGGCGGGGTGGGGTGCGTCGGGGTCGAAGAAGTGCGCCACCAACCCGGCGGCACCAGCGGCATCGAGGCTTTCGGTTTCGTCGGCGATGATCTTTGCGTGCTGCCAGGACATCACGCCGGCGGCCAGTGCGTCCATGACGGGTGGCAGGGAACAGACCCTGCGGGATTGGTCCACGAACGCGGCCGCGGCCGCGGAACTGATGGTCAGGACCCCGGCGATCTCCTCCATCACCGACATCCCGGCGTAGGTGCGGTCCTGCACGGAGGCGTCAGGCGGTGTCATGGCCTGCTGGAACTCCACTGCCTCGGCAGCGTCCTGTGCCTGCCCGGCCGCGAGTTGCGCCGTGAGCCGGGACCGGAGTTCCATCCTTTCCAGCCGGATCTCATACCGGCGCTGCAGCACATCAACACCGGAACCCGCACCCACTCTGGCAGCTATAAATGCGTCTTCACGGTCCAGCGCATCCAGGGCAGCAACAGAGGCACGAACACCCTCCAAAACCACCCCAACCCCACCGCTGGATTCCATATGGACATCATGCAGCGGGGGTCCGACATTCAGGCCGACAGCACCCTCCGGTACCCAACAACAAGAGGAGGCGGGAAAATCCCGCCTCCTCTTTCAAACGCCTCAGCGTGAATAAAACCCTTCGCCGTTTAGCGTGAGCCGTAGTTGGGCGCCTCGACGGTCATCTGGATGTCGTGCGGGTGCGATTCCTTCAGGCCGGCGGAGGTGATCCGGACGAACTTGCCGCGGACCTTCAGCTCGGGAATGGTGGGCGCTCCGGTGTAGAACATGGTCTGGCGCAGGCCGCCCACCAGTTGGTACGCCACTGAGGACAACGGGCCACGGTATGCCACGCGGCCTTCGATGCCTTCGGGGATCAGCTTGTCGTCACCGGACACGTCGGCCTGGAAGTAGCGGTCCTTGGAGTAGGAGGTGTTCTTGCCCCGCGACTGCATGGCGCCCAGGGAGCCCATGCCGCGGTAGGACTTGAACTGCTTGCCGTTGACGAAGATCAGGTCGCCCGGAGACTCGTCGCAGCCAGCCAGGAGGGAGCCCAGCATGACTGTGTCGGCGCCGGCCACCAGGGCCTTGCCGATGTCGCCCGAGTACTGCAGGCCGCCGTCGGCGATCAGCGGCACGCCTGCCGGAATGGCAGCCTTGGCGGATTCGTAGATGGCCGTGATCTGCGGGACACCCACGCCCGCCACCACACGGGTGGTGCAGATGGAGCCGGGACCAACGCCCACCTTGATGCCGTCGGCGCCGGCGTCAATCAGTGCCTGGGCACCTTCACGGGTGGCAGCCTGGCCGCCGATAACGTCCACGTGCGCGGCGACGGGATCGGACTTCAGCCTGCGGATCATGTCCAGGACACCCTGGGAGTGCCCGTTGGCGGTGTCCACGAACAGGGCGTCCACGCCGGCGTCCACCAGGGTCATGGCGCGCTCCCAGCCGTCGCCGAAGAAGCCGATGGCGGCACCCACCCGGAGGCGGCCTTCATCGTCCTTGGTGGCCAGGGGGTACTGCTCGGCCTTGGTGAAGTCCTTGGTGGTGATCAGGCCCTTGAGCCGGCCCTGCTCGTCCACCAGCGGGAGTTTTTCGATCTTGTTGGTGGCCAGCTTGTGCGAGGCTTCCTCGCGGCTGATGCCCACGTGCCCGGTGACCAGGGGCATCTTGGTCATGACGTCGCTGACCAGCCTCAGCGGGAAATCGGACTCCGGCACAAAACGGGTGTCGCGGTTGGTGACGATGCCCAGAAGGCGGTTGTCCTCATCCACCACGGGGAGGCCGGACACGCGGTAATGGGCGCAGAGATCATCGAGTTCGCGCAGCGTTGCCTCGGGGCGGATGGTCAGCGGGTTGGTGATCATCCCGGACTCGCTCCGCTTGACCCGGTCCACCTGGTCCGCCTGATCGGCGATGGACAGGTTGCGGTGCACCACGCCCAGGCCGCCCTGGCGGGCCATGGCGATGGCCATGCGGGACTCGGTGACCGTGTCCATCGCCGCGGAGAGCAGCGGGGTCTGAACGGTGATGCGCTTGGAAATTCGTGAGGACGTGTCTGCCTCGGACGGGATGACGTCGGTGTGGCCCGGCAGGAGCAGGACGTCGTCATAGGTCAGGCCGATGAAGCCAAAGGGGTTGTGTTCGGGCTCGGTCATGAGTGCGCCTCTTACCTTGGTTGCTGGGTCACGGGTAGGGGTTGCAGCCGATGACCAGCCCGTAATTACGGAACTGGCCTGTGCAGACGATCCTGCGGGAGCACCGTGCAGCACGGCGTTCCGGGGGCAGAAAGTGTTGAGTAAATATTAGAACCTCGGCGCCAATCCCCCTATTCCACGCCGGCAATGTGAGCAACCCCACGGGCCCGGCAGGCGGAATGGTTCAGCTCCAGCCGGTGGCGGCCAGCAGCCGCTGCTCGAACATCGGGATCATGGTTTCCACATACGTCCTGGTGAGGTGGTTGTCGTCCTTGTAGACGTACACGTTTCCCACCACGGCCGGGCAGACGCCCCGGGCACAGATGAAGTCGCTCATGTCCATCAGGTGCAGCCCCGGCAGTTTGCCGCGGTAGTTCTCCAGCGGTGACGGCTCCACCAGGGACTCTGCCAGCGGCGGGTTGCAGGCAGGGGCGCTTGCCCCGTTCCGCTGGGCACACTGCGGCATGTTGAAGGTGAACCGGGGGTTGTCCCGGATGCCCACGATCTCGATTCCCGCATCAGCAAAGGGCCGGACGCCCTCGAGGTAGCCGGGCACTTCGGTCTCGAACGGGGCGTCCTCGTGGGTCAGTGACGCCACGGTGAACACTGCGTCCGGCCGGTGTTCCAGGACATAGGCAGAGCTGGCGCGGTTGTAGGCGTTGCATTCGGCGTTCCTGGTGTCCGATTCGGCGCCGAAGCGGCAGGCAGGCATCAGCAGCGTTACCAGTTCCCAGCCACGGGCCGCTGCCACGGGCGCCAGGGCGGCGAGGTACTGCTGGGCGTGGGAGTCGCCCAGGACCACGATCCGCCGGGTGGCCGGTTCCTCCGGCAGCTCCTGCCGGCAGCCCTCAAGGACCGGATCGCCGGTGGCGTTGGCTCCTGTGCAGGGTGAATCGATGCCGGCCCAGTCGTTGTCGAGTGCGGTGGGTCCGGGGATGGTCCGCGCCCTTGGTGCGGGCGAGTTCTCGTTTTCCGGGGTGAGCACCAGGGCACCTGGCGTAAGGTTCCGCGGTTGGGCCGCCGTCGCGCTTTCCTCTGCGGTGAGCGTCGTCTGCCAAACCGCGACGGGCCCGGCCAGGACGGCGCCGCAGGCGACGATGACGACGGCGGTCCGCCAGGCGCGCAGCTTGGGCCAGTGCCAGTCGCGCAACGGCTTTTCCACGAAGCGCGTGGTCAGGACGGCAAGCACGATGGAGGCCCCGACGATGCCAAGACCCTGTTTGAGGTTCGGCGCTTCGACGCCGGTGGCGGCCAACACCAGCACCAGGACGGGCCAGTGCCAGAGGTACAGGGCGTAGGAGTTGTCCCCCAGCGCGACGGCGGGCCGGCTGCTGAGGAGGCGGTCCACCCCGAACCGGCTGCCCGGCTGGCCCGCGACGATGATCGCTGCTGCCGCAAGGGTCGGCCACAGGGCCACATATCCGGGGAAGGAACGGTCAACGGTGAGGACCAGCCCGCAGGAGACCATGGCGGCCAGGCCGGCCCATCCCAACGCCACGCGCAGGACGCGGCCGGGCTTGAGGTACGGCAGCGCCAGTGCCAGCAGGGACCCCAGCGCAAACTCCCAAAGGCGGGCCCGGGTATCGAAGTAGGCGTACGCCTGGTTGGTGGCGGTCTGGTCAATGGAGTAGGCCAGGGACACCGCAAAGACCGTGCCGAACACCAGCGCCAGCAGGCCCCGGTACGTCAGCCATTGCAGGCGGGGCACCCTGCGGAGCCCGGCCAGCACGGCTGCCGTGGCGGCAAAGACCAGCGGCCACAGGATGAAGACCTGGCCCTGGATGGACAGCGACCAGAAGTGCTGCAGGGGGCTGGCACCGGCGTGGTCCTGCGCGTAATAGTCCACGGACAAATCGGCAAGGAGCCAGTTTTGGCGGTACAGCAGTGACGCCCAGGCCTGGTCGAGCACCTGCGGCCACCGGCCCTGCGGCAGGATCAGCCAGGTGCCGGCGAGCACTCCGAGAATCACCACGACGGCGGCTGGCAGCAGTCGCTTGAACAGGTGCAGCCAGTGCGCCAGGAGCCTGAAGGGTTTGCCTGATTCCGCCTTGCGGACGAAGGACAACGTGAGCAGGAAGGCCGAAACCAGCAGGAAGATGTCCACGCCGCCGGACACGCGGCCCAGCCAGACGTGGTAGATGACAACCATGAGGACGGCAAGGGCCCGGAGACCCTGGACCTCCGGCCGGAAAGTGGGCTTCCGCTGGCGGGGTGCGGCGCCGGGGCTGGGCTCGGGTGCCTTCGGGGTTTCCGTTATCGACACTAGAACCTCTCACAACGCCCGCCAGCCAAAACCCCAAGCCTAGCCAACGCGCTGTGCAACAGCCAATCACGCCGCCGGTTCCAGACTATGCTGGCCCCAGTCGTGGAAGGGAGCGGGCGTGGTTGTCCAGCTGCGGATTTGTGTGCCCGGGGAGCTGTCCGACGTGACCCGGCAGACCTGCTGCGACCAGCGCGGAACGGCAGAAGTCGCTGTGGTCCGGGGCGCCTCCGTGGTGCCGGAGGGCGATGTCATTGAAGTCCTGATCGCCCGGGAATCAGTGGAGGAACTTCTCGAAAAGCTGGAGATCCTCAAGGTCCGGGACCTGGGTTCCATCGCCATGGCCACACCGGAATTCGTCCTGTCCCGGAACGCTGACCGGGCCGAGCGCGCCGCCCCGGGCGAGGGCGCGGATGCCGTGATCTGGGAGGATGTCACCCGCCAAACGGGCGAGGACTCCCGGTTGACCTGGAACTTCCTTGCCTTCCTGGTGCTGGCAACCCAGCTCGCCGGAATCGGCATTGTGACCGACTCCCCCATTGCGATCGTGGGCGCCATGGCAGTGGGCCCCGAGTTCGGACCGCTGGCCGCGCTCGCGGTTTCGATCGCCACCCGGAAGTGGAGGCTCGGCCGCCGGGCTGCGGTCGCCCTGGCCGTGGGCTTCCCGGTTGCCATGCTGCTGGCGGCGCTGACGGCGTGGCTCTCGATCCCGCTTGGCCTCTTCCCGCGCGATGCCCTGGACAAGGGATCCGCCGTCGAGTTCATCTACCATCCTGGGCCGTATTCGTTGATCGTTGCCATCCTGGCCGGAATCGCCGGAATGCTTTCCATCATCGGCCGCCGGTCCGCAGCACTGATCGGCGTGTTCATCTCCGTGACCACGGTGCTTACCGCCGGGTACGTGGCGGTGGCTTTGGTGCTGGGCGAATACCAGAAGGCCGCCGGTTCCGCCCTCCAACTGCTGCTCAACCTCGTGGGCATCGTGGTGGCCGCCCTAGCGGTGCTGCTCTTTTACCGGGTGGTCGCACGGCGCCTGCCCGATGGGGTGGCGCGCAGCCTGAAGCGCCAGCGGACCGGGACGGGCCGCTGACCGCTTGCCCTAGGAACGCAGCAGGGCGCGCAGGGTTTGGATGGTGTCCGCTTCCGCCGGGGCCTTGTCGTCCCGGTAGCGTTTGACGCGCGCGAACCTCAAGGCGATCCCGCCCGGGTAGCGAGGCGACTGCTGCACGCCGTCGATGGCTATTTCGACGACGGTGACCGGTTCAACCCAAACAGTGCCTGCCGTGCGCCGCACCTCAAGCTCCTGGAACCGCTCCGTCTGCCAGCGCAGCAGTTCATCGGTGAGTCCCTTGAAGGTCTTGCCGACCATCACGTAGCCGCCGGGTTCGCCGAACTCCCCGGTGGGGTCAAGGGCACCCAGGTGCAGGTTGGAGAGCATTCCCGTGCGGCGTCCGGAGCCCCATTCGCACGCGAGCACCACCAGGTCATAGGTGTGGACCGGTTTCACCTTCACCCAGTTGGATCCGCGCTTCCCGGCGGCGTAGGTCGATTCGATCGCCTTCACCACCACGCCCTCGTGGCCCGCGGCGAGTGCATCCCGCGACACCCGTTCGGCAACGGCCGGATCAGCGGTGACCTCCCCGGGAATCCGGTGCGCGGGTGCAACGCGTTCCAGGACGTCGATGCGGGTGGAGAGCGGTTCGTCCAGCAGGTCACGTCCGTCGATGTGCAGCACATCGAAAAACCAGGGGTGGAGCAGCGTTTCCCGGACTGCATCAGCGCCGAAGCGGGACATCGTTTCCTGGAAGGGCCGCGGGGCGCCGTCCTCATCCAGGGCGAGTGTTTCGCCGTCGAGGATCACGTCCTGCACGGGCAGCCCGCGGACCAGGTCAACCACCTCGGGCAGCCGGTGCGTGACCTCCGCGAGGTTCCGGGTGTAGATGCGCACGTCGTTGCCGGAGCGATGCACCTGGATGCGGGCGCCGTCGAGCTTGTATTCCACCGAGGCCTCCCCCGTGGCTTCGAGGGCTGCCCCGGCACTGCCCGCGGTGGCGGCGAGCATGGGCTGCACCGGACGCCCCACCACCAGGCCGACGGCGTCGAGCTCATCCGGGGTGCCGGTGAGCGCCAGGAGGGCCGTCCCGCCGAGGTCCCCGGAAAGCATTGCCGCACGGCGTACCGCCTCGACGGACCTGTCTGCGGCGCGGGCAATGGCCTCGGTCAGCACTCCTTCCAGGGCGCCGGTGCGCAGTTCCCCGAGCAGCACGCCGGCAATGAATGACTGCTCCGACGCGGTGGCCGCTCCCATCAGCGTCCTGAGGATGGACGTCCGCCCCGCACCCGACCCGCCACCCGCTGTTGCCAGGAGCCGGTCCAGTGCGGCATCAAGATCCGCCACGGTGAGGCTTGGCCCCGCGGCGGGTTCTTCCTTGGCCGCCGCCACGGCGCTCCAACCGACGCCAACCCGGCCCTGACGGGGCTTGGCACTGAGCCAACCCACCGCCGTCGGGATCTCCGCGGGTTCCAGCCGGCGCAGGAGATGGGCCAAAGCATCCACTTTCGCGAGCCGGGACCGGGTCGATGCGACGGTTTTCGTGGTGTCCACGAGCTCAAGGAGCAGCATGGCACCATCCTGCCACGGGCACCGGACAGGGACACTGGACACAGCCCCGGTGCGGGTCCACAATGTGCGCGTGGGGATCATCGTGGCGAACCTGTTCATCACCCTCGACGGCGTTTACCAGGCGCCGGGCGGCCGTGAAGAAGACCCCGAAGGCGAATTCGCGTTCGGCGGCTGGCAGGCCCCGGTGTCCGACGACGAGGCCGGCGCCTCGATAGCGGACGAGATCAGCCGGATGGATGCCCTCCTCCTCGGCCGGAAGACCTATGAAATCTTTGCGTCCTACTGGCCGCACCAGTCCGGTGACATTGCCGATGCCCTCAACCGAGTGCCCAAGTTCGTTGTCTCCGGCACGCTGGCGGACCCGGACTGGGCCGGCACCACTGTCCTGCCGGATGCCGCGGCCGCGGGCGGCCTCCGGGACGGGTTCGGGCAGCTGCACATGTTCGGCAGCGGGGCCCTGATCCGGTCCCTCATGGCGGCAGGAGTGCTGGACCGGCTCCACCTCTGGCTGTACCCGCTGGTCCTGGGCCAGGGAAAGCGTCTATTCGATGAGGGAACGGTGCCCTCCACCTTCACGCTGGCCGAGCCGTCCCGCAGTTTCCCGAAGGGGGCGGTGTCGCTGGTGTACGAGCGCGCGGGAGAAGTGGAGACGCAGGAGATGGCGGCCACCTAGTCCCCACCCACCGTCCCAGACAACAACGCAAAAGGCTGGCCCGGCAGACGCCGGACCAGCCTTTTCAGCGGTAAGCCGCCAGGGCGCAGCGTTAGTGGCTGTGGCCTGCGTGCTCGTCCTCTTCGGCCGGCTTCTCCACGACCAGGGTCTCGGTGGTGAGAACCAGGGCGGCGATGGAGGCCGCGTTACGGAGGGCTGCACGGGTGACCTTGACGGGGTCGATGACGCCGGCGCCGATCAGGTCCTCGTACTCGCCGGACTTGGCGTTGAACCCGTTGTTGGTCTCGAGGTCTGCAACCTTGGAGGTGACGACGTAGCCGTCGAAACCAGCGTTCTGGGCGATCCAGCGCAGCGGCTGCACCAGTGCGCGGCGGACGATGCCCACAGCAGCGGCGGCGTCGCCTTCGAGGGCCTTGACGGAAGCGTCCTCATCCAGTGCCTTGAGGGCGTGGATCAGGGCGGAGCCGCCGCCGGCAACGATGCCTTCTTCGAGGGCAGCGCGGGTGGAGGACACAGCGTCCTCGATGCGGTGCTTCTTTTCCTTGAGCTCAACCTCGGTGGCAGCGCCGACCTTGATGACTCCGATGCCGCCGGCAAGCTTGGCCAGGCGTTCCTGGAGCTTTTCGCGGTCCCAGTCGGAATCGGTGCGGGTCAGCTCGGCGCGCAGCTGCGCAACGCGTGCAGCGACGTCCTCGGCAGAACCGGCGCCGTCCACGATGGTGGTGTTGTCCTTGGTGACGGTGATGCGGCGGGCGGTACCCAGCACCTCCAGGCCCACGGAGTCCAGGCTGAGGCCCAGTTCCGGGGAGACAACCTGCGCACCGGTGAGGGTGGCGATGTCCTGCAGCATGGCCTTGCGGCGGTCGCCGAAGCCGGGAGCCTTGACGGCTACGACGTTCAGGGTGCCGCGGATGCGGTTGACGATCAGCGTGGACAGGGCCTCGCCCTCAACGTCCTCGGCGATGATGAACAGCGGCTTGGAGCTCTGCAGTGCCTTCTCGAGCAGCGGCAGGAATTCCTGGATCGAGGAGATCTTGCCCTGGTTGATCAGGATGAGCGCGTCCTCGAGGACTGCTTCCTGGCGCTCCGCGTCGGTGACGAAGTACGGGGACAGGTAGCCCTTGTCGAACTGCATGCCCTCGGTGAGGACCAGTTCGGTCTGGGTGGTGGAGGACTCTTCGATGGTGATGACGCCATCCTTGCCCACCTTGCCGAAGGCCTCGGCGAGCAGCTCGCCGATTTCGTCGCTCTGCGCCGAAATCGCCGCAACGTTGGCCACCTGGGTGCCCTCGACCGGGCGGGCGTTTTCCAGCAGGCGGGCAGCCACGGCCTCAACCGCGACCTCGATGCCACGCTTGATCTGGCCGGGGGCAGCGCCGGCTGCAACGTTGCGCAGGCCTTCCTTGACCAGGGCCTGTGCCAGGACCGTGGCGGTGGTGGTGCCGTCGCCGGCAACGTCGTTGGTCTTGGTGGCTACTTCCTTGGCCAGCTGGGCGCCAAGGTTCTCGTAGGGATCGTCCAGTTCCACTTCGCGGGCGATGGTGACGCCGTCGTTCGTGATAGTGGGGGCGCCCCACTTCTTGTCCAGGACGACGTTGCGGCCGCGGGGGCCGAGCGTCACCTTGACGGTGTTCGCGAGCTTATCGATGCCAGCCTCAAGGGACCGGCGGGCAGCGTCGTTAAACGCAAGCTGCTTTGCCATGGTTTTGTCCTTTCAAAGACAGAAACCCCGCACTGCTTACCAGCGTGAGCATGGTAAGCAGCACGGGGATCCGGAAGAATTACTTGACGACGATTGCCAGGACGTCGCGGGCGGACAGCACGAGGTACTCGGTGCCGCCGGTCTTGACTTCGGTTCCGCCGTACTTGGAGTAGATGACGACGTCGCCAACTGCTACGTCAACGGGAACGCGGTTGCCATCTTCGAAGCGGCCGGGGCCTACTGCGACAACTTCGCCTTCCTGCGGCTTCTCCTGTGCGGAGTCCGGGATGACCAGGCCGGAAGCCGTGGTCTGCTCGGCTTCGAGCGGGCGAACAACAATACGATCCTCAAGAGGCTTAATAGAGACCGACACTCGGACCTCTCCTTTTCGTCAGCAAATTCGTGGACTGGAAAGCTTTCCGCCGTAGCTGGCAAACCGTCGTCGCGGTGCCTGCAGCAGCCTGGCTGGCAGCTCTTCATGTGTTAGCACCCTCCTAGGGAGAGTGCTAATGAAGACTCTATGTAAGGGTTAGCACTCGGTCAAGGTGAGTGCCAACGTTTCGTCATGGGCGTACAGCCTGGAGTGGACGACGGCGGGTGGCCGGGGACACGGGGAAGGCCCTGTCCCTAGCGGCCCAGGTCGTCGAAGTCCACGTCCTCGCCGCCCTCCGTGTCGCCGCCGCCCTGCTTCCGTCCCCGGAAGAGCACCCAGCCGGACACCGCTGCGGCGAGCAGCGCGGCAACGAGGAAGAAGATGCTCCCAGCCCGCGCGCCGTCGTACAGCCCGCGGATGTCCCGGGCCTCCTGGGTGTTGTCCTGGACGTCGTTGCCGCCCACCGAGTAAACGGTGGCGTTGAACGTATCCAGCAGGAAGATGATCACCAGCAACGCGATGGAGACCACGGCCACGACGGCGGCCGCGATCAGCACAGGACGGGCGAACCTGGCCGGATGGCGGTCCCCCGACTCGTGGTCGCCGGTCTCGCGGGGGGCTGCGCTTTCATCCATGGATTCAACACTATCCGCATCCCGGCCACGCGCTCCTCCACTAGGCTGGAACCCATGGCTCACGCTCCCCAGGACCAGATTGCACAGGACCAGATCGCACAATTGCTGACCCCCGAAGGCTGGGAGTTGCTGGCGTCCCTGGGCCCCTACCGGGACGAGGACTCGTTCGAGCTGAACTCCGCGCTCCGGAAAGCCGGGCACCCGCCCGCGCTCGTGTCCGCCGTCCTGACGCAGTCACGGCTCCGCACCAAGGCAGAGGGGAAATTCGGGGAGTTCGCCCGGCAGATGCTGTTCACCCAGGCGGGCCTGGAGCAGGCCACGCGCCTCAACGTCGCCGCCCACCACGCCCAGCGGTTCGCTGCCGCGGGGATCAGCCGCGTGGCGGACCTGGGGTGCGGCCTCGGCGCCGATTCCCTGGCGCTGGCCTCCCTGGACATCATCGTCACGGCCGTCGAAATGGACGAGACCACCGCGGCGTGCGCCACGGTGAACCTCATCCCGTTCCCCAACGCCACGGTGGTGCACGCCGATGCGGAATCGGTTCCGCTGGACGGGATGGACGGCGTCTGGCTGGACCCCGCCCGGCGGGTCACCTCCACCTCCGGCACCAAGCGGATCTGGGACCCTGAGGCATTCTCCCCGCCGTTGTCCTTTGTGGAATCACTGGCTGCCCAGGGCAAGGCCGTGGGAGTGAAGATGGGCCCGGGCATGCCGCACGAATCCGTGCCTGCGGGCTGTGAGGCGCAGTGGATATCGGTGGCCGGGGACGTCACGGAGGTGACCCTGTGGTTCAACGCCGTGCGCAGGCCCGGGGTCCGCCGCGCTGCCCTGGTCCTGGGGCCGCAGTCTCCGGCGGAGCTGACCAGTGCCGAGGACTTCGGCGCCGGCCCGTCAGCGCCGGTGGGCCCGGTGGGGGGATACCTGTACGAACCCGACGGCGCCGTGATCCGCGCCGGACTGGTGGCAGACGTGGCACTGCAGCTCGGCGGACACCTGGTGGACGAACACATCGCCTACATCTGCGCTCCCGAACTCCTGGCCACCCCGTTCGCCCGGGCCTACAAGGTCCTGCAGGTCATGCCCTACAACGTGAAGGCGCTCAAGGCCTGGGTGAAGCAGGAGGGCATCACCGTGCTGGACATCAAGAAGCGCGGCACCGCGGTCACCCCGGAAGAGCTCCGGAAGCAGCTGCTGCCCGGCGGGAAGAACGCCAGGAAGGGCGGCAAAACGGCCACCCTGGTCCTGACGCGCATCGGTGAGGACCGGGTGGCCATCGTGGTGGAACCCGCCTAGCTGCACCTACTGGGCGCGCATGAACTCCTCGGCGGCCCGCACCTGGTCAGGGGTGGGCCGGACGCCTGTGTACAGGACAAACTGCTCCAGTGCCTGGATGGTGGCCACCTCGGCCCCCGTGATCACCGGCTTGCCGGCCGCACGGGCGGCGCGGATCAGCGGCGTCTCGGCGGGCAGCGCTACCACGTCGAAAACCAGGCGGGCCGCCTCGATGGCCTCCGCCGGGAAAGCCACGGTGTCCGCTTCCGTCCCGCCGGCCATCCCCAGCGGGGTGACGTTGATGATCAGGTCAGCCGTCCCGCCGTCGATCGCTGCACGCCATTGGAAGCCGTACTGGTCCGCGAGCGCGCGCCCCGCGGCCTCGTTCCGGGCCAGGACGGTGACGTCCGTGAATCCGGCGTCCCGGAGGGCGGCAACCGTGGCCTTGGCCATGCCGCCGGCGCCCTGCACCAGCACCGAATAGTCCGTGGGGACTGCATTGGTGGCGAGGAGTTGCTCGATCGCGGTGTAGTCGGTGTTGTACGCCTTGAGGTGCCCGTCCGTGTTCACGATGGTGTTCACCGAGTCGATGGCCTTCGCGGAAGGGTCCATCTCGTCCACCAGGGCGATGACGTCTTCCTTGTACGGCATGGAGATGGCGCAGCCACGGATGCCCAGCCCGCGGACGCCGGCGATGGCCTGTTCGAGGTTGGTGGGCGCGAAGGCCTTGTAGATCCAGTTCAGGTCCAGCTGTCCGTAAAGGTGGTTGTGGAACCGGGTCCCGTTGTTGCTGGGACGGGCCGAGAGCGAGATGCAGAGGGTCATGTCTTTATTCAGAATGGGCACCAGACCATTAAACGCGTTCCCGCCGGCGTGGGCGTCCAGGGACTTAGGGGCAGCCGGTTCCCGCGGGGAAAGGCCCGACGGCGGCGGGCAGCTTTCCCGGGGCGGGCGCCTTCCCTACCAGCACCGCGGCCAGCGCGTCGAAGGCGGCGTCGGTCCGGCCATAGAGTGCCACCTTCACCGGCGCACTGGACCCTTGGAGCGGCCACGGAGCGTCGAGGGACACGGCGATGTCCCCACCGGCCGGTTTTCCACCAAAGCCGATGAGGTTGACCAGTGGCCCTGATCCTACGGTGAGCCCGGCGCGCGCTGCGGCGGCTTCGAAGCGCTCCCGGTCCCCCGGTCCCCCGCCGGCCACCCGCACGGAACCGGGCACCAGGGGTCCGCTGCAGGGACCGGATACAACGGTGACGGCCGACGCCGAGACCTGGGCGGACAGGGCTGCCCCGCTTCCGGCCGGTGCACCTGCGCCCGCTGTTCCGGCAGGCGGGGTGGTCCGGGCATGCCAGATCATCATGGTGGCCACGCGCTGCGCTGCCTCATCCAGGCGTGCGGCGGGAAGTGTGCCGGCCGCCAGGGCCTGGACGATGGCGGCGTGCGCCTGCTCCACGTCCGAAGGCATCAGCAGCAGGTCGGCACCGGCGGCCAGTGCCTTCACTGCAGCCGCGCCGGACGGGTACTGCTTGTCAACGGCACCCATGTTGAGGGCGTCGGTTACGGCCACGCCCTTGAAGCCCAGGCCCCTGAGCGCCGCGTAGCTCGGCGCCGAGAGCGACGCCGGCACGCCGGGTTCCAGCGCGGGTACGGCAATGTGCCCGGTCATGACAATAGGGAGGCCCGCGGCGACGGCAGCTTCGAAGGGTTTCCAGTCCCGGCCCCGGAGCACGTCGATGCCTGCCGGCTGGACGGGGAGGCTGAGGTGGGAATCCGCCGTCACCGAGCCGTGCCCGGGAAAGTGCTTGACGGTGGGGAGCACGCCGGCGTCCAGCATGCCTTGGGAGAAGGCGGTGCCCTGGGCCGCCGCCGCGGCAGGGTCGCCGGACATGGAACGCGCCCCGATGGTGGGGTCTGTAGGACCGACGGTCACATCCGTGTCCGGGGCGAAGTCGAGGTCGAAGCCCAGTGGCACCAGCTCACTTGCCAGGCCCTTGCTTACCGTGCGCGTCAGGTCCAGGTTGCCGGCGGCCCCGTAGCTCATGGGAGCGGGCCACTCGGTGAGGGGCGGCCCCAGGCGTGCCACCGAGCCGCCTTCCTGGTCCACGCTCATGATCCCCGGCCAGCGCCGTCCGTCGGCGGCAACCGCCTGCTGCAGCCGCTGGTTTACGGCGGCCATGGCGGCCACGTCCACTTTTCCCTGTGGGTCGCGCGGCACATTGTCGCCCATGATGATCGATCCGGCCAGGTGCAGGCGCTGGATAAGCGCCGCGTGGGCTTCCACCTGGTTGCCCTTGAAGAACGGGAGCAGGACCTGCCCGGCTTTCTGCTCAGGCGACATCGCCGCAACGGCCGCAACGGCGGCGTCCTGGTCCCGCTGCTCCGGGCCCCATCCCAAAGGCCGGGAACCCGGATCAGGCGACGGGGAAGCCGCAGGAGGTGCCGGCGTCGTACTTGCTGATGCGGTGGGGGACGCCCCGGCGGGCGGGGCGGAGGATGAGGGCGGTGCGGTGCTTGGGGCGGCTGAACAGGAGGCCAGCGCCATTACGGACAAGGCCAGGAGGAGAGGGAAGGATTTGGCAGGACTGTGACGCAGGGGGAACGGTGCCATCAGTACGATGCTACCCCTGCACTAGACTTGAACCACCCGTTCGCCTGCCGGCTGCAGCCTGTGAGCGGCATCAGCCAGCGGCAAACCGGACAGTAAGGAAACGTGTGAAGATCGACTTCGCGTCATCGAGGCAATCCACCCTCGGTGTTGAGTGGGAGCTTGCCCTGGTGGACGGGAAGACGGGCGAACTCGCTTCCGTGGCCAACCAAGTGCTCCGCGGGGTGGCGTCGCGCCACCCCGAACTCAACGAAGACGACGAACATCCGCACATCAAGCAGGAACTGCTGCTGAATACGGTGGAACTGGTCACGGGCATCTGCGAAACCGCAGCCGAGGCCAAGGAGGACCTCAGCCGGTCCGTCGCGGCCGTCCGTGAAATCACCGATCCCATGGGCGTGGAGCTGTTTTGCAGCCACCCGTTCAGCCCTCCGCAGCTGCAGCCGGTGACGGACAAGGCACGCTACGCCAAGCTCATTGACCGGACCCAGTGGTGGGGCCGGCAGATGGTCATCTACGGCGTCCATGTCCACGTGGGGCTGGACCGCCGGGACAAAGCGCTCCCCGTCCTGGACGGCCTGGTCAACTACTTCCCGCACTTCCAGGCGCTCTCCGCGTCCAGCCCGTTCTGGGGCGGTGAGGACACCGGGTATGCCTCGCAGCGGGCCTTGATGTTCCAGCAGCTTCCCACCGCGGGGCTGCCCTTCCAGTTCAAGTCCTGGGAGGAATACGAGTCCTACGTCCAGGACATGTTCACCACGGGCGTCATCGACACCATCTCGGAAATCCGGTGGGACATCCGGCCGGTGCCCGCCCTGGGCACCATCGAGATGCGGATCTGTGACGGCCTGGCCACCCTGGAGGAAGTCGGGGCCATCGCGGCGCTCACCCAGTGCCTGGTGGATGAGTTCTCCACCACCCTGGACAACGGCGGAACCATCCCCACCATGCCGCCGTGGCACGTCCAGGAGAACAAGTGGCGCGCTGCGCGGTACGGCCTGGACGCCATCATCATCCTCGACGCCGCGGGCAAGGAGCAGCTGGTCACCGACCACCTGCTGGAGACCCTGAACCGGCTTGAACCGGTTGCCGCCAAGCTGCGCTGCTCCGACGAGCTGGCCGACGTCGAGAAGATCATCCGCCGCGGCGCCGGATACCAGCGCCAGCGCCGGGTGGCTGCGGAGAACGGCGGAAACCTGCAGGCCGTGGTGCTGGACCTGGTCAAGCAGATGCGCAACGGCCCCACTGCCTGACCTTCCCCTTTACTTGCTCCATCAGATATGGCTCCTAAACCGGCGGTTTAGGAGCCATATCTGATGGAGCATCGCAGGGATTGACGGAGGACTTAGGACCCTGCCAAGACCTGCAGCGCGGGGTGATCCTTGTCCCGTAGTCGTGTGGGTTTCGGCGGGAAGGAAGGCCGGATGTCGACCGCTCCTGCCGAGGTTAAGCGTCCCCGCCAGGTCTTGCCACTTTTTGCCGTGCTCCTGGTCCTGTTCGCGGTGGCGGCACTCTGGCCCGTTGTGGGTCGTGTCACCGGCAACGCAGAACTGCCCGTACAAATCGCCGCGAATCTGGCGCCGTTCGCAGTCTTCTTTGGTGCCGTAGCCTTGGCGGCCCGGTTTGAGGGCATCTCCCTGGCCACCGCCGTCGGGTTCTCGACGCGGCATGCCGTGCGGCAGCTTCTCACCGCCCTGGCGCTCTTGGCCGCCACACTGGCCTTAACCGTTGCTGCGGCAGCCCTGGGCTTCCGTATGTTCGGCGAAGGGGAGGGCGGGCTGCTGTTCTTCCTGTACGCGGCCTTCCGCAGTTTCCTGCTGGTGGGCTTTGGGGAGGAGCTCATCTGGCGGGGCTACGTTCTGGGCGCAATGCGCCGAAACATGCACTCCGATGCGGCCGCTGTCCTGCTGTCTTCGGTGCTCTTCGGGGTGTGGCACTACCCTGGCGGACAGGACGTGCTCCAGGTGCTGATGACCATGCTCTTCGGCGTGCTGTGGGGCATGGCCCGCCTAAGGATCCGGCATTGCTCAACGTTCTCCACCGGAACCGCCCACGGGCTGCATGACCTGGCGTTGCTCGTCATCGCCACTCTCACCGCCTGAGTTGCCCGAGGTCAGGCCGGAAGCGACACCGAGGTGACGGGCATCGAGGAGTCCGGGGCGAATTCGATGCCGCTGGGTTCGGCACCGGCCATCACCAGCTGGGCGCCAAGCGCGGCCACCATGGCGCCGTTGTCCGTGCACAAGTCCAGCGGGGGAACGTGCAGCCGGATGCCGGCGGAGGCGCAGCGTTGCCCGGTCAGTTCACGCAGCCGGGAGTTTGCCGCCACGCCGCCGCCCAGCAGGACGTCCTTGACGCCGTGCTCGCGGCAGGCCAGGACCGCCTTGGAGGAGATCACATCCACCACAGCCTCCTGGAACGCTGCGGCAATGTCGGCCACCGGAATCTCTTCGCCACGGGCCTCGAACTGCTCCACGCACCGGGCCACGGCAGTCTTCAGGCCGCTGAAGGACCAGTCGTACCGGTGGGGGCCCGGTTCACCGGCCGTGCCCATGTACTTGGGCTGGGTCAGGCCTCGGGGGAAGCGGATTGCCTTGGGGTTGCCGGTACGGGCCATCTTGTCGATGGCCGGTCCGCCGGGGTAGCCAAGTCCCAGGATGCGGGCCACTTTGTCGTAGGCCTCGCCCGCGGCGTCGTCAATGGTGGAGCCCAGGAGCTCCACATCGCTGGTGATGCTGTTGATGCGCAGGATTTCGGTGTGGCCGCCCGAGACCAGCAGGGCGCCCAGGTTCTCCGGCAGCTCCTGCCTGCGGCCCGTGGCGCGGTCGTCCAGGAGCCCCACGCCCACATGCGCCACCAGGTGGTTGATGGCGTACAGCGGCTTTCCGGTGGCCACGGCAAGCGCCTTGGCAGCACACACACCCACCATCAGCGCGCCGGCAAGCCCGGGCCCGGAGGTGACGGCGATTGCGTCCACCTGTTCCAGGGTGACGCCGGCGTCCGCGAGGGCCTGTTCCAGGGTGGGAACAAAGGCGTCGAGGTGGGCGCGGGAAGCGATCTCGGGGATGACTCCACCGAAGCGGACGTGCTCGTCCATGGAGGAAGAGACCGTGTTGGTCAGGAGGGTGGTGCCGCGGACGAGGCCGACGCCGGTTTCGTCGCAGGATGATTCGATGCCCAGTACCAGGGGCTGCGTACGGTTCATGCCTGGCCTGCCTCCGTTGCTTCGTGTCCTTCAGGGTGTGCCGCGGGCAGCTGGAGCCGCATGATGAGGGCATCCACGCCGTCCCGGTAGTAGCGCGGGCGGACGTGGATCTGTTCGAAGCCGAACCGCAGATAGAGCTGTTGTGCCCGGGGGTTGTCGGCGCGGACCTCGAGCAGGACGTCGGCGGCGCCGCGGTGCCGGGCCTCGTCAATCAGCTGCGTGAGCAGCGTGCTGCCGATGCCGCGGCCTTCGTAGTCGGGGACGACGGCGATGGTCTGGACGTCCGCGATGGGTTCGATGCACATCAGGCCGGCGTAGCCCACGATGCCGCCGCTGGTCTCCGCCACCAGGTAGCGGCGGGTCTCCGGCTGGGAGAGCTCATCCAGGAACATCTGCACGGGCCACGCATCAATGGGAAAGAGCCTGTGTTCCAGTGCACCGACGGCAGGCACATCGTCCAGCGTCATGTCCCGGACGGTGACGTCCGCCGCGCGTGGGTCCGGGGTGCTGCTCACAATGCCCGCTTCCGTGGTCCGGGGACCTGCGCGTCGGATTCCCGCAGGTACAGGGGGGTGGAGTCCAGCAGGGTGTGTCCTGCCGCCAGCCGTGCCAGGGCGAACTGGCCAAGGTACAGGGCGTCCGGCTGCTCCGCGGCGAAATCCGGGTGGGCCTGGAGCACGCTGGCGTAGAGTCCCGCGCCGGCGCCGAACGCAGGCAGGGCAGGGAGGTCAGATGCGAACCCGACGTGGGGGCCATCCTCCAGCACGGGCAGCTGGCCGTCATCCAGGCTGTACCGGGCCCAGTAGACCTCTTTGCGGCGGGCGTCCGTCACCACCAGGAACTCGGATACGGCGGCGGTGGACTCCGCAACTTCCAGGGCCATCGCGTCCAGGCTCACCAGGCCATGCAGCGGCTTGCCCCACACGAAGGCCAGGGTGCGGGCGGTGGCAATGCCGGAGCGCAGCCCGGTGAAGGGGCCCGGACCAACGCCCACCACCAGGGCGTCCACGTCCTGCCCGGTCACGCCCGCTGATGCCAGCATGGCGTGGATTCCGGGGGCAAGCACCTCAGCGTGGCTGCGGGTGTCCTCCGTGGCGAAGCTGGCCAGCACGCTTTCCGGGGCATCATCGGTGACCAGCGCAGCGCTGGCCACCGCCGACGTGTCAATAGCGAGGATCAGCATGCCGCTCCCCCGGCGGGTCCGGCCAGTTCGGGAACGGCGGCCCACCGCGGCCCGTACCCGCGCATCACGATGGTGCGGGGCTCATCCGTGTCTTCGGCGTCGAAGTCCAGGCTTGCGGAGGTGCCCGCTGCGGCGCTGCCCAGGCCGATCGCACGGTGCAGGTCGATCTCCAGCCGGCTGTCGCTCAGGTGCTCCACGCGCTCATGTCCCCACTCCACCACCGTCACCGAGGAATCCATGGTGTTTTCGAGGTCGATGTCATCAATCTCCGCCGCCGAGCCCAGCCGGTAGGCGTCCACGTGCACCAGGTCCGGACCGCCCGGACGCGGGCCGTCCGGCAGGTTGGGATGGATCCGGACCAGGACGAACGTCGGAGAGATGATGCCCGGGCGGACACCCAGGCCTTCGCCCAGGCCCTGGGTGAAGGTGGTTTTCCCGGCACCCAGCTCGCCGGACAGCACCAGCAGGTCCCCGGCCTGCAGTACCTCCGCCAGGCGTGCGCCGAAAGCATGCGTCTGTTCCGCCGTCGTCGCCGTGAAGGTCTTTTCCCAGTTGGCGGGCAGTTCTTCGGGCGTGCTCATGCCGCTCCCGCCTTGCCGGGGACGCCCGCCAGGGTGTGGCCGGCTTCCGCGCGCTCGTCTTCGTTGATGAAGCGGCGGGGAACACGGGGACTGATCCTGGTCACCACCTCGTAGTTGATGGTCCCGGCGGCGCGTGCCCACTCGTCAACCGTGGGTCCGCCGTCGGCCCCGTTACCGAACAGCTCCGCCTCCGCGCCCTGCAACGTGGCACCCGATGCCTCCGGACCCAGGTCGATGACCATCTGGTCCATGGCGATCCGCCCTACTACGGGGTAGGTTTTCCCGGCCACGCGGACGGGGCCGCCGGTGGCAACGCGCGGGACGCCGTCGGCATAGCCCAGCGGAATCAGCGCCAGGGTGCTCGCCGTCCTGGTGCGGTAATGCAGCCCGTAGGAGACGCCCTGCCCCTCGGGCACCTCTTTGCACTGCGACACCAGGGTGCGCAGCGTCATGGCGGGGCGGAGGCCCAACTCCGCGGACGTCTGCCCGTCGAATGGCGAAAGCCCGTAGATGCCCAGGCCCACACGGACCATGTCGAAGTGGGTATCGGGCCGGGAAAGGGTGGCGGGGGTGTTGGCAAGGTGCCGGACCTCAGGATCCACGCCCGCGTCCTCGGCAATGGCCAGGGCCTCCCGGAATGCGGCCACCTGCTGGTCCGTCTCGGGCCGCTCCGGCTCATCAGCCACGGCCAGGTGCGAGAAGATGCCCACCACGCGCAGCAGCCCCTGGTCCTGGTACTCCACGGCCTCCCCCACCAGGCGGTCCCATGCCTCGGGCGTTGCGCCGTTGCGGCCCAGCCCGGTGTCCACTTTGAGGTGCACCCGTGCGGGACGTTCCTGTTCGCGGGCGGCGGCCACGATGCGTTCCAGCTCCCAGCCCGAGCAGCCGATGTCGACGCCGGCAGCCACGGCGGCGCCGAAGTTGCTGTCGGTGGTGTGCAGCCAGGCGAGGAGGGGCGCGTCGATGCCGGCGGCGCGGAGCGCGAGGGCCTCGGAAATGTGCGCCACGCCCAGCCAGGACGCGCCGGCCTGCAGGGCTGCACGGGCCACGGGGACCGCGCCGTGCCCGTACGCATCGGCCTTGACCACGGCCATGACTTTCGCGGGGGAAGCAGCGGCGGCAAGCCGGCGGACGTTGTGCCGGATGGCCTCCAGGTCGATCACTGCGGACCGCTCATGGCGGGGGTCCGGCCCGGAGGCAGCGCTGAATTCACCGGTTGTTGCGGGGTAGGTCACCTAACTGATTCTAGTGCGGGCACTTCGCGCCGAATAATCGGGGCGTCCGGCGCTCCTCAGGCGTCCGACAGGTGCGCGATGGTGGCCGCCGCCCGGCGCTGGGCCGCCAGCGGCACGTCCTCGATGATGTCCGCGAGGAATCCGAAGCGCCGCAGCCATTGGCTCATCTGCCGTTCGGGGCGGGCGTTGGCGCGCTTCCACCAGTCAGCGATGTCCCCCCAGCCAGGGGCGGCCAGGGATCCGCCAACCTCCTGCACGGCCAGGGAGGCGCACAGGTTGGCAAACCGCAGCCTGTCCCCGAGCGGCCAACCGGCCAGGGTGCCCACGATGAACGCTGCGTCGAAGCAGTCACCGGCTCCCGTGGGGTCGTGCGCCTTGACCGGAAGCGACGGGACCCACTCCTCCTCCCCGGTTTCCGAGTCAACGGCCATGGCCCCCTGCGCTCCCAGGGTCACCACGGCCACCGGTACCCGGTCCGCGAGAGCGTAGAGCGCACTCCACGGATTGTCCTTGCCGGTGAACGCCATGGCCTCGCGCTGGTTGGGCAGGAAGGCGTAAAAGTACTGCAGGTTGTCGAGCCGCACGGGCGCCCACTCGCCGCTTGGATCCCACCCCACGTCCCCGAACAAACGCACCCCGGCGGCATGGGCTGCCCGGGCCCACGGCTCAACCTCAAGGCCCACCTCGGCGATGCCGGCGCGCGCCTGGGGCGGGTCTCCAATCAGCTCGGAGTTTGTCACCGGCGCCGAGTGTCCGTGGGTTACCAGGGAACGGTCGCCGTCCACGCAGAGGGACACCGTCACCGGCGAGTGCCAGCCCGGGACGCGGCGGGAGAGGCTGAGGTCAACGTGCTCCTGGCCGGAGAGGATCTTCCAGTTGAAGTCGCCGTATCCGTCGTCCCCGAAAGCCGCTGCCAGGCCGGTGCGCAGGCCCAGCCGCGCGGCGGCGATGGCCTGGTTGGCCACCCCTCCGGGACAGCTGCCCATGCCGTCACTCCAGATTTCCGTACCTGGTTCGGGCCCGTGCGGGAGGCCGGTAAAGATGATGTCCTGGAAAACGGTCCCGGCCAGCAGGAGATCGAATCCGGGTTCCCCCGGCGGGCGGACGGCAGCCAGAGGATCGAAGGGGCGGGCTGGCATCGCGTCCATAGTGCGCAGGATACGCCGCGCGGCAGTGCTCCGGTAGGGGCCTTGGACACGGTATGGACACGGTGTCGGAGGTTGGTCCTAGACTGCATCCATGCGGCTTCTGATTGCCGGCGGCGGGGGTTTCAGGGTGCCGCTCATCTACCGGGCGTTGGTGTCCGGGCCCTTTTCCGGCCTGGTCACGGAGCTGGTGCTGTACGACGTCGATCCCGCCCGCCTGGATGCCGTCACCGCCGTGCTGCGCAGCATGCCGGCAGGCCAGGGTGCACACCTTCCGGTGCATGCCACCACAGATCTTTCCACTGCCCTCTCCGGCACCTCCATGGTCTTCGCCGCGATCCGGCCCGGCGGCACCGCGGGTCGTGTGGCCGATGAGAAGGTGGCACAGGACCTCGGGCTGCTGGGCCAGGAAACCACCGGGGCCGGCGGGATTTCCTACGCTTTGCGGACCATCCCGCACATGGTGGGCCTTGCCCTGCTGATGCGCGAGCACTGCCCGGACGCATGGCTGGTCAACTTCACCAATCCGGCCGGAATAGTCACCGAGGCCTTGCGCCCTGTCCTGGGGAACCGGGTCATCGGGATCTGCGACTCCGCGGGAGGGCTGGTGCACCGGGCGGCACGGGCTGCGGGTGTCCCGTTGCCGGAGGGACGGCTCGACGGCGTGGGCTACTACGGGTTGAACCACCTGGGCTGGCTGTACCGGCTGGAGTCCGGCGGACGGGACGTACTGCCCGGCCTGCTTGCTGACGCCGGGGCGCTCCAGTCGTTCGAGGAAGGCCGGCTCTTCCCGCAACCGTTCCTTGCCGGACTCAGCATGCTGCCCAACGAATACCTGTATTACTACTACCAGCGCGATTCGGCCCGGCAGGCAATGCAGGCCATGGCACGCACCCGCGGGCAGACCATCCACAACCAGCAGCAGGAGCTGTATCCGCGGCTGGCCGCCGCGGGCCCGGACGCATACCGGCTGTGGGAGGCGGCGCGGCGCTCCCGCGAAGAGGGGTACCTGGCCGAGGCCCGGCACGACGGCGAGCGCCGGAACGAGGAGGACCTGGCCGGCGGTGGCTACGAACGGGTGGCGCTGGCGGCGATGCAAGCACTGGCTGGCGGGGGCGATACCCAACTGATCCTCAACACTGTCAACGCTCTGCAGGCCCCGTCGGCACCCCCGCCACGCCCCGGCAACCGTGACCTGCTCCAACCCGCCATTCCCGGCCTGCCGTCGGACGCCGTCGTCGAAGTCCCCTGCACCGTCACCCCGGCCGGAGCCGTGCCGTTGCCCCAGCAGGAACCGCCGGAACCACACCTGGGCCTGCTCCGGCAGGTCAAGGAGGTGGAACGGCTCGTTGTCCTGGCCGCGGGCACCGGCAACCGGGATGCCGCCGTCGAGGCCTTCGCCCGGCACCCGCTCGTGGATTCGGCGGACCTGGCCGCGAAGCTGATGGCCGGTTATGAGCGGGCGTTTCCGGCCTTGGGGAAGATGTGGGAGGGCGGTGGGCGTTAGGGGAAGGAGTAATGTTTTATCGGATGCGCACTGAGCCGGCTCCCCTGACACGCGCCGGCGGCCGGAAGGAGGTCCCGTGGCACTGATCCGCAGGGTCGCTTTGCTTTCCCTCCACACCTCCCCCATGGAACAGCCCGGCTCCGGTGATGCCGGCGGAATGAACGTCTACATCCGCGAGCTGGCCTCGGCACTGGCCGAGGCAGGCGTGGAAGTGGAGATCTTCACGCGGGCCACCTCAGCCGACCAGACCGCCGTCGAGCATCCCGACCCCGGCGTGTGCGTGCACAACGTCCTGGCCGGGCCGCCCAGGAAGATCCCCAAGGAGGAACTTCCCGGGCTGCTGCACGCCATGGTTGCGGAAATCGAGCAGATCCGCCGCCGCCAGCCGCACGGCCGGTACGACGTCATCCATTCCCACTACTGGGTGTCCGGGATAGCGGGGCTGGAACTGTCCGAGCTGTGGGGCGTTCCGTTGGTCCACACCATGCACACCATGGCCAAGGTCAAGAACCTGTTGCTGGAGTCCGGTGAGCAGCCGGAGCCCTGGCGCCGCGAACTGGGCGAGCACCGCATCGTCGACGGCGCGGCCAGGCTTATTGCCAACACCAGCTCCGAGGCCGCCGAACTCGTGTCCCACTACGGCGCCACCTACGACCGCATCGACATCGCGCCACCCGGTGTGGACCTGGCCACGTTCACCCCCGCGTTCCGGGCACGGTCCAGGGCGGAGCACGGCGTCAGCCCCGACACGTTCCACCTGGTGTTCGCCGGTCGCATCCAGCGCCTAAAGGGCCCCCAGGTCCTGGTCAAAGCCGCGGCGCTGCTGCGGAAGCGTCGCCCGGACATTGACCTGCGCGTCACCATCCTCGGTGCGTTGAGCGGCAACAAGGAATTCAACCTCCGCTGCCTGGTGGCGGAAGCAGGAATGGACGACGTCGTCACGCAGCTTCCGCCGGTGAAGGCACCTGAGCTGGCGTCCTGGTTCCGTGCGGCCGACGTTGTGGTGATGCCTTCCTTCAGTGAATCCTTCGGGCTCGTGGCACTCGAGGCCCAGGCCTGCGGGACGCCCGTGGTGGCCACCCGGGTTGGCGGGCTCTCCCGCGCCATCTTCCACGGCCGGACCGGGCTCCTGGTGGACGGCCACCATGCTGCGGACTGGGCCGATGCCCTGGAATCCCTGTACGACGACCCCGCCACCCGCGAGGACCTGGGCCGCGCTGCCGCCATCCGTGCCCAGAACTCCGGCTGGCAGCGTACTGCCGCCATAACGCTGGAAAGCTACCATGCCGCCGTCGACAACTTTGTGGGCCGCCGACTGGCCCCGGTGGTTCCGGCTTCCTGACGGTTCTTCGCAGGCCGCTGCTGGTATCGGGTGCCGTTGGAGCCGGGTGCTGTTAGCTTAGGGGCAGGTCTCCGGCGCCGGTCGGTGCAGGAAAAGACTGCGCAGGAAAGGACAAGGATGTCTGCTCTCCCCTCTGATCTGGAAATAGCCCGCGCCGCCCGCATCCGCCCCATCGGGGACATCGCGGCTGCGGCCGGGGTCAATGCCGATGCTCTGGAACAGTACGGGCGGTACAAGGCGAAAATCGATCCCGCCCGGCTTGCGGCCCCTGCTCCGCACGGCAGGGTGGTGCTGGTCTCGGCCATGTCGCCCACGCCGGCCGGCGAGGGCAAATCCACCACCACTGTGGGGCTGGCGGATTCGCTGGCCCGCGCCGGTCACAAGGTGATGATCGCGCTGCGGGAACCGTCCCTGGGGCCGGTGTTGGGCATGAAGGGGGGCGCCACCGGCGGCGGCTACTCGCAGGTACTGCCCATGGACGAGATCAACCTGCACTTCACCGGCGATTTCCATGCGATCACTTCGGCCAACAACGCCCTGATGGCACTGGTGGACAACCATATCTACCAAGGCAACGCACTGAACATCGATCCACGCAGGATGACGTTCAAACGCGTCCTGGACATGAACGACCGCTCCCTGCGGGAAGTGGTCATCGGACTGGGCGGACCGACGCAGGGCGTGCCGCGGCAGGACGGGTTCGACATCACCGTGGCTTCCGAAATCATGGCTGTCTTCTGCCTCGCCACGGACCTGGCGGACCTCCGCTCACGGCTGGGCCGGATCACGTTCGGCTACACCTACGACCGGGCCCTTGTGACCGTGGCAGACCTCGGCGTGGAGGGGGCGTTGACGCTGCTCCTGAAGGAGGCGGTCAAGCCCAACCTGGTGCAGACCATCGCCGGCACCCCCGCCCTGGTCCACGGCGGCCCCTTCGCCAACATCGCCCACGGCTGCAATTCGCTCATTGCCACGCAGACCGCCCGGCGGCTGGCGGACATCGTGGTCACCGAAGCCGGCTTCGGGGCTGACCTGGGCGCCGAAAAGTTCATGGACATCAAGGCGCGGTACGGCGGCCTGGCCCCGTCCGCGGTCGTGGTGGTGGCAACAGTCCGCGCCCTGAAGATGCAGGGCGGGGTGGCCAAGGACCAGTTGGCGCGCCCGGATGTCGCTGCCCTGGAGGCCGGGGTGGTTAACCTCCGCCGGCACGTGCACAACGTGGAGAAGTTCGGCGTCACCCCCGTGGTGGCCATCAACAAGTTCTCCTCCGATGCGCCGGAGGAACTCGACTGGCTGCTGAAGTGGTGCGCAGCCGAAGGCGTGCGCGCCGCCGTCGCCGACGTGTGGGGCCGGGGCGGCGGGGGCGACGGCGGCGACGAACTCGCGGCCCTCGTTGCGCAGGCGGTGGAGGCGCCCAGCAGTTTCCGCCACCTTTATCCCCTGGAGCTGTCCGTGGAGGACAAGATCCGCACCATCGCCCAGGAGATCTACGGAGCCGACGGCGTGGACTTCTCCGTGCCGGCGCTGAAGCGGCTTGCCGACATTGAGCGGAACGGCTGGGGTTCGATGCCCGTGTGCATGGCCAAGACCCAGTACTCGTTCACGGACGATGCCTCACGGCTGGGCGCCCCCAAAGGGTTCACCATCCACGTCCGCGACCTGCTGCCCAAGACCGGTGCGGGCTTCATCGTTGCCCTTACCGGGGCTGTCATGACGATGCCTGGCCTCCCGGCCGTCCCGGCTGCGCTGCGCATGGACGTGGACGCGGACGGCAACCCGGTCGGCCTCACCTAGCCCCACTCGTTGCTCTATCAGATCTGGTCCCTAAAGCCCGGGTTTGGGAACCATATCTGATAGAGCAACGAGAGGTGTGGATAAGTTCTGCGAGATGACCGGCTTCCGGTAAACAATGATCCCCATGCGTCCTGTTTCGCCCCTGCCGGCCCACCTCGAAGCCATCCCCTTCACAGTCGCTGAGGCGCGGGCAGCCAGCCTCACCCGGGGTCGATTACGTTCTTCCGACCTGGCTTCGGCCGGACGCCTCCTGTATCTGCCGGCAGGCTGGGAGTTCGAACTTCCAGCAATGGCACGGGCCCTCTCCGCGGCGACTCCCGGAGCGTGGATATCCCACGTAACGGCCGCAAAACTGTTGGGGCTCTGGCTCCCGCCGTGGCTCCAGGACTGCCGGGACCTCCATCTCAGCAAACCCCGGGCACTGCCGCAGGTCCGGCGGGTCGGCGTCGTAGGGCACACCGTGCTGGTCCATCAGGATGAGACCATGGACTGGCAGGGCATCCGTATCTCGACACCCGCACGGACATGGCTGGACCTTTGCCGCCTGCTTCCCATGGAACATGCGGTGGCAATCGGCGACCAATTGGTCCGGCAGCCGCACGACGGACTCGAGCTTCGCACCAAGCCTTGGGCAACGATTCAAGACCTGCGGGAGATGCTGAAGCGGCACCCGAAGATGCAGGGCATTGTGAAGGCCCGCGCCGCCGTCGAACTGATCCGCGCAGGTGCGGATTCCGCACCCGAAACCTTTCTACGTCTTGCTCTCGTTGACGCCGGATTGCCGGAGCCTGAGCTTCAGGTTCGGATATTTGCCGATAATGCACACTCGCCGGCCGCGGACCTCGGCTACCGACGGCAAAGGATCGGCATCCAGTACGACGGCGGCCATCACCTCACCCGGGAGCAGCAGTCACGCGACAATCGGCGGGATGCGGTCTTTCACTCTGCAGGCTGGCGGTACTTCAAATTCAATGCCGACGATCTTGCCAGGAATTTCCGCTGGGCGGTGATTCAGATCCGCGCAGCACTGCGGGAGCCTTAAACACCAGTTGCTCTATCAGTTTTGGTCCCTAACCAAAAGGTTTAGGGACCAAAACTGATAGAGCAACCAGGGCTTTAAGCGGTTAGCGTTCCAGGTCGCCGCGGATGAAGGCTTCGACCTTCTCGCGGGCGAGGTCGTCGTTGAACTGCTCCGGCGGGGACTTCATGAAGTAGCTGGAAGCCGAGAGCAGCGGGCCGCCGATGCCGCGGTCCAAGCCGATCTTGGCGGCACGGATCGCATCGATGATCACCCCTGCGGAGTTCGGCGAATCCCAGACCTCCAGCTTGTACTCCAGGGACACCGGGGCGTCGCCGAAGTTCCGGCCTTCCAGGCGGACGAAGGCCCACTTGCGGTCATCAAGCCACTGGACGTAATCGGACGGGCCGATGTGTACGTCCTTGGCGGCCAGCTCGGCCTCCACATTGGAGGTCACGGCCTGGGTCTTGGAAATCTTTTTGGACTCCAGCCGGTCACGCTCCAGCATGTTCTTGAAGTCCATGTTGCCGCCGACGTTCAGCTGGTACGTGCGGTCCAGGGTCACGCCGCGGTCTTCGAACAGCTTGGCCATGACGCGGTGCGTGATGGTTGCACCGATCTGGCTCTTGATGTCGTCGCCCACGATCGGAACACCGGCGGCGGTGAACTTGTCAGCCCACTCCTTGGTGCCGGCGATGAATACGGGCAGGGCGTTGACGAACGCTACGCCGGCGTCGATCGCAGCCTGGGCGTAGAACTCGGCAGCCTGCTGGGAACCCACGGGCAGGTAGCAGACCAGGACGTCAGCTTTGGCGTCCTTCAGCGCCTGGACCACGTCCACGGGCTCTTCGGTGGACTGCTCGATGGTCTCGAGGTAGTACTTACCCAGGCCGTCCAGGGTGTGGCCGCGCTGGACCGTGACACCCGTCGGCGGAACATCGGCGATCTTGATGGTGTTGTTTTCGCTGGCCAGGATGGCATCGGACAGGTCCACGCCGACCTTCTTGCCGTCTACATCGAACGCGGCGACGAACTCGACGTCACCCACGTGGTACTGGCCAAACTCAACGTGCATCAGGCCCGGGATGGTTTCTGCCGGGTCGGCATCCTTGTAGTAGTGGACGCCCTGCACCAGCGAGGCGGCGCAGTTGCCCACGCCAACGATTGCAACACGAATGGGATGTGAAGACACAGAACTCCTTTGGGGACAAACGTCAGCCGGCCTGGTTGGCCTCCGAGGAATGGACGACGGCGGTAAGCTGGCTTGGCGCCGCGCGGCGCCTTTTCATACTACCCAACACAGCGGGACCGGCAGTTGTTCCGCCGGTCCCGCTGTGTAATGGAAACAAGCGCCTCAGGCGTTCTGCTTCCAGAGGTTGATATCGGATTCCACGGCGAATTCATCGATCGCCGTGAGCTCCCCATCAGTGAAGTTGAGGTTATTGATGGCGGACAGCGTGTCCTCCAGCTGCCGGACGCTTGAGGCTCCCACCAGGGCCGATGTGACGGGTGAACCCTTCGGCTGGTCGCGCAGGATCCAGGCAATGGCCATCTGGGCCAGGGACTGCCCGCGGCCCTCGGCGATCTCCCGCAGTCCGCGGACCCGGTCCAGCTTCTCCTCCGTAATGGAGTCCTCGGAGAGAAAACGTGCCTTGGCTGCCCGGGAGTCTTCCGGGATGCCGTGAAGGTAGCGGTCCGTGAGCATCCCCTGTGCCAGGGGCGAGAAGGCGATCGACCCGGCGCCCACCTGGTCCAGCACCTCGTACAGGTTCGGCGAGCCGTCCTCGGTCCAGCGGTTGAGCATGGAGTAGCTGGGCTGGTGGATCAGCAGCGGCGTACCGAGTTCCTTGAGAATCCGGGCAGCCTCAAGGGTCTGTTCCGGCGTGTAGGAGGAGATTCCCGCGTACAGTGCCTTGCCGGACCGTACAGCGTAGTCCAGGGCGCCCATGGTTTCTTCCATGGGCGTTTCGGGGTCCGGGCGGTGGCTGTAGAAGATGTCCACGTAGTCCAGGCCCATCCGTTGCAGCGACTGGTCCAGGCTGGAGATCAGGTACTTGCGGGAACCCCATTCTCCGTAGGGGCCGGGCCACATGTAATAGCCGGCCTTGGTGGAGATGACCAGTTCGTCGCGGTAGGGCTTGAAGTCGTCCCGCAGGTGCCGGTCGAAGTTCGTTTCCGCGGATCCGTCCGGAGGGCCGTAGTTGTTGGCGAGATCGAAGTGGTTGACGCCCAGGTCGAAGGCGCGGCGGAGGATGTCCCGCTGTTCCTCGAAGCGCTTGTCATCGCCGAAGTTGTGCCACAGTCCCAGGGAGATGGCCGGGAGCTTGAGGCCGCTGCGGCCCACCCGGCGGTAGGGCATGGTTTCATAGCGGTTGTCCGCTGCTGAATAAGTCATGCGTTCTGTCCTTCCTGTTGGGTTGCGATGATCGCTGCACTCCAGGGCGCCATGGCCAGGGCGTCACCGTCCAGCCCGGTTCCGTCGTCCGTGGCCAGCAGGACGCTGCCGGAAGCGCCGTCGAGCCGTACCTTCGAGTCGGAGAAGTTCACCAGCACCTCGACGGAACCGCGCCGGAAGCGCAGCCAGCCTGCGTCGTCGTCGAACGAAACGTCTGTCCCGTCAAAGCCAGGCCCGGCCAGGTCCGGATGGGAGCGGCGGAGCGCCGTCAAGGACCGGTACAGGTCCAGGAGCCGCGCATGGTCGCCCGCAGAGGCCTCGGCCCAGTCCAGCTTGGACCGGCGGAAGGTTTCCGGATCCTGGGGATCGGGCACGACGGCGGGATCCCACCCCATGCGCTCGAATTCCTTGATGCGCCCTTCCGCGGTGGCCTTTCCGAGCTCCGGTTCGGGGTGCGAGGTGAAGAACTGCCACGGTGTGGAGGCCCCGTATTCCTCGCCCATGAACAGCATGGGCGTGAACGGCGAGGTCAGCGTGAGCACCGCGGCGACGGCCAGCTGCCCGTAGGACAGCGACTGGGAGAGCCTGTCCCCCGTGGCGCGGTTGCCGATCTGGTCGTGGTTCTGGTTGCAGACCACCAGCGCCGCCGGGTGCACCAGCGAGGCGTTGATGGGGCGTCCGTGGTGCTTACCGCGGAAGCTGGAATAGCTGCCGTCGTGGAGGAACCCGTCCTTGAGGACCTTGGCCAGCACGGCCAGGGATTCGAAGTCCGAGTAGTAGCCGGTGGTTTCGCCGCTGACGCTGACGTGGACGGCGTGGTGGAAGTCGTCGCTCCATTGCCCGGCCAGGCCGTACCCGTTCACGTCCCGGGGGTAGATCAGGCGTGGGTTGTTGAGGTCCGATTCCGCAATAAGGGTTTTGGGCAGCCCGGTTTCGGCCGAAATGGCGTCGCCCAGGGCCCCCAGGTCCTCCAGGATGTGGATGGCCCGCTCGTCCCGCAGCGCGTGCACCGCATCGAGGCGGAGCCCGTCCACGTGGTAGTCACGCAGCCACAGGGCGGCGTTGTCCAGGATGTATTCACGCACTACGTCCGAGCCGGGACCGTCCAGGTTTACCGAATCGCCCCACGTATTGGCGTCGCCCTGTTTCAGGTACGGGCCGAACTTGGGGAGGTAGTTGCCGCTGGGTCCCAGGTGGTTGTACACCACGTCCTGGATGACGCCCAGTCCTGCAGCGTGCGCGGCGTCAACGAACCGCTGGTAGCCAGCGGGCCCGCCGTAGCCTTCGTGCACGGCGTACCACTGGACGCCGTCGTAGCCCCAGTTGTGGGTGCCGTTGAAGCCGTTGACCGGCAACAGCTCCACGAAGTCGATGCCCAGGTCTGCCAGGTAGCCCAGCTTCTCCACGGCTGCGTCAAGGGTTCCTTCAGGGGTGAAGGTGCCCACGTGCAGTTCGTAAATGACAGCGCCCTGCAGGTCCTTGCCGCGCCAGCCGGAATCCCGCCACGCGTAGGCGGCGGGATCGTAGGTCCGGGACTGTTCGTGCACACCTGAGGGGAGCCGGCGGGACCGGGGGTCCGGAACAGGGGTGGTGTCCCCGTCCAGCAGGTAGCCGTAGTCCACATCCCCGTCGGCCGGGGCGTCAGGTGCAGTCCACCACCCTTCGGAACCGGGCGCCGTGTCCTTCTTCCGCATGGGGTATTGCTTACCATCGGCCAGCAAAACCACCGATGAAACGTCCGGCGCCCACACATCGAAACGCTCGGGTCCTACGTTGACCAGGGTCATGCCTTTTCTCCATCCACAGGTGCCAGCAGGGCCACGGGGTAGGTACCCAGGACCTCTGCCACCGAAACCTGGCCGGGGCCAAAGCTGGCTCCAGTGAGTTCGTCACGCATGGCAGTGGAAAGGTCGACGGCGGTGTCCCGCCACCCGCCGGCAGCTTCCAGCCCGGCGGGAAGCCGGGTGGCAAGCGTCAGGGCACCGGAGGTTGCATCGGTTCCGCGGGTGAACGCGAGCAGGTGCCCGGCTGCGGCACCGGTGGCCGCCACCGGCGTGTAGCCCTGGAACAGCTCCGGACGGTCACGGCGCAGGCGCAGCGCCCGCGACGTGACCAGCAGCTTGCTGGCCTCTGTGCCCGCGTCCGGCAACGCGCCGGCGTCGAGCTTTGCCAGCTCTGCCTGCCGTGCGGCGAAGTCCACGGGCCGGCGGTTGTCCGGGTCCGTGAGTGACCGTTCCCAGAACTCGCTGCCCTGATAGACATCCGGGACGCCCGGCATGGTCAGCTGGACCATCTTGGCGGACACCGAGTTGGCGGCCGAGTAGGCGTCGATGCGGGCCACGAAGTCCGCAACCACCTTGGCCACCTTGACGTCGTCGAAGGCCGCATCCACGGCAGCCTCGACCGTGGCCTCGAAGTCCTCGTTGGGGTCGGTCCACTTGGTGGAGTTGCCGGCCTCCCTGGCCGCCTTTTCCGCATAGCCCTGCAGCCGTTCCCGGCTTGCCGGCCAGGCCCCGACGATTGCCTGCCACAGCAGGTTCTCGTAGGGACCGTCCGGAATCGGCGCCAGTCCACGCAGCGTCTCCAGCGTTTCCGCCCACTCCTGCGGCAGCTCGGCGATGACCGAGATCCGCGCCCGGGCATCCTCGCTGCGCTTAGTGTCGTGGGTTGACAGGGTGGTCATGGACAGCGGCATCTCCTGCTGGCGCCGCTGCATCCTCTGGTGGAATTCCTCCGGCGCCACCGCGAACTCAGTGGGCTCGGCACCCACCTCGGTCAGGGTTCCCAAGCGGGTGTAGCGGTAGAACGCGGTGTCCTCCACGCCCTTGGCCATCACCATGCCGGAGGTCTGCTGGAACCGGACGGCGATGGGATTGGCAGGGTCCAGCAGCAGCGGCAGGAGGGTCCCCACCGCTACGTCCAGATCCGGCCGGTGCGCCGCGGCGGACTCGCAGGCTTCCTTGAGGACATCGGCGCCCACAGGCAGGTAGGACCGGTAGACCGGGAAGGACGCGATGATCTCCGCGATGGCATCGGCCGCCTGATCCATAGTGATCCCGTAGGACTCGGGAACCAGCCGCGCCAGGCGCAGCACCTCGGAGCGCAGGATGCCGTCGGCGATCATGCGCTTGGTGCCACGGATCATCTCTGCGTAATCGGCGGGCCCGGACGCTCCCCGCAAGGACGCGTCCAATGCATCCAGGGTTTGCTGCCCGGCAGGGTCAACAAACACCCGGTCCACGTCAGCCAGTGCGTCGTAGCCGGTGGTCCCCTCGCAGGCAAAGTCCTGCGGAAGCACTTCGCCCGGTTCGAGGATTTTCTCCACGAGAACGTACGCGCCACCGCTGAGGTCCTTGAGCCAGCGAAGGTAGCCGTCGGGGTCAGCAAGACCGTCCGGGTGGTCCACGCGGAGCCCGTCCACCAGGCCTTCGGTGAACCAGCGGCCCACCTCGGCATGGGCCTTCTCGAAGACGGACGGATCTTCCACCCGGATGCCGGCGAGGGTGGTGACCGCAAAGAAGCGCCGGTAGTTCAGCTCGGCGTCGGCACGGCGCCAGTCCATGAGCTGGTAGTGCTGGCGGCTGTGGACGTCCTGCGGGGAGTCACCCTCGCTGTACGTTCCCTCGGCCAGCGGGAACCGGTGGTCGTAGTAGTGCAGCTCGCCATCCTTGACCTCGAGCTTGTCCAGGTCGGCGTCCGAGCCGAGCATCGGCAGCCGTACCTTTCCGCCGCCCAGGTCCCAGTCGACGTCGAACGCTTCGGCGTACGGTGAACCGCGGCCTTCCTTGAGCAGCGACCACCACCACGGGTTCTGCACCGGAGTGGCCACGCCCACGTGGTTGGGAACGATGTCCACCAGGACGCCCATGCCGTGCTCGCGGGCTGCCTTGGAGAGCGCCAGCAGGCCTTCCGGGCCGCCGCGGTCCGGGTCCACCGCGGAAGGGTCGGTCACGTCGTATCCGTGGTCCGAGCCCTTCTCCGCCGTGAGGATGGGAGACAGGTACACCCAGTCCACGCCGAGGTCCTTCAGGTACGGAACCTTGTCGGCGGCGTCAAACAGGGTGAAGCTGCTGCGGATCTGCAAACGGTATGTGGAGACCGGAGTCCTCATGCTTTAGCTTTCTTGTCTGCGCCCGTTGCCCTCGCCTCGCTCGCTTCCGCGGCCTTGGTCTGGGCCTCCGCCATCTCCTCCTGGGCCTCCTCGTGCTCGGCCATGGAGGCCAGTGACGCAGCCGCGGACGTGTCCACTTCGGCTTCGGGGCCGGAGTAGGCGCGCAGTACCACCATGGACTTCGCGTCCAGCGTCAAAGTGGCGCCGGTCTTGAGCGGTTCGTAGGCGTCGGCCTGGGCGGCAGTGTCAATCAGGACTTCCCAGTACTGCGAGTACTCGTCGGACGGAACGCAGAAGTCCACCTCATCATCGTGGGCGTTGAAGGCCATGAGGAAGCTGTCGTCGGTGATCCGGCGGCCGCGGGAGTCCTGTTCCTGAATGCCGTCGCCGTTGTAGAACACGCCGATGGTCCGGCCGAAGCCGCTCCCCCAGTCTTCGGGCAGCATTTCGGTGCCGTCGGTCTTGAGCCAGACGATGTCCGGCAGCTTCTCGCCTTCGCCGCGGCGCACGGGGCGTCCGTCGAAGAAGCGGCTGCGGCGGAAGGTGGGGTGGTCGTGCCGGAGCTTGTTGACGAAGGCCGTGAACTCCACCAGCGGCTGGTCCATGGCTTCCCAGTGCACCCAGCTGAGCTCGGAGTCCTGGCAGTAGGTGTTGTTGTTGCCCTGCTGCGTCCGGCCGAGCTCGTCACCGTGGAGCAGCATGGGCACGCCCTGGGAGAGCAGGAGCGTGGCGATGAAGTTCCGCTGCTGCCGGGCACGGAGGGTCAGCACCTTCTCGTCGTCGGTGTCTCCCTCCACGCCGCAGTTCCAGGACCGGTTGTGGGATTCGCCGTCGTTGTTGCCTTCGCCGTTGGCGTCGTTGTGCTTCTCGTTGTAGGAGACCAGGTCCCGCATAGTGAAGCCGTCGTGGGCGGTGACGAAGTTGATGGAGGCCACCGGCCGCCGGGCGGAGCTCTCGTACAGGTCCGCGGAGCCGGTGAGGCGGGAAGCGAACTCGCCCAGGGTGGAGGGTTCGCCGCGCCAGAAGTCACGGACAGTGTCGCGGTACTTGCCGTTCCATTCCGTCCACTGCGGCGGGAAGTTGCCCACCTGGTAGCCGCCGGGGCCAACGTCCCACGGCTCAGCGATCAGTTTGACCTGGGAGACTACCGGGTCCTGCTGGATGAGTTCGAAGAAGGTGGAGAGCTTGTCCACGTCGTAGAACTCGCGGGCCAAGGTGGAGGCGAGGTCGAAGCGGAAGCCGTCCACGTGCATCTCGGTGACCCAGTAGCGCAGGGAATCCATGAGCAGCTGCAGGGAGTGCGGGTGGCGCACGTTCAGCGAGTTGCCGGTGCCGGTGTAGTCCATGTAGTGCTTGAGGTCGTTGTCCACCAGGCGGTAGTAGGCCTGGTTGTCGATGCCCTTGAAGGACAGCGTGGGGCCCAGGTGGTTGCCTTCGGCCGTGTGGTTGTAGACGACGTCGAGGATCACTTCGATGCCGGCGCGGTGCAGGTCGCGGACCATGGCCTTGAATTCCTGGACCTGGTGCCCCACATCGCCCGTGGAGCTGTAGGTGTTCTGCGGCGCGAAGAAGCCGATGGTGTTGTAGCCCCAGTAGTTGTTGAGGCCCTTCTCTTCCAGGGTGCCGTCGTTGACGAACTGGTGCACGGGCATGAGCTCAATGGCGGTGACGCCGAGCTTCTTCATGTGGTCGATGACCGCGGGGTGTGAAACGCCGGCGTAAGTGCCGCGCTGCTCTTCGGGGATCTCCGGGTGGAGCTCGGTGAGGCCCTTGACGTGGGCTTCGTAGATCACCGATTCGTGGTACGGGATCTTCAGCTGGCGGTCGCCGTCCCATTCGAAGAACGGGTTGATGACCACGCCGTGCATGGTGTGCGGTGCCGAGTCGGCGTCATTTTGCGAATCGGGGTCGCCGAATTCGTAGGAGAACAGCGCGGGGTCCCAGTCGATCTGGCCCTGGATGGCCTTGGCGTACGGGTCCATCAGCAGCTTGTTCGGGTTGAAGCGGTTGCCGCCGGCGGGGTCGTACGGCCCGTGCACCCGGTAGCCGTACTTCTGGCCGGGCTGGATGTGGGGCAGGTAGCAGTGCCACACGTAGCCGTCCACCTCGGTCAGCTCGATCCGGGTCTCGGTCAAGTCATCGGCCAGGAGGCAGAGTTCGACCCGCTCCGCCCGTTCGCTGAACAGGGCGAAATTGGTGCCGGTGCCGTCAAAGGTAGCTCCCAGCGGGTAGGCAGTTCCAGGCCAGACTTCCATCGTGCTCCTCATTTATTGGTCAGCAGCAGACGGCATTGGAACGCCCCTGCTGCTGGTGCGAACTAATGCCTACCGTAGTGGTTGGCTGTGACTATTACGTTTCCAGGCTTCATAGTTACTAAGCATGCTGACTTTACCCCAGGTTTCGGGTAGGGCATCTGCAATTCCGCCAGCGGCGATCGGCCCGCCGGACGCCGCCTCCGATGCCGCCCTCCCTGCCCTGCCGTGCAACGCGGCACCCAGCGCGGCGATGGCAGCCCACCGACTGTCCCCTACGATGCCCAGATCCCGGAAGCGGCCGACGTCGGACCCGTCCTGGGCGAGCAGCGCACCGATGACGCCGGCCAGGACGTCCCCGCTGCCGGCGGTGGCGAGCCAGGGCGTGCCGTCCGCCTGGCTGAAGGTGGTGCCCCAGGGAGCGGCAACGAGGGTTGTGGCACCTTTGAGCAGGACGGTGGCCCCGGTGCGAACAGCCGCCTGACGGACTGCGGCGAGCGTGCCTGCTTCCACAGCTTCCCTGTCCTCCTCGTGGCCCAGGCGCTGGAACAGCGACGCCAACTCACCGGCGTGCGGGGTCAGCACCACGTGCGGCGCGAGCATGGCAGGCAGGGCGGGCAGCGCACCGGCATCGGCCACAACGGGAAGGTCCGATGCAATAGCGTCCCGGGCGCGGGTCAGCTGTTCGTGGTCGTGCGGGCCCATCCCGGAGCCCACCAGCCAGGCCTGCACGCGGTTCTCCGCGACGGTTCCGGTGCTGCAGACCACCTCGGGACAGGACCGGCGGACCAGGTCGGCCACGGACGGCGGACCGAGGTACCGGACCATGCCCACTCCTGCTGCCAGTGCTCCCCGGCAGGCGAGGACCGCAGCGCCGGGGTAGTCCTCGGATCCGGCCACTACGCCCAGGACGCCGCGGGAGTACTTCTGGGCGCGCCGGGCGGGGCGCGGCAGGAGCCGGGCCATGTCGGCTTCCTCGAGCCGACGCAGGGAGGGTTCCGGCAGGTGCTCCTCAATCCCGATGGGCACAACCAGCACGCGGCCTGCGTAGTCGGCGCCGGGGTCGGCCAGCAGTCCGTTCTTCGCTCCCCCGAACGTGACAGTCAGGTCGGTAAGCAGGACGGGCGCGGCGGCCTCGCCGGTGTCCGCGTCGACGCCGCTGGGAAGGTCGCAGGCCACCACAAGGCCGCTGCGGTGTGCGTCGGTGAGGGCCTGGACCAGGTCCGCGGCGCTCCCCCGCAGGCCGCCCTTGGCGCCGGTTCCCAGCATCGCATCGATCACGACGTCGGCGCGGGCGGCTTCGGCCGCCAGTCCGGGCAGCGCTTCTTCGGAGAGCCGCTGCACCCGGCCGCCGGCGCGCTCGAAGGCTGCCAGTCCGGCCGGATGGGCCGCATCCCCGGTGAGCACCGCCGTCGTTCGCATTCCCCGGGCGGCCAGGAAGGCGCCGGCGAACAGGCCGTCGCCGCCGTTGTTGCCCGTGCCGGCCAGCACCACCACCCGCGAGCCGTTCAGACGGCTGCCGCGGGATTTGAGTTCATTGACGACGGCGGTGGCCAGCCCGTGTGCGGCGCGCTGCATGAGCACGTCCCCTGGTAGCAGCCAGGAGGGGTTCCTCGGCGGCCCGGACCTGCGTTCCGGTGTAGGCGCTGATCATGCGGCGGAGGCCTGGTCAGCCCTCGGCCAGGACCGTGGCGGTGGCGATGCCGCCGTCGTGGCTGATGGACAGGTGCCAGCGCTTGACGCCCTTGGCCTCGGCAACCGCAAGGACGGTGCCCTTCACCTGGACCGTGGGTCCATTCCGGTCGAGGCCGATCCAGCAGTCCTGCCAATTCATGCCGGCGGGCGCGCCAAGGACCTTGGCCACCGCTTCCTTGGCGGCGAACCGGGCAGCCAGGGAGCGGGTGTTCAGCTCACGTTCCGCGGGCACGAACAGTCGGTCCCTCAAGCCCGGCGTCCGTTCCAGCTGGCGGCCGAACCGCTCGATGTCTACTACGTCTACCCCAATGCCAACGATCATGGGTGCCATTCTACGGTGAGGCTCCCTGCGGGAAGCGGGCGCGCGCCGGTCATTCGGGCTGTCCGCCATCAGCGGAAAAGCGTGACTTTCAAGCTGACCGCGCGGAGCGCACCCTGACATCCAAGGACTTCCGTGGCCGAGGCGGGTCAAAAGTTACGCAAACCGTTTCGACCGGAGGGCGTTAACGCTGAAGCCCCGGACCATGGTGGCCCGGGGCTTCCGTTGTCCTGCAGTGCGCCGGTTATTCGACGGTGACGCTCTTGGCGAGGTTGCGGGGCTGGTCCACGTCGTAGCCCTTGGCTGCGGCGAGTTCTGCAGCGAAGATCTGCAGCGGAACGGTGGTCAGCAGGGGCATCAGCAGGGTAGGGGTCTCGGGGACGTAGAAGACGAACTCGGCGTAGGCCTTCACGGCCTCGTCGCCTTCCTCGGCGATGACCAGGGTCCGGGCGCCGCGGGCACGGACTTCCTGGATGTTGGAAACCACCTTGGCGTGCAGCGAGTCACGCCCGCGCGGGGACGGGACCACCACGAACACCGGCTGGCCTTCATCGATCAGGGCGATCGGGCCGTGCTTGAGCTCACCGGCGGCGAAGCCTTCGGCGTGGATGTACGCGATTTCCTTGAGCTTCAAAGCACCTTCGAGGGCCACCGGGTAGCCCACGTGCCGGCCCAGGAACAGCACGGACTTCTCGTTGGCCATGGACCGGGCCAGCTCGCGCAGCGGGCCGGCGTTGTCCAGGATGGTCTGGATCTTCGCGGGGATCTTGTTCAGGTCCGCCAGGACGTCCTTGATCTGGCCCGAGAAGATGTTCCCGCGCAGCTGCGCCAGGTACAGGCCCAGCAGGTACGCGGCGGTGATCTGGGCCAGGAACGCCTTGGTGGAGGCCACAGCGATCTCCGGACCGGCGTGCGTGTAAAGCACGGCATCGGATTCACGCGGGATGGTGGAGCCGTTGGTGTTGCAGATCGAGATGGTCTTCGCACCCTGCTCCCGGGCGTACCGGACGGCCATCAGGGTGTCCATGGTCTCCCCGGACTGGGAGATGGAGACCACCAGGGTCTTCTCGTCGAGGATCGGGTCCCGGTAACGGAACTCGTGCGCGAGCTCCACCTCGGTGGGGATCCGGCACCAGTTCTCGATCGCGTACTTCGCCACCATGCCCGCATACGCGGCGGTACCGCAGGCCAGCACGATGATCTTGTTGACCTGCTTCAAAAGCTCCGGGTCGATCCGCAGCTCATCCAGGGTCAGCTTGCCGTCCAGGTCCGACCGGCCCAGCAGGGTCTGCGCCACGGCGTCAGGCTGGTCATGGATTTCCTTCTCCATGAACGAGGAGAACCCACCCTTTTCGGCCGAGGCCGGGTCCCAGTCCACGTGGTATTCCTTGCCCTGGGCCGGGTTGCCAAAGAAATCGGTGATCGTGACGGTGTCGGCGGTGATCGTGACGATCTGGTCCTGGCCCAGCTCCACCGCGCGGCGGGTGTAATCGATGAACCCGGACACGTCCGAACCCAGGAAATTCTCCCCCTCACCCAGGCCAACCACCAGCGGTGAGTTACGGCGGGCGGCCACGACGACGTCGGGCTGGTCCGCGTGCACGGCCAGCAGCGTGAAAGCACCTTCAAGGCGCTGGCACGCCAGCTCCATGGCCCGGGTCAGGCCACCGTTCGCGGTGTCCCCGCCCAGCTGGTTGCGCAGGATGTCCGCCAGCAGCGCGGCAGCGACCTCCGTGTCCGTCTCGGACAGGAACGTCACGCCCTTCTCCAGCAGCTCGAGCTTGAGCTCGGCGAAGTTTTCAATGATGCCGTTGTGGATCACGGCGAGCTTGCCGCCATCAGCCAGGTGCGGGTGCGCGTTGCGGTCCGTCGGGCCGCCGTGCGTCGCCCACCGCGTGTGGCCAATACCGGTCAGGGTCTCCGGCAACGGCCGGGCCTCCAGCTCACCAATCAGGTTGCTCAGCTTCCCGGACTTCTTCCGCGACTCGATAGCCCCCTGGGACACCACAGCCACACCGGCAGAGTCATAACCGCGGTACTCCAGGCGCCGCAGCCCCTCCAGGACAACATCCAACGCACTGTGACCATTAATTGCACCGTCAACCGAACGGCCTACGTAACCCACGATTCCACACATAGGCACAAGACTATCGGCAGCGTGCCACTTGCTCTAAACCGGGAGGCCTCCGGGGGGCGCCTCGGTGACGGGTGCCGCCGCACTGAGCAGGGGCGTCATTTCGCGATGGGCCGGGAGCGGGGCAGAATCTTTAGCGTGACTTCGCAACGCAATGAAGCGAACGGGGAGGGTGCCTCGCCGTTCGTGGAGCTGGACAGGCATACCTGGTCCCGCCTCGCAGCCCAGATGGAACAGCCCCTTAATGAAGAGGATGTGCTGCGCCTTCGCGGGCTCGGCGACCCCCTGGACATCAACGAAGTCAGGGATGTCTACCTGCCGCTCTCACGGCTCCTGCACCTGTACGTGGAGGCTGCCGGGCAGCTGCACGCGGCCACCACCACGTTCCTGGGCGAGCAGACCCAGCGCACCCCGTTCGTGATCGGCGTGGCGGGCTCTGTTGCCGTGGGCAAGTCCACCATCGCCCGCGTGCTGCGGGAGATGCTTCGCCGCTGGCCGGGCACCCCCAACGTGGAGCTCATCACAACCGACGGGTTCCTCTACCCCCTGGCCGAGCTCAAGCGCCGGCAGCTGCTGGACCGGAAGGGTTTTCCCGAGTCCTACGATCGCCGGGCGCTCCTGCGCTTCGTGAGTGAGATCAAGGGCGGCGCCGAGGAAGTGCGCGCGCCCTGGTACTCACACGTCACGTACGACATCGTGCCCGGCAAGGAAGTGGTGGTCCGCCGCCCGGACGTGCTGATCGTTGAGGGCCTGAACGTGCTGGCCCCTGCCCGCCCCCGGCATGACGGACGCCAGGGCCTGGCCCTGAGCGATTTCTTTGACTTCTCCATCTACGTGGACGCCAAGACCTCCTACATCGAGGAGTGGTACGTGGACCGGTTCCGGAAGCTGCGCAGCACCGCGTTCGCGCAGCCGGAGTCCTACTTCCACCGCTACGCCACGCTGTCCGATGAGGAGGCAGAGAACACCGCCAGGGACATCTGGAAGCGGATCAACGAGCCCAACCTGGAGGAGAACGTGCTGCCCACCCGCGGCCGGGCCCAGCTGGTGCTGACCAAAGAGGCGGACCACTCCATCCGCCGCATGCTGCTCCGGAAGGTGTAGCACAGGTGTGCTACCAATGCGGTTCTTCCAGCCGGCGCAGCTTCACCCGCTTCCTCGCGGCGGGGGCCGGACTGACCGTCCTGGCTGCCTGCACACCGGAGGCACCCAAGGCGGCGCCGCCGTCGTCCTCTGTTCCTTCCCCTTCCCCCTCCCCTGCGGCCGCCACCGCGTCAGCGGGCCCGACGGCGGAAACGGCTGCCGTGGGCCAGCCGCCTGAGGCGCCGTCCCCCACACCGTCGCCATCGGCGGCCTTGGCGCGGCAGTTTTCGCTCGATGATCCGGCGAGCCCCTGGGTCATCGTGAACAAGCACCGGCCCCTGAAACCGGCGGACTATGTGCCGGCTGACCTGGTGCGTCCCGCCGTCGCGATCTCCGCCGCGGGTGAAGCGGCGCTGCTGAACAGCACTACGGCGGCAGCGGCTGAGGCGATGTTCGCGGCGGCCGCGCGGGATGGCGTGGCAATGGTCCTGGCCAGCGGGTACCGCTCGTACAGCACGCAGGTGACCACCTACAACGGGTACGTCGCGGCCCGGGGACAGGCCGACGCCGACACGGCCAGTGCGCGGCCCGGCCACTCGGAACACCAGACCGGGTGGGCGTTCGACATCGGGGACGGCGGGGGTGCCTGCAGCTTCCAGCCGTGCTTCGCGCAGCAGCCGGCGGCCACCTGGGCGAAAGCGAACGGGCACCGGTTCGGGTTCGTGGTGCGGTACTCGTGGATGCTGCACCCCGTCACGGGGTACTACTACGAGCCGTGGCACCTGCGGTACGTGGGGGTGGAGGCAGCCACGGACATGCTGAACCGCGGCATCGGCACCCTCGAGGAATACTTCGGGCTGGAAGCGGCACCAGCGTACCTGTAATCCCGGTGCGCTAGGTTGGTTCTCATGCTTAGTGGATTCAAGAACTTCATTATGAAGGGCAACGTTGTTGACCTTGCCGTGGCCGTCGTCATGGGTACCGCGTTCGGAGCGGTGGTCACGGCGCTGGTGAACAAGGTGCTGATGCCGTTCATCTCCGGCCTGGTGGGTGCACCCAATTTCGACAGTTTTGCGAAGGTAAACCTGAACGGCAACGCCATCGAATTCGGGGTGCTGCTGACTGCAATCGTGAACTTCCTGCTGATCGCGGCGGCCATCTACTTTGTGGTGGTGATGCCGATGAACATGATGATCGAGCGCCGCAACCGTCGGCTGGGGATCAACAAGGACGTCAAGAAGGATGCTGCCGAGGACCCTCAGGTTGCGCTGCTGACCGAAATCCGGGATGCGCTGAAGGAGCGCGCGCTCTGAGTTTTTCCAAACGCAAGTGGCCCGTCTCCCTGCTGGGAGGCGGGCCACTTTTCTTGCTGTGCCTAGTTTGAGGCGAGTTCCAGTGCGAGTTCGGTCCGGACCACCTGGGCCAGGTGTTCGCCGATGGACTGGGCAGTCTCTTCGTCGGCGGCCTCCACCATCACGCGGACCACCGGCTCGGTGCCGGAGGGACGGAGCAGGACCCGGCCGGTGTCGCCGAGGGCGGCTTCCGCCGCGGCCACGGCCTGGGCCAGGACGTCGCTACTGCCCACGCGGCTGCGGTCGACACCCTTGACGTTGATGAGCACCTGCGGGAGCTTGGTCATCACCGTGGCGAGTTCTTTGAGCGGCTTGCCGGTCAGGGCCACCTGCGCGGCGAGCTGAAGCCCGGTGAGGAGGCCGTCGCCGGTGGTGGCGTGGTCGGAGAAGATCACGTGCCCGGACTGTTCGCCGCCCAGGTTGTAGCCGCCGTCGCGCATGCCCTCCAGGACGTAGCGGTCCCCCACTGCGGTTTCCAGTATGGTGATGCCGGCGTCGCGGAGGGCGATCTTGAGGCCCAGGTTGCTCATGACGGTGGCCACCAGGACATCGTCCTTGAGCTTGCCGGCCTTCTTGAGCGCTACGGCGAGGATGGCCATGATCTGGTCGCCGTCCACCTCGTTGCCCTCGTGGTCAACGGCCAGGCAGCGGTCAGCGTCGCCGTCGTGCGCGATACCCAGGTCCGCTCCGTACTTGACCACGGCTTCCTTGAGGGGTCCCAGGTGGGTGGAGCCCACGCCGTCGTTGATGTTCAGGCCGTCAGGATCCGCGCCGATGACGATGAGATCGGCGCCGGCGTCCTTGAAGAGCTGCGGTGAGCAACCGCTGGCGGCACCATTGGCGCAGTCCAGCACCACGGTGAGGCCGTCCAGGCGGTGCGGAAGCGTGCGGAGCAGGTGGACGATGTAGCGGTCCTCTGCGTCGGAGAAACGCTGGATCCGGCCGACGTCGGGGCCTGTGGGGCGGACGGCTTCCTTGCTCATCTGGGCCTCGATGGCGTCCTCGACGTCGTCCGGCAGCTTCTGGCCGCCGCGGGCGAAGAACTTGATGCCGTTGTCCGGCGCCGGGTTGTGGGAGGCGGAGATCATGACGCCGAAGTCGGCGTCCAGGTCCGCGACCAGGTAGGCGGCGGCGGGGGTCGGCAGGACGCCGGCGTCATAGACGTCGATGCCTGAGCTGGAGAGCCCGGCTTCCACGGCGGCGGCGATGAATTCACCGCTGGCGCGCGGGTCCCGGGCCAGCACGGCGCGGGGCCGGGAGCCGCTGGAGTTGCGGTCGTGACCAAGCACGACGGCGGCCGCCTGGGCCAGCTGCAGGGCCAGCTCTGCTGTCAGCAGGCCATTGGCCAGCCCCCGGACACCATCAGTTCCAAATAATCTAGACACCGGTCAAGTGTAGAGGATGGGTGCTGCCAAGATCTGCGTAGGCGGCGTTCCGCGGCTGGCCCTACCTGTTGAGTACCTGCTCACGGTCTGGGCAGATTACTGGGACTACTTGGTTTTTTTCCTTGCTACCTGTCTTTACTCGAAACCCTCGCCACGCCTATTTGGCGGCCCCTACGATCCATGCATGACACCTAGCTATGGGGGCTTGGCGCTCGAAATTGTAGTACCGGTCTACAACGAAGAAGCGGTACTGGAACGCAGCATCACAAGGCTCGCCGAATATCTGACGAATGAAATGCCGTCGACGTGGAAAATCACCATCGCCGATAATGCAAGCACTGACCGGACACCGGTGATTGCCGCTCGACTTAGTGAGCACCTGCCAAACGTTGAGTATCGGCGCCTTGAGGTCAAAGGACGCGGGTACGCGCTAAGGGATGCCTGGTCTGCCTCGAATGCCAAAGTCCTGGCCTACCTGGACGTTGACCTCTCCACGGATCTGGCAGCGCTTCCACCTTTGGTGGCCCCCCTGCTGTCCGGGCATTCTGACATTTCCATCGGCACCCGTTTGGGCCAGAGTTCCCGGGTGAGCCGGGGGCCCAAGCGTGAATTCATTTCCCGGTCCTACAACTTTTTACTCCGCCGCACCATGCAAGTGAGGTTTTCCGATGCACAGTGTGGTTTCAAGGCGATCCGCGCCGACGTAGCCCAGCGGCTACTTCCCCATATTGAGGACAACGGCTGGTTTTTCGACACGGAGCTTCTGATTATTGCTGAGCGTTCAGGCCTTCGCATTCACGAGATTCCTGTCGACTGGGTGGACGATCCGGACAGCCGGGTGGACATCAAGCAGACGGCTCTAGATGATCTCAGAGGGATGGTGCGCGTAGCGGGATCCCTTTTCAAGGGGGTCATTCCGGTTCAAGCCATCTACGCCGAGCTTGGCCGGCGTCCCATTACGTCTGCAAGGCGGCCAAGCTTCTTTGGTCAAGTACTCCGTTTCGGGCTTGTGGGGATTGCCTCCACCGTGGCGTTCGGCGTGCTCTACCTCATCTTGCAGAGCCCATTTGGATCCCAGGAAGCGAACTTCCTGGCCTTACTTCTGACCGCTGTTGGCAACACCGCAGCGAACCGGCGCTTTACCTTCGGGATCGTCGGGCCTTCGAGACTAGTAACCCAGCAGATTCAAGGACTGATTGTTTTCCTGCTCGCATGGGGCATCACTTCTTCGGCCTTGTTCATCCTTCATGCCGCCAAGCCGGATGCACTCCCGAGCGTGGAACTACTGACGTTAACAGGCGCCAATGTCCTTGCGACCTTATTGCGGTTCGTCCTCCTGCGCCTGTGGGTCTTCAGGAACGGACGAAATCAGAAAATCCAGCCACGTCTTGTCGGGGCGCCTATAACGGTCGATGGACGCGTCTCATGAGCCGCCTGCTAAATAGCGCCCACGTTTCCACAGCTACCGACAGAAACAGCGGGTATATCGGTGCAAAACGCACAAGCCCGTGGGAGTGGAACCACCAACTGTTGTTCGTTTTGCACAGAATCTGGCGCGGCCCGGACGAGACCGAGCCATGGGAGAGGCGGGCGCTTTTTGGCCTGCTAAGTGTTATTGCAGCCCTGTACCTTTGGGGGCTGGACGCGAACGGCTGGGCCAACCCCTACTACTCGGCGGCTGCTCAAGCGGGAGCTCAGGACTGGAAGGCCTTCTTTTTCGGATCCTTCGAGTGGGGCAATCTGATAACGGTTGACAAGACCCCGTTGAGCATCTGGGTCATGGCCCTGTCAGTTCGGCTGTTCGGTCTCAGCAGCTGGAGCATCCTGGTTCCCCAAGCCCTGATGGGAGTGGTTACCAGCTACCTTTTGTACCGCTTGATGCGGCGGGGTTTCGGTCCGCGCACTTCTCTTTTTTGTGCAGCCGTCTACGCAACCACGCCTGTTGTCATGCTGATGTCAAGGTTCAACAATCCTGAACCGTTGATGGGCTTGCTGACAGTGTCGGCAGTATCCATAACTCTGAAGGCAATGGAGTCCGCCAAGCTGCGAACATTTGCGTTGGCAGGGCTCCTCTTGGGGCTTAGTTTCATGGCTAAACAGGTTCAAGCCCTCCTAGTTTTGCCTGCGCTTGGCATTTCCATCCTTGCCTTCGGCCAAGGGCAGTTCCGGCACAGGCTTCAGCAAGGGATGGTCGCATCGGGAACCCTTCTAGCCACTTCGTTAGGGTGGCTCATTACCGTGGACCTAATTCCCGCTGCCGATCGTCCCTACATCGGTGGATCGGTAAATAACAGCGCACTCGAACTGACTATGGACTACAACGGTCTCGCACGGTTTCTTCAAATACCGCTGAATTCCCAAGGCAACAAAGTTTCAGGTACAGCCAGCGACGCCGTGGAGTTCGTCGGGGGCCTACCTCGGCTCCTTAACGGCAACTTCGCACAGGAGATCGCCTGGTTGTTAGTAACCGGGATCTTCGCGAGTATCGTACTTGTCGTCCTGCATCGCACTCTTAACTTGAGCCGCGGTCAGCGGAACATCGTTGCAGTTTCAATACTTTGGTTCAGCACAGCGCTTCTGGTGCTTTGCTGCATGGGCACGATGATCCATACCTATTACACGTACTCCCTGGGTGCACCTCTTGCTATGACCGTAGCCTTGGGGATCGCGTCCCTCTGGAAACTCCGCTATAGAACGGTTCTTCGCGTCCTGGGGGCCATCTTGATTGCGTCTTCGGTGTACGTGGCTATGAGAGTGATGGAATACAGCAATGAGTGGCCTTTGTGGCTGCGCATCGGCTTGTCTGCTCTCGGTTTAGTCGGCGCAATGCTTTGGGTTCTACAACCGACTCGTCGTCACCTCGATCTTCTTACCTCGGCCGTTCTTGCCTGTAGCCTCTTGGCCGCCCCTATAGCAACCAACATATACACGATGTCAACTCCCCAATGGGGCACCAATCCCATGTCAGGGCCAGTAAGCAATGATCCCGGCTCTTTGACAAAACTCATGGCAGCTTTGAAGAAGGGGGAGATCCGGTGGGCGCAGCAAACAGCGCTCGGAGTTACCGTTCCAGAGGTGACGGAGATGGTCAGAACCCGAACCTCAAACCAAAAATGGGGAGCCGCAACCTTCACCGCACAGAATGCTGCTCTTTACCAGCTGCAATCCGGAAGGCCAGTAATTCCCCTGGGAGGTTGGCTCGGAAGCGATCCAGCACCAACACCGGAGCAGTTTAGGACTCTAGTGGCAGAAAATCAGATCGGGTACTTTATTTTGTCTCAGGACTTGCTGGAGCGGGGCGGTCTAAGTACTCAAACCCAGGAAATCACAGAATGGGTTCGCCGCAACTTCACAGAAGAGGTGGTGGACGGTGTCAGCATCTACGATCTCCGGAGATGACAATAAGTCAGTGATCAAGTTCAAGCCTGCAGTGCCCGTTTCGAGGATTCAGGCGGCAGCCCGGCACTTCCTGCGAGGTCGTGCTGCAGATCCCATCTGGGAGCGACCGGCGCTATTATTGATTCTCGCGGCAAATGCCCTCCTGTATTGCTGGAATTTGGGGATCAACGGATGGGCCAATTATTTCTACAGCGCTGCAGTTCAGTCTGGCCTTCTGGACACGTCGTCCTTCTTCTTTGGATCCTCGGATTGGGGAAACTCCATAACGGTTGATAAGCCGCCCTTGAGCCTTTGGATTATGGGACTATCTGTTCGACTATTTGGTTTCAACCCAGTGGCCATGCTGCTTCCCCAAGCGTTCATTGGCATTGGAAGCACACTGCTTATCTATGCAATTCTCAAACGATGCGTTGCCGGGGTTGCCGCACTTTTTGGTGCAGTAGTCTTTTTCACTACGCCGATCGTGACCCTGATGTCCCGCTACAACAATCCTGATCCGCTGATGCTGCTCTTGATGCTGGGAGCGTTATGGTGTGTGCTCCAGTCAATTGAGTCGCGGCGCGCTCTGCCTTTCGTAGCGGCTGGCATATTGCTGGGTTTGGCCTTCATGACCAAGCAACTGCAGGGAATGCTAAGCCTTCCCGGCCTGGGATTGGCTTACCTGATCTACAGCCCTCAGCCGTGGATTCGACGCATCCGCGTACTCGCCGCCGGGACGGCTGCACTGGTTCTTACTGGCGGTCTGTGGATGACAATCGTCGATTTGATTCCCGCTGGGAGCCGTCCATATATCGGGGGCTCCCCCAACAACAGCGTTCTCGAGCTGACGCTTGGCTATAACGGACTTGACCGAATAGCCGGCAGCGGCGTTGTGCCTGATGCGATGCAAGTCCCGGACACGTATCGAACAGTCGAAAGCGATGCAGGATTGTTCCGGCTTCTCAACGCAAACTACAACCAAGAGGCCTCATGGTTGCTTTTTGCGGCACTCTCGTCCATTCTGCTAATGCCCCTCATGTGGAAGAGGATCACCAGGCGGCAGGCCGTCTCCAAAGCGTTGTTCGTGATCTCGACGGTGTGGCTATTGACCGCATATTTTTTGCTCAGTTTCATGGGTAACCAGATACATACCTACTACACAGCCGCGGTGGCCCCACCCTTGGCGCTGACGCTGGGCCTGGTATGTGATTATGTAGTGACGAATCGTCGCTCAGCGCTAGCACGCCTTCTCGGAACCTTCATCGCGTCGATTGGGCTTTTATCATCTTGGCTTATTCTCCAAGGAACTCTAGGTTGGTAAGCCTGGATGCCGGTTGCCGTGCTTGGCACCGGACTTACTGCAATTGCTGCTTTGATTGTGCGACCACCAACACAGGTCATTCAAGCGTTTGCTGCCGGGGTGCTCGCCACAGCAGTACTCTTCGGTCCAGTAGTGACCTCGATTCACAATGTCACTTTGAGCTTCACAGGTTCTAATCCCCTATCGGGCTTCCCGTCGAAGAACCCTGCTGGGATAAGCCACCTTCTTGAATCGCTCAAGAATAACGAACTGCCGTGGGGCCACGACATCGCCTTCGGCCGCCAGCCCGATACCGCCGTTGTGAGCACACTGAGCATGAGCCGGGGATGCACCTGGGCGGCAGCGAGCTACGCTAGCCAAACTGCGGCCAGACTACAGTTGGAATCCGGTCGTCCCGTGATGCCGTTAGGAGGCTTCGCGGGCAGCGACCCGTCCCCAACATTGGAGGAGTTCAAAGCCGACGTTGCCGCTGGCAAGATTTGCTATTTTGTCCAGCAAGAGTCCTTTGTGGAGGTGCAAGCAAATGAGTCTCAATCCACTTTGATCTCAAAGTGGATTGAAGGTAACTACCAGCCAGAAAGGCTCGATGGAACAACGGTATACCGCCTCAGAAACTAGAACTGAGACCAAACGATAGAAGCCCGCCCCACCAACCGGTGGGACGGGCTTCTGTGCAAGCGGATTTAGCGCTTGGAGTACTGCTGAGCCTTACGGGCCTTCTTGAGACCGGCCTTCTTACGCTCGATGACACGGGCGTCGCGGGACAGGTAGCCGGCCTTCTTCAGCGTCGGACGGTTGTTCTCAACATCGATCTCGTTCAGCGAACGGGCGATGCCGAGGCGCAGGGCGCCGGCCTGGCCGGAGATGCCGCCACCGTGGATGCGGGCGATGACGTCGTAGGCACCTTCGAGATCAAGGATCTTGAAGGGCTCGTTGACGTCCTGCTGGTGCAGCTTGTTGGGGAAGTAGTTCGCCAGCTCGCGGCCGTTGATGGTCCACTTGCCGGAACCGGGTACGACGCGAACGCGTGCAACGGCTTCCTTACGGCGGCCAACAGCCGCGCCGGCAACGGTCAGGGCCGGGCGCTCCTTCTTGGGCGCAGCTTCAGCAGCTGAGCTTTCAGAGGTGTAGCTGGTCAGGTTTTCCTCGGCCTCGACAGCCTCGGTGGTCTCTTCGTTCTGAGCCACGATTCTCCTTGTATAGATAAGTTGTTTGGTGGCCAGGACTACTGGGCGACCTGGGTGATTTCGAAAGTCTTGGGCTGCTGGGCGGCGTGCGGGTGCTCAGCACCGCGGTACACCTTCAGCTTGCCGAGCTGCTGGGCAGCAAGGGAGTTCTTGGGGAGCATGCCCTTGATGGCCTTCTCAACGGCGCGGACCGGGTTGGATTCCAGCAGTTCCGCGTAGTTGACGGAGGTCAGGCCGCCCGGGTAGCCGGAGTGGCGGTATGCCCGCTTCTGCTCCAGCTTGGCGCCGGTCAGGGCTACCTTCTCGGCGTTGATGATGATGACAAAGTCGCCCATGTCCATGTGGGATGCGAAAGTGGCCTTGTGCTTGCCGCGCAGCAGGATTGCGGTCTGGCTTGCAAGACGACCAAGGACAACGTCGGTGGCGTCAATGACGTGCCACTGGCGGTTGATATCGCCGGGCTTCGGGGTGTACGTACGCACGGTGTTTGCCTCGTTCTTGTTCTGGCGTTCTTGTTTAGGTGTCGCTAGCTCGCGCACCTACTGTCTGCGCGCTACCGGAACAGAGGTGAGGGCTCCATGTAACCAGTCATCCTGAAGTTCCGAATGTGCACGTTGAGTAGTTATCCTGCAACCGGATCCTCAAGCGGGCACGCACCATCGGAATAGGACACGCACAACGACTACCAAGATTAGCGCGTCAGGTGGTTCGGGGTCAAAATGAGGTAGCCGGAGGCCGCTGGGGCCATGCCGGCCCAATCAACGCAGGGGGATGCAGTGCTGTCAGCGGCGAACGGGGATCCCACCAGCGCACTGCTAGTTGTTGGCGCCGGGATCCTGGGAGGCATCCTCTCCCCCATCGCCGAACTCCTGATTGCGAAGCTTCTTCCGAGGCTCGGCGAGACGCCGGGACTGCAGGCAAGAATTACGACGGCGGCGCTCACCGGCATCGCATGTGCGGCCTTTGCCGCGCATTTCGGCAACGCATTGAGCCTTCCAGCCTTCCTTTTACTTTCCGTACTGGGCACCCAGCTGGCACGCATAGACATGGCGCTCCATTTGCTGCCAAATCCCCTCGTGTTAATACTGCTGGTAAGCGGTCTTTTACTGCTTTTACTGCCGGGACTATTTGGTAAGCAATCTGATGATTTGCTCCGCGCAGCCCTTGGAGCGGTTATTTTGTTCGCCTCCTACCTGATTTTGGGACTAATTTCCCCCGGCGGCATCGGGATGGGCGACGTGAAGCTCGCCGCGCCTGTCGGCCTTTACCTGGGGTACCTAGGTTGGAGCCACCTCCTGTACGGGGGGCTCGTCGGCTTCGTCTTGAATGGGGTTGTGACTGTGCTGGTGCTCAGCCGAAAAAGCCGGACTAAAGCCACCGAAGTACCCCACGGCCCCTCGATGCTCGGCGCCGTCATAGCCGTCGCATTCTTCATCGGGTAGCGAAACGGGCGCACCCCCGTCCAGGCCCCATCGTCGTTGCGTCAACAGCCCTGAGTAGTTCGTGGTCCACCTGCCGACACTGACTGAGTACTGAGCCGCGTATTCGAGTACGTACTTTCAGCATCCGCTAGAAAAGTCGAGTACCACTACGCATTGTTGCCCGCTACCACCCAGTGACAATCTCTTATTAGCGAAGTCCAGCCGCTAATAAGATTTATGGGGGCAGCTGGAAATTCGTTGAAATCACTAAATCCAATTTCACCGAATTAAGGAAATACAATGACTTCTCTCATGGTCTCGATGATGGCTTTCGTCGCCGGCGTCAAGGATCGTTTTGACTCTGAAAAGGGTGCAACCGCCACAGAGTACTCACTGCTGGTCGGACTCATCGCCCTGGTTCTGGTTGTCGGCGTCGGCTTCTTTGGGCGGACCCTCAACACCTGGTTCAGCACGCTGGGTACCACCGTCAGTGGTTGGTAACTCCACCGGATAGGAGCACTGCAGTGAAAAACATACTTTTGGCCATAACCGCACTGCAAGCATGGGCGGAGACCAACATCAGGTCTGAAAAAGGGGCCACTGCTACTGAATACGCACTGCTCGTGGGTCTGATCGCGCTCGTTCTTGTTGCCGGCGTCGGCTTCTTTGGAACAACGCTCAACACGTGGTTCAGCACTCTCGGTACCACCGTCAGCGGCTGGTAAGTCGATGCATCATCGGTGTGCCGCGCTCCGCAGCGCGGCACACCGCTTCCATTTCACGCTGCAGAATGTCCAGGGGGACTCTTTGAAACGCAGCCACAGAACTTCTGATAGCGGTGAACATGGTGCCGTTGCAGTCGAATTCGCGCTCGTCGCCCCGATCCTGATCGCTCTGATCGTCGCCATCGTCGAATTCTCGAATGCTTACAACATCCAGGTTTCCGTCACCCAGGCATCACGCGAAGCGGCCCGAACCATGGCGATCACCCATGATGCCGCGAAAGCGATCGCAGCTGGCAAAGCCGGGGCTCCATCGATCAATACGAGCTTGCTTAGCTTTGACTTATCCTCTGCTACCTGTCCTGCGGCCACTCCACCGGCCACTGCATCTGTCACAGCTACGTACTCTGGCACGTCACTTACCGGATTCTTCGGATCCTCGTTGGTCCTTAAAGGCAAGGGGGCAATGCAATGCGGCGGCTGAGAAATCCACGGGTCAAGGATTCGCGTGAGCACGGAGCGGCGGGCGTTGTGGTCGCCGTCATGATGCTCGTCCTCATTGGCGCGGGCGCAATGGCGGTGGACGTCGGTCAGATATACGCCGAGCGTGCGCAGCTGCAGAACGGCGCGGACGCAGGTGCACTTGCTGTCGCAAGAAGTTGCGATCCTGGTCCATGCACGGCATCACTGGCCGCGCCGCTTGCCAACGCGAACTCGAACGATGGCAGCAGCGACGCTGTTGTGGACCTAAGCGTCGCAGGCAAGGTAACGGTCACAACCTCAACGAGGAATGGTTCGAACAGCTTTCTGGCAAAAATGTTTGCCAGTGCCCTGAACAGCAGCCCGGTGACCGTGGGGGCGACAGCGACGGCAACCTGGGGCCATCCTGGATCTGGGCCAGCGACTCTCCCCATCACGTTCGCGCCTTGCCAATTCGATGTCGACGGAAGCTTGCACACGATCCTTGTTCATGGGAGCCAGACCTGCGTCAGCGATAACCCTTCTGGGGCAGCCGTTGCCGGCGGGTTCGAATGGCTCTCACCGGACCCGGGGAAGTGCGGCACCACTGTATATCCCGATGATCCTGCTACTCCGGGCTTAACGGATCCGTATGCGAAGACAGACACCGGGCTTAACATGCCAAGCATTTGCAAGCCCGTCATTGAGAGCTACCTCAACAAAGTTGTTCTCATTCCCGTTTACTCGAGCGTCACGGGGACGGGCTCAAACGCCAAGTACTACATCAAGGGATTTGCGGCCTACCTGCTGGTTGGTTACAACTTCCCGGGCATGAGCGGCGGCGACCTGACCGGGCTGGGCGGCAGCGATAAAGGAATCCGGGGAAGGTTCGTCAGCTGGGTCGCCGATCCGTCACTGTACGGCGACGGCGGCTATTCCGGTGGCGGCGCGGATCTACCGCCGCATCTCGTTAAGTAGAAAGCCTAAGGGGAAAGTAATGAAAGCACGCCTACTGGGAGGCATTGCCGCGCTGGTTGTTGCAGTCATCGGCACGGTCCTTCTCTTCAATTACGTCCAAGGCGCGGACCGACGCGCATTGGCGAACACCGAAACAGAGGACGTACTGGTTGTAAAGCAGAGCATCCCGGCCGGAACGCTTACCAGCCAACTCGCGCAGTACGTCGCCACCAAAACAGTGCCACGTAGCGCCGTCGCAGCCGATGGAGTTCACGATCTAAGCTCCCTGGGATCGACTGTTACTTCAGTGGCGTTGGTGCCCGGCGAGCAACTCCTCAGCAGTCGCTTGGTTGATGCAAATGCCTATCTCGGCCCCTCCCGGGTTGCTGTTCCTGCCGGGCTTCAGGAGATCACTCTTCGCCTTGGTATAGAGAGGGTCGTGGGCGGCAAGATTCAGGCCGTCGACACAGTGGGCGTCTTCATCTCCATGGCCGACTCCACGGGAGGCGGAAACGGAACCCAGCTGACGTTCCATAAGGTTCTCGTCACGGCCGTTCAGTTCAGTTCGGGAGCCGCCGCGCAAACGCAGGCGCAATCGACCCAAGGGAGCTCGTCGGGTGCCCTCAACGCCGCCAGCGAGAACAAGCCGGCAACAACCGACACTTACCTCATCACGTTCGCCAGGGACGCCGTTGACACCGAAAAGCTCGTATATGCCGCTGAATTCGGGAAGGTTTACCTTTCGAAGGAACCGGCAGACGCGACCGAGGGAACCAACGGTGTAGTCAACCAAACGAAGGTATTCAAATGAGCCGGTTCATCCTGATCTCACCATCCGTGGACTACGAGCGGAAGGTTCGGTCGTCCGTGGCGCCGCTCAGCGGCTCGTTGCAGTACTTCCAAGCCGCCTACCTCCCGGACTCACCCGACGATATCCTGCGGCAGCAAGCAGGCGAGCCTCCGGAAGTGCTCATTCTTGGCCCTGGTCTTCCGCAGGAGGACGCTCTCAAGTTCGCCGCGGTCATGGACCTTCAATATCCGGAAATTAGCATCGTCCTGGCGGCGGATGACGACGGCGAGCTTGCCTTGAACGCGATGCGATCAGGCATCCGCGACCTGATCCCGCCGACAGCCGACATGGACCAGGTCCGGGCACTGGTGGAACGGGCAAGCCTTGCCGCGGCCGGACGTAGGCGCGGCTTGGCCCCTAACACTGCTGAGCGTCCTGCCGCTGAAGGAGGACGGGTCATCGCCGTTATGTCGCCCAAAGGCGGCGTAGGGAAGACGACGGTCGCAAGCAATCTGGCGATCGGCTTGGGGCTGGTATCACCCATGAGCGTCGTGATCGTCGACTTGGATCTCCAGTTCGGGGACATTGCCAGCGGCCTGATGCTGGATCCTGAATTCACGATCACGGAGGCCGTAGTCGGTGCCGCCAGCCAGGACGCGATGGTGCTCAAGACATATTTGTCGCTGCACCCCAGCAACATTTATGTCCTGTGTGCACCTCGCAATCCCATCGACATGGATCGGATATCCGGCGAAAATATCAGCCACCTGCTGCGCCAATTGCGGGCCGAATTCCAGTATGTGGTGGTCGATACCGCACCCGGCCTGGGCGAGCATGTGCTGGCAACACTGGAGCAGGCGACAGACGCTGTTTGGGTGTGCGGCATGGACGTTCCCAGCATTCGTGGATTGCGAACTGGGTTCCAAATCCTTTCGGAACTCGATCTACTCCCCGATAACCGGCACGTTGTCCTCAACATGGCCGATCGGCGGACAGGCCTTACGGTCCAGGACGTGGAGGCCACCATTGGCGCTCCGGTTGACGTTGTCCTACCTAAGTCCCGCGCGGTGCCGTTCTCCACGAACAAAGGAGTCCCCCTTCTCCAGGACGGAAGCCGGGATGGAGCGGCCAAGGGCTTGCGCAAATTGGTCGAGCGTTTCAAACCTAACTGGGAAGCGCCACGCAAGAAGGTTCACAGAAGGGCGGTAGTGCAGTGACTCTCTCAAATCGATTTGCAAAGCTGCGTGGCGAATCCGACCCCCCAGCGTCACAATTCTCCCCACATGCCGCGTCGACTTTGGGGGCCATCCAGCAGGCCCAGGCAGCAGAGCAAGCCCAAGCCCCGGTGACAGTGGAAGTTACCGGCGGGATTGCGAGCGAAGCGCTTACAGGCCTTAAGGAGCGTGCGAGCCAGGCACTATACGAAAGGCTTGGCTCCCGGATCACTGACTCATCCCTTGAGGAGACGGAACTCCATCAGTTTGTGAAAGATGAACTGAAGGCAGTCGTTGATGAGGAACAGGTCCCACTGTCACAAGGTGAGCGACAGCGACTCACGCGGGAGATCATCGACGATGTCCTGGGACACGGGCCGCTGCAGCGGTACCTGGATGACCCGTCAGTCACAGAAATCATGGTGAACAGGGCGGACCAGATTTATGTAGAGCGAAACGGCCACCTGTTCCTCACTGACACTAAGTTCAGTAATGAGGAGGCGCTGCGGAGGGTCATCGAACGGATTGTCACCCGAATTGGTCGGCGGATCGATGAATCCTCCCCGCTTGTGGATGCACGGCTGGCAGATGGATCGCGCGTGAACGCCATCATTCCCCCGTTGGCCGTCAACGGAGCGTCTCTGACTATTCGAAAGTTCGGACGTGAGGCGCTGACGGTACAAAAACTGATCAGCTTTGGAAGCCTGTCTCCGGAAATGGCCGAACTACTCCAGGCTTGTGTCCTGGCCCGGATGAACATCATCGTCTCCGGCGGTACCGGCACCGGTAAAACGACCATGCTGAATGTCCTTTCGTCCTTTATCCCTGCCACAGACCGCATTGTGACCATTGAGGACGCCGTGGAACTGCAGCTCCAGCAGGACCACGTGGTCAGGCTGGAAAGCCGGCCGGCGAACATTGAGGGCAAAGGTGAAGTGTCCATCCGTGACCTGGTCCGCAACTCCCTCCGCATGAGGCCGGACCGGATCGTGGTTGGTGAGGTCCGCGGGGGCGAATCTCTCGACATGCTGCAAGCGATGAACACGGGTCACGACGGTTCAATCTCGACCGTGCATGCTAACTCACCACGGGACGCGGTGGCCCGGCTGGAAACCCTCGTCCTGATGGCGGGGATGGACTTGCCCCTCAGGGCGATCCGGGAGCAGATCGCCTCAGCGGTCAACCTGATCGTGCATATCTCCCGGCTCCGCGACGGAACCCGCCGGGTTACTCACATAACTGAAGTGCAGGGCATGGAGGGCGACATCGTCACGCTTCAAGATGCTTTCGTCTTCGACTACTCTGCGGGCATTGACGCGAACGGCCGATTCCTTGGGAAACCTGTACCCACTGGAGTCCGGCCCCGCTTCACGGACAGATTCGAGGAACTGGGTATCAAAATCTCGCCTGCCGTTTTTGGCGCACAAGTGCCAAGGAGTCGATAGATGGAAATTCCAGAAGCCCCGGTCACGGTCTTGATCGCGGGAGTGCTGCTTATCTTCGCCTCGATCATTGTGACCTTCGTCGTCGTACTGAAACCCCGGCACGCGATCCCCCTATCACGCCGGCGTCCGGACGCGGCCGCAAGTACTTCCAGGCTGACCCTCCTCACCAATACGGCGGTTGGCGCCATCAACAAACGTATGAAAGGAAGAAATGACTTCCTCGTCAGCCGCGACAAGCTGGAACGGGCCGGACTAAAAACCCAGTAAGCCGACTTCCTGCTCATGATGGGCGCGGGCGCCCTGGTAAGCAGCGTATTCGGTTTTCTGCTTGGGGGGTTCTTCTTCGCAATCATTCTGTTCGCAGTTGTTCCCGCCGGAATTCTCGCCTATCTTTCGGTACTCACCGCAAGGCGCAAGAGCAAGTTCGACGAGCAACTGCCGGACACCTTGCAGATGCTGACGGGAAGCATGCGGGCTTACCACTCACTCTTACGGGCTATTGATGCGTCGGCACGGGAAAGCGACGCCCCTATGTCGGAAGAACTAAGCAGGATAGTCAACGAGACCCGGATCGGTCGTGATCTGGGGGAATCCATGACGGAAGTTTCTACCCGTACCGGCAGTGAAGACTTTGGGTGGATCTCACAAGCCATTGAAATCCACCGCGAAGTAGGCGGAGACCTGGCAGAAGTGCTTGACCATGTCGGGGAAACCATCCGCGATCGCAACCAGATACGCCGGCAGGTAAAAGCCCTAAGCGCCGAAGGAAAGATGTCGGCTGCCGTTCTCATGGGGCTGCCAGTGGTTTTGTTCTTCGCGTTGATTCTGATTAACGGTCAATACGCAAAGACGTTTACGGGCACAGTCCCAGGGTTCCTCATGCTGGGCGCAGCAGCTGTAATGCTCACTGCTTAAGCGGGTTCTGGCTCAGTAGCTGATCAAGCCAAAGTACTAGGAGCGCGACATGTCACCCATAGCACTCGGGGCGATTCTGGCCATCGTTCTACCCGTCTCATATCTGGTTTGGTCGGTAGCCGCTACGGACAGGGTTGCCATCCGGAACATACAGGCCAACCTGGGCCAGCGCGCCAGGAACGATGCCCCCCAAACCCTGTCGCTGGAATTCAGCGCCTTCACCCGCAAGGTCACGCCAGTCCGCTACGTCGCCTGGTTGGACAAACAGCTCGCTGCCCTGGGGCGCCCCAAAGAGTGGCCCCTCGAACGCCTCCTGGCCGTAAAACCGCTGCTGGCGCTCGGAGCCGGACTCCTCGGCCTGTTCCACTTCTTTGCCTCGCCGGAGCCGTCGCGCTTCGCGATCCTCCTTGCCGCTATAGCGTTTGGGTACTTCGCTCCTGACCTGCTGATACGCACTAATGCTGAGAAACGGAGAGACAAGATCCGGCAGGAGCTGCCGAACACACTTGACCAGATGCTGATCTCCGTTCAAGCGGGCCTCGGATTTGAGGCTGCGATGGCCCGTACGGCTCAAAACGGTACAGGCCCGTTAGCGGACGAAATGACACGAACGCTGCAGGACATGCAGGTGGGGCGTTCCCGCAAAGAAGCCTACTTGGCCATGTCCGACCGTGTTGACGTTCCGGACCTGCGCTCATTCATACGTGCCATTGTGCAAGCGGATGCATACGGAATCGCCATCGCAAAAGTTCTTAAAGTTCAGGCCCATGAAATGCGCATGAAGCGCCGCCAGAGGGCTGAGGAACACGCCATGAAGATACCGGTAAAGATTCTCTTTCCATTGATTTTCTTCATCTTTCCGACCCTCTTCATCATCCTGTTGGGGCCGTCAGTCATGAACATCATCGCTGCATTCTCCTAGGAGGAGATATGAAGAACCTGGTCACAGCCTTGTCCCTGGCCCGAAGCATAACAGAGCGGTTCAGGAGTGAAGAAGACGGGGCCACCGCCACCGAATATGCGATCACAGTGGGTCTCATTGCCATCGTGATTGTGGCCGGTGTGGGCCTATTTGGAATTTCGCTCAACGGCTACTTTGGCAACTTCACCACCGGGATCAAGACGGCGCTGGGTATTCCGTAAAAGAAGCGCCAGCGCCGCGACCCATGGCGCCCAAAGACCGGACCCCCTCGGCACCCAGAACCGAGGGGGTCCTTTTGTGTGTCCAGCCCTGACAGAAATCCATCAACAGCACAGGACAAACCCAGTAAAAGCGCAGGGAGAGTGCACTTCGTAAAGGCTTTGCCAAGGATGCTGCAAGTTCCGGTCAAGACCGCCAAAGCCGTTGCTAACTTCGTTTCAGCGCTGGTGCAGGGCCAGCCAATCCGTCTCGCTCAGGAGTCAAAATGCTTTCTCTCTACACCAACCTCATGATCCGCCTGCGCAGCGAAAAGGGCGCAACTGCCGTTGAATACGGCATCATGGTCGCCCTCATCGCGGTCGTCATCATCGTCGCGGTCAGCACGCTCGGAGGCCAGCTCGGCACCCTCTTCAGCGGCGTCACCAAGGACATTGCACACCCCACCTCCACCCCCATCCCCTCCCCGTAACACCCCCGCCAGCCGTTCCGGACCCCATATCGAAACGGCGGCACACTGCCAAGCAGAACCGAGCAATCCAAGAGGAGGTGCAGCTGGTGAAACGTGATTCGGAGCGCGGCGCGGCCGCCGTCGAATTCGCGATCCTGCTGCCCCTCCTCTTGATGCTTGTGCTGGGAACCATCGAATTTGGCCGGGCGTACAACGCCCAGATCACCCTGACCAACGCAGCCCGCGACGGGGTGCGCGTCATGGCGATCAACAACGATCCAGCCGCCGCCAAGACAGCAGCCCAGAACGCGGCGGCATCGGTCAGCACCATCCCCGTCTCAAACATCACGCTCAGCACCACCACGTGCAGCACAGGGAACCAGGTAACGCTGACCATCAACTACACGCTGTCCACCATCACCGGCATCGCCGGCCCGTTCCCGATGACAGGCAAAGGGGTAATGCTGTGCGGCGGCTAGGCAGGAACAAACGGACCGCACAGCACAGCGAGCGCGGCGCTATCAGCGTCATCGTCGCCATTCTGCTGGTGACCCTCCTTGGCTTCGTGGCCATCGCCGTCGACGTCGGCGTGATCTACTCGGAACGCGCCCAACTCCAAAACGGCGCGGACGCTTCCGCAATCGCAGTCGCCCAGAAGTGCGCGCGCAACCCAGCAGACGCCCTGTGTTCGACGACGTCCCCGCTCGCCGGCAGCCTGGCGAACCAAAACGCGCTGGACGGTATGAGCAACATCAACAACATCCAGTTGGACACAACGGCCAGGACAGTTTCGGTCACCACCGCATCCAAGCAAGAGGGAGCTCCGGACAATTCGGTCTCCCTCTTCTTTGCCGGAGTGCTGGGCATTCCCTCCAAAGAGGTTGGTGCAAAGGCGTCGGCTGTTTGGGGCAGCCCCAAAGCTGGCCGCACTGCATTTCCGCTTGCTTTTTCCATCTGCCAGGTCAAAGGATATGTCGACGGCGGGTTGCAGCTTCTCCAGGACCATGGCCAGAATGCCAATGCCTCCTGCAATTACGGCCCCTCAGGAGCGGCGGTATCCGGCGGCTACGGATGGCTGGTCCAGGACACCGGAAAGTGCGGCGGCACCATTGACCTGGCGGTGAGCGAGGGCGGCAGCGACCCGGGCAACAACGCGCCCGGCAACTGCGATGCCACGCTCAACGGCTGGGGGGCGGACATCGCAGCGGGCAAAAAGGTCATCGTGCTGCTCCCCGTCTTCAACAAGATCACCGGCACTGGATCGGGAGCGATCTACAGCCTGGTCTCCTTTGCAGCCTTCGACGTCACCGGCTGGAAGTTCAGCGGCGGCACAGGCCTGCCATATGAATTCCAAAGCACCAAGTCCACAACTACAGGGGTTACCACGGCTACCCAGTGCACCGGAAACTGCCGCGGCATAATCGGCAAGTTCGTCACCTACGTTTCCCTCGCCGACGGCTACACGCTGGGTCCCGTTGACCCCTATGGCGCCACCATCGTCCGTCCTACCCTCTAGCGCTACCCCCATCAGGAGAAAAAGTGAAGTCTCGCATGCTCGCAGGCACGGCCGCCGTAGCCCTGGCACTTGTGGGAGCCCTCCTCATAATCGTCTATGCAAACGGCGCCGATGCACGGGCGATGGCCAGCACAAACCCAAAAAAGGTGCTGGTCGTCCAAAAGGCCATACCCGCCGGAACGCCGGTGAATGACATGACGGCCTCGCTCGTCATTGAGGACGTTCCCGCAGCCGGTGTGGCTGCCACCGCGCTCACGTCACTCGATGGCAAGGGCGGAACAGTGGCTGCCGTAAACCTGGTCCCCGGCGAACAGCTCCTCGCAGAACGCCTCGTCGCGCCAGCAGATGCCAAGACGAGCGGCGCCCCAAAGGTACCCGCGGGACTCCAGGAAGTGACCTTCGAACTGGAACCAAAGATGGTTGTCGGTGGCCGTCTCGAAGCCGGGGACCATGTGGCCATTGGATTCAACTTTGCGAGCGGCGCGGACAAGAGCAAGCCCGGTGAGCCCACCACCCAGCTCTCTCTGCGCAAGGTTCTCGTCACAGCCGTCCAGCGGGCCGCACAACCAACTGCCAAGCCCACCGACGGCACAAACCCGCAGGACACCACCCTTCCCCAAGGATCCTTCATCGTGACCGTGGCAGTGAGTGACGTGGACGCCAGCAAAATCATCTTCACCACCATCAATGGCAGTCTCTGGCTTACCAAGGAACCCCTCGACGCGCAGGACAACGGCGGCTTCATCGCCAGGAAGGACACGGTGTACAAATGAGCCGTTTCGTCCTCCTCTCCCCCAGCGCCGAGTTCGACCAGAAGCTGCGCGCCGCCGTCGCCCACGGTCTTCGCGGCACCGTGCAGACCATCGCGAGTGACATCCTCCCGGCGGGCCCTGCGGAGCTGTTCGCCCTCCTCAACCAGGAGCAGCCGGAAGTGCTGATCATCGGCCCGGACGTCCCCTACGAGGAGGCGCTGCGGTTCGCCAAGGTCTTCGACGTCCAGCTCCCCGGCCTCAGCCTGGTCCTGGTCAGCGACGTGGACCCGGACTACCTCCTCTACGCCATGCGCGCCGGCATCCGCGACATCCTCAGCCCGCAGGCCGACGCCGCAGAAATCAGGGTGCTGCTGGAGCGCGCCTGCCAGTCCTTCGCCACCCGCCACCGCGGCCCGGAGACCCAGCAGGCAGAGAACGGCAGCGGCCTGGTCATCGGCGTCTTCTCCCCCAAAGGCGGCGTCGGCAAGACCACCCTGGCCACCAACATCGCCATCGGCCTGGGCCAGATCGCGCCCATGAGTGTGGTCATCGTGGACCTGGACTTGCAGTTCGGCGACGTCGCCTCCGGCCTCTACCTCAACCCGCAGCACACGGTCACGGACGCCGTCACCCCCGCCGCGGCCCAGGACTCCCTGGTCCTCAAGGCCTTCCTGACGGTCCACCCGGCCGGCATCTACGCGCTGTGCGCCCCGCCCAACCCGGTGGACGCGGACCACATCACCCCGGAACAGGTCAGCCACCTGCTGGAGCAGTTGGCCCAGGAGTTCCAGTACGTGGTCATCGACTCCGCCCCGGGCATGCCGGAAATCGGCCTTGCCGCCATGGAACAGTGCACCGACGTGGTCTGGGTCAGCGCCATGGACATCCCCAGCCTGCGCGGCCTCCGCTCCGGCCTGGAAGTCCTCCGCCAGCTGGACATCATGCCGGAATCCCGCCACGTGGTCCTGAACATGGCCGACGCCAAATCCGGCCTGAACGTCCGGGACGTCGAGTCCACCATCGGCGCGCCCGTGGACGTCAGCGTCCCCCGTTCCCGCGCCGTGGCCCTGTCCACCAACCGCGGCATCCCCGTCCTCCAGGAATCCAAGAAGGACCCGGCCGTCAAGAGCCTCCGCCAGCTGGTGGAGCGCTTCAACCCGGCATGGCGCACGCAGGCCCAGCGGAAACTTCACCGAAGGGTGGTCATCTGATGAAACTCTCTGAACGCATCAACGCGGTCCAGTCGCGCAACCAGGCGGCCGGGACCGCGCTGCTGGAGCCGCCCCGCCCGGCCCCCGCGCCTTCGCCGTCCCCCGCGGAAAGCACTGAGCGGCACCAGCCGGCGCACGCCGCCGTCGTGCATTCAACGCACGACGGCGGCACACCCTTGGTGCCCGCGGCACCCAGGGTGGACGTCTTCGCAGCCATGAAGGACAGGGCGGCCACTGCGCTTTTCGAGCAGATGGGAACGCGGTTCAACGACGGCGCCGTCACCGAGCAGGAACTGCGGAGCACCGCCAAGAAGGAACTCACCCGCATCGTGGACGCCGAGCAGGTGCCGCTGACACCGGAAGAGCGCACCCGCCTGGTCCAGGACGTTGCCGATGACGTGCTGGGTTACGGGCCCCTCCAGCGCCTCCTCGACGATCCCGCCGTCACCGAAATCATGGTCAACCGCATGGACCAGATCTATGTGGAGCGCAAGGGAAAGCTCACGCTTAGCGAATCCCGGTTCAGCTCCGAGGAGCACCTGCGCAAGGTCATCGAACGCATCGTGTCCAAGGTGGGCCGCCGCATCGACGAATCCTCCCCGCTGGTGGACGCCCGCCTGGAGGACGGCTCGCGCGTGAACGCAGTCATCCCGCCACTGGCCGTCGGGGGTTCCTCGCTGACCATCCGAAAGTTCAGCAAGACCCCGCTGACGGTCCGCAACCTCATCGACTTCGGCACGCTGACGCCGGAAATGGCCGAGCTGCTGAACGCGTGCGTCAAAGCCAAACTGAACATCATCGTCTCCGGCGGCACGGGCACGGGCAAGACCACGCTCCTTAACGTCCTGTCCTCCTTCCTGCCACATGACGAACGGATCGTCACCATCGAGGACGCCGTGGAACTCCAGATCCAGCAGGACCACGTGGTGCGGCTGGAAAGCCGGCCGCCCAACACCGAGGGCAAGGGCGAAGTCACCATCCGCGAGCTCCTCCGCAACTCCCTCCGCATGCGCCCTGACCGGATCGTGGTGGGTGAGGTCCGTGGCGGTGAATCGCTGGACATGCTCCAGGCCATGAACACCGGCCACGACGGCTCCCTCTCCACCGTGCACTCCAACTCGCCCCGTGACGCCGTGGCCCGCCTGGAAACCCTGGTGCTCATGGCCGGGATGGATCTGCCGCTGCGCGCGATCCGCGAACAGATCGCCTCCGCCGTTAACCTCATCGTCCAGATCTCCCGCCTCCGCGACGGCTCCCGCCGCATCACCCACGTCACGGAGGTCCAAGGCATGGAAGGCGACATCGTCACCCTCCAGGACGCCTTCGTGTTCGACTACTCGGCAGGCGTGGACGCACAGGGCAGGTTCCTTGGCAGGCCGGTGGCCACCGGCATCCGGCCCCGCTTTATTGACCGGTTCGAAGACCTCGGCATCCATGTGTCCCCCGCGGTGTTCGCCACCCCGCTGGGTCCAGGCGCGAAGTAGGGACGGGCCCATGATCATCGCCATCGGAAGCGTCATCCTCCTCGCAGCCATCTGCCTGCTGGGCGTGGCCGTGCTCCTGCCCAGCGCCCCCTCGGTGCCACTGGACCGCCGTCGCCCGTTTGAACCCGAGCCGCCCTCCTCGCTGACCCGCCTGGCACTTTCCGGCGTCAGGTCATTCGAACGCCTCCTCGCCGGCCGGAACGTCAAGCTGTTCTGCCGCGCGGAACTGGAAAACGCGGGCCTGAGGCTCAGCCAGGCCGAGTTCTTCCTGCTGGTGGGGATCGGCGCCTCCGTCGGCATGCTGGTGGGCCTGGTGACCGTGGGCCCCTTCATGGGACTGCTGCTCGCTCTGCTGGCACCGTTCGTGGGCAAACTGGTCCTCGGCTTCCTGGTAAGCAAGCGGCGCACCGCCTTCGACGGCCAGCTGGGCGACACGCTGCAGCTGCTCTCCGGCGGCCTGCGCGCGGGCCACAGCATCCTGCGCGCCATCGACGCCGCCGCGAACGAGTCGCAGAAGCCAACGTCCGAGGAGATGCGGCGGGTGATCACCGAGACCAGCCTCGGCCGCGACCTGCTCGCCGCCCTCAACGACACCGCCGACAGGATGAAGAACGAGGACTTCGTCTGGATCTCACAGGCCATCCAGATCAACCGCGAGGTGGGCGGCAACCTGGCCGAGGTGCTGGACCAGGTCAACGAGACCATCCGCGAGCGCGCGGAGATCAAGGGCCACATCAAGGCCCTGGCAGCGGAGGGCAAGTTCTCCGCCTACATCCTGATCGCCATGCCGTTTGGCATCGTGGCCATGTTGCTGGCAGTGAGCCCCAGCTATATGAATTCGATGTTCACCCATCCGCTGGGCTGGGTGATGATCGGTGCTTCCTTTGTCCTGATGACCATCGGTGCGCTGTGGATGCGCAAGATCATCGACCTGAAGTTCTGAGGACCCCATGAACCTCATCGTCCTGCTCTCCGTCCTGCTGGTCTGCCTCCCCCTGGGGGCCGTGGCCTGGTCCGTCCTCACCGTGGACAAGCAGGGCCGCGTCGCGGTCACCGACCTGCTCTCCCGTGGCGCCCCGCCCGTCGCAGCTGCACCCACCGGAGCGCCCGCACGGCTTGAAGCCCTGGGCCGGCGCCTCACTCCCCCGGCCTACGTCGCGTTCCTGGACCGCCTCTTGTCCCTCGCCGGCCGGCCCGCCTCCATGCCGCTGGGAAAGGTGCTGGGATTCAAACTCGCCCTCGGCCTGGTAAGCGTGGCCATGGGCGGCTACCTCGCGGGGATCGGAAGCAGCCCGCTGATGAAGCTCGCCGGGATCTTCGTCCTGTTCCTGGGCTACTTCATCCCGGACCTGCTCCTCTACAGCAAGGGGCAGGAGCGGCAGAAGGCGATGCAGCTCGAACTGGCCAACACGCTGGACCAGATGTTGATCTCCGTGGAGGCCGGGCTTGGCTTCGAAGGCGCCATGGCCCGGGCCGGTGAGAACGGCAAGGGCCCGCTGGCCGAGGAACTGGTCCGCACCCTGCAGGACATGCAGGTGGGACGCAGCCGCCGCGAGTCCTACATCGCGCTGGCGGAACGGACCAGCATCCCTGAACTGCGCAGCTTCGTGCAGGCCGTGGTCCAGGCCGACACGTACGGCATCGCGATCAGCCGGGTCCTTCGCGTCCAGGCCAAGGTTATGCGGGTAAAGCGCCGCCAGCGGGCCGAGGAAAAGGCCATGAAGCTGCCGGTCATGATCCTTTTCCCACTGTTGTTCTTTATCTTCCCGGTCCTCTTCATCGCCATCCTGGGACCGGCCGTGATCAACACCGTGATGACGTTCAGCGCACAATAAACGATACGCAGGGCGACGGCAAGGTTGCCTCAAGGTTTACACAGAATGATAAGAAATTGGACGCCGAAGGATTTCCAGGAAGTAGCCTTGAACAATGCAGAGTCAGGATCCCGGTTCCAGCGGAAAGAGCCCCGCTGTGGACTCCCCGCCGGTCGGGGTCTCGTCGCCTGCAGCCCCCGGCCCGGCCGCAGGGGCGTTCCCTTCACTGGAAGCGGCTGCGCTCTTGCCGCTCATTGATGCAGCGGTGCTGGAGGAGCTTGAGGACGAACTGGCCGGATCAGGGCTGGCCCAACGCTTTGCCCGTGACTACGCCGCCATGTGGGACCTGCGCCTGGCCCGGCTGGGAACAGCCGTGGAGAGCCAGGACGAGGCCTCTGCACTGGATGCCGTCATCAGCCTGAAGATCAGCTCCGCCATGGTGGGCGGACTCCGGTTGGCCAGGCTGGCGGAACTCCTCGAAGGCCTGATCCGGAAGGGCGACTTTGTCCGAGGCCAGGCCATGATGGCCGGCGTGGCCCAGGACGGGGCGCGGACGGTGTCCGAGCTGCAGTCGACCTACATCCTGGGAAAGGGCTGACCCTTAGGCGTCATCGGGGCGGCGGGGAGCCAACCGGTACCCCACCCCTCGGACCGTCTGCAGCCAGCGCGGTGACAGCTGGTCCTCCTTGAGCTTGCGCCGCAGGTTTCCCACGTGGACCTCCACCGCCCGTTCGTCAGCCTCGCTGATGTACGTGTCCCGGTCATAGAAATCGCCCCGCACCGCCCTCACCAGGTCAGCCCTGGTGCACACGGCCCCGCCGCCTTTCAGCAGCACATGCAGCAGGTCGAATTCACTGCGGGTCAGTCCCAGCGGCTCGCCCTTGACCTCCACGGTGCGTGTCCGGTGGTTCAGCAGGAGGCCGTTGTGCCGCAATACGCTGGAGTCACCGTGCATGGCAGGAACGGGTGCCTGTCCCAAGCTGGCCGGCGCCTCCCCGGTTATCTCATGCCGGGGCCTGCGCATCATTGCCGCGACCCGCGCCCGGAGTTCCCTTGGCCTGAAGGGCTTGGCGATGTAATCGTCCGCGCCTGTGTTCAGTGCAGAGAGCAGGTCCGGTTCCTCCGTCCGTCCCGTCAGCATCACCACATAGGCATTACTGAAATTCCGGATTCGCCGTAAAACCTCGAAACCGTCAATATCCGGCAGGCCGATATCCAGCGTTACAACGTTGGCCTGCTTGCTACGGACCACCTCAACCCCGGCCCGCCCATCTACAGCTGTATGCACTTCGAAGCCCGCCTGGGTCAGTACGCCTTCAAGGAGGTTGCGTACATCCGCATCATCTTCGATTACTACAGCTACACCAAGATCGTCCATTGCTATCCCTGCGCCAGGCGGAGATGGCCCCCCATTGGCCCAGCGCCAATGCCATTCCCGCTCCAACCATTTATACGCTACTAGTAAGCCCTGCTGATCACACCCGTATTCGTCGCAAAAATTGAAAAGTCAATTATTATGACAAGACGTGTGCACTATGGATGGGAAAGGGTAAGTACCGGGGTAAGGAAAGCAATTCAAAGACCCGGGCGGGGCCTGAAATCCAGTTGCGAAAGGGTATGAGTCAGAAACATGGCTGAGCCATTGTTCCACCGGGGGCCCGGCCGGATCTTCCGCCGGCTGGGGCCCCGCGCCCAGGTGGCGTTGTGCCAGCTCCCCCTGACCCTCGTAGTGCTGGTCCTTGCGGGGATCACCCCGTTCGCGTGGCCCTCCCTCCTGCACAGTCCGTTATACGGCGCAGGCCTGGCCCTCCACGGCATCCTGTTCCTTGCCTGCTTCCTGTTGCCCTGGGAGCGGTTGCCGCACAGGCCGTACCTGCTGATCCCGGTGCTGGACTTTGTGGCGATCGCCTTCCTGCGCAATGGCGCGGCACCCCTCCTGCCGGGCCTGGCCGTCCTGGTGGTCTTTCCGGTCATCTGGCTCTCCGCGTCCGGAATGCTGGCACGGAGCAGCCTGGTGCTCAGCTTCCTGGGACCGTTCTTCATCATGGCCCCCTCAGCCGTAGGCCACCTGCCCTCCGTCAACGCATCGGATCTCACCACGGTGGTCCTCTTCCCCGTGATGATGCTTGCTGTTTCGCTGGCCATCCGCTTCGCGAGCGTCAACCTGCGGCTGCAGCAGCGTGAACTGGCGGAGAAGGACCGCGAACTCCGGGACCTGCTGGCGGCAAGCCGGGAACGGGAAAAGCTGCTCGAAACCGTCCTGGACGCCACCGACGTCGGTATTGCCGCCGTCGACCGTTCCGGCCACTTCCTGGTGTCCAACAGCCGCCAGCGCAACTTCCGCCGCGCCACAGGCGCTGACGAGGCCGTCCCCGGCCAGGGGCACCAGCTCATCTTCGGCCAGGACCGTCGCACCTTGCTTCCACAGGACCGCAGGCCCATCAACCGGGCCATGGCCGGGGAATCCTTCGCCGACTACCTGGTCTGGGCCGGTGAAGGGCCGGAGCAGCGCGCCGTCTCCACGGCAGCACGTCCGCTTGTCAGCGAGGATGGCCGGTTCACCGGGGCGGTGGTGGTCTACACCGATGTGACCGGCTGGGTGGAGTCCGTGGCCGCGAACCAGGAACTGATCTCCAACGTCTCGCACGAGTTCAAGAACCCGCTGAACTCGATCATTGGCAACGTGGACCTGGTCCTGGATGAAGCGGACCTGCTGCCGCCGCCCCTGGCACAGCGGCTCCTGGTGGTCCAGCGGAACGCGGAGCGGCTGATGGATCTGGTGGCCGACCTGACGGCCTCCGCCACCACCACTTTGAATGTCCACCCCAAACGGACCGACCTGGCCAGCCTGGTGGAGACCAGCCTGAGTTCGGCTCTCGCCTCGGCACAGCGGTCCCACGTGGAGATCGCCGCCGATGTCCCCTCGCCCCTCTGGGCCTACGCCGACCCGCTCAGGATCGGGCAGGTCCTGGACAACCTGGTGTCCAACGCCATCAAGTACTCCCCCGGCGGCGGCAGGATCAGCATCAGCGCCACCGCGGACAGGCAGTGGGTGCGGCTGAGCGTCACGGACACCGGGATGGGCATGTCGCACGAAGATGCGGCAAAGGTTTTCAACCGCTTCTTCCGGACGGAAGCCGCCCAACAGGCGGCCATCCCCGGGGCGGGGCTCGGCCTGTCCATCACGCGGATGATCGTGGAGCGGCACGGCGGCAGCATCATGTGCGAGAGCGGCGAGGGCCAGGGCAGCACTTTTACGGTGACGCTCCCCGCGGAGGGCCCGCCTCCGGCGTTCTAGTGGGCCCACGCCCGCAGGGTTCCCTGGCCGAGCTTGCGAGGTTAGGGGGCGGGTGGGGATCAGGGTGCGGCCGGGGTCAGTGCTCGCGGACGGCCCTGGTTTGTTCGGCGCGGGTCAGCAGCTCGCTGTCGGAAGGGTATGCCACTTCCTCCAGCACCAGGGGATGCGGGGCTGCGAGGACAGACTTGGCATCCCGCTTCTGCAGCAGCAGCCGTTCGTACAGCCAGCCGGGTTCCTCCACGCCCTCCCCCACGTACAGGGCGGATCCGATCAGCGCGCGCACCATGTTGTGGCAGAACGCGTCGGCCTGGACGGTTGCCACGATGACGCCGTCCTCGCCGCGCCGGAACTCAAAGCGCTGCAGCTCCCGGATGGTGGTGGCCCCTTCGCGCGGCTTGCAGAAGGACAGGAAGTTCTGCAGGCCCAGCAGCCGGGAGGCGCCCTCGTTGAGCAGGTCCACGTCCAGCGGGTTCTTGTGCCACAGGGTGAAGTACCGCTCCAGCGGATCCCAGAGGGCGGGCCCGTCCGCGATCCGGTAGCTGTACCGCCGCCACAGCGCCGAGAAGCGGGCGTCAAAGCCGGCGGGTGCCGGCGAGATGTCGTGGACTTCCACCGCCCCGTGCAGGTCGCCGAGGGCGCGGTTCAGGGCGCCGCGGAGGCGGCGCAACATGGCGACGGCGGGATCGAGTTCGTGCCCGCGCGGCAGCCCCAGCCACTCGGCTTCGGTGAGGTCAAGGTGGACCACCTGGCCGCGGGCGTGCACGCCGGCGTCGGTGCGCCCCGCGACGGTGACCCGTACCTGGCGCCGGACCAGGAGCTCGATCGCTTCCTCCAGGACGCCCTGGACGGTCCGCAGCCCCGGCTGCAGCGCCCACCCGCTGAACGGGCCGCCGTCGTACGAAAGATCAAGCCGGATACGCAAAAACCCGCCGCCCCCTGGAACGGGGGCCGCGGGTTTTTGGTGGTTCACAGACCTAAGTCTATGCGAAGAGAATCAGCGAATTACTTCGCGTCCTTCTCCTCGGCAGCCGGAGCTTCAGCAGCCTCAGCGGCCGGAGCCTCTTCGGTTGCAGCTTCTTCAGCGGCGGGTGCCTCTTCGGTTGCAGCAGCTTCCTCAGCGGCCGGAGCCTCTTCAGCGGGAGCTTCCTCGGCAGCCGGAGCAGCCTTGGCAGCAGCCTGGGTAGCCTCGGCTACGACGGCCTGCTTGGCGGAAACCGGCTCGAGGACCAGTTCGATGACAGCCATGGGAGCGTTGTCGCCCTTGCGGTTGCCGATCTTGGTGATGCGGGTGTAGCCGCCGTCGCGGTTCTCCACAGCCTGCGCAATGTCGGTGAACAGCTCGTGGACGACGCCCTTGTTGCTGATCAGGCCGAGGACGCGGCGGCGGGAAGCCAGGTCGCCACGCTTGGCGAAGGTCACCAGGCGCTCTGCGTACGGCTTCAGGCGCTTGGCCTTGGTGACCGTGGTGGTGATCCGCTTGTGCTCGAACAGGGATGAGGCCAGGTTCGCGAGCATCAGACGCTCGTGAGCCGGGCCGCCGCCGAGGCGCGGACCCTTAGTGGGGGTAGGCATAATTGTTTCTCCTCATGTGGAAGCCGTGGGCGGCACACCATGGTGCTGCCCGCCGGCCAAGGTCTGGTTTAGAGTTCGTCGTCGCCGAAGGCGGCGTCGTCCTCTTCGATTGCTGCGGCGCGTGCTGCGAGGTCAAAACCGGGAGGCGAGTCCTTGAGGGACAGGCCCAGTTCAACCAGCTTTGCCTTGACCTCGTCAATGGACTTGGCACCGAAGTTGCGGATGTCCATCAGGTCAGCCTCGGAGCGGGCAACGAGTTCACCCACGGTGTGGATGCCCTCACGCTTGAGGCAGTTGTAGGAACGGACGGTGAGGTCCAGATCCTCGATCGGCAGTGCCATGTCGGCTGCCAGGGCAGCGTCGGTGGGCGACGGGCCGATCTCGATACCTTCAGCTGCGGTGTTCAGCTCACGGGCCAGACCGAACAGTTCCACCAGGGTGGTGCCTGCGGAAGCAACGGCATCGCGCGGGGCGATGGCCTGCTTGGTCTCGACGTCGACAATCAGCTTGTCGAAGTCGGTGCGCTGCTCAACACGGGTTGCTTCCACGCGGAAAGTAACCTTAAGCACCGGCGAGTAGATGGAGTCAACCGGGATACGGCCGATCTCTGCATCGCCGGACTTGTTCTGAGCTGCCGAAACGTAGCCGCGGCCGCGCTCGATGGTCAGTTCGAGTTCGAACTTGCCCTTCGAGTTCAGCGTGGCAATGTGCAGATCCGGGTTGTGGAATTCGACGCCGGCCGGCGGAGCGATGTCCGCGGCGGTGACGACTCCGGGGCCCTGCTTGCGCAGGTAAGCCACGACGGGCTCGTCGTGCTCGGAGGAAACCGACAGGCTCTTGATGTTAAGGATGATCTCGGTGACATCTTCCTTGACACCCGGAACCGTGGTGAACTCGTGCAGCACACCATCGATCCGGATGCTGGTTACGGCAGCACCGGGGATGGAGGAGAGCAGGGTACGGCGGAGGGAGTTTCCGAGGGTGTAGCCGAAGCCCGGTTCCAGCGGTTCAATGATGAAACGCGAACGGTTTTCGGAGACTACCTCTTCGGAGAGGGTGGGGCGCTGTGCAATGAGCACTTAGGTTTCCTTTCGGCGAGCATCCGCTATATGACGCAACACAGGTGGTGGAAATTCGGTCTGAAGACTTAACGCGCTGGGCTTGCCCGGACCATCGCTGGTCCGGGCAAGCTCCTGCTGCGGAAAGAATTAGACGCGGCGGCGCTTCGGCGGGCGGCAGCCGTTGTGCGCTGCGGGGGTGACGTCCTGGATGGAGCCAACCTCGAGGCCTGCAGCCTGCAGCGAACGGATGGCGGTTTCGCGTCCGGAACCCGGTCCCTTGACGAAAACGTCTACCTTGCGCATGCCGTGCTCCTGCGCACGCTTGGCAGCGGCTTCGGCAGCCATCTGCGCAGCGAACGGGGTGGACTTGCGCGAGCCCTTGAAGCCAACCTCACCGGAGGAAGCCCAGGAAATAACAGCGCCGGTCGGATCCGTGATGGAAACGATGGTGTTGTTAAAGGTGCTCTTGATGTGCGCCTGGCCAAGCGCGATATTCTTCTTGTCCTTCTTACGCGGCTTGCGAACCGCGCCACGAGTCTTCGGGGGCATTTTTTCTCCTACAGAAAGTTATTGGGGAAAGTCCGTAAATCCCGAGCGGGGATTTTAACGGGCCTTCTTCTTGCTTACGACGGTACGCTTCGGGCCCTTGCGGGTACGTGCGTTGGTCTTCGTACGCTGACCGCGTACGGGCAGGCCCTTGCGGTGGCGCAGGCCTTCGTAGCTGCCGATTTCAACCTTGCGGCGGATATCTGCTGCTACTTCGCGGCGAAGGTCACCCTCAACCTTGTAGTTGCCTTCAATGTAGTCACGCAGCTCAACCAGCTGGGCGTCAGTCAGGTCCTTGACGCGGACGTCAGCGCTGATGCCAGTGGCGGCCAGGGTTTCGTGTGCACGGGTCTTGCCCACGCCGTAGATGTAAGTAAGCGCAATTTCCAGCCGCTTTTCGCGGGGAATGTCTACGCCAGCGAGACGAGCCATAGTGGCAGTACTCCTTGATAAACCGGAGGTCGTAGGCAGTACACCCGCACGTTCCGTGCGGCCCCAGCCTCCGACCGGGGGTTAGCTGTCCGGACTCTTTCGAGCTCAATGTTCCAGATCAGCTTGTGCTGCCTTTATTTACTTGCGTGGGTTAGCAACCCAGGATTTCCTTCAGGGAAGGAAATTAGCCCTGGCGCTGCTTGTGGCGCGGGTTCTCGCAGATCACCATGACCCGGCCATTACGGCGGATCACTTTGCACTTTTCGCAGATCTGCTTGACGCTCGGCTTGACCTTCATGGCGTTCCTTTGCGTGTAGCAGTTTGGTCAACTGGAGCAGCAGTCAGTTTGCACTGCCGCCGCCCAGCAATTTACTTGTAGCGGTAGACGATACGACCACGGGTGAGGTCGTACGGGCTCAGCTCCACCACTACGCGGTCCTCAGGGAGGATTCGGATGTAGTGCTGACGCATCTTTCCAGAGATGTGTGCCAGAACGATGTGCTTGTTGGTGAGCTCAACGCGAAACATCGCGTTAGGCAGCGCCTCGGTCACAACGCCTTCGATCTCAATGACCCCGTCCTTCTTGGCCATACCCTCCGCTAACTGTTGTTGCCGCAGCCCCGCCGGATAGCACCGGGCATGACCACGAACGTTTTTGTTGGATCGATTGCCGTCTCCAGGCCCAAAAGGGCGTGGCAGTCCAGACAACCAACAAGCAACACTACCCTGTTGGCCGGTAAAAGTTAAATCGGCCATAGTAGCCTACGCGGTGCGGTACGCACCATATTCGCCGGCCGGAGTGCTCACGGCACCAGCCGCGGCCACACCGTCCAGGATGGCCAAGCGGACGACGTCGGCTGCCGCGCTTTGGAGCGTGATGAGGCTGACCTGGCGGGCAGCGTCGTCGGAGCGGTCGAGTGCCACAGCACCGGTTGCCAGGCAGAAGACTGTGTCCCCGTCGGCCAGGGTATGGCTCGGGTTGAGCGCCCGGGCAATCCCGGCATGGGAAGCAGAGGCAGTTCTTTTACATTCGGCCACATCCAGAACGGCATTGGTGGCCACAACGACAAGGGTGGTGTTAAGAGGCGGCGCATCAGTGGTCTCCACGGAGAACTGCACCGCTGGTTCAAACGGGAGTCCGAGTGCGTTGACTATGGCCAGGGCTCCGACCACAACCCCGTTCCCGAGCGTGGCCGACGCTGTGCCAACTCCCCCTTTATATTGCCCCCGGCCGATCAGTGCCCCGGTGCCGGCACCCACGTTGCCCCGTCCGGTGTCGTGGCCCTCCTTTTGTGCTGCCGCGGCGGCCGTTGCCGCGTAGCCCATGTCCGGCGTCGGCCGTGCGGCGAAGTTCCCGCCCCTGCCGAGGTCAAAGATGGCCGCGGCGGGGACTATGGGCACCACTCCCCCGGGAACGGCAAAGCCGCGGCCGTTTTCCTCGCACCAGCGCTGCGCGCCCGCAGCGGACGCCAGCCCATAGGCGCTGCCGCCCGTGAGGACCAGGGCGTCCACGGTGCCGACCAGGGTGGTGGGGTCAAGGGCGTCCGTTTCGTGCGTCGCCGGGCCGCCGCCCTGGACATCCACCGAGCCGACCGTGCCCGGCGGCGGCAGCACAACCGTAACGCCCGTCAGCCAGCCGTCCGTGTCCTTCTGGACGTGGCCCACGCGGATGCCCGGGACATCGGTAATGGTTCCCATGCCCCTATTGTCCCCTCCGCTGGCGCGCCCCTGCCGCAACGGCGAACTTTATGCGAGACTGCAATCAACACAGCGTTAACGGGCGACGAAGCCTTGGATAACAGTTCCCTGACAAGGGCATATGCGGGTTTCAGCCCCCTGACGGTCTGGTGTAGTAGTCCCTAGATCAAGCCAGGGCTTACCACGAGCAGGCTCCCAACCCGGGAGAGACACGCATGACCCGTCAACTCGCCCAGCACCCCGCCACCCAACCCAAGAGGCCCCCGGGGCGTTCGGCAAAAGTTCCACGACGGCGGTGGACCGCAAGGACCCGCCGCGACTTCTTTGTTTTCCTTGCCATGGCGCTGCCCAACCTGGTGCTGATCGCCGTCTTCACCTACCGGCCGCTGTTCAGCAACATGTACTACTCCACGCTGGACTGGACCCTCGGTTCCCCCACCGCCAGCGTGGTGGGCTTCGCCAACTACGTCACCTTCTTCACCAGCAACGATGCCCCGAAAGTCCTGGGCACCACCGCAGTGTTCACGCTGGTGACGGTGGGCGGCTCCATGATCCTGGGCCTGCTGGTTGCGCTGGCCTTGAACGCGAAGGTCCGCGGCACCACGTTCGCGCGCTCCGCCGTCTTTGCCCCCTACGTCCTCTCCGGCGTCGGCGTGGGCCTGGTGTGGCTGTTCATTTTTGATCCGGGCTACGGCGTCCTGGCCTGGCTGCTCCGGGGCATCGGGCAGCAGAGCCCGCAGTGGATCAACGATCCCCAGCTGTCGCTGGTCATGGTGATCCTGGTTTATGTGTGGAAGAACCTGGGCTACTGCGCGGTGGTGTACCTCGCCGGGCTCCAGTCGCTTCCGCAGGAGGTCATGGAGGCGGCGTCCCTCGACGGTGCCAACGGGTTCCGCCGCTTCGTTAGCATCTCGCTGCCGCTGCTGTCCCCCACCACGTTCTTCCTCCTGATCACCACCATGCTCAGCTCGCTGCAGGCCTTCGACCTCATCCGGATCATGACACCCCTGGGCACCGGCACCAGCACCCTGATTTACGAGGCCTACCTCCAGGCCTTCGGGGCCTACAACAGGGCCGGCTACTCAGCGGCCATCTCGGTGGTCCTGTTTGCCATCCTCCTGGTGATCACCGTGCTCCAGCTGCGGTTCGTGGAACGAAAGGTTCATTACTCGTGACATCCCTATCACCGGTGAGCCCGGACCCCGCCGCCCCGGCCATCGCCGCACCGGATCCCGGCCTTCGCCGCGACCGGCCGTTTTCCCGCCGGAACCTTGTCCAGACCGTGGTGGGCGGCTACCTGCCGCTGCTGATCGCCACGCTGGTGGTGTTCCTTCCCCTGCTGTGGATGGTGCTCAGCTCCTTCAAGCAATCGGGCGAAATCGTCACCACCGACCTGAAGATCCTTCCGGAAAGCCTGAACCTGGAAAACTACCGGACCGCCATGACTACGGTCCCCTTCGGGCAGTTCTTCCTGAACAGCACCATCGTCACCCTGTCAGGGGCCACCATCAAGGTGCTCCTGGCCATCCTGACCGCGTACGCCCTGGTCTTTGTCCGCTTCCCGTTCCGGAACTTCATCTTCCTGCTGATCCTGGTGGCCCTCATGGTGCCGCCGCAGGTATCCATCCTGCCCAACTTCATCCTGATCGCGGGGATCGGCGGGAAGAACACCCTGTGGGGCATCATCCTGCCCGGCCTTGGCACCGCGTTCGGCACGTTCCTGCTGCGGCAGCACTTCCGTACCCTGCCCGCCTCCATTCTCGAGTCAGCCGAGATGGACGGCGCCGGCCACTGGCGCCGTCTGTGGCAGATCGTGGTCCCCGTCTCCGTTCCTTCCATTGCCACGGTGGCCCTGGTGACCATCGTGACCGAGTGGAACGACTACATCTGGCCGCTGATCATCACGGACCGGCCGGAAACCATGACCTTGCCGGTGGGCCTCACCCTCCTGCAGAACAACGAGAGCAACGCCGCCGGCTGGGGTGTCCTCATGGCCGGGGCAGTCCTGGTCATCGTTCCCATCCTGATCATCTTCGCGGCCCTGCAGCGCTACATCGTGGCGGGCCTCACCCAAGGCAGCGTGACCGGCTAAGCCGCCGGCCGCCGTCGTACTACCCAACCTCCAAGTACTCCCCCTTCCGCAGGCAACAACCGAAAGGAACTGTCATGACACTTCATCTGGACCGGAGGCACTTCCTGGGCCTGGCAGGGCTCACCGCCTCTGCCGCAGCCCTGGCCGCATGCGGCGGACCTTCTACAAGCGGCGGTGGACAGACCACGTCCCAGGCGGCCGATATCGACTTCAGCGGCGTGAAGCCTGCTGCCAAGATCGACTTCTGGTCCAGCCACCCCGGACAGTCGCAGGATGTGGAAAAGAGCCTGATCGAGAAATTCCAGGCCAAGAACCCGGGCATCGCCGTCAACCTGGTGACCGCCGGGGCCAACTACGAGGAGATCGCCCAGAAGTTCCAGACCGCACAGGCGGCCAAGTCCGGCCTCCCGGGTGTCGTTGTCCTCTCCGACGTGTGGTGGTTCCGGTACTACACCAACGGCAGCATCATTCCGGTTGACAGCCTGACCAAGCAGCTGAACATGAAAATGGACGACTTCCAGCAGTCACTGGTCAATGACTACAAGTACGACGGCAAGCAGTGGGCGCTGCCCTACGGCCGGTCAACGCCGCTGTTCTACTACAACAAAGACCACTTCGCGGCAGCCGGGATCCCCGACCGTGCTCCCAAGACCTGGCAGGAATTCGGCGAGTGGGCACCCAAGCTGAAGGCAAGCTCCGGTGCCCAGTACGCCTACATCTACCCCGCACTGGTAAGCTATGCGGGCTGGACACTGCAGAACATGCTGTGGGGCTGGGGCGGTGGCTGGTCCAAGGAATGGGACATCACCTGCGACTCCGCCGAATCCGTCGCGGCGCTGCAGTGGGCCCAGGACTCGATCTACAAGGACAAGTGGGCGGGTGTCTCGTCCAAGGAAGCGGCCGACGATTTCTCCGCAGGCCTGACCTCGGCCACCATCGCCTCCACGGGCTCGCTGCTGGGCATCCTGAAGTCGGCCAAGTTCAACGTTGGTGTTGGTTTCCTGCCCGGCGGCCCCAAGGCGACGTCCAACGTCTGCCCCACGGGCGGCGCAGGCCTGGGCATCCCCAGCGGCATTTCCAAGGAGGAACAGCTGGCCGCCGGAATGTTCCTGGACTTCGTCACCCAGCCGGAGAGCACCGCGGAGTTCTCTGCCGCCACCGGCTACATGCCCACCCGCAAGTCGGCCGATATGAAGGCGGTCCTGGCCAAGACGCCGCAGATCCAGACCGCAGTGGACCAGCTCGCGGTGACCAAGGTCCAGGACAACGCCCGCGTGTTCCTGCCGGGTGCTGACCAGGAGATGGCGAAGGCCGCCGCGAAGATCCTCACCCAGCAGGGCGACGTCAAGTCCACCATGACGGACCTGAAGACCACGCTGCAGGGTATTTACGAGCGGGACGTGAAGCCGAAGCTGAAGTCCTAACCGCTGTCGACGCGCAAAAGCCCTGGCGGGACCCGGATCCGGGTCGCGCCAGGGCTTTTGTGCGTCACGCAGGAAAATGCGCGTCGAAGAGGGGGAAGTGCGTCCCTTAGGGGATCGGCACCGGGGTGACGCCAAGGGGCACCAGGTGCTCCGCACCGCCGTCGGGCGCCGAAAGAACCCAAATGCCCTTCTCGTGCACTGCCACGGAGTGCTCCCACTGGCAGGAGCGCTTGCCGTCGGTGGTCACCACGGTCCAGTCATCCGCCAGGACTGCGGTCTCGATGCCGCCCCGGACCAGCATGGGTTCGATGGCGAGGCACAGGCCCGGCTTGATCTTGGGGCCGCGGTGGTTGGTGCGGTAGTTCAGGACGTCCGGGGCCATGTGCATCTCGGAGCCGATGCCGTGGCCCACGTAGTCCTCCAGGATGCCCAGCGGCTTGCCGGGGACGGAGGAGACGTAGTCGTCAATGGCGGCGCCAATGTCCCCCACATGCGAGCCGCCGGTCAGGGCAGCGATCCCCCGCCACATGGCAGCCTGGGTAACGTCCGAGAGGCGCTGGTCCTCGGGGTCCGCTGTTCCCACGATCACCGTGCGCGCGGAATCCGAGTGCCAGCCGTTGACGATCGCGCCGCCATCGATGGAGATGATGTCGCCGTCGTGCAGGACGCGGCTGCCCGGAATGCCGTGCACCACCTCTTCATTGACGGACGTGCAGATGGTCGCCGGGAAGCCGTGGTAGCCCAGGAAGTTGGACTTGGCGCCTGCCTCGTTGAGCACGTCGGCGAAGACATCGTCCAGGTGCTTGGTGGTGACCCCCGGCACCGCGGCGGCAACGGCGGCATCCAGTGCACGGCTAAGGACCAGGCCGGCCTCGTGCATGGTGCGCATCTGGGCGTTGTTCTTGTATTCGATGCGGGGCTGGCCGAAGGCCATGATGATTCCTTTCAAATGGCTGAGGCTCCTCCCGGATGCCGGGAGGAGCCTCGATAAAACCGGGCGCCTTGGGTCAGGCGGCCTGTGCGGCCTTGATGGCCTGCATCACGCGGTTGGTAACTTCGTCGATCGGACCGATCCCGTCAACCTTGGTGAGGATGCCGCGGTCGGCGTACTTCGCCACCACAGCTTCGGTCTGCTCGTGGTAGAGGTCCAGACGGTGGCGGATGACGGCTTCGTTGTCGTCGCTCCGGCCTGTTTCCTTGGCCCGGCCCAGGAGGCGGTGTACCAGCTCCTCGTCGTCGGCAGTCAGCTGCAGGACCACGTCGAGCTTCTCGTCGCCGTCGGCGAGGATCTCGTCCAGGTAGTCCACCTGCGCGGTGGTGCGCGGGTAGCCGTCCAGCAGGAAGCCGTTCTCGACATCGGACTCGTTAAGGCGGTCACGGACCATCTTGTTGGTCACACTGTCCGGGACGAAGTCACCGTTGTCCATGTACTTCTTGGCCTCAACGCCGAGCGGGGTTTCGCCCTTCACGTTGGCACGGAAGATGTCGCCGGTGGAGATGGCCACAACGCCGAGGCGTTCTGAAATCCGCTCCGCCTGCGTTCCTTTTCCGGAACCGGGAGGTCCAATAATCAGCATTCTCGTCATCGCAAAAGCCCTTCGTAGTGACGTTGTTGTAGCTGCGCATCAATCTGCTTTACGGTCTCCAACCCAACGCCCACCATGATCAGGATCGAGGTGCCACCGAACGGGAAGTTCTGGTTTGCGTTGATCAGCACGAGTGCCACCAGCGGGATCAGTGCCACGAAGCCCAGGTAGAGGGCGCCGGGCAGGGTGATCCGTGAGAGCACGTACTGCAGGTAATCAGCGGTCGGTGCGCGGATACCTGGGATGAAGCCGCCGTACTTCTTCATGTTGTCTGAGACTTCTTCAGGGTTGAAGGTAATCGCGACGTAGAAGTAGGTGAAGAACACGATCAGGACGAAATAAACCGCCATGTAGATCGGGTGGTCACCGCGGGTCAGGTTGTTGTTGATCCACTCAACCCACGGTTGCATTGGCTCGCCGTTCCGGGGCTGGTTGAACTGCGCGATCAGCCCGGGAATGTAGAGCATGGAGGAAGCGAAGATCACCGGAATGACACCGGCCATGTTCACCTTGATGGGAATGTAGGTACTGGTGCCGCCCACGGTGCGGCGGCCGATCATCCGCTTGGCGTACTGCACCGGGATGCGGCGCTGTGACTGCTCGACGAAGACCACCAGGGCCACGGTGAGGAGACCCACCACCAGGACGAGGAAGAAGGTTCCCGGCCCCTGCGAGGTCCAGATGGCACCGAGGGAGGTGGGGAACTGGGCGGCGATGGACGTGAAAATGAGCAGCGACATGCCGTTGCCCACGCCCTTTTCCGTGACGAGCTCGCCCATCCACATGATCAGGCCGGTGCTTACCGTGAGCGTGATGATGATCAGGATGGTGGTGATGATGCTGCTGTCAGGAATCACCGGTAACTGGCACCCGGGAAGCAGCTGCCCTGAGCGGGCCAGGGACACCAGGGTGGTGGCGTTGAGCAGGCCCAGCGCGATGGTGAGGTAACGGGTGTACTGGGTCAGCTTCGACTGCCCCGACGCGCCCTCTTCGTAAAGCTGCTGGAACCGGGGAATGACCACCCGAAGCAGCTGGACGATGATGCTGGCCGTGATGTAGGGCATGATGCCCAGGGCGAAGATGGACACCTGGAGCAACGCGCCGCCGCTGAAGAGGTTGACGAGCTGGTACAGCCCGCCGGCGGTCTGACCGTTATGCAAGCATTGCTGGACATTCTGGTAGTTCACACCGGGCGAGGGAATGAAAGCACCCAAGCGGAAGATGGTGATGATTCCCAGCGTGAACAACAACTTGCGTCGCAGATCAGGCGTGCGAAAGGCCCGGCCAAATGCGCTAAGCAAGCGTCCTCCTGTGGTGTCAATAAGGGGTGGGTGACGGAATTTGATAAATCCCGACATCCGAGTCTAACGGGTCTATGCGCCGAGCGAACAATCCGGGCCAGCCGTCATGCGCCGGATGGCGGGAATTGTTCGCCCGGCGGATACGAAAAACTCCCGGTATCCGGGGCCGAAGCCCGCGGATACCGGGAGTTTTACAGCTGGCGCCGTCCCTTACAGGGCGGTGGTGCTTCCGCCTGCTGCAGCAATCTTTTCAGCGGCGCTGGCCGAGAATGCGTGGGCGGTGACGTCAACCTTGACGGTGATGTCGCCGGTGCCCAGCACCTTGACGGGCTGGTTCTTGCGAACGGCACCCTTTTCGACCAGGTTCTCCACGGTGACTGCGCCACCTTCCGGGAACAGCTCGTTGAGCTTGTCCAGGTTTACAACCTGGAACTCAACCCGGAACGGGTTCTTGAAGCCACGCAGCTTCGGAAGGCGCATGTGCAGCGGCAGCTGGCCGCCGGCAAAGCCAGCCTTCACCTGGTAGCGGGCAGCCGTACCCTTGGTACCACGGTAAGCGGTCTTACCCTTGGATGCCTCACCACGACCAACACGGGTCTTGGCGGTCTTGGCACCCGGTGCGGGACGCAGGTGGTGAACCTTCAGGGCGTTCTGCTTCTCAGCAGCCTGCGCCTTATCAGCAGTGTTCTCTGCCATTTACTTCGCCTCCTCTACCTTTACCAGGTGCGGAACCGTGTTGAGCATTCCAACGGTCACGGCGTCGGCGGTGCGGACAACGGTGTGTCCAATCCGCTTCAGGCCGAGGGACCGCAGGGTGTCGCGCTGGTTCTGCTTGCCGCCAATGGCGGACTTGATCTGAGTGATTTCCAACTGAGCGTCGGAGGGGACCAGGTTCTTAGCCAAGACTAAACACCTGCCTTCGGAGCCAGGAGGGCCTTCACCAGCGCTGCCGGAGCGATCTCGTCCAGCGGCAGGCCGCGGCGTGCTGCCACAGCTGCCGGCTCTTCGAGGCGCTTCAGGGCATCAACGGTCGCGTGAACGATGTTGATGGCGTTGGAGGAACCGAGCGACTTGGAGAGGATGTCGTGGATGCCCACGCACTCCAGTACTGCACGGACCGGACCACCGGCGATAACACCGGTACCGGCGGAAGCCGGACGCAGCATTACGACGCCGGCAGCGGCTTCACCCTGAACGCGGTGCGGGATGGTGTTGCCAACGCGGGGAACGCGGAAGAAGGACTTCTTAGCCTCTTCAACGCCCTTGGCGATAGCAGCGGGAACTTCCTTGGCCTTGCCATAGCCCACGCCGACCATGCCGTTACCGTCACCAACGACGACCAGAGCGGTGAAGCTGAAGCGACGACCACCCTTGACCACCTTGGAAACGCGGTTGATGGTGACAACGCGCTCTACGAACTGGTTCTTTTCGGCTTCACGGCCACCGTCGCGGCCGCCACGGCCACCGCGGTCGCCGCGGCCCTGGCCACGGTCGCCACGCTCGCCGCGACGGGCGCCACCACGGCGGTCGTCGGCAGCGGGGGCAGTGGTCTCAGCAGCTGCCGCTTCGGGCGCCTTCTGATCTGCAGACACAGTGTCCTTTTCCTTGTTTGCTTCGGTCACAGTGACAGCCCACCTTCGCGTGCACCGTCAGCGACGGCGGCAATCCGGCCGTGGTACTTGTTACCACCACGGTCGAAGACAACAGCCTCGACGCCGGCAGCCTTGGCACGTTCGGCAACGAGCTCGCCGACGCGCTTGGCCTTGGCAGTCTTGTCACCGTCGAATGCACGAAGGTCGGCTTCCAGAGTGGACGCGCTTGCTACGGTCTGGCCAATGGTGTCATCGACAACCTGGACAAATACGTGGCGTGCGGAGCGGTTGACCACCAGGCGGGGGCGGACAGCCGTACCGGAAATGCGCTTGCGGATACGAAGCTGGCGGCGGCTGCGACCAGCAGCCTTGCTCTTGTTCGTACGCTTCTTGTTAATGGAGATGGCCATGGTTACTTACCAGCCTTTCCGACCTTGCGGCGGATGACTTCGCCGGCGTAACGGATGCCCTTGCCCTTGTACGGGTCAGGCTTCCGCAGCTTGCGAATGTTGGCAGCAACCTCGCCGACCTGCTGCTTGTTGATACCTGAGACAGAGAGCTTGGTCGGTCCCTCTACTGCAAAGGTGATGCCGGTCGGAGCCGAAACGTTGACCGGGTGGCTGTAGCCAAGAGCGAACTCAAGGTCAGATCCCTTGGCCTGAACGCGGTAACCGGTACCGACGATTTCAAGCTTCTTCTCGTAGCCTGCGGTGACGCCCTGGATCATGTTGGCGATCAGGGTGCGGGTCAGGCCGTGGAGTGAACGGGAGGCGCGCTCGTCGTTCGGGCGGCTGACGGTCAGGGTGTTCTCGTCCAGGGCAACCTCGATGGGGCTGGCCACAGTGTGGGTCAGCTCCCCCTTGGAACCCTTGACGCTGACGACAGAGCCGTCAACCTTGACCTCAACGCCGGCAGGAACGGTGATGGGGAGACGTCCAATACGTGACATTATTCTCTTCCTTTCCCGTTACCAGACGTACGCGAGGACTTCGCCGCCCACGCCCTTCTTGCCGGCCTGCTTGTCAGTCAGGAGGCCGGAAGAGGTGGACAGGATAGCGATACCCAGGCCACCGAGCACGTGCGGGAGGTTGGTGGACTTCGCGTAAACGCGGAGGCCCGGCTTGGAGATGCGGCGTACACCGGCGATGGAACGCTCGCGGTTCGGACCGAACTTGAGGTCCAGGGTCAGCTTCTTGCCGACCTCGGCGTCCTCTTCCTTCCAGCCGGCGATGAAACCTTCGGCCTTGAGGATGTCGGCAACGCGTGCCTTGAGCTTGCTGTAAGGCATAGACACGGAGTCGTGGTATGCCGAGTTTGCATTACGCAGGCGCGTAAGCATATCTGCGACAGGATCTGTCATTGTCATGTGGGCTCATGCCCTTCCTCGTAACGGTTTCCGCCGTTCCGTCCTTGACGGAGCGGAGCGGCCGGACCTTTTACGTAGTTAATTAAGCTTCGGTTTTGAACGGGAAACCAAGCGCCTTGAGCAGCGCGCGGCCTTCGTCATCGGTCTTGGCAGTGGTGACAACCGTGATGTCCATACCGCGGACGCGGTCGATCTTGTCCTGGTCGATTTCGTGGAACATAACCTGCTCGGTCAGACCGAAGGTGTAGTTGCCGTTGCCATCGAACTGCTTGCCGCTGAGGCCGCGGAAGTCGCGGATACGGGGCAGTGCCAGGGTGACCAGGCGGTCCACGAATTCCCACATGCGGTCGCCACGCAGGGTTGCGTGTGCACCGATGGGCATGCCTTCGCGCAGCTTGAACTGTGCGATCGACTTGCGGGCCTTGGTAACCTGCGGCTTCTGGCCGGTGATCTGGGTGAGGTCGCGGACAGCGCCGTCGATCAGCTTGGAGTCCTTGGCGGCATCTCCAACACCCATGTTCACAACAACCTTCACCAGACGGGGTACCTGGTTCACGTTCTCGTACTTGAATTCATCCTGGAGCGTTGCCTTGATGGATTCGGCGTACTTGGTCTTCAGACGAGGAACGATCTTCGTTGCCGGAGTCTCGAGAGTCTCAGTCATTAGATGTCCTTCCCGGAGCTCTTGGACACGCGGATACGGACAGTCTTCTGGACGCCGTTCTTCTCCACGGTGTCGAGGCGGAAGCCCACGCGGGTCGGCTTCTTGGTCGACGGGTCAACCAGCGCCACGTTGGAGATGTGGATCGGGGCCTCTACAACCTCGATGCCGCCGGTCTTGGTGCCGCGCTGCGACTGTCCAACCCGGGTGTGCTTGGTGACGCGGTTGATACCCTCGACCAGCACGCGGTTGGTGTCGGTGAATACGCGCAGAACCTTGCCCTGCTTGCCGCGGTCACCGCCGCGCTCAGCCTTGGCGCCAGTGATGACCTGAACCAGGTCACCCTTCTTGATCTTTGCAGCCATGGACTAGAGCACCTCCGGAGCCAGAGAAACGATCTTCATGAACTTCTTGTCACGCAGTTCACGACCAACCGGTCCGAAGATACGGGTACCGCGGGGGTCACCGTCGTTCTTCAGGATCACAGCTGCGTTCTCGTCAAACTTGATGTAGGAACCATCCGCACGGCGGCGTTCCTTCTTGGTACGGACGATGACGGCCTTGACCACATCGCCCTTCTTTACGTTGCCGCCCGGGATTGCATCCTTGACGGTGGCGACAATGACGTCACCGATGCCTGCGTAGCGACGGCCGGATCCACCGAGAACGCGAATGGTAAGGATTTCCTTAGCACCCGTGTTGTCGGCGACCTTGAGTCGCGACTCCTGCTGAATCACTATTTACTCCTTGCGTCGCGCCGGTTCTCAGGCCGTGATGTTGCTACGGAATGAGCCTTGCGGAACGGTTGATCGGGGTGTCTCTTGACCTGCCTGGATTTTGCCAGACCAGGCCTAAACGCCCGTGCCAGAAGCAGTTGCTCCCACCCGGTCCGGGACGGATCCCGGGCGCACAGGGGCACTATGCTGTGGCACGCTTGTTTACGAGGTTGATGATGGCACGCGAAAGGCGCCATACAAACTCAATATCCTAGCATGTTTTCCGCCGGTCCCCATATCACCACCGTCCCCTGCCCGGCAAGACGGACGACGGCGGCAGGCAGGACAGCCTTTCCGCCCGCCCAGGGCGCCGCTCCCCCGCCAGGCCACGCGCCGCCGTCGTCCGCTGCCGCCAATAGCTGTCCGTCGTGACGCCCCGGTTAGACGAGGAAGCCCCCGCTCCCGGAAGGGAGCAGGGGCTTCCAGCGAAGCAGCAGGTGCTACTTGGCCTTTTCGAGGATTTCCACGAGCCGCCAGTTCTTGGTGGCGGACAGCGGACGGGTCTCGGCGATGACAACGAGGTCGCCGATGCCGGCGGTGTTCTCTTCGTCGTGTGCCTTGACCTTGGAGGTACGGCGGATGACCTTGCCGTACAGTGCGTGCTTCACGCGGTCCTCAACCTCGACAACGATGGTCTTTTCCATCTTGTCGGAGACCACGTAACCGCGACGGGTCTTGCGGTAACCGCGCTGCCCAGCCTTGGCTTCGGTAGCAGTTTCGGTCACGTTCTGGTCCTTTTCACTCACTTGGCGTCCTCCTCGGTCTCAGCCTTTTCAGCCTTTTCGGCCTTCTTGGTTGAAGCCTTCTTGGACTTCTTCTCTTCCTTGGCTTCCACAACCGGTGCGGCAACCTCGGCACGAATGCCCAGCTCGCGTTCGCGGAGAACGGTGTAGATGCGTGCGATGTCCTTCTTTACCGCGCGCAGGCGACCGTGGTTCTCCAGCTGTCCGGTGGCGGACTGGAAACGCAGGTTGAACAGCTCTTCCTTGGCCTTGCGGAGTTCTTCAACGAGACGCTCGTTGTCGAAACCGTCCAGCTGTGCGGGAGCCAGATCCTTGGATCCTACTGCCATTTCTATTCACCACCCTCGCGACGCACAATGCGTGCCTTCAACGGCAGCTTGTGGATTGCCAGGCGCAGGGCCTCGCGAGCTACCTCTTCATTGACACCGGAGAGTTCGAACAGAACCCGGCCCGGCTTGACGTTGGCGACCCACCATTCCGGTGAACCCTTACCGGAACCCATGCGGGTTTCGGCAGGCTTCTTGGTCAGCGGACGGTCCGGGTAGATGTTGATCCAGACCTTACCGCCACGCTTGATGTGGCGGGTCATTGCGATACGAGCGGACTCGATCTGACGGTTGGTGACGTATGCCGGGCTCAGGGCCTGGATGCCGTACTCACCGAAGGAGACCTGGGTGCCGCCCGTAGCAGCGCCGGAACGACCCGGGTGGTGCTGCTTACGGTGCTTTACTCGACGTGGGATAAGCATTTAAGCCTGTCCTCCTTCTGCAGCAGCAGGTGCTGCTTCAACTGCCGGTGCTTCGGCAGCAGGAGCTGCTTCAGCGGCCGGACGGTCGTTGCGACGGCGGCGGTCACCGCGGTCAGCGCCACCCGGGCGGCCGGGACGCTCGCCACGGCCACCGCGGGACGGTGCGGCAGCAGCCTGTGCGGCCAGTTCCTTGGCGGTGACGTCACCCTTGTAGATCCAGACCTTCACACCGATGCGGCCGAAGGTGGTCTTGGCTTCGTAGAAGCCGTAGTCGATGTTCGCGCGGAGGGTGTGCAGGGGCACACGGCCTTCGCGGTAGAACTCCGAGCGGGACATTTCAGCGCCACCCAGGCGGCCCGAGCAGGCGATACGGATGCCCTTGGCACCTGCACGCTGTGCGGACTGCATGGCCTTCTTCATCGCACGGCGGAATGCCACGCGGGAAGTCAGCTGCTCTGCAACGCCCTGGGCCACAAGCTGTGCTTCCATCTCGGGGTTTTTGACCTCGAGGATGTTCAGCTGGACCTGCTTGCCGGTGAGCTTTTCGAGCTCGCCGCGGATGCGGTCTGCTTCTGCTCCACGGCGGCCGATGACGATGCCGGGACGTGCCGTGTGGATGTCCACGCGGACGCGGTCACGGGTGCGCTCGATCTCGACCTTGGCGATGCCTGCGCGCTCCATGCCCGTGGACATGAGCTGGCGGATGCGGATGTCTTCGCGAACGAAGTCCTTGTACCGCTGGCCGGCCTTGGTGCTGTCAGCGAACCAGTGCGATACGTGATCGGTGGTGATGCCGAGTCGGAACCCGTGCGGGTTTACTTTCTGTCCCACTTAGCGAGCCTCCTCTTTCTCCGGGGTAGCGACTACCACGGTGATGTGGCTGGTGCGCTTCTTGATCTGAAATGCACGACCCTGGGCACGCGGCTGGAACCGCTTCATGGTCGGGCCTTCATCAACAAACGCTTCGCTGATGATGAGGTCGCCTTCGTCAAACGCCACGCCGTCGCGGTCCGCGAGGACCCGGGCGTTGGAGATTGCTGACTGAACTACCTTGAATACCGGCTCCGAAGCTGCCTGCGGGGCAAACTTCAGAATTGCCAGAGCCTCATTCGCTTGCAATCCACGAACAAGGTTGACGACGCGCCGGGCCTTCATAGGCGTTACGCGGATGTGGCGCGCAATTGCCTTGGCTTCCATTGCTTTCCTTCTCTCGTCTTTGACGTAAACGCAGGCGCCTAGCGGCGCTTGCCCTTACGGTCGTCCTTGACATGGCCGCGGAATGTCCGCGTGGGAGCGAATTCGCCGAGCTTGTGCCCGACCATCGACTCAGTGACAAACACCGGGATGTGCTTGCGTCCGTCGTGTACGGCGATCGTGTGTCCGAGCATGTCGGGGATGATCATCGAACGGCGGGACCAGGTCTTGATGACGTTCTTGGTGCCCTTTTCGTTTTCCCTGGCTACCTTCACAAAGAGGTGCTGGTCAACGAAAGGACCTTTTTTCAGGCTGCGTGGCATGTGTCCAGGCTCCTATCGCTTGTTCTTGCCAGTACGACGGCGACGCACAATAAGCTTGTCGCTCTCTTTGTTGGGGCGGCGGGTGCGGCCTTCCCGCTTACCGTTCGGGTTGACGGGGTTACGTCCACCGGACGTCTTACCCTCACCACCACCGTGCGGGTGGTCAACCGGGTTCATGGCGACACCACGGACGGTCGGGCGGACGCCCTTCCACCGCATACGGCCGGCCTTGCCCCAGTTGATGTTCGACTGCTCGGCGTTGCCGACCTCGCCGACGGTTGCGCGGCAGCGCACGTCAACGTTGCGGATTTCGCCGGAAGGCAGGCGCAGCTGGGCGAAGCGGCCTTCCTTGGCAACAAGCTGGATCGATGCGCCGGCGGAGCGGCCCATCTTGGCGCCGCCACCGGGACGCAGTTCAACTGCGTGGATGACAGTACCCACCGGGATGTTGAGCAGCGGCAGGTTGTTACCGGGCTTGATGTCAGCACCGGCACCTGCTTCGACAACGTCACCCTGGGAGAGCTTGTTGGGAGCGATGATGTAACGCTTGGTGCCATCAACGTAGTGCAGGAGGGCGATGCGAGCCGTGCGGTTCGGATCGTACTCGATTTCGGCAACGCGGGCGTTGACGCCGTCCTTGTCGTGGCGACGGAAGTCGATCAGACGGTACTGGCGCTTGTGTCCGCCACCCTTGTGACGGGTGGTGATCTTACCGGAGTTGTTACGGCCGCCCTTTTTGGGCAGCGGACGTACCAACGACTTTTCCGGCGTCGACCGCGTAATTTCGGTGAAGTCCGCTACGCTCGAGCCACGACGGCCCGGGGTAGTCGGCTTGTACTTACGGATTCCCATAATTTATTTCCTCGTTAAAGTGGTCTCCGCTACGCGAGCGGACCGCCGAAGATGTCGATGGTGCCTTCTTTGAGGGTGACAATCGCACGCTTGGTGTTCTTGCGGGTACCCCATCCGAATTTGGTGCGCTTGCGCTTACCGGCACGGTTGATGGTGTTGATCGATTCGACCTTGACGGAGAAAATCTTCTCCACGGCCAGCTTGATCTCGGTCTTGTTCGAACGAGGGTCCACCAGGAAGGTGTACTTGCCCTCGTCGATCAGGCCGTAGCTCTTTTCCGACACGACGGGTGCAAGCACGACGTCGCGGGGATCCTTGATGGTGGCTGCACTCACTTGGCATCCTCCTCGTTCTTAGCTGCCTTAGCGGCAACGAATGCGTCGTAGGCAGCCTTGGTGAAGACAACGTCATCAGAGACGAGAACGTCGTAGGTGTTCAGCTGGTCTGCGTACAGAACGTGAACGCCGGCGAGGTTGCGCACGGACAGTGCAGCAACGTCGTTATCGCGCTCGATGACGACCAGCAGGTTCTTGCGGTCGGAAACACCGCGGAGCGTTGCCAGTGCGTTCTTGGCGGAGGGCTTGGTGCCTTCAACCAGGTCAGCGACAACGTGGATACGACCGTTGCGGGCCCGGTCAGACAGTGCGCCGCGCAGTGCAGCAGCAATCATCTTCTTGGGGGTGCGCTGGCTGTAGTCACGCGGGGTGGGACCGTGGACAACGCCACCGCCGGTCATGTGAGGAGCACGGATGGAACCCTGACGGGCGCGGCCGGTGCCCTTCTGCTTGAACGGCTTGCGTCCTGCACCGGAAACTTCAGCGCGGGTCTTGGTCTTGTGGGTTCCCTGGCGGGCAGCAGCGAGCTGGGCAACGACAACCTGGTGCAGCAGCGGCACGTTGGTCTGAACGTCGAAGATCTCTGCAGGCAGGTCAACCTGGACAGTGTTAGCCATTGAACTAGGCTCCCTTCACGGCGGTGCGTACGAAGACGACCTGGCCACGGGCACCGGGAACGGCACCCTTGATAAGGAGCAGCGACTTCTCGACGTCGACCGCGTGAACCGTGAGGTTCAGCGTGGTGTGACGAACGGCGCCCATGCGGCCGTCCATTTTCATGCCCTTGAAGACGCGGCTCGGGGTGGATGCGCCACCGATTGAACCGGGCTTACGGTGGTTCTTGTGGGCACCGTGGGAAGCGCCAACGCCGTGGAAGCCGTGACGCTTCATGACACCGGCGAAGCCCTTACCCTTGGTGGTCCCGACGACGTCGATCTTCTGGCCGGCTTCGAAGAGCTCTACAGAGAGCTCCTGGCCCAGCTCGTACTCGGCAGCATCTGCGGTACGAAGTTCGACGACGTGGCGGCGAGGCGTGACGCCTGCCTTTTCAAAGTGACCAGCCAGCGGCTTGGTGACCTTGCGGGGATCGATCTGGCCGTAGCCGATCTGAACGGCGACGTAGCCATCAACTTCTGCGTTGCGCAGCTGGGTGATGACGTTCGAGTCTGCCTGGACCACAGTGACGGGGATGAGCTTGTTGTTCTCGTCCCAGACCTGGGTCATGCCGAGCTTCGTGCCCAGCAGGCCCTTTACGTTACGGGTTGCGGTCATAGTCTCTCAGCACCTCCCTACAGCTTGATTTCGATGTTCACGTCAGTAAGCAGGTCGAGACGCATGAGCGAGTCAACAGCCTTCGGCGTGGGATCGATGATGTCGATAAGACGCTTGTGCGTGCGCATTTCAAAGTGCTCGCGGCTGTCCTTGTACTTGTGCGGAGAGCGGATAACGCAGTACACGTTCTTCTCCGTCGGCAGCGGCACGGGGCCAACTACCGTTGCGCCTGCGCGCGTGACCGTCTCAACGATCTTCCGTGCTGAAACGTCAATGACCTCGTGGTCGTATGACTTCAGCCGGATGCGGATTTTTTGTCCCGCCATGTCGCCTGACTCTCTTTCAGTCTGTGCTTCCCCGGTTTAGGGCTGCCCTGTTCACTTACTCGTTGTATGGCTGCCGAAGCATTTGAGGTCGTAACCACCATCCGCCGCACAAACTGAATCCGGATAAATCCGGGTTCCTCACCTTGCCGTCGCAACCGACCCCCGCGGTCGGGCGTGTCGCGCTGAACACGCATACAAATCCGCAATTCCATTGGGGTGGGTTATGTTTGGTCTTCAACTTGGACCCTGCACCCGGCATTATCCGGATCGGGACGCGAAGAAGCGCTTGAACAACTCATCTAGTATGCCGGAAAAGCCTGGCAGATGCGAATTGGCTTCGCTTCGTCCCCCTCACGCCCCATTGCCGTGGAAAGGAACGGGCTGGATGATAGGGGCATGACCCTGGAAGGCACTGAATCGGTGACGGAACTGGCCGGGCGCGTGCCGCCGTCGTTTACCCTGGGCGTCGCAGCTGCGGCGTTCCAAATAGAAGGCGCACTGAAGGCGGGCGGCCGCGGACCGTCCGGGTGGGATGCCTTCGCAGAGAAGCCCGGCGCCATCATGGACGGGCACTCCCCCGCCGTGGCGTGCGACCACTACAACCGCCTGCCCGAGGATGTTGCGCTGCTCAAGCAGCTGGGCGTTGACTCCTACCGGTTCTCGCTTTCCTGGCCACGCATCCAGCCCGACGGCCGCGGCACTTTCAATGCCGAAGGCCTGGACTTCTACGACCGCCTGATCGACCAGCTCCTCGATGCCGGCATTTCCCCCATGGCCACCCTGTACCACTGGGACACCCCCTTGCCGCTGGAACACCGCGGCGGCTGGCTGAACCGGGACACTGCCGATAGGTTCGGTGACTACGCCCGGGCCGCCGGTGAGCGGTTCGGCGACCGAGTGGACCAATGGGTTACCCTCAACGAACCCGTCTCGGTCACCCTCAACGGCTATGCCCTGGGGGTGCACGCGCCGGGACGCAAATTGATGTTCGATGCCCTTCCCGCCATCCACCACCAGCTTCTGGCGCACGGGCTCGGCGTGCAGGCGCTGCGGGCGGCCGGAGTGGCCGGTGGCGTTGGCCTGACCAACCTGCACTCCCCCGTCAGGCCCGCCACACGGAAGATCGGCGACCGGCTCGTCGCACACCTGTACGACCTCCTCATGAACAGGATCTACGCTGATCCCGTCCTGCTGGGCCGCTACCCCTCACTGCCCTTGTACGCCAAGCCGTGGCTGCGCTCCATCGGCAGGATCTCCGACGCCGACCTCAAGACCATCCACCAGCCCCTGGACTTCTACGGGCTCAACTACTACTTCCCGGTGAAGGTGGCCCTGGGACCGGGCATCACACCCATGCCCGCGGACATGCACAAGGAAGTGGCCAAGCTGCCCTTCCACGAAGTGGGGTATCCGGAATACGGCAGCACCGGCTTCGGGTGGCCGGTTGCCCCGGAGCACCTGGGGGTTCTGCTGCGGGAAATGCGGGACCGGTACGGGGAGGCCCTCCCGCCGCTGTACATCACCGAGGGCGGGGCCAGCTTTCCTGAACCCGACAGGGTTTCAGAGACGCTGGAGGACACGGACCGCGTGGAGTATCTGGCTGCGCATCTGGGGACGGCGCTTGAGGCCACGGCTCCCGGCGGCATGGCAGAGGGCGTTGACCTGCGCGGCTATTACGTGTGGACACTGATGGACAATTTCGAGTGGGCCGCCGGCTACTCGCAGCGTTTTGGCCTGGTGCACGTGGACTTCGATTCACTGGAGCGGACCCCGAAACGTTCCTTCTACTGGTACCAGGCGCTGTCCCGCGCCCGGGGCCACCGGCAGGACTAGCCGGCGGGTGGCTGGCCGGTCACGTCAATGGACGCCCAGCACTGTGAGGAAAATCAGCACGCAGTTCAGGCCCACGATGAGCGTGGCGCTCGTCCAACCCGCGATCCGAAGCAGTTTCGAGTCCGCGTGGATGCCCATCACCTTGCGGCTGCCGGTGAGGCGGATCAGCGGAATCAGCGCGAACGGAATGCCGAAGCTCAGGAGGACCTGGCTGAGGACCAGGGCCAGCGTAGGTTCAACGCCGGCGCCCAGGACCAGCAGAGCCGGGATCAGGGTGAGCGTGCGGCGGATCAGCAGCGGAATCCTGACCTTGAGCAGGCCGCCCATGATGGTGGCCCCCGCGTAGCACCCCACCGACGTGGATGCCAGGCCCGAGGCCAGGAGGCCTATGGCGAATGCGACGCCGATGACGGGCCCCAGTGCCGACGTCACGGCTGCGTGCGCACCGGCGATGGTGTCCGTCCCCTCAACTCCGCGAAGGCTGGTAGCGGCCAGCAGGAGCATGGCGATATTGACGATTCCGGCAAGCAGCAGGGCACCGGCGACATCCACGCGGGTGGCGCGGATCAACCGTGTCCTGACCGCCGGATCCTCTGAGAAGCCGTGGCGGTCCCTGGCCAGGGCCGAGTGCAGGTAGATCGCGTGAGGCATGACAGTCGCCCCGAGCATGCTGGCGGCGAGCAGGACGGTGTCGGTTCCCTCGAAGCGTGGCACAAGGCCGGCGAGGGCACCACCGGCATCCGGCGGCGCGACGAACAGGCCTGAAACAAACCCGACGGCGATGACGCCAAGCAGGGTCAGGATGGCAAGCTCAAAGGACTTCTGGCTCCGGTTTGACTGCAGTGCCAGCAGCAGCATGGACGCCAGGCCGATGATGAACCCGCCCGTCAGCAGGGGCAGGCCGAACAGAAGGTTGAGCGCGACGGCGCCGCCAATGACTTCCGCCATATCCGTTGCCCCGGCAACGATCTCAGCCTGCACCCAGTAGGCGCGGCGCCGGTCGGTTCCCAGGCGTTTGCCGAGGATTTCCGGCAGGCTCATTCCGGTGGCCAGACCCAGCTTGGCTGACTGGTACTGGATCAGCACCGCCATGGCATTCGCTGCCACCAGAACCCACACGAGCAGGTACCCGAAGTTAGCGCCGGCGGTCAGGTTGGCCGCCACGTTCCCCGGGTCCACGTACGCGATGGCGGCCACGAACGCGGGCCCGAGCAGCAGGAGGCGGGACCACACTCTGGTGGTGGCGGATTCCGCGGCCAATGTTAAAACAGCCATCACGTGTCCTCGTCGTTGCGGGCGTCAATAAGACGAGGATACCGCGAATTTAGGTATACCGAAAAGTAGGAATAAGGGGCACCAGCGAAGGAGCCTGCAACTCCTCCTACTGGTTCTTGTTTGCCCTGTTGATCCGCTTGGCCCGGTCAATCTCGTGCCGGAAATTCCTTTTGACCCAGAACACCCCGCCCACGACGGCCACCGCGACGATCAGGAAAATAAGCCAGCCCATGATGATCTCCTTTCAGTGCTGCAACAGTATCAGTGGCCACTCCCCCAGCACCCGCAGGGTCCTGCCGAAAGGGCAAAAGAAAGCCCCGCTGCTTGGAGCAGCGGGGCTTTCTTTGTGGATTCAGCGCGGGCCGGTGCCCGGCGGATCCTTGATCAGCAAGTACTACTTGATGATCTTGGTGACGCGTCCCGAACCAACGGTGCGGCCGCCTTCGCGGATAGCGAAGCCGAGGCCCTCTTCCATAGCGATGGGCTGGATGAGCGCAACGGTCATCTCAGTGTTGTCGCCAGGCATAACCATTTCCGTGCCCTCGGGCAGGGTGATAACGCCGGTTACGTCCGTGGTACGGAAGTAGAACTGCGGGCGGTAGTTGGAGTAGAACGGGTTGTGACGTCCGCCTTCGTCCTTGGAGAGGATGTAGACGTTAGCCTCGAAGTCGGTGTGCGGGGTGATGGAACCCGGCTTGACGACAACCTGGCCACGCTCGACATCGTCGCGCTTCAGACCGCGGAGCAGCAGGCCACAGTTCTCGCCGGCCCATGCTTCGTCGAGCTGCTTGTGGAACATCTCGATACCGGTAACCGTGGTCTTCTGGACCGGGCGGATGCCGACGATCTCGACCTCGGAGTTGATGGCGAGGGTTCCACGCTCGGCGCGGCCCGTAACAACGGTGCCACGGCCGGTGATGGTGAAGACGTCTTCGATCGGCATCAGGAACGGCTTGTCACGGTCACGTACGGGGTCCGGAACGGACTCGTCGACAGCAGCCATCAGGTCCTCAACGGACTTGACCCACTCGGGGTCGCCTTCCAGGGCCTTCAGGCCTGAAACGCGGACAACCGGAGCGTTGTCGCCATCGAAGCCCTGCGAGCTGAGGAGCTCACGAACTTCCATTTCGACGAGGTCGAGGAGTTCCTCGTCATCGACCATGTCAGCCTTGTTCAGTGCGACCAGCAGGTAGGGAACACCAACCTGGCGGGCCAGCAGAACGTGCTCGCGGGTCTGAGCCATCGGGCCGTCGGTAGCGGCAACCACGAGGATTGCGCCGTCCATCTGGGCAGCACCGGTGATCATGTTCTTGATGTAGTCAGCGTGGCCGGGGGCGTCAACGTGTGCGTAGTGACGCTTCTCGGTCTGGTACTCCACGTGGGAGATGTTGATGGTAATACCGCGCTGACGCTCTTCGGGTGCAGAGTCGATCGACGCGAAGTCACGCTTCTCGTTGAGATCCGGGTACTTGTCGTACAGCACCTTGGAAATGGCGGCCGTCAGCGTCGTCTTACCGTGGTCAACGTGACCAATGGTGCCGATGTTGACGTGCGGCTTAGTCCGCTCGAACTTTGCCTTTGCCACAGGTTCCTCCTAGAACGTTTTCAAATAGCTTGCCCTCCAGCCGCGCTTATCGCGGTAGAACTCAGGCAAGTCTACTTGGGGGGCTTTGGATTGGTGAAATTGCAGATTCAGGAACTAATACTAATCCCCTGAGCCTGTTCGTGCAGGGGCCGGAATCCGGCCGGATCACTCCGGCCGGCCCGGCCACCTGCACCGGCCACGCTGTCCGCTGGCAGACAGCGCCACCGAGGTGTTCGCTTCGAAAGTCCGGAAGGACTACTCGCCGCGGGACTTCTGGATGATCTCGTCGGCAACTGCCTTCGGGACCTCGGCGTAGCTGTTGAACGTCATGGAGTACACAGCGCGGCCCTGGGTCTTCGAGCGCAGGTCGCCGATGTAGCCGAACATGCCGGACAGCGGAACGTGCGCACGGATGACCTTGACGCCCTGTGCATCTTCCATGGACTGCATCTGGCCACGGCGGGAGTTGAGGTCACCGATAACTTCACCCATGTATTCCTCAGGGGTGCGGACCTCGACATCCATCAGCGGTTCGAGCAGAACCGGGTTCGCCTTGCGTGCAGCTTCCTTGAAAGCCATACGGCCGTCGATCTTGAACGCCATTTCCGAGGAGTCAACATCGTGGTACGCGCCGTCGATCAGCGTGGCCTTGATGCCAACAACCGGGTAGCCGGTCAGGACGCCGTCGTTCAGTGCATCCTGGATGCCCGCGTCAACAGACGGGATGTACTCGCGGGGAACGCGGCCACCAGTGACCTTGTTCTCGAACTCGTACAGCTCGCCCTCGGCGGTGTCCAGCGGCTCGATGGCAATCTGGATCTTTGCGAACTGACCCGAACCACCGGTCTGCTTCTTGTGCGTGTAGTCGTGGCGTTCGACGGCGCGCTTGATGGTTTCGCGGTAAGCAACCTGGGGCTTGCCCACGTTGGCCTCAACCTTGAACTCGCGGCGCATGCGGTCCACCAGGATGTCCAGGTGGAGCTCGCCCATGCCGGCGATGATGGTCTGGCCGGTGTCTTCGTTGAGGGACACCTGGAAGGTGGGGTCCTCAGCGGAGAGCTTCTGGATGGCCGTAGAGAGCTTCTCCTGGTCACCCTTGGTGTTCGGCTCGATGGCAACCGAGATCACGGGCTCCGGGAAGCTCATGGACTCGAGCACAATCTGGTTGCTGGCATCGCACAGGGTGTCACCGGTGGTGGTGTCCTTCAGGCCGATGGCTGCGTAGATGTGGCCGGCGGTAGCGCCCTCAACGGGCATTTCCTTGTTGGCGTGCATCTGGAACAGCTTGCCGATGCGCTCCTTCTTGCCCTTGGTGGAGTTGACCACCTGGGCGCCTGCTTCCACGTGACCGGAGTACACGCGGATGAAGGTGAGCTGGCCGAAGAAGGGGTGGGCCGCAATCTTGAACGCCAGGGCCGAGAACGGCTCTTCAGCGGAAGGCTTGCGGGTCAGTTCCTTCTCTTCGTCGCGAGGGTCGTGGCCGACCATCGGGGGGACGTCGAGCGGGTTCGGCAGGTAGTCCACAACCGCGTCGAGCATGGGCTGAACGCCGCGGTTCTTGAACGCGGAGCCGCAGAAGATCGGGTAGAGCTCGGAGTTGATGGTCATCTTGCGGATGCCGGCCTTGAGCTCGTCAATCGAGATCTCTTCACCCTCGAGGTACTTCTCCATGAGTTCCTCGGAGGACTCGGCGACGGTCTCAACGAGGTTCGCGCGGTACTCCTCGGCCTTTTCCTGGAGGTCAGCCGGGATCTCGCGGATCTCGTACTTGGCACCCATGGTCACGTCGCCCTTGGCGTCGCCGGGCCACACCAGTGCACGCATGTAGAGCAGGTCCACGACGCCGATGAAGTCGTTCTCAGCGCCGATGGGCAGCTGCATGACCAGCGGCTTGGCACCGAGGCGGCTGATGATGGTGTCTACGGTGAAGTAGAAGTCAGCACCGAGCTTGTCCATTTTGTTGACGAAGCAGATACGCGGAACGTTGTACTTGTCAGCCTGGCGCCAAACAGTCTCGGACTGCGGCTCAACGCCTTCCTTGCCATCGAAGACGGCAACTGCACCGTCGAGGACGCGCAGGGAGCGCTCCACCTCAACCGTGAAGTCCACGTGGCCGGGAGTGTCGATGATGTTGATCTGGTTGTTTTCCCAGAAGCAGGTCACGGCGGCAGACGTGATGGTGATGCCGCGTTCCTTTTCCTGTTCCATCCAGTCGGTGGTCGAAGCGCCGTCGTGCGTTTCGCCGATCTTGTGGTTCACACCCGTGTAGAACAGGATGCGCTCGGTGGTGGTGGTCTTGCCGGCATCGATGTGGGCCATGATGCCGATGTTGCGGACCTTACTAAGGTCGGTAAGCACGTCCTGTGCCACGGGGTCTCCTTTTGGGATGGACTACACGTTCGCCGCCGCTCGGTTGGTAAGCGGCGCCCGGGGAGTATTACCAGCGGTAGTGTGCGAAGGCCTTGTTGGACTCGGCCATCTTGTGGGTGTCTTCGCGACGCTTCACAGCGGCACCGAGACCGTTCGACGCGTCCAGGATTTCGTTCTGGAGGCGCTCGGTCATCGTCTTCTCGCGGCGGGCCTTGGAGTAGCCAACCAGCCACCGCAGGGCGAGTGCGGTGGAGCGGCCCGGCTTGACCTCAACCGGAACCTGGTAGGTGGCGCCACCGACACGGCGGGAGCGGACCTCGAGGGAAGGCTTGACGTTGTCCATGGCCTTCTTCAGGGCTGCAACGGGGTCGCCGCCGGACTTGGCGCGTGCGCCTTCGAGTGCACCGTAGACGATGCGCTCCGCCGTGGACTTCTTGCCGTCAACGAGTACCTTGTTGATGAGCTGGGTTACCAGCGGGGAACCGTATACCGGATCCGAAACGAGCGGCCGCTTGGGGGCCGGACCCTTGCGAGGCATATTACTTCTTCTCCATCTTTGCGCCGTAGCGGCTGCGGGCCTGCTTACGGTTCTTCACACCCTGGGTATCGAGGGCGCCACGGACGATCTTGTAGCGGACACCCGGGAGGTCCTTAACACGACCACCGCGAACGAGCACAATGGAGTGCTCCTGCAGGTTGTGGCCAACACCGGGGATGTAGGCGGTAACTTCCACGCCGCCGTTGAGGCGCACACGTGCCACCTTACGGAGAGCCGAGTTCGGCTTCTTCGGGGTGGTGGTGTAGACGCGGGTGCAAACACCGCGGCGCATGGGGCTGCCCTTAAGCGCGGGAGCCTTGGTCTTTGAGACCTTAGGCGTGCGGCCCTTACGGACCAGCTGGTTAATCGTAGGCACTCTCGTGTTCTCCGTTTTATCCGGAGTGGCTGTTTCCGGCCACTCTCCTGTTGCGTTGCCCCGCCGCCCGGGCCCTGAAGGGAATCTCCATGGCGGCGAAGGCGAAGCCTTAATAGTCGGATCGCACACCGGCACGAAACGTACATTCCTGCAGTTCCCTAGGCATGCAAAAATGTGGCATACGTTGCACAAGAACCCTGCAAACCGGAAACGTCGCTCTGGTCCAGCTTCTCAGCTGATACCGGCGCACTCATCCACTGCCACAATAACAATTGGTAACAAGTCTAGCATGGACGGGCTCCATGCCTTAATCGGCGGGTTAAACGGGGATGGTCCCCCACCTTTCGGTGCGGGACCATCCGTCGTCAAGCTTCCGGATCAGCGGAAGTCGTTGCCCAGGTCGTAGTCATCCAGCGGGATGGCGTGGAACTCGGGAGCTCCGTCACCGCCCAGGGTGTCGTACGAGAAGTCACTGAATGCGCTGGGGCCGGTGAACAGGTTGGCCTTTGCTTCCTCAGTGGGCTCCACGGTGACCTCGGTGTAGCGCGGGAGGCCCGTGCCGGCCGGGATCAGCTTACCGATGATGACGTTCTCCTTCAGGCCGAGCAGCGGATCGCTCTTGCCTTCCATGGCCGCCTGCGTCAGGACGCGGGTGGTCTCCTGGAAGGAAGCTGCCGACAGCCAGGACTCGGTGGCCAGCGACGCCTTGGTGATGCCCATGAGTTCAGGACGTCCGGAAGCCGGAGTCTTGCCCTCGGACACAACGCGGCGGTTGGCGTCCTCGAAGCGGCTGCGCTCGGCGAGCTCGCCGGGCAGCAGGTCCGATTCGCCGGACTCGATGACCGTGACGCGGCGCAGCATCTGGCGGACGATAACCTCGACGTGCTTGTCGTGGATACCAATGCCCTGGCTGCGGTACACGCCCTGCACTTCGTCCACGAGGAACTTCTGTGCCGCACGCGGGCCCATGATGCGCAGGACCTGCTTGGGGTCGACCGGGCCGTTGATCAGCTTCTGGCCAACGGAGACGTGGTCGCCGTCTTCGATCAGCAGGCGTGAACGGCGGAGGACCGGGTAGGCGATCTCTTCCGTTCCGTCATCCGGGGTGATGACCAGGCGCATCTGGCGCTCGGACTCTTCGATGGTGATGCGGCCGGCTGCTTCAGCAATCGGGGCAACACCCTTCGGAGTACGGGCTTCGAAGAGCTCCTGGATACGGGGCAGACCCTGGGTGATGTCGTCGCCACCACCGGCGGAAACAGCACCACCGGTGTGGAACGTACGCATGGTCAGCTGGGTACCGGGCTCACCGATGGACTGTGCGGCAATAATGCCCACGGCCTCGCCGATGTCCACGGTCTTGCCGGTGGCCAGCGAGCGGCCGTAGCACAGGGCGCAGGTGCCGACGCTGGACTCACAGGTGAGTACGGAGCGGACCTTGACCTCGGTGATGCCTGCCTTGAAGAGCTCGTCGATCACAACGTCGCCGCAGTCGGTGCCGGCGGCTGCGAGGACGTTGCCCTCGGAGTCCACGACGTCGACAGCCAGCGTACGTGCGTAGGCGCTGTTCTCGACGTTCTCGTCCAGGACCAGCTCACCGTTGGAATCGGCGACGGCGATGGGCGTGACCAGGCCACGCTCGGTGCCGCAGTCCTCTTCGCGGACGATGACGTCCTGCGAGACGTCCACCAGTCGACGGGTCAGGTAACCCGAGTTGGCGGTACGCAGTGCGGTATCGGCCAGGCCCTTACGGGCACCGTGCGTGGCGATGAAGTATTCCAGCACCGACAGGCCCTCGCGGTAGGAGGACTTGATGGGGCGCGGGATGATCTCACCCTTCGGGTTGGCCACCAGGCCACGGATACCCGCGATCTGGCGGACCTGCATCCAGTTACCACGGGCACCGGAGGACACCATGCGGTTGATGGTGTTCATCGGGGACAGGCTCTCACGCATCACCGAGGCGATGTCGTTGGTTGCCTTGTTCCAGATCTCGATCAGTTCCTGGCGGCGCTCGTCGTCGTCGATCAGGCCCTTGTCGTACTGGCCCTGGATCTTGGCGGCGCGCTCCTCGTACCCTGCAAGGATTTCCGGCTTGGCAGCGGGAACCTCGATGTCGGAGATGGCGACGGTGACGCCCGAGCGGGTGGCCCAGTAGAAACCGGCATCCTTCAGGTTGTCCAGCGTTGCCGCGGTGACGACCTTGGGGTAGCGCTCGGCGAGGTCGTTGACGATCCGGGACAGTTCGCCCTTGTCGGCAACGGCTTCAACCCACGGGTAGTCCTCGGGCAGGGTCTGGTTGAACACAACCTGGCCCAGGGAGGTCTGGACGAGCGCCGGCTGACCGGGCTCCCAGCCTTCCGGGGCTTCCCAGCCGGCGTAGGGAACGAATCCTTCGAGCCGGATCTTGACCTGCGAGTTCAGGTGCAGCTCGCGTGCATCGAAGGCCATGATGGCTTCCGATACGGAGGAGAAGATCCTGCCTTCGCCGGCCGAGCCCTTGCGCTTGGTGGTCAGGTGGTACAGGCCGATGATCATATCCTGCGAAGGCAGGGTGACCGGGCGGCCGTCAGAGGGCTTCAGGATGTTGTTCGAGGACAGCATCAGGATGCGGGCCTCAGCCTGCGCCTCGGGGCTCAGCGGCAGGTGGACTGCCATCTGGTCGCCGTCGAAGTCGGCGTTGAACGCGCCACAAACCAGCGGGTGCAGCTGGATTGCCTTGCCTTCAACAAGCTGCGGCTCGAACGCCTGGATGCCCAGGCGGTGCAGGGTAGGTGCACGGTTGAGCAGCACCGGGTGTTCGGTGATGATCTCTTCGAGCACGTCCCAGACCTGCGGGCGGTAGCGCTCCACCATCCGCTTTGCCGACTTGATGTTCTGGGCGTGGTTGAGGTCAACCAGGCGCTTCATTACGAACGGCTTGAAGAGCTCCAGGGCCATCTGCTTGGGCAGGCCGCACTGGTGCAGCTTCAGCTGCGGACCGACGACGATGACCGAACGGCCCGAGTAGTCGACGCGCTTGCCGAGGAGGTTCTGGCGGAAACGGCCTTGCTTGCCCTTGAGCATGTCGCTCAGGGACTTGAGCGGACGGTTGCCAGGTCCGGTGACCGGGCGGCCGCGGCGGCCGTTGTCGAAGAGGCTGTCAACAGCTTCCTGAAGCATGCGCTTCTCGTTGTTGACGATGATCTCCGGAGCACCCAGGTCAAGCAGGCGCTTGAGGCGGTTGTTGCGGTTGATCACGCGGCGGTACAGGTCGTTGAGGTCGGAGGTCGCGAAGCGGCCACCGTCCAGCTGGACCATGGGGCGCAGTTCCGGCGGGATCACCGGGACGGCGTCGAGGACCATGCCGAGCGGGCTGTTGTTGGTGGTCAGGAATGCGTTGACCACCTTGAGCCGCTTGAGGGCGCGGGTCTTGCGCTGGCCCTTGCCGTTGGCGATAACGTCGCGCAGCAGGTCGGACTCGGCCTGCATGTCGAAGTTCTCGAGGCGCTTCTTGATCGCCTCGGCACCCATGGAGCCTTCGAAGTACATGCCGTAGCGGTCGCGCAGTTCGCGGTACAGGCCTTCGTCACCTTCGAGGTCGGCGACCTTCAGGTTCTTGAAGCGGTCCCAGACCTGCTCGAGGCGCTCGATGTCGGCGTCGGCACGCTTGCGCACGTTGGCCATCTGGCGGTCGGCGGAGTCGCGGGCCTTCTTCTTGTCGGCAGCCTTGGCGCCTTCGCCCTCAAGGCGTGCAATTTCGCCTTCAAGGTCGCGGGCGATCGCGGCGATGTCGGCGTCGCGGTTGTCGATCAGCTGCTTCTTCTCGATGTCGTGCTCAACCTGCAGGTTGGGCAGTTCCTCGTGGCGGGCAGCCTCGTCGACGCTGGTGATCATGTAGGCAGCGAAGTAGATGACCTTTTCGAGGTCCTTCGGCGCCAGGTCAAGGAGGTAGCCCAGGCGGGACGGAACACCCTTGAAGTACCAGATGTGGGTAACGGGGGCGGCCAGTTCGATGTGGCCCATGCGCTCACGGCGGACCTTGGCGCGGGTGACTTCAACGCCACAGCGCTCACAGATGATGCCCTTGAAGCGCACGCGCTTGTACTTGCCGCAGTAGCATTCCCAGTCCCGGGACGGGCCGAAGATCTTCTCGCAGAAGAGGCCGTCCTTCTCGGGCTTGAGCGTGCGGTAGTTGATGGTTTCCGGCTTCTTAACCTCGCCGTACGACCAGCCGCGGATGTCTTCCGCGGTGGCGAGGCCGATCTGCATGAGGCCGAAGGAGGATTCGCTGGACATATGGTCCCTGTTCTCTCTTGTTCTCTAAATTCTGAAGTCTTGGTGCGGGATGAGGGAGGTGGGGTTCGACGGCGGGTACGCACCCGCCGTCGAACGCCCGCCTGCTAAACCTCTTCTACGGAGCTGGGCTCTGCGCGAGACAGATCGATGCCCAGTTCTTCCGCAGCCGTGAAGACTGCGTCATCAGAGTCACGCATTTCAATTGTGGTTCCGTCCGTGGAAAGAACTTCCACGTTCAGGCACAGCGACTGCATTTCCTTGATCAAGACCTTGAAGGATTCGGGAACGCCCGGCTCGGGGATGTTCTCGCCCTTGACGATCGCTTCGTAGACCTTCACACGACCGTGGATGTCATCGGACTTGATCGTGAGGAGTTCCTGGAGGGTGTAGGCGGCGCCATAAGCTTCGAGCGCCCACACTTCCATTTCACCGAAGCGCTGGCCACCGAACTGTGCCTTACCACCCAGCGGCTGCTGCGTGATCATGGAGTACGGGCCGGTGGAGCGTGCGTGGATCTTGTCGTCCACCAGGTGGTGGAGCTTCAGGATGTACATGTAGCCGACCGAGATCGGATCCGGGAACGGCTCGCCGGAGCGGCCGTCAAACAGGCGGGTCTTGCCCGAGGAGTTGATCAGGCGGTCACCGTCGCGGGTCACGTTGGTGGAATCCAGCAGGCCCGTGATTTCCTCTTCGCGGGCACCGTCGAACACCGGCGTGGCAACAGTGGTGGGACCACTCTCGCGCGGCAGGTTCGGCAGCTGCTTGACCCACTCGGGCTCGCCTTCGATCTTCCAACCGGTCTTGGCAACCCAGCCGAGGTGCGTTTCGAGCACCTGGCCCACGTTCATACGGCCCGGAACACCCAGCGGGTTCAGGACGATGTCAACGGGGGTGCCGTCGGCGAGGAAGGGCATGTCCTCGATCGGGAGGATCTTGGAGATAACACCCTTGTTGCCATGGCGGCCGGCGAGCTTGTCGCCGTCGGTGATCTTGCGCTTGGCGGCCACGTAGACGCGGACCAGCTGGTTCACGCCCGGGGGCAGCTCGTCGTCGTTGTCGCGGTCGAAGACGCGCACGCCGATGACGGTTCCGGACTCGCCGTGGGGAACCTTCAGGGAGGTGTCGCGGACTTCGCGGGACTTCTCACCGAAGATGGCGCGCAGCAGGCGCTCTTCCGGAGTCAGCTCGGTTTCACCCTTCGGGGTGACCTTTCCGACCAGGATGTCCCCTGCTTCAACCTCGGCACCGATGTGGATGATGCCGCGCTCGTCCAGGCCTGCCAGGACTTCCTCGGACACGTTGGGGATGTCACGGGTGATTTCCTCGGCACCAAGCTTGGTGTCGCGCGCATCGATCTCGTGCTCCTCGATGTGGATGGAGGAAAGGACGTCCTCGGCAACGATGCGCTGCGAGAGGATGATGGCGTCCTCGAAGTTGTGGCCTTCCCATGACATGAATGCCACGAGCAGGTTCTTGCCCAGTGCGAGTTCACCCTGGTCCGTTGCCGGGCCGTCGGCGATGATGCCGCCAACTTCCAGGCGCTGGCCTTCGTTGACCAGGACGCGGTGGTTGTAGCAGTTGCCCTGGTTGGAGCGGGCGAACTTGTTGATGCGGTAGTTGGTCTCGGTGCCGTCGTCGTTGAGCATGATGACGAGCTCGGCGGAAACCTCGGTGACCACACCGGCCTTCTTGGCGATGACCACGTCACCGGCGTCGACGGCGGCGGCGCGCTCCATGCCGGTGCCCACGAAGGGGGCCTCGGAACGGACCAGCGGCACAGCCTGGCGCTGCATGTTGGCACCCATGAGTGCGCGGTTGGCGTCGTCGTGCTCCAGGAACGGGATCAGGGCCGTAGCCACGGACACCATCTGGCGCGGGGAAACGTCCATGAACTCGACGTCTGCGGCCGGAACCAGGACGGGCTCGCCTCCACCACCGCGGGCACGGACCAGGACGGTCTCTTCGGCGAACTTCTTGTTCTCGTCGAGCGGGGCGTTGGCCTGGGCGATCAGGACCTCGGCCTCGTCGTCGGCCGTCAGGTACTGGACGTCGTCGGAAACGACGCCGTCCTTGACCAGGCGGTACGGGGTCTCGATGAAACCGAACGGGTTGATGCGGCCGTAGGAAGCCAGCGAACCGATCAGACCAATGTTCGGGCCTTCAGGGGTTTCGATGGGGCACATACGTCCGTAGTGGGACGGGTGCACGTCACGGACTTCCATGCCGGCGCGGTCACGGGACAGACCACCGGGGCCAAGGGCCGACAGGCGGCGCTTGTGGGTCAGGCCCGAGAGCGGGTTGTTCTGGTCCATGAACTGCGACAGCTGGGAAGTTCCGAAGAACTCCTTGATGGCTGCAACCACGGGGCGGATGTTGATCAGGGTCTGCGGCGTGATGGCCTCGACGTCCTGGGTGGTCATACGCTCGCGGACAACGCGCTCCATGCGGGACAGGCCGGTGCGGACCTGGTTCTCGATGAGCTCGCCAACGGCGCGGATGCGGCGGTTGCCGAAGTGGTCGATGTCGTCGATCTCGACGCGCAGGTCCACTTCCTGGCCATCGCGGGTGCCCTTGATGGTCTTCTCGCCGGCGTGCAGCGCGACGAGAAACTTGATCATGGCGACGATGTCTTCAACGTGCAGGACAGAGGCTTCCTTGTCGCCAAGGGAGCGGTCGATGCCAAGCTTGCGGTTGATCTTGTAGCGGCCAACCTTGGCCAGATCGTAGCGCTTGGAGTTGAAGTACAGGTTGTCCAGCAGGGACTGGGCAGCCTCGACGGTGGGCGGCTCGCCCGGACGCAGCTTGCGGTAGATGTCCAGCAGGGCGTCTTCGCGGGTTTCGGTGGCGTCCTTCTCCAGGGTTGCCCGCATGGAGTCGTACTGGCCGAACTCTTCGAGGATCTGGCCTTCGGTCCAGCCCAGGGCCTTCAGCAGGACCGTGACGGACTGCTTGCGCTTGCGGTCGAGGCGGACACCGACCTGGTCGCGCTTGTCGATCTCAAGCTCGAACCATGCACCGCGGGACGGGATGATCTTCGCGGTGAAGATGTCCTTGTCGCTGGTCTTGTCGGCGGCGCGCTCGAAGTAGGCGCCCGGCGAACGGACCAGCTGGGAGACGACGACACGCTCGGTGCCGTTGACGACGAAGGTGCCCTTCTCGGTCATCAGGGGGAAGTCACCCATGAACACGGTCTGCTGCTTGATTTCGCCCGTGTTGTTGTTCATGAACTCGGCCTTGACGTACAGCGGAGCCGAGTACGTTGCGTCCCGGTCCTTGCACTCAGCCATGGTGTACTTGGGGTCAGCGAACTCCGGATCGGAGAAGCTCAGGGACATGGTGCCCTGGAAGTCCTCGATCGGGGAGATCTCTTCGAAGATGTCCGACAGGCCGGACGTGGTGGCGACGCTGAGATCGTTTTCTTCGACAGCCTTTGCCACGCGCGCCTGCCAGCGCTCATTGCCGACCAGCCAGTCAAAGCTGTCCGTCTGCAGGGCAAGCAGATTCGGAACGTCAAGGGGTTCGTGAATCTTTGCGAATGAGAGCTTACGAGTGGCACCATCAGTGCTGTCGGCAGTGTTAGCGGTTTCGTTATTAGAGGTGCTCGAGGCGACCAAGAGGGATCCTTCCACAGACCTTCAGGCGTTTTCAGATCTCCCCCGCTGTGCACCCTGCGAAGTGACTCCGCAGCGCTACCATCCGGTTCCGCTATATGACCCGGGGCCTGAACTGACTATGCTGTGACCGTGGTTACGGCACGTTGATTGCCAGCTGCCAGGCAAAGCCCACCGCTATATGAAGGCTGAAGGTAAACAGGGAAGACGCAAATATCTACGATACGGCAAAATAACCTACGTGTCTACCCCACATCCCGCCGGATTGCAAGCACCCAGTTTCCGGCGGCCCGAGCCGGGGGTGCGGACCGCCTAGAGGCGCAGCGTAACGCCCTCGGCCGTGCAGGTGCCCGCGTTCGCGAAGACGGCCTCCCTTACGGCGTCCTTGGATTCCTGGGACGGCTTGCCCCCGGTTTCCGCCGACGACGAGTGGTCGATCGCCAGCAGGCTCAGCGAGGTGAACAGCCCCCTCAGGTCCCCGGAAACAGTGTCCTTGGCGCCCTGGGCCCGTGAGTAGACGTCCTCGTAGCCCTGTGAATCGGTGGGGGAAACGGCAGCGTAGTCCGCCACCAGTTTGTTGAAGAGTTCGCAGGCTGCCCTGGTTCCCCCTGCCCGGGCCGCACCGGTACTTCCCGGCCCGGTTGACTCGGCAGGGCCGGTGCCTGCCGCACCGTTGTCCGAGGGCGCCGGCGTGGACTGGGTGGTTTCCGCCGGCGCCGGCGTGGACATCGAGCAACCCGCCAGCGCACTGCCCGTCAATATGGCCATGGCGGCGATGGCAGCCGCATTACGTGTCTTCTTCACGATGTCGCTCCGTCCGTCCCGGCTCCGGACCTGGTGTCCCCTGCAAAGCGCGTCCCCTGCACAGCCTCGCCGTCCACCCTACGCAAGCGGCCGCCGTCGTACACAACCCAGCAGATGGGTACCTCTCCCCTGCCGTGCCGTGCTGCAAAACCCGCCAGCAGGATGCAGCCTAAGGAATGCACATGGCGCTCCCGGCGTTTGAATAGTTGGGTGACCAGGCTCACGATAGCCTTGGTGGCTTAGACCGAAACCGGACTGAAAGTGGTAACCATGGACAACACTCCTCTCAGCAATGACGTTGTCATCCTCGGGGCCGCACGGACCCCGCAGGGCCGGATCAACGGCCAACTGTCCAGCCTCACGGCCGTGGATCTTGGCGCGCACGCCATCAAGGCCGCACTGGGCTCCAGCGGCGTCGATGCAGCGGACGTGGAGGCCGTCATCATGGGCCAGGTCCTGCAGGCAGGCGCCGGGCAGAACCCTGCGCGGCAAAGCGCAATCGGCGCCGGCATCGGGTGGAACGTGCCTGCCGTGACCGTCAACAAGGTGTGCCTTTCCGGGCTGACCGCGGTGATCGACGCCGCCCGGATGATCCGCGCGGGCGAGGCTGCCGTGGTGGTGGCCGGCGGCCAGGAGTCGATGAGCCGGGCACCGCACCTGCTTCCGGGATCGCGGCAGGGGTGGACCTACGGCTCCATCCAGGCGCTGGACGCTGCCGCACACGACGGGCTGACCGATGCCTTTGACGGGGAGTCGATGGGCCTGTCCACCGAGACGCGGAACCTCTCGCTGGGTATCGACCGCACCTCCCAGGACAACGTCGCCGCCCAATCGCACCAGCGCGCGGCGCTTGCGGCGAAAAACGGAACGTTCGACGGCGAGATCGCACCTATCAGCGTCAAGCAGCGCAAAGGCGAGCCCCTGGTGGTGGACACCGATGAAGGGGTCCGCCCCAATACCTCGATCGAATCGCTGGCCGGACTGCGCGCTGCATTCGTCACTGACGGCACCATTACCGCGGGCAACTCCTCTCCCCTGTCCGACGGCGCCGCAGCCCTGGTGCTCGCCTCCCGCGGCTATGCGGAGGAGCACGGGCTCGAATACCTGGCGGTGGTCGGGAAGCCGGGACAGGTGGCCGGGCCTGACAATTCCCTGCATTCCCAGCCCTCCAACGCCATCATGAACGCCCTTGGCAAAGCGGGGTGGAGCACCGCCGACCTTGACTTCATCGAGATTAATGAAGCCTTCGGCTCGGTGGCCGTGCAGTCCCTCAAGGACCTGGACTACCCGCTGGAGAAGTGCAACCTCCACGGCGGCGCCATTGCGTTGGGTCATCCGATCGGCGCCTCGGGTGCCCGGCTGGCCGCCCACGCCGCCCATGAGCTGAAGCGGCGCGGGACCGGCAAGGCTGCAGTGTCCCTCTGCGGCGGGGGCGGGCAGGGCGAGGCCCTCCTGCTGTACCGCGACTGATGGCGGGCTCATCCGGAAACGGAGCGGACGGCGTCGGACGGGAACGGTTCCTGGCCGACGCCGCTGCCCGCGGCCTGGCAGTTGACGTGGTGGAACGGCCCGCAGCGAAGAGCCTCGAAGAGGCTGCGGACATCATGGGAATCACGCCGGCGGACATCGTCAAATCCCTGGTGGTCAAGCACAAGGACGGGACGTTCCTTTTCGCGCTCATCCCGGGCAACCGGCAAATCTCGTGGCCCAAGCTCCGCGCCCTGGTGGGCGTGAACAAGCTGTCGCTGCCACCCGCAGGAACCGCACTGGAGGCCACCGGCTACGAGCGCGGCACCATCACGCCTCTGGGCAGCACCACCGCCTGGCCCGTCTATGCGGACGCCACGATCACCGGGCGGCGCATCTCCATGGGCGCCGGCGCACACGGCTACAGCGCCTTCGTGGATGCCGATGAGCTGACCGCCGCCTTGGGCGCCGTGGTGGCGGACATCAGCGAGCCTTCCTGAAACGGAAGGCCTTTGTTAAAGCAGGAAACCCCGCCCACCGGAGTGGACGGGGTTTCCGAAGGAAAAGGCGGTGTTACTTGAGGGTAACGGTGGCGCCTGCAGCCTCGAGCTGCTCCTTGGCCTTCTCGGCAGCTTCCTTGTTGGCGCCTTCGAGAACAGCCTTGGGGGCGCTGTCAACCAGGTCCTTGGCTTCCTTGAGGCCGAGGGAGGTGATGGCGCGAACTTCCTTGATGACTGCGATCTTCTTGTCACCGGCAGATTCGAGGATGACGTCGAAGTCGGTCTTCTCTTCAACCTCTTCAGCAGCGCCGCCACCGGCGGGGCCGGCAACTGCAACAGCAGCGGCGGTAACTTCGAAGGTCTCTTCGAAGAGCTTAACGAACTCGGAGAGCTCGATGATGGTCAGTTCCTTGAAAGCTTCAATGAGCTCTTCGTTGCTGAGCTTCGCCATGGTAGGCGTCCTTCCTGTTGTGGTGTCCCGCCGGCGTTCGGCCGGGATGACACCGGAGTCTGGTGGGGTAAAGAGAACTAGTTCTCTTCGGCAGCAGGAGCTTCAGCGGGAGCTTCAGCTTCAGCGGCAGGGGCTTCTTCAGCGGCAGGCGCTTCGGCAGCTGCCGGTGCACCGTTCTCTTCTTCAAGCTTGAGGCGCAGTGCGTCGATGATGCGTGCAGCTGCGGCGGCAGGTGCCTTGAGGACGCCTGCAACCTTGGCGAGCTGCAGCTCACGGGACTCGAGGGCAGCCAGTGCGGCGACCTCGCTGGCGTCCAGCGCCTTGCCCTCGAAGTAACCGGTCTTGATGACCAGCTGCTTGTTGGCCTTGGCAAAATCCGTCAGGCTCTTGGCAGCGGCAACTGCGTCACCCTTGATGAACGCGATTGCAGTGGGGCCGGCAAGCTGGCCGTCGAATGCTTCGACGCCGGCTTCCTTGGCTGCAATGGCGGTCAGGGTGTTCTTGACGACCGCGAACTTGGTGTCCTGGCCGAGAGAAACACGCAGCTGCTTGAGCTGTGCAACGGTGAGCCCGCGGTATTCGGTCAGGACAGCGGCGTTCGATTCCTTGAAATCGTTAGTGATCTCAGCTACTGCTGAAACCTTGGTAGGCGTTGCCATAACCCTCCTTCCGGGGATAGTGCCGGTATTCGACGGTCCCCGCTCAAGAGAGCTAAAACTAAAAACGCCCCGCGCAGATGCACGGGGCTTGGCTCAACACGTTTATGCCGTGGAGCTTTGCTTCGTTCACCTGCGCCGGTCGCCCTGCGTTGAGGGTCCTTCGTCCGGAAAGCCACTGTGGTCCCCAGCGCACAACTGCAGAGTTGAGCCATGTTCAGGAGAGTGGATTTCCAACAACCGACGGTCTTTGGTACCCCCAGCCTACGCGAGGCATTGCCGGTCCGCCAAATCGGCGCTCAGCTGGTGCTGGTGCGCAGCGTGGGGAGCTCCTTCTGCCAGATACCCGTCACACCGGCCGTCTGGAATCCGAGCTGCTTGTTGACCGTCAGGAGGTACCGGTTCTCCGGCGCATTCCAGGTGTAAATGATGCGCGCGTCCGGGAACTGCTCGCTGAGCCGCTCCATGTTGGCCACCTTGATCAGCAGTCCGAGCTTGTTGCCCCGGTGTTCCTGCAGGACCAAGGTATCGTCCTGGAACACCACGTCAGCCCGGTGGGCCAGGACGGTGATGGTGGTCAGGCCCACCAGCGCCCCGGTGGCGATGTACTCGACGGCGGTGACCACCGTTCTCCTGCCCTGCGCGATGGCGACGTCCTCCGCCTCACGCAGGATGCCGCCGTCGAACACCATGTCCTGTTCAATCGGCGCATCCAGGGAAGGGTCGACGTCGGCGCCGGCCTGGTTTTCCAGCACGGCCACGGCCTCCAGCCAGCGGTCCGGGCAACGGTCCGTCCAATGGTGCAGCCGGTACCGGCCGTTGTTGGCTTCTTCGGCTTCAGCCTGGAGGTCGGCAACCAGCTTGGTGTCCAGGGGCAGGAGGCAGGAACTGAACTGCTCGATGTGCTGCAGCGTGTATCCGGTCCTCTGCGCGAACTCCACTTCGCGGCTCTCCAGGGGCACAAATCCCTGCCCGGTACCGGGCACCAGCTGGGCCCGTTCAAACTCGTGCAGTGACGCGCCCGGATGGTTGGTGTCCACCAGGATCATGGTGCGGCCTTCACCCCTGGCCAGCTGTTCGGCAGCCTCAAGCAGGCGGCGCCCCACCCCCTGCCGCTGGAACTCGGGCAGGATGTCCAGGGTGAGCTCGGCCAGGTCCAGGTGGTCGGTCAGGGGCAGCGCAATATCAACTGTGCCCACAATGGCGCCGTCCACCTTGGCCACGAGGATCAGCTGGCGCTCGTAGGGGTCCGCGAACTCAAGCAACTTCTCCTGTGGACCGTACGCAAGATCGTCGCTGCCCCACGTCTGCATCCGGACCTTGCGGCCCACCTCCACGGCGGCGAGGAAGTCCGCTGCGTCCGGGGTGTCCAATGAGTCGGGTACATACAGCTGCTCGATCTTCACGTCTATTGCCATGCGGGCATCATCCCAGCCGTTTCTGCCACTCACCTTCATAGTAAGCGGGCCTGAATCCAAGGGCGGTATTTATCGCCAGCATATGCTGGTTTTCGCTGGCATTCCATGTCAGGACCGAGCGCGCCGGGGGCCATTTCTCCTGGGCACGCCGCAGGTTGGCCGCCTTGATCAGCATCCCCAGGCGGTGGCCGCGGTGCCCCGCCGCCACGAGGGTGTCCTGCTGGAGCAAGGACTCCCGGACCTGGGGGCGCCAGGCCAGGACGGAGTAGGCAACCAGTTCACCGGTGGGGCGGTACACCGCCGCGGCCACAGAGATCTGCACACCGCTGCGGACCAGGGCCTGTTCATCGTCACGCACGCGGCGGACGTCCCAGTCCTCCCGTTCCCAGTCCATGCCGGCTGTTGGGGCGTCCGTACTCATCCGCGCCCGCAACCCGGCATAGCCGGCTACGAGCGTCTCCGGGCAGTGGCCGTCCCAGGCCGTCAGGATGTAGTCGCCGCTGCGGGCCAGGGCTTGAGCCTCCAGTTGCGCCAGCAGGGTACCCGGTACGGGCAACATGAGCCGGCTGGAACGCTCCACCTGCTCGAGCTCATACCCGGCGGACAGGGCAAAGGCGGTTGCAGGGTCATCCCCCGGCAGTTGGCCAACCCCGGATCTCGCGGGGATCATGGGCGCATCACGCCGTACGGCGTCCAGGGGCACCTCATGGAAGGAATCCAAGGATGACCTGCCGCGTGTCCGTGCCACGGTTTCGGCATGCTCCAGCAGGACGCGTCCCAGTCCCCTGCGGCGCCGCTCAGGAACGACCAGGACGTCGATGCCTGCGGTGGCCATGTTCTCGCGCAGGGGCAGCGTCACGGAGCACAGCCCCACCGGCTCCCCGCCGGCCCGGGCAAGGAACAGGTGCCGTTCCTCGTACTCGTTGCCGCGCCAGAACTCCAGCGCTTCGGCCGGGGTAAGGCAGCGGTCCAGGCTCCCCCAGACGGTCAGCGACTCTGCCTCCTTCATGGCCTGGCAGGCCAGAAGGTCCGGGGACGGCTCGGTGCCAGGGAGGTCCTGGCCGCGCGGAGGAATGACGACGGCGGCAACCGCCAGGGCAGCGGACGGCGGCGAAGACGCGGGCTGGGTTCGCTTGGGCTGGTCCATGCCGCCAGCTTAGGCACTGCCCGCCGGTATGGAGGCAAAAAGAAGACCGCCCCGGCGCATGAGCGCCGGAACGGTCTCCGATTGCTCCGGAATCACTCCGGAAGCAGGAACTTCAGTGAGGGACTATGCCTCGGTGAGCACCTTGGTGACGTTGGGGTCCACGGAGATGCCGGGGCCGAACGTGGTGGCAACGGTAGCCTTCTGGATGTAGCGGCCCTTAGCAGCGGACGGCTTGAGGCGAAGAACCTCTTCCAGTGCTGCTGCGTAGTTCTCGGCCAGCTTGATGGCGTCGAAGGAAACCTTGCCGATGATGAAGTGCAGGTTGGAGTGCTTGTCAACGCGGAAGTCGATCTTTCCACCCTTGATGTCGTTGACGGCCTTGGTGACGTCGGGGGTCACGGTGCCCGTCTTCGGGTTCGGCATCAGGTTACGCGGGCCCAGGACCTTACCGAGGCGGCCAACCTTGCCCATGAGGTCAGGGGTGGCAACGGCGGCGTCGAAGTCGGTCCAGCCACCGGCGATCTTTTCGATCAGGTCGTCGGAACCAACGAAGTCGGCGCCGGCTGCGATTGCGGCCTCAGCCTTGTCACCCGTTGCGAAAACCAGGACGCGGGCGGTCTTACCGGTGCCGTGGGGCAGGTTGACGGTGCCGCGGACCATCTGGTCAGCCTTGCGGGGGTCGACGCCGAGGCGGAAAGCGACCTCAACAGTGGCGTCGAACTTGGACGGGTTGGTGTCCTTGGCCAGCGTTACTGCCTCGAACGGTGCGTAGTGCTTCTCCGCGTCGATCTTGGCGGCTGCTGCCTCATATGCTTTGCTGCGCTTTGCCATGCTGCTTATTTCTCCTTGTGCAGTTGTGGTCTGCGGACCGCGCTGGGCCCTGCCACAGTCGGTGATCCGGTTCGTTATCCGGCCCGGATGGCCAACATTTCAATTTTTTTTGGTGCCGGTGTCCCGGCGGTGCCGCCCGTCGTCGTCAATTACCCCGACGCTGGACAGCGGTAAGGGCTGTTAGCCCTCGACGGTGATGCCCATGGAGCGGGCGGTGCCGGCGATGATCTTCGCTGCGCCTTCGAGGCTGGTGGCGTTGAGGTCTTCCATCTTGGTGGAGGCGATCTCGTTGACCTGGGCCTGGGTCAGCTTGGCAACCTTGACGGTGTGCGGGGTGGATGAACCCTTGGCAACGCCTGCAGCCTTCTTGATGAGCTCTGCAGCCGGCGGGGTCTTGGTGATGAACGTGAAGGAACGGTCCTCGTAGACCGTGATTTCCACGGGGATGACGTTTCCGCGCTGGGCTTCCGTCGCAGCGTTGTACGCCTTGCAGAATTCCATGATGTTGACACCGTGCTGGCCAAGCGCAGGACCGATCGGCGGGGCCGGGTTGGCGGCACCTGCCTGGATCTGCAGCTTGATGAGGCCGGTGACCTTCTTCTTGGGAGCCAATGTAGGGTCCTTCTCTCAATAACGTCCTGGGGCACAGGAGCGTGCCTCAGGTTTTTGGCCGCCATGGCGAGGCGGCCGGCCGTTCCGGTGCCGCTAAGCGGGCGGCACCGGGACGAATTCTAGGATTCTCAGATCTTGGTGACCTGGTTGAACGCCAGGGTGACCGGCGTTTCGCGCTCGAAGATGGAGACCAGCACCACGAGGGTCTGGGACTCGGGCTTGATCTCCGAGATCGTGGCGGGGAGGGTCTCGAACGGACCTTCCTTGACGATGACGGACTCGCCGACCTCGAAGTCGACGGCCACGGGAACCTGGTTCTGCTTGTTGACCGGCTTGCCCTTCTCGGCCTGCTCTTCCTCGAAGACGGGAGCGAGCATGGAAAAGACCTCGTCCAGGCGCAGCGGGACCGGGTTGTGGGCGTTGCCCACGAAGCCGGTAACGCCGGGAGTGTGGCGGACGGCGCCCCAGGAGGCGTCGGTCAGGTCCATGCGGACCAGGACGTAGCCGGGGATACGGACGCGGTTGATCACCTTGCGCTGGGCGTTCTTGATCTCCACGACTTCTTCCATGGGCACCTGGATTTCGAAGATGTAATCTTCCATGTCCAGGGTCTGGATGCGGGTCTCGAGGTTGGCCTTCACGCGGTTCTCGTAACCGGCGTAGGAGTGGATGACGTACCAGTCACCCTCCTGGCGGCGCAGCTTGGCCTTGAACTCCTCGGCCGGATCAGCGGCTGCGGTGGCGGCAGCGGCGGCAAGAGCGTCTGCGGGCTCGTCTTCACCGTCGGCGTCGGAAGCGTCGGCTTCGTCGGCGTCAGCAACTGCTGCGTCGGAGGCTGCGTCATCGGATTCGGGCGCGGAGGACTCAACCTCGGACTCTTCACCGGCTTCCGCCGTGACGTCCGGGGATTCTTCCAGCCCAGTCTCGGTTACCTCGAGCTCCTGCTCAGACACTTGGTCTCCTGCTTCCTCATTGCCTAACATGCCTATTTAAATGGCTCAATTCCGCACGCCGGCGATTCCTTCCGGTTACCCGGGCGAAACACGCGGCCTGCGGACCGTGCAGCCTTAGCTGTCCTTGGAGCCGGTGCCGCCGAAGATCCAGCTGACAGCGGTTCCGAAACCAATGTCCAGCAGGCTGACGATGACCATCATGATGGCCACGAACACCAGCACCACGAGCGTGTAGTTGATCAGTTCCTTGCGGGTGGGGGCAACAACCTTCTTCAGTTCGCCGATGATCTGGCGGACAAAGAGTGCAATGCGGGCGAAGAAGTTTGCCTTGGCTTCCTTCTTAGCTGGGCGGCCCTTGGAGCTGCTGGCAGCTGTTTCGGTCACCTGGTCCTCGCTCATCTTTGCAATGGTGGATTACCCGGCCCTGATCAGAACCATGGTTGCTGCGCCTGCTCCGGGCTTTCGCCCGGAGCAGCTTGCGCAGGGCAGACAGGACTCGAACCTGCAACCTGCGGTTTTGGAGACCGCTGCGCTACCAATTGCGCCACTACCCTATGGAGTGAATTCCACTCTTTGATGGCCCAACACCAGTTTGGACTGGGGCGCACGCCATCATCTGTGTTTCAACACCGGTGAACCAGTCTACGCAAGAACTTCGCATAGGTAAAACCAGCCCGTTCCGGCCCATCCGCAGTCCGGCTTGAAACGTGCTGCGCGGGGCAGTCATAAATCAAAACCGGCACCCCGGAGGGTCCGGTGAACAGCATAGAGTAGAACTCGTCGAATCCCACATTCCAGCCTCCGGGCTGCAAGCGAAGAACGGACCTGCCAATGTCTTCCGCCCGCGTTTCCCAACGCATCTCCGCAATTGCCGAATCCGCAACCCTGGCCGTTGACGCCAAGGCCAAGGCGCTGAAGGCAGCTGGCCGGTCGGTTATTGGTTTCGGTGCGGGCGAACCCGATTTCCCCACCCCGGACTACATCGTCCAGGCGGCCATCGAGGCTGCTACCAGCCCAGGTTCCACCGCTACTCCCCGCGCGGCCTGCCCGAACTGAAGAAGGCAATCGCAGAGAAGACGCTGCGCGACTCCGGCTACACGGTGGATCCCTCACAGGTGCTGGTCACCAACGGCGGCAAGCAGGCCGTCTACAACACCTTCGCCACCCTGGTGGATCCGGGCGACGAGGTCATTGTGCCTGCCCCGTTCTGGACCACCTACCCTGAGGCCATCCGGCTGGCCGGCGGCGTCCCCGTAGAGGTCTTCGCCGGGCCCGAACAGGACTACCTGGTGACCGTTGAACAGCTCGAAGCGGCCGTGACGGACCGGACCAAGATCCTGCTGTTCGTCTCTCCGTCGAACCCCACTGGTGCCGTGTACTCCCCCGGGCAGGTGGCGGAGATCGGCAAGTGGGCCGCGGCCAAGGGCCTGTGGGTGGTCACGGACGAAATCTACGAGCACCTCACCTACGACGGTGTCCCGTTCACGTCCATCGCCACCGCTGCCCCGGAACTGGGCGACAAGGTGGTCATCCTCAACGGCGTCGCCAAGACGTACGCCATGACCGGCTGGCGGGTGGGCTGGATGATCGGCCCGGCAGACGTCATCAAGGCGGCCACCAACCTCCAGTCGCACGCCACGTCCAACGTGTCCAACATCATGCAGATTGCCGCCCTCGCTGCCGTGTCCGGCCCACTGATCGCCGTCGATGAGATGAAGGTGGCGTTCGACCGCCGCCGCAAGGCCATCGTCGCGGGGCTGAATGCCATTGACGGCGTGGAATGCCCGACGCCGAAGGGCGCCTTTTACGTATACGCGGACGTCCGTGCGCTGCTGGGTAAGGAATTCCCCACCGCGTCCGGCACCGCCACACCGCAGACCTCCGCAGAGCTGGCCTCGCTGATCCTCGACGAGGTTGAGGTGGCAGTGGTTCCGGGCGAGGCGTTCGGCCCCTCCGGCTTCCTGCGCCTCTCCTACGCCCTGGGGGACGAGGACCTCGCTACGGGTGTCCAGCGCCTGCAGGACTTCCTGGGCAAGGCCCAGTAACGCCCCCTCACCTTTCGCAGGAAAAACCGGAACGCCCCATCACCAAGTGATGGGGCGTTCCGGTTTAAGGCCCGAAAGGTGATGGGGCGTTGGAGATTGAACGGCAGGATCTGATGGGGCGTCTAGAGGAGGCGGCGCTCCGCGGCCCACTTGGTGAGTTCGTGGCGGCTGGAGAGCTGGAGCTTCCGCAGCACCGCCGAGACATGGGTCTCCACGGTCTTGATGCTGATGAAGAGTTCCTTGGCCACTTCCTTGTAGCTGTAGCCCCGGGCGATGAGCCGCATGACCTCCAGTTCGCGGGCTGAGAGCTTGTCCAGTTCATCATCGGCGATGTCCGCGGGGGCAGTGCCGAAGGCGTCCAGGACAAAACCGGCCAGGCGGGGCGAGAAGACGGCATCACCGCCGGCCACCCGGAACACGGCGTCGGTAATTTCGGTGCCGGAGATGGTCTTGGTGACATAGCCGCGGGCGCCGGCACGGATGACGGCGACCACGTCCTCCGCGGCGTCGGAGACGCTCAGTGCCAGGAAGCGGGTGCTGGACAGGAGCGCAGCGGAGCCTGCGATGACCTCCCGGCCGCCGCCGCCCAGTCCGCCGGGCAGGTGCACGTCCAGGAGGACGACGTCGGGCCGCTGCTGGGCTATCACGGCGATGGCCTGCTCAACGGTGGCGGCCTCCCCCACCACCTGGATGCCGGCGTCGAGGTCCGCCTTCAGACCGGACCGGAAGATGGCGTGGTCGTCTACGAGGACCACCCGCACGGGGTGGTACCGGGCACTTCCGGCACCTGTTCCCTGGGTTGTGTTCATGATTTTCCTTCCGCGTGTTCTGCTGCGGCCGGCAGCCGGAGGCGGACCTCGGTGCCGTCGCCGGTGCTGAGGATGGCGGCCGAGCCGCCGTGCCGTTTCATCCTGCCGATGATTGATTCCCGAATACCGAGCCGGTCCGCGGGCACGTCCCGCAGCTCAAAGCCCGATCCCCTGTCCTTGATGAAAATCTCGGCCTGCCCGTCCGACGCTTCAAGGTAGACCGAGACCGTCCCGCCACCGTGCCGTGAGGCGTTGAGCATGGCCTCCCGGCTTGCCTGGACCAGGGCCTCATGCGCCTCGGTCATGGCGGCGTCACCGACGGTGACCACCTCCACGGCGTTGCCGAGCAGGTCCTCCACCTCCCCGGCAACAGCCTTGATCCGGTCCGAGAGCTGACCGCTTTCGCGGCCTGGATCCTGGAACAGCCAGCCGCGCAGCTCGCGTTCCTGGGCACGGGCCAGGCGGACGACGTCGTGCTCGTTGCCTGCGCGCCGCTGGATCAAAGCGAGGGTCTGCAGTACCGAATCGTGGAGGTGGGCGGCGATCTCGGCACGTTCCGTTTCCCGGATCCGGCCGGCGCGCTCCGCTTCCAGGTCACGCCAGAACTTCAGGGCCCAGGGCAGCAGGACCAGCACCACGCCGCCGAGGACGGCCACCGACGCGAGCAAGGCGAGCCAGGTCTGTTCCCAGGAACCCGAGCCGGACACCATCACCAGGACCCCGGCCACCACCAGCGCCAGACCGGCAGCGAGCCGGCCCCAGCCTCCGGCCTGGTCCGCCTTGGTCTTGTCCACCAGGCCGGCGCGCCGGGTCTCGTCCAGCTGCATCCACGCGATCGAGGCACCGCCCAGCACAGCAGCAGCCGGGATCAGCGTTCCGAGGGACACATCCACGCCCAGCAACTGGGCAATCATGATGCCCGCCACCAGCAGGAGCCCGCAGCCCAACAGGATTTCCTTGCCATACCGCATTCCACGCGCCCGGAACCAGGGTGGCACCGGGAGCGCGCCCTCACCTTCAGTAAGGGGACCGGCTGCACCCGCCGGGGTTCCGGCGTCGGCCGCTTTTCCTTGGGGCTCGCTCACCGCCGGGGCAATGGGCGACGCCGGGCGGCGGGCGTTGCGGCGGGCGGCCTCGTCCGCCGTGGGCACCATGATCCAGAGCCAGGCATAGAAGACCAGGCCCGCCCCTCCAGCGAAAGACGCCAGGACCATGCCCAGGCGCACGTTCTTCACCGGCCAGCCCAGGTGCGCGGCGAGGCCGGAGCACACCCCCGCGATCACACGGTCGCTGCTCCGTGCCAGGGGCGGCCGCGCCGGAAGGGATGTCATGGGTCAATCCAAACACGGATCAGGGTTGCCCGGACCGCAATCGGCCGCTTCCCGGGGACAGCTCAGGGACGGTTCAGGGTTTCCCCCAATAGAGCGCCAACCGGTCTGAACGGGAGGATCGAGGTATGAACTCGCAGACCCCCTCCCCTGACGACGAACACCCTGCCGAGCCCCTCCCCGACGGGCAGCCCGGCGCGAACAGCGAGCAGCCCACCGAGCCCCTGCCGTCCTCCGCCCCAACGCCTCCGGACCCCGCCACGGTACCGCCTGCGGACGAATCCCAGCGCTACGCGTTCCAAGGCAGCCCCGCCCCGGCGCCGTCCACCGACTTCTTCGGCTGGATCCGCAGCAACGGTATCTACCGGGGAAACGACCGCTGGATCGGCGGCGTCTGCAGCGGCATCGCCCACCGGCTTGGCGTTGACCCGATTATCATCCGCGGCGCCTTTATCGTCCTGACCCTTCTGGCGGGCATCGGGGTACTGCTGTACGGCCTGGCCTGGGCCTTCCTTCCGGAACCGGACGGCAGGATTCACGTCCAGGAAGCAGGGGCCGTCCGCTGGTCCAGCGGCATGACGGGTTCCCTGATCGCCACGGTCCTGGGCCTCACCGGGCTGGGCGGAGGCTTCTGGGGCTGGAGCCACAACGGCCTGAGCGGCCTGCTGTGGACCCTCTTCTGGGTAGGCGGCGCCATCTACCTGATCTACTACCTCTCCCAGCGCAACAAGGCCCACCCCACCATGGCCGGGCACGGCACGGCCGCCTCCGGCGGGACCTACCCGATGGACGGCACGGCCCACACCTCAACGTTCACCGGCACCGTTCCCGGTCCTGGCCCAACTGCAGCACCCACCCACGGCAGCGGCCCCACCGGTTCAGCGCCCACCGGCTCCTACGGCCACGGCAGCTACAGTCCCGCAGGGAGCATCCCGGCCGGCCCCGGCGGCGTTGGCGGCGCCAGGGTGGGGGCGGGCAGAGTTGGTGCCGGAATTGGCGGCGCCGGCACCTCCCCGGGCGGCCCCGGCAACGGCAGACCCGGTGACGCCGGGTACCCCACCCCGTGGGTCCCGCCGCGGCCGCCAAAGCCCCGCCCATCCGGCCCCGGCGCCCCCGCAGTCGCCATCGCCACCGGATCTGCCCTGCTGGTGGGCGGCGGACTCAAGGCCCTGGACGCCGCGGACATCATCAACCTGGGCGGCTCGGGCAACGCCATCGTGTGGGCCAGCGCGGCGGCGGTCCTTGGCCTGGGCATCCTGATGGCGGGCTTCCGCGGCCGCACGTCCGGCATCCTGAGCCTCTTCGCGGTGATCGCACTGGTTACCGGCGGCATCTACAACACCCTGGACGACGGCCGGATGCGGTTCCAGCAAGTTGACTGGAACCCGGCCAGCATCGAGGAAGCGCGCGGCGGCATCGACATCACCGCCGGACGGGGAACCGTGGACCTCACGGGACTCTCCCCAACCGCCCCCCTGACGTCCGACGTCGTGGTTCCGCTCGACATCACCGCCAGCAACGTGACCGTGGTGATCCCGCAGAACCTGCCCGTTGACATCAAGGCGGACATGACCATGGGCAACCTGAACGAAGGAAGCGGCCAGCGCGGCGGCACCACCACCCGCGAAAGCAGCTACAACACGGACCGGCCAGGCAACCACCTGGTGGTGCAGATCGACGGCACCTTCAGCAACGTCACGATCCAGGAAGGCAACTGACATGGACAACAGCAACATTCCGACGACGGCGGGCCAGGACACTGCCGGACCGGCACCGGCCAGGGTGGGAACGGTGGTGTGGGGCCTGATCGTCCTGGCACTGGCCGCGCTGATCATCGTGGCGCAGCTTGGCATCGTGACGCTCAACGGCACCTACGTCCTGATCGGCCTGATGATCGGCGCGGGGGTGGCCCTGGTGGTGGGCGGCCTGCTCTCAGCCCGGAAACGTGACAACGAACCAACTACAGGGAAGTCTTGAACCATGGATAAGTTCTTCAGCATTGTCAGGGGCTTCGGCCTGAAGCGCGGCCCCGAGCGGTGGCTTGGCGGGGTTTGTGGCGGCATCGCTGCCAAACTCAATGTGGACGTGGCATTCGTCCGTATCGCTTTCCTGCTCTTCGCCCTGCTTCCGGGCCCGGCCTTCGTCTTCTACGTCCTGGCGTGGGTCATCCTTCCGGACCAGCGCAACGAGATTCCGCTCCAGACGTTCCTGGACCGCCGGTCGCTGAACCGGCCCTGACCTCCAGGACCACGGCCCCTGCCCCCGAGAATGATCACGGGGCAGGGGCCTTTTTCGTGTCCCCGCGTCCGGAGCGGAGCCGACCCCCATGTAACCGGTTTGTGTCGTACCCCACACCCCCCACTACACTTCTAGGTGAGCTCAGCGTGGCGCTCTGCCTGTAAACCTTCTCCCCAGGATTTGAGCCGAACATGAAAATTGGAATCCTCACCAGCGGTGGCGACTGCCCCGGATTGAACGCCGTGATCCGAGGCGCAGTGCTCAAAGGCATTGCGGTCCACGGCCAGGAGTTCGTCGGATTCCGTGATGGCTGGCGGGGCGTGGTGGAAGGGGACATCATCGACATCCCCCGCACCATGGTCCGCGGCATCGCCAAACAGGGTGGCACCATTTTGGGCACCTCCCGCACCAACCCGTTCGAAAACGGCGGCGGTCCCGAGGCCATCAAGGCCCACATGGACCGGCTGGGCATCGACGCCATCATTGCCATCGGCGGGGAGGGAACCCTGGCCGCGGCCAAGCGCCTGACCGACGCCGGACTCAAGATCGTGGGCGTCCCCAAGACCGTGGACAACGACCTCGACGCCACCGACTACACCTTCGGTTTCGATACCGCCGTCCAGATCGCCACCGAGGCCATCGACCGGCTCCGCACTACGGGTGAATCCCACCACCGCTGCATGATCGCGGAAGTGATGGGCCGGCACGTGGGCTGGATTGCACTGCACGCCGGGATGGCTGCCGGGGCGCACGCCATCCTGATCCCGGAGCAGAAGGTCAGCATCGAGCAGATCACCGAATGGGTCAATGAAGCCCACGCCCGCGGCCGCGCGCCCTTGGTGGTGGTGGCTGAAGGGTTCGTTCCGGAGCACATGGAAAGCCCGCACTCCGAGCGCGGCCTGGACACGTTCGGCCGTCCCCGCCTGGGCGGCATCGCAGACCAGCTGGCGCCCGAACTCGAAGCCCGGACCGGCATCGAAACCCGTGCCACCATCCTGGGGCACATCCAGCGCGGCGGCGTCCCCTCGGCCTTTGACCGGGTCCTGGCCACCCGGCTGGGCATGGCCGCCATCGACTCCGTGGTCGAAGGCTACTGGGGCACCATGGTGGCCCTGAAGGGCACGGACATCCAGCATGTCGCCTTCGAGGAAGCCCTGGGCCAGCTCAAGACCGTCCCGCAAAACCGCTACGACGAAGCCGCGGTCCTGTTCGGCTAAGCCTGCAGGCCGCCCTAGGCTGGGACCATGACACTCGATCCCGGCTCAGCGGCCATCATCCAGTTGGCGTGGGCACGCCGGCTGGGCCTTGACGACGACGCGTTCGGTGACGCCCTGGCATCGGGTGAACGGATTGTCCGGGCCGATGAATCGGCCCGGACTGTCGAGTTTGTGCGGCTGTTCGGAAGTTCCGCCCTGGTGGGACCACGGAGCGTCATCGACGCCGCGGCGGAAATTCCCGACGAGGAAATGGCCCAGCACGTCACCCTCCTGAAACTGACCAGGCAGCAGGGCGGCCACGGACTCGGTGCCGCGGCCCTGTTCTTCGCCGACGACCTGCCCCTCCAGCAGCCCTCCGAGGAACTGACCGTCTCGCACGGTAATCCGGAGGCGATCGAGCTGGAGGGCAGGTGCCCGCCGGACGACGTCAACGAGGTGGGTCTTTCCGACCTCGAGAACCGCTACACGATCGTCCATGAAATCGATGGCAGGCGGGTCCCCCTTGCCTGCGGCGCTTATGGCGAGTGGGAAGGCCTGCTCGGCAACATGGGGGTCCTGGTGGATCCTGAGTGGCGACGGCAAGGTCTCGGAGCCCTGGCCGGATCCATCGCCGCCCACGAGGCACTGGCGGCCGGGCTGACGCTGCAATGGCGTGCAGACGTCAGCAACACCGGATGCCTTGCCCTCGCCCGGAAACTGGGGCTCTCAGTAAGCGGAATCCAGACCAGCGTCCACCTTCGGTGACTCCTGGCCCTGCCCTGGGCCTCCCCAGTTCTGGACCGGCTTCGGCTTGGCAAAGAACAGCGCAACGGCTGCCGCAACCAGCACCACTGCGGCCGGGAGGAGGATCGACTGGGCCATCGCCGTCGAAAACCCTGCGTGCAGGAACTCGGGAAGCGTACCGCCGCCCATGCCCATGCCCTCACCGGATGGGCCGCCCGGGCCTCGGGACGGGAGTTCGGCCGCCAGCCGCGACTGGATGAGGACGGCGATCGCAGCACTGCCCAGCACGGCACCGAACTGGCGGGTGGTGTTGTAAACGCCGGAGCCGGCACCGGCCTGGCGCGGCGGAAGGTTCCGGGTGGCAGTGGTGCTCAGCGGAGCCCAGATACCGGCGTTGGCAAAGCCCAGGACTGCGCTGGGAAGCAGGAACAGCAGGATGGGTGTGTCCGGCTGCATCAGCAGGCCGTTCCACACCAGTGCCACCGCCATGAGCGTCAACCCGGCGGCGGCAAGGTACTTGGGGTTGACCCGGTCGACGATCTTGCCCACCACGGGTGCCATGCCGCCTGAGATCAGCGCCATAGGAACCATCAGCAGTGCCGACTGGGTGGGCGTCAGACCACGGACCAACTGGTAGTAGAAGATCAGGGGCAGGCCGAAGGACGTCACGGTGAAGCCCACCATGGTAATGCCCAGATTGGCGAGGGAGAAGTTGCGGTCGCGGAACAGTCCAAGGGGAAGCAGCGGCTCGCCCTTGTTGAACCGCTGCCACGCCACGAAGGCCGCCAGGATGACAAGACCGGCGATGATGAGGCCCCACACACTGATCGGCCCGGTAATGGTGCCCCAGTTGTACGTCTCGCCCTCCTGGATGCCAAAGACCAGCAGGAAGAGCCCGACGGCGCTCAGCAGGACACCGGGGATATCGAACCGGTGCGGGTGCGTGCTCAGCGCAGGGACGTTGCGCATCGCCAGGATGAAACCGACGACGCCGATGGGCACGTTGATGAAGAAGATCCACTCCCAGCCCAGGCCGTCCACCAGGACACCGCCCAGGATGGGCCCCACCAGGGTGGCCATGCCGGCCGTGGCACCCCAAATGGCCATGGCGGACCCACGGCGGTCAGGCGGAAAGATGCGGGTGATGACGGCCATGGTCTGGGGCGTCATGACCGCGGCGCCGAGGCCCTGCAGCACGCGCGCCACGATGAGGGTCTCCACGTTTTGGGCCAGGCCGCACCAGAGCGAGGCCAGGGTGAACACCACCAGGCCGAGCAGGTACAGCCGCTTCGGCCCGAACCTGTCACCGAGGCGGCCCGTGATGAGCAGTGGAACGGCGTAGGCCAGCAGGTAGGCGCTGGTCACCCAGATCACCGAGTTAATGTCGGCATGGAGGCCCTCCATGATCCGGGGATTGGCCACCGAGACGATGGTGCTGTCGATCAGGATCATGAAGAACCCGATCACCAGGGACCACAGTGCCGGCCACGGCTTTTCTACGTTTTCCACTCTGTCATCCTTCTGGAGTTTTGTTTGGTGCCGGGCGGAAACCCGGAAAAGTCAGCCCAGCAGGTCCAGGATCTCCGAGCGGGCAAACATCTGCGCCGCTGCCCGTGCCGACGGCGCACCGGCGTCCGGATCCGCTCCGGCGCCCAGGAGAACCCGGGCCACGTCCGTGTAACCCTTGAACGCCGCTCCTGCGAGCGGGGTCTGTCCCCTGTCGTTGGCGGTGTTGGCTTCAGCACCGTGCTGCAGAAGCAGCTGCACGGTCCCGGCATGGCCGTGGTACGCCGCCAGCATGAGCAGCGAGTCACCGGCGGCGTTGGTCATGGTGGCGGGCACCCCGGCGTCCAGGTAGGCACCCAGTAGCTCGTCGCTGCCGTCACGGGCAGCCTGGAAGAGCGTGTGCGCCAAAGCCAGGGCGTCGTCGTCGTGCCCCTCCGTTGCCTCTGCCCCGGCGTGGTCGGGCGTGGTGTTCTCGGTCATCAGCGTGGCCCCCTCAGGAATCCGGTCTGGCGGCCCACGACCTGGCCGGCGTCGGGGGCGACGATGAGTTCCTGGGCGGCCGGATACGGCTCGTCGCCGTCCAGGACCGTCAGTATTTCATCCGGGGCCACGGAACGCTTGATGACTGCCAGGGCGACGGGGCCCATTTCGTAGTGCTGCGCCACCGATGTCACGGTCCCCACTTTCCGCTCCCCGGCCAAGACGGGACTGCCGGCAGCGGGCAGGGTGTGCTGCGAACCGTCCAACTGCAGGAACACCAGCCGGCGCGGCGGGTGGCCAAGGTTGTGGACGCGGGCGATGGTTTCCTGCCCCTTGTAGCAGCCTTTGGCCAGATGCACGGCGGTGCGCAGCAGGTCCAGCTCGTGCGGGATGGTCTTGTCGTCCGTCTCGGCCCCGATCCTGGGCCGCCACGCAGCGACCCGGAGGGCCTCGGCGGCGAGCACGCCGGCCAACGCGCGCCCGGCGACGGCGTCCTCAAGCCCGGCGGCGGGGATGAGGTACTCGAACCAAGGGCGCTCAAGCCCGGGATGGTTCTCCTCGGAGACGGTGGCGTAGGAGTATCCGCCGGCGGAGACGTGCGGCCACGGGTCCTGCCAGGCGAGGTGGCCGGACCATTCGGGGACGGCACGTGTGCTGCCCACAACGGCCCAGTCCCCCGAGACGTCGGCGATCTCCACCCGCAGCATGAACTTCATGCGGTTGAGGTACTCGGCAAGCGGGGCGGCTTCGGCTGCCTCCACGATCAGCCAGGTGCTTTCGCCGTCGTCGACCACCCGGGCGTCGAAATCGATGCGGCCCTGGACGCTGAGGAGCAGCAGTTCGCTGGACTCGGCCGGTTTCAGGGCTGCCACCTGCTGTGAGGACAGGGTATTGAGCCAGCTGAGCCGGTCCGGCCCGGTGACGGTGACCACGCCGCGGTGGGAAAGGTCGACGACGGCTGTTCCGGCGGCGAGTGCGCGCTGCTCGCGCAGCGGCTCGCCGTAGTGGGCGGCGACCCCGGCGTCAGGGCCGGCGGCCTCGACGGCCCCGGGGCGCGACAACAAAGGGCTGGGCGTAGTCATATGTAGTAGAAGTCCTTGGAGGTCAGCGGTATTCCGGGTTTTCGAAATCGAATCGTGTGCCGGCAGCCCATTCGCCCGGCAGGTTTCCGTACGCGGGATAACCCCCGGCGTCCTTCAGGGTCCGGGCCAGGTGCAGGAGGTTCCACGTCATGAACGTGGTGTTCCGGTTGGTGAAGTCTGTCTCCGGGCCGCCCGAGCCTTCATCCAGGTAACTGGGTCCGGGCCCCACCGGCCCGATCCATCCGGCGTCGGCCTGCGGGGGGATGCTGAAGCCGATGTGCTGCAGGCTGTACAGGACGTTCATGGCGCAGTGCTTAATGCCGTCTTCGTTTCCGGTGATCAGGCAGCCGCCGACTTTCGGGTAGAACGCCCATTGGCCCTTGCCGTTGAGCTCCCCGGAGTGGGCGTAGAGGCGTTCGATCAGCTTCTTGGTCTGGGAGGAGTTGTCCCCCAGCCAGATGGGTCCGGCCACCACAACAATGTCGGCTTCCTGGACCGCGGGGTAAAGCTCCGGCCACTCGTCGGTAGCCCAGCCGTACTGGGTCATGTCCGGGTAGACGCCGCTGGCGATGTCGTGGTCCACCGTGCGGATCACCGTGGTGCTGACGCCCTGCTTTTCCATGATCCGGCGGCTGATGCGGATCAGCCCATCGGTGTTGGAGGTCTGGGGCGACTTCTTCAGCGTGCCGTTGAAGAAGACAGCCTTGAGGTCGCTGTAACCGGCCGGCGTTCCTGCTGCTTCCCGGGTGCTTTCTTCCACGGTGCCGCTCCCCTTTTCGTGGGTCAGGAGACCCTCTTTATGGTCAGGAAACTCGTTGGTCAGGAAACCCTGTGCAGGAAGGCGGAAGCATGTGCCTCCAGACCCTTTCCTGCCTCACCGCCCGCGGCCACGTCCCACCGCCACAACAGGTTGCCGTCCACCAGACCGAAAATGCGGGTGGCCGCGCTGTAGTCCTTCGAGTGGCTGCCGCGCATCACCATGTCGGTGGTCAGCTGGATCTGGGGACCCTTGATCTGGCCGTAGTACAACTCCGAGATTCCGCCGGGGTGCGAGATGGACACGGAGATGTCGAAGCCGCCGTCCTTGTTGCGCAGTGCCTCTACCTCGTCGGCACTCTTCAGCACCGGCACGATGTCGGCCGGCACCAGGCCGGGACCGCCGTCGGCATCAAGCTGCTTGCGCTCCAGGGCCCAGAAACCTGTCTCGACGGTGAGCGGCCGCAGGCGCGTGCCTTCGTCGTCGGTCAACCAGCTTTCGGCACGGTACTGCAGATACGGCAGGCCGTTGTGGGTGAAGGAGACGTGCTGCAGGAAGTGTTCGGAATCCTCGTCGCCGCTGCCCAGCCGGCCCCGGCCCTCCCACTCACCGATGAGCCAGGAAAGGGGGACGAGTTCGGGGGTCAGGTCTGTAGGAATCTCAATGGGCATTGGTATTACCTCCAGATACGGCCGGTCCTGGAAAAGGGGTGGCTACTTCTGGCCCTTGAAGAGGCGGTAGACCACGAATCCGGCGAACCAGGCCATGGACAGGCTCGCAATGCCGAGCAGGACAAGGAAGAAGATTTCAAAAGCAAGTACGGACATGGTGCCATCCTAACCCGTTAGTAGATGAGTAGTTTGTCTATGAAGTACGCGAGGGATCCGACGGCCGAAACCGGGGCAAGGCCCATGCCCAGCGCGGCCGGGATGTTCAGCGGAGCGCCGCGGAGCGTTGCCAGCCGCCGGAAGCTGGCAAGGACCGCACCCACAACCACGCCGAAGACGGCGGTAAGCAGGACGGCGATGTCCGACAGGACCAGCCCGGCGAGCGGTCCGGCCAGTCCGGCAAGCACCACTCCCAGCGGGGCGACGATGCTGTCCGGCCAGCGGATAAGCCCTGCCAGCAGGGCCACTGCCGCGCTGATCGCCGCCACCAGCAGCATTTCCCGGACACCGTTGAACCGGGAGCCGGCAATCCAGCCCGCGCCGAGGCAGGACAACAGGACACCCGCGCAGCATCCAAGGGTGGACTCCAGCCGCTGCGCCTGCCCGGTGCCGCGGATCAGCTGCACCACGAAGACCGCCATCATTCCCAGGGCAACGAAGGCCGGTGTCCAGTCCAGGTATCCGGGGGCGGGCGCCAGGCCCGCCGCCACTGCGGCGCCTGCGCCCGGCAGGGCGATGACGGCGGCGAGGGTCTTCTTGGCGGGAATGCGCAGGAAGTGCGGCCAGCCGATGCCCACGGCCGCGGCGATCAGGATTCCCACCGCCACGAGTGCTTCCGGCGAGGCGTAGACCCCGGCGATGATCGCAATGAGGCCGGCTATCCCGACGACGCCAACGGTCCAGGAGCCAAGAGAACGGACGGGCGCCTGCAGTTCCGCCGTCATGCGGAGCCCGGCCTGTGCTTCGTCTGTGCACTCACTGCGCTGTTTTCCCATCCTGGCGATCGGCCGGAAGGCTGGTCAGCCCCCTCATGGCAGGGCAGGTCCGCCCTGGTCCAATCCTGCCTTATGTGAACTGGATATGTCGCAAAACGTGCTTGCCCACGTCGCGAATCTGTGGTCTGAAAGGGGCTGACGGGTATACTCAAGGTTCAGCTACGCTCCCTGCTGAGGTGGCTGGTAAGCGGCATGCTGACGGACCAAAACCTCCTGCAGGAAGCCAGTACCGGCCGGTGAGAATCCGGTTCAGTCGCCCAACGATGCGCGGACGGCCCTTGGAGGAACAATGTCGCACATCCTGTTACTGACCAACAGCACCGGTTCTTCGGTGGACATCCTGCCTGCCCTTGAGCTGCTGAACCACAGGGTCCATATCCTCCCCGCCGAGCCGACGGCCCTCCTCGAAACAGACCCCTGCGACATTGTCCTGCTGGACGCCCGCAAGGACCTGGTGGGCGCCCGCTCCCTCACCCAGCTCCTGAAAGCCACTGGCCTCAGCGCCCCGCTCGTGCTGATCCTCACTGAGGGCGGCATGGCAGCGGTGTCCTCCGCCTGGGCCGTTGACGACATCGTCCTCGATTCCGCCGGCCCCGCTGAGGTGGAGGCCCGCATCCGGCTGTCCGTCGCCCGGGCCGTGCCCGAGCAGGAAGACACCCCGAGCGAAATCCGCGCCGCCGGCGTCGTCATCGATGAGGCAAGCTACACGGCCCGGGTCAACGGGGCGCCCCTGAACCTGACATTCAAGGAGTTCGAACTCCTGAAGTACCTGGCGCAGCACCCGGGCCGCGTCTTCACCCGGCAGCAGCTGCTTACCGAGGTTTGGGGTTACGACTACTACGGCGGCACGCGCACCGTGGATGTCCACGTCCGGCGGCTGCGGGCCAAGCTCGGCGCAGACCACGAGAACCTGATCAGCACCGTCAGGAACGTGGGGTACCGCCTCACCCTGGTCCGGCAGCAGGAAGATGAACTCACCGAGGCCTGAGCCTGGACCGCCGCCGGCGTATAGCCTTGGCTCATGACTCCAGCGCATCCGCAGAAGTGGCCCGTCCATGTCGTCCGGGGCGGAGTTGACCAGCAACTGCTGAAAGACTGCCGCGACCTTTTGGCCGCGGCTGAGGAATCGGACGGCAATCCTTCCATTTCGGAGCAAACCCTGGTGACCATGCGCGCCGGAGATTCGGCGGAGCACACCCTGCTGACACTGGCCCTCTACGCGCCGGACGAGGACTCCGACCCGGTGACCGGCCAGGATCTGGCGGGCTTCGCCGTCGTGGTTGAAGAGCAGGACGGAACCGGCATCCTGGAAATCGCCGTCCATCCCTCCTACCGGAACCAGGGTGTGGCGGACCGGCTGGTGGGCGCGCTCAAGGAGGTCCGTGGCTTTGACGGGCTGAAGGCGTGGTCCCACGGCAACCACGAGGCCGCGGCCGACCTTGCCGCCCGCTACGGGTACGCGCCGGTGCGCGAGTTATGGAAGATGCGGATGACGACGGCGGGCGCGGACCTGCCCGACGCCGGCCTTCCGGACGGCGTGGCCATCCGTGCCTTCGTGCCCGGCAAGGATGAGGAGGCGTGGCTGGCCGCCAACCGGGCGGCGTTCGCCCACCACCCCGAGCAGGGCGGCCTCACCAGGGCCGACCTCGACGCGCGCATGACGGAGGACTGGTTCGACCCGTCCGGCTTCCTCCTGGCGGAGGGCCGGGACGGCCGCCTCCTGGGGTACCACTGGACCAAGGTCCACCCCCGCCACGGTGAGCACCCTGCGATCGGCGAGGTTTACGTGGTGGGCGTGACGCCGGAGGCACAGGGCATGGGCCTGGGCAAGGCTTTGACCATTGCCGGCATCAAACACCTTCGCGACGCGGGATTGAACGGCGTGATGCTTTACGTGGATGCGGACAACGCCCCGGCCGTTGCCCTGTACCGCCGGCTCGGCTTCACCCGCTGGGACATGGACGTCATGTACGGCCCCGCCGGCGGGTAGGCAGACCGCGAACCAATCCCCGGCGCCGCGTAAAACAAAGGCCGTGGGGCCGGTGAATGCTTGTAAGGTTGAAATGGAGCCGCGCGGGGCGGAAGCGCCGGCACTGGAGCGCCAGCTAAAGGAGAAGCCATGAACCCGGAACCGTCCGGAACAGCCACGTCCCAGGATGTTGCGGTGCCTGTCCGGGCCCGCTTCGGCTCCTCCGAAGTACCGGCATCACGGGCCACCCAGGACCGGATCGACATCCCTGAGTTCGCACCGAACCTGCAGCCGGAAGGCGACATCCGCCCTGACCGGTTCCTGGACCGCGAACTGAGCTGGCTTGCCTTCAATTCCCGGGTGCTGGAACTGGCGGAAGACCCCACCCTCCACCTGCTGGAACGGGTCAGCTTCCTGTCCATCTTCGCCTCCAACCTGGACGAGTTCTTCATGGTCCGCGTGGCAGGCCTCAAGCGCCGCATCGCTACCGGACTCGCCGTCCCCTCCCCTGCCGGCCTGAGCCCGGTTGAGGTGCTGGAGCGGATCAGCGAGGAAGCCCACCGGCTCCAGCAGCGGCATGCACAGGTCTTCGCCGAGCAGATCCGCCCCGCCCTGGCCTACGAGCACATCCACGTCATGCAGTGGGGGGAACTGGACGACGCCGCCCAGCAGCAGCTCAGCGTCATGTTCGCGGAAAAGGTCTTCCCCATCCTGACGCCCCTTGCCGTGGATCCGGCGCACCCGTTCCCCTACATCTCGGGCCTGTCACTGAACCTTGCCGTGGTGGTCCGGAACCCGGTCAGCGACAAGGAGCTCTTCGCCCGCGTCAAGGTCCCGGACCAGCTGCCGCGGCTGATCTCCATCGACGGCCCCCGCGCCGGTGCCGTGCCGGGCCGGGTGGCGCGGTTCATCGCGCTTGAAGAAGTCATCGCCGTGCACCTGGACAAGCTGTTCCCCGGCATGGAGGTCCTGGAGCACCACACCTTCCGCGTGACGCGCAACGAGGACGTGGAGGTGGAGGAGGACGATGCCGAAAACCTCCTGCAGGCACTGGAGAAGGAACTCCTCCGCCGCCGGTTCGGCCCGCCGGTCAGGCTGGAAGTCACCAACGACATCAACCCCAACATCCGGGCCCTGCTGATCCGTGAACTGGGGGTCGAAGAGTCCGAGGTGTACTCGGTGCCCGCGCCGCTGGACATGCGGGGCCTGTCCGTCATCGCCGGCATTGACCGCGCGGACCTGCACTACCCCAAGCATGTCCCGCACACGTCGCGGTACCTGAACGAGTCCGAGACATCCAAGGCTGCCAACGTGTTCGCCGCCATGCGGCGCCGGGACATCCTGCTGCACCACCCGTACGATTCGTTCTCCACGTCAGTCCAGGCTTTCCTGGAACAGGCCGCGGCGGACCCGAAGGTCCAGGCCATCAAGCAGACCCTGTACCGCACCTCCGGTGACTCGCCCATTGTGGATGCCTTGATCGACGCTGCCGAGGCCGGCAAGCAGGTCCTGGCCCTGGTGGAAATCAAGGCGAGGTTCGATGAGCAGGCCAACATCTCCTGGGCCCGCAAACTGGAACAGGCCGGCGTCCACGTGGTGTACGGCATCGTGGGCCTGAAAACGCACTGCAAGCTTTCGCTGGTGGTTCGACAGGAAGTGGACGGGCTGCGACGCTACTGCCACATCGGAACCGGCAACTACCATCCGCGCACTGCACGGTACTACGAGGACCTGGGCCTGCTGACTGCCAACGACCAGGTGGGCGAGGACCTTTCCAAGCTGTTCAACCAGCTTTCCGGCTACGCGCCCAAGTCAACCTTCAAGCGCCTGCTGGTGGCACCCCGCTCCGTGCGCTCCGGGCTCATCGACCGGATTGAGACGGAGATCCGCAATGCCCGGGCAGGCGTGCCGGGCCATGTGCAGATCAAGGTGAACTCGATGGTGGACGAGGCCATCATCGACTCCCTTTACCGTGCCTCCCAGGCTGGCGTGAAGGTGGACGTCGTGGTCCGCGGCATCTGCTCGCTGCGCCCCGGCGTTCCCGGCCTGAGCGACAACATCACGGTGCGTTCCATCCTGGGCCGGTTCCTTGAACACTCGCGGGTGTTCGCCTTTGCCAACGGCGGGGACCCCGTGGTGTACATCGGCTCCGCGGACATGATGCACCGGAACCTGGACCGACGGGTGGAGGCGCTGGTGCAGCTCAGCAGCCCGGACGACATCACCTACGTCCTTGACCTCCTGCGGCGCTACATGGACCCGGAAACCTCCAGCTGGCATCTCGACAACGAGGGCCGCTGGATTCGGCACCACCTCTCCGAGGACGGGAAGCCGCTTGAAGACGTCCAGTCCTGGCTGCTGGCGTCCCGGCCGCGGCAACGCACCCTGAGCCGTCGATAAGGGCCGCCGCGTTGTCGAGCGATGCACTCATAGCTGACCAGACTGACCACCCGGGGGAACCCATAGCTGTAACTGCTGCGGGCGCCATTCCCTGGCGCGCCGGCAGGGACGGCCTGGAGGTCCTGCTGATCCACCGGCCCCGCTATGACGACTGGTCATGGCCCAAGGGAAAGATCGACGCCGGCGAGACAATCCCCGAATGCGCCGTCCGTGAGGTGTGGGAGGAGATCGGCCTTAAGGCGCCCCTGGGCATACCCCTGCCTCCCATCCACTACCACGTTGCGTCAGGCCTCAAGGTCGTCCACTACTGGGCCGTCAAGGTCAACGGCGAGACCGTGGTTCCTGACGGCAAGGAGGTGGACAGCGTCATGTGGTGCGCCCCCGAAAAGGCCGCCCGCCTGCTGTCCAACCCGTCCGACGTCGGCCCACTTGAATACCTGCGCGACGCGCACGAACGCGGGGAACTGGACACGTGGCCCCTGCTGGTGCTCCGCCATGCCAAGGCCAAGCCGCGCTCATCCTGGAGCAAGGCCGAGGGAGAACGCCCGCTGGCGGCCACCGGATCCCGGCAGGCCCAGGCCGTGGGCCGGCTCCTGCAGGCATGGAAGCCGATGCGGGTGGTCACCAGCCCTTGGTTGCGCTGCGTTGCAACCGTCGCGCCGTACGCGCGGGCCACGGGCGCGAAAGTGAAGCTCGCGGAGGGCTTGACCGAGCACAAGCATCAGCGCAGTCCGAAGAAGACGGCGGCCGTCATCGAATCGCTTGTCGACAAGCAACGGGCTGTGGTGGTCTGTACCCACCGGCCCGCCCTGCCCACGGTGCTCAAGCAGCTTGCCACCCACATGCCATCACACCTGGCGAAGCTGCTGCCCGCCCACGAGCCGTTCCTGTCCCCGGGCGAGGTGGTGGTCTGCCATGTGGCCAACAGCGGTAAGAAACGGGTTGTAGCGGTGGAGCAGTTCAAGCCCTTCGATGACTAAGGCAACCCGCTCCGCTTGACCCCAGGCCGGTATCCCCCTTGACTTGGGTGAACGATGCACAGTTCTGGGGGGATAACGTGCCGTCTGCCACGACCACAGTTGTTTTAGATGCTCCACCCATGGCCTTCCTCTGGCCGTTCCTGCTCGCCGGCGGCGCGTACCTCCTGCTTCGTTTCCTGATCCGCGGCGCCCATGGCCGGGACACTACGGCCGCAGCGTCCCGGCATGCGCTGTGCATCGGCGTCATCGGATGGATGGCAAGCTCCCTGCTTCCTGCTGCGAATGCGGGCATTCTGCCACTATCCGGGGCATCAACCGAGCCCGTGGACATCGCCCCGGCCCTCGCTTGGCCGGTCCTCGGCTGCCTGACCGCACACGCGCTGGGGCAGGCAAGCTACCCCAAAGCACGCCCCCGGCCGGTCCTGCAGAGCGGAAAGCCTCCCCGGCTCCGAGGGTTGGTTTCCCGTCCCCTCGCCTGGACGGTGACGGTGATCTTCCTACTGTCCGCCGCCCAGATCGCGTGGACGTCCACCCTGCCCGGTTTCGACCCCCGCCCGTATGGCTCACGTCCGGATGGTGAGGGCGGCTACGCCACCTTCGGCGGAGAAGGCCGGATCCCTGGCGTGGAGCTGGCGATGTACCTGGGCGGGGCGTTGTTCGTCCTGGCTGGCGGAACCCTCGCCGTGCTGTTGCTGATCAGCCGCAGGGCGCCGGTGGACGGACTTGCTCCCGGACCGGACAGAGTCCTGCGGACCATCACCACGAACCGCCTGCTCCGTACGGTGGCGACAATCGCGTCCGGGTTGGCGGCCATTGCGGGGAACCACGCAGCCCGGCCCGATCCGGCCGTTGGCCCCGTGAACTGGTTCAACCCGGCCGGTGCGTTGAATCTGGCGGTGCTGCTACTGATGTTGCTGTGGGCACCGCCCAGGTTTCCCGGGGCTCCAATATCCCGCCGGGATGCCAGCGCGCGGGCCCAGCCGGCGACGCGGCTGTCGGTATCAGTCGGCGCCGCGATGGGGCTGGCAGCGTTCGTGCCAATACCCGCTGCATTCTTCGCCCCGGGAGCCCTGACGGGGCATCCCGCGCTTTTCGTGGCGGTATCCGCAGCTGCAGTCCTGGCCGTTGTTTCACTCGGCGAACTGCTGGTCCACCGGAATTACGGGACCGCGGACGAGCCCCGGCACTGGCCCCGCCAACCGGTTTCACCCGTCCTGGCCTGCACCCTGGTTGCGGCTGCTACCGTTCTCGTGGCTGTCGTTTTCCTTGTTGCCTGGCGGCAGGTTGAGCTGGGAGTGGAGCAGTCATGGCCGGTCACTGTTTGGACCACTGCCGGGGTTGTGCTCGTTTCGGGCTTTCCCCTGCTGCTTGCCCGCCGGCGCAGCAGCGTTCCAGGGGCTGTCCCGGGACTCGACGCCGCACTCCGCGCCATCGCCGTGCACCGGGTGGTCCGGACGCTGGCGGCGTTCCTGGTAAGCCAGGCCGGGGTGCTTCTGATGAGCGCCGGACCAAAGCTGTACCGGGCATCGCCACTCAGTCCGGAACCGTGGGACATCTTCTGGCAGGCTGCCCCAGCCGTGGGTGCCCTCCTCGCAGCCGCGGGCGTGGTGATCGCCGTGATCCCCGTCGGTGGAACAGCCCAGCGCAGCGGCGTAGCACCGCCAGCCGGACATCTTCAGCCAGTAGACTTGGGGCGTGAGCATCCCAACGCCTTATGAAGACCTCCTGCGCGATGTCCTGGCCACCGGCACCCATAAATCGGACCGCACGGGCACCGGAACCACCAGCGTTTTCGGGCGCCAGATCCGCTTTGACCTTTCGAAGAGCTTCCCGCTGATCACCACCAAGCGGGTCCATTTCAAGTCCGTGGCGGTTGAGCTCCTGTGGTTCCTGCGCGGCGAGACCAACATCAAGTGGATGACGGACCAGGGCGTCACCATCTGGAACGAGTGGGCGGACGCGGACGGCGACCTTGGCCCTGTCTACGGCGTGCAGTGGCGCAGTTGGCCCACCCCGGACGGCGGCCACATCGACCAGATCGCCGAACTCATCGAGAACCTGAAGTCGAATCCAGACTCGCGCAGGCACATCGTGTCCGCGTGGAACGTCTCCGAACTCAACGACATGGCACTCCCGCCCTGCCACGCGTTCTTCCAGTTCTACGTGGCCAACGGCAAGCTCTCCTGCCAGCTCTACCAGCGCTCCGCTGACATGTTCCTGGGCGTCCCCTTCAACATCGCCTCCTATGCGCTGCTCACCTGCATGGTCGCCCAGCAGGTGGGCCTTGAGCCCGGCGAATTCGTGTGGACAGGCGGTGACGTGCACATCTACGAGAACCACATGGACCAGGTCCTCAAGCAGCTGGAACGCGAGCCCTACGAGTACCCGCAGCTGAAGATCACCCGCAAGCCGGCCTCGATCTTCGACTACACGCTGGAGGACTTCGACGTGGTGGGCTACCAGCACCACCCCACGATCAAGGCGCCGATCGCCGTATGAGCACCGAAAACTTCACTGATCCCCAGTCCTTTACGGAGGAGCTGGCTGCCTCGATCACCGGCGTCGGCCTGGTCTGGGCGCAGACCTCCGACGGTGTGATCGGCAAGGACGGTGACATGCCCTGGCACCTCCCCGAGGACCTCAAACACTTCACCCGCCTCACCAGCGGCCATCCGGTCATCATGGGCCGGAAGACCTGGCTGTCGTTCCCGGACAAGTACCGCCCGCTGCCCGGGCGCACGAACATTGTCATCACCCGGCAGAAAAGCTGGGCCAACACGCCCGAGGCGGAGGGCGCCGTTGTGGTCCCCTCCCTTGATGACGCGCTCCTTGAGTCGCAGTTCGTCGACGGCGGCGAGACCGTCTGGATCCTGGGCGGCGGTGAGGTCTTCCGCCAGTCCACCGAGCTCGCCAACGTCGCGGTGGTCACCACCATCGATGTGAAGGCCGACGGCGACACGTTCGCCCCGGAGCTCGGGGCCAGCTGGGAGGCCACCGCCTCCGTCCCGCCGGACGGCTGGCTCACGGCCGCCAACGGCACACGCTACCGATTCACCAAATGGTCACGGACCGAGGGCTAGGAACATGCTGAAGAAACCGGAAACCCTGTTCGTCCTGGGCTACATGCTGCTGCCCCTGCTGGCGCTGCTGTCCGCGATCGTGGGACTGACCATGATCCTGGGAGGCAACAAGATCGCCGGAGCCATCGTGCTGGTGGTGGTCACGCAGGTGTTCACCTTCGGGGCGTTCTTCGCGCTGCGCGCGCGGAAGGCGGCCGTCCTGGAGCAGTCAGACCAGAGCTAGCGCTTTCGGCAGCGACATGCGGAGACCGCCCCATCGCGGGTGGTTCTGTCCTGGCCTAGGCTGGGCACGCAGCACTCTGGGGGCTGTTGAATGAATATTGGGGGGAATCCTGGTGGCAGGAACTTTATGGGGTGCCGACGTGGAGCAACTGCGGGCCCTCGCGCAGCAGTTCAACAAGACGGCGGATCTGCTGCAGCAGCAGTCGACGCAGCTGAGCAGCCAGATCAACAACAACCCGGCCTGGAAGGGCGCGGACGCCCAGCGGTTCCGCTCGGACTGGAACACCAGCCACCGGACCCTTCTCCAGCAGACCGTCTCGCGGCTGCAGCAGGAATCGAAAGTACTGCTCAAGAACGCCGATGAGCAGGAGAAGGCGAGCACCAGCGGCTCGGGAGGAGCGGGCGAGCCTGGTGTGTCTGTCGACGCCAGCACCTCCCGTCCGCCGGTGCCTGGCCAGGGCAGCAACGATCCGTGGGGCCCGGACTGGCTCACTGATCCGGATTCCCCGTTCCGCGATGGCTGGGACATCTACGGCCTCACGAAGGCTTTCCCGAACATTCGAGCCGGGCTCTTCGACATCGGTGCCATGCTCCACAAGTCGCGAATCGGCGATTTTTTTGATCCGACAGCATGGCGGGCGTTCGAGGAATCCAACGAATTCAGCAGGTTTTTCAACCTGTCCAACAATTTGCTTGAAGGCAAATTCCACGAAGTCCTGAACCTCGCCGACACCACCAAGGCGTTCAAGTACCTGGACGGCTTCGGCAAGGGACTGGGCGTTGTGGGTGTGGGCCTGGACGCCATGGACGCCTTCAACAACATCAAAGAGGGCGACTACGAGGCAGGCGCCTATTCCGGCGCGAAAGTTGTCTTAGGTGCCCTGTCCTTTGCTCCACCGCCGGTAGGGACGGCCTGCATGGTGGCCAGTGGCGCACTCGCGCTGTACGACAACGTCCCCGTTATCCACGAGGCGGTCGATAACGCTAAAGATAAGATCGTTGAGGGGGCAGAAGCCGTTGGCGGTGCCATCAGCGACGGGGTCGACGCAGTCGGCGACTTTTTCGGCTTCTAAGGACTGGGGAGAACAATCAGTGACTGAAACAAGCACGGCCAGGGGCACAGTTGCCGGACGAGCGTTCCCGGACGCCATCGGATTTGGTTTCGCCGAACTGACACTTCTGCTGAGTCTGCGCCGTGGCCCTGAAGCAGAGGCATCTGCCAGGGCATTGAGGCTTACGAACGAGCTCGACGACCCTTCACTGCTCGCTGCCGGTGCCTCCTCCCTAGTGGCTCGTGGCGCGGCGACAGCAGAACCCCATGGTGAACTGTCTGTCGCCGGGCCGGTAGCAGCAGTAACGAGCGCTCTGACGGAGGCAGTCAAGCACGTCCAGATCAACCTCCTGACCGCTGATTCCGTAGACAACGTGCTGTCCGTCGAGTCGCCCGAGTACAAGATACTTCTGCAGCCCCGCGCGTACCTCAGCTGGTTTGCAATGGCACAACGTCCCGACCAAACACCCGCAGAAGCGGGTTTCTACATGGTCCGTAAGCACCTAGAGGACAACCCTTCCGGGGGCGCCACCATCCGACTCCTGCAGGACGATTCGAAAAAACAACTTCTCGTCAAGCGCAGCGGGCAGGGCTGGACGGTAGGGTATGGTGCCATCGATGCACCCTCCGAACCCATTCAGGAAATGACCGGGCTCACAGACGGCCAGGTCTTGGATCACATCCGATCAATCCGACAGGACTAAAGTGCAGAACGGCATTCCAGGCAATAGCTTTATTCCCGACGACCAAGTCCGCGCCGAACACGAGCAGGCGCTGGCACGCGGGGAAAAGAGAGTCCTGTTTCGCACCGTGAGCGGTGACCTGTACAGCTATGCGAAGGACGAGCTAGGAGTGGTGACCGCCAGCTCACATCCTCAGGTACGGTCTGCGGTAAGCTTCCTGGTCATGGCGGCTGTCTTAGCTGCTGTCGCGGTGTTCTCCGTCCTGCTGGTGGCGGGACCCACAAGCAGGGGTCAAGGTCCGATGTGGAGCGCGCTGTTCTTGACAGCGGCTGGAGTTGGAGGCACCGCATACGCCATCCACATGGCGAAAGTGGCTTCAAGGGCCAAGCGCCTGCGGGCGGAACGCGGAATCCCCGAACCCACGGCCCGCCAGTTCGACCGATAACTGCCAACCTTTCCTTAGTGAAGCGTGAGGCACTACTGGCAATCGATCCTGCCGCACAGAAACTACTACTGAATCGGCCTTACTTCTATGCCACGGGAATGGACCGCACAGTCCATGCCTATACAAAGGACGAATGGGGTATTGGCGGCTCCCAGCCAACCGGAAACTACTCGGTTCATACGACTACAGGGCTCGTTGTCGTGACAGCCCTCATGACCATTCCAGCCCTCGGCGCACCCCTGATGCTGATCATTGCGCTTGCCAGCCTCAATGTAATTGTTGTCATTTTCGGACTGCTGGGTGCTGTCCTCTTCACAGGAGGATGGCTCCTGGGAGTCCGCAGCCTTCGCCGCGAACTGCGGGCGTCCAAGAAGCGCAAGCTGAAAGGGTTGCCGAAACCGCGTTTTGCACTTTCGGATGACCAGGCGCGCGCCTGGTTCGAATCGAATCCGTCCCACATCGCCATCACCCGCGAAAACTTCCCTGATAGCACTCGTCCGTTTCCTGGGGACGGGCCCGCGACCTAGAAGTCCGGGCTCCCTGGCGCCCAACCAGGGACCGCTCGGCTGCTCACCCAAACGACTAAGAACGGAAGTGGAAATTAATGGACGACGCCGTTCCTGGACCAACAGAACCGGGCCGCCGGAAGGTTTACTACCGGCAGCAGGTGGAGCTGGAGGCCGCTAAGCAGGGACTGACCACCGAAGAGTACGGCGTTTACAAGGGCTCAACCGGCAGTGCCGTCAAGCCCGTCAACTCTGCCGGCGGCTTGCTTTTCCTCACCATCCTGATCACAGTGATCATCGGAGTAGTGGCTGCGCTCCTCGTTAAACTGTTTTTGGACGGCACAGAGGAACCCAATTGGGGCCAAATCGTGTTCGCCATCGCCTTCGGGCTTTGGATTGTGCCGACGTCATGGGCTTACTACTTCAAGGAGCGCAAGGCTGCACGCCTCCGGAAGGCGGCCGGGAAAACCCTTGAGCCTCCTACCCGCCGCTCAAGCAGGCCGGACTGGTAGCGGCAGCTGGCAGCGAAAACTTGCCTGACGCCGTCGTACTTAGTAACGGGACCCGCCGGCCGGACTGGTGACGTAACCGACTGCGCCCTGCCGGTTGCGAAGTCTAAACTGTACGAATGACTACAGCAGCTACCCCTTCCGTCGGCCTGGTCGGATGGCGCGGCATGGTCGGTTCCGTCCTGATGCAGCGCATGCAGGACGAGGGCGACTTCGCCAACATCAACCCGGTGTTCTTCTCCACCTCCAACGCGGGAGGTGCCGCGCCGTCGTTCGCCGACGGTGCCGGCAAGCTCGAGAACGCGTTCGACCTCGACACTTTGGCGAAGCTGCCCATTATCGTCACCGCCCAGGGCGGGGACTACACCAAGCAGGTCCACGGCGAGCTGCGCAGCCGCGGCTGGGACGGCCTCTGGATCGACGCCGCCTCAACCCTCCGCATGAACGACGACTCGATCATCGTGCTGGACCCCATCAACCGCGACGTCATCGACAAGGGCCTGGTCAACGGCACCAAGGACTTCATCGGCGGCAACTGCACCGTGTCCTGCATGCTCATGGGCCTCGGCGGCCTGTTCAAGAACGGCCTGGTGGAGTGGGGTACCTCCATGACCTACCAGGCAGCCTCCGGCGGCGGCGCCCGGCACATGCGTGAGCTGCTCAGCCAGTTCGGCACGCTCAACGCCGAGGTCAGCACGGAACTGGACGACCCGGCGTCGGCCATCCTGGACATTGACCGCAAGGTCCTGGCCCACCAGCGCACCGACATCGACGCCACCCAGTTCGGCGTCCCCCTGGCCGGCTCCCTGATCCCCTGGATCGATGCGGACCTGGGCAACGGACAGTCCAAGGAAGAGTGGAAGGCCGGGGTTGAGACCAACAAGATCCTGGGCACCTCCGACGAAAACCACGTGATCATGGACGGCCTCTGCGTCCGCATCGGCGCCATGCGCTCCCACTCACAGGCCCTGACGCTGAAGCTCCGTGAGGACCTTTCCGTGGCCGAAATCGAGAAGCTACTGGACGAGGACAACCAGTGGGCCAAGGTGGTTCCCAACACCAAGGAAGCCTCCATGGCGGAATTGACCCCGGTGGCCGCTTCCGGCACCCTGGACATCCCGGTGGGCCGAATCCGCAAGATGGAGATGGGCCCGCAGTACATCAGCGCCTTCACCGTGGGCGACCAGCTCCTCTGGGGCGCCGCCGAGCCGCTGCGCCGCATGCTCAACATCGCCACCGGCAACCTGTAGCTTCCAGCTGCCTCACGAGCGGCCCTTGCCCGCATAACCGTTGCTGCCCGGCAGCGGTTATGCGGGCAAGGGCCGCTTTTGCGTTCCGGAATGGCGCGCCAGGAATGCGTACAGCCGTTGCCGCAGCTCTCCTGGCCGGTTCAGCTGCTGCCAATTGATCCGGAAGACTGCCCAACCCAGCTCCTGCAATGCGTTCTCCCGGCGCCGCTCCGCGAGCAGCACATCCGCCGCCGGCTTGTAGTCCGTGTACTTGGCGACGCCGTCGAACTCGATAATCGCCCGGGCGTCGGGGTCCGCGAAATCCGCCCGGAAAATGCCCTCGCGGGTGGTGATCCCAACCTGCGGTTCGAACATGCGCAGGCCAAGAGAATGCAGCATCAGCCTGGTCCGGGTCTCCCCCGGGGACTCGGACCGGGCATCCAGAACAGCCAGCAGGTCCCAGGCGCGCCTGCCGCCGCGGACCACTGGACTGTCGTTCAGCAGCTGCCGCATGGCCTCGATGGACGCACCCTTGCGCAGCGCGTGGTCACCGATCACAGCGGCCTTTTCCAAGGGCAGGATACGTGCGCAGTCCAGCACGGTCCGCTCGGCACTGGTGGTAAGGACTTCCCGCCCGTCGGGCGTCCACAGTGAAGCCTTCTCAGCTTCCGCGAGCGGCAGCCTGTGAGTCCGGACGTCCCTTCCTGCGCTGGCCTTCGAGTTGGCATACTGGGTTGTCACGTGCACGGCGGCACCGCCTTCCCAGACAAAAAGCCCCCGCAACAATGCCGCGCTCACGTGGCTGTACCGGGACCGGCCGTGGGTGGACTCGAAATGGGCCATCAGCCGGGCCTGGTCCCGGTCCCATTCTTTGAGCGCATGCCAGTTCCCGCTCCGGACGTAGGCTCCCCGCCGCAACCGAAGTACGGCACCGCTCTTCACGGCCGCAGTCAGCACACGGTCGTCCAGCCCGGCAGCCGACAATTGGTGGGTTGACGCAACCACCTGCCCGGGCCAGCGATGGTCGACGAGGGCCTGCAAATCATGGAACTTCATTGCTTAAGGGTCGACGGCGGACACCGGTATCGGAAGCACGCGACGCCGCTATGTGGAGGGACACCGGAGCGAGCGGCCCGTGCCCGCACAACCGTTGCTGCGCGCCACCGGTTATGCGGGGCAGGGCCGGTTATGTGGTGCTGGAAGCCGCTCAGGTGGCCAGGAACGTCGCGTAGCGGCGGCCGTCCTTGGCCAGGGCTGCCTGCGCCGTCGGGCCAAGCGGCCGGGCTTCGTCGAAGAGTTCGGGTACGACGGCGGCACCCGGCCCGGTGCCCTTCAGCGCCCAGGTGCCAACCACCTTCCCCGCGGCAACCACCGTCTTCTTGAAGACACCGTTCCCGCCGGGCACGATCAGGTCGGAATGCTCCGGCGACAGGACGAGGCTGCGGTCCGTGTAGCCCAGGACAAACTCATCAAAACCCGGCAGCAGGTGGACAGACCGGCCGCCGGGCACGCCGGAGTCCAGGAGCTCCGCCACCTCCGGGGACAGCCAGTAGCTGGTCCCCTCGAACTCAAGCTCCACCAGCTCGCACCGGACGTGCTCAAACGCCGTGCGGACCTCGGTCAGCGGCAGCTGCGTCCACCAAGCGAAGTCCCGGAGGGTGGCCGGGCCGTGGCTCCGGAAGTACCGCAGCAGGAACTCGACCAGAGCCTCCTCCCGCTCCAGGCTCCGGGAGGAGGGGATCCACTCATCAAACGCCGCGATCAGCTGCTGGTTGTACCAGTGGCCCCAGCACCAGCCAGCCGTGCACAACGAAGCCAGGAGATGGATCCCCCGCTGGCCCTGGGTCGGCTGGCCTCCGTCGTCGAACACCTTGAACAGTGCGGCGCGGCTGACGGGACCCTCGGCCGAGATGTGTTCCAGCGCCAGGTCGCGGGCCTTCTCCACGTCCGCCCACGTAATCTCCAGCTGCCGGTGGCGGCCCGCGATGCTCCTGGTGAGCCGTTCGGCCGTGAGGTCCAGCATCCAGCGCAGGTCCCCGGCAGCCACGAGGTGCAGCGTCCCGCGCATCGGCCAGGACCGCACCACTGTGCCGGCGTCGATGGCCGCCCGGACATCGGTGATTCCCGCCCCGGGCACCCGGACCCCGACCGCCCACAGTGCCGCCGGCAGGTCCTGCGCCTGCATGGCGGTCATCCACCGGACCAGCTCCGGCACAGAGGTGGCCTCCATCCCGGCGAGCCGCTGGGACACCAGCCGGAGCCTGCCGACCATCCTGCTGTCGCGCAGGGCACCAGATGCAGCCATGCGCCCATCCTAGGCCTGGTGCGGCCCTGGCGGGACGCCTACAGGTCCAGGCCGATGAGCAGCGGTTCAGGATGCAGCTGGATGCCAAAACGGCGTTCGACGCCGGCCCGCACCTCCCGTGCCACCGCCACCATGTCAGCGGCGCTGGCGGAACCACGGTTGGTGATGGCCAGCGTGTGCTTGGTGGACAGGGATGCGCGGCCGCCGGCCACACCGTCCGGTTCCAGACCAAAGCCCTTGCCGAACCCTGCCTGGTCGATCAGCCACGCCGCGGAAAGTTTCACCCGTCCGTCCTGGCCTGCCGGATAGCGCGGTGCCGATTCCGGCAGCGTGTCCGCCACGTCCGCCGAGACGATGGGGTTGGTGAAGAAGGAACCGGTGGAATAGGTATCGCGGTCGGCGCCGTCCCACACCATGCCCTTGGAGGCGCGCAGCCGTAGCACTTCCCGGCGGACGTCATTGGCGTAGGCACGCTTGCCCACCTCCACGCCCAGGGAGCGGGCCAGTTCGGCGTAGCGGATGGGAGCGCTCATCCGTCCGAGCGGCAGCTGAAACTCGACGGTAAGGACCACGTACCGGGGCGAGCCGTTGACGGTGGTGCGCTTGAGGATGGAGTCCCGGTAGCCGAACTTCAACTCGGAATTGGTGAAGGTCTGGACGGCATTGCGTTCGCGGTCCCACGTGCGGACGGCCGCGATGGTCTGGGACACTTCGGCGCCGTAAGCCCCCACATTCTGGACCGGGGTGGCACCCGTTGAACCCGGGATGCCGGACAAGGCCTCGATCCCGGACCACGCGTGGCGGACCGCATGCTCCACGAGCTTGTCCCAGTTATGGTAAGCCTGCACCACTACTGCCACTCCCCCGCACGAGTCCTCCGCGTTGACCGTGAACCCCTCCGAGGCGATTTTGACGACGGTCCCGGGGTACCCGTCGTCGGACACCAGGAGGTTTGACCCGCCGCTGATGATCAGAACCTGCTCGCCGGCCGCATCTGCGGTCCGGACGGCATCGATGATCTCTGCCTCGGTCCGGGCCTCGATGAACTTGCCGGCGGGGCCGCCGACGGCGGAGGTGGTCAGGGAGGAAAGCAGGGTGGGAGTCACCCGTCAACAATACTAGGGAAACCTAGTGGAGCTTCCGGGCCACCGGGGACAGCACGAAGCTCACAGCGAGCATCACCATCACGGCGAGGAGTGAGTGCAGGATGCCCACGTGTTCGGCCAGCAGGCCGAGCAGCGGCGGCCCGCACAGGAACGCGCCGTAGCCGATCGTGGACACCACCGAGACCCGGGCCGCGGCCTTGGCGGGATCGTCGGCAGCGGCGGACATGCCCACCGGGAAGCCGAGAGATGCTCCCAGGCCCCACAGTGCGAGCCCGACGTAGGCAAGCCACGGCACCGGCGCAAAGACGAAGACGCCCAGTCCCAGCACAGCCAGTGCAGCGCACCAGCGCATCACGGGAACCCTGCCGAATCTGTCCAGCAGCACCGTCCCGGCAAAACGCCCGATGGTCATAAACGTGACGAACAGCCCGTAGCCGTCGGCACCGGCAGCATCGCTCTGCCCGTGGCCGTCGGCCAGGGCAAGGGCCACCCAGTCCCCTGCCGCGCCTTCGGCCAGGGCGAGGCCCAGCACCAGGACACCCAGGAGCAGGGTCCGCCGGTCCCGCCATGCCCGGGCGATCTTGCGCTTGTTGTCCAGCGGGGCGTCGCCGGAGGCGGTTCCTGGAGTGATCACGGGAATCGGCCCGGTACTGGGGTCCTCGAAGGTATCCGGGGAGTAACTGCGCTCCCCCGCCACCGGGGTGACGTCGGCACGGAACCAGGACGCGGCCGTTGCTACCGAAACCGCCACCACCGCCCCTGCCGCCGCAAGGTGCCAGAACACCGGCAGGGACACCGCGGCGGCAACGGCCCCCAGCCCCGCGCCTGCCACCGTTCCCAGGCTGAAGGCCCCGTGGAGCCGCGGCATGATGTGCCGGCCCACCGCGCGTTCCACCGCGGCACCTTCAACGTTGGACGCCGTGTTCCAGCTTCCGGTGCCCAGGCCAATGATGGCCAGGCCGATCGCGGTTGCCACCGGGCTTGCCAGCACGGTTGTGCCAAAACCCGCCGTCAGCAGGCCTGCACCCACCATGATGCTGCCTGTCCGGATGGTCCGCTTGGAGCCCAGCCGCAGCACGATCAGCCCTGAAGCAGACACGGAGGCAAAGGATCCCAGCGTCATGCACAGCAGGATGACGCCGATGTTGCCCGGGGTGAGGTCCAGCGTGTCCCGGATAGCGGGCAGCCGGGACACCCAGGAGGCAAAGGCAAGGCCGCTGGCGCCGTAGGCCACCACGACGGCGTTTCGCCAGGCAGTGACCTGCCCGGCCGTTGCGGTGGTTCCTGCAGAAGTGGTCAAAAGGTGCAGCTCAAGACAGCTTGACGAGGGCCTGGGCCTTCATCAGGACCTTCTGCCCGGCGGAGACAACGGTGAGGTCGACGCGCGCGGTGCCCGCATCCGCGTCGAGCTTTCCAATGGTGCCGCTGACCTCGATGGTGGCCCCGGGCTGGCCGGTTCCGGTGGTGTCGGTCACCAGGACCGGCTTGGTGAAGCGGGTCTGGAAATCGACGACGGCGGCCGGGTCGCCTGCCCAGTCAGTCACCAACTGGACGGCCGAGCCCATGGTGAACATGCCGTGCGCGATGACACCGGGCAGTTCCACGCCGGTGGCGAAGGCCTCGTTCCAGTGGATGGGGTTGAAGTCCCCGGAGGCGCCGGCGTACTTGACCAGGTCGGTGCGCGTGACCTCGATGGTGCGGCTGCCGATTTCCTGGCCGGCGCTGAGTTCATTGAAGCTGGGGCTCATGGTTACTGTCCCTCTCCGCGGACCAGGATGGATGACGTGGTGGTGGTGACGGGTTCCCGCGAATCACCGGAACCGAGGGCGAAGATCTCCGAACGCGTGGTGATCATGGCGCCGCCGCCCATGGCACGGACGCCGTCAACATGCAGTTCCGCGACGAGGCGGTCCCCGGCGACGATGGGCCGGTGGTGGGTGAAGCGCTGGTCTGCGTGGACCACGCGGGAGAAGTCGATGCCTGCGTCCGGGTCCTCGATGAGCTGGGCGTCGGCGCGCTGGGCGATGATGATGGCGAAGGTGGGCGGTGCCACCAGATCGGGGTGGCCCAGGGCCTTGGCTGCGTCCACGTCAAAGTGCGCGGGGTGGGTCGCCTTCACGGCGCGGGCGAACTCACGGATTTTCTCGCGGCCGACGTCATACACCTCTGCGGCAGGGTAGCTACGGCCCTGCAGGTCCGGATTGATAGTCATGGATTCCAGCCTATCGCTGCCCCGCCCTCCATAAGACGCCCTCTGGGGTGATATGATGATTTCATCAATTCATCAAGTCGCTGCGTCCGGTGTGCCGGGCAGCCATCACGCACAGGAGCGCCACTTTTGATGCTGTCTTCCGCCCAAGCCCCGCTCTACGAGATCAAAGCGAACCTCTTCAAAGGCCTGGCCCACCCCGCCAGGATACGCATCCTTGAGCTGCTGGCCGCGGCGCCGCAGGAGTCTGCCCCGGTGAGTTACCTTTTGGCAGAAACCGGACTGGAGGCCTCGCACCTCTCCCAGCACCTTGCCACCTTGCGGAAGCACAGGGTGGTGACCTCCGTACGCAGCGCCAATGCGGTGACGTACCAGCTTGCCCACCCAGGGGTCTCGCAGCTGCTTGCCATTGCCCGGACCTTCCTTGTGGACAGCCTGGCCGACTCCAATGAGCAGCTGCGGCTGGCACGGCAGCTGCCGCGGAACACCTGGTAGCGGGTCAGCCAAGTGACTGCGAACCCGGTCACGGCCCGTGGCACGGCCACGGAGAGCATCACCCGGTTCCTGCCCTCGCGGAAGGATTACGCCGGCCTTGCCGGCACCTGGCGCACCGACCTGCTGGCAGGGATCACCGTGGGCATTGTGGCGTTGCCGCTGGCCCTCGCGTTCGGCGTCAGCTCCGGGGTGGGCGCCGAAGCGGGCCTCATCACGGCGATCGTGGCCGGGCTGGTGGCGGCTGTCATGGGCGGCTCCCCGGTACAGGTATCCGGACCCACTGGCGCCATGGTGGTGGTACTGGCCCCCGTGGTGGCGGTCCACGGCATCGGCAGCGTCGCCCTCTTGTCCCTGATGGCTGGTCTGCTGGTCTGCGCTTTGGGATTCAGTGGCCTGGGCCGGGCCGTGGCCTTCATCCCCTGGCCCGTCGTGGAAGGCTTCACGCTGGGCATTGCCGCCATCATCTTCCTCCAGCAGGTTCCGCTGGCCACCGGCACGTCCGGCACCCCGGGGCACAACACCCTCCTTGCCGCAGTGGAGGCGGCAGCAGGGGCCGCCGCCCCGACGGTGGTGCTGACGCTCGCGCTCGTGGCGGGAGTCGCCGTCGTGATGGTCCTGGTGCAGAAGTTGTTCCGCGCCCTGCTTACCAGCCTGCTGGCGGTACTCCTGGCGACCGCCGCTGCCGAAATGCTGCAGCTCGACGTCCCGCGGATTGGTACACTCCCGCATTCCCTTCCGGCTCCGTCCTTCCCCGCCCTCGACCCTGCTTCCCTGGGCAACCTGGCGATGCCCGCCGTGGCTGTCGCCTTCCTGGCTGCCATCGAGTCACTGCTCTCGGCGCGCGTGGCCGCGGGGATGGCCGGGCCGAACGGCAGGCCCACCGGCCCCTACAGCCCCGACCGTGAGCTGATGGGACAGGGCCTGGCTTCCATCGCGGCCGGCCTGTTCGGCGGAATGCCGGCCACAGGAGCCATTGCACGGACCGCGGTCAACGTGCGGTCCGGCGCCAGGACCCGCCTGGCCGCAGCGGTGCACGCCATCGTGCTGCTGGGCATCACTTACCTGGCGTCAGGAATGGTCAGCCGCATCCCGCTGGCGGCACTGGGCGGAGTCCTGATGGTCACGGCAGTACGGATGGTCTCGCGGCGCACCATCACCGCCATCCTGCGTTCCACCCGGGCAGACGCCGCGGTCTTCGTACTGACGGCCGTCATCACGGTGGCCTTCGACCTCATCATTGCCATCCAGATAGGGCTGGCCGCGGCGGCCCTCTTCGCGCTGCGGAAATTCGCTTCGCTGAGCGGGGTCCAGCGCGAGGAGATTCCCGGTCCGCCGGTGGAAGGAGACGAACACATCGCGGTCTTCCGGCTGGATGGAGCGATGTTCTTTGGTGCCGCCGAACGCATCCTCCAGGAGATCAGCCAGGTCAAGGACGTGCAGGTGGCCATCATCAGGTTGTCCCAGCTGCGGATGCTGGACGCGACCGGCGCCCACGCCCTGGTGGAGGTCATTTCCGCCCTGGAGCTGCGCGGCATCACCGTTTTGCTCAAGGGTGTGCGGCCGGACCACCTTGACCTGGTGACCAACGTGGGCGTGATCCGTTCCCTGCGGCACCACAAGCACCTGTTCGACCAGCTCCCGGATGCCGTGGAACATGCCCGCAGCCACGTGCTGCGGAACGCGGCAGCTAGCGCCTGAGGTTTTTGCGGATCGCCTGGCCCCGGACCACGATGCCCACGACGTGGAGGACCAGCCCCAGCCCGATGAGGGGCAGGGAAGCCATGGCCAGCGCCTGGTTGCCGCTGGTGTTGCCCACCAGGTTCAGGATGATGCCGACGGCGATCAGTCCCATTGCGCTGAAGACCAGGACTTTGTAGCGGGTAGGCGCGGTGGCCCAGAATTCGTTCAGCACCGTCCAAGTCTACCGAGTCCCCGGCCACCCCGGCGGGCGGTCCGGGGCCCCGGGCTCAGAACAACGCTTCCTGCACTGCCGGCACCTCTGAGGCGTACTCCCCCAGCACGACGGTCCGGGCGGCCAGCTGGGACAGGTTCACCACGAACTCGGCGTCCGTGCCGTCCAGCCGGGCCAGCGCGTTGGCCCCGCCCAGGGCTGCGATGCTGAAACCGTGCTGCCCCTGGTCCAGGGCGTGCGGATAGGCGTGGCGGGACGCGCTTCCGTGCAGGGCATCAGCATGCGCGGGACGCAGCCACTGCTCCTCCACGGCCTGAAAGCCGTCGACGGCGGTGCGCGCCAGCAGGTCCCGTACGTCACCGGCGGCGCGGGAATTGACTTCGTCCACCGCGCTGGTAAGCAGCGGCCGCAGCAGCGCCTCCGCCTTCGCGGCCGAGCGCACCTGCTGGGTCAGGCCGGCGCCGGCTGTCACCAGGTCCTCGAGGACCCGTACCACGCGGCCATCCTCCGCCCTGGCAACATACCTCGCCACTGCGGCCCCCTGCTCCGCCAAACGGTTCCACTTCCGCGGGCCGGAGGCCGTTCCCACCTTGGTGGTGCCTCCCGCGAACGTGGCCACGTAGAGCCAGTGTTCCTGCATCAGGTAGTCCCGCAGGCCGGGGGTCACCCTGCCGCCGCGGTGGAAGTCGTGCATCAGGCGGGGTTCGTCCAGTACGAAGCACCGCTCGCATTGCTTGCCCCGAAGGGCCGGGGCGGCGGAGCCGCACAGGATGTGGCGGCGCGAGCCGTCTGACTGGACCTGGACGTGGCCCAGGCAGAACCTGCCGGGTTCCACCACCTTGAAGCCGAGCCGGCTGCCCGCCCTGAGGCTGAGCTCCAGGTAGTCCCCCACGGGTGACTGCAGGCGCAGGACCGGGCCGCCGGCGTCGTCCGCTGGGGTTGCGGCAGGCGGACCATCCCAAAAGACCCCGTGGACCAGATAGCGGGTATCGGTCACGGGGTCTCCTGAAGTGGTGGGTGGCGCTACAGCGCGGGCTGCACCCCAAAGGCTACCGCGAGCTTCATGATCTTCTCGGCGCGGCCCAGGCGGGGCAGGTCGGAGCCGTCGCGGATGACGCGGCCGTTGGCTTCGAAGTCGTTCATGAAGTCGGTGGCCCAGGCGACGTCCGACGGCGTGGGGCTGATGACCTCGTTGATCACCGGGGTCTGGTCGATGGCCAGGCAGAGCTTGCCGGTCATGCCCATCATCACGGTGATGCCGGTCTGCTCGCGCAGGATGGGGTGGTTGGTGCCGACGGTGGGGCCGTCGATGGGGCCGGGCAGGTTGCCGACGCGGCTAGCGACGACGAGCTTGGCGCGCGGGTAGGCCATGGCCTCGGGGGTGGCGGCCATGCCCGTGTCGCGGCGGAAGTCACCGGAGCCGAAGGCCAGGCGGAACGCGCCCTGGGCCTTGGCGATGTGGTTGGCTTCCTCGATGCCGAGCGCGGATTCCACCAGCGGGATCACGGGCGTCTTGCCGTCCATGCGGTGGTAGCTCTCGGTCACCTGGTCCGCGGATTCGGTCTTGGCGAGCATGACTCCCAGCAGGCCGGGCGTGCCGCGGAGACCGGCGAGGTCATCGGCCCAGAACGGGCTGGTGGCGTCGTTGATCCGGACCCAGGCCTTGCCACCGGCGGTCAGCCAGTCGATGACGTTGTTCCGGGCCTGGTCCTTCTGCGACGGGTCCACCGCGTCTTCAATATCCAGGATGATCGAATCGGCCCGGGACACGGCCGACTGGTCGAAGAGCTCCGGCTTCATGGCATTGACCAACAGCCAGGAACGGGCGATCTCTGCAGGGATATTCCGTTCCGGCCTAACGGTTTCGGCGGCGATGGTAGACGTCATGCTTTCTACAGTATCCGGCCTGCAAGCGGCACGGCGAAGAAAACGGTAAGCTTGTGAGGATCAATACGAACTAAACGCGTTGTGACTGCGCTTCAGCCAAAAATGAAGCAGCAGGTGCCGTTCCGGCGCTTCCGGAACGGCACCTGCTGCAGCAGGGCTGGGAGGGCTAGGGGATGTTGCTGCCCCGCGCGGTCACCCACAGCTTGTACCAGTCGGCACGGGTCAGCGCCCCGGCCACGCGGGCGGCGTCCCCGCAGGCCCGGATCCGGTCCGGATTGACCGTGCCGATGACCGGTGCGATCCCGGCCGGATGCTTCATCAGCCATCCCAGGAGGATGGCTTCGCCGGACGAGCCGTAGTGGTCGGCAAGCTGCGCCACGAGTTCCGCGGTGGCTGCCTCCGCAGAGGTGGGGTTCTCCTGCTCGGCGCCGGTGTAGACCCCCTTGGCCAGGGAGCCGTACGCCTGCAGGGTGACGTTGTTGCGCGTGCAGTACTCCAGCGTGCCGTGCGGAAAACTGTAGTCCAGGTGCTCCGGGTGGTTGACCAGGACCTGGCTTTCCAGCCACGCCCGCTTGAGCAGGCTCATCTCCAGCTGGTTGGCCACCACAGGGGTCTCCAGCCGGTCCTGCAGCACTTCGATCTGCGCCGCGGACATGTTGGACACGCCCAGCTGGCGGACCTTTCCTTCGGCCATGAGCTGCCCGACGGCGGCTGCCACCTCCGCCGGGTCCGCCAGGGGGTCCGGGCGGTGCAGCAGGAGGATGTCCACGTAGTCCGTCTGCAGCCGTTTGAGGCTGCCGTTGACCCGCTCCAGGATGGCCTCCCGGCTCAGGTCGTAGTGGGTCTGCAGGCCACGCTCGTTCAGCCGGATGCCGCATTTGGTCTGCAGCCGGATGCGCTCCCGCAGGCCCGGGGCGGCAACCAGCACCTCACCGAAAACAGCCTCGGACTTGCCGCTGCGGTAAATGTCGGCGTGGTCGAACAGGGTGATGCCCGCGTCCAGGGCGGCCTGGACGGCAGCCTCGGCCTGGTCCACATGGTCAGCGCCATGCGGCTCATCAGACCAGCTGCCGCCCAGTCCCATGCATCCGTAGATGACTTCCTGCATCAGGAAGCCCCGACCGGGCACGGCACGTGCATCAGCGCAGCCATGCGGTGGTGTTGGCTGGCAGCTTGCCGTCCTCCAGCGGGGCGCTGCTGACCAGGACCGCACCGGCGGGAAGGTCGACGGCGGTGTTCCCGAAGTTGGTGACGGACTGCCAACCGTTGGGGCGCTTGAAGTGCAGGACGTCCGGGTTGCCGTTCTCCACCCATTCAAGGTCCTCGTCGGTCAGCAGTTCGCGGCGCAGTTTCAGTGCTTTGCGGTAAAGCTCCAGCGTGGAGCCCTCGGTCCCGTCCTGGGCCTCGACGGCATACTTGCTGAACCAGTCCGGCTGCGGCAGGTGGGACCCGCCATCGCCGAAGCCGAAGGACGTGCCTTCCACCTTCCACGGCAGCGGCACGCGGCAGCCGTCACGGCCGATTTCGACGCCCTTGTTGCGGAAGAAGGAGGGGTCCTGGCGTTCCGATTCGGGAATCTCGGCCACTTCCTGCAGGCCCAGTTCCTCACCCTGGTACAGGTACGCGGATCCGGGGACAGCCAGCATCAGCAAGGTGGCGGCGCGGGCGCGGCGCTCACCCAGTTCAACGTCCAGCTGGTCCTTGGGGCCGCCGGCGAGCAGCCAGTCCTTGCCGTCCTGGCCCTTGGCACCGGCCTTCGCCTTGGCCACCTGCGGCAGGCCGTAGCGGGTGGCGTGGCGCACCACGTCGTGGTTGGAGAACACCCAGGTGGAGGAGGCGCCGGTGGCCGCCGCCTCGGCAAGGTTCCGGGTGATGATTTCCTTGTACTCGGCGGCGTCGAAGTCAGCCTGAAGGAGGTCGAAGTTGAACGCCTGGCCCAGGCCCTGGGGGCTGGCGTAGCGGGCCCGGCGGGTGGCGTGGACCCATGCTTCAGCGACGGCGGTGCGCGGGGGGTTGTACTCGTTGAACACCTCGCGCCATTCGGCGTAAATCTCGTGGACTTCGTCGCGGTCCCAGAACGGGTGCGTGCCGTCGTCGAATCCGTCCACACCGGTGTTGGCGGCGCTCAGTTCAAGCTTGGACAGCAGCGGCTCGGTGAGGTCCTTGGTGAGGGCGTGCGCCACGTCAACGCGGAAGCCGTCCACGCCCCGGTCCGACCAGAAGCGCAGCGTCTTGAGGAAGTCATCCCGGATTTCCCGGTTGGACCAGTTCAGGTCCGGCTGCTCCTTGGCGAAGATGTGCATGTACCACTGGCCGGGCGTGCCGTCGGGTTCGGTGATGCGCTCCCAGGCGGGTCCGCCGAACACGGAGTCCCAGTCCGACGGCGGGAACTCGCCGTTGGGGCCCTTGCCGTCCCGGAAGATGTAGCGGTCGCGGGCCGGGGAGCCCTTGGGGGACGCCAGCGCTTCCTGGAACCACTTGTGGCGGTTGGAGGAATGGTTGGGGACGATGTCCGCGATCAGCTTGATCCCGGCGTCGTGCAGTGCCTTGGCCATCTCGTCGAAGTCAGCCAGCGTGCCCAGCTTGGGGTCGACATCGCGGTAGTCATCGACGTCGTAGCCGCCGTCGGCGAGCGCGGACGGGTAGAACGGGCTGAGCCACACGGCGTCGATACCCAGCTTCTTCAGGTAGGGGACCTTGGCGGTGATGCCCTTCAGGTCGCCGATGCCGTCGCCGTTGGAGTCGGCGAAGCTGCGGGGGTAGATCTGGTAGACGGAGGCCTGGCGCCACCAGTTGGGGTCGGCCAGACGGTCAGAGTCGGACAGGGTTGCCAGAGTGGCGGTGGTGGACAAGGACTGACCCTTTTCTTCAGTGCGGCTATATTTATATTGAGTCTAAATTTACTTACCCAAGTATTATCTGGTGCTTTGGACAGGAAGGTCAACAGCATGCCTGAACCGGTTCCGGCTACTCCCCAACTGCTGCGGCGGGTCAGCGCCGGCGCGGTACTGGAGTTCATGCGCGCCTCGGGGGCTGTCACCGTCACCGATGTCATGGCGGCGACAGGCCTGACCCGCGCCACCACCATCGCCGTCTGCGAGGACCTGGTCCGGCGGGGCTGGCTCCTGGAACTGGAAAACCAGCGGGAGTTCGGCGGGTACCGGAAGGGCCGCCCGGCCCGGCGCTTCGAGCTCAATGAGCGGGCCGGCGTGGTGCTGGGCATGGATATTGGATATTCGAAGGTCACCGTGGTGGTCTCCGATCTCCGGGGCAGGACAATGGCCCGGTCCAGCCGCCCCTTCCAGGCCGGTGAGGTCGGTTCCCGGGAGCGGATCGCCTTCATCGACGGCGTCGCCATGGCCGCACTGCGCTCCGCCGCGGCGGACCCGGGACAGGTGCTGGCCGTGTGCGCCGGTGTGGCAGCACCGGTGGACCGGCGCGGGGAGGTGGTGGCCACGCAAAAGTTCTGGGGGCTGTTCGACCTGGGACTGCCGGCGGCACTCAAAGCAGCCCGCGGATGGACCGTCCTGCTGGAAAACGACGCAAACCTTGCTGCCCTGGGTGACCGGTGGCAGGGGGCCGCCGCCGGCATCGACGACGTCGTGGTGATTCTGGCCAGTGAACGGCTGGGCTCCGGCATCGTGGAGGGCGGCCGGCTGGTGCATGGAACCCGGGGCAGCGCCGGGGAGCTCGCCTACCTGAACCTGGTGGAAGGCGTCGGCGATACGTACGGCATCGCCCATCTGGCCCGCAGGTGGGCCGCGGAAGCACTGGCCACCACCGCGCCGACTGCCCTCCGGGCCTTCCAGCCAGGGCGGGTGGAGGCCGAACAGGTCTTCGCCGCCGCAGCCCAAGGGGATGCCGTGGCGTTGGAGATCCTGGACCGGCTGGCGGACAGGATGGCGCGGGTGGTGGGCACCGTGGCCACCATGCTCAACCCGGAACTGGTGGTGATCGGCGGCGGTGTGGCGGACTCCGCCCACGTGCTCCTGGCCCCGATCAGCGAGCGCCTGGCCGGGTACACAGCCACCCCCGCCCGCGTGGCAGTATCCCCGCTGGGCGATTCCATCGTGACCGTAGGCGCGGTGCGCCGCGCCCTGGACTACGTGGAGGGGAACTCCCTGGACCTGGTGCTGGCTGCGGCCGCTACTCCGGCATGACCATGGTGCGCAGGTCCAGCTGACGGAGCACCCGGTCCGCCACCTCGGGGTCCATGTCCGGCTCGTTCCGCGCCGCCACCACTTCCTGCCGCGCCGCATCCAGCGCGATGGTCTGGACCGCGATGGCCAGTTCGCGTCCCCGCTGGCGCTTTTCCGCCAGCGGTTCGTTCCGCAGGCTGCCGTCCGTCAGTTCAGCGTGCAGGCGGCGCATCCGGTCCTTGACCAGCGTTACCTTTTCCGGCGGCAGGTCCGTCATCAGGTCGTGCTGCTTCAAGGCCGCGACGGCCGCGGCCTGGGCACGTGCGGCGAGCAGCCGGACAGCGTCGCGTTCCGCCGTTCCGTCCTCGGAGGCGTTGAGGACACGCATCAGCCACGGCAGCGTCAGGCCGGGAAGGACCAGCGTGGCCAGCAGCACCGCGCAGGCAATGACCAGCAGGTAGTCCCGCCCCGGGAACGGCGTACCGTCCGCCAAGGTCAGCGGCAGCGCCAGGGCCAATGCCAGGGTTGCCAGACCGCGCATGCCGCACCAGGTCAGGATGAGGACTTCCTTCAGGGACGTGGGCTGCAGGACGTTCTTCCGTTTCCGGGCACCCAGTGCCAGGACGGCCAGCCACAGGAACCGGACCGCGAACACCAGGACGCAGACCACCGCGGCCACCCCGATCATGCCGAAGATCTCCGCCCCCTCATCGCGGATGACATGCCTGATTTCCAGCCCCACCAGGCCGAACGCCAGCCCCGTGACCAGCAACTCCACCACATCCCAGAAGGCGTTCCGGGTGACACGCTCCGCCGCGTCCTGCGGGCGGGCGTGGCGCTGCATTTCAAGGGCCGTGACCACCACGGCGATAACGCCGGAGGCGTGCACCTCCTCGGCGAGGATGTAGGCGGCGAAAGGCACCACCAGGGTCACCGCGCTCCGGGCCACCATGGACGTGACCAGCCGGGTGACCAGCGCGATCAGCCAGCCCATGGCAATGCCCACCAGGACGGCAAGTGCCGCGCCCATCAGGAACTGCAGGACGACGTCGGGCCCCACCTTGGTGCCGCCCACGGCGGCTGCAACGGCTGCCTGAAAGATGACGATGGCCGCGGCGTCGTTGAACAACCCCTCGCTCTGGAGGACGGTGATGAGGCGGCGCGGCATGTGCACCCGGCCTGCAACGGATTCCACCGCCACAGGGTCCGGTGGCGCCACCATGGCACCGAGGGCGATGGCTGCGGGGACCCCGATGCCGGGAATCATCAGCCATGCCGCACCGGCCACCACTGCCGTGCTGATGACCACCAGCGCCACGGCCAGCATGATCAGCGTCCGCCACCGGACACGGAACACCGCCCAGGAGCTCCGCTGGGCGGTGGCGAACAGGAGCGGCGGAAGGAAGATGGGCAGGATCAGGGCCGGTTCAATCTCCAGGTCGGGGAAGCCGGGAATGAACGTCAGCGCCGCCGCCAGGAGGAGCATCAGGACCGGGTATGGCAGCCGGAGCCTGTCCCCCAGGCCCACGGCCACCACCGTGGCCAGCAGCAGTCCAATGATGAGTGCGAGCTGGTCCATAAGCCTCTTCGCCGCCGGCTACGCGCGGGGTTCCAGTGCCGCCGCCACGGGAAGGGTGCCGTCGCGGAACTCAATGGTCCGGCCGGCAGTCTGGGGAAGATCCAGTACTGCCGCTGCCACGATGGCCGTATTGGCACGGGAGGTGTCCCGGTCCCCTTCCGGTGAGGGGTCGACGTCGATCAGCCCGGTTCCGGGCTTGTCCGTCAGCGCGCCGGGCCCAAGGATGGTCCACGCCAGGCCGGTGCCGCGCAGGTACTCGTCCGCTGCTGCCTTGGCTTCCGCGTAGGCAAAGAAACTGTTGTCCTCCGGCACCCCGTGGTCCTTGCCGGCACCGAAGTAGGAGACCATGATGTACCGGTCCACGCCGGCCTGGGCCGCGGCATCCATGGAGCGGATGGCGGCGTCCCGGTCCACCGCGTAGGTGCGTTCGGGGTCGCCGCCGCCGGCCCCGGCCGACCAGACCAGGGCGTCATGCCCGGCAAGGGCACCGGCGATGGCGGCCGTCGTCGAATTTTCCACATCCAGGACCAACGGCGTGGCCCCGGTGCCGGCGACGTCGTCTGCGTGGTCCGGATTCCGGATGAACGAGGTGACGGAGTGGCCCTCGCCGGTGAGAAGGGCGGACAGGAGGAGGGCCACTTTGCCGTGGCCGCCGATGATGGCGATGCGTGTCATGCACCCATTCTGCCTGCACGCCGCCTTCATGCAGAGCCATTTGGCCTTGAACAGGGCCTTTATGCCCTGTTGGGGGTTTCCGGCACCCACCTAGCTTGGGGGCATGGCTGCCGGACCCCATGCGGGGTTGGATGGACCCGCATCAGAAGCAATGTTAAAGCTGGGCCGTTTCTTCACGAGGTGGGACCAGACAGAGGACGGCCGGGCGGTGTTCCGGGAAGGCGGCCGCAAGGGCGACATCTTTTACCGTGACCGCTGGAGCCACGACAAGGTGGTCCGCTCCACGCACGGGGTGAACTGCACCGGCTCCTGTTCATGGAAGGTGTACGTCAAGGACGGCATCATCACCTGGGAATCGCAGCAGACGGACTACCCGTCCGTGGGGGCCGACCGGCCGGAATATGAACCCAGAGGCTGTCCCCGCGGGGCGGCCTTTTCCTGGTACACCTACTCCCCCACCCGGGTGCGCTTTCCGTATGCGCGGGGCGTCCTGGTGGAGATGTACCGGGAGGCCAAAGCCCGGCTGGGCGATCCCGTACTGGCCTTTGCCGAGATCGCTGCGGACCCGGCAAAGCGGCGCCGCTACCAACAGGCCCGCGGCAAGGGCGGCCTGGTGCGCGTGTCCTGGCAGGAAGCCATCGAGATTGCCGCCGCAGCCCACGTGAACACCATCAAAACGTACGGCCCGGACCGCTGCGCGGGCTTTTCACCCATCCCGGCCATGTCCATGGTGTCCCATGCGGTGGGGACGCGCTTCATCCAGCTGATCGGCGGGGTGATGACGTCCTTCTACGACTGGTACGCCGATCTTCCCGTCGCCAGCCCGCAGGTCTTCGGGGACCAGACCGATGTTCCCGAATCCGGAGACTGGTGGGACGCCCGCTACCTCATGATGTGGGGCTCCAACGTTCCGGTGACGCGCACGCCGGATGCGCACTGGATGACCGAGGTCCGGTACCGCGGCACCAAGGTGGTCACGGTAAGCCCGGACTATGCGGACAACACAAAATTCGCCGACGAATGGCTTCCGGCCCAGGCCGGAACGGACGCCGCCCTGGCCATGGCCATGGGCCACGTCATGCTCAAGGAATTCTTCGTGGACCGGCAGGTGCCGTTCTTCACCGACTACGTGAAGCAGTACACGGATCTTCCCTTCCTGGTCAGGCTGGAGAAAACCGACGACGGCGCCCTCACGCCGTCGAAGTTCCTCACCGCCCTTGACGTCCCCGGGGAGTCCACGGCCGAGGACGCTGCGTTCCGCACCGTCCTGTTCGACAGGGCCGCGGGGCGGGCGGCGGTGCCCAACGGATCCATGGGTTTCCGGTACTCGGGCAGCGGGGAAGGCAAGTGGAACCTGGACCTTGAGGGGATCGAACCGGCGTTGTCCCTCCGCGAGGTGTCCGGGGAGAGCGCCGAAATCCTGCTCCCCTGCTTCGAGGACGCCGGCGGCGAAGGCAGCATCCTCCGCAGGGGTGTCCCGGTTATGGAGGTGGGCGGCCACCTGGTGACCACCGTGTTCGACCTCATGCTGGCCCAGTACGGCGTGGGCAGGGAAGGCCTGCCCGGAGAGTGGGCGGCCGGCTACGACGACGCCGCCACCCCGTACACCCCGGCGTGGCAGGAGGAGATCACCAGCGTCCCGGCCCAGGCCTGCATCCGGGTGGCACGCGAGTTCGCCCGCAATGCCGAGGAGTCACAAGGCCGCTCCATGATCATCATGGGGGCAGGCATCTGCCAGTGGTTCCACGGCGACACCACGTACCGGGCGGTGCTGGCCCTGGTGATGCTCACCGGCTGTATGGGCCGCAATGGCGGGGGCTGGGCCCATTACGTGGGCCAGGAAAAGACCCGGCCCATCACCGGCTGGGTGTCCCTGGCCAACGCCCTGGACTGGTCACGGCCGCCGCGGACCATGACCGGCACCAGCTACTGGTACATGCACACGGACCAGTGGCGGCAGGATGGGTACTCCGCCGACGCCCTCAAGTCTCCCCTGTCCACCGGCAAGCTGGACGGCATGCACACGGCGGACGCGATCGCCCAGTCCGCACGGCTCGGCTGGATGCCGTTCTACCCCCAGTTCGACCGCAACCCCCTGGACATAGCTGACGAGGCGGAGGCCGCCGTGGCCGCCGGGAACGCCGCGGACACACCCTCCTACATTGCCGAATCGCTGAAGAACCGCTCCCTCAACCCGGCAATCGAGGATGTGGATGCCCCGGCCAACTGGCCGCGGACCCTGGTGCTGTGGCGGTCCAACCTGTTCGGCTCCTCGGCCAAGGGCAACGAGTATTTCCTCCGCAACCTGCTGGGAACCCACAACAACGTCCTGGGCGGGGACAGTGCAGAGGAACTCAAGCCCCGCGACGTGGCCTGGCACCAGGAGGCGCCGGAGGGAAAGCTGGACCTCCTGGTCTCCGCCGACTTCCGGATGACGTCCACCACGCTGCTGTCCGACGTCGTGTTTCCCGCCGCCACCTGGTACGAAAAACATGACCTTTCCTCCACGGACATGCACCCGTTCGTGCACGCGTTCAGCCCCGCCATCGACCCGCCCTGGGAAACCAAGACGGACTTTGACACCTTCCACCTGCTGGCCCGGGAATTCTCCCGGCTTGCCAGGAGCCACCTCGGCGTCCGCCGCGACCTCGTCAGCGTCCCGCTGCAGCACGACACCCCGGGCCAGCTCGCCCAGCCCGGCGGCCGGGTCCGCGACTGGCGGGACCCGGACATCCCTGCGGTGCCGGGGCAGAACATGCCCGTCTTTTCGGTCGTGGAACGGGACTACACGGCCATCGCGGACAAGCTCGCCGCCGTCGGACCCCTGGCCGACAAACTCGGCTTCACCGTCAAGAACGTCACCTACAAAATGGCCGAACCGCTAGCCCGGCTCAGCCACGCCAACGGCGTGATGCTGGGCGGGGCGGCGGACGGCCGGCCGGCCATGGACACCGACGCGAAGATGGCCGAAGCAATCCTGGCCTTCTCCGGCACCACCAACGGCCTGCTGTCCGTCCAGGGCTTCAAGGAGCTGGAGGTCCGCACCGGCAGGAAGCTGGCCGACCTGGCGGAGGGCTCGGAGGAAAAGTTCATCACCTTCGCCCAGACCCAGGCAGGTCCGGTCCCGGTGATCACATCCCCGGAGTGGTCCGGCTCGGAGACCGGCGGCCGGCGGTACGCCCCGTTCACCATCAACATCGAACGGCTCAAACCTTTCCATACCCTCACCGGCAGGATGCATTTCTTCCTGGACCACGACTGGATGACCGACATCGGCGAGGCCCTGCCCATCTACCGGCCGCCGCTGGACATGCACCGGCTGTTCGGCGAACCACGGCTCGGCTCCGACGGCGCCATGGAGGTGACGGTCAGGTACCTGACCCCCCACTCCAAGTGGTCCATCCACTCCGAATACCAGGACAACCTGCTGATGCTGTCCTTGTCCCGCGGCGGGCCGACGGTCTGGATGAGCCCGGCCGACGCGGATGCCATCAAGGTCCGGGACAACGACTGGGTGGAGTGCACCAACGTCAACGGGGTACTGGTGGCACGGGCGATTGTCAGCCACCGCATGCCGGCCGGGGTGGTCTACGTCCACCACGCCCAGGAGCGCACCATCGACGTACCGAAATCGGAAGCGACCGGCCGTCGCGGCGGCATCCACAATTCCGTGACCCGGCTGCTGGTGAAACCCTCGCACCTGGCCGGCGGCTACGCGCAGCTGGCCTACGCGTTCAACTACCTCGGCCCCACCGGAAACCAGCGCGACATGGTGGCCACCGTGCGCCGCCGCTCCCAGGAGGTGCAGTACTGATGCGTGTAATGGCCCAAATGGGCATGGTGATGAACCTGGACAAGTGCATCGGGTGCCACACGTGCTCCGTGACCTGCAAGCAGGCCTGGACCAACCGTGCCGGCACCGAATACGTGTGGTTCAACAACGTGGAAACCCGGCCCGGGCAGGGCTATCCACGCCGCTACGAGGACCAGGAGCGCTGGTACGGCGGCTGGTCCCTGAACCGGCGCGGCAGGCTGGTCCTCAAAGCCGGTGGCAGGGTCAAAAAGCTGTTCGGTATCTTCGCCAGCCCTGTCCAGCCCGAGCTCAAGGACTACTACGAGCCGTGGACTTACGACTACAAGACCCTGGTTGACGCTCCCCTGGGCGACGACTTCCCCGTGGCCCGCCCCAAGTCCCTGATCACCGGCGAAGACACCAAAATCACCTGGTCCGCCAACTGGGACGACAACCTGGGCGGCTCCCAGGACCACGGGCACCTGGACCCGATCGTGGAAAAGGTCCGGCGGGAGTCCGAGGACAAGATCAAGTTCGCCTACGAGCAGACCTTCATGTTCTACCTGCCCCGGATCTGCGAGCACTGCCTGAATCCGTCCTGCATGGCGTCCTGCCCGTCCGGCGCGATCTACAAGCGGGTGGAGGACGGGATTGTCCTGGTGGACCAGGACCGGTGCCGCGGCTGGCGGCAGTGCGTCACCGGCTGCCCCTACAAGAAGATCTACTTCAACCACAAGACCGGCAAGGCCGAGAAATGCACGTTCTGCTATCCCCGGGTGGAGGTTGGACTGCCCACCGTCTGCTCCGAGACGTGCGTGGGCCGGTTGCGCTACCTGGGATTGTTTTTGTACGACGCCGATGCCGTCACCGCGGCAGCGTCCGTCACCGACCCGCAGGACCTCTACGACGCCCAGATGGACGTGCTGCTGGACCCCCACGATCCCCGCGTCCAAGCCGACGCCCGCGCGCAGGGCATCCCGGAGGACTGGCTTGACGCCGCACGCCGCTCCCCCGTCTACGCCCTGGCCAAGGTCTACAAAGTGGCGCTGCCGCTGCACCCGGAGTACCGCACCATGCCCATGGTCTGGTACGTGCCGCCGCTTTCCCCCGTGGTGGACCTGCTGCGCGACCAGGGCCACGACGGCGAGGACACGGGCAACCTGTTCGGCGCCATTGATGCCCTGCGGATCCCCGTGGAGTACCTCGCCGAGCTCTTCACGGCGGGGGACACGGAACGGGTCACCGCGGTCCTGCGGAAGCTCGCGGCCATGCGTTCCTTCATGCGCGGCATCAGCATGGGCGGGGATCCGGACGTGTCCATCCCGGAGTCCGTGGGCATGGACGGGCAAAGCATGTACGACATGTACCGGCTGATGGCCATCGCCAAATACAGCGAGCGCTATGTCATCCCCACGGCCCACCTGGAGCAGGCGCACGACCTGGAGGAGCTGGGCTGTTCGCTGGATTTCGACGGCGGACCGGGCATGCAGGATTCGGCACCTTTCGGCGAGGCGAGCGGCAGGCCCGTCCCGGTGGCCGTGGACACGTTCAACGCCCTGCGGGACCGGCAGAGCTCGGACACCATCGCGGCCGGAACAGGCCTGCGCGGGAGGGTGAACCTGCTGAACTGGGATGGCCGCGGCGCCCCGCCCGGACTGTTCCCGGACAAGCCCTACCCGGAAAGGGGCCCGGAGCCGGACACCTTGGCTGCCGGCGAGGACGGGTCATGAAGCGGCCAGCCATGGACCGGTCAAAACTGAACCGCCGCGACCAGGTGGTCTACCTTGCCGCGGCCTGGTGCCTGTCCTATCCGGATGGGGAACTGGTGGAGCGGGTCCCCCTGGTCCGGGCGGCGCTGTCCGAATTTCCCGGCGCCCTGCCGGAGTTCGCGCCGGTGCTGGACCTCCTGGAAGCCACCCCGCCCATGGAACTGCAGGCCCAGTACGTCCGCGAATTCGATCTCGGCAGGCGGCACGCGCTGCACCTGAGCTACTGGACGGACGGGGACACCCGTCGCCGCGGCGAAGTACTGGGCTACTTCAAGGAGGCCTACCGGCACAGCGGCGTCCTGGTGGACCTGGACGGGGAACTCCCGGACTACCTGCCCATGGTGCTCGAGTTCGCCGCCCGGGTGGATGGAGCCGCCGGCCGCGACCTGCTGCAGCGCTACCGGGCCAGCCTGGAAATGCTCCGGCTCGGGCTGCTGCGGGACAACCTGCCGCACGCCCGGATCCTGGCGGCCATCTGTGCCACGCTGCCGGGCAAGTCACCCCAGGACGAGCAGGAAGTGATGCGCATGGCCGGTTACGGTCCACCCACCGAAAGCGTGGGGCTCGATCCCTACGACCCGCGGCTGCTGCCCGTCAGGAGGGGCTGACCATGCGGGCACCCGGGGTGGCGCTGGAGACGGGGCCGGGGGCCGCCGTCGTGGTTAACACCTGGGACACCGTCCTGTGGGGCGTCCTGCCGTACGTCATGGCAGTGGTGCTGGTAGGCGGGCTGGTGTGGCGCTACCGGTACGACCAGTTCGGCTGGACCACCAGGTCCTCCCAACTGTACGAATCCCGGCTCCTGCGGATCGCGTCCCCGCTGTTCCACTTCGGGCTGCTGGCCGTCATCGCCGGGCACTTCTTCGGCCTGGTGATTCCCATGGCCTGGACCCAGGCGGTGGGCATGAGCCAGGAGTTCTACCACTTCAACGCCCTGCTGGTGGGGGGCATTGCCGGGGTGGGAACGCTGGGCGGGATCGCCCTCCTGATCTACCGCCGGCGTACCACCGGGCCCGTCTTCATGGCCACCACCAAAAATGACAAGACCATGTACGTGGTGCTGACCGCTGCCATCGTGTTCGGCCTGTGGACCACGATGGCCAGCGTTTTCGAGGGCGAACACGGGCACAACTACCGGGAAACCGTGGCGCCGTGGTTCCGGTCGCTGTTTATCTTCCAGCCGGACATCGCGGCGATGGCGGCCGCGCCGTTCTCCTTCCACCTGCACACCCTGGTGGGGATGGCGCTCTTCGTCATCTGGCCGTTCACGCGGCTGGTGCATGCCTTTACCGCGCCCCTGCACTACCTGTTCCGCCCCTACATCGTCTACCGGTCGCGGGACCGGGAGACCAAGGGCAGGGGCTGGTCCGCAGTGGGCACGCCGGACAGGGACACCCGCAACCGCTGACCGGCGGTGCGTTTGGATGATGTGGTGAGGAGCAAGCAGTGGCCGGAACAACCTCAACGCCAGTCACCGGCAGGGCACTGAACCTGGCGCTGGCCACGGCGGCGTCCGTGGCAGGGTTTTGGGCGTGGAACTCGGTGGCCACCCTCGGCGCCTTCTACACCCAGGACCTGTCCCTGACGCCCGCGACCACCGGGATCCTGGTGGCCATGCCGGTCTTCGTCGGATCGCTGGGACGGATCGTGGTGGGCACGCTCACGGACAAGTACGGCGGCAGGGCGATGTTCACCTTTGTCCTGCTGGCCGCCATCCCTCCCATCCTCCTGGTCTCCGTGGGAGGCCTCATCAGTTCCTTTGCCCTGGTGCTGGGGGCCGGGCTGCTGCTCGGCGTGGCCGGGACAGTGTTCGCCGTCGGGATCCCGTTCGTCAGCGCCTGGTACGAACCCGCACGAAGGGGCTTCGCCACCGGCGTCTTTGGCGCAGGCATGGGCGGGACGGCGCTGGCGGCTTTCCTGAATCCCCGGCTGGTGGCCGGGATCGGTTACTTCCCCACCCACCTGCTGATCTCCGGGGTCCTGGCCGTGATGGCGGGGCTGGTCTGGTTCCTCATGAAGGAATCACCGGGCTGGGCCCCCAACCATGCGCCGGTGCTGCCCAAGCTCCTGGACGCGGCCAGGACGGCCGTCACGTGGAAGATGTGCTTCCTGTACGCGGTGGTCTTCGGCGGCTTCGTCTCGTTCGCCACCTACCTGCCCACCTATCTGCGGGACGTATACAGCTTCGACCCCGCCGGCGCCGGGGCCCGTACCGCCGGGTTTGCCCTGGCCGCCGTCCTTGCACGGCCCGTGGGCGGGGTCCTGGCGGACAAGCTTGGTCCCAAGCCCGTGGTGCTCGTGGCCCTTGGCGCCGTCGCCGTCCTGGGCTGGGTGGTAAACCTGCGGCCCGACGGCGAGGTTCCCGCGGGTGCCACGTTCGTTGCCATGGCTGCGGCGCTGGGGCTGGGAACGGGCGGGGTGTTCGCGTGGGTGGGTGTGCTGTCCCCGGCAGGAAAGGTGGGCAGCATCAGCGGCATCGTCAGTGCCGCGGGCGGCCTGGGCGGCTACTTTCCCCCGCTGGTGATGGGCGCCACTTACGACGCCGTGACGCGCAGCTATTCGATCGGGCTGCTCCTGCTGGTGGGCACGGCTCTGGTAGCCATGGTGTTCACCGTCTTCGCGGTCCAGCCACGGGCCGGGACGGCAGCGGTTCAGCGGGCCCGGTAGCGCAGGTACACCACTCCGTTGCCGAACCGGCGCTCTTCGAGCAACTCCAGCCGTGCCTGCAGCCCGTCCGGCAGGAAGCGCAGGCCACCGCCAACGGCCACCGGGTTGACGAACAGCCGGCACTCGTCCACCAGCCCGGCGTTGAGGGCGTGCGCCGCGAGGGTGGGGCCGCCGATGCTGATGTTCCGGCCGCTGTCCTTTTTCAGGTCCCGCACGGTTTCCGGGAGGAACTGCCGCTTGAGGCGGGTCTTCGAGGTACTGGGGGTGTCCAGCGTAGTTGAGTAGACCACCTTGTCCGCCCCCTGCCAGATGCGGGCGTAGTCCTGGATGACCGGTGGCTCATCCTGGGTATCCATGGTTTCCCAGACCGACATCACCTCATACATCCGGCGGCCCAGGAGGTACGTGCCGACGTCCCGTTCCATGTCATTGATGAAGGCGTGGACTTCCTCATCCGGTGCGGACCAGTTGAAGTTGCCGTCCTTGTCTGCCGTGTAACCGTCAATGGACATGATTGCGGAGTAGATCAGCTGCGCCATGGGCCCATTCTGCCGGTCGAATCCTGCGCGGAACAGTCCCTGCCGGGGGTTTGCGGCCAGTAGGCGCCCGGGCCGGGTCAGAGCAGGTTCGCTGCCAAGGTCCTGGCGATGAACGTGCCGTAGCGTTCGGCGGACCATCCACGCTTGACCACCAGGGTCTCGTAGAGTTCGGCGGCCGTGGAGGTGAACATGACGTCGGCAGCTTCGGCCGTGGTGAGTCCGGGCTTGAGGAGTCCCCTGCCCACCAGCTGCCGCGCATTGTGCAGCATCCGGCGGTAGCGGGCATCGTCCACCTCACGCAGCAGGGCCGCCATGGAAGCGTCCCCGCTGGCCGCAGCGTCCCTGATGAGGAGGTAGACCGGGGCGCCGATGGGACTGATCTCCGTGGTGAACCGGCCGAACCGCTCCATCAGCCGTACCGGATCCGTTTCCGTCGTCTGGGCCAGATCAGACCTCTGCTCCGCCGGCGGACCGCCCGCACCGAGGAGGCTCTCCTCGTAGATGGCGCGGACCAGCCCGGCCTTGCTGCCGAAGTTCTTGTAGACCGACTCCGCCGAGACCCCGGCAGCGCGCGCAATCTCCGCAATGGTCGTCGCGCCAAATCCCTGTGCAAGGAACAGCTCCCTGGCGTGCACACGGACGGTGTGCAATGACTCCGCGGCGAGCTGCCGGCGCCGCCGTGCGTCATAACTGCGCTGTGCGGGGCGGTTGCCGGAGGCATTGACTGGGCTCTTCATGCGGTCTTAAACTCCAACCAATACAGTTCACTGTATTGAATGCAATCTAACAGGTCACAGCCTCGCCCCGCGAGGCACCAAGGAGCATTTCCATGGACACGCCAAACGGCGTGGACCGCCTCCCCGACGGCCCTGTTCGCCGAATGTTTTCCGCGACACAGCGGCGCGACCTCGATGCCATGGTGGCCGAGTTCGCCGACGACTACGTCAATATCACCCCCAACCACCCCGCACGCAGCTTCACCGGAAGCTCACAAGTGCGGAAGAACTGGTCCGCACTGTTCGCAGGGATCCCGGACATGACCGTGACAGTGCTGGATGCGGCAACCGGCACCGGCGGGAACGTATGGGTCGAATGGGGATCGCAGGGCACCCGCCTGGACGGCAGCGCCGTCGAGCAGGCCGGCGTCGCCATCTTCAGCCTCCGCAACGACCGGATCGCGGCCGTGAGGTTCTACCTGGAGCCCGTCGAAAGGGATGCGGCGGACGTGAATGCCGCCGTCCAGGCCGTCACCGGAGCAGGAATGGAAGGAGCACGGCCATGATCCTCCTGGTCGGGGCCACGGGTGACCTCGGCGGCCGGGTGGCCCGGCTGCTGCGTGAGTCAGGGCAGGATGTCCGCTGCCTGGTCCGGCGCACCACCGACGATTCACAGCTCCGTGCGATCGGCGCGGAAGTTGTGCGCGGAGACCTCACTGAACCTGCCACGCTGCCTCCCGCATGCGAGGGCGTCGAAACGGTGATTGCCACGGCGACGGCGATAAGCCGCCGGTTGCAAGGCAGCAGCCAGGCCAGCCTGCGCGACGTTGACGAGGTGGGCATGGGCCACCTCATCGACGCTGCGGAGGCCGCCGGCGTCCGCCGCTTCGTCTATCTGTCCTTCACGGGCATCGAAACCGCTGTCGAGACACCACTGCGGCACGCCAAGCGCGCAATGGAAAGGCGCCTGGCGGCTTCTGCCATGCAAACGGTCATCGTGCGGTCCGACGCCTTCCAGGAAATCCACTTCTCCCCCATCAGCCGCTTCGACATGGCGGCCGGCAAAGTGTCGGTTATAGGGCACGGCAACACCAAGGCGCGGTGGGTGGCGACGGATGACGTGGCGGCGCTCCTCTGCGCTCTGGCGGTGGAGCCGGATCCGCCCCGGCTGGTCGAGTTTGGCGGCCCGGAACCTGTGTCGAAGAACGAGGCCGCTGCCCTTGCCGGGAAACTGATGCACCACAAGATGAAAGTGCAGCATATGCCGCGCCCCGTCGCCCGACTCGCGGTGAAGGCGCTCTCGCGCCGCAGGGATGGCCTGGCCTCCGCGCTGGGAGCGGGCCTGACCTCCGACCTGAACGTGGCCATCTGGGATGACGCGCCCCTCCGCCAGCGTGGGATCAAGCCGAAGTCCGTCAGCGACTTCCTCAAGGAGCAGGCGCAGGCATTGTCCGGCCGCTGACCCCTCACTCACGGTAAGCGCGACACCAGGGATTGCTGGCCCAGCGTCCAAAGGTTGGAGACCGTCCAGTAAACCAGGACGCCGATGGGGAAAAAGATCCCGCCCACGCCAAAGATCAACGGCAGGATATACAGGAGGATCCGCTGCTGGCGCATCAGCGGGCTGTCAGGGTCCTGCCCGGCCATGGTCCGAGCCGCCACGAGTTTCTGGGTAAGGAACTGGCAGGCAATCATCACCAGGATCATGGCGACGGCGGGCACCGCCACCGCAGTGGGGTCACCACCACCGTGCAGCAGCGAGGCGGACAGCGGAGCTCTAAAAATGCTGGAGGAATCGAACTGGACCACCTGCTCGCTGCCCAGCGCGCCAATGCCCTGGTCCTGCCGCGCGGCGCTGGAGATTCCGGACAGCACCTGGAAGAGGGCCAGGAAGAACGGCGCCTGGATCAGCAGCGGCAGGCATGCCGAGAACGGGTTGGTGCCATGCTTCCTGTACAGGGCCATCTGTTCCTGGGCCATGGCCTGGCGCGACGCCTGGTCCGTCCTGCCCTTGTACCTGTCCTGGAGCTCCTTCAGGTCCGGCTGCAGGAGCCGCATCCGGCGCTGGGCCCGGACCTGGGCCAGGAATACCGGAACCAGAGCGGCGCGGATCACCAGCACCAGCCCGATGATGGACAGCGTCCAGGTCCAGCCGTCCCCCGGCTGCATTCCCGCCGCGCTGAGGCCGTCGTGGAAAGCCACCATGATGACGGACACCAGCCATCGGAACGGCTCCATCACCGCCGCCAGAAAGTCCACCGAATCCCCCATCCGCAGTTGCTGCCAAGCTACTGCGGATCCTGGAAACAGGAAAGCCCCCGGGATCTTTCGATCCAGGGGGCTTAGCCTGTAGCGGTGGGGAGGCTCGATCTCCCGACCTCACGATTATGAGTCGTGCGCTCTAACCAACTGAGCTACACCGCCACGAATGAGAAAAACCTGCGTCAAGCCGGTCAAACCGCCTTGACGCAGGCCCTCATTCAGAGCCCCCCACCGGAATCGATCCGGTGACCTCGTTCTTACCAAGAACGCGCTCTACCACTGAGCTAGGGGGGCAACGAGTAAATACTCTACCGGAAGATTTACGCACCAACAAATCGGCGTCCACCCCTTCCCCGAACCGGGAATTGCACCCGCCGCCGGCACCGCGCACGCCGCGTTTTCCGCGGAATTCCGCGGCTGAACGGGCATGGACAGCGGAGCGGCCGACGCCGGGAAGCGCCTTTCTAAGGCACGTTACCTACATGCCGGGGCTGGAATGTGTCCAGCCCCACATTCGACTTCCGCTTAAATGCCGATGGGCCGGCTCGAAAGCCGGCCCATCGCCGTCGTCAATCCCTCAACGCGCGGGAGTGTTTACCACTTGCCCTTGCGGTTGAAGTCGCGGTGGCCGCTGTCGCCGCCGCTGCGGGGCTTGCGGGAGCCGTCGCCGTGGCCGGCGAAGCGGGAGTCACCGCGGTCGCTGAAGGAACGCTCTGAACGGTCGCTGTACGAACGGCCGCCGCGGTCAGCGGAGGTCCGCTCGCCGTCGTTTTTGCGGAATTCCTTCTTGAACCCACCGTTGCCCTTGAAGTTGCCGCCGCGGTCACCGCCGCGGTTTCCCTGGTAGGCGCCGCGCTCGCCGGAGGGCTTGCGGCCGTTGTCCAGCTCGAGGTGGATCAGCTCGCCGCCGATCCGGGTGCGGGACAGGGCGCGCAGCTGGTCCTGGCTCAGGTCCGCGGGCAGTTCCACCAGGGAGTGGTCCGAGCGGATGTCGATGCCGCCGATCTGCGAAGAGGAGATGCCGCCCTCATTGGCGATGGCGCCCACGATCGAACCGGGCATGACCCGCTGGCGGCGTCCCACGGCAATCCGGTAGGTGGCGTTGCCTTCGGTCAGCGTCCGGGTCGGGCCACGGGAGCCGAAGCCGTCCTTGGACCGCTCACGCTTCTGGAACTCGGGAGCGGCAGGCAGTTCCTTCACCAGGAGCGGCTGGCCGCCCTGCGCCATGACAGCCAGTGCTGCGGCAATCTCGGCAGCGGGAACGTTGTGCTCTTCTTCGTAGGAAGCGATGAGGTCACGGAACGCGGAAACATCCTCGGACGCAAGGGTCTCGGTGATGCGCTCGGCGAACTTGCCCAGGCGCAGCGTGTTGACGGTCTCGGCGGTGGGCAGGTGCATCTGCTCCACCGGCTGGCGCGTGGCCTTCTCGATGGAACGCAGCAGGTACTTCTCCCGCGGCGTCATGAAGAGGATGGCTTCACCGGAACGGCCGGCACGGCCCGTACGGCCGATGCGGTGCACGTACGACTCCGTGTCGTGCGGGATGTCGTAGTTGATGACGTGGCTGATGCGCTCCACGTCGAGCCCGCGGGCTGCGACGTCGGTGGCCACCAGGATGTCGATCCGGCCTTCCTTCAGCGCATCGACGGTGCGCTCGCGCTGCTGCTGCGGGATGTCGCCGTTGATGGCGGCAGCCTGGAAACCGCGGGCGCGCAGCTTGTCAGCCAGGTCCTCGGTGGCCATCTTGGTGCGGACGAAGGCGATGACGCCGTCGAACTCTTCCACCTCGAGGATGCGGGTCATGGCGTCCAGCTTGTGCGGGCCCATGACCTGCAGGTAGCGCTGGCGGGTGTTGGCGCCGGTGGTGGTCTTGGACTTGACCTGCACCTCGGCCGGGTTGTTCAGGTACTGCTTGGACATGCGGCGGATCTGGCCCGGCATGGTGGCGGAGAACAACGCAACCTGGCGGCCCTCGGGGGTCTGCTGGAAGATCTGTTCCACGTCATCGGCGAAGCCCATGCGCAGCATCTCGTCAGCCTCGTCCAGCACCAGGTACTGGAGTTCGGACAGGTCCAGGGAACCCTTGGCGATGTGGTCGATCACGCGGCCGGGGGTACCGACGACCACCTGGGCGCCGCGGCGCAGGCCGGCGAGCTGGGGGCCGTAGGCGGAGCCGCCGTAGACGGGCAGGACGGTGAAGTCGTCGATGTGCTTGGCGTAGGAGGTGAAGGCCTCGGCAACCTGGAGGGCCAGCTCGCGGGTGGGGGCCAGGACCAGCGCCTGGGTCTTGCGGGAGGGGCCGTTGAGGTCGTGGAGTTCGGCCAGGCGGGACAGTGCCGGCACTGCGAATGCTGCAGTCTTGCCGGTACCGGTCTGCGCCAGGCCCACCACGTCGCGGCCTTCGAGCAGCAGCGGGATGGTGGCCGCCTGGATGGGGGACGGCTTTTCGTACCCGACATCCTGCAGGGCGGCAAGGACGCGGGCGTCGATGCCGAGGTCAACGAACTTGACGGTGTTTTCGTCGTCATCCGCGGCCTTGGCAGCGGGAGCAACGTCGGCCGTTGCGGCAGCTTCGGTGGCAGCGGGCTCGGCTGCGGGTGCAGCGGCTTCAGTGAATTCGACGGTAGCGGTTTCAGCGGTTGCCGCTGCGGTGGTTTCGTTCTGATTTTCGGGCATAGAGAGATATTCCTCATCCATAGGGGGCCAGGCGGCACTACCCGAGGTGAGCGGAGCCGCAGTACACGTGCCGATGATGCCGGGCAAACGTTGACCGGCCGGTCACAGAAGTCCGGCGCTTTCGCAATCCCGTGGCAGGACTTCGCGCTGCATCTCTTGGCTGCTATCCCAGCAGTCTGTACAGCGTTTTCTTTAGCCGGCTCTCCCTATGAAAATGCCCGCATCGCTTGCGCGGGCCCCAACACTTGCCAGTCCTGCCTCAAGAATTGGGCAGGAAAAAGGGATTTCCGGAGTGGGGGATATTTCAAGTGTAGGGCACGGATGCCGGAGACCGGAAATTGAACGGCCGACGACGGCGGTGAGCTTGCGCACACCGCCGCGCGCCCCGCAGCCGTGCCGCGGGGCGGTGCTACCGTCCCAGCCGCCGCAGCAGTACCTCGAACTTGGTGTGGTACTCATCCTGGAGCCGGATCTCGCCGTCGGCCTCTGCTCCGCGGAGGGCCGCAATGATGCCCGCATCCGGCTCACTGAACCACTGGCCTATGGTGACGCCGTGGCTCGGGACGAACGTCCGTTCAATGGTGTCCCCGGCCTGGATGCTGCCGGTGCGGACCACCCGCAGGTAAGTCCCCACCCGCCCCTCGTCGGTGAACCGCTTCACCCACTGCGGTTCCTTCATCCGCCGCTGGAACGTGGCGCAGGGGGTGCGCGGCGACGTGACTTCGAGTTCGACGCCGGAGCCCACCGTCCAGCGCTCCCCGATCACCGCGTGGGTGGCCTCGATGCCGGAGACCCGCAGGTTCTCACCGAAGATGCCCGGCGGCAGCTCCCGCCCCAAAGCGCCGGACCAGAAGTCTGCGTCGGCCTGGGAATAGGCGTAGACGGCCTGGTCCTCCCCGCCGTGGTGTGCCCTGTTGGCCTGGATGTCCCCGCGCAGGCCCAGCTTGTGCACTTTGACCGGACCATCGGCCGGGCGCTTGTCGATGGCCGTGACACCCACGCTGCCCTGGTCTCCCAGGAGCTGGTGGACGCGGCAGACGGCAAGCACTGAACCTGGTTCCATGGCATCAGTCTAGGGTTTCCGCGGGACGCGCCTGCAGGTCCCCGCAATGGGCACTTCTCCCCCGTTGCCGCAGTGGGTTCCTGCTCGCAGGCGGCACCGGCAGGGACTACGCTGATTCGAGACTTGCATTGGGGGTGCAGTGCTGTGCCCACATCTCGCGTGACGAATTTGAGGGGGACGCCGTGGACTCGAACCAGAAAGACCCAAAAGAGGATCCGGAGACCGGGCCGGCACCCGACGGCAGCACTGGCGCCGGCAGCACCGCCAAGCCACCGCCCTGGCAGGTCCCCAAGCCGGACCTGCGTCCCGAGCTCCTCAATGAACCCGTCACCCCCGTCGATCCGTTTGCACGCGAGCGGGAGAAGCAGCTCAACCAGGCCGCGGCCCGCAAGAAGCGCTCCCAGCGGCGAACCGTGGTGGTGGGCCTCGGCGTGACCGCGCTCCTGGTAAGCACCATCACGGCGGTGGTGGCCAGCAATGAGGATGACCCCGAGTACGCACAGGTCTGTTTCAACGACGAAACCGGCGAGCGCGTGGCGGACAGCAGCTGTGACAGTTCCGCCGGGCGCAGCGGCGGCATCTACGCCTGGTACTTCTATTCCCGCGGGGCGAGCGTTCCGCCCATCGGCCAGAACAGGTCCACCGCGCCAAACTACACGCGCAGCGTCCCCACTGGCGCCAAGGCGTCCACGGGTTACAGCAGCAAGGGCGGCACGGTCAGCCGCGGCGGGTTCGGTTCAAGCGCCAAGAGCGGTTCAAGCGGCGGCGGCGGCAAGGTCTCGGGAGGCTGACGGATGAAACGGTTGTTGTCTGAGCCCCGGCCGGGCTGGAAGCAGAAGATCGAAGAGCAGGGCCTGGTCTTCTCCACCACCACCATGGATGACGGGCGCAGGATCGAGTACTGGAACGAATCGGCGTACTACGAGTTCACCATGGACGAGGTGGAAACGCTCGAGCTCGCCGCCGAGGACATGCACCGGATGTGCCTGGAAGCGGCGAAGTTCCTGGCCACCGGCGCCATGGGCAGCATCGGCATCGGACCCCAGGCCCTGGAGCTCGCCGCGGAATCCCTGCAGGCCGCCGACGTGGACGTGTACGGCCGGTTCGACTTTATCTATGACGGCCAGGGCGGCCCCGCCAAGATGCTCGAATACAACGCGGACACCCCCACCGGGCTCATCGAGGCCGCTGTGGCCCAATGGTTCTGGCTGCAGGACGTCCACCCGGAAAAGGACCAGTGGAACGGCATTCACGAGGCCCTGATCCGGCAGTGGAAGAAGTTCCAGTACCGCACGGGCATGAGCACGTTGCACGTTGCCCATTCGGAAGTTGAGGAATCCGGGGAGGACTGGATGACCGCCGCCTACATGCGTGACGTCGCCAGCCAGGCCGGATGGACCACCATCGGCATCAACATGTCCGATATCGGGTGGGACCCCAACCTGAACCGCTTCGTGGACCTGGACAATTTCATGATCAGCACCATCTTCAAGCTCTACCCCTGGGAGCTGATGATGAAGGAGGAGTTCGGCCCCCGCCTCCTGGAGCGGGCCCACAACCCGCGCTGGGTGGAACCGGCCTGGAAAATGCTGCTCTCCAACAAGGCCCTGCTCGCCGCGCTGTGGCACCTGTACCCCGACCACCCCAACCTGCTGCCGGCGTACCTCACGGACCCGGGTCCGTTGAAGGAATGGGTGGCCAAGCCCCTGCATGGCCGCGAGGGCGACAACATCCGCATTCACGCGGACGGCCTCAAGCTGGAGCAGCCCGGCGGGTACGGCCGGGAGGGCTGGTGCTACCAGCAGTACCATCCGCTCCCGGACTTCGACGGCAACCGTCCGGTCCTGGGCCTGTGGGTGGTGGACGGCGAGTCCGTGGGCTGCGGCATCCGTGAATCGGACGGCCCGGTCACGGACTACTTCTGCCGCTTTGTGCCCAACACCATTGACGCGCCGGCCCCGCTTTCGGCGGTGGCCGACTCCACCAAGGCAGGTATCACCTTATGAGCACGGATATTTCGACGGCGGGAAGCCAGGGCGGCGGGGCCGGCACCCCGGTGCCGGCCAAGGGTCTGCGGGCCGGGATCCTGGACCTGGGCGACTCCGTGATGCTGGGGCTCGCATCCACCGCCCCGGTGTACTCGCTGGCTGCCACCCTGGGCCTGATTGTTGCCGTCAACGGCAACTACACTCCCCTGATCCTGCTGCTGGGCTTCATCCCGGTCCTCTTCATCGCCTACGCCTTCCGCGAGCTCAACAGCGCCATTCCTGACTGCGGCACCACGTTCACCTGGTCCCGGCAGGCCTTCGGCCCGTGGGCCGGGTGGCTGGGCGGCTGGGGTGTGGCGCTGGCCGGGATCGTGGTCCTGGCCAACCTGGCGCAGGTGGCGGGCCAGTACCTCTGGCTGCTGGTGGGTGACGGGTCACTGGCACAGAACAAGCTGCTGGTCACCGGAACGGGCCTGCTGTTCATCGTGCTGATGACCCTGGTGAACTACCGCGGGATCCGGCTGGGCGAGCACGTCCAGCGCGTCCTCACGTATGTCCAGTACATTGCGCTGGGCATCTTTGCGCTGGCCATCGTCATGCGGATCGTGGGCGGGGCGCCCGAGGGCCAGGCTTTCGACTTCGACTGGTTCAACCCGGTGGGCGCTTTTGCCGACCCCGGCGCCGTGGTGCACGGCGCCCTCCTTGCCTTGTTCATCTACTGGGGCTGGGACACCTGCCTGGCGGTCAACGAGGAAACCGAGGACCCGTCCACGACTCCGGGCCGGGGCGCGGTCATCTCCGCTTTCGTGCTGGTGGCCATCTATGTTTCGGTGGCGCTGCTGGTGATGATGTACGCCACCGTGGGGTCCGAGGGCATCGGCCTGGGCAATGAGGCCAATCAGGACGACGTGTTCCTGGCCATGAAGGATGTGGTGCTGGGGCCGTGGGGCTGGCTGATCGTCGTCGCGGTCCTCGCCTCCGTCCTGTCCTCCACGCAGACCACCATCCTCCCGACCGCCCGCGGCACCCTGTCCATGGGCGTCCACGGCGCCCTGCCGGCGAAGTTCGGCGAGGTGCACCCGCGCAACCAGACCCCGGGTTTTTCCACCAAGGTGATGGGTACCGCCGCGGCCGCCTACTACGTGGCCATGAGCTTCCTCAGTGAAAACCTGCTGGCGGACTCCATCAGCGCCATCAGCCTGTTCATCGCGTTCTACTACGCCCTGACCGGCTTCGCCTGCTTCTGGTACTTCCGCGGAACGCTCCGGGACTCGGCCCGCAACCTCTGGTTCCGCGGCATCCTCCCGCTCGCCGGCGCGCTGCTGCTGACCGCGGCGTTCTTCATCTCGGCCGTCCAGATGTGGGACCCGGCCTACGGCGACACCCAGATCTTCGGCATCGGCGGTGCCTTCGTGAGCGGTGTGGTGCTGCTGGCGATCGGCGTGGTGCTCGCCGCCCTCTGCCGGTTCCTGCCCGCCACCCGCGGCTACTTCCTGGTAAAGAAATGACGGGCAAAAAAATGACTGCTGAAGAGATGCGCGGTGAAGAGAGTGACGCCGTGACCGCGGGCCCCTCCGACGTCCTGGACCTCGACTCCCTGCTGTCCGCGGAGGAACTGGAGCTCCGGCAGAAGGTCCGCGACTTCACCCACCAGCGGATCAAACCGGACATCGCCCGCTGGTACGAGGACGCCGTCTTTCCCCTTGAACTGGCGACGGAACTCGGTGAGCTGGGCGTCCTGGGGATGCACCTGGAGGGCTATGGCTGCCCGGGCCGGTCCGCCGTCGTGTACGGCCTGGCGGCGATGGAACTGGAGGCCGGGGATTCAGGCATCCGCACCTTCGTGTCCGTCCAGGGTTCGCTGGCCATGACCGCCATCCACACCTGGGGCTCCGAGGAGCAGAAGCAGGAGTGGCTGCCCCGGATGGCCGCCGGCGAGGTCATCGGGTGCTTCGCCCTGACCGAGCCCACGGCCGGATCGGACCCCGCCTCCATGGCCACCTCCGCGGTCCGGGACGGCAGCGGGGACGACGCCGGCTGGGTGCTCAACGGCACCAAGCGCTGGATCGGGCTGGCCTCCGTGGTAAGCGTCATGGTGGTGTGGGCCATGACCGACGACGGCGTGCACGGCTTCCTGGTGCCGGCCGGCACACCCGGCGTGACGGCCACGCCCATCCGGCAGAAGCTGTCCATGCGCGCCTCCATCCAGTGCGACGTGGTGTTCGACGACGTCCGGCTGGGTCCTGAGGCCCTGCTCCCGGCTGCGCGCGGGCTCCGCGGCCCGTTCACCTGCCTTAACGAGGCCCGGTACGGGATCGCTTGGGGTGCCATGGGCGCCGCCCGGGATTCCTACGAGGCAGCACTGGATTACTCACTGGAGCGGCTGCAGTTCGGCAAGCCGCTGGCGGGCTACCAGCTCACGCAGCAGAAACTGGTGGACATGCTGCTCGAGATCCAGAAGGGCACACTGCTGGCCCTGCACTTGGGCTTACTCAAGGACGCGGGGACTATCCGGCCCGAACAGATCTCGCTGGGCAAGCTGAACAACGTGCGCGAAGCCATCAGGATCGCCCGCGAGGCCCGGACCATCCTGGGCGGCAACGGCATTACCACCGACTACTCACCGCTGCGGCACGCTGCGAACCTGGAATCAGTGCGGACCTACGAGGGTACCGACGAGGTGCACACCCTGGTCCTGGGCCGGCACATCACCGGGCTTGATGCCTTCCACTGAGCGCGGGTTGGCGGCGGGTTGCGGCGCAGCGCTCAGGCGGAGAAGCCGCCGTCGGACTTGATCAGCTGACCGGAGACCCATCGTCCGGCCGGTGAGAGCAGGAAGGCCACGGTCCTGGCAACGTCCGCCGGGGTGCCCAGGCGGCCGCCCGGCTGCTGCGCCGTGAGCTCTTCGCGCACCTCCGGGGTCATCCAGCCGGTGTCCACAGGCCCCGGGTTGAGGACGTTCGCGGAGATGCCCTGTGGTCCCAGCTCGCGGGCGGCGGCAATCACGATTCTGTCCAGGGCACCCTTGGAGGCGCCGTAGGGAAGGTTGAACGCTGTGTGGTCACTGGTCAGCGCAACGATCGCGCCGCCGTCGTCTGTGGCCTGGCGGGCGAAGGCGGCAATCAGCTGCCAGCTGGCACGCGTGTTCACGGCGAAATGCCGGTCGAAGGACTCAACCGTGGTGTCCAGCACGCCGGAATCCACCGACTCGGCATGGCTGAGCACCAGGCCCTGCAGCGGACCGGCCAGCTGGGCCGCCTCCGCCACGAGCCGGTCCGGGACGCCGGGATCCTGCAGGTCGGCGGACAGGACATGGACCTGGGCACCGATGGCTTCCAGCTCCGCGGTCAGGCGTACCACGTCTTCGGGTTCGCTCCCCCACGGCATGCGGGCGTCGTAGTCGGCCCAGTAGGACAGGACCAGGTCCCAGCCGTCCGCCGCGAGCTGGCGGGCAATTCCCGCGCCGATGCTTGCCAGCCGGCCCACACCGGTGACCAGGGCAACAGGACGGGAAGGGGCGGGAGTGAGGGGTTCCATCCGACCAGCCTAGCGGCGCCGCGTTTCAGGCCGCTGCGGGCTCCGCTTCCCGCCGGCTGTGGTGCCGGCGGATGGTGGCACTGATGACCGCGGCGATGGTGCACATCGCGGCCGCACCGAACCAGGCGTAGGTGTAGTGCCCGGTGGCATCACGGAGGGCCCCGGCGGCGATGGCGGCTCCGGCGGCGCCCAGCTGGTGCGCTGCAAAGACCCATCCGAAGACCACGCTGCCGTCAGCTCCGAACGTTTCGCGGCAGATGGCTGCCGTGGGTGGAACGGTGGCCACCCAGTCCAGGCCGTAGATCACCACGAACACGATCATGCTGGGCTGCACTTCGGCGTTCAGCAGCAGCGGAAGCACCAGCAGGCCGATCCCGCGGAACTGGTAGTAGACGGCCAGCAGGATGCGGGGGTTGAACCGGTCCGTCAGCCAGCCCGAGGCGATGGTCCCGATGATGTCGAAGATCCCGACGACGGCCAGCAGTCCCGCGGCGGTGGTTTCAGGCATGCCGTGGTCGTGCGCGGAGGGGATGAAGTGGGTGCCGATCAGCCCGTTGGTGGTGGCGCCGCAGATGGCGAACCCCGCCGCGAGGGCCCAGAAGGTCCTGACCTTGCTGGCGCGCCGCAGCACCTGGAGGGCGCGGACGGCGGCGTTGGTGCGGGGTCCGCTGTCCTGGACCGGTGCGGCCTCTTTAGCCTCGACGTCCACCGGCGCAGCACCGTAGGGCAGCACCCCGACGTCGGCCGGCGAGTTCTTGAGGAACTTCAGCACCAGCGGGACCACGGCCAGGGCGCCGGCAGCGATGAGCAGGGAGGCCTGCCGCCAGCCGGGGTCCTGCGCAAGCATGGCGATGAAGGGCAGGAAGACCAGCTGGTACCGCGCTGCGGCGGTGAGGATGCCAATGACCAGGCCGCGGCTCTTGGTGAACCACGTGTTGGCGATAGTGGCGGCGAAGACCAGGGCCATGGAGCCCGTCCCCAGCCCGATCAGCAGCCCCCACGTCAGCAGGATCTGCCAGGACTGGTTCACCAGCACCGTCAGCGCGCTGCCCATCCCGATCAGGACCAGTGCCGTCGCCGTCACGGCCCGGATGCCGAAGCGCTCCATCAGGGCGGCGGCGAACGGGGCGGTGAGGCCGAAGAGCACCAGGTTGATGCTTACGGCCGCGGACAGCACAGTGGTGGACCAGCCGAACTCCTGCTGGAGCGGGACCATGAGGACGCCGGGAGCAGCCCGGAAACCGGCGGCCCCCACCAGCGCCAGGAAGGCGACGGCGGCGACGACCCAGGCGGGGTGGAAGCGGCGCCCCCGTCCGCGCGGGGTCTGCAGCGTCGACGTGTCCGCCGTATCCCCGGGCAGGGCGCTCACGCGGCCGTTCCTTTCCCGGAAGCGGTGGACAGCCGGATGGGCTCCTCGGAACGGGCGCGGCTGTGCCAGCTGGTGTTCGCCGCGGTCAGCCGCTCCCCGCATTCGGTGCAGGTGTCCGCCGAACTGGTGGCTTTTCCGCAGCCGGAATGGATGACGTGGAGATGCGCCTGATCCGACGGTGCCGGCAAATGCTTCTCCGCCCAGATGGTCACCGCGTTCAGGACCGGCAGTACGTCCTCACCTTTGGGTGTGAGGACGTACTCCTGGCGGGTGCGCCCGCCGTCGTCGTACGCCTTTTTCTCCAGCAGTCCGGACTCAACCAGGCCTGCCAGCCGCTTCGTGAGGACCGAGTCCGCCACCTCCAGCCGGCTCTTCATGGCGTCGAAGCGCCCGTTGCCGAAGAAGACCTCCCGCAGGACCAGGATGGACCAGGGGTCACCCAGGATGTCCAGGCCGCGGGCCATGCTGCAGTTGCGTTGGGACCAGTCGGATCGAAGAGGCATACCGGAACACTAGTTAACTTTCTTCAAGAAAGCCAGAGGTCCGCCTACCGTTACGGGATATTCGAGAAGGCCTGGTCCAGGTCCGCGATCAGGTCTTCCTTGTCCTCGATGCCGCAGGACAGGCGCAGCAGGTTTACCGGGACGGCCAGCTCCGTGCCCTTGACGGACGCGTGCGTCATCTCCGACGGGTAGTTCATGAGCGATTCGATCCCGCCCAGGGACTCCGCCAGCGTGAACACGGACGTAGACTCGGCCACCTTGCGGGCAGCGGCTTCACCGCCCTTGAACTGCACGGACACCATGCCGCCGAACTTGCGCATCTGGGATTTGGCCAGCTCATGGCCGGGGTGGCCTGGCAGGCCCGGGTAGAGGACGGCCTCCACCTCCGGGCGCTCCAGCAGCCACTCGGCCACGGCCTGGCCGTTCTCGCTGTGCCGGTCCATCCGGACGCCGAGCGTCTTGAGTCCGCGGGTGGTCAGGAAGGCGTCCATGGGGCCGGACACGGCCCCCACCGCGAACTGGACGAAGCCGATCTTCTCGGCCAGTTCCTCGTCCTTGACCACGACGGCGCCACCCACCACGTCGGAGTGGCCGCCAATGTACTTCGTGGTGGAATGGACCACCACGTCGGCACCCAGGGCGAGCGGGTTCTGCAGGTAGGGCGACGCGAAGGTGTTGTCGACCACCAGGAGGGCCCCGGCGTCGTGCGCTATGTCGGCGAGCGCCACAATGTCGGTGATCTTCATCAGCGGGTTGGACGGCGTCTCCACCCATACGAACCGGGTCTTGTGCGCAGCCACCGCACGGCGGACCCTGTCCAGGTTGGCCATGTCCACCGGTGTGTTGCCGATCCCCCAGTCGCCCAGGACACGGCTGATGAGCCGGTAGGTGCCGCCGTAGGCGTCGTTGCCCAACACAATGTGGTCCCCGGGGCGGGTCAGCGCGCGGATCAGGGCGTCCTCCGCGGCGAGCCCGGAGCTGAAACTGTAGGCGTGCGTGCCCAGCTCCAGTGCCGCGAGCTGTTCCTGGAGCGCGTCCCGTGTCGGGTTGCCGCCGCGCCCGTACTCATAGCCGCTGCGCAGGCCGCCGATGCCGTCCTGCGCGTAGGTGGAGCTGAAGTGCAGCGGCGGGACCACTGCTCCCGTGCGGGGCTCGAAGGCCTGGCCGGCGTGGACGGCGCGGGTGTTGAAACCCTGGTTTTCAGAGGCAGTCATGATGCTCCTTTTGGGTGACGCAGATCAGTTGCTGAGGTAGGCCAGCAGGTCGTGCCGGGTGAGGATGCCCACCGGCGCGCCCACGAACGTGACCATCAGGGTGTCCGTGTCAGAGAGCAGTTCCCTGGCAGCGGAGATGGTTTCCAGTGAGCCGATCACGGGCAGCTTGGGGCCCATGTGTTCGGAGATCTTGTCCGTCAGCTTCGCTTCGCCGCGGAACAGTTTGGCGGTCAGGGTGCGCTCGTCCACGGCGCCGAGGACCTCGCCCATGACCACCGGCGGTTCCTGTGAGAGGACCGGGATGTGGCTGACGCCGAACTCGTTCATGATGTTGATGACGTCGCGGACCGACTCGTTGGGGTGGATGTGAACCAGGTCGGGCAGCTCGCCGTTCTTGGATTTGATGACCTCCCCCACGGAGGTTTCCTCGCCGCCGGAGAGGAATCCGTAGGAGCGCATCCACTGGTCGTTGAAGATTTTGGCCAAGTAGCCGCGGCCGGAGTCGGGCAGGATGACCACGACGACGGCGCTCTCCGGCAGGTCCCTGGCCGCCTTGAGCGCGGCTGCTACGGCCATGCCGGAGGAACCGCCCACCAGCAGACCCTCCTCCCGCGCCAGGCGCCGGGTCATGGCAAAGGAGTCAGCATCGGAGACGGCAATGACGTCGTCCGGGATGGTCTTGTCATAGTTGGCCGGTCACATGTCCTCCCCGACGCCTTCCACGAAGTACGGGCGCCCGGTGCCGCCTGAGTAGACCGAACCTTCGGGGTCCGCGCCGATGATCCGGACCACACCGCCGTCGGACTCCGGCCTGTCAGCCGAAACCTCCTTGAGGTACCGGCCGGTGCCGGTGATGGTGCCGCCCGTGCCGGCGCCGATGACGCAGTGGGTGACCTTGCCGTCGGTGTCCCGCCAGATCTCCGGCCCAGTGGTCTTGTAGTGGCTGCCGGGCGCGGCAGGGTTGGAGAACTGGTCCGGCTTGAAGGCGCCCGGGGTCTCGCGGGTAATCCGGTCCGAGACGCCGTAGTAGCTCTGGGGGCTGTCCGGCGGAACGGAGGTGGGCGTGACCACCACTTCCGCACCGTAGGCCTGGAGCACGGCACGCTTGTCCTCGCCCACCTTGTCCGGGACCACGAAGACGCACTTGTAGCCCTTCTGCTGCGCCACGAGGGCAAGGCCCACCCCGGTGTTCCCTGAGGTCGGCTCCACGATGGTGCCGCCGGGCTTCAGTTTGCCCTCGCGTTCGGCGTCCTCGATCATCTGCGCCGCGATCCGGTCCTTGATGGACCCCCCGGGGTTCAGGTACTCCAGTTTGACCAGGACGGTGGCCTTGATGCCCTCAGTCACGTGGTTGAGTTTGATGAGCGGGGTATTGCCGATGAGGTCCAGGATGGACTGGGCGTACTTCATAGGTACAAAGCTACCGCTTCCTGCGAGCCGATCCCTGCCGCGGGTGCGAGGATAGGCCGGTGAAGCAGTTCGCATGGCTGAGAGCCACCCGCAGCTACCTGCTGCCCGGCGCAACCCTGGCAGCAGGCGTGGCCACCCTGGCATCCGGTGTGCTGCCCGTTCCCGCGTTCGGGGACCTGGCGTCCCGGACCATTCCCATCCTGGCCTTCGTGCTGGCCATGTCCCTGGTCACCGAGCTCGTGGACGAAGCAGGGCTGTTCCGGGTGGTGACGGACCGCTTGGCCGCACTGGGCCGGGGCCGCGTATTCCTCCTGTGGCTCCTGGTGGTGGCAGTGGCAACGGTGTCCACCGTGTTCCTGTCCCTGGATACGACGGCGGTGCTGGTGACACCGGTGGTGGTCCTGTTGGCCGTCCATGCCCGGATCCCGCCGTTGCCTTTCGCGCTGACCAGCATCTGGCTGGCCAATACCGCGTCCCTGCTGCTGCCGGTGTCCAACCTGACCAACCTCCTGGCGCAGGACCGGCTGGGCCTGAGCCCCTTGCGCTTCGCCGGGCTGGTTTGGGCTCCGGCCCTGGTTGGCCTGCTGGTCCCCCTTGGCCTGCTGTGGCTGGCGTTCCGGCGGGACCTGCGCGGAACGTACGGACCGCAACCGGCCCATCCCATCCGCGACCGGACCCTGCTTAAAGCCGCAGGGATCACGCTGGTGGTCCTGTTGCCTGCACTGGTGTCCGGACTTCCGGTCCAGTACCCGGCGCTCGCCGCCGCCGCCGTCCTGGTGGCGGTCTTCCTCCGGCGCCGGCCCTCCGCCCTGCGGTGGTCCATGGTCCCGTGGCGGCCGCTGATGCTGACGGTGGGGCTGTTCATGCTGCTGGAAGCCCTGCACGCGCACGGCCTCACGTCCCTGCTGGCGGGTGTGGCCGGAACCGGGGAGAGCCTGCCCGCACTCCTGCAGCTGGCCGGGCTGGGCGCCGGTGCGGCCAACGCTGCCAACAACCTCCCCGCCTACCTGGCACTGGAACCGGTGGCGGGTTCACCGGCCCGGCTCGCAGCGCTCCTGATCGGCGTGAACCTTGGCCCGTTGGTGACTCCCTGGGCCTCGCTGGCCACGTTGCTCTGGCACGAGCGGCTGCGGGTGCTGAACGTTCCCATCCGGTGGGGCGGGTTCGCAGCGGCGGGACTGCTGGCGGTGGCGCTGACCGTGCCGCTTGCCGTGCTGGCACTGTGGGCCGTGTCCGGAATGCCCTGAGCCGTCACCACGTCAGCTGCCCGGGTCAGCTGTCGCGGGTCAGCTGCCTGGAGCCTGGCCGCTCTCCGCGGCGGGGAGGTTCTCCCAGAGGCCCATCACATTGCCCTCAGGATCCTTGAAGTAGGCCGTGTAGCCCATCCCGGGAATCTCATTTTTGGGCATGACCACGGAGCCGCCCAGCTCCTCCACGCTCTTGAGCGTGGCGTTGATATCCGGAACGTCCACGGTGATGACCGGACCGGTGATCTGCCCCTCCCTGGCCATCATTCCCCCGTTGATGGCGCCCGCAGCCGCCGGCTGGCCGTCGTCGTCCATGTCCGTGGTGATGACCATGCTGTAGTCCATCCCCGGCACCGGTTCGATCCGCCAGCCCAACGCCTCCTGGTAGAACTTCCTGGCCCGCTTCTGGTCGTCCGCGGGGATCTCGAAATGCACTACTCCGCCCATGGTTGCCCTCCGTGTTCCTGTGCTTATCTGTTGGTTGGGTGCCTTGCGCCGGTGTCCGGGCGCCACACGCGGTGATCCTAATCCGGGGTCGCAATGCGCAGAAGGGCCGATGGTCCCGCCGCTGTCAGTGGTCCGTGGGACGATTGAAGGCATGACGATCGCAGAGGCACCTCCCCGGCTGGCAGCCGCGGCGGACGTGTCGCTGCGCTGGTATCCGGAGGCCCCCTACAGCCTTTCCCGGACCCTTGGCCCGCTCCTGCGCGGCAACAGCGATCCTTCCTTCTGCGTGCACGGGGACGTTGTCTGGAATGCTTTTACGACGCCGGACGGTCCGGCCACCATGCGGCTCGCCCCCGCGGGTGGCGGCGATGTGGGTGCGCCGTTGGTGGATATCCAGGCGTGGGGGCCCGGCGCCGCAGCCGCCGTGCAGGCGGCGCCCCGCCTGTTGGGGGCCGACGACGACTGGCAGGGTTTCGATGAACCGGCTTTCCATGCCACGCTGCCGCGCATGGTGCGGGAGGCGCGGCGCCGCAGCCTGGCGGTCCGGCTGCCTTCAAGCGGCCGCATGGTGGACCAGCTGGTGCCGATCATCCTGGAGCAGAAGGTGACGGTGATCGAGGCGCGGCGCGCCTACCGCTACCTGGTGCAGCGTTACGGGACTCCGGCGCCCCCGGCCGGGACGTCCACCCCGCGCGGTTTGCTCGTGGCACCGACGGCAACCCAGTGGCTGCAGGTTCCCAGCTGGGAGTGGCACAAGGCCGGGGTGGGACCCCAGCGCTCCGCCACCGTCATGCGCGCCCTGCGCTCCGCCGCCGCGCTTGAACGCCTCGCGGCGCTGCCGGCGCTGGAGGCAGCGGAGAAGATGCAGGCCATCCCGGGGATTGGGGTGTGGACCGCGGCCGAGGTGGTGCAGCGCACCCACGGCTGCCCGGACTCGATCTCGGTGGGCGACTACCACCTCGCGGCCTACGTGGGGGCCGCATTGACCGGACGGCGGACCGACGACGCCGGGATGCTCCGCCTTTTGGAGCCCTGGCGGGGGCACCGCCAGCGCGTGGTCCGGATGATCCAGGCCACCGGCTTCCGCAAGCCCACCTTTGGCCCGCGGATGACCATCCAGGACCACCGGGGGCACTGACCTGCACGGCACTTCCGGCCGCCTGGAAACGCTTGATCTCCGTGCCAGAGGGTACGGAGCCGGTATAGGGCGCTCCGCAGGGTGCCACACCCGTCCGGTTGGACGGCACCAGGCTGGCAGGCAACGTCGACCGAAAGGATCCCATGAGCTCCGAAACAGGCAGCACCAACCCAAACTCCGAGGCTGTGCCCGGAACGTCCCAGGATCCCGCCGTCCTGGATCCGGACGCCCAGGATCCGGACGCAGAGGAGAAGCTTAGGCTGCAGCTGGCCATCTTCGACGTGTCGCGCGACGCCGGAGGCAGGGGCTTGGAGGAGATCCGGGACATGCTGCTGTCAGCCTTTGCCGCCCGGGGCGTTGCGGCACCGCCTGCAACTTGGGTGGAGTCCGTGGCGTCCTCGGCGTTTTACGGTGAGCCCTACATCATCGACTACCCCACGGCCATCGCAGCCGACGATCTGGAACCGGCCCCGAACCCGGAGGTCCGCGAGCGGCTCGCCGCCCGGCGCGAGCTGCGCGAAGTGCAGCTCCCACCCGGAATCTTTCCCTCCCAAGAGGAGTGGAATATCCCTGCCAAAGAGGTCACCACCGCGGACCAGGGACGCGGCGGGCGAGGTGCCTTCCAAGCCCTGACGGCACCTGGAGGCCCCTCCCGGCAGCTCCTGGCGGCGGTAGGGCTGGCAGGAGTCGTCCTGGCTGCCCTTGCGATTATCCAGTTATCACGCCGCACCTCCCGGGTCTCCCTGGAGGGCTAGGGGCAGTTCTCCCCATCCCGCCTTGGCCCGCCGCCGCATAAGCTGTTGGAGGCTGGGACTGATTTGGGGGAACAATGGCAGGCATTTATGGGGCGGACGTCGCCCAACTCCGCGCCCTGGGAAAGGCCCTGGCCTCTTCCTCAGCCCGCTTGGCATCCACCAGAACGGCGCTGTCGAGAGACGTGCGCGACCCGGGCCGGTGGAAAGGGGCCGACGCCGAAAGGTTCCGGAACGAGTGGGACGGCACCCACAGCCTCCTGCTGGGCAAAGTCGTCGAGGCGCTTGCGGAGGCCGGGAAAGCGGCCGGACGGCACGCGGATGAGCAGGAACTCGCCAGCGGCGCCGGTGGCACGGCAAGCCGGACCAGCGCTGCTGGACGCCCCGCCGGCAAGGGCGGCGGGGATTCGACAGCCGAGTATCTGACCGGCGGGGAGCATTCTGTTGCGCGCCACCCCGACCGCGGCGAAGCGAACCTGACCGCGCCGGAACTGGACAGGCTCCGGGGCCTGGTCAGGGACGCGAAGTCCGCTTCGACCTGGTACAGCAGCCCGATGGACAATCCTGAGGCCGGTCGGCTCATGGCGCGAACTTCGGAGGCGTGGGGCTGGCTCCTTGTCCTGGCAGCCCTGTCCTCGGCCCTGACCCTCGCTGGCTGTGCCCAGCCCGAAACAACGGTTGATTCGAAGCCGCAGGCAGTAGCCACGAAAGGCCAAGGGCGCGCTTCCAGCCCAAGCTGCACCAGCACTGGAACCTACAAGGTGGTCCCATCAGCAAACGGCTCATTCCCGCTGCTTCCAGCAACCTCCGCAGCGGAGCCACCCCTGGTCCGGCTTTCCAGCACGCACCTCAAGAGTGACCCGGTGACCGCGGACTTGTCGGTTGCCCTCTTTTCCGGCGGCAGCCCCGCGTCAAAAGAGTTCCGCGGGCTCGCTATCGGCCAGCAGGCATCCTTTGACGGCTACACGGTCCGGGTCACATCCATCTGCGAGGGCGAAGTGCTGTTCGACCTCGTGCAGCAGCCCGGATAGTCAGAGGCCCAGCCGGGCCACGGCCTCCTCGCGCATCTGGACCTTGCGGATCTTCCCCGAGACCGTCATGGGGAAGCTCTCCCGAACTTCCACGTAGCGGGGAATCTTGTAGTGGGCCAGCCGCCCGCGGCAGAACTCTGCCAGGGAGTCGGCATCGAGCGGCCCGGCACCCGGCTTGAGGATGATGCAGGCCATGAGTTCCTCGCCGTACCGCTGGTCCGGGACCCCGATGACCTGGACATCCTGGATGGCGGGATGCGTGTAGAGGAATTCCTCGATTTCGCGGGGGTAGATGTTTTCGCCGCCACGGATCACCATGTCCTTGATGCGGCCTTCCACCACCACGTAGCCGTCCTCGTCCATGAGGGCCAGGTCGCCGGTGTGCATCCACCCGTCGGCGTCGATCGCCTCGGCCGTCTTGTCCGGCTGGTTCCAGTACCCGGCCATCACGGCATAGCCGCGGGTGCAGAGTTCGCCGATCTGTCCGCGTTCCAGTTCCTCCCCGGTGGCCGGGTCCACAATCCGGCTTTCCAGCTGGGGCATGGTCCGGCCCACGGTCTCGGTGCGCTGCTGCAGAGTGTCGCCCTTGCGGGTCATGGTGGACACCGGCGAGGTTTCAGTCATGCCGTAGCAGATGGCCACATCCACCATGTTCATTTCCGAAATGACCCGGTTCATCACCTCGATGGGGCACAGCGAACCTGCCATGACCCCGGTGCGGAGCGTGGACAGATCGTAGGAACCGAAGTCGGGCAGCGCCAGCTCGGCGATGAACATGGTGGGCACCCCGTACAGGGACGTCCCCTCAAAGTCCTGGACGGCCTCAAGTGCGGCGGCGGGCGAGAAGCCCCGGCCCGGGATGATGGTGGCGGCGCCGTGGCTGAGGGCGTTGAGGTTGCCGATCACCATGCCGAAGCAGTGGTAGAAGGGCACCGGGATGACCACGCGGTCGTGCTCCGTGTAGCCCAGCAGCTCGCCGATCGCAAAACCGTTGTTCAGGATGTTGTGGTGCGTCAGCGTGGCGCCCTTGGGGAACCCCGTGGTACCGGAGGTGTACTGGAGGTTGATGGGATCGTACGGGCTGAGTTCAGCCATGCGGGCCACCAGGTGCGAGTGCGCGACGGCGTCGGCGCGCTTGAGCAGCTCGGCGTACGTAAGTTCGGCGTCGCTTTGGGGGCTGCCGGCGTTCAGCGCGTCCAGGCCATGGTCCGGCAGGAAGACGAGTTCCCGCAGGTCCGGGCAGGTAAGGAGGGCCTGGCGGCCCATGGCGACGTAGTCGCTGTTGGCGTCCGACGGCGCCGTGACCAGCGTGCGCATGCCGTTCTGCTTGACCACGAACTCCAGTTCGTGGCTGCGGTATGCGGGGTTGACGTTGACCAGGATGGCACCCATCTTGGCGGTGGCATACTGCAGCAGCGTCCACTCGGCGCAATTGGGGCTCCAGATGCCCACCCTCTCCCCCTTGGCGACGCCCAGGGCGAGGAGCGCGCGGGCCAGCCGGTCGACGTCGTCGTTCATCTTGGTGTAGCTCCAGCGGCGGGCGTCAGCGCCCGCCACGGGTGCGGCCTCGATGAGGGCGTCGTGGAGTGGAAACTGCGCGGCGACGCGCTCGAAGTTCGCGCCGATGGTTTCCTCCAGGAGCGGGACGTCAGTGTCCCCGGCTGTATAAGCACGCATGATGGCACGCTACCAACAGGATCCCGGCAGGAGAAGAACGACAGGCTGGGAAACAGGGGCAACAGAACCGGACGGCCCGGTGGCGCCCGGTATTGTGAAATCCATGAGTGCACCCATTGACCTGATAGCAACGTTCGTCCCCAACGACGGCGAGTTCCACCGCGTGAAGCTGGCCCTGGAAATCGCCATCGACGAGGTGGTGAAGGAGCCAGGCTGCATCCAGTACGAACTGACCGAAGCCACCGAGGAGAAGCTGGTCCTGACCGAGCAGTGGGCGTCCGAGGAGGACCTGGACAGGCACTCCAAGGGCATCGCCGTGCAGGACCTGAACGAATCGCTGAGCGCGCTGCTGGCCGAACCGGTCAAGGTTGAACGCGTCTAGCGCACCCGTTAACCGCAGAATGCGGGACCTCCCACCGGAGGTCCCGCATTCTGCGTTTACGGGGTCTTAGAAGTCGGGGATCTGCGTGCCGTCCTGGGGGCCGGTTTGGCCTGCCGGCTTGCTGGCCGCGGCTGCTGCTTCTTCCCGCTGCTTGGCCACATGGGCGTGGACCTCATCCATGTCCAGCGCCTTCACGGCGTCCACTACCTGTTCCAGCTGCTGGGCGTTCAAAGCGCCGGGCTGTGAGAACACCAGCACCTTTTCGCGGAAGGCCATCAGCGTGGGGATGGAAGAAATGCCTGCCTCCGCTGCGAGCTGCTGCTCAGCTTCGGTGTCCACCTTGGTGAAGAGGACGTCGGGGTGCTTCTCGGAGACGGCGGAGTACGTGGGGCCGAACTGCTTGCACGGGCCGCACCATTCCGCCCAGAAATCGACCAGGACAATGTCGTTGCCTTCGATCGTCGATGCGAACTGTTCACCTGTGATGTCAAGGGTAGCCATGTGTCCACGGTACGCGTCAGCCCCGGGCCTGTCGCGGTTGTTCGCTCCCCGCGTCATCGGGAATACGGGGAAGGACGACGGCGGCCGCCGGGTTCAGGCGGTGGCATCCCAGAGATGCGGGGCGGGCGTGCGGCTGCCTGGGAGGGCGCTGGAGGCGCGCCATTCGTGGATCCATTCGGGGAGCACCAGGTCCGCCGGCGGGGCGCCGAACTCCGCAAGGATGTCCTCCTGGCTGACCGGGCCCGTCCTGGTGACCAGCCGGGTGGCGATGTAGGCACGCGCGTAGATTTCGCCGTCGGACACCATGCGCTGCTCGAAGAAGATCGCCTTGGTGTCCAGCCCGATGATGCGGGTCTCGATGGCGTACTCCCGCCACAGCTGCAGCGATTTGCGGAAGGAGATGGTCTCCGCGGACACCACCGGGCTCCAGCCGCGGCGGCGCATCCGCTTCCAGACGCCGCTGCGCACCATCAGGTCGAACCGGCCCAGGTCCATCAGGGACAGGTACATGCCGTTGTTGACGTGCATGGCGATGTCGATGTCCGTGGGCAGGACGCGCAGGGGCAGGGACGACGGATCCCACACCGCCAACGGCGGACGGCGGCGGGAGCGGAAGAGCATAAGGAGTGTTCTCAGGAGCAGGTGCATGCCTCAATGTTACCCGTCAGTAACATCTTACGGGAGGGCGCTCCACATCCGGCACCGTGGGATTTCCGGCATCGCCTGGTGACGTTGCTGTCCGTGCTGCACCGGACCGTGGGCGAAACGCTGCGCGGCCGGGTGGTCACCTACGTGGCGGCGTCCGCGGCGTTGCTGGTTTTCGTGGGGGCCTTGGCCGTGCTGGACGTGGAACAGTGGGCGCCCGAGGCCAAGATCACCACGTTCGGTGACGCACTGTGGTGGGCCACCGCCACCATCACCACGGCGGGCTACGGGGACATGTACCCCGTCACGCCCATCGGCCGCCTGGTGGCCACAGCGCTCATGATGAGCGGAATCGCGGTACTCGGTGTGGCGACGGCGTCCATCGCCTCGTGGCTCGTCCAAAGGGTGGAAGACACAGCCGAAACGGTGGCCGAGGCCGTGGAGGAACCGGTGCGGGCCGAGGTGGCCGAGCTGGTCAGCGAGATCGCCCTGCTGCGGCGGGAGATCCCGGAACTGCGGGAATGCTGGCCCCTGTAACGCCAAGTATTCAACGTTCCGGCGTCGAGTAGCGGCCCCCTTCCGGGCGAGTAGCGGGCCGGCAAAATCGGGTAACCCCTACTGGTGCCCCGGCCTTGCCCCGTTCCTAGACTCGGGTTTCCTAGGACCAACACGCACTGGCAGGTCCCCCGGGTGGCTTCCGGGAGCTCCTGCCGTCACGCGGAGCTCCGGTTTTCTGGGTATGCGGACGCCTCCAACCTGCGCCGCTTTCGGTTCCGGCCCCCGCCGGGACCGGCGGCGCAATATCATCTCGCTCCGTCCAGCGTCCTGGTGTGCATGCAGCGCCCCGGCGGGACCGAACACTGATGGGCAACCCATGAACCAGCCTTCCCTTCCCTCCCCCGACGGCACCAGCAGAAGCTTCGCCACCGACGAACCCCGGACCGACCTGACCACCGGCCGGCCGGTCATCAGCAACAAGTTATGGGCCGGCATGGCCACGGCAGCGGTGGTGGCAGCGGTGGGCGTCGGTGCCATGGCGGCGCCGCCCGCGTCCCTCAACGGGAGCACGACGGCGGCGGCGCAGGTAGCAGAGGCCCCCGCGCCGCCGTCGGCAAGCACCTCCGCCCCCACAGCTCCTGCAGCCGCTCCCGGGGCGGCGGAAGCGGTGGCAGCGCAGGCGGCCGCTCCGGCCGCCGAAGCCGGCCGCACCGGCCGACCCGGCTCCGGCTCCGCCGCCCGCACCCGAGCCTGCACCCGCGCGCCCCCGAACCTGCCGGCGACCCCAACCTGTACACGGTGGTGCCGGGCGACACCGTCGGGGCAATCGCCGCGGCCATGGCGTGGACATGAATGCCATGCTCGCGGCCAACGGACTGAGTGCGTACAGCATCATCTACCCGGGCGAAACGCTCCTGTTGACGGGCCCGCCCATCGCAGTTGCCGAGCCTGCTCCTGCTCCGGCTGCCGCGCCCGCCCCCGCCGCGGCACCGGTTGCTGCGCAGGCATCCGCTCCGGCCGCCGTTGCGCCGGCGGCTCCTGCCGTCCGGACCATCTACGTAGCCGGTTCGGGTGGCCAGTCCATGGTGGACGCCTGCATCGGGCCCATCCACTACACACCCAATGACGGCTACTCCCTGTTCATCACCGAACACGATTTCTGCGGTGGATGGGCCCGGTTCTCGGGAATCGGCGTGGGTGAGACCGTGAGCATCCCGGGTTACGGAACGTACACGGTGACCGGGCGCGGCACAGTGCCAAATCCCGGAACCACCAATGACGTCATCTCGGTGTTCGGCGGGTTTCCCCGGGCGATCCTGCAGACCTGCATCCCGGGAACCAGCACGATGCTCCTGATCGCGCTGAACTGAAATTGCGGAATTCGTAAGCTTGTCCGCGGGTCCTGGCCTCCAAGGGCTGGACCCGCGGACAAGTCAATGACGCGCCACAATGGCGCGCTATACGCCGTGGCGTTCTGAAATGTGTTCCACCAGTTCGCCCACGCGCTGTTCGGAGTAGTTGCGGGCAATATCGCCCTGGCTGATGATGCCTACCAGCTTGTGGTCCGAGATCACCGGGAGCCTGCGGACCTGGTGCTGCTCCATCATGTCGATCGCTGCATCAACGTTGGCGTCGGCGTCGATGCAGTAGGGCTTGCCGGCAGCCAGCTCGCGGGCCATCATCTGGCCCGGGTCGCGGCCGGCGGCAACGCACTTGAGCACGATGTCGCGGTCAGTGATCATGCCCTTCAACTTGCCGTCGTCACCGCAGATGGGAAGCGCTCCGCAGTCAAGGTCCATCATCATGCGGGCCGCGTCCGTCAGTGACTCTGTTTCCCTGACGCACCTCGCATCAGTGGTCATGAATTCACGTACAGCACTCATTGAATCCTCCTTCATCGATGGATTATCGACGCAGGGCATCGGAGCACATGCGCCGATGCTGCCAGATTACGCCCGCACCCAGATGGTGTCGACGGCGGAAGGAGGCCCGTTCTGAAGGGCTGGGAAAGGGCCCGGGGCAACGAAAAAGCCTCCGGAACCTGGTGGTTCCGGAGGCTTTTCCTTCGGTGGCAGATGAGGGATTCGAACCCCCGTAGGCGTTGCCAGCTGATTTACAGTCAGCCCCCTTTGGCCGCTCGGGTAATCTGCCGAACTTCAAAAGAAGTACCCGCCGATGCAGTGTTGGGAAGCATCCGTTTCCGGCGCTTTCCGCTTCAGTAACCGCGGGCAAGACAACTTTACAGAACTTCGGGCGAAGAATCGAATCGGGCCTTCCACGGCCCCTAAAGCCCTGAATCGGCGCCGAAAAATTGGTGCCTAAGCCTCCCCGAGGATGCGCCCGGCCAGCTTTGCTTCGAAGCTGAGTGCCTGCTCCTCGGTGATCTGGTTCAGCTGCACAGCCCGCTGGAGGTCGGCGCGGACCCCGTCCATCCTGGCGGAGGCATCCGCCACGGGACTGAAGACAATGGAGGCCGCCACTGCGGCCGCCGCCACCGACGACGCTGCTGCAGCCACCGCCCCCGCTGCTGTACTGGTGCTGCGGGTGACGTAATGGGCGGCTTTGCGGTGCATGGTGTTCCCTTCAACTGCGGTACAACTGCTCCAACTCTCGCCAGCCCTCCTTCGTTCCCCCGGTGGATCCGCTGAGAGGGAACTGTGAATCAGGCGCCCCCACCGGCCCGGACATCCGTACTAGGCTGGATGCCAGTGATCCAGGCCCTGTACCCGCACGGGGCTCCCATCAACAAAGGAGAGTCATGGCAGGCGAGTCAACGTTCGACGTCGTAAGCAAAGTGGACAAGCAGGAAGTGGCCAACGCGCTCAACCAGGCGCAGAAGGAACTCGCCCAGCGCTACGACTTCAAGGGCGTCGGTGCCGAGGTGGACTTCAGCGGCGAAAAGATCCTCATGAAGGCCAACTCGGAAGAACGGGTCCTGGCCGTCCTGGACGTGCTGCAGTCCAAGCTGATCCGCCGCGGCATCTCACTGAAGTCGCTGGACACCGGCGAGCCCTACGCCTCCGGCAAGGAGTTCCGCCTGGAAGCCTCCATCAAGGAGGGCATCGCCCAGGACCTGGCCAAGAAGATCAACAAGCTCATCCGCGACGAAGCACCCAAGTCGGTCAAGTCGCAGATCCAGGGCGACGAACTGCGTGTTTCTTCCAAGTCGCGTGACGACCTGCAGGCCACCATGGCGCTGCTGAAGGACTTCGAGGAAGCGGACCTGCAGTTTGTGAATTTCCGCAGCTAGTCCCCCGCCGCCGTCGTTTTCGACGCGCAAAAAGTTACACGCCACGTATAAAGGCTGGCGCACCCCACATTCCGGGCGCGCCAGCCTTTTTGCGTGTCGCTGCCCGTTTTGCGCAGCGCGGAGCCGCCAGGGCGCGCGCCTCCCGGGAGACGAGGGACCCAGGAAGGTAACCTGGGGACAATTACGGCACGTTTGGTTTGCGTATTCGACGGCGCCGGGTAATCTCTTCCTTAGGCCTGCCTAAGTAAGGGCAGCCTGAGCGAAAGAACACTCCATGACTGCCAACTTCCTGATCGGCCTGCGCGAAGGACTCGAAGCCACCCTGGTGGTGGTCCTCCTCATGGCCTACCTGGCCAAAACAGACCGCCGCCACCTCATTCCCCGGTTGTGGGTGGGCGTGGCAGCAGCAGTTGCAGTGTCCGTTGCCTTCGGCGCCCTGCTGACCTTCGGCCCCAAAGGCCTCACCTTCGAGGTGCAGGAGGCCATCGGCGGCACCTTGTCCATCGCCGCCGTCGGCCTGGTGACGTGGATGGTCTTCTGGATGGCACGCACCGCACGGACCCTGGGAAGCGACCTGAAATCCCGCGTGGACAAGTCAGCGGGCGGAGAAGGTTGGGGCCTGGCCGTGGTGGCTGCGATCGCAGTCGGACGTGAGGGCCTGGAAACAGCCCTCTTCCTCTGGGCTGCGGCCAAGGCCACGGGCGAATCCACCCAGCCGCTCATCGGCGCCCTCCTGGGCCTGGTCGCCGCGGCCGGCTTCGGCTACCTGCTGCACCGGGGCGTCCTGAAAGTGAACCTCTCGCGTTTCTTCACCTGGACCGGGGCGGCCCTGATCATCATCGCCGGCGGCGTCCTGTCCTACGGCATCCATGACCTCCAGGAGGCCGGACTGCTCCCGGGCCTGCACTCGCTGGCCTTTGACATTAGCGGCGCCGTCCCGCCGTCGTCCTGGTATGGCACCCTGCTCAAGGGCACCCTCAACTTCTCCCCTGCCACCACCTGGCTGGAAGCCGGAGCCTGGCTGCTCTACGTGCTGCCCGTGCTGTTCCTGTACCTCCGCATCAACCGCAAAACACCACCCAGCCCCGCCGGCTTCCACGACAACACTGCCGTCAAGGCCGTGGCCGCCGCCTAGATCCCCCTCACCCGCACCAAAGGAATCCCCCATGCCTGGCTTCACCCTGCCTAAAAACACCCTGCCTAAAAACAACCTGCCCAAAACTGCCCCCTGCACCTTCCGCAGCAAGCGTGCCGCCCTGGCCGCCGCCGTCGTCGCCGTGCCCTTGATCCTCACGGGCTGCACGGACAACACCAAGACCTCGGACACTGCCGCGGGCGCCATTGACGTCGTCAGCTCGAACAGCGAGTGCAAGGTCTCCGCCACCAGCGTGCCCAGCGGCAACCTCACGTTCTCGGTCAAGAATGAAGGCACCGAGGTCACGGAGTTCTACCTGCTGGCCGCGGACGGGCTGCGCATCCTTGGCGAGGTGGAGAACATCGGCCCGGGCCTGAGCCGCAACCTGGTGGTGACCGCACCCGCCGGCACCTACACCACCGCGTGCAAGCCCGGCATGGAAGGCGACGGGATCAGGGCTGCACTGGAGGTCACCCCGTCCGGCAACCAGCAGCCGGCGGACGCGGATTTCCAGCACCTCCTCGACACCGCCACCACGCAGTACGCGTCCTACGTCAAGGACCAGGGCGAACAGCTGCTCACCGGGACCGAGCAGTTCGCCGCGGCCTTCGCGGCCGGTGACGCGGCGAAGGCGCGCGAACTGTACGCCGCGACGCGCCAGCACTGGGAACGGATTGAGCCCGTCGCGGAGTCCTTCGGGGACCTGGACCCGCAGCTTGACGCCCGCGAGGCCGATCTTGAACCGGGCCAGGAGTGGACCGGGTGGCACCGCGCGGAGAAGGACCTGTTCCCGCCCGCCGGCTACACGGCCTTGACCGCTGCCGAGCGCTCAGCCATCGCCGACCGCATGGTGGCCGACACCAAGGACCTCGTGGAGCGCACGCGCACGCTGGAGATCTCCGCGGACATGCTGGGCAATGGCGCCAAGGAGCTGCTGGATGAAGTTGCCACCGGAAAAGTGACCGGTGAAGAGGAAATCTGGTCCCACACGGACCTCTGGGACTTTCAGGCGAACGTGGACGGTGCCCGCATTGCCTTCGAAAACCTGAAACCGGCCCTGCAGCAGAAGGACGCCGCACTGGCAACATCGCTGGACGAGAAGTTCGCCGCGCTTCAGGCCGAACTCTCCACCCATGCCCAGGGGACCGCCTTCACGTCCTACGACAAGCTGACGCCGGAGCAGGTCCAGCGGCTGGCTTCCCTGGTGGACGCCCTTGGGGAGCCGCTGTCCCGGCTGACGGCGGCGGTGGTCCTGTGACCGGTTGCCCGTTCAGCGGCCGGGCGCCGGAAGCTTCTGAGCCGAGCGCGGTCCCGGCTTCCGTCCAGGCACCGTTGGAGCCCCCCAAGGGGGAACGGCCGACGGCGGCCGCGCGCCTTAGCAGGCGCGGCCTGTTTGGCATCGCCGGACTGGGCGGGGCTGCGGCGGGACTTGCGGCCGGCTTCCTTGGCCACGACGCGGTGGCGGCCTCCGCGGCACCTCCCGCCGCCGACAGTCCGGTGGTCCCCTTCCACGGGGACCACCAGGCCGGCATCACCACCCCCGCCCAGGACCGCCTGCACATGGCCGCGTTCGACGTCACCACCACCAGGCGCGAAGAACTCATCCAGCTGCTCAAGGACTGGACGCGCGCGGCCGAAGCCCTGACCGAAGGCCGCCCGGCCGGCGCGACCGGTGCGGTGGACGGCCCCTACGGCGCTCCGCCGGAGGACACCGGCGAGGCTTTGGACCTCAACGCGGGCAAGCTGACGCTGACGTTCGGCTTCGGCGCCGGCCTGTTCGAAAAGGACGGCGCGGCCCGGTTTGGGCTGGACGGCCGGCGGCCCGAGGCCCTGATCGACCTGCCGCACTTCCCCGGCGACGACCTGGACCCCGCCCGCAGCGGCGGCGACCTGGTGGTCCAGGCCTGCGCCGACGACCCCCAGGTGGCCGTCCATGCCATCCGGAACCTGGCCAGGATCGGGTTCGGAAAGGTCCGGGTGCGCTGGTCCCAGCTGGGATTCGGGCGAACCTCGTCCACCACCCGCGCCCAGCAGACCCCGCGGAACCTCTTCGGCTTCAAGGACGGCACCAACAACCTCAAGGTCGAGGACGACCAGCTGCTGGACCAGCACGTGTGGGCCACGGCCGGCCGGCCGGAGGATGCCTGGCTGGCGGGCGGCAGCTACCTGGTGGCGCGGCGGATCCGGATGCACATCGAGACCTGGGACCGGACGTCGCTGGGCGAGCAGGAGGGCCTGATCGGCAGGACCAAGGGCACGGGCGCACCCCTGTCCGGCGGCGAGGAGTTCACCGAGCCCGACTTCGCCCGGCAAGGCAAAGGCGGCAAACCCCTGATTCCGCTCGATTCGCACATGCGGATGGCCCACCCCAGCCGGAACAGCGGCGTGAGAATGCTGCGCCGGGGCTACAACTACACCGACGGTTCCGACGGCGTGGGCCATCTCGATGCGGGCCTGTTCTTCATTGCCTTCGTCACCGATCCCCGGAGCCACTACGTCCCGATGCAGATGGCGATGGCCAAGGGCGACACCCTGGCGGTGGAGTACCTGAAGCACACGGGTTCGGGACTGTTCGCCGTTCCCGGCGGGGTGAAGCCCGGCGGATTCATCGGGGACGGCCTGTTCAGGTAGGAAGGCTGCCCGGCGTCCGACGGCGGGGTTCCCGGCTACAGCTGCCGGCCCGCCATCCGCTCCAGCCGTGCGATCCGGTCCCGCATGGGCGGGTGGGTGGCGAACAGCTTGTTCATGGCCCCGCCGCGGAACGGGTTGGCGATCATCAGGTGCGAGGCGTTGACCAGCCGCTGGTCCTGCGGCAAGGGCGCAAGGCTCACGCCGCGCTCAATCTTGTCCAGGGCTGAGGCGAGCGCCAGCGGATCGCCGGTGAGCTGCGAACCGTCCTCGTCGGCGTCGTACTCCCGGGTGCGGGAGATGGCCATCTGGATCAGGGACGCCGCGAAAGGTGCCAGGAGGGCCATGGCGATCATGGCCAGCGGGTTGGCATTGCGCCGGTCCCCGCCGCCGAAGAACAGCAGCATCTGCCCCACCGAGGTGATCACGCCGGCGACGGCAGCCGCCACGGACGAGGTGAGGATGTCGCGGTTGTAGACGTGCATGAGCTCGTGGCCCAGGACGCCGCGGAGTTCGCGCGGGTCCAGGAGCTGGAGGATGCCCTCGGTGCAGCAGACGGCCGCGTTCTGCGGGTTGCGGCCGGTGGCGAAGGCGTTGGGGTTCATGGTGGGCGAGACGTAGATCCGCGGCATGGGCTGGTTGGCGCGCATGGAGAGCTCGCGGACAATCTGGTACAGCTGCGGGGCCTGGGCTTCGGTCACAGGGACGGCCTGCATGGAGCGGATGGCGATCTTGTCGCTGTTCCAGTAGCCGTAGAACGTGGTGCCGACGCCGATCAGGGCCATGATCCAGATGGGCGCCGAACTGCGGGTGCCCACGCCGATGAGCCCGCCGAGGCCAAGCAACACCGCCCACAGCACCCCGAAAAGCGCCGCGGTCTTCAGGCCGTTGTGATGGTTGTGCACGTTTCCTCCTTGCTTAAGGAACGGCTTGCTAGGGCGCCGGGTTCCGGGCATCGTACTGCCGGAAGCCGGGCTGGAGTTTCGCCGCGAGCCATGCCCCCGCGATGCACAGTGCACCGCCGAGCAGCAGGACCCACCCCTCATTCAGAAGCTTAGTCGCGCCGCTTACCAGCAGGTCCCCGACCCGGGGGCCGCCGTACACCACCACGATGAACACGCCCTGCAGGCGTCCGCGCAGGTGGTCAGGGGCCGCGGCCTGCAGGATGGTGTTGCGAAAGACGCTGCTGATGGAGTCGGCAATCCCGGCGAGGGCGCAGCAGGCGGCGGCGGGCAGCAGCCACAGGGTCACCGCTCCGTCCGGCGCCGGGCCCGCGAGCAGCACCACCAGGCCGAAGGCCCCGATGGAGGCACCCCAGCCCATGACGGAAACCACGACGGCGGTCCCCTGGCGGCGCACGCTGCCCAGCGGACCGGAGAACAGGCTTACCAGGAAGGCCCCGACGGCGGTGCAGGCCAGCAGGATGCCCACCGTCGCCTCGCCCCCGCCGATCATGAGGGCAGCGACGGCGGGGAGCAGCGCCCGCGGCTGGGCAAGGATCATGGCCACGAGGTCGATGATGAAGGTCATCCGGAGGTTGGGGCGCGTTCCCAGGAAACGGAAACCCTCAACCACGGAACGAAGTCCCACTTTGCTGCGGGTGCCTGCCGGAGGCATCGGCGGAAGCCGGTACACCGCCCAGAGGACGAACGCGAAGCTGGCGAAGTCGATGGTGTAGGTCCAGCCGAACCCCAGCCACGCCACCAGGAGGCTTACCAGCAGCGGCCCGGCGGTCATGGCAAGGCCCAGGGACAGCATGCTCAGGGCGTTGGCCGCCGGCAGGAGCTCCTTGCGGATAAGCATCGGGATAATGGCGCTGCGGGCCGGCTGATTGATGGCCTGGGCCCCGCTTTGCAGCGCCACCAGCAGGTACAGCACCCACACGTTGCCCAGCTGCAGCCAGGCCTGCAGCGCGATCAGGCCGGTGGTCAGCCACAGCACCGTGGAGGCCAGCAGGGCGATGCGGCGGCGGTCATGCGCGTCCGCGATGGAGCCGCCAATCAGGCCGCCGATTATCAGGGGAACCAGCGCGAAGATGCCCACCAGGCCCACGTAGAAGCTGTCCTGGGTCAGCCGGTACACCTCGAGGCTGACGGCCACCAGCGTGAGCTGGCTGCCGACGGCGGATACCGCCGATCCCAGCCACAGCCGGCGGAATGCGGGGCTTTCCTTGAGCGGCGTGACATCGGCAAGTATTTTCCCCACCCCGCAACACTAGCGGGCGACACGGAAAGGTAAGCCGAGCCTTATTGTGAGTTATTAATAATAAGTGCTTCAATGGAGCCATGACGGAGCACTTTGATGGCCAGGACGCATGGGCTGCGGCCCTGCGCGCCCATGGCCGCAGGGTGACCAAGCAGCGGCTCGCTGTACTCGCCGCCGTCGAACGCCACCCGCATTCCCCAGCCGAAAGCATCCTTGCCGCCGCCCGGACCGAACTGCCGGAACTGACGGCCCAGTCCGTCTATGTGGTCCTCGGCGACCTGACGGACCTGCACATGCTGCGCCGGTTCGAGCCGCCCCACTCCCCCGCCCTGTACGAGACACGGGTGGACGACAACCACCACCACGCCATCTGCATCAGTTGCGGCCGCGTGGAAGACGTGGACTGCGCCGTCGGCCACGCCCCCTGCCTCACGCCGCACTGGAATCCGGACGCCAAGCCGATGACCATCCAGATCGCCGACGTCATGTACCAGGGCATCTGCCAGGAGTGCCAGCAGGCCCAACAACTTCCTCCCCACAGTCCCTCGCAAGAAAAAGAGAAATAGGAGAACAATGACTGCCGTTTCCACAACCCAGTCAGGTGCACCGGTTACGTCCGACGCACACTCGAAGTCAGTTGGTGCCGATGGTGCCATCATCCTGACTGACCACTACCTGGTGGAAAAGCTCGCCCAGTTCAACCGTGAGCGGGTTCCGGAGCGCGTAGTGCACGCCAAGGGCGGCGGTGCATTCGGCACGTTCAAGACCACCGAGGACATCTCCAAGTACACCAAGGCAGCGTTCCTGCAGCCTGGCGTCGAGACCGAGATGCTGATCCGCTTCTCCTCCGTGGCGGGCGAGAACGGTTCCCCGGACACCTGGCGCGACCCCCGCGGTTTCGCCGTGAAGTTCTACACCACCGAGGGCAACTACGACCTCGTGGGCAACAACACCCCCGTCTTCTTCATCCGTGACGGCATCAAGTTCCCGGACTTCATCCACTCCCAGAAGCGACTGCCGGGCACCCACCTGCGTGACGCCGACATGCAGTGGGACTTCTGGACCCTGTCCCCCGAGTCCGCCCACCAGGTCACCTGGCTGATGGGTGACCGCGGCCTGCCCGCCTCCTGGCGGGAAATGCAGGGCTACGGCTCGCACACCTACCAGTGGATCAACGCCGAGGGCGAGCGGTTCTGGGTCAAGTACCACTTCAAGTCCAACCAGGGCGTGAACTCCATGAGCTCCGAGCAGGCGGAACAGCTTGCCGGTTCCGACGCGGACTTCTACATCCGCGACCTGTCCGAGAACATCGAAGCCGGCAACTTCCCGTCCTGGGACCTGCACGTGCAGGTCATGCCGTACGAGGATGCCAAGACCTACCGCTTCAACCCGTTCGACCTGACCAAGGTCTGGCCGCACGCGGACTACCCGCTGATCAAGGTGGGCACCATGGAGCTGAACCGGAACCCGGAGAACTACTTCGCGCAGATCGAGCAGGCCACCTTCGCGCCGTCGAACTTCGTGCCCGGCATCGCCGCCAGCCCGGACAAGATGCTGCAGGCCCGCATCTTCTCCTACGCGGACGCACACCGCTACCGCGTGGGCACCAACCACGCCCAGATCCCGGTGAACCAGCCCAAGAACCAGGTCAACAACTACAGCCAGGACGGCCAGGGACGTTTCCTCTTCAACGCCCCCTCGGTTCCGGTCTACGCCCCCAACACGTTTGGCGGCCCGGCTGCCGTTGAGCCGCAGAACGCTGCGGGCGGCTGGGAGAACGACGGCGAGCTGACCCTCGCCGCGCACTCCCTTCACGCCGAGGACGGCGACTTCGTCCAGGCCGGCGCGCTGTACCGCGAGGTCTACAACGAGGGTGAAAAGGCCCGCTTCCTGGAGACCATCACCGGCGCCGTTGGCGGCGTGAAGCGCTCCGACATCAAGGAACGCGCCATCCAGTACTGGACCAACGTCGACGCCGAGCTGGGCGCCAAGCTGCGCGCCAACCTCGGTGCCGGTGCGGCCCCGTCGGCTCCGGCTTCGGACGCTGAGTCCGCCAACAAGATCGGCTGACCAGGCCTCCTGCCGGCTGAACTGAAGAACACCCCGTCACGGGCTTCCGTGGCGGGGTGTTCTGCTGCCTGGCCCGGTTGTGCACATACGGCGCCGGAGGTCTGGCCGGTCGCGGTAAGCAGCCCTAGGCTCCGTAGATGAACACTTTCGCAGGCATTCCCCCGGAAGCCTTCCGCTTCTACGCGCAGCTGGAGGACAACAACAACCGCGACTGGTGGCTGGAACACAAAGCAACGTACGACGCATCAGTCAAGGAACCGCTCACCCTCCTGCTCTCCGAGCTGGAGCCCGAGTTCGGACCTGCCAAGCTTTTCCGCCCCAACCGGGACATCCGCTTCTCACTGGACAAGTCGCCATACAAAACCGCCCAGGGGGCATTCGCCGCCCGCCAGGAAGGCGTGGGTTTCTATCTCCAAATCAATGCCGACGGACTGTTGATCGGTGGCGGCTACCACTCCCACACGCCCGCCCAGCTGGCCCGGTTCCGCGCGGCCGCTGACGCCTCCGCCAGCGGCGCCGCCCTGCAGGACATTTTTGATGCCGTGGCCGGGGCCGGTTTTGCCATCGAAGGCGAGAAGCTGAAAACCGTCCCGCGGGGTTTCGACAAGGACCATCCCCGCGCCGAACTGCTTAAGCACAAATCACTGTCCGCGGGTGTCGAGATGGGCAAGCCGGAGTGGGTGTCCACACCGGCCGCCAAAGAGCAGATCGCGGAACGCTGGCGGCAGCTGCGGCCGCTCGTGGAATGGGTGGGACGGTACGCGGCGCCGTAACCGGCCCGAAGCATGACCCGGCCGGAAACGCGGCTGCCCGCCCGGCGCAGGCCGGGCGGGCAGTTCAACAGCTGGTACGGTGGGCCGTCAGGTCCGGCTCAGCTCGTCCTCGTCATCAGACTCGGTGGCTGTCCGTGACGCCATGCCGGGCGCGCCATTGACGGACGCGTTGGCTTCGGCGAAACGCTCATTGAGCCGCGAGTGGCGCTGGCCGTAGGCGAAGTAGATCGCCAGGCCCAGCACCAGCCAGAAGGCGAAGAAGATCCAGGTCTCCACGGCGAGGTTGGTCATCAGGTAGAGGCACAGCACCGCAGACACGATGGGCAGCACCTTGCCGAGCGGAACCCGGAAGGCCGGCTTCAGGTCCGGGCGCTTCTTGCGGAGCACCAGGATGCCCAGGCTGACCACCACGAACGCGGACAGCGTGCCGATGTTGATCATTTCCTCGAGCAGGTCCACGTTGGTGAGGCCTGCAACCAGCGCCACCGCGGCACCGCAGATGACCTGGAGGCGCACTGGAGTGGACCGCTTGTCGCTGGTCTTGGACAGCGCCCGGGGCAGCAGGCCGTCGCGGCTCATGGCCAGCACCACGCGGGACAGGCCCATGAGGAGCACCATGATCACGGTGGTCAGGCCCACGAGGGAACCAAAGGCGATGACCTTGGCCGCGGAGGTGTCTCCCACTGCCTCGAAGGCCGTGGTGAGGGTGGGGCTCTTGGCTTCGGCCAGCTGGGTGTAGGACACCATGCCGGTCAGGGCCAGGGACACGAGGATGTAGAGCAGCGTGACCAGTGCCAGGCCGCCGAAGATGCCGCGGGGCAGGGTCTTCTGCGGGTTCTTCACTTCCTCGGCGGAGGTGGCCACCACGTCGAAGCCTATGAAGGCGAAGAACACCAGGGCGGCACCGGCGAAGATGCCCATGGTGCCGTACTGGGCGGGGGCAGCTCCGGTCAGGAAGCCAAAGAAGGACTGCTTCAGGACGTCTGCGGCGCCGGTGCCGGCCGTGGGCTCGGCTGCCGGAACGAAGGGGGTGTAGTTTTCGAACTTCACGTAGGTGAAGCCCACCACGATCACGAACAGCACCACGGCGATCTTGATCAGGGTGAAGATGTTGCCCACACGGGCGGAGAGCTTGGTGCCCAGCACCAGCAGCACGGTGAAGATGGCCACGATGAGGAATGCGCCCCAGTAGAGGTCCACGCCCGCCAGCGAGATGGCCGGCGGGATGTCCAGGCCGGTGAGGGCGAACACCTTGCTGAGGTAGATCCCCCAGTACTTGGCGATCACGGCAGCGGCGGTGAACAGTTCCAGGATCAGGTTCCAGCCGATGATCCAGGCAAGGAGCTCACCCATGGTGGCGTAGGTGAAGACGTAGGCGGATCCCGCTACGGGAATGGCCGTGGCGAACTCGGCGTAGCACATGATGGCCAGCGCGCACGTGACGGCGGCGATCGCGAAGGACAGGGTAACGGCGGGACCTGCAAAGTTGGCGGCGGCCTTTGCGCCGACCGAGAAGATGCCGGCGCCGACAGCAACGGCGACGCCCATGATCATGAGGTCCCAGGTGCTGAGGGAACGCTTAAGCTTGCGTCCCGGCTCATCGGCGTCGGCAATCGACTGCTCGATGGATTTTGTCCGCAGAAGGTTCATTGGGGGTCACAATCCTGGTTTGTGAGGGAAACAGACCTATCAACGATACTGTCCATCCACTGGACGGTCCCAATCGTCCCGAATAATGAGACGGCCCCGATGCCGAACATTCTTCTGCCAAAGCACTCGGGGCCCTCCGAATGGAGAGCCCCGAGTGGCAGTTGGTCGAACTTCCTAGGACGGCCAGTCCATCAGTGTTGACCGGATCAGGAAGCGTTTACCTTCAGGCGCTTCAACGGAAAAGCCGCTCCCGCGTCCGGGTACGACGTCGATGGTCAGATGGGTGTGGCTCCAGTAGTTGAACTGCTCACGGGACATCCAGAACTCCAGCGGCAGGGGCTGCAGACCGTCCGAAAGATCGAACAGCCCCAGCAGGACATCCGCGTCCCCCGTGATGAAGTCCCCGGCCGGATAGCACATGGGCGAGGACCCGTCGCAGCAGCCGCCGGACTGGTGGAACATGAGCGCCCCATGCTTGTCCCAGAGCATCCGGAGCAGGTCCACGGCAGCCGGCGTGAGCGCCACCCGGGAAAAATCTTCCCCGGGCAGCGTCACGGCGGCAGCGAGCCCTTCAGCTGGCATCAGAACCTCAGCACCACGCGGCCGTCGATCTTGGCGTGCTTCATCTCATCAAGCACGGCATTGACCTCCGACAGTTCCCGCACGGACACGGTGGGGTGGATCTTCCCGCGGGCATAGAAGTCCAGGGCTTCCTCCATGTCCTGCCGGGTGCCGACGATCGAGCCGCGGACAGTCAGTCCCTTGAGCACAATCTCGAAGATCGGCGCCGGGAAATCCCCCGGCGGCAGTCCGTTGAACACGATGGTGCCGCCGCGGCGGGCCATCCCGATGGCCTGTCCGAACGCTGACGGGTGCACCGCAGTGACCAGAACTCCATGGCAGCCTCCTGTCTCCCGCTGGATTACCTCCGCCGGGTCCTCATGCAGGGCGTTGACCGTGAGTTCAGCGCCGTGGGCCTTGGCCAGGGCCAGCTTGTCGTCGGCGATGTCCACGGCCGCAACCCGGAGTCCCATGGCCACGGCGTACTGGACTGCGATGTGCCCCAGGCCGCCGATGCCGGAAATGGTGACCCACTGGCCCGGCCGGGTCTCGGTCATCTTCAGCCCCTTGTAGACGGTGACGCCGGCGCAAAGCACCGGCGCCACCTCGACGGGGTCGGATCCCGCCGGTATGCGCGCCGCGAACCGGGAGTCCACCAGCATGTACTCCCCGAAGGAGCCGTCCACGCTGTACCCGCCGTTCTGCTGCGCCTCGCACAGGGTTTCCCACCCGCTACGGCAGTACTGGCAGTCGCCGCAGGCCGACCACAGCCAGGCGTTGCCCACCAAGTCACCGATGGCGAGGTTGGACACCCCCTCACCCAGTGCCACTACTTCACCCACGCCTTCGTGCCCGGGGACGAACGGAGGGGAGGGTTTGACCGGCCAGTCGCCTTCCGCGGCATGGAGGTCGGTGTGGCAGACGCCGGTGGTCAGGACCTTGACCAGGGCCTGTCCCGGCCCCGCCGTGGGAATGGCGATGTCCTGGATCGACAGGTCCGTGCCGAATTCGGTTACTACTGCTGCTTGCATTGTCGTCGTCATTGGCGAAATCCTTGCGTCGTTGTAGTGGTGCGGGCTTCGGCCTAGAAGAAGCCCAGCTTGTTTTCGTCGTAGCTGACCAGGAGGTTCTTGGTCTGCTGGTAGTGGTCCAGCATCATGGCGTGGTTCTCGCGCCCGATGCCGGAGGACTTGTAGCCGCCGAAAGCGGCACCTGCCGGGTAGGCGTGGTAGTTGTTCACCCAGACGCGGCCGGCCTGGATCTCGCGGCCGGCGCGGTAGGCCACATTGCCGTTGCGGGACCAGACGCCGGCGCCCAGGCCGTACAGGGTGTCGTTGGCGATCCCCATGGCGTCGTTGTAGTCACTGAACCGGGTCACCGCCACCACGGGGCCGAAGATCTCCTCCTGGAAGATCCGCATCCGGTTGTGGCCCTCGAACACGGTGGGCTGGACGTAGAAGCCGCCAGCGAGGTCCCCCGGGAGTTCGGCGCGGGCGCCGCCGGTGAGCACCTTGGCGCCTTCCTGCTTTCCGATGTCGATGTAGGACAGGATCTTCTCCAACTGGTCGTTGGAGGCCTGCGCGCCAACCTGCGTTTCGGTGTCCAGCGGGTTGCCCTGGATCATCTTCTCCACCCGGGCCACGGCGTCGGCCATGAAGGACTCGTAGATGTCCTCCTGCACGAGGGCCCGCGAGGGGCAGGTGCAGACTTCGCCCTGGTTGAAGGCGAAGAGTGCGAAGCCTTCCTGGGCCTTGTCGTAGAACGCGTCGTTTTCCTGGGCAACATCGTTGAAGAAGATGTTGGGGCTCTTGCCGCCCAGTTCCAGGGTGACGGGGATGAGGTTCTGGCTGGCGTACTGGCTGATGAGCTTACCGGTGGTGGTTTCACCGGTGAAGGCGATCTTCCGGATCCGGGAGCTGGATGCCAGCGGCTTGCCGGCCTCCACGCCGAAGCCGTTGACCACATTCAGTACGCCGGCGGGCAGCAGGTCCCCGATAAGTTCCATCAGCACCAGGATCGATGAGGGCGTTTGCTCCGCGGGCTTGAGCACCACGGTGTTGCCGGCGGCGAGCGCGGGCGCAAGCTTCCAGACGGCCATCAGGATGGGGAAGTTCCAGGGGATGATCTGGCCCACCACGCCGAGCGGTTCGTGGAAGTGGTACGCGGTGGTGTTGTCATCGAGCTGGGACAGGCTGCCCTCCTGGGCGCGCACCGCGGAGGCGAAGTAGCGGAAGTGGTCCGAGGCCAGCGGCAGGTCGGCGTTGAGGGTTTCCCGGATGGGCTTGCCGTTGTCCCAGGTTTCGGCCACGGCGAGCATCTCGAGGTTCTCGTCGATGCGGTCGGCGATCTTGTTCAGGATGGCGGCGCGTTCCGCCACGGAGGTCTTGCCCCAGGAGGGTGCGGCCTTGTGTGCCGCGTCCAGGGCTAGCTCGATGTCCTCCGCGGTGCCGCGGGCCACCTGGCAGAACGCCTTGCCCGTCACCGGGGTGATGTTTTCGAAGTACTGGCCCTTGACCGGGGCCACCCATTCGCCGCCAATCCAGTTCTCGTAGCGGTCCTTGAAGGTGACCTTCGAACCGTCGGTTCCCGGCTGTGCGTAAACGGTCATGTGCTTAGCTCCTTTGCTGTGCAGAAGGCTGGCCCGTAGGGGCGCTCGCCGATGGACCCAGCGTAGGAGGAGCAACGTTGCAGCAAGGTTGCGAGGGTGAGATCCAGATCACAGAGCCGTGGTCCGGCCCGAATCGAGCGTCAGGCGCGCAGTTCGGCTTCCAGCCGTTCCAGGTCGGCTACGACGGCGGCCCGCTTGGGTGAGCGCGGCGGCAGGAGGCGGAGCGCGGCGCGGCGGATGACGACGTCGTCCCTTGCTTCGGGAAGCGCAGCGTACTTGAGCAGGGACTCGGCGCTGCCGTCCGTGAGGACCGCTTCCCGGAGCAGGGACGAAACCCTGTTCCTGAGGTCGACAACGCCTGGCGCCTCCGAGCGCGGGAGTACCTCGCCGCGGTAGATCTCCAAGGCAATCCGGTGTGCGCCGCGCTGCAGGCAGCTGAGCACCTGGCCGGTATCCGGCACCAGGTCCAGCGGGAGCCGGTACGGGCGGGAGCCGGGGACAGCGTCGGGACTCAGCTGCTGGATGACCTTGCGCAGGCGGACCATCTCGGCCCGCAGCGTGATGGTGGAGCCCTCCCCGGGGTACAGCAGCAAGCCCAGTTCCTCGGCAGTGAGCCCGTCTGGGTGAGTGCTCAGCAGGGCGAGGATCTCGCTGTGCCGTGCTGACAGGGAAACGGTCCTGCCGCCCAGGCTGAGCAGTGCCTGGTCGCGGCCCAGCAGCTGCAGGCTGTTCCGGTAAAGGCTGCCTTCGCTGGCACCCGGGCCTTGCCTGCCGGCGGCAGCCGGGGACCGTCGTCGTACTGGCTTCCTGGCGAGCTCCGCCGCAAGCTGCAGGCGCTCCACCCGCAGCTGCGCCTGGGCGGCAGCAACGGTGGCCTCCACCAGCGACAGCGTGTGCGGCGCCACCGCGGTGTCCGTCCCGGTGATGTCCACGACGCCGAGGACAGCGCCGGAGTCGGGGTCATGGAAGGGGACGGCGGTGCAGCTCCAGGGGTGCACTGCCCGCTGGTAGTGCTCGGCGCCCGCGATCTGGATCCCCCGGCCCAGGGCAAGGGCGGTGCCCGGCGCGCTGGTGCCGACGCTGGCCTCGGACCAGTCGGCACCGGGGACGAACATCATGCCTTCGGCCCGGCGTTGGAGGGTGGGGTCGCCATCCACCCACAGCAGCCTGCCCACCTCGTCGCCCACCGCAACCAGGAGCCCGCTGTCGTGGCTGGGCTGGACCAGGAGTTTGTTGATGACCGGCATGATCGCGGCCAGGGGGTGCTGCCGCCGGTAGTCCTCCAGCTGGTCCCAGTCGAATGCCAGCGGCGCGGCAGCGTTGTCCGGATTGGCCTTGAAGCTTGCCGACCGCTGCCAGGACTCCTTGATGAGGTTGCGCAGCCCGGGGATCTCGGGGGTGAGGTTGCCGGGGTCCGACCCCAGGCGCTCGTGGCCGGTCAGTGCGGCACGCTGGCGCGGTTCAGGATGGAGCAGGTTCGTCATCGAACTCCCGTTCCGGAGTCTTGTCCGGCTGTGCAGGGCTGGAGGGTGGCCAAGTCAGCATAGCTGGACAACAACCTCGTGTCACCGGCCTGCCCTGACCAGCTCTTCCAGAGCGTCCGCCCCCGCCGCTGCTCCCCCGGCGGCCGCGTAGCCATCCGCCACCCGGCGCGCCCCCGGCGCCTTGCCCAGGGCCTGGTGGACGGCTTCCCGGAGCCGCTCCGGCGTGAGGCGCTTCCGGCTGAGCCGCACTCCGGCGTCGGCCGCCACTACCCTTGCGGCCACCTCGTGCTGGTCGCGGCCGAACGGGACCACCACCACGGGCACTCCCTTTGAGAGGGCCTTCTGTGTTGCCCCCATGCCGCCGTGGGTGATGGCAACGGCGGCGCGGTCAAGGACAGGGCCGTGCGGCACGAAATGTTCCAGCCTGGCATTGGACGGAACGGGCTGGAAACGGTCGAGGCCGGCGGCCCTGGCGGCACCCGCAGAGCCGGCCTCGGCTGCAGGCAACGTGGCGACGACGGTATAGGGCTCTCCGGCCAGGGCCGCCAGGGCGGTCCGGACGATGGCGTCATCCGCCTGGTACTCGGAGGACGTGGTCACCAGGACGACCGGAGCGGTGGCCTCCCCGAGCCACGAGGGAGTTTCGGCCGGCGGCTCCCAGTCCAGGGCGCCGATCATGCGCACATCCGGAGCCCAGTCCGGGTGCGGATATTCGAACGGCCCGGCGGTGGCCACGAGCATCAGCGGGGCGGTGCGGAACATGGAGTTGGCGCCGGTGACCGGGGGAAGCATGCCGCCGGAGATGTCGGCCCGCAGGGCGTTGATCCGGGGCAGCATCAGCTTCTCGACGGCGCCAATCACCAGGCGCCGCACCACCGCATCCCGGGCCCTGCCGAGCGGACCCGGCAAAGGAGCCAGCCCCGGCCCGAACGGGGGCGTACCCCTTGAGGGCAGCGGCGGGGTGTAGGGGCTGAAGGTTGCCCACGGCAGCCCTGAGTGTTCTGCCAGGATGCGCGCGCCCCAGGCGTTGATGTCGACCAGGAGCAGGTCCGGCCTTATCCCCTCAATGGCGCGCTGCAGGTCCGGCGCATCGAACCGGGCGCGGGCGGCGAAGGTCTCAACGCTGGAGGCCAGGGCAGCCTTCGGGTTTGTGGCGCGGTAGTCCGTGGCCTCGATCGCAAGAATCCTGCCGTCCACCGGCCCGGCGTGGAACCCTGACTCCGTGAGCTGTGGAACCTGCCGTGGCAGGGTGCGGATGTGGACATCATGACCGCGGGCCTTGAGTTCCGCGAGCAGCGGAACCATGGGGAAGAGGTGGCCTATGGCAGGTGAAGTGTAGGCAAGGACGGTGGACATCAGGGCCTCCGCGTGAAGGGTTCCAGCATTTCGAGCAGGGAGTGGGCCACCTGGCCGCGGCTGAGCCCGGCGTCCAGGCGCAGCAGTTTCCAGTTGTAGACGTCGCAGAGAGCGACGAACTGGGCCAGCCGGCGGTCGTGGTCCGGGCTGCCCTTCAGGGGGTCAAGGAAGGGGCCGAAAACGCGGCGGCACCATTCGCGGTGCAGGTGGCGCGCTCCCCCGGTGATTTCCGCCAGGACGGGGGAGGTTTGTTCCTCGGCGAGCAGCTTCAGTGCCAGCGCGCCGGTGGTTTCGTAGTGTTCCAGGAGGTTGTCGACGGCGGCGGGCACGTCGCCGGGAGGAACGGCGCTGCGCTGGCTGTCCACCCTGGCCGTGGCAGCCTTGGCGCTGGCGTCGATGAGGGCGGCGCGGTCCCCGAACCTGCGGATGACGGTCTGGACGGTGACACCGGCGCGGGCAGCCACCGCACCCAGCGTGACGTCGGCGAGCGGCCCCTGCATGAACAGGTCTTCGGTGGCCTGCAGGATCCGGCGGCCGGTTTCCTCGGCAGAGGTGGCGCGCTTCGGGGAGCTGTAGGGACGGGTTCCGGCCCCGGCCGTATTCATGTTAACCAGATTAACTCGAATACTCCGTCGGGGGTAGGGGTCAGCCGCGGGAAATGCGGATCATCTCCTCGCGCGGCACCACCTTGATACGCTCGCGGACCACGTGGTCCAGGCCCTCGGGTCCGGTCCAGGCGGCACCCAGGCCCGCCTCGTGGGCGTCGAGCTTGTTCCACCCTTCCCAGGTGGTGTATTCGATGCCGCGCTCTTCCAGCAGGTCGATGATGGCCTGGGGATCCGGGTTCCTGGCCGCCGGGAGGGTGAGCCGGTCCTCCAGCAGGAAGCCGATGGTCTCCAGCGCATCGCCCTTGGTGTGGCCGATCAGCCCCACAGGTCCGCGCTTGATCCAGCCCGTGGTGTAGATGCCCGGAACGGGGTTGCCGTCGGCATCGAGGACCCGGCCGCCTTCGTTCGGGATGACGCCCCGCTTGGCGTCGTACTCCAGTTCGTCCAGCGCGGAGCCGTGGTAGCCGATGGCCCGGTAGACAGCCTGGACGGGGTATTCAACGTACTCTCCGGTGCCCTTGGCGTTGCCGGTCCCGTCCAGCTGCATGCGCTCGAACTTGATGCCGCCCACCTTGCCCGTGCCGTCGTCGAGCACTTCAACGGGGCTGTGCAGGAAGTGCAGGTGCAGCCTGCGGGACGAGGGGTTCTCCGACTCCGCATGCTCCTCCACGAGCCAGTTGGTGAGGGTGTTCACCATGGTCTTGACCTGGTTGTTGCTGCGGATGGCCTCGTCCGAGGCGTCGTCGAATTCAAAATCCTCGGGGTAGAGGACGATGTCGACGTCTTCCATGTGGCTCAGTTCCCGCAGCTCCAGCGGGGTGAACTTGACCTGGGCGGGGCCGCGGCGGCCAAAGACGTGGACGTCCGTCACCGGGGACGCCTTCAGGCCGGCGTACACGTTGTCCGGGATCTCGGTGGTGAGCAGCTCCTCAGGGTGCTTGACCAGCATGCGGGCCACATCCAGGGCCACGTTGCCGTTGCCGATCACCGCGATTTCCCTGGCCTCCAGCGGCCACTCGCGGGGCACGTCCGGGTGGCCGTCGTACCAGGACACAAAGTCCGCGCCGCCAAAGGAGCCGCGCAGGTTGATGCCCGGAATGTCCAGGTCCGCGTCCTTGATGGCGCCCGTGGAGAAGATGACGGCGTCGTAGAAGGCCCGGAAATCGTGCAGCGTGAGGTCCCGGCCGTAGGTCACGTTGCCCAGGAACCGGATGTCGCCCCGGTCCAGGACCTTGTGCAGGGCGTTGACGATGCCCTTGATGCGGGGGTGGTCCGGGGCTACGCCGTACCGGATCAGTCCATAGGGCGCCGGGTAGGCCTCGAAGAGGTCGATGCTGACCTGGAAGTCGCCGTCCTTGACCCCGCTGGACTTGGTGAGGATGTCCGCAGCATAGACTCCTGCCGGTCCCGCGCCGATAATGGCGACGCGGAGGGGACGGTTGGCGGCGGTTTCGCTGTGATTGGACACCGGGAACCCTTCTGAACTGGTCCTGCTCATGTTTCATGAGGGTGCGCCGCATGGTGCAGCGCACAGTCCCCCATTCTAGTTGGCGGCCAGGGCCACTACCTTGCCCTCGCGGTACAACAGCGCCCTGAGCTCAGCTTCCGCCGAGTCCAGCCGTTTCGGATCGATGGTTTCGCCGTCATGGTAGTGGTCCAGCACCCGCGGGTCCACGTAGCTCTTGCGCGCAATGGAGGGAGTGTTTCCCAGCGTCTCCGCCGCGTCGTACATGGCGCGGCTGATGGCCCGCTTCCGCTTTGCCGCCGTCCGCTGGACTCCGGTCCTCGCCAGGCTTTCCGCGGCCGCCACGGTTCCGCGCAGGGTCCGGAAGTCCTTGGCGGTGAAGTCTGAGCCGGTCCGCTCCTTCACGTAGGCGTTGATATCCGCACTGGTGACCGGACGCCAGGTCCTCCCCTCCTTGTAAGCCAGCAGCCTCGCGTTCGGTCCCCGCCGCTTGAGCAGGCGCAGGAGGGCGGCGAGGTCGGCGTCGCGGATTTCCGATTCCCAGTCCTTGCCGCTCTTGGCCGGGAAGCGCAGGAGGATCCGGTCCTTGCGCACCTGGACGTGGGCGCACAGCAGCGTGGCCAGCCCACGGCTTCCGTTCTCGTTGGTGTACCTCTCCGAGCCCACCCGCAGCGAGCCGGTGTCCAGCATCCGGAACGCCGCCGCCAGGACGCGGTCGCGGGTGAAGCCTTCACTGCGCAGGTCCATGGTCACCCGCCGCCGGGCCGCGGGCAGCGATTCGGCCAGCTGGAGGGACCGGTCAAACTTCACCCGGTCCTTACGCTCGCGCCACTCCGGATGGTAGATGTACTGGCGGCGGCCCACGGCATCCACGCCGGTCGCCTGGATGTGCCCGTTCTCGAAGGGGGCGATCCAGACGTCGGTCCAGGCCGGCGGGATGCCGATACTTTCCAGGCGGTCGCGGATAGGGCCGGGCGGCAGCGTGGAGCCGTCCAGGTCCCGGTAACTGAAGCCCTTGCCGGCGGGCACCCTGCGGTAGCCGCGGCCCGAGGCGTTGCTGCGCCGGAGCCTCATGGGCTGGGCTCCGGGGAAGGCGCACGTGTCATGAAAGCAAGCCTACTGATTATTTTCCGGAATACCGCCTGTCTGCTGGAATACCTGCCCACCGGATGCTGTTATGGAGTTCGTGCCTATGCCAGAAGGAACCTCCCCCGCCACGCCCGTTGCTACCCCCGCAGCCGCGCCGCCGGCCGGTGAGGGGCCCCGGGCTGTCGCCAAGGATTCGACGACCGGCATGCTGTTCGGCATCGGCGCCTACGTTCTGTGGGGGCTGCTCCCGCTGTACTTCTTCATCCTGATGCCGGCGGGCGCCGTCGAAATCGTGGCCAACCGGGTGGTGTGGTCCCTGCTGTTCTGTGCTCTACTGATCACGGTGACCAGGGCGTGGGGCGTGCTCGCGGTGGCGCTGAAGGACCGACGGGTCTTTGGTTCCCTGGCGCTGGCGGCATTCCTGATTGCCATCAACTGGCTGACCTACACGTACGGCGTCACCACGGGGCAGGCCGTGGAAACGTCACTGGGCTACTTCATCAACCCGCTCGTCTCTGTGCTGCTGGGTGTGCTGGTCCTGAAGGAAAGGCTGCGGCCGCTCCAGTGGGCCGCCGTCGGCGTCGGCTTCGTAGCGGTGGGCGTGCTCACCTACTCCTACGGGAAGCTGCCATGGATTGCCCTGACCCTGGCGTTCAGCTTTGGCCTGTACGGCTTCGTCAAGAATCGGGTGGGATCGAGGGTGGACGCCATCACCAGCCTCAGCGTGGAGACGATGGTGCTCGCCCCTCTGGCCGCCGTGGCCATGGTGGTCCTGGCCGCAGGCGGCAGCTCCACGTTGACGTCCGAGGGACCAGGACACTTCTGGCTGCTGCTGGCATCGGGCGTGATCACCGCCGTCCCGCTGCTTTTCTTCGGTGCGTCCGCACGGCGGCTGCCCATGACCACCATCGGACTGCTCCAGTACTTTGCCCCGGTCCTGCAGTTCGTGGTGGCGCTGCTGGTCTTCCGGGAGGCCATGACGGTTGAGCGCTGGATTGGTTTCGGGGTGGTGTGGCTGGCCCTGCTGCTGCTGACCCTGGACATGCTGCGGGCCGCTCGCAGGAACTCCCTCGCCCGCAGGGCGAGCGTCCGCCAGGGCGCCTGAGCCGGGGCTCCCGGTCAAAGTCAGCCGCCCAGGGCGCGCTTCACGGCATCGTATGCCGGGGTGGGTTTCCCGTCGTTGAACAGGTGGTCGTGGCCCTGCCGCAGGCTCCCGCCGTCGTCGATCCACCAGTCGTAGCGGTCATCCACTCCCCACGTGGTGTAGGAGACGCAGGTGCGCGAGCGCAGGCAGGTGGCCAGCACCGTGGCGTACTGCTTCGCCTGGGCCTCCGTCCCCTGGCTGTCTGTGACGTCGTTCTCGGAGATGCGGACGCGGAGCCCGGCGTCCCCAAAACGCTTGAGCGTCCGGGTGAGGTCGTCGGCGGAGATGGCGTCGGTCTTGAGGTCGTAGACGTGGGCCTGGAGGCCTGCCCCGTAGATGTGGCCGCCCTGCGCATTCGTGTCCAGGATGAGCTTGAGCAGTGCGTCCTGGCGGCGCCCCGGCACGTCGGCGCCGTTCTCGTTGATGTACTGCTTGACGTCCGGATCGGCCGCGTAGACAGCCTTGGAAACCACGGCCGGATAGCCCGGCCCGAAGACGCGGTACCAGATGTTCTGCTGCATGCCGGTCCCCTGGTCCACGTCGAACGGTTCGTTGACCACGTCAAGGGAAGCCAGCTGCCCTTTGAAGTGCCCCACTACTGCGGAGATGTAGTCGAGCAGTGCTGCCGCGCTGGTCCGGCGCTCCGCGTCCGAGCCTGCGGGGAGTTCCTGCATCCAGCGGGGCATGGCCTCCGTAAAAGCGATGGTGTGGCCGTGCACTGCCAGGCCCTTGCTCCGGGCAATCGCCAGGATCGCATCAGCTTCTTCGAAGGTGTAGACGCCCCGCTGCGGGGAGAGGAACTGCGGCTTCATCGCGTTCTCCGGTGTGAGGGCGCCGAAGTTTTCGACGAACTCCCGGGCATAGTCCGTGTCCCCGGTGAGGGGCCCCAGTGCCACGGCCGCGCCTACCAGGAACTCCGGACGGGTCCTGGCGGCGAGCGCCTGCAGGCCGTCCTTTGACGGCTGGACGCCGGCTGCCGCGGCCCCTGAGGTGCGCAGGCCCGCGCTTCCCGGCGCAACCGCCTTGAGCGAGGTGATTGCGAAGTCGCCGGAATCGCTGGAGAACCCCAGCCACAGTTCCCCGGATGAGAACACCTTGCCCAAGGGAAGGGAGGAAAGGGTGTCGTTGCCGCTTGCGACGGCAAGCGTATCTCCGGAGCGGCGCACGGTGAAGGGCGCCCCCGGGTCCTTTACCGTGACGTGTTCATCATGCACCGGCACCGGCTGGGTCACGTCTTTCTTCTGCGTCCCGTCGAAGACGGCGATCTTCAGGTCGTTTCCCTGAAGGGTAAGCCGCAGGCCCGCCGGCTCGACGCGGAACTCATCGGCGATGACGGGCGGCCGGTCGTACAGAGCCCAGGACGCGTCCGCGGTCACGTCCTGGAACGTCGCGCTGACCGAAAAGTCTCCGCCGACCACCAGGTGCGTGCCGGCGAGGTTGAGCGGGGGGTTCGGCTGACCTCCTTCCCCGCTCTGCTCCACGATTCGCCTGGCGGTGGGCGTCACCTGGAGTGCGCCGTTCCCGGCCCGGACGCCTGGAACATCCTGCCAGTCCCCGTGCAGCAGGTCCAGCGTCACATCAGGCTTGGGCGGGGAGCATGACGCGAGGATGACGAGGAGGGCGGACACCAGCACCACCGTCAGTGCGTGCGGGCGCCCGGCCATCCTTCATCCTCTCCCCTGCTGCCAGGACCTGGTGCTGCTAGGACTTGGTCCAGCGGACGTCGTCGAAGTACGCCTGCAGTCCCGAATTGCCCTGGACGATCACCTGCAGGCTCGCCTTCGCCACGGCGGTGCTGCTCGGCGAGTACGTCAGGTCCACATTGGTCACGCCGCCGGTTGAGATCCCAAGCTTCCACTGCCCGGAGATCCACTGCCCGGCCGAGTTGTATTCGTCAATGTAAAAGCCCATCTCGCCGCTGGTCCGCGCCGTGATGTTGAGGTAGCTGGCGATCTTGTAGCTGCCGGCTGCCACCGCCACCTGCGGGGAGAACAGGTGTTTGTTGGCCGTGGTGGCGGTCATCTTAACCGAGTTCACCGGGTTGGCCGGGCTTCCGTGGTTGGCTGCGTCAGCCAGGATGGTGGATGCGGAGTCTGTCCGCCAGCCCGAGCCGATTCCGGCATCAAACGTGCCGTTTGCCACGAGGTTGGGCGACGGCGTGGTGGAGCCGGCCCCGAGCGTCATCATCTGCATGTTGTCCAGGTACGCCGTGATGCCGGTGCCGGTCACGTAGACCTGCAGGCTGGCAGACGCCACGCTGGTGGAGCTGGGAGTGTAGGTGAAGTTCATCGACTCCACCCAACGGCTGTTTTCCCGCTTGCGGAACTGCCCGGAAATCCACTGCCCGGCCGCGTTGTACTCGTCCACGTAGAAGCCCACTTCTCCGGAGGAGATTGCCGCCACGTTGAGGAAGGCCTTGTACAGGTAGCTGTTGGCCGCCGACACCGGAACCTTTGGCGAGAACAGGTGGCCCGCAGCGGAACCCGACACCAGCTTCACCGATTTGGCAGGATCCGGGTAGCTCCCGTTGGTCCCGGCGTCCGCGGTGATCGTGGCCGGGGCGTCCGTGCGCCAACCGTCGGCGATGCCGTTATTGAACGTCGCGTTCGGCAGGAGGTTGGGGCTGCCGGTTACCAGGCCCTTGCTGACATTGACGTTCCTGATCTGCCCGGCTGCCACTTTGGTCTGCACATACGCTGCCAGCTGGTCCAGCTCAGCCGTTCCGTACTGGTAGTCATCCGGGTTCTGGCTCGGCGAGGGCCTGACGTCGTGGAACGTGAAGATGGCCCACGTCTTGTTGGCGATTGCCTCGTCAACCTTGGCCTTCAGCGTGGAGACCGTGGTGGTGATTTCCTGCACCGGAGTGTTGTGGAGCAGCAGGTCGCCGAGCGGCCAGATGTTGTTGCCCACGTCCGCGAAGCCGCGCATCGAGGTGTAGTACTTTGCTATGCGGGCGAGCGCCGACATGTCGTAGTCGCCGTAGGGCGTGGCCAGGGCAGTGGCGTTGAACCCGTGGGCCGACAAAGCGGCCCTGCTGTTGGCCAGCTCGGCGTCCACCTGGGCGGCCGTCAGCTTGGTGGCCTGGCAGTCGTTGCCCACACTGACAAGGCACTGATGGTCAACGGTGTGCGAGCCGATCTCCCAGCCGTAGGTGTTCTGCAACTGGGTGATCTGGTCCCACGTCATATAGGGAACGTCGGTGTTGGCGCGGCAGGTGTTCGGCACGGCGGTCATCCCCACGCAGTTGGTGATGACGTAACTGGTGCCGGTGAGCCCGTACTTCTTAAGGGTGGGGGCAGCCTGCGTTAAAGCACTTTGCATGCCGTCGTCGAAGGTGAAGGACACGAGCGGAGTTGGGGCAGGGTTGTCCACGGCGGCGTTCGCGGCCGCAGGGGTCAGCAGCGCGGCGGCCATGGCCCACACGGCTACCCCGAGGGTCAGGAGCCCGGCGCGGCGTCGCGCCAGGCTGGATCTGGATTTGATCATGACTTTCTCCTTCTTTCGGGTGGCGAAGGCGCCGCGTTTCACCGCCTGGTGGTGGTCACGGGCCCTGCAACTGCTCGAACGCCTGGGCGACCGGTTTCACTTGGATGCCGCTTTCGTCGATGAGCTGCAGCTGGGTTGCGAGGACGTCGCTGGTGATGGTGCTCTTGTCCGCCGCAATAGTGTTCTTCTGGGTCCCCGACGCGTCGGGGGCAGCGATCTGGTGGTAGACCAGGATGAGCCAGCCGTTGGACCGCTTAGCCTCGGCGAGCGCTTCCTTCAGGGTGTCCGGCGTGGTTGCGTCGGTCACGTACAGGACCTTCAGGTCATGCGGGTTGATGTTTTGCCTGGTGTTGATCCCGTCATCCGTCCCCCGCATGACCTTGAAGTACTTAGCCGCGTACCAGTCCACCTGGGCGTCGGAGCGTCCGTACGGCGGTGCCAGGTCATCAGTGGGAAGGCCGGCCGCGGCCAGCGCTTCCTCACTCTTGCGCAGCTCCTCATCCAGCCGCTCCGCCCCCACGGAGGTGAGGTCGACGTGCTGGTAGGAGTGGGCTGCGATTTCATGTCCCGCCTGGTGCAGCTGCTGGACCTCGGCGCCCGTGATGAAGTTCGGCGTTTCGATAGAGCTGGCGTTGACGTACTGGGTGGACTTGAAGCCATGCTTGTCCAGCAGGGGCAGCGCCCGGTCGTACACGGACTGCCACCCGTCGTCGAACGTGATCGAGACCGTGGGCTGGTTCCACCGCAACGGCCCGGGCCTGGTGATGTCCGTCAACGAATAGTCGCGGACGGCGGTGGTCCCGTTCCCATGTGCAACCAGGGTGACCATCGCGGTGGCCGCGCCGTCGGGGACCTGGAATGCCTCGCTGATGGTGGTCCACTCCCCTGCCGGCGGCACGGTCTCCAGGTTCTTGAAGGTGCGTCCTCCGCCCGCAAGCTCGAACTCGGCCACCACATCCACCTCGCGGTCCGCCTTGTAGGCCGCGCCGAACCTGAAGTAGCGGTCCGGGGTCACCGGGATGGGCTGGTACTGCCACTTCGCCTCCCCGTTCTGGTAATTTCCGACGCGGGTCCAGAGGAAGCTTCCGCGCCCATCCTCGCCGCGCCCGGATTCCACCGTTGACGTCCCGGAGGAATAGGGGGACCAGAAGGCCGGCTGGTTCGGCTGGGTACCGGCGAACCCCGGGTTGGGGATCACGTTCGGGCCCACCGTTGCGGGTGCCGGGGGCTGGACGTCGTCCGCTGCCTCAAGGTAGGCGCCTTCCACACGTGCGGTGCCCACTGAGGCGAAGCGGAAGACGTACTCCACTGCCGCGACGGTGTCGCCGCTGTTGAAGGCATCACTCACCGTGAACGCGGTGGTACCGGGCCGCTCGACCGGGTTCCGCAGCTGCTCCAGGCTGGCGGAGCCATCCCTGTGGTATTTCCGCACCAGCAGCCGGAAATCCGCTTCCGTGGTGGCGTACACCTTGAAGAAGTAGGTCTTGCCGGGAGCCACGTCCACGCGCGGGCTGGTGAGGGTGACGTCGCCCGAGGCGTACTGCGGGATGTCGAGCTTCAGCGCCTGGGCGCCCATCTGTCCCTGCACCAGTTCGAGGGAGGTCTTCGCGTCCCCGCTGTGGCCGGCGGTCCAGCCGCCTGCAGGTGCTACCGAAGTACCGGCCGACGGCGACGGGCCGGGTGTCGCCGTCGGTGCGGCAATGCCGGGAAAGAGCGCCGGGAGCAGGTTGGCTCCGGGCCGCGCCTGGGCGAAGGTGCCGATCCTGCCCGTATACATGAACCACCCTGCGGTGATCAGGAGGACCAGGACCGCGATGACCACGAGCGGATTCAGCAGGACCTGGCGGACCCGCCGGCGCCTAGGCGGCACGGCTTATCACCGCCACGCTGCCGGCACGCTGCGGAGATTTCCAGGTGTTGATCACAGGGCGCCGCACCAGCCCTGGTGAACGGGCGATGCACCGGACCGCTGCCGCGAGCTGGACCAGGTCCATGATGTAGAACAGGAAATAGGCGGTTGGCGCGTACATGCACAGCCTGGTGCGTTCCCGGGGTGAGAGGTTTTCGTCCATCAGGACTGTCAGCAGCGTGTAGGCGGTGATGGTGGCGTAGGACCCGATGATCAGTGCCGGAGTGTAGGTGGCCAGCGACCAATAGACCGCATACGTCCAGGCCAGGGGCGAGACGAGCAGCGTGAATTCGCTCAGCACGGCCGTGGGCATCCGGTAGTAGGCCAGGGTGCGGCTGTACCGGCGGCTGGGGTTCAGCGTCATGCTGCGGTACTTGATGAGGTTCTGGATGCTTCCGTACTTCCAGCGGTAGCGCTGCTTGGCCAGGGCACGGAAGGTGAGGACCCCCTCGGTCTTTGCCACCACGTCCGCGCCGTAGACCATGCGGAAGCGCCGGTTGCCCAAGTGGGTGATTTTTGCACTCAGGCCGATGTCCTCGGTCACGGTGTCCGTGTCGTAGAAGTCCACCTTGCGCAGCACGCGCATCCGGTAGGTGGAGGCCACCCCACCCACCACGAACTCGCAGTTCAGCAGCGAGTAGAGCTTCTTGGAGCGGTAGCCGATCATGTGCTCAAACCGTTGCAGGATGCCGAGCGCCGTGGTCTCCTCCATGATTTGGACGTTCGCCGCCACGCCGGCGACGTACGGGTCGTCGAAGTAGGACAGCGCCCGGGTGATGGCGTCCGGCTGGATGACCGAGTCGGCGTCGAGCGTCATGACGAACTGGCCGCGCGCGAACCTGCGGAGCACCGAGTTGAGCGCCGCGCCCTTGCCCACGTTCCGGTGCATCCGCACGATCCGCAGGTGCATGGCGGGGTGGCGCAGCTGGTAATCACGGACCAGCCGGCCGGTGAGGTCACCGGAGGCGTCATCCGCTACGAAGACTTCAAAGAACGGGTAGGTGCTGCGCCGGATGGAGTCCAGGGTCCGGACAATCACGGCTTCCTCGTTGTGGGCGGCAATGACAATGGAGACCAGCCCGGGTACCTCGGGGAGCGCCCGCCGGGTCCACGTGGCCGTCGCCGCGCATTCGGGCTGGTAGGGGGTGGGAAGCCGGATCCCGCTGAGTCCCTTGCGCCGCTGTTGCCATATGTCGTAGAAGTTGGCACCCGCCAGGTAGAGGCCGAAGTGCACAACGTAAAGGATGCTGACGCCCGCGAAGAGCCAAAAGACCAAGAGCGCGATATCCATCGCTCATCCGTCCACGGAGTTGGCTGCGAGCACGTTCGTTAAGGCTTCGGGCAGCGGGACGTTGGTAAGCTGGAGCAGGTCGATCCCGGCCGCGATGGCGGGCACGACGGCGATGGCCGGCATGACCGCGGCAGCGGCAGCCTGTGCGGCGGCGGCCCCTGCAGCCCGGGCGGTCCCGGGACTTTGGCCGTCTGGAACAGCCGTGCCGGCGGCGGCAGCGGCAGAGGCGTCGATGCTTGCCACGGCGATGGCCGGAACGGCGGTGCCGGCTGCCGCCATCTTGGCCATGGCCCGGCGGGCGGCGCGGCGGTAGAACCGGATGCCGATGAAGCGGATGACCACGGTGAGCGTGACCATGCCCCACAGCACCAGGCTCATCTGGGCCACGAAAGCGAGGAGGCCCTCGAACATGGCGCCGTCCCGGCCGAAGGTGGTCCCTGCAGGCACGGCGAAGGTTCCCAGGTTCGTCACCACAGGCCCTCCCCCGTTCCCCTTGAAGCTTGCGTCATTGTTGAAGGCTGCGTCATTGCCTTCCCCCTGTCTTGAGCAAGATGTCCGTTTTTGGGCTGTGGGGTGTCGCCGCCTGGGGTGCCCATGCACCAGGCGTTCGTGGAAGTTCCTGTCGTCAGCGTCATGGGAGGGCAGCGTCATTACCCTGCGGCTGACTTGATTGGGAGCGCATACGGAGCTCCGCATTTTGGGGTGGCAGGTGGCGCCTCAGGCAATTGGCGTCGCGCACTGCCCACCCGTTTATAGGTCAAAATTACGTATTCCTGCGCAGGCCCGACACGAGTAACGGGTACTCTATAAAGATTTTTGGGGCTACTTACCAAAAGGTTTTTGGGGGGACCGCCGCGTGCCCGCCGGTCCGGGTGGAATATTAGGTAGTTTGCGCAGTCCGGTGCGGGGGCCTAGGTATCCCCCCACAGCGGGCTTCCCAGGCAACGAAAAAGGCAGCACCCCGGCGGGGTGCTGCCTTTTTCGTGGACCGGGTTAGCGGCTCCTAGGCGTTGGCCTTGATGGCTGCGGCGAGGACTTCCAAGCCGTCCGCGAGCAGTTCATCGGTGATGACCAGCGGGGGCAGCAGGCGGATGACGTTGCCGTAGGTGCCGCAGGTGAGGATGATGACGCCTTCCTTCAGGCAGGCGGCTGCGACAGCCTTGGTCAGCTCCGGGTTGGGTTCCTTGGTACCGGCCTGGACGAGCTCGATGGCGAGCATGGCCCCGCGGCCGCGGACGTCGCCGATCACGGCGGTCCCGGCGCCGGCCAGTTCGGACTGCAGCTCCCGCAGGCGCGCCGTGGCGATGGATTCAATGTGGCGGGCACGGCCGTTCAGGTCGTACTCCTCCATGGATCCGATCGAGGCCAGGGCTGCTGCACAGGCCACGGGGTTGCCGCCGTAGGTGCCGCCCAGGCCGCCGGGGTGCACGGCGTCCAGGAGGTCGGCGCGGCCGGTGATGGCAGACAGCGGCATGCCGCCGGCGATGCCCTTGGCCATCGTCATGATGTCCGGGACGATGCCTTCGTGGTTGACGGCGAACCATTCGCCCGTGCGGCAGAAGCCGGACTGGACCTCATCTGCGATGAAGACGATGCCCTTCTCCTTGGCCCATGCGGCCAGCGCGGGCAGGAAGCCTTCGGCCGGGACGATGAAGCCGCCCTCGCCCTGGATGGGCTCGATGATGATCGCGGCAACCTGGTCGCCGCCGATCTGCTTCTCGATCATGGTGATGGCGCGCTTTGCTGCCTCTGCGCCGGTGATCGAGGGGTTTTCCTCGCGGTACGGGTAGCTCATGGGCATGCGGTAGACCTCGGGCGCGAACGGGCCGAAGTTGGTCTTGTACGGCATGGCCTTGGCGGTCAATGCCATGGTCAGGTTGGTGCGGCCGTGGTAGGCGTGGTCGAAGGCGACGACGGCGTCCCGGCCGGTTGCCAGGCGGGCCACCTTGACGGCGTTTTCCACTGCCTCGGCACCGGAGTTGAACAGGACGGTGCGCTTTTCGTGGTCGCCCGGGGTGAGGCGGTTCAGCTGCTCGGCAACGGCCACGTAGCCCTCGTAGGGGGTGACCATGAAGCACGTGTGGGTGAAGTGCTCCACGGCTTCCTTGACGGCGCCCACGACGGCGGGGTCGGAGGCACCCACGCTGGTCACGGCGATGCCTGAGCCCAGGTCGATGAAGGAGTTGCCGTCGACGTCGTGGATGATGCCGCCGTCGGCGTCTGCAACGTAGACCGGGACGCTGGAGGCGACGCCGGCGGCCACCACGGACTTGCGGCGTTCGGTCAGTGCGACGGACTTGGGACCCGGGAAGTCGGCCTGGACGTTGCGCTTCTGCTCCAGGCGGTAGGTGATGTCTGCTGCGGTGGTGGTCATGGTTCTTTTCTTTCTACGATTCCGGGTTTCGGCAAGCTCAACCAGCGGGAAATGGTCAGGCGTCGAGGGCGGACATCACGTGCTTGATGCGCGTGTAGTCCTCCACGCCGTACATGGAGAGGTCCTTGCCGTAGCCGGACTGCTTGAAGCCGCCGTGCGGCATTTCGGCGGTAAGGAGGATGTGGGTGTTGATCCAGACGGCGCCGAAGTCCAGGTCACGGCTCAACCGCATGGCCGTGCCGTGGTTGGTGGTCCAGACGCTGGAGGCCAGCGCGTAGTCCACGTCGTTTGCCAGGGCCACGGCTTCTTCCTCGGTGCTGAACTTCTGGACGGTGATGACGGGGCCGAATGTTTCCTTCTGCACCACGTCGTCGGTCTGCTTGGCGCCGGTGATGATGGTGGGTTCGAAGAAGTAGCCCTTCTCCCCTGCGCGGTGTCCACCCGTTTCGATCCGGCAGTTGGCCGGCAGGTTCTCCACCACGGAGGCCACGGCGTTGAAGTGGTTCACGTTGTTCAGCGGGCCGAAGTAGTTGTCTTCGTCGTTCTGCGAACCGGTGTGCAGGGTCCGGGTGTGTTCCACCATGGCTGCCACGACGTCGTCGTGCACGGAATCCTGTACCAGCACCCGGGTGATGGCCGTGCAGTCCTGGCCGGCGTTGAAGAACGCGAACTCGGCGATGGCCGCCGCGCTCTTCTTGATGTCCGCGTCCGCGAAGACGATGGCCGGGGCCTTGCCGCCGAGCTCCAGGTGGGCGCGCTTGAGACCCTTGGCGGCGCCGGAAGCCACCGCGATTCCCGCGCGGACAGATCCCGTGATGGACACCAGGCCGGGGACCTTGTGCTCCACCATCATGGCACCGGTTTCGCCGGTGCCCAGGACCACGTTCAGGACGCCCGCGGGCAGGATGTCGCCGGCCAGGCGGGCCAGGACCAGCGTGGACTCGGGGGTGGTGTCGGAGGGCTTGAGGACCACGGTGTTGCCGGCCGCGAGCGCGGGACCAATCTTCCAGATGGCCATCAGGAAGGGGTAGTTCCACGGGGCCACCTGGGCTACGACGCCGATGGGTTCGCGGCGGACGTAGGAGGTGTGGCCTTCAAAGTACTCGCCGGCGGACTTCCCCTCCAGGATGCGGGCGGCACCGGCGAAGAAGCGCAGCTGGTCGGCGCCGGCAGCCACTTCCTCGGAGGCGATGAGGGAGCGGACCTGGCCGGTGTTGCGGTGCTGGGCTTCGACGAGTTCGTCGCTGTTGGCCTCGATGGCGTCGGCAAGCTTGAGCAGCATCAGCTGGCGCTGGCCCGGGGTGACGTGCTTCCAGGTCCTGAAGGCGTCCTTGGCTGCCGTCATGGCCGCATCCACATCCGCCTGCACGGAAACGGGGGCCTGCGCCACCACTTCCCCGTTGGTGGGGTTGACCACGTCCAGCAGGGTGGTGCCGGCGGGGGTGACGAACTTCCCGTTGATGAAGTTCTGCAAGGTTTGGACCACGGTGTGCAACCTCTTTCGTAAGGGCCATCGGCGGCCGGGCGGAGACCAGGACGGATGGATGGAACTGCCTTGAGCCTATGCCAGCGCCCAAGCAGGGTGAATAGCCACCTGCACACCCTTGCCGAAGGGGTTTAGTGCGGTTGCCCAGCTCACGTTTATCCTTGCTTCATGGCCATTTCCCTTGCTGCCCTGGTGGGCGTGACCTCCTTGAAGCTGTCCAAGGCGGGCGTGGCGGAGACTACCTGGAACCAGGACATCAACTGGGTGGCCGTGACGGAACTCGAGGATCCGCAGCGGTTCCTCAACGGCGGGGAATTGGTGCTCACCACCGGCCTGCGGCTGCGGTCCGCGCCGGAGCAGCGCCGCTTTGTGCGGCAGGTGCAGCGGGCCGGCGCGGTGGGCATCGGGTTCGGTGTGGGGCTGTCGCATGAGGCGGTGCCGCCGGCCCTCCTGGCAGAGGCCAACCGGTGGGGCCTGCCGGTGGTGGAAGTGCCTTACGAAACCCCGTTCATCGCCATCACCAAGCTGGTGGCGGACGCCCAGTCGGCTGACCACTACGCCAAGCTGGAACGGCTCATTGCCGGGCACCAGGTGCTGGCCCGGGCGCTGCTGACCGGCGGCGGGCTCGCAGAGCTGCTGAAGAACCTGGGCGGCATGCTGCGCACCGACGTAGCGCTGACCCAGTTCACGGCGCAGTTGTACAACAGCGGCAGCACCCACCCGTCGGCCGATACCTGGTCCAGCTACCCCGTGCCCACGGGCCGGCGCGATGCCTGCACGCTGTGGGTCCGCCAGCCCTTCGAGGACACCGGCATCATCGGTTACGCGCAGAACCTGATCAGCGTGGAGCTGAACAACATGGTCAAGCAACGCCAGGCCCAGCGCGCCCTGTGCGGCCAGGTACTGGAGGACGTGATCCACGGGGCATTGGAGACCAGCGAGGCCCAGCGCCGCCTGGCCGGGGTGGGCGTGAACAGCACCCGCAAGAACGTGGTGCTGCTGGCCGTATCGGCCGCCCATGGGAAGGCGTTGGGGAGCACCTCAGTGCCGCAGGAGCTGGAGAAGGCGGTTGCCGCCGTCGTGGGCAAGGACCTGGTGCTGGTAGTCAATGACGACGGCGGGACGGCGCCGGCGCTGGCACGGAAGCTGAGCGACCACCTCGCCGAGGCCGGGATCCACGCCACGATCGGCATCGGCGGGGCGTACACCAAGCCCAACGGCCTGCGCTGGAGCTACTTCGAAGCCCGCGACGCCGCCAGCCATGGGCTGCCGGTCAACGAACCGGAACGGCTCAGCCTGACATCGCTGCTGCTGGCCAGCGAGGATGTCCCGCTGGCGGACATGGCGCACGAGTCCCTGAACCCGCTGCGGGCCTTCGATGCCGCGCACGGCTCGGAGCTGATGTCCACGCTGGAGAGCTACCTGAACAACAACGGCTCGGTGGCTGCGGTGGCGGAAGAGCTCACGCTGCACCGCAACACGGTCCGGTACCGGCTGGCGCAGATCACCGAGCTCACCGGCTATGACCCCTCCGTCACCGCAGACCGGGTGCAGCTGTGGCTGGCCCTGGCCGTGGCCCGGTTGTCCGCCCGGCAGGGCAAGTAGGCCGGAAACCGCGGTCCGCCTCAGAGGACGCCGTGGCCCAAGAGGTCGCGCGACTTCTTCCTGGCCTTCCGGTACCCGGCCCGGGCCGCCAGCATCCGTTCTTCCTGCTGGCTGAGCAGCTCCGCGTAAATGCCTGCCGTGGCGGGCTCGCTGTACTCCGCGGCGATGTCTGCCAGCAGGTCGCGGGCCACCACGGCGTCCTGGAACTGGCCCAGGACCTTCTGCTGCCGGCGGGCGGCCTTGGCCACCTTGCCCGCACGCTTGCCGTGCACCAGGGCCGCTGATTCAGCCACGTGGCGCAGCCGCTTGGCATCCTTGCGCACCCGGTGGAGGGCAAGTTCCTGGCCCCTGCCGCGCCGCGCGCCCTTGACCGCTTTGCGGGAGCGCTCCAGCCGCCTGGCGGCCTTGTCCACGGCTTTCGCGGCCGCCCGGCGTCCCGGGGCCACCGCGTCGGCGCGCACCGGCGGGTTGTCGCGGAAATCCTCGAGCTTGTCCAGGAGCCGGAAATAGCGCCCCGAGCCCAGGGCTTCCAGCAGGAGCCGGTACCCGGCGTCATAGTCCCCGCCCGTGCGCTGCTCCACCCGTGCCGTGGCCCCGGCGGTACCATCCCCCGGCTGCAGCCCGCCCAACTGGTCACGGAGCCGGGACCGCAGGACCTCGGCGTCGCGCGGCTGGCCGAGCAGCTGGCCCAGCCACTTCAGCTCGCTCCGCAGTTTGCGCACCGGCGATGCCCGGTAGAGCTTGGCGTACGCTGCCAGGACGGAGCGGATCCGGCGCGTGGCGGACCGCATGTTGTGGATGGCCTCCGGCTCCTCCCCCCGGACGGCGGCGTCGCTGGCGAGGATCTGGTCGATCTGTGCGGCCACATATACGGTGACGACGGCGGCGGTAGCGCGCGCTTCCCGGCCAGCAGGGCAGGGGTGCCTTCGGGTCCGGCAGCACCGGCGGGCGCCTCGCCGGCGGCGGCACGCTTGCCCGCTTTGGTGTCAGCACCCAGGGCACGGACCAGCTTCGAGGCATGGCCGGCGGGCCGGGCGCCGGCGGCTGCGAGCAGCTCCTCCACTGGGCCAAAGAGGTCCGGCCCACCGTGGACCAGCTCCAGCTCCCATTCGCGCCATTCCTGCCTTATGGCGTTGTCCCCGTCCCCCAGGCGTTCGGCGGTGACCTGGTCGTCCGCGAGGTCGGCGAGGTGGGCGCCGTCGGCCCCGTACAGGGGGTAGGTGGTGCGCCGGGTGTCCAGGCGCACCACCGGGACGGGGACGGCACCCCTGAGGTAGGCGTAAAGGTGGGTGAGCAGGGCGTCCGGGACGACGTCGGGCCGGCCGAGGGGTGCATGCAGTTCCGTCCGCTCCTGCGGTCCTTCGCCGCTGGCCGCCGCCTGGGGAGGCAGCTTCAGGTGCCAGCCCGCGTCCTTCCCGCCGGTGCGGCGGCGGAGGGTGATGCGGCGTCCGGCCAGGGCATGGGTGGGGGTGTCAAAGTACACCGCCTCCAGCAGGTCGGTGTGGGGCTTTCCTGTGCGGGCCACCCCCGCGGCCTGCTCCAGGGTCGGCACCACGGCGCCGGTATCGACGTCGTACTTCTTCTCAATCTCGAGTCCCCTGGAAGCCTCCACAGCCGCCCTTCCGCACCGCCTGGTCCGCGCCAGGCTCTCCGACAGTCCGTTGGCAGTCTATTGCAGGCACCGAAACCGGGAGAGGTTGGCCACAAAAGCGCAAACATCAAACGTCTAACCTTTAGGGTGGTTCGTATGCCCGCCACTCCCCCCGTTTCCGTTCCCACCGCCAACCAGGCGCCCGTTGCGGTGCCCGGCACACCGCCCGCCGGCGCCGCCCCGGCAAAGCCGCGCTCCGCCGTCGTCTTCGGCGTCATTGCGCTGGTGCTGATCGGGCTGAACCTGCGCGCGGGCATCACCGGTGCATCCGCGCTGCTGCACGACCTGCAGGCGGTGCTGGGTTACGGGGTGCTGGTGGCGGCGATCATCCCCTCCATCCCCACCCTCTGTTTCGCGCTGGCCGGTGCCGCCACGTCCTGGCTCACCGGCAGGCTTGGCGTGGAGAAGGCCATCCTCCTGTCCCTGGCGCTGCTGGCCGGCGGGCTGCTGCTGCGCGGCATCCCCGCCACGGGCATGCTGGTGGTAAGCAGCGTGGTGGGCATGTCCGGGCTGGCCATCTGCAACGTGGCAATGCCGTCCTTCATCCGGGAGCACTTCGCATCCCGGACGTCACTCATGACCGCCGTCTACACGGTGACCATGACCACCGGCGGCACCCTGACCTCGGTCGCGGTGGTCCCGCTGGCACAGGCGCTCGGTTCCCCGTCCGCCGCCGTCGGCGCCGTGGGCATCGCGGCCGTGGCCGCCTTCCTGGGCTTCCTGCCGGTGGCTCTGCACGCCCACCGCAATACGGTGCGGACCACGGCCGGGCATGTGTCGCCCTGGCCGCTGCTGCGGACCCGCAAGGGGCAGCTCCTCACCGCGATCTTCACCCTGCAGGCCCTGCTGGCGTACGCCTTGTTGAGCTGGTTCCCGTACATGCTCACCACCATGGGCCTGAGCGCCTCGGACAGCGGGCTGATGTTCGGCCTCATGCAGCTGGTCTCCGTCCCCGCGGGCATGGTGCTGATAGCCATCGGCGCCCGGCCCCGGATGCTGCGTCCGGCGTTCTACCTGGTGAGCATCACCATGGCCGTGGGAATTGCGGCGCTGCTGGTCCTCCCCGTCGCCCTGGCGGCCGTCCCCGCTGTCCTGCTGGGCTTCGGCCTGGGCATTTTCCCTCTGGTCATGGTGATGATCAGCCGCAGCGGCACCAGCACCGCCGAGACCACCGCCCTCTCCACACTGGCCCAGTCCTCCGGTTACCTGCTGGCCACCGCGGGCCCGTTCGGCATGGGCCTGCTGCACAGCGCCACCGGCGGCTGGTCCCTGCCGCTGGTGCTGCTGCTGGCACTGGCCCTGGTCCAGATCGTGGTGTCCCACCTGATCACCGGCCCAGCGATGTCCGGCAAGCCCGCGGAGAGGAAGTAATCCCATGACCCTGAGTCCTTCCGTCCGTCCGCCGCTCGCGGCCGAGGTCACGGCCAAGCTGCGGGGCATGGTCCACTCCGGCGAGTGGCCGCTGAACCAGCGCATCCCGTCCGAACCTGAGCTCATGGCCAGGCTGGGGGTTTCCCGCGGCACCCTCCGCGAAGCGGTCAAGGCCCTTGCCCACGGGGGAATGCTGGAGGTGCGGCGGGGGGACGGCACCTACGTGCGCGCCACGAGCGAAATGTCCGGCGCCGCGCGCCGCATGTACCAGGACCACACCGAGCAGCACATCCTGGAGGTCCGGCTGGGCCTGGACACCCAGGCTGCCCGGCTGGCCGCGCGCAACGCAACGGACGACGACGTCGCCGCCCTGGGGGCCCTCCTCGCCACCCGGGACCAGGCCTGGAACAACGGCGACTTCGAAGCCTGGGCGGACGCGGACTGGAGCTTCCACGAGGGCATCGCCCGGGCGTCCGGCAACCCGCTGCTGCACGAGCTGTACGCCAGCTTCGGAACCGTGTTCCACCAGGACCTGCTCACGCAGCAGCGCCGGTCGGGGTTCAACGGACTCCCCCGCGACGGCCACGAAACACTGCTCGACGCCATCGCCCAGCGGGACGAAGACGCTGCCGTGGCCAGTGTGAACCGGAACCTGAACTCGTGCGCGGAGTGGCTGGCGGAGTAACCCGGCCCTGCGCCCCGCCCTGTCCACCCCGTGGGCATGCCGGCGGCCCGGCACTGTGGTGCCGGGCCGTCGTCGTCCGCTCTATGTCTGGCTGGTAGCGCTAGTCGCGGCGCAGGCCCGAAAGGACGTTCTTGGGGCGCTGCATCTCGCCGTGCTTGGCGCCGAGGATGATCACCAGGGCAGCGAAACCGGGGATGGCCCACTGCAGTGCCTTGAGCTGCTGCTGGGCCGACTTCAGCTCGTCCGAGGCTGCACCGTGCGGCTCGGTGGCACCTTCGGCACCCTCACCGGCCAGCTTCTCCACCTTCTTGCCCAGGATGCCCGAGTACAGGGTCACTGCGGCGCCCACCACGGTCACGGCCGTCTTGATGACGGTGTCGCGGGCCACGCCCTCCTGCTTGGCGATGCGGCCCTTGTTCTCCCACGCAATGGCCAGGTCCGCCACCAGGTGGGAGGCGAAGGCTGCGGTCTGGAACGGTGCCCACTTCATCCAGCCGGCGCTGGAAAGCCGGGTGCGCTCTGCGGGGTCCTTGGCCTGGGCCGCTGCCCCGTTGAGTCCGATGGCGCCCATCAGGGATCCACCAAACCATGCTGCTGCCGTCAGGTCGTGAACTGAACGGGCAATGAGATTTCCTGCCATGATGTGCATTCCTAACGTTATGGACTGGTTCCGTGTTGCCGCTGTGCCGCGGACTCCACCTGCCGTGTTCCTTCGAGGTATGGTCCGCCCATGGTAAGCACACTTACTAATATTACGAAACCCCATCCCCGAGAGGGGCAACCGCGTAATATCGTCGCCATGAGAAATACAGGGACATTGTTCGGCTGGGCCTTCGGGGACCCCGCCCGTGGAAGTGACGGCGGCTACGTGGACGGACTGCAGCGCGAGGCGCTGGGGAACGCCAGGGAAACGGCAAAGGCCAAGGGCGTTGGCGTTGTAGCCGGTTCGGAGGTGTTCACCGTCCTCAGCGCGGACGATTCCCTGGTGGAGCTGGACAACGCCCCCGGCCAGCTGGTGGTCCGCTGCACCGTACACGTGGAGGGACCCGGCGCAGAGAAGCTGCGGGCCGAAGGCCCCATGAACGGCTAAGAGATGTCCGACGGCGAATCCACCCTCAGCCAGGCAGCGGACGCTGTCGAGGACGCGTCCAATGCCAAAGCCCTGGACGTCCTGGCCCGTTCCGGATTCGCCGTCATGGCGCTGCTCCACATCATCGTAGGGGTCATCGCCATCGCCATCGCGTTCGGCCACCCCGGCGATGCCGAGGCCACCGGCGCCATCGCCCGGCTGGCGGACAACCCGTGGGGTCCCCTCGTCATGTGGGGATGCGTGGCCGCCTGCCTGGGCCTTGCGCTGTGGCAGGCCAGTGAAGCGACGCTGCGGGCCAGGAGCCTTCCCCGCAAGGAACGGCTGGCCAAGCTGGTGTCCTCGGGATTCCTGGCCATCGCGTACGGCAGCGTGGGGCTGACCTTCGCAGGCTTCGCGTTGGGGCAGCGCAGCGACTCGGGCGACAATACCCGGGACTTCAGCGCCAGCCTGATGGCCAACCCCGTGGGGCCGTGGGTCCTCGTCGCCCTCGGCCTTACCATCCTCGGCATCGGCATCTACTTCGAGGTCAAGGGAATCCGGCGCGGGTTCAAGGAAGAGCTGTTCCACTTCGAGGGCACCCGCCGCGGCAGGCTCATCGACAGCCTGGGCGTCACCGGCCATGTGGCCAAAGGTGTGGCGCTGAACCTCACCGGACTCCTGTTCATCATCGCCGCCGCCAGGGACCGGCCGGACGAATCCACCGGGCTGGACGGCAGCCTCAAGGCCCTGCAGGGCCACCCGTTCGGGCCCACCCTGCTAGTGGCCATTGGTGCAGGGTTTATCGCCTACGGGATCTTCGCGCTGATCCGGGCCCGCTTTGGCCGCATGTAGTTCCGGGGTTTGTGGGTAGGGAGGAAGTATGACCCAGCAGCTGCGCGTTAGTTCCGCCGTGACTTCCAGTGCCGGCCAGGCCTTCGCCGGCCTCTTCCGGCTCCTGAAACTCGCCAGGCCGGACCGGCCCATCCACCCGCAGGGGCTGGGCCTGCACGGAACGTTGACCAGGACCGGCAACCCGTCCGGCCCCTGCGGCATCGACTGGCTGGACGCGCCCGGTACGGACCAGGTTGTGGCCCGCTTCTCCAGGTCAGTAGGGCTGCCGCAGGCGCTGGCGGACATCCTTGGCCTGGCCCTGCGGGTTTCGCCGCCCGGCGCCGGCGGCCCCGCGGACGTGCTGTTTGCCTCCACCGGCTGGGGGCTGCCGGGCCGGTTCCTGCTGGTGCCGCGCCTGGATGTTGCAGGAGCCTCCATGACCACGCTGATGCCCTACCGCGGAAGCCGGGGCCCCGTGCTGTTGGGACTCCAGACGCGGAGCCTTCCGCCGGGTTCGCTGGCGTCCGGTGAATGGGTGCTGGGACTGCACTGGGCCACACCGGGCGGACGCTGGCGGGAATGCGGCGAAGTGCGGCTGCAGGCCGGTGCCAGTCCCACCGACATCCCGCTGCGTTTCGATCCCCTGGAGCACCAGCCGCCCGGGGCGCAGGCCTACAGCTGGACCCGGCGGCTGCGGAAGCCGTCCTACCGGGCCGCACGGCGGCCCGCACCTCCCGCCGTCGGACGCCCGCCAGAATCCCCCGCATCGCCCGGGAAAAGCACTACCGCAACCGGAAGGAACTCCATGTCCACCGTCTCGCAGCTGTTCAAAACCCCCTCTGCCGACGTTTGGCGGGTGATCGCCGACGGCTGGCTGTACTCCGGCTGGGTGGTGGGCGCGTCCCGGATCAGGGATGTGGACGCCGAATGGCCAAGGGTGGGCGCCCAACTCCACCATTCGGTGGGAGCCTGGCCGCTGGTGATCGACGACAGCAGCCGCGTGACCGCCGTCGAGCCCGGCCGCTCGCTGGAACTGGTGGCACGCGGCTGGCCCATGGGCGAGGCCAAGGTGGAGATGACACTGGAGGACCGCGGCAACCAGTGCCTGGTGACCATCGCTGAGGACGCCATCCGGGGGCCCGGCAAGCTGATGCCCAAGTTCCTGCGCGATCCCATGATTTCCGCCCGGAACCGGGAGACCCTGCGCCGCCTGGAGCTCATGGCCATCGGCGGCGCGGGGAAATAGCGCATCAGGGTTAAAGGGTTGTTAAACGCCGGAACCGCGGGACGGTTACGTCCCGCGGTTCCTGCCTTCAGTTCCTGGAGCCGGGCGTCAGCTCCTAGACCTGGGCGGAGACGCCGTCGCGGGAGATGTCCACCATGTCCTCGCGCGGCACCACCTTGATGCGCTCACGCTTGACCTCCACGCCGTGCGAGCCGCCGGCTTCGGTGGCCGCTGCGCCGAGGGCCAGCTCGTGGGCGTCCAGCGCCAGCCAGCCTTCCCAGCTGGTGAACTTCACGCCGCGGGCGTCGAGGAGTTCGGTGACTGCGTCCTCCTGCGGAACCGAAGCCACCGGCAGGTTTTCGCGGTCTTCCAGCAGGTAGGTGACGGTCTCCAGGGCGTCGCCCTTGGTGTGGCCGATCAGGCCCACCGGTCCGCGCTTGATCCAACCCGTGGCGTAGAGGCCCGGTACATGCTGGCCGGACGCATCCAGGACGCGGCCGCCGTCGTTCGTGACCACGCCCTTCTTGTGGTCGAACTCCACGTCCGGCAGGGCCGACCCGAAGTAGCCGATGGCGCGGTACACGGCCTGGACCGGGTAGTCCACGTACTCGCCGGTGCCGCGGGCGTTGCCGGTGCCGTCCAGCTCGGTGCGCTCGAACTTGATGCCCGCCACCTTGCCGGGGGTCCCGGCATCGTCGTAGATCTCCACCGGGCTGTGCAGGAAGTGCAGGTGCAGGCGGCGGGAGGCCTTGAGCTCGGAGACGTCCTCGGGCTGCTCGGCGATCCAGTTGGTGAGCGTGCCCACCATGGTCTTGGTCTGGTTGTTCGTCTGGATCTGGCGGTCCGATTCCTCGTCGAACTCGAAGTCCTCGGGGTACAGGATGATGTCCACGTCCTTGGAGTGGGACAGCTCGCGCAGCTCCAGCGGGGTGAACTTGACCTGGGCGGGGCCGCGGCGGCCGAAGACGTGCACGTCGGTGACGGGCGAGGCCTTCAGGCCGGCGTAGACGTTGTCCGGGATTTCGGTGACCAGCAGGTCATCGGCGTGCTTGGACAGGACGCGGGCCACGTCCAGGGCCACGTTGCCGTTGCCGATCACGGCTATTTCCTTGGCCTCCAGCGGCCATTCGCGCGGCACGTCCGGGTGGCCGTCGTACCAGGAGACGAAGTCGGCGCCGCCGAAGGAGCCCTCCAGCTCGACGCCGGGAATGTTCAGGTCCGCGTCCTTGATGGCGCCGGTGGCGAAGATGACGGCGTCGTAGTGGGTGCGGAGGTCCTCGATGGTGAGGTCCGTGCCGTAGTCCACGTTGCCGAAGAAGCGGATGTCGCCGCGGTCCAGCACCTTGTGGAGGGCGTTGACGATGCCCTTGATGCGGGGGTGGTCCGGGGCCACGCCGTAGCGGATCAGGCCGTAGGGTGCCGGGTAGCGGTCGAAGAGGTCGATGCTGACGGTCAGCTCACCGCTCTTGACGGCTTCGCTCTTGGTGAGGATGTCAGCGGCGTAGACGCCGGCCGGGCCGGAGCCCACGACGGCGACGCGCAGGGGACGCGCAGCAGATCCTACGGTAGTGCTGGATGACACGGCTGTGTTCCTTTTCTTCTGCATCGATTGCTGAGTAACTGCCGTTTTGAAGGCTCATAACGGCGGTTACGGAGCAATCGATGGGTTTCAGGTGGTGAGGACGGTCTTGCGGGGGCTGTTCGGGGTGGTGGTGCTGTAGTCAGCGGTCTTGAAGTGCGACGGCGCAAACGGGCTCACGCGCACCACGTCACCGATGACAATCACGGCAGGATTTGCGACGCCGGCCGCCTGGGCCTGGTCGGCGATGGAACCGAGCGTGCCGATCGTGACGCGCTGGTCCGGCAAATAGCCGTTTTCCACGATACCAACAGGGGTGCCTGCAGGCAGCCCGGCTTCGCCCAGCGCGGACGCGGATTCGCGGAGCTGGCCCACGCCCATGAGCAGGATAATGGTGTGGTCTGCGCGGGCAGGAACCTCGGAGAGTTCCTCGTGTCCGGTGACCACGCTGAAGCCCTTGGCCAGGCCGCGGTGGGTGACGGGAATGCCTGCGGCTGCGGGTACAGAGATGGCGGACGTAACGCCGGAGACCACCTCAACCTCGACTCCGTGCTGGCGGCAGTATTCGGCTTCCTCGCCGCCGCGTCCCAACACGTACGGGTCGCCGCCCTTGAGCCGGACCACCCGGTTTCCCTTGAGCGCTTCCTCCACCAGGATGCGGTTGATTTCCGCCTGCGGCACCGGGTGGTGGCCGGGGGTCTTGCCCACTTCGATGACGCGGACGTCCGGGGCGAGTTCATTCAGCAGTTCGCGGGGGCCGAGGCGGTCGGCGACCACGACGTCGGCCTGCCCCAGGAGCCGGCGCCCGCGGACGGTGATGAGGCCGGTATCGCCGGGGCCGCCACCAACGAGGGCCACGCTTCCCTGGTGGGCACGGCGGCGGCGCAGCGGAAGATCGCCGGTCTCCAGGGCGGTGGCGACGGCGTCGCGGACGGCCATGGCACGGCGGGGGTCTCCCCCGGCGTTGATGGCAATCTTGACGTCGTCCACCTCAGCGACCGCGGGGGTCCAGGCGGCAGAAGCTTCATGGTTGGAGGCGTTGACGCACCAAACCCGCTGCGCCTCGGCGTCCGCCGATACCTGGGCGTCCACCTCAGGAGCGCCTGTTGCGGTCTGGACGAACCAGACGCCGTCGACGTCGCTGGAAAGGTAAGGCCGCGCTTCCCAAGTGAGCAGGCCGGCGTCGGCCATCTCCTGCAGCGCGGGCGAGGCAACCGGGGCCACGACGGTGACCAGGGCACCGGCGTCGAGCAGTCCCTTGGCGCGGCGGGCCGCAACCGGGCCGCCGCCCACCACCAGCACGGGGCGGCCGAGCAGCCGCAGCGCCGTGGGGTATATGTCCTGAATTGCCATGAATCAACGGTAGGGCGGCGTCACATTGGCCCACAAAGGGTCAGCAACACCAGTTCACGTAAGGTAACGCTGCGTCACAAAAAATCTGCCATACTGCCGGCGAGGAAGCTGCCGCGGTCCCGGATCAGCCGTTCGAGGTACCGGGCCAGGAAGAGGCGCTCGACGGCGCGGCCCAGGACTCCCAGCGGGGCGGTGAACTCCACTCTGTCCGTCATAGTGCTCCCCGTGGCGGTTGATGCGAACTCATGGACGTGCCGGAATGACGTGAACGGCCCCTTGACCTGTTCGTCGGTGAAGCTGCGGGGGAAGTCCACGTGGGTGATCCGGCTGGTCATGGTCAGTGGAATGCCGAAGTGTTTTGCCCGCCAGGTCACCTCCTGGCCTTCTCCGATCAGGCCCCTGGTGACGCCGCCGATCGCCCGCTCCCCTGATTTCTGCTGGGAGTCCACATGCAGGTCGATGCTGCGCGCCAGGTCGAACAGCTGCTCCGCGGGCAGCGGCGACTCGGTGCGGCATACGAAGCTGACGGTCATGGCGCCAGTCTGCCATGCGTCAGGGAACAGCAGAGCCCGACGGCGGGAGGTCGCCGTCGGGCTCTGAGGGTGCGTTGGGGAGGGGCTGGGTCAGCGGGTACTGCTTACCAGGAGGCCCCGGCGCCGCAGCAGCCGCTTCTCGATGGGTCCGAAGACCAGCAGCTCGATGAGGATGCCGACGCCGAGGATCAGCAGGATGGCAGCCATCACGATGGTCATGTCGGACAGGTCGCGGCCCTGGTCCAGCATGGATCCCAGGCCGAAGCCGATGGTGCCGCCCACCGCGATGATCTCCGCCGCCATGAGTGAGCGCCAGGAGAAGGCCCACCCCTGCTTGAGGCCGCTGAGGTAGCCGGGCAGTGCGGCGGGAAGGATCACCTGCAGAGCCATCTGCAGCCGGGACGCGCCCAGGACGGTCCCCACGCGCCGGTACTGCGGCGGGATCTGGTCCACGCCGGAGATGAGGCCGTTGATGATGGACGGGATGGCGCCCATGAACACCACGAAATAAACAGTGGCATCCGTGAGGCCGAACCAGATGATGGCCGCGGGAACCCAGGCCACGGATGGCAGCACCTGCAGGCCGGAGATCAGCGGCCCGAATGCGCGTCGAAGCGGGGCAACCTGGGCCAGCAGCAGGCCCACAGGAGTGGCAATGGCCACCGAAATCAGGAAGCCCACCACCCCGCGCTGCAGCGAGGTCCAGATCGCTTCCTGGAACTTGCCGTCGCCCCACAGGACGCCCATCTGCGTCACCACGTCCAGCGGCCCCGGAACCAGGTCGCGCCGCTTCACGCCGAGCGAGACGTAGAACTGCCAGATGAGCACCAGGACCACCAGCGCGGCCGCCGGCAGGAGTATCCGGCTCCAGTCGACGCGGTGCTTGCGGTCGGCGTCGGACTGCAGGGAGTCCAGCCCGGATTCGAGCTCGCGCAGGTCCTCATTGCCCGTGGACGTCCGCGTCAAGGCGGCGTGCACGTGGGCTGCAGGCGCAGCGCCGGATGCCGCCCAGGGAGTGGCATCGGGCCTGTCGGAGCGGGACGCTTCGTCCGAAGGACGAAAGCCGTCCCGCGAAGGGGCGGGGGCGGCATCCGGCGCGGAGCCGGACAGGGACTTACTTGGCATGGCGGCGAATCTCCTCACGCAGCCGGGCGGTGATGACCCCGGTCAGCTGGCCGGCGAGCCCGGCATCGGTTCGGTGTTCCTCGGTGACGTCCCATTCCTGGACCACGCGGCCGGGGCGGGAGGAGAGCAGCAGGACGCGCTGGCCCAGCCGGACAGCCTCCCGGACGTTGTGGGTGACGAAGACAATGGTCCGCCCGGTTTCCTTCCAGATGCGCTCGAGTTCGTCGTGCAGCAGGTCGCGGGTGATGGCGTCCAGTGCGGCGAACGGTTCATCCATGAGCAGCAGCTGCCGGTCCTGGGCCAGGGAGCGGGCCAGGGATACGCGCTGGCGCATGCCGCCGGACAGTTCGTGCGGGCGCTTGTCCCCCGCGGATCCCAGGTGCACCAGTTCGAGGAGTTCCTGGGCCTTGGTGCGGCGTTCGGCCTTGCCCACTCCACGCAGTTTCAGGGCCAGCTCGATGTTCTCCCGGGCGGTGAGCCACGGGAAGAGTGCCGCGTCCTGGAACATGAAGGCGGCGCCGTCGCTGGGCACTTCCAGGGCGCCCGACGTCGGCGCTTCCAGTCCCGCGATGATGTTCAGGAGGGTGGATTTGCCGCAGCCGGAGGCACCAAGGAGGGCAACGAACTCGCCCTGCTTGATGTTGGCGTTGACGTCGTCCAGTACCGGGGCGCCGTCGCCGAAGCGCTTGCCCAGGTGTTCCAGTACGACTGGCATGGTGGCGTCCTTAGGTAGTGGTGGGGGTCAGTCCTGGCCGAGGCCGGCTGCCGAAATCCTGCCGGCGCCGGTGACCTGGTTAAGCGCGGTGAGGTCGAAGAGGCCGTTGATGTCAGCCTTCTTGGTGGTGCCGGCGTCCACCCCGTCCTGCAGCAGTTTGGGGTAGCTTCAGCGGGTCGAGGGTGAAGGTGATGTTGGCGAGGGAACGGTTCAGCACATCAGCCGGCAGTGCGGCCCCGGCGGATTCCTGCAGGGCTTCATTGACCAGTGCAGCCTTCTCGTCGGCCGGTGCCGAGTTGAGCCATGCGACCGACTTGGCATGCCCGGCCAGCAGCGCCTTGACGGTGTCCGGGTGGTCGGCGGCGAACGTCTGGTTCACGATCAGGATGGTGGTGGGGAACTCTCCGGGCTTGCCGGTGCCTGCCCCGTCCCACAGGTCCTTTTCGTCCACGAGGACCTTGGCTCCGGCCTGGAGCACCAGGCGTGACGCCCAGGGCTCAGGCAGCCACGCGCCGTCGAGCTTTCCGTCCTGGAACAGCTTGAGGGTCTGGGCGTTGTCCGTGGGGTTGATGGCGACGTCGCCGCTGCCGTCCACGTTGGTCTTGTAGCCCTGCTTGGTGAGCCACGCGCGCAGGGCCACGTCCTGGGTGCCGCCCAGCTGCGGGGAGGCGAGCGTCCTGCCCCTGAGGTCCGCGGCGGAGGTGATGCCGGGCTTGACCACCAGCTGGGCACCGCCTGCCGCGGCTCCGGCGATCACGCGCACTGACTGGCCCTGGCTCTTGGCGAAGGAGTTGATGGCGGGGTTCGGGCCGATGTAGGCGGCGTCGATGGCCCCTGCGTTGAGGGCTTCGATGGCTGCGGGTCCGGCGTTGAACGTCTCGGTGCTGAGCTTGGTGCCGCCCAGGGCCTCAGCCAGGAACCCTTTTTTGACCCCGACCAGGGCGGGGGCGTGCGTGACGTTGCCGAAGTACCCCAGTTTCAGCTCTGCGGCCGGGGTGGGCTCGGCGGCCTGCGCCTCGGTGTTGCGGGAGATGTTGGAGGCAACAATGGCCCCGATAGCGATCAGCAGGACCAGCCCTATGGCCAGGGCAGCCTCGACGGCGCGCCTGCGCGTGGGGACCGCGCTCTCGCCTGCCACGATGCGGGTCATCCCGGGCTTGGAACTAGTCATTGTTTCACCATAGGGAGCGGCCCCAACCCGTTCAATGAGGCGGAAACGGGGGGTCACGCACGTTCATTTAGCGTCACATTCCGCCGCACTGCTGCCCGGTTTCGCAGAGTCAGTTGCCTTTGACGTTGACCAACTGCCGCAGCTTGTGCCGCACCGTCACCAGGTCCGCGGCGTCCTGCATGACCTGGTCGATCGGCTTGTACGCGGCCGGGATCTCGTCGATGAAGGCCTCCGACGCCCGGAACTCAATGCCCTTCATGGCCCGCTTCAGTTCCTCCAGGGTGAAGGCCTTGCGGGCTGCGTTGCGTGAGTATTCCCGCCCTGCCCCGTGCGGGGACGAGTTCAGCGACGCCGGGTTGCCCCTGCCTTCCACCACATACGACGCCGTCCCCATGGATCCGGGGATCAATCCGGGATCGCCGTGCGCGGCTTTGATGGCACCCTTGCGGGACACCCAGACCGGCTTGCCGTAGTGCGTCTCCTGCTCTGTGAAGTTGTGGTGGCAGTTGATCCGCTCAAGCTCGCGCACCTTGCCTCCCACCCAGCGGCTGAACTGGGCAGCCACCCGGTCCATCATTTCCTCCCGGTTCAGCAGAGCGAAGTGCTGGGCCCACCGCAGTTCTGCGATGTAGCGCTCAAACTGAGGCGTGCCCTCATCCAGGTACGCCAGGTCAGGATCCGGCAGGTAGATCTGGTTCTTGCGGCTCACGTGCTGGGCCACCCCGATGTGGTGCTGGGCGATCCTGTTGCCGACGCCCCGCGAGCCCGAATGCAGGAAGAGCCACACGCCGTCGTCCTCATCTGCGGAGATTTCGATGAAGTGGTTCCCGGAGCCCAGGGACCCCAGCTGCAGCTCCCACTTGGGAACGTATTGGGCGGGGTTGAACCCGGCTTTCGCGGCCCGCCGTTTGAGCTCGGCGATCCGCGGCTCCGCCGTGGGCAGGACGCTCCTGTTGTTGTGCCCGGCGGACAGCGGGATGACCCGCTCGATATCCTCCCGGAGGCGCTTCCGGTCTTTCGGCAGGTCCTTCACGGAGTACTGGGTGCGCACCGCAATCATGCCGCAGCCGATGTCCACGCCCACGGCCGCCGGGATGATGGCGCGCAGGGTGGGGATGACGGATCCCACGGTGGCCCCCTTGCCCAGGTGCGCGTCCGGCATCAGCGCCAGGTGGGGGTAGATGAACGGCAGGGCCGCCGTCATCACGGCCTGCGCGCGGGTTTTGTCATCCAGGATGGACGCCCAGTTGAGAAGCTTCGGGCTGATGGTTTCCATTGCCGCCTCCCGCCGCGGTGACCAGGACTAGGGTAAGTCCTAGGCTAAACCCGCGCTTCGAAAGGAGATGCAGCAATGGTCAGTGTCCAGACGGATATCCACATCGACAGGCCGCGTGAGGAAGTTGCTGGCTTTGCGGCGAACCCCGAAAATGCGCCCCGGTGGTACGTCAACATCCACAAATCGCAGCGGCTGGACAGCAGTCCCCTGGGCCCCGGCTCGAAGGTCGCATTCACTGCGAAGTTCCTGGGCCGGGAGCTCAACTACACCTACGAGTTCGTGGAGTACGTCCCCGGTGAGAGATTGGTGATGCGCACCGCCCAGGGCCCCTTCCCCATGCAGACCACCTACACATGGACGGACGACGACGGTGGGACGCGCATGACGCTCGGCAACAGCGGGAGCCCCTCGGGTTTCTCCCGCCTGGTAAGCCTGGTTATGGAACCAATGATCCGCCGGGAGACCCGGAAGGACCTGCAGAAACTCAAGGCAATCCTTGAAGGTGACAGCCGGCGCTGGCCGCGGGCGGGCGAAGCCGAATAGGGAACTTACGCCGTGGCGGTAAGCCGGTGCCTCGGGGTGCGGGCGGCGGCCCTGGCAACCATCAGGCGGCGCAGGTTGAACCAGCAGAACAGCGCGAGTCCCAGATACAGGGAAAGCTCCATCACTTCGCCGTACTCGGAGATACCGTAGTCAGGTGCGGGCCAGACCAGCAGGCGGAAGAGACGGTAGGCCGCCGCCAGCCCGAAGGCCGGCACCACGCAAAGGGGCGGAACCAGCAGGTGTGCAGACTCCAGGTGCTTCCAGCGGCCGCGGAAGGCGTTCCAGACCAAGGGAGCACAGGCGCCGTAAAGGCTTGCCAGCAGCATGGCGGCGGGTACCAGTTCCTGCACACCACCAATGTTGTGCACGGTGGTCTCCCCCTGGCGGTTGATCGCCTCCATGGCTTCCGGTGTCTGCCAGCCGAAGATACGTTGTCCCCAGGAGATCTCCTCCCCTGCCAGGAACCAGACGCCGGCGGTGACCACCCCGTAAAGCAATGCCATGATCTTGTGCCCGGTTCTGGACAGGCGGAACGCCAGGAGGGGCAGGAAGATGCCTGCAGCCGCCAGGGAGAAGAACTGGAGCCATTCGACCAGGGAGTCCTCGTCGAGGAGCCAGATGAAGAGTGGCGGGTGCAGGACGGCGGCCGCGGTTGCGAGGGCGATGCCCAAAGGCAGCAAAGCGATGATCAGCGCCCGGCGCGGGAGGATTCCCCATTCGCGGGCGTCGCGTGCGAAACGGATAGCGGTTTTGGTGTTCCACCGGTGGATGGCCGGCATCGTGTCCCCCTCAACGAACAGGCCGGAACCTGGAATCGCGGCACCGGCGAAGCGATGCCTGAGCTTCCCATGCCGCCCGCGGCCACGAAAGGTTCGGGGGGAACCTTTGCGGTTTATTGTGCGGATTACCGCAGGCCCTCGAAATCGCCGGAAACACTGCGGGGCCGCCGTAACGATACGGCGGCCCCGCAGGGTTCCAGCGATGTGGGCGGACCTAGATGCTGTAGCGCTCGTCCTCGTGGTCGCCCGGGTGGTCCTTGACCAGGCCCGCGGCCAGGGTGTTGCCGTCGAGCGGATCGATCACCAGGAACGCGCCGGTGCGGCGGTGGTGCAGGTAGTTCTCCAGCGGCAACGGGGCGGCGAGGCGGAGCTGCGCGTGCCCGATGTCGTTGAGCTCCAGGCTGGAGGCACCTTCGAGCTTGAAGGTGGCCAGGTCCAGCTTGCCGGAGACGCTGCGGACCATCGCCTGGACGGTGCGGGTGCCGTGCTTGACCAGGACCTTCTGGCCCTCGCGGAGCGGCTTCGGGGACAGCCAGCACAGGGCGGCGTAGAGGTCGGCAGAGGCTTCGCGGACCGTGCCGGCGGCGGCGATGGTGTCACCGCGGGCGACATCGAACTCGTCCGCCAGCCGGATGGCCACGGACTGCGGGGCGGCGGCTTCCTGCAGGGAGGAGCCGGCGAAGTCGATGCCCACCACGGTAGTGGTCCGCGGCGACTGGCCCGGCGTCAGCACGGACACCTGGTCACCCATCTTCACCGAACCTTCCGTGATCTGGCCGGCATACGCGCGGTAGTCGCGGTAGGCCTCTACATCCAGCCCGGCGGCGACGGCGTCGGGAGCCAGCGCACCCTGGGGCCGGATGACCAGCTGCACGGGGAAGCGGAAGCTTTCCAGGTGGCTCTCGAGCTCATCGGCGGCGGGGAGGGTTTCGAGGACCTCCAGCAGCGCGGGGCCGGTGTACCACGGGGTGCGCTCAGAGCGCTCCACCACGTTGTCGCCGTCGAGTGCGGAGACGGGGATCACCAGCAGGTCGCTGATTCCGTCGGAGCCCAGGCCCAGTTCGCGGCCCACCTGTTGCACGTCGGCTTCGATGTCGCGGAACACCGACTCGCTGAAGTCCACCAGGTCGATCTTGTTCACGGCCACGATCACGTGGGCCACACGCAGCAGCTGCAGCACGGACAGGTGCCGGCGGGTCTGCTCCAGGACACCCTTGCGGGCGTCAATGAGGACGACGACGGCATCCGCAGTGGACGCGCCCGTCACCGTGTTCTTGGTGTACTGCACGTGCCCGGGGCAGTCGGCCAGGATGAAGCTGCGCTGGTCGGTGGCGAAGTAGCGGTAGGCCACGTCGATGGTGATGCCCTGTTCGCGCTCTGCACGCAGGCCGTCAGTCAGCAGGGCCAGGTCGATGCCGCCCTTGTCACCGCCAAATCCGCGGTCCGCGGAGGTACGGGCCACGGCGTCGAGCTGGTCGGCCAGGATTGCCTTCGAATCGTGCAGGAGGCGGCCCACCAAAGTGGACTTTCCGTCGTCGACCGATCCTGCCGTGGCAAAGCGGAAGAGGGTGGTGGGCAGGGCCGTTTCCAGGTCCGCCGGGAGAACTGCTTCGGTGGTCATTAGAAGTACCCGTCCTTCTTGCGGTCTTCCATGGCGGCCTCGGAGATGCGGTCATCTGCGCGGGTGGCGCCACGTTCGGTCAGGGTGGAGGCGGCGACTTCGACCACGACGTCGGACACCGTGTACGCGTTGGACTCCACGGCACCGGTGCAGGACATGTCCCCTACGGTGCGGTAGCGGACGGTCTTGGTGATGACTTCCTCATCGGGGCGCGGCTGGGACACTTCACCCACTGCGCGCCACATGCCGTCGCGGGCGAAGACTTCGCGTTCGTGGGCGTAGTACAGGCCGGGCAGTTCGATGCTCTCGCGCTCGATGTAGCGCCAGATGTCCAGTTCGGTCCAGTTGCTGATGGGGAACGCACGGACGTGCTGGCCCACAGTGTGGCGGCCGTTATAGAGGTTCCACAGCTCGGGGCGCTGGTTACGGGGGTCCCACTGGCCGAACTCGTCGCGAAGGCTCAGGATGCGCTCCTTGGCGCGGGCCTTGTCCTCGTCGCGGCGGCCGCCACCGAAGACGGCGTCGAATTTGTTCTGCTGGATGGCGTCCAGCAGCGGCACGGTCTGCAGCGGGTTGCGGGTTCCGTCGGCACGCTCAGCCAGCTCACCGCGGTCGATGAACTCCTGCACGGAGCCCACCACCAGTTTCAGGCCCAGGCGCTCAACGGTCCGGTCGCGGAAGTCGATGACCTCGGGGAAGTTGTGGCCGGTGTCCACGTGCAGCACGGGGAAGGGGACCTTGCCCGGCCAGAAGGCCTTGGTGGCCAGGTGCAGCATCACCACGGAGTCCTTGCCGCCGGAGAACAGCAGCGCAGGCTTCTCGAACTCGGCGACAACCTCGCGGATGATGTGGATGGCCTCGGACTCAAGGGTGTCCAGGCTGGACAGTCGGGTTGAGACGCCGGCCTCGGTCACCTGGGTCTCCTCGGTAAGTGAAGTGCTCATACGTGTAGTCCGCATTCTGTCTTGTCGGATCCTGCCCAGCGGCCGGCTCGGGGATCTTCGCCGGGCGCCACCTTGCGGGTGCAGGGCTGGCAGCCAATGGAGGGGTAACCCTGGGAAAGCAGCGGGTTGACGGGCAAAAGGTTGTCGTCCGAGTACTGGACCAACTGGTCGAACGTCCACGCTGCCATGGGGTTGACCTTGACCAGGCCGTTCTTTTCGTCCCAGGTGACCAGCGGCGTGTTGGTGCGGGTGGGGGCTTCGTCGCGGCGGACGCCGGTGAACCACAGTTCGTAGCCGGCGAGCGTGCGCTGCAGCGGCGCCACTTTGCGCAGGGCGCAGCACTGGGCGGCGTCACGGGCAAAGAGGTCCTTGCCCAGGAGCCGGTCCTGCTGTTCCACGGTATTCTCCGGCAGCACGTCCACCACGTTGACGCGGAGGTTCGCGGCCACCTCGTCGCGCGTGGCGTAGGTTTCCGGGAAATGGTAGCCGGTCTCCAGGAACAGGACGTCGACGCCGGGCATCTGGTCAGCGACCAGGGCCGGCAGGACGGCGTCGGCCATGGAGCAGGCGACGGCGACGGCGGGCAGGTCGAAGTTGCGCTCCACCCACGCGATCACGTCGCGGGCGGGGGCGTCCCAGCCGAGCTCAGCGGCGCCGGCTTCTGCAATGGCCTTGAGCTCTTCGGCAGGGCGCTTGGCGGGTGCGGGTGCGAGATGTTTTGCCATTACTGCAGTGCCTCCTCGTCTGCTGCGTGGGCCCATTCGGCGAAGGTCTGGCCTTCGGCGCGGTCGGCCACGAACCGGCGGACCACGCGCTCCACATAGTCGGGCAGGTCGTTGACGTAGACCTTCAGGCCGCGGACGGTGCGTCCCAGCCCGGCTTCCTCGCGGTCGTTGTTGGCCAGCCCGCCGCCCAGGTGGACCTGGAAACCCGGGGAGGGGTCGCCGTCGGGCGTTGGCAGCATCATGCCCTTCAGGCCGATGTCCGCCGTCTGGATGCGGGCGCAGGAGTTGGGGCAGCCGTTGATGTGCAGCGACAGTGCCTGCGGCAGCTGGCCCGAGCCGGCGAGGTCTGCCAGGCGGCGCTCGAGTTCGGCGACGGCGGTAGCGGCCGTGTACTTGGTCTCTACGATGGCCAGCTTGCAGTACTCGATGCCGGTGCAGGCAATGGTGCCGCGCCGGAAGACGGACGGGCGGGCGGACAGGCCCAGACCGTCCAGTTCGGCGATGAGCGGCTCCACCTGGTCCTTTTCCACATCGAGGACCACGATTTTCTGGTGCGGGGTGGTGCGCAGCCGGTACGAGCCGCGGGACTCCAGGGTGTCCGCGAGCTTGAACAGGCCGGACCCGGAAAGGCGGCCTGCGATCGGGGTGGCACCGATGAAGAACTTGCCGTCCTTCTGCTCGTGCACGCCCACGTGGTCGCCCGGGGTGGCGGGCTTGGGCGCAGCGGGGCCGTCGGCCAGCTTGTAGCCCAGGTATTCGTCCTCGAGGATCTGGCGGAACTTCTCCGGGCCCCAGTCGGCCAGCAGGAACTTCAGGCGGGCCTTGGTGCGCATGCGGCGGTAGCCGTAGTCGCGGAAGATGCTGGTGACGCCCAGCCACACGTCCGCGGCCTGGTCCGGCTTCACGAACGCACCGAGGCGCTTGCCCAGCATGGGATTGGTGGACAGCGCGCCGCCAACCCAGAGGTCGTAGCCGGCGCCGAGTTCCGGGTGTTCGATGCCCACGAACGCGCAGTCGTTGATCTCATGGACCACATCCTGGCTGGGGTGGCCGGTGATGGCGGTCTTGTACTTGCGGGGCAGGTTGGACAGCAGCGGGTTGCCGATGAACCGCTCCCCCAGCTCGGCGATGAGCGGGGTGGGGTCGATGATCTCGTCCTTGGCGATCCCGGCCACGGGCGAGCCCAGGATGACACGGGGCACGTCGCCGCAGGCTTCGGTGGTGGACAGGCCCACGGACTCCAGTCGGTTCCAGATCTCCGGGATGTCTTCGACCCGGATCCAGTGCAGCTGGATGTTCTGGCGGTCGGTGAGGTCGGCGGAGTCCCGGGCGAAGTCCACGGAGATCTGGCCGATGACGCGCAGCTGCTCGGTAGTGAGCGCGCCGCCATCGATGCGCACGCGCAGCATGAAGTACTTGTCTTCGAGCTCGTGCGGCTCCAAGGTGGCGGTCTTGCCGCCGTCGATCCCCTGCTTGCGCTGGGTGTACAGGCCCCACCAGCGGAAACGGCCGTGCAGGTCCTGGCCGGGGATGGCGTCGAAGCCTTCCTTGGCGTAGATGGTCTCGATACGCTCGCGGACGTTCAGGCCGTCGTCTTCCTGCTTCCAGGTTTCGTTGGCGTTCAGCGGCGTCTTGCCGTCCACTTTCCACTGGCCATGCGGCTTCGCAGCGGGGCGGGACGGGCGGGCGGGGCGCTTGGGGGCAGCGGGGTCCGCCGACGCTCCGGCTAGAGCTGTATCAGTCATGCATCGACTGTAGGGCGGCGCCGAATACCGTCACAAAGGCCCGGAAACGCTAAGTCACCTAGGGAAATATTTCGTCACGAAACGCTGGAGGGCCTTGAAGAACCCATCCTGCTGTGCATCGGCGGGAGCCTTGTCCGGGGCTTCGGCGGAGGCCGCCGCGGGTGCTTCCGCGGGAGTTCCGTCCATGGCGGCGACGGCGGCGTCGTACCTGTCGAGCGCGATCTCCGCGAGTGTCGGGGACGGCAGCAGGGGCCGGGTCACGACGTCGGCACCCGCCTTCGCCAGCTGGTCGTGGAAGAAGCCCGGCGCCAGGAGATACGAGGCAATCACCACCCGGCCGCCGACGTCGACCGCTCCGGCGGACTCCCCCGCCCCGGCACCCCCGGCGAGCTCTTCGCGGAGCATGGCGACGGCGTCGGGCACTGAAGGCTGGGCGGAGGCACCGTAGGCGGCCACCATCCGGTTGGACCGCAAGGCCCGGAGCTGGCCCAGCAACTCCTCGACGCTCACGGCGGCGTTGGGGTTGGATGAGCCCGCAGCGGCCAGGACGATGACGTCATTGTCGGTGGTGCCGGCCTCGCGGAGCCGCTGGTCCAGCAGGGCCGCGAGTCGCTGGTCGGGGCCAAGCGGTGCTGCGGCGGCACTGCCCGGCCGGCTCTTCACGGCCCGGGCGATGTCAACCTTCACGTGGTATCCAACGCTCAGCAGGAGCGGCACCACCACCGCAGCTTGCCCCTCCGGCAGGCCCGCCACCACATCCACCAGGTCCGGCTGCTGGACGTCCACATAGGCTTCCCGGACATCGAGGCCCGGGCGCAGTTCCGCGATGGCGGCGCGCAGGGCGTTGACCTCCGCGGCCCCCTGTGTGTTGGACGTCCCATGGGCACAGGCGATCATGATGGGGCTGTTCATAGGGGCTAGCGTAACGTTGGAGCCGCCCTGTCCGCCCTCTTTGAAATGCCGGGACGCCCCATGACATTCGCCTTTGACAACTCCCCGGTGTGGCTGGACCTGCTGGGCGTGTTCTTCTTCGCGGTATCGGGCTCGCTGCTGGCGGCGCGGAAGCAGATCGACATTGTGGGATCCCTGCTGCTGGCCTCCCTGGTAGGGCTTGGCGGCGGCGTCATCCGCGACATCATCCTGGGCATAGTTCCGGCGGCCTTCACCAACCCGGCGTATCTGGCACCACCGCTGCTGGCCACCGTGCTGGTGTTCTTCCTGTTCTCCAGCGTCCAGCGCTACACCTCGCTGTTGACCCTGTTCGACGCCGCCGGCCTGGCCCTGTTCTGCATGACCGGCACCATCAAGGCGCTGGCCACCGGTCTCAACCCGGTGGCCTCAGTACTGCTCGGGGTGACGTCGGCGGTGGGCGGCGGCCTGCTCCGGGACATCACGGCCAACGAGGTGCCCGAGCTATTCAACCCAAAGGACATTTACGCACTGCCCGCGTTCGTGGGGTCCTCGCTGACAGCGGTGCTCTGGGTCCTTGGCGTGTTCAACGTGCTGACAGCAGGCGGGATTGCGGCGCTGGTCTTCACGTTCCGCATCCTGGCGTGGCGGCGCTCCTGGCAGGCGCCGCTTGCCGTCCGCGGGTGGCACCGGAGGGCAGGCGATTCAGGGCTGTGACGTTGGTTTCCATGTCATTTTGGGAGCGCCGCGATTAGCTAGGATATGAGCATGACTGACATGTTCCTCGAGAAGTTCCGCGCGCTTGTTCCGAAGTATCTCGAGGATGAATGGCAGGAAGCGGACGGCCTGACGCCCGAGGAGCTGGACAAGGCCCTCGCAGACCACCAATTCGAGATCCCCCTGGTCCTGCGCGAGTTCTACCTTGCACTGGGCGGCTGCGAGGACCTGATGGAGGCCTACCACTACTTCTGGGACCCTGAAGAGCTCGAGGTCGACGACGAAGGCTTCCTTATGTTCCTCGAAGACGAAGAGGAAGCATTCACCTGGGGCTTCCGCGTGGGCGACCTCAGCGTCCCGGACCCCATCGTGTACCGCCGCAACAATGCCCGCGGCCAGTGGAAGTCCGAGGAAGGCACCTTCTCCGAGTTCGTCTTCGACATGTTCGAGTGGGCGTTCGAGGACGAAGAGGAAGAGTAAAGGGCTCCCTTTTCTTTCGTTGACGTAAATGCGTCACTTATGGACCGGACCTTGGCGAGTGCCCCTGCGTTTGCAGGGGCACTCGCTGGTTAACACCCCGTAAATCACGCAAACAGGTCGCCAGGCCTGCTGTTTGCCGGCCTTCGCCACACCCGCAGCACCGCCTTGACCTCCGCGACCATGGCTTCGGGACGGTGGATGACGTCCTCATAGTAGTAGCGCAGCACCAGGTAGCCCCCAACGATGCTCCGGTTGTTGCGCCGCTGGTCCCGCTTGATGGACTTCGGCTCGAAGTGCGTTGAGCCATCCGTCTCCACCACCAGGCACTCCTCGACCAGGAAATCCACCTCTCCAACTCCGGCAATGTAGACATGCCGCCGAACCCGTAGTCCAGCCCGAGCGAAATAGACATTCGCGAGTACCTCCAGCACGGAGTCCGCGCGGGGAATCACCAGGTCCAAAACCGACCGGGCGCGCCCGTTGCGGCGTCCCTGGCAGCGCGCGTAAAGGAAATCGAGTGAAATGGCTCCGGCGCCCACAGCTGACTGCACCATCACCAGGGCCTCCATTTCCGGCAGGCAGTGCAACGCATGAAGAAGCACATCCGCGAGCCCCAGCGCAGGCAGCCAGGGATGCCGCGAATGCTTGGGCTTACCATGGTCAACGACTCCGGACGTATGGGTGGGGTGACTCCGGCTTAGGTGCAGGTCAGATGGGTCGTTCAGAGTCCACAGCTGGTAGATGGGCGCGGCGGACAAACACGTGAGCCGCCCGCCGGCTGTCAGAGCCCTTGCAACCCGTCCATCGCCCGGCAGTGCATAGACACCGCGCCTGATTCTTATCACGAGGCCCAGCGCCACCGACTGTCCCACACGGGTACGCGTGAAGCCGACCCTTTGCAGTTCGAGAGAGCGGGCTGCTCCCCCACGCCTGGCCAGGTAGTCGCAGATGTCCATCCCTCATCGTGGCCGTGCGCAGCCCTCGACGAAGCAGAGGATTCTGGCCATGTGAATAACGGCCGCACAGTCGCTGACGCGATTGCGTGATTTTTTGGCTGTGCAGGAATCCAGTCCCGCGTACTTGAGGGGTGTGGAACCGCCGGTCCAGCTATAAATCACGCAATTGAGCGAGTACTCTTCCACGGCAGTAAGCGGAGCTGGCTGAAAACTCTTTGACACACACAGTTACAGAGGACTTGCGCGTTATGACAAACTTGTCATAAGCTATTCACGGATCCGCTAAACGCCTCCGGCGGGTCTGATGCGAACGGAGAGATAGCCCCGGTTCACAGCAGCTTCGGTTGTTGAGGACCGGGGCTATCCCGTTAAGCCCGGCTGCCACGGCCGGACCGGCACAACGAAGAAGCCCGGCACCTCGCGGCTGGATCAGCCAGAGGGTCCCGGGCTCCTAACGGACAGTAATCAGCTGGCGCGGTCCACCACAGCCAGGGCGAAGTTGGACAGTGACTCCTTGACCACGCCCTCGGGCAGCGGAGCGAGCGCTTCAATGGCTTCCTTGGCCCACTGCCGCGCCACCACCCAGGACTCCGCGGTGACAGGGTGCTCGCGCAGTCCGGCAACGGCGGCAGCCAGCGCCTCGTCCGAGGACAGGTCGCCGTCGATCAGCTTCAGGAGGTCGACCGCGGACTGGTCGCCATCAGCGGCAGCCTTGCGCAGGAGCAGCACCGGCAGGGTGGGTACCCCTTCGCGCAGGTCGGTTCCCGGCGACTTGCCGGACTTGACCTTCACTCCGGTGACATCGATGACGTCATCGGCGAGCTGGAAGGCCACGCCCACCTTCTCGCCGTACTCCACCAGGACGTCCTCGTAGGCCTCGTCGGCGCCGGAGAAGATGGCGCCGAACTGGCCGGAGGCGGCAACCAGCGATCCGGTCTTGTCTGCGATGACGGAGAGGTAGTGCGCCACGGGATCCTCGTCCGGACGCGGACCGACGGTCTCGTGCAGCTGGCCCAGGCACAGCCGCTCGAAGGTGCGCGCCTGGATGCCCAGTGCGCGGCCGCCCAGCTCGGAGACCAGGATCGAGGCACGGGCAAAGATCAGGTCTCCGGTCAGGACGGCGACGGAGTTGCCCCACACCTCGTGAGCCGTGGGAGCGCCGCGGCGGAAGGGCGCGGAGTCCATGACGTCGTCGTGGTAAAGGGTTGCCAGGTGCGTCAGTTCCACCACGACGGCGGCCTGCACCACGGCGGGCAGGGACGCGTCACCGAGGTGGGCACACAGCAGGGTCAGCAGTGGACGGATCCGCTTGCCGCCGGCTTCCACCAGGTGGCGCGACGTTGCGTCAGCCAGGGGATCCGAGTTGGCGATGGCTTCGCGGAGCTTCTTCTCCACCTTGGCCAGGTTGTTGGTGATGGCCGGGCCCAGCTCGGCGTCCCCCGCGATGGCCGCAAAGCCTGCAGGCAGCTGGAGGCCCGTGGCGATGGCGGTGGTGTTGAGGCTGGGTTCGGAGTCCGGCAGGCCGTGCCCGGCGTGCGTCCAGCTGTGGTCTGCGGAGTTGGTCACGGGTTAACCCTAACTTTTTGTTGCGGATACCGCTGGTTCGGAGCTGACGGGGTATTGGATGTGGCCGGAACCAGTGATTCCAGGACGCGGATCACCCGGTCCTCGAAGCCCTTTGCGGCGGGGTCTGTGAGGTTGGCCAGAAGCCGGACCACGAACCGCATCAGCACGGGGATGGGCATGCCGGTGCGCAGTGCGAGCTTCATGACGGCCGGCTTCCCGATCAGCGCGGCGAAGGCCCGCCCAAGCGTGAAGTGCGATCCCCAATGGTTCCGCACATAGTCCGCGTACCGCGCAAGGTGCGCATCGGCGTCGTACGTTCCGCCCGAAGCAGCCGTGCGTGAGGAGGCGTCGATGATGAATTCGGCGGCGAACCGCGCGGACTCCATGGCGTAGGAGATACCCTCGCCGTTGAAGGGCGAGACCATGCCGCCGGCGTCGCCCAGCAGGAGCAGGCCGGGCGAGTAGTGCGGGGTGCGGTTGAAGCCCATGGGCAGGGCGGCACCGCGGATTTCGCCCACCTGGTTCTCCGGCGTGAAGCCCCAGTCGGCGGGCATCCCCGCGGTCCATTCACGGAGGACCTGCTTGTAGTCGAGCTTGCCGAACTCCTTGGAGGAGTTCAGGATGCCCAGGCCCACGTTGGACGTGCCGTCGCCGACGCCGAACACCCAGCCGTAGCCGGGCAACAGCTTGCCGTCTCGGCCGGGGAGCTCCAGCCAGCCTTCCATCCAGTCGTCGTCGGTGCGCGGGGAGGTGAAGTAGGTGCGGACAGCGACGCCCAGGGGGCGGTCATCGCGCTTCTGGATCCCCAGGGACACGGCGGTGCGCGTGGAGTTGCCGTCGGCAGCTAGGACGACGTCGGCACTGAACTCGCTCGTCTCCCCCGTCTTGCGTCCGGACGCGTCCAGGAGCGCTGCGCGGACACCGGTGACCCGGCCGGCGTCGTCCCGGAGGGCTTCGGTCACGCTGTGCCGCTCGAGGATGGTGGCCCCGGCGGCCTCGGCGTGCCGCGCCAGTTCCTCGTCGAAGCCCAGGCGCGTGCGGATCAATCCGTATTGCGGAAAGTCGGACACCTCGGGCCAGGGCAGCTCGATGGTGCGGCCGCCGGCGATCAGGCGCAGGCCCTTGTTCCGGCGCCAGCCGTCGTTCTCCGGGTGCGGCAGGCCGAGCTTCTGGATTTCGCGGACGGCGCGCGGGGTCAGCCCGTCACCGCAGACCTTCTCCCGCGGAAACGAGGTCTTTTCCAGGACTGTTACCTCGAGGCCGGCCTTGGCCAGGTAGTACGCGGCGGTGGATCCGGCCGGACCGGCGCCGACAATCAGTACCTTCACAGGTCAGCGGACAGTGTTGCGGCGCAGCTTGGCCACCGGGCCCTTGTGCGCAGCGATGGCGGCAGCAGCGCCGTCGGGCGAGGAATCAGCCGGCTTGAACGCGCGGTGCACGGCCACGATGCCGCCGGTGAGGTTGCGGTAGGTGACCTTCTCCCAACCGCTCTCCTGCAGCCATGCGGCCAGGTGGTCCTGGTCCGGCCAGGCGCGGATGGATTCGGCGAGGTAGACGTATGCGTCCGGGTTGGAGGCGACCTTGACGGCGATGGCCGGCAGGGCGCGCATCAGGTATTCGGTGTACATGGTGCGCCACAGCGGAACCACCGGCTGCGAGAACTCGGCGATGACCAGCCTGCCGCCGGGCTTGGTGACGCGCAGCATTTCCTGCAGCGCCTTCTTGGGTTCGTTCACGTTCCGCAGCCCGAAGGAGATGGTGGTGGCGTCAAACGTGTTGTCGGCGAACGGCAGGTTGGTGGCGTCACCGGCGATGAAGTCGATGTCAGGGCGGCGGCGCTTGCCCACCTTGAGCATACCCAGGGAGAAATCGCAGGCCACAACGTCTATGCCGGCGTCCGCATACGGTTCGCTGGAGGTGCCGGTTCCGGCCGCGAGGTCCAGGACCCGCTGGCCCTTGGAGACTTCCATGGCGTCCACCACGATCTTCCGCCAGCGGCGGGTCTGCCCCATGGAGAGGACATCGTTGACGACGTCGTATTTCGGTGCGACGTCGTCAAACATCGTGGCTACTTCGTCCGGACGCTTATCCAAGGATGCTCGGTTCACCATGACATTGTCTCAAATGTTCCTGACGGTCCTGACCAGCCATGCCGGGCTCCTTCGGAGGGTGTCCGGGCGCCGGGAAGGCCCCGGCGTACGCGGGAGTAGTGTTGTCTCATCATGACGAGCACGTTCCGCACCCTGACGGTCCCCCTGGATGGCAAAGCATTCCCCGGGGGACTGCCTTCGTTTCTGGTCCGGGACGATGTCCTCTGCTGGACCCGCCGCGAAGCCGGGCTGGCCGGTTTTGGCGAGATTGCACGGTTCACTTCCACGGGCCCTGACCGGTTCCTTGAGGCGGACATCTGGTGGCGGCACCTGGTCCTGGAGGCTGAGGTGGCGGATTCCGTGGAGCTGCCAGGCACCGGTCCCGTGGCTTTTGGTTCCTTTGCTTTCTCCAAGACGTCAGCCCACGGGTCACGGCTGATCGTGCCGGAAATCGTGGTGGGCGTGCGGGACAACCAGGCATGGCTTACCCAGCTGACGTTCGACGGCGGCCCGCTCACCGAAGAGACGGCCCTCGCCGCACTGGACCGCTGGCTGGACGGCGGTTCCCACGCCGCCTCCGCCACGGAAGGCACGACGCCGGCAGCGGACTCAGCCGGGGACGCTTCAGTCGGTGACGTGCCCGCCCAGGCAGGGGGCGCCGTCGTGCGTCCCCTCCCGCTGGCTGCCGGCGCAACGCTGCACACAGGTTCCCTCAGCGAAGAAGCGTGGATGGAGGCCGTGGCCGCCGGTGTTGCCGAAATCCGCACAGGCGCCCTGGAAAAGCTGGTGTTGGCACGGGACGTCGTGGCAACTATTCCCTCCGGCGTACATGCCGCGGACGTGCTGCGGGAGCTGGCTGCACGGTACCGCGAATGCTGGACCTATGGCGTGGACGGCCTGGTGGGGGCCACACCCGAGATGCTGATCCAGGTGGAGGGTCGCACCGCCCAGGCCCGCGTGCTGGCCGGCACCCTGGACCGCCGCGACGCGCACGGCGAGGACGGTCCGCCGATGGACTACGCCACCCGCGTCCTGGCCGTCTCCGAGAAGCAACGGCATGAGCATGAGATCGCCATCCAGTCGCTGACCAAGCAGCTGGCACCTTTCTCCGAGGCGATGAATGCCCATGACGAACCTTTCATCCTGGAACTGCCCAACGTCTGGCACCTGGCCTCCGACGTCAAGGCCGAGCTCACCGAGGTGGAAGGCCACGTGCCCACCTGTTTGGCCCTGATCAACGCGCTGCACCCCACCGCCGCGGTCTGCGGGACGCCCACACTGGTGGCCGGTGAACTGATCCGCAGGCTGGAGCACCTGGACCGCGGGCCGTACGCCGGGCCGGTGGGCTGGCTGGACGCTGCCGGCAACGGCGAGTGGGGCATCGCCCTGCGCGGGGCGGTCATAGAGTCCCCTGGGACCGTGCGGCTGTATGCCGGCTGCGGCATCGTTGACGGCTCCCAGCCGGAGGCCGAACTGGCCGAGACCTGGGCCAAGTTCCGGCCGATGCTGGAGTCCCTGGGCATCAGCAGCTGAGGGTCCTCCGCACCCCAACTGGGCAAGGAGTCTGGGATGACAGACGACTGCTGCTCTGGAAGGCTTGATTTTGTCACCGTTACAGTTATCCAATAGTGAAACTTAGTTGCGTGTGACGTACCTCTCTTGTTGAGCGTTACACTATAAGCCGCGTTAGTACCTCATAGCCCCTGCAACAAAAGGTAAGAAATGCAGACTCCCCGTACCCTCCTGGGCACGTCCAAGCTGACCGCTGCCACCATGATCGCCATCAGCGCCCTGGCCCTCTCAGCATGCACCAACGCCTCGGAAACGGGTCCCTCCAGCGCGGCCACCTCCTCGGGCAGCGCCAGCGCCAGCTTTGATCCCACCACCGTCAAGAAGGACGACGCCCTGGCCGCCATGGTCCCGGACGCCATCAAGTCCAAGGGCACCATCACGGTTGGCTCCGACACCAGCTACGCCCCGGCCGAATTCCTCGGTGCGGACGGCCAGACACCTGTCGGCTACGACGTGGACATCGCCAAGGCCATCGGCGCCACCCTGGGACTCAAGGTCCAGGTCCAGACCGCAGAGTTCACCGGCATCCTCCCGGCCCTCGGCCCCAAGTACGATCTGGGCATCTCCTCGTTCACCATTAACCCGGAGCGCCTGGGGGCAGTGAACATGGTCAGCTACTTCAACGCAGGCACTGCCTGGGCCGTGAAGAAGGGCAACCCCAACAAGTTCTCCCTGGACGACGTGTGCGGCAAGTCCATCGGTGTGCAGACCGGCACCGTCCAGGAGGACCCGGACCTTGCCGACCGCAACAAGAAGTGCGTTGCTGACGGCAAGAAGCCCATTGACATCGTCACCCTGAAGAACCAGACGGATGTCACCACCCGCCTGGTGAACGGCAGCATCGACGCCATGGCTGCCGACTCCCCCATCATCGGCTACGCCCTGACCCAGACCAATGGCCAGCTGGAGAAGCTGGGCGACGTCTACGACTCCGCTCCGCAGGGCATCGCCGTGGCCAAGGCCGATACCGCCTGGGCAGAGGTCATCCAGAAGACCGTCACCAAGCTGATGGAAGACGGCTCCTACAAGAAGATCCTGGACGGCTGGGGCAACTCTGAAGGCGCCATCACCAAGTCCGAGGTCAACCCGGCGGTCAAGTCTTGAGTTTTCGCGTTACCGACGACAAGTCAGGCGTGCACATGGAACACCATCAACACGGGGACGCGCCGGTCCTGAACAAGTCAGTGCCGGTGCGCCACCCGGGCCGGTGGGTCAGCGCCGTCATTATCCTTCTCCTGGTGGCGGCATTCCTGCAGAGCCTGTTCACCAACCCCAACTTCCGCTGGGACGTTGTGGGCACCTACATCCTGGATGTGAAGGTCGTCCAGGGCGTGGGCTGGACCCTCCTGCTGACGGTTGCTTCCATGGTGCTGGCCATTGTCCTGGCCATCCTGCTGGCGGTCATGCGGCAATCCGACAACCCGGTGTTCCGCTGGACCAGCTGGGTGTGGGTGTGGTTCTTCCGTGGCACGCCTGTCTACACGCAGCTCGTGTTCTGGGGCCTGGTGACGGTTCTCTACCCGGCCTTTACCCTGGGCATTCCGTTTGGACCGGAGCTCTTCAGCTACGCGCTGTCAGATCCCAGCAAAGGCCTGATCCCTGCGATCCTCGGCCTGGGCCTCAACGAATCCGCCTACCTCGCGGAGATTTTCCGGGCCGGCCTCAAGTCCGTGGACAAGGGCCAGCAGGAAGCCGCCGAGGCGCTGGGCATGTCCAAGGGCAAGATCATGTGGCGGATCATCCTGCCGCAGGCCATGCGGATCATTGTTCCGCCCACGGGCAACGAAACGATTGGCATGCTGAAGACCACGTCGCTGGTCCTGGCCGTCCCGTTCACCCTTGACCTGACCTTTGCCACCAACGCCCTGGCCAACCGCATTTACCTCCCTATCCCGCTCCTGATCGTTGCGGCATTCTGGTACCTGCTGGTCACCAGCATCCTGATGGTCGGGCAGCACTACCTTGAGGCGTACTACGGCAGGGGTGTGGACAATTCGGCCCCGGCAGCGGTCAACCCGGCAGCTGCCAAAGCCGCGGGCGCCGGTGCTGATGCACATCGCTCAATGAAGACGGACTTCCCCGAGGAGAGTGCACGATGACGATCACAGCAGAGAAGCCGCTGGTCAAGATCGAGGGCCTCCACAAGTACTACGGGCACCACCATGTACTCCGGGGCATCGACATGACCGTCAACCAGGGCGAAGTGTCGGTGGTGATCGGTCCGTCTGGTTCCGGCAAGTCCACCATGCTGCGCTGCGTGAACCTTCTGGAGAGCATCAGCGCCGGACGGATCTCCGTGGGTGACCAACTGATCGGCTACCGCGAGGTCAACGGCAGGCTCCATGACCTCAAGACCAAGGAGATCGCCGCCCAGCGCCGTGAAATCGGGATGGTGTTCCAGCGCTTCAACCTGTTCCCGCACAAGACCGCGCTCCAGAACGTCATGGAAGCGCCGGTGCACGTAAAGGGCCAGTCCAAGGCAGCCGCCCAGAAGCGCGCACTGGAACTGCTGGACCGGGTGGGGCTGGGCGACCGCGCCGGTCACTACCCATCCCAGCTTTCCGGCGGCCAGCAGCAGCGCGTGGCCATCGCCCGGGCACTGGCCATGGAGCCGGAGCTCATGCTCTTCGATGAACCCACCTCGGCACTGGACCCGGAACTGGTGGGCGATGTCCTGAACGTGATGAAGGACCTGGCCAAGTCCGGCATGACCATGATCGTGGTGACCCACGAGATCGGCTTCGCCCGTGAAGTGGGTGACACGCTGACATTCATGGACGGCGGTGTGGTGGTGGAGTCGGGCGATCCCCGCGCGATCATCGCCAACCCGCAGCACGCGCGGACCAAGGAGTTCCTCGGCCGCGTGCTCTGACGCGGTTCCTCACTTTCGACACGCAAATGCCCTGTCGCTGCCGGTATATCGGTAGCGGCAGGGCATTTCCGTGTCACAGCGGATTGTGCGCGTCGGCAGCTACTGCCCCGACAACACAGCCTCCACGGCGGCGGAGACTGCTTCCTTGATCCGGGCGTGGAGTTCGCGCAGCGCCCCGCGGTCCGCGCGGACCTCCACGATGCTGCGTCCCTGCACAGGCCGGTCAAGCGCCTCGGCGAGTCCCGCCGTCGTACTGACCAGGGAATGCCCGACGCCGTACGCCGCCGCGAGTGCCGCGATGTCCACCGAGTGCGGGGTGCCAAAGAGTCGCTCGACGGCGTCTCCGTAGCGGCCGCCTTCCTCCACTCCCCCGTGCTCGAGCAGGCTGAAGATGGCGCCGCCGGCGTCGTTCAGGACCACGATCCGCAGGTCCGGCTCTTCTTCCCCCGCGCCGAGGAGGAGGCCGCCCGCGTCGTGCAGGAAGGTCACGTCGCCCAGCAGGACGGTGGTCTGCTGCCGGCCGCCCAAAGCGATGCCGGTGGCGGTGGAAATGGTGCCGTCGATGCCGGCCAGGCCCCGGTTGGCGTACACGGTGGCGGCTGGATCCGCGGCGGGAAGTCCGGCGAGGTCCACGTCGCGGATGCCGTTGGAGGAACCGAGCAGCAGCTGGCCGCGCGAATGCTTCCAGACCAGCGACGCCACCGAGGGGCCGGTGGCAGCGGGGTCGGCGGACACCACCTGGTCCAGTGCGTGCTGCGCGGCCGATCCGGCAAGCAGCCACGTGTCCAGCCAGCTGGAGCTGCCGCGGCCGGCGAATCCGGCGAGGTCCGCGAGGTTTTCCAGCGGCAGTTCGGTGCGGCGCCCGGGCTCGTACCAGGCGACCGGGACAGGCTGGTACAGGGCAGATTCGACGTCGGCACTGGCCAGCAGCGCGGCCACCGGACGGGACAGCGTGGGCCGGCCGAACAACACCACGCGTTCGATCGGTTGCGCGGAACCGGCCCGGAAGTGCTCCAGCAGCAGCCGGTACGGACCCACGGCGTTTGGACCGAAGCGGGCGTTGGAGGATGGCTCAGCGAGCAGCGGCAGGTTGTGGGCACGGGCGAATGCTTCGGCCACGGGGCCGGCGTCGTGCCCTGCCAGCACCACCGTGCGCCGCTCCGGCAGCGTGTCCGGGGCCGTCGGCAGGTTCATGACCAGCGGCTCGGATCCCACCCGGTAGCGCTGGCGCTCCACGGCGTCGGGCAGCCGGTCCCCGGGGGCCGGAACCAGCGGGTCCCTGAACGCGAGGTTGAGCTGGACCGGGCCCGGCGGAAGGTCCGGGAATGCGCCGGTTGCTGCGGAGAGTCCGGTCTGGATGGCCCGCTCGGGGTTGCTGCCGGCGGGAACATCGGCGGCGAACCGGACGTGCTCGCCAAAGAGGTCCGGCTGCACCGTGGTCTGGTTGGCCCCGGTTCCGCGCAGCTCATCGGGCCGGTCTGCCGAAAGGACGATCAGCGGGACAGCGGCATGGTTGGCTTCCATCACCGCAGGCATCAGGTTTCCGACGGCGGTTCCGGACGTGGTGAGGACGGCTGCGGGCGAGCCGCTGGACAGGGCAAGGCCCAGCGCGGTGAATCCTGCGGAACGCTCATCGATGCGGACCAGCATGTCCACCCGGCCCGCGGCGGAGGCTTCGGCGAGGGCGTATGCCATGGGGGCCGACCGCGAACCCGGCGATACCACCACGTGCCGCACGCCGCCGTCGAGCAGGACCTCGACGGCGATCCTCGCCGCAGCGAGCGCACTCAGCTCAGCGTCGGGGGCGTCAGGGCTGCTCAGCCCGGGGGTGTCCGGGGCAGGTTCGTTCAACGAAGTCACCAACCCAGTTTGCCACCCTCCAACGCCCCATCACTTCCTGCCCCGAATCGCCATACGCCCCATCACCTCCTGCACCGAATCGTCAAACGCCCCATCACCTCCTGCCCCGGCGCCCCCGGGAAGTGATGGGGCGTTGCCGAAAAGGGGGCTAAAGGTGATGGGGCGTTCCCGGGAAGGGGGCTAAAGGTGATGGGGCGTTCCCGGGAAGGGGGCTAAAGGTGATGGGGCGTTCCCGGGAAGGGGGCTAAAGGTGATGGGGCGTTCCCGGGAAGGGGGCGGGAAGTGATGGGGCGTCGGAACGGAGCGGAAGCTCACACGAGTTAGGTAAACTTCATCCAAGCAAGAGATCCGAGCATGCGAAGGACCGCCCATGAAGCGCAAGGCCACCGCCCTCGACGTCGCCAAGCTGGCAGGCGTTTCGCGCAGTGCCGTGTCGCTGGTGCTGAACGGCCGCGGCGACGGAAACGTGGCGCTCGAAAGCCAGCAACGGATCCGGGAGGCGGCGGCAGCGCTCAACTACTCCCCCAACAAGATCGCCCTGAGCCTGCGCAACCAGCAATCGCGGGTCATCGGCATCGTGTCCGACCAGGTGGTCACGAGCCCGTTCGACGGCAACATCATTGCCGGCGCTGATGCCGTGGCCCGGGAACACGGCTTCGTGACCGTGGTGATGGACACCGAGCTGGACGAGTCCCGCGATGAGAGCGCCGTGGAAACCCTGCTGGACCGCCAGGTGGACGGCCTGATGTACGTGACCGTGGGCCTGCGGCCGCTGCACGTGCCCGCAAACATGGCGCGTGTACCGTCGATCCTGGCCAACTGCTTCGATGACCGTCCGGAGGCAGGGCTTCCGGCCGTGATTCCTGACGAAGTGCGCGGTGGCCGGGAAGCCGCAGAGCACGTGATGTCCCTGGGCCACCGGGACATCGCATTCCTCGCGGGCGACTCCCTGACCCCCGCGGCGCCCCGCCGGATCGAGGGCTACCGTGCGGCCTTCAGCGGCGCGGGGATGCCCGTCAACGAGGACCGCGTCATCCAGGTGGGCTGGGACATCGACGCCGGTTTCCACGGTGCCATGAAACTCCTCGAAGGCGTGGAACCGGCCGCCCGGCCCACTGCCATCCTGTGCGCCAACGACCGTCTGTCCATCGGTGTAGTGCTGGCCTGCTACCGCCTGGGCCTGAGCGTCCCGCAGGATGTGTCCGTCATGGGGTACGACGACGAATTCCGCATCGCGAAGGCCATGGTCCCCGCGCTGAGCACCATGGCCCTGCCGCTCCGGGAGATGGGGGCGGCGGCCATGGCGTCACTGCTCGCCGAGGTGGGGTCTGCACCGGAGGGAACGTCCGACGACGACGGCCCGGCTGCCGCCGCCGTCTCCGGCACCGCGAGGGAGACGATGGTTCCCTGCCGGCTGGTGGTCAGGGAATCCACCGGCCCGGTCCCGGCCGGACGCTGACCACGCCGCCGGCCGGGGCCCGCCAGGCCGGTTTGGAGCGGGCTATGCGGGCCTGGCCAGGCTCCAGACGTCCGCCGTTGCCCCTGCGGGAAGGCTTAGTTTCCATTTCTCCCCCGCAGCTGGGTAAGCACGCAGCGTGGTTGCCACCGACCCGGAACGGTACACCTCCACCAGGGAGGCATCCACGAACACCCGCAGCTCCTCCCCTGCGTCGACGCTGCCGCTGAAGACCACCTGCCGGCTTCCGTTCCCCACCAGGAGCAGCTCCACAGCACCGCCCATTCCTGCGGTGACCACGGCCTCGGCGAAGGCAGGCAACGGCACCGTCCCGGATGCCTGGCCGGTGAGCAACTCTCCACGGTAGGCATCGACTTCCGGGGCAGGGCTGACCGCAAGGGAACCGCCGACTATCGACAGCTCGCGCGGGAAGGTCAGGACTCCGGCCCACCCGGCGGCGTCGATCTCTGCCTGGCTGCGGCCGCGGCGCCCGTCCCGCCCCGGGCCTTCGTTGGCCCAGCCCCACAGCAGGGCCCGGTCCGCCAGGGACACCACCTGCGGGGCGTAGAAGTCGCGGCCGAGATCGGACTTTCCGCCGGTCCGCGGCGTGAAGACGGGCAGCCCTGTGGCGGGGTCTTCGGCCAGCGATCCGATCAGGTGGCCCACGCCGTTGGCGTGTTCGTGTGAGTCGCCGGCGAGCCAGAGCGAGAACATCATCAGCCAGCTGCCCCCGGCAGGGGCATTGTTGTCGGGCACCTGCACCAGCTGCGGGCATTCCCAGATCTCCGCTGGCGTGAAGGTGGCGGCAACCGGGTTCTGCGAGGTCAGCCAGATGCCCTGGTACTTCCAGTCGGTCAGATCGTCCACGGTGTAGAGCAGCAGGGCGGCGTGCCCGTTGGCCAGTCCGGCGCCCTGCATGGCGTACCGCTTGCCGTTGAAGCGGAAAATGAACGGGTCCCGCACTGCGGTCACCAGTCCGTCGGCGGGCATGGTGGCGGAAACGTGGCCTGCCTGCTCCCAGTGGACAAGGTCCTCCGAGCCGCGGGCGATGACCACCTGTGAGTGGCCCCCGTCGCCGCGGACGCCGGAGTAGGCAGCGGTGGGAACACCGTCGTCGTCCGTCACCACCCCTGTCCAGCAGCCGTACTCGTCGGGGCCGCCATCCTGCGGGCGAAGCGCCACGGGGTGCTCCTCCCAGCGGACCAGGTCCACCGAGCTCACGTGTCCCCAGGCGATCCTGTGGTGCCGGGCCGAGTCCGGGTTGTACTGGAAGAACACGTGGTACCGGCCGTTGATGAAGCTGATGCCGTTGGGGTCATTGATCCAGCCCTGCGCCGGGCGCGGGTGGAAGCGGGGGAAGGCGGGGTCGGGGTGGGCGGCGGCAACGTCGTCGAAGGTGACGGTGCCGGGATGGACGGCGGCGAGGTCCGGGGAGGTCATGGAACGGCCTTTCGGGCTTGAGGGAGGAAGGGTTTACTTGCCGGTTCCGGCTGTGAGGCCGTCCTGCAGGGCGCGTTGGCCGAAAATGAAGACCACCAGCGCGGGGATCATGGACAGGACTACGCCCGCCAGGACCACCGAAATGCTGCCGGTGCCCAGGTTGCCCTGCAGTGAGACGAGGCCCAGCGGGAGGGTGAAGTTCTGTTCGGAAATGGTGAGGATCAGCGGGCGGAAGAACTCGTTCCAGTGGAAGTTGAACGCGAGGATTCCCACAATCGCCATGCCGGGCATCGCCAGGGGCGCGTATACCGAACGGAATGTCCGCCACGGGCTGGCGCCGTCGATCGAGGCGGCTTCGGCGAGTTCGGCCGGCAGCCCCATGAAGTACTGGCGCATCAGGAACGTGCCGAACGCCGTCGGGATGGCCGGCAGGATCAGCGCGAGCAGGGTGTCGGACAGGCCCATGCCGCGGATCAGCATGAAGACGGGGACGATCGTCACCTGTACGGGCACCATCATGGTGGCCAGCACGATCGAGAACAGCGCCCCGCGACCACGGAATTTCAGGTGCGCGAACGCGTAGCCGGTCAGGGCGGCGGAGACCATCTGGCCCACCGCGATCACGCCGGTGACCAGGGCGCTGTTGAGGACCAGCAGGAAAATATTCAGCTGCTTGAATACTTCGCCGTAGGAGGTGAAGTCCGGGTTCCAGGGAATGAACGACGGCGGCAGCTTGAACGATTCCGACGGCGAACGCAGCGACGTGGACAGGGTCCAGAGCACAGGTCCGAGCGTGAGGGCGGCTGCGAGCAGCAGCAGGAGGGTCCGGACGGCGAAGCTCCCGTTGAACTTCTTCCGGTTGGGCGTGGTGATGGGGAGGCCTTGGGAGAGCCGGGGCGAATGTCCGGCCAGGCCGTGGTCAGTTGTGGTTGTCATGGCTGGCCTTACTGGTAGAAGACGAATCGTTTGCTGAGCCGGAACTGTGCGGCCGTGATGGCCATGATGATCAGCGTGAGCAGCACGCCGATGGCTGACGCCTGTCCGAATTCGAGCCGCTGGAACGCCGATTCGAAGATGACCATGACGGCGGTGCGGGTGGAGTCGCCGGGGCCGCCGCGGGTCAGGACGTAGGGCTGGTCGAAGACCTGCAGGGCGCTGATGATGGCCATGACCGAGGCGACGAGCGTGGTGGGGCTCAGCAGCGGCAACGTCACGTGGAGGTGTTTGCGCCAGCCGGTGGCGCCGTCAATCGCGGCGGTGGCGCCGTCAATCGCGGCTGCCTCGTATGTCTCGACGGGAATGGAGGCCAGGCCCCCGATGAACAGGAGGAAGGAGAAGCCGAAGTTCTGCCAGACGTACACCAGGATCACGACGGCGGCCGATCCGCCCGGTGTGGTCAGCCACGGCACGGCGGGGATGCCCACCAGGGACAGGAACCAGTTGACCACGCCGAACTGTTCGTTAAAGAGGTACCGCATGAAGATGGACACCGAGGCGGCGGACAGGATCAGCGGGAAGAAGAACGCGGACCGGAAGAATACCCGCAGCCACGCCGGCATCTTCTCCTGCACCATGACCGCCAGTGCCAGGGCGAGTCCCAGCTGGAGTGCCACCGCCACCACCACGAACACGATGGTGTTCAGGAAGGACACCCGCACGGTGGGGTCCTGGACCACTTCCGAGAAGTTGTCGAAGCCCACGAAGGTTGGCGCCGAGATGATGTCCCAGCGGAAGAAGGCCAGGACAACCGAGGCCACGATGGGAACCAGGGTGAACAGGCCCATGCCCAGGATGGTGGGCGCCAGGAAGATCCAGGCCAGCCAGCGCTGGTTGTGCCTGGCGCCGGTGGTGCGGCCTCCGGCGCCCGAGGCACCGCTGGTGCCGCTGGCGGCGTGGGTGCGGGCCGTCGTCGTACTTGCCCGGCCGGCTGCCCGCCTGGGCCGTTCGCGGGGCGGGGTGGTGGTGCTCATGACTGCCTCCTCAGGGCAAGTTCAAGGTCGCGCTGCATGGATGCGAGGGCCTGCTTGAGCTGCTGCTCGTCCCCGCTGACGGCAAGGGATACGTTCTTCATCAGGGCCGTTTCGACGGCGGCCTGCTGGGGTGGTGCCGGGATGGGGCCCGTGGTGGGGAACCGGTCCAGGGTGTCGTAGAAGACCTTCCAGTGGGCGGGACCCTTGCCGGCATACAGCTGTTCGTTGACCATGGAGCGGCGCGCCGGCGTGGTGATCGGGCTAGGGAAGATCAGCGCCATTGCCTCACGGCTGGAGCTGAACTTGATCCATTCCCAGGCGGCATCCTTGTCCTTGGCGGTCTTCATGATCGCGTAGCCGGCGGTGCCGAACTGGTGGCGCTGGGTCTTCCAGCGCGGGAAGAACTGGACGTCGAAGTCGTTGGCGCCCATGCCGGCCTCATGCAGGCCCTGCACCCAGTAGCCGCCGGCGGGCGTGGTTCCGATCCGGTTGGAGGCGAACAGGCCCACCAGGGAACTGCCCCCGCCTTCTTCCGGCCGGACGCCCAGTCCGTCCTTGACCAGGCCGCGGAGGTAGTCGAAGGACTCGAACACCCGGTCGTCGTTCGCGTTCGGTTCCAGCCACTGGTAGCCGCCGGAGCGGAGGCTGCGGGAGGGGTCGTTGGCGTAGAAGCCGTCCCAGAGCCAGTCGCCTCCTGCGGACCTGGTCTCTTTGAGGAAGCTGGTGTCGTTGGCATAGAGCCACGGCACCACGCCGCCAAAGAGCCTGTTGGTCCAGTAGTAGGGCGTGAAGTCGGAGGTCCGGGCCTTGCGCATCGCGGCGAGGCTGTTGCGGAAATCGATGTGGGTCCAGTCGTCCGCCGGCCGGTCCAAGCCTGCCTGCGCAAACGCGGCCGTGTTGTAGTACATGTTGGCCGCATTCCAGTCCATGGGGAGCTGGTAGAGGCTGCCCTTGTACATGAAGGCTTCCACCAGGCTGGGGTGCACGTCATCGAAGAATTCGCGCATGTCCGCGGCATCGCGGCGGATGTACTCGTCCAGCGGGTGGGCCAGCTTTTCCGCGAACAGTTGGGCGCCCTCGGTGGCCACGTACACCACGTCCGGCGGGGTTCCCGCGGCCACCATGGTGAGGATTTTGGTGAAGAAGTCTTTCCAGTCCACGGCCTGGATGGCTTGGACCTTGACCCGGATTTCCGGGTGGAGGCGGGTGAATGTGTCGATGGCCCGCTGGCGGGCGGCGGCGTCCGCGGCGGTGCCCATGATGGCGATGCTGAGGCTGTTGTCTCCGCGGCCCGGAATGTCCGTTCCGGAGAGCCGCGGCCACGACGCCACGGTTGCTCCGATGATTCCCGTGCCGAGGGCACCCAGGGCGGTACGGCGGGTGATGTCCCGCAGGTGCCCGTCTATGGCTCCGGTCATGTCCTTTTCCTTCCTAACACGTGTTAGGAACTGTAGATGACCGACCTAACACGTGTCAAGCATCACATGGGGGTGCCTCCGCGGCAGCGGGGTAGGGCGGCGTTTAAGCCCGAAACGCCCGCCCACCATTCCGCCGGAGGGGGCAGAAGGTGAGCGGGCGTTGCCGGAAAAGCCGCCAAAGGTGATGGCGCGTCCCCGGAAAAGCCACCAAAGGTGATGGCGCGTCCACGGTTGGAAGGGGTTAGCCGCGGAACACCTGGACAACTGAGGGACGGGGCGCGCGCACCTGGCCGGGTGCCGGCGTCGTGCCTGCCGGGACGTAGTCCGGGAAGAACGAGTGCGGCGCCTCGAAGGTGCCTTCCTCGCCCGGGTGCTGCACGGAGACGAACACGGTGCGCTCGTCATCGTGGATGACCGGGCCGCAGGTTTCGGCGTCGCGGGGAACGGAAAGGAACTGCTCCACCTTGCCGCGCTCGGCGCCGTCCAGGGTGACCTTGAAGAGGCCGTCGTTGTAGCCGATGCCGGAGGGGGCGCCGTCGGTGGAGATCCAGAGGTTGCCCACGGAGTCGAAGGCCACGTTGTCCGGGCAGGAGATGGGCGAGACCTTGTCCGCCGGGTAGCCGGAGAAGTAGGTGACGTCGCCCTGCGCCGGATCGCCGCAAACCATCAGGAGGGTCCAGTTGAACTTCATGGAGGTCTGGTCGCCGGTTTCGGTGATTTCCACGATGTGGCCGTCGCGGTTCTGCGTGCGCGGGTTGACCTCCGTGGCGCCTTCCTTGGTGCCGGTGCCGCGGTCGGAGTTGTTGGTGCAGACCACGTAGACCTTGCCGGTGTGCAGGCTGGGCTGGACGTCCTCGCAGCGGTCCATCTTGGTGGGGCCCACCTTGTCCGCGGCCAGGCGGGTGTACACCAGGACCTCTTCGACGGACATGCCGGGGACTGCCGACTTTCCGCCGACCACTAGGGGCAGCCATTCGCCGGTGCCGTCGAACGCGCCGTCGGAGGGAAGCGCCCCGGTCCCGGTGATCTCCGCGCCGGGCGAGTTGCCGGTGAACTTGGCAACGTAGAGGTCGCCCTCGGACAGCAGGTTCATGTTGTGCCTGCGGTCGCCCTCCCGGTACTTATCCGCCGAGACGAACTTGTAAAGGTAGTCGAACTTCTCGTCGTCGCCCATGTAGGCCACCACGTGGCCGGACTCGGCCACGATCACGTTGGCGCCCTCATGCTTGAAGCGGCCCATGGCGGAGCGCTTCTTGGGGGTGGAGGCAGGGTCGAACGGGTCAACTTCGACGATCCAGCCGAAGCGGTTGGCCTCGTTCTCGTACCCGGCATTGCGGGTGTCGAAGCGGGGGTCATCGAGTTCCCACTTGCGTGCGGTGGGCTTGGCGGTGAGCCCGTAGCGCTTGTCGCCGGCTGACGTTCCGCCTGCGACGAAGTAGCCGTTGAAGTTTTCCTCGCCGGAGAGGATGGTCCCCCAGGGGGTGGTGCCGCCGGAGCAGTTGCCGAACGTGCCCTTGATGGCGCGGCCGGACGGGTCGGCCACGGTCTTCACCAGCGCCGAGCCGGCAACCGGACCGGTCAGTTCGTAGGTGGTGTCCGAGAGGTAGCGGCGATTCAGCGGCGCGCCCTTCACGTAGCTCCACGGCTTGGTGGTGTTCTTGCGCTCCAACTCCACCACGGCCAGGCCGTGCGCGGCGCGGCCGATGGCACGGGTTTCCACGGGGTCGTAGCCAGCCGGCACCATGATGTTTTCGTTGGTGTACTCGTGGTTGGTGAACAGCACAGCGCGGCGGCCCTTGCTGCCCGGGATTTCCACGATGTCCGTGTAGTCGTTGTTGTAGCCGAACTGGCGGGCCTGGGCTGCGGCGGTCTGGTTGTTCAGGTCGAACTCGGGGGAATCGCTGAACAGCGGGTCGCCCCAGCGGATGATCGGCTGCCAGGTGAAGCCCTCCGGCACGGTAAAGGCGTCGACGGCCTTGTCGACCGGCTTGATGGCGGTGAACTGCAGCTTGGAGTTGCCGAAGCCTTCCTTGGCGGCCTTGGACAGGCCCGCGGCGGAGGCAGGTTCGGCGGAGCTCACGGCTGAACCGAGGGCGACGGCGAGCGCACCGGCGGCGCCAAGGCCCAGGGCGGCGCGGCGGGACATGGTGGCGGAGGCGATGTCGCGGAAGTAGCTGTTGGAGCTGGTGTTGCAGACGTCACCGGCGCAGGCGTTGTCGCACTTGAGTGCACACGTGACGGGGCTGCGCTTGCCCTTGGTATGGCCGAGCATGGGCAGCAGGGTGAACTTGCGGGCGGTTTCAGACATGGGGAACCTTCCAAGGAATCTCTCTGGGGTGCCCGACCACCCTTCCAGCCGCTTCCTACAGGAACCCATCCAGTTGATGAAGTTAGGGTTAACCGCCCGTGACCTGCAGGAACGTTGCCCAATCCCTCATCGGCTGCTCCGTGGCGGGAAGAAGGCGCGGACAGGCAGCAGGAGCCCGGCGAGCGAAAGGGCGATGAAGACCACCTGGTGGACGTGGTCGTTACCCGGAGGGAGATTCCCGATGAGATGCGCCGCCCAAAACAACGGATAGAACCAGAGTGCGTACCAGGCCCAGCGTTCGCGCCGCCGGTACGGCACCAGCACGATCAGCGCACCGAAAAGGCCAAGTCCCGCCACCGCCTCATCGGCTGCTGACTAACTGCCGTTTTGGGGTCTGAAAACGGCAGTTATGGAGCAATCGATGGGGTGAGGAGGGCGTGGACGCGGCGGAGCCGGTCCAGCCACCAGTCCCGCCGCTCAGCGGAAGCCGCAAAGCGCTCCAGCAGCCCGGCGTCAGCGGCCACGTCGCGGAGGCGGATGGCGCCGTCGTCGGCCACCAAGGGGTCCAGCGTGATGTCCGATTCGAACAGCGACACCGTGCCCAGGCCGCAGGCGTACGGCAGGTCCGGCAGGGCGGCGGCCAGCGCCAGCCCGGCCCGGATGCCCACGGACGTGTCCAGTGCGGAACTGACGACGGCGGGAAGTCCGGCCTGTGCCACGATGTCCAGGGCGCGCCGCACTCCCCCAAGCGGTGCCGCCTTGACCACGATCAGGTCCGCCGCGCCGGCCCGGGCCACGCGGAGGGGGTCGGTCTCCTTGCGGACACTCTCGTCCGCGGCGATCAACACCGGAGTTCCGGCGTCACGGAGCCGGGTCCGGACCTCGGCCAGGCCCTCGATGGACGGCACCGGCTGCTCTGCGTACTCGAGCCCCACCGGGGCGAGCCGCGTCAGTGCCTCCACGGCGCCCGGCACGTCCCAGCCGCCGTTGGCATCCACACGGACCGCAGCATCCGGCAAAGCCGCGCGGACAGCGTGAAGCCGCGCAACGTCGTCGTCCAGTGACTGCCCCTGCTCCGCCACCTTGACCTTGACGGCGTCCACCCGGCCGAACCGTGCCAGCACGTCCGGCACCCGGTGGGCGGGTACGGCCGGGACCGTGGCGTTGACCGGAACCGACGTCCGCAGGGGGGCCGGGAAACCGTGCCACCCTGCCTCGATGGCGGCGGCCAGCCACCGGGAGGCCTCGGCGTCGCCGTACTCAGGGAACGGGCAGAACTCGCCCCAGCCCGCGGGACCCTGGAGCAGGAGGGATTCCCGCTGCATGATCCCGCGGAACTTCACGCGCATGGGCAGGCTGACCACGCGGGCCCCTGCCAGCAGTTCCGCCAGCGGGGGAACTGGTTGGGGCGGGTAGGCAGGAGCGGACAAGAGACCGGGGTTGGGCATGCCGTTTACTGTACGCCGCAGGCCGGGTGCCGCTTGGTTACTCCCGCACCACCCGGATGGTGCCCAGGGACGGATCGGCCGGATCGGGCAGGACCATCCCGGCCTTCAGCCCCGATTCCAGGTACTCAATGACGGCTTCGTTGATCCTTTCGCCGGGAACAACCACCGGGATGCCGGGCGGGTAGGGCGTGATCTGCTCGGCAGCGACCCGTCCCACAGCTTCCCGGGCGGGCACATCCTCTCGGGGACCGAAGAAGGCGTCCCGGGGAAGGGCAACCGTCTCCAGTTCCAGGTCCGAGGGCGAGGGCAGGGAAACCTCCGGCGGGGCCGGAAGTGACGGGGCGGCGTCGATAAGGGCCCGGAGCGCCGCCAGCAGCCGCTCTGCCGAGGCGTCGTCGTCGGCCATGGACATGGTGGCCATGATGCGGCGGTGGTCGCTGAGCCCCATGTCGATCCGGCAGTTTTCCCGCAGCCAGTCCGCCGCCTGGTAGCCGCTGATCCCCAGCCCCGAAAGGTCCATGAGGATCTGCAGCCGGTCCAGGTCGTGCGAGGATTCCTCCGCGAGGAGCTCGTCCTCGAGCACATGGATCCCGGGGAGCGCGTCGATGCCGCTGCGCAGCCTCCTGGCCAGGCCCAGGGCATTGCCAAGGAGTTCGGTCCCGTGCTGGACCATTTGCCGGCGCCACCCGTCGATGGCCGAGTACAGGATGGCGTTGGGGCTGGTGGTCATCAAGAGGTCCGCGCACTGGGACAGGTGCGCGGTGTCCACGAGGTCCCCCTGGACGTGGTAGACGGAACCCTGCTCAAAACCGGCGCCCATCTTGTGCACCGATACCACGCAGACGTCGGCGCCGGCGCTCATCGCCCAGGTGGGCAGGTCCTCGTGGAACGGCAGGTGCGCGCCCCAGGCCTCATCAACGATCAGGGGCTTCCCGCGGTCGTGGCAGATCTTTGCGATGGCGGCGATGTCCGCGCAGGTGCCGTAGGGTGTGGGGCTGACGATCAGGGCGCCGGTCGCGTCCGGGTAGCGTTCCCACATCTCCTCCACATCCGCGGGCGACGGTGGGTGGGCGATATGCAGGTTGGGGTCCCAGCGGGGGCGGATCCAGCGGGGTTGGATGCCGGAGAACACCAGTCCGGCCGTGATGGATTTGTGGGCATCGCGGCTGACGAGCAAATCACCTTTGCCGGCGGCCACGGCAATGACGGCTGCCTTCACGGACAACGAGCTGCCGCAGGTGGAGAAGAAGGCCTGGTCCGCACCCACGGCATCAGCCATCAGCTGCTCTGCCTTCTTCAGGTATCCGCCGGAAGAGGAGCGGTCGTCCAGGCCTGCCGAGGCGAGGACGTCCGCACGGAAGGTGTCGGGCCCGAGGATGTCCCGGACGCGGGGATCCGCGCCGCGGCCCTGCCGGTGGCCGGGCGGGGTGAAGCCGTAGCGGTCCAACTTGTGATAGCTGTCCAGTGCGTCCAGCAACGGCGCTTCGTTGTGGTCCATGCTGTTGTTCCTTTCGTTGGATCGGTCAGTAGGGTCGCGGTACGTGGTTTAGAGGGGCGCGTACGACGGCGGCGGTACCGTGCGGCGGCCGGGCTAAGCTCCGGTGAGGGTCGTCCAGACGCCCACGGTGCCTGCCACCACCATGACTGCCGCGGTGAACCAGCCCAGCGTGGCGGCGAGCCTGCCGTTGCGGTACTCGCCCATGATGGCTTTGTCCCGCGAGATCAGCATGGTGACCACCAGGAACGGGGCGGCGGCAATGCCGTTGACGGTGGCGCTGAAGACCAGAAGTCCAATGGGGTCGGAGGAGAAGAAGCTGATGAGGACACCGGCCACAATGCCCACCCCCAGCAGCGTGTAGAACAAGGGGGCGCGCCGTGGGCTGAGGTCCAGGCCCCAATCCCTGCCCAGCAGGCCGGCCAGCCCCGCTGCCCCGGAGGCTGCGAGTACCGGAACGCCCAGGATGCCGGTGCCGATGAAACCGGCGGCGAACAGGATGGTGGCGGCCGGCCCCACGACTGGGTCCAGCGCCTTGGCTACGTCGGCAGCCGTATTCACCTCGGTGCCTTCCCGGCCCAGGGTTGCTGCCGTGGCCGCCATGATGGAGAACATCACCAGGACCGAGAAGACCATGCCGATGAAGACGTCGGCGCGGGCCTTCCGGAGGGTGTGGGCGGCGGCGGCAGCGTCAGGCCGGTCCTTCAGCCCCACGGCCTCGTCACCGCCGTGCTCCTCGGCCCGCAGTTCCTGGACCCGGTGGGCACTCTGCCAGAAGAACAGGTACGGCGAGATGGTGGTGCCCAGCACGGCGACCACCAGGCCAAGGTATTCAGGGGCGAAACTGAACTTCATGCCCAGCATGCCTTCAAGGACGTCGGGCCAATCCACGTTGGCGACGAACAGGACCGCGACGTATGCCAGCAGGGTGAGGCACAGCCATTTGAAGACCTTCGCAATGACGGCAAACGAACCGCTGATGAGCGCCACGGCAATCCCGATCCCCGCTATGGCGCTCCACAGGTGGTCCGGGCCGGCGCCAAGCATTTGCATGCCCTGCCCGATTGCCATGAGGTCCGCTGCGGCATTGAGGATGTTGCCCACCAGCAGGGCGATGATGAGCACGGCGATCACCACCCGCGGGCGGCGGGTGAACTTGCGCCGGGCCAGCCTGCCCAGGCTTTCGCCGGTAGCCAGCGCGGTCCGGTCGCAGATCTCCTGGACCGCCATCATCATGGGCAGGACCACCGGCGCGGTCCACAGCATGCCGTTGGAGTAGGTGGCGCCGGCCTTTGCATAGGTGGCAATGCCTGATGGGTCATCGTCGGCGGCACCGGTCACCAGGCCGGGGCCCAGGAGGGAACTGAAGCGGCGAAGGAGGGACTTGCGCGCTTCGCCAGGGGCCGTGCCCCCAATGTTGGGTGGCCCGGTGGTTTCGGCCTTGCTCATCCGGTCTTCTCCGCTCGCGATCGGCTGCCAAGCCCCCCACTACTAAGCAAGCTTAGGATTTGTAGCCCATGGTAGGGCATGAATCTGGGAAGGCAGCTTCAGGAAAGGCGGCTCAGATCCATTTGTTGTGCTTGAACGCCAGGTAGAGGGCCAGGCCCATGGCCACCATCAGGCCCAGCGCATAGGGGTAGCCGTAGGTCCAGGCCAGTTCGGGCATGTTGGCAAAATTCATGCCGTAGATGGATGCCACCAGGGTGGGGGCGAACAGGATGGCAGCCCACGAGGAAATGCGCTTGACCTGCTCGTTCTGTTCAAAGCTGGACTCGGTCATGCGCTGCATCTCGTCATTTTGCCGCTGTGCCACCAGGGCGGCGTTGACGGCGAGCGCGTTCTGGAGCAAAGCGCGGAACGAGGCCACCCGTTCGTTGAGCCGGATGACGTGGTCCAGGACATCCCGGTAGTGGTCCCTGAGTTCTGTGGCCCGCTCGCGGTCCGGAGTTCCGGCGATGAGGGCCTGCAGGATTCCCGCCAGCGGGCTCGTGGCCCGCTGGAAGGTGATGACCTGGCGGGACAACTCGTAGATCCTCCGGGACACGTCGGGGTCTGCGCCGAAAAGGTCGTCCTCGATTTCGTCGATATCGTTTTCCAGGCTTACCACCACGGGCTCGTATTCGTCCACCACCTGGTCCAGGATGCCGTACAGCACGGCATCGGGTCCCAGGGCCAGGAACTCCGGCATGGCCTCCATGCGGCGGCGGACCTTGGCCAGGTCCGGCGACTCGGCGTGCCGGACGGTGACCACGTACTCATCGCCGACAAAAACGTGGATCTCGCCGAAGTCCACCTTCTCGACGTCGTCCCGGTACCGCGCCGGCCGGAGGACCAGGAACAGGCACTCCCCGTAATGCTCCAGCTTGGCCCGTTGGTGGCCGTCGAGCGCGTCCTCGATGGCCAGGGCGTTGAGGTCGAATTCCTCGCCCACGGACTGCAGTTCTTCCGCGTCCGGCCGGTAGAGGCCGATCCACGCCATCCCCTCGCGCTGGCGGAGCAGGAAGTACGTCTCGTCAAGGTCTTCCGGATCCTCGGTGCGCAGCCCGTTCACGTAGACGGCGTTGTCGATGATGGTCACGGCTCCCCCTCCCGCTCCCGTTCCCATTCGTCCAGCAGTGCCGGCATCCGTGCTTTAAGGAAGCGGTAGAACCTGGCCATCTCCGCCACCCTGGCGCGTGCCGGGGAGCCCTCCGGGAGTGTTTCCGCCGTCGCATCGGTCAGTGCCGCCAGCTTCTCGTAGACGGGACTGTTCCGCATGGACACCACGTACCACTCGTCCTCATGCAGGGCATAGAGGTCGCGGCGGCTGCCGGGCTGCGAGATCCGGTGGACAAAGCCCACGGTCTGAAGGTACCGGACGGCGCCGGACACCGCGGCGGCGCTGGCGCCCAGCCGGTCCGCGAGTTCGGCGGCCGTGAGGCTCCCCTGCTCGGAGGACACCAGCGCCAGCAGCGTCCGGGCGGGCATCTTGGGGAACCCTGCTGCGGCGAACGCCGCTGCAGTCCGTTCGGCCGCGGCGGCGGTGGAAGCCGCGGCGGCCAGCGTGTCCCTGGCAGCCGCCACCTCTGCGCCGGCGCTCATGCCGAGCCCACCTCCCGCCGCCGCATCACCGCAACGGCCAGCGCGGCGGCAATGGCCGAAATCAGCAGCATCCACCATGCTCCGCTCCAGTCAGTCGCGTCGCCGCGGGGCACTGGTGTGTGGGCGAACGGCGAGAGGTCGCGCAGGCTTTGGTCAATGCCCAGCATGGCCCCGAAAATTCCCAGCATCACCCCAAGGGCCAGCAAGGCCCAGCTGGCGGCGATGGTGGCGGCGGGCCACAGGACAAACACCAGCGCCGGCACCGACAGGTAGATCAGTGCCGCCGGCAGTTGGGCGGCGGCGGTCTGCCAGAGGGCGTCGGCAGGCATGGATTCATCGCCCGTGCCGGTGAGGGTGGCCCACGCGCCCACTCCGGCCAGGCCCACCACCAGCACCACGGCGGCCCCGCCGAGCACCAGGTAACCGGCCAGCCACCGGACCCGTCCCACCGGGGCGGACAGCAGGAGTTCAGCGGTCCCTGCCGCTTCCTCCTGCCGCAGCCTGATCACCGCCTGCAGGGCGCACGCGGCAGCCAGGACCCCGGCCATGGAGAACAGCACCGAGACCATGAGCTGGGTCAGCGAGGTTCCCTGCGACTGGAGCATCGCGCGCAGCATCGCCGTGATGTTGGTGTCCGGGGTGTCGACGGCGGCAATCGCCTTTCCGAGCGAGCCCGCCAGCAGGCCCAGGGCCAAGCCGCTGAAGCCCCAGCCGGTAATGGAGCCCGCCTGCAGCCGCAGGGCAAGGGCCACGGGACTGCTCAGGCCCCGCCGGGCAGCTGCCCGTCCCGGCAGCGCTCCCCAGACGCTGGCGCCGCTGTCGCGCGTGCCCAGGAGGAGCCACGCCGCCGTGAGGCAGCCTGCGCCCAGCCCCACCGGCAGCAGCAACGGCCAGCCACGGTTGCCCGAGTACGCAAAGGTCTGCTGGCCCCAGCCGATGGGTGAGAACCAGCTGGCTGCCCCTTGGGTCATCGTGGTCCCGCTGGCGCCGGGCGTCCCCGTGGCGTCCCCGATCCCGCGCAGGACGTAGGCCAGGACCACCAGCGCGGCGGAGACGCCGTTCGCTCCGCGTGAGGTCCCCATGAACTGTGCCACCAGCAGCCCCACGCCCAGGAAAGCGAGGCCGACGGCGCCCGTCGCGGAGCCGGCGAGCAGGGAACCCTGGGGCTCCAGGCCCTGCGACATGAATCCGGCAAAGACTGCGAGCGCCACCAGGATGTTGGCCGTGATGCCGTGCAGCAGGGTGGCGGTGTTGGGCAGCAGGCGTCCGGCAGGTGTGGCGGCCACCAGTTCCGCGCCGCCGCTTTCCTCGTCGGCCCGGGAGTGGCGTACCGCCAGGAACGTGCTCATCAGGCCTGCCAGCAGGGCGAGGAACGCGTAGATCAGGAAGAACGTGAAGGCCCCCTGGTCTGCGCCCCGGGGCAGACCGCGCAGCATCAGGATGGCGGGGGTGGCGATGGCCACCTGAAGGATCTCGGTCCGGCTCGCCACGTTGCCGTAGGTCTGGGTGACGGCGGCGGCCGCGAACATGGCAAACGCACCGATGGCCACCACCCAGCTCAGCAGCTGCCAGCGGTCCCGGCGTACCCGCTGGCCCCACAGGACCAGGAGAACGCCCATGTCAGCTCCGCCCCCTCGCGCCGAGCAGGTGGCGCCGGGAGCCGGGGGCGGACTCGGAAGGCGTTTCGGCCGGGGCGTCAGCGCCCAGGGAGGTATCCCCGTAGTGCCGCAGGAAGAGCTCCTCAAGGGACGGCGGGACGATGGTCAAGCCTTGCACGCCCAGGGCGCCCAGGGCGGGAAGCACCTCTGCGATCCGGTCCGAGTCCGCGCTGAACCGGACCCGCCCGGCGTCGAGCGTCAGGCCATGCACCGCACCCAGCCGGGCCAGAGCCTCCGGGTCCAACCCGTCCGCGGCGAAGGAGACTTCCGACCTGGTGAGGTGCCGCAGCGAGTCCAGCGTGCCGCCGTCGACAATCCTGCCTCCCCGGATGATGCTCACGCGGTGGCACAGCACCTCCACCTCGGAAAGGATGTGGCTGGACAGCAGCACGGTTGCTCCGCGGTCGACGGCGGCGAGCAGCTCCCGGCGGAAGACTTCCTCCATGAGCGGGTCAAGGCCGCTGGTGGGCTCGTCCAGCAGGTAGAGCTCGGCTTCGGCGGCGAGGGCGGCGATCAGGGCAACCTTCTGCCGGTTGCCCTTGGAGTAGGCGCGGCCTTTCTTCGCCGGATCGAAGTCGAACACCTGGCACAGGTGGTCCTTCCGTCGGCGGTACGCGGCCCCATCAGCCGTGCCGCCGCGCAGCCGCGAGAGCAGGTCGATGGTTTCACCGCCGGAGAGGTTGGGCCAGAGCCGGACGTCGCCGGGCACGTAGGCCAGGCGGCGGTGCAGTTCCACGGCCTGGGTCCAGGGCTCGTATCCCAGGACGGTTGCAGAGCCGGAGGTTGCCCGGGCCAGGCCCAGCAGGACGCGCAGGGTGGTGGACTTTCCCGCGCCGTTCGGCCCAAGGAATCCGTGGATCTCCCCGCGCTGGACTTCCAGGTCCAACCCGTCGAGGGCCCTGACGTGCCCGAAGTGTTTGTGCAACCCCACTGTTTCGACAACGGTGTTCATGGTCCAAGTCTTAGAAGTTTTCACAACATTGTGAAGGTACTAAAGTCCCAGCTATGACCCCCGACAGATCCGTGCCAGGCGCGCAGGCCACCCGCTCGTCAACGGCACCACTGTATGCTGCGGGCTTCGTCACGGCTTTCGGCGCCCACAGCATCGCGGCGGGGCTGGGCGCGCAGAGCGGGAACATCGGCCTGACCCTGCTGAACCTCGGCATCCTGCTGGCCCTCTACGACGTGGCGGAGGTATTCCTCAAGCCGGTCTTCGGCGCCCTCAGCGACCGCATCGGCGCCAAACCCGTCATCGTCGGCGGCCTGCTCGCCTTCGCAGCACTGTCGCTGATTGGCCTCGGCGCCGCCGACCCGTTCATCCTGGCCCTGGCCCGGCTGGGACAGGGGGCCGCAGCGTCGGCCTTCTCGCCGTCGTCGTCCGCCATGGTGGCAAGGATGGCCCGCGGCGGAAAGGCCGGGACCTACTTTGGCCGGTACGGGTCCTGGAAGAGCCTTGGCTACATCATTGGCCCGCCGCTGGGCGCCGGCCTGATCCTGGCCGGCGGGTTCCCCCTGCTGTTCGGCACGCTGTCCGCGCTGGCGGCCGCCACGGCCGTCTGGGCGCTGGTGTCGGTGCCGCACCTGGCGCCGCTGCCGCGCAAGCGGTACACCGTGATGGACCTGGTCCGGCAGGTGGGCGAGCGCCGTTTCCTGGTCCCGACGCTGGTGCTTGCCGCTTCGACGGGTGCGCTGGGTGCCGCCGTCGGCTTCCTCCCGGCGCTGGCCACGCACCACGGACTGGACGCATTCGCCGGCACGGCGGCGGTGAGCGTCGTGGCGCTCGGCTCGGTGCTCACCCAGCCGTGGATCGGAAGGCTGCGGGACCGGCACGCCGTCAGCGACAACAAGGGCACGACGACGGGCCTGCTGCTGATCGCCGCCGGCATCGCTTTGGTGGCGGCCGCCCCGGGAGCGGTCACCATCTTCGTTGCGGCTGCACTGATTGGCTCGGGCATCGGCGTGGCCACCCCACTGGGATTCGCGCACCTGGCCGACACCACGCCGCCGGAGCGGATGGGCCGGACCATGGGCTCGGCAGAGCTGGGCCGCGAACTGGGCGACGCCGGCGGACCCCTGCTGGTGGGCGCCATTGCCACGGCCACCGCCCTGCCGTTCGGGCTGGGCGCGCTGGCACTGCTGGTGGCCGCCGCCGCCGTCCCCCGGCTGGACCCGGTCAAGCCCACCGCCTGAGCGGCCTTCCAGCTTTTTGTGTCACCCTTAACCGCGATGACTTCTTCACGGCAACTCTCCACCAGGACTCCGGCACGGCCTGCCCCGGGCTCGGCGTCCCTGTTTGTGCTGTCCACGGTGGCGTGCATTGCCGGGCTGGTTGCCACCTACTACTTCTTCGTCCAGACCACCACGGGCCAGTTCATCGATGAGTCCGCGCTGGTGGAAGCGGTGCAGATCCATGGGCCCGCGGGGAAGGCCGCCACCCAGTTCCTCGACTGGCTGCCCACCATTTCCCTGGTGATGGCCGCCGTCGTGGTCCTGTTTGTGACCGTGATCCGGCGGCACTGGGCGGAGGCCGGGATTGCCGTGGCCGCGTGCATCGGCGCGAACGTCGCGACGCAGGTGCTCAAGGACCTGCTGCCGCCGCGCCCGGACAAAGGCGTACTGACCCTGGAGCTGAACTCGCTGCCCTCCGGCCACACCACGCTGGCGGCGTCCGCTGCCGCCGCGGTGTTCCTCATGGCGTCCCCGCGCTGGCGGCCCATGGCCGGCTTCATTGGCGGTTCGTTCGCCATCGCGTCCGGGGTGTCCACCCTGATCAACCAGTGGCACCGGCCCGCGGACGTGGTGGCGGCGTTCCTGCTGGTGGGCTCCTTCATGATTCCGGCGGGCTGGCTGATCCTCCGGCGCGGGTCCTGGAACGAGTGGGACGGGTTCGGCGACCACCTCGGTTCGGCCCGGATCTGGCTTACGCTGCCGGTGCTGATCGGCCTGGGTTCGGCCGGGGTTGCGGTGTACTCGCTCATCCGGATTGCGCCCAGCCCGTGGCAGGAAGCCAGCACCACCAACTACTTCTGGGTAAGCATCTCGCTGATCGTGATCGCGGGATACCTGGCCACGGTGGCCACCACGTCCCTGTTCGCGTACGCCTCACGGCGGCAGGGCGCGTCCAGGCGGTAGAGGCTCACCCGGGGGGATCCCGGGAGTCCCGTCCCATGCTTTCCCCCATGGCTGCGGCAAGCTCAATGTCGTCGAGGTACCGGGCGGCAGGCCGCCCCGTGGCCTCGGCGAGCCGGTCCAGCGTGGCGAGGTGCTGGCGCGCCAGCTCGACGGCCAGCTCCTCCACGATGCTGGGACCGTTCCGGACAACGAGGTCGCTGAGGTACGCCCGGAGGCTGCTTACCGGGCGCCCCTTGGCTTCAATGTCCGCGGCAACCAGCCTGGTAAGGGCAGCCGCGGCGAGTGCAGGTTTGTCGCTGAAGAGCTCCACGTTAATCCCTCTGTGGCGATGGGCTGCGATGGCAAACGCCCGCATGCGTAGCTACAATCTAGCGTTCCCGCGCCTGCCCCGTAAGGGTCGCGAGTCCTGGCTTAAAGGCTGGCACCGGCCTCCGCCCGGGCGGGCACACCGGCCCACGTTTCGTGCTCCGGCACGTTGTGCAGCACAGCGGAACGCATCTCCACGTTGGAGTAGTCCCCCACCGCCAACCCGTCCCCTACCCCTGCGTTCATGCCGAGGTGCGCCGCCCGGCCGATCCGTGCGCCCTCTCCTACGGAAACGCCGGGGAAAAGCGTGGCGAAATCACTGACCCGGACACAGCACCCCACGTTCACCTGCGGCTGCAGCAGCACGTGCCGGCCGATATGGGCCTGCGGAGCAATCGTGGCGTTCCGCATCACAATGCTGCCCGGTCCGATCCAGGAATCCCTTGGTACGCGCACATCCGGATCCACCACGGTGGCGTACCGGTCCTCGTGCACACCGAGCATTGCCAGCCGGTCAACCACGGCTTCCCTGTCCCGCCCGGAGGGGAGGCAAACCGTAAAAAGGGCCTTTTTGAAGGTATGTGCGTCCGAGAGCGAGCCCATCACCACTGTGCCGTCGATGGATGTACCCAGCAGTTCCGGGTCATCGTCCAGGATCCCCAGGACGTCGTATTGCCCACTGACCCGGACCGCCGCCAGTACTTCCTGCGCCAGTCCGCTCATGGCCAGCAACATCAACTCGCTCAAAGTGCGCCTCTTCCAGCCCCTGCACCGTTGCAGGAATATCGTCCGGCCCGTTCACCTGCTGCTTGATACCTGGCTGTCTCCAAACCCTATGCCGGACTTGGACGGCAGGAAAGGTTTCCCGGGGCAAAATTCAGGACGGAGCCCGGCATTAGCACGATCAGGCGTCCTGCCGGGAAGTCTTGCGGCAACCTTGAGGAATTGGAGTCCCCCGCCTTGATCGGCGCGGTGAATAGTTGCAGGTGCCAGGGCGGCGTTTTGAAGTGGGCGCCGCCCGGCACTGCCCCTCGCGCCTTTTCCGCTGCGCGGTCCTGTGTCAGGGATCGAGGCGCTTCCGCAGGAGGCAGAATTCGTTTCCTTCGGGGTCCTGCAGGACGTGCCACTGCTCGTCCCCGGTCTGCCCCACGTCGGCCGGTCGGGCACCGAGGGCCAGCAGCCGTTCCAGTTCGGCGTCCTGGTCCCGGTCCACCGGGTTGACGTCGATGTGCAGCGGAAGCCGCCCCACCCGCGGGTTGCTGCTGGCGCTCAAGATGATCGTGGGCTGCAGGCCGCCGAACCCGGCGTTAGCCGGCCCGATCTCAATCATGCCGTCCTCCCTGTCCAGCTCGACATAACCAAGGACGTCACTCCAGAACCGCGCAAGCAGTTCCGGGTCGTCGCAGTTCAGGACCAGTTCACTGATTCGGCATGACATGGTGCCAGTGTACGGATCGCCCCAAGCCACCGGCCGTACGGACACGGGGAAGGCACGACGGCAGCACGCACCTTCGCTGGCCCTGCAACCCGATGATCCGTCCCGGCGCCCCTGCTCCCCTCGACGCGGACATGCATCCGCGACCCGCATCCTGCCTCTCGCGGCCCCAATATCCGGAGCACAGGGGAAGCGGCGGGTCGGACAGGAATATGCGCGTCGCCCGGGCCCATTCCCGGAACAACCATCTCAGCACCCCCACGTCGCCGGCACGATCCAACGTGCCCAAATACCCAAATAGCCAGCTCGGCGGGAGACGGTGCCACTGCATGGGGGGATGCAGCGGCACCTTCTTCCGCCGAGCTGGCGGGTGGAAACCTCAGGCGCAATAGATCTTCCTAAATCCCGTTCCGATCTCCAGGCTCACCTTCACGGTGCGGTAGCCTGGGCACCGCCTGCGAACGTGGCCACGATCCTGACCCCCGCCGGGGTGGTGGTCTAACTGAGGACCACCTTGCCCGGCCAACCTCAGGAAGCGAGGAGGAAAAACGTCAACAAAAGCTCAAGTTATGTGAAAATTCATTCAACCCTGCTCTGACCTGCGCTTCTATCGCAAATGCTGCTCTTGGCGCCAAGCCCGCCGGGGTCAGCGCGCCAGCTACCGTTGCCGGCCCAGTTCGGCGTCAAGAATGTCCAGGGCGTTGGCGCGCATGGCACTGAATGCCTGGTCCGGCCGGAGGCCTGCCACGTCCCGCAGCCAGACGTATGGTTCAATCCCTGCAACCGCACGAAGCCGCACGGCAAGGGCGGCGATGTCGATCCCGGATCCGGCGGCTTCCAGCGGAGACAGGGCGTCGCGGTACCAGCCCACAGCCCGGCCCCCGCGAAGAGTGGGGCGGGCGGTGCCCGGGGTAAGGGACAGCCGCAGCGATGCCCGCAGCTGCGGTTCCCAGGTCCGGATGAACTCGAAGTGCGCGTCCAGGGTGCGCACCAGGCGGGCACGGACGTCCGACGGCGGTTCCTCGCCGAGCAGCGACGCCAACCCGGTCTCGGGGAGGGCCGCGTGCAGGAGGGCTTCCTTGTCCGGGAAGTAGCGGTAGGCAGTCGTCCGCGATATCCCGGCAATGGCGGCGACTTCCGCAACGGACGGATCCTGCCCGTCCTTCAGCAGGTCCCGGAGCGAGGACACCAGCTCTTCGCGGGTCCGCGACTTCTGCCGGGTCCTGCCGGTCTCCAGATATTTTTCATTGTGGCGTTCGGACACAGGACTTATGATACAGACGTACCGTTATGGTACGGATGTCCCATAAAAGACTCACCGAGGGGTTTCCCGTGGCCGATCCCATTGCAGTGAATCCGCAGCACTACAGGCTCGTCTTTGAAAACGACCGTGTCCGCGTCCTCGAGTACAGCGACGGCCCCGGAGACACCACCGGCACCCATTCCCACCCTGACAGCGTGATGGTTACGCTCAGTTCCTTCGCCCGCCGCCTCCGGTCAGGAGACCGGGAAGCGGACGTGGAGCTGCAGGCAGGGCAAGCCCGCTGGCTCGACGCGCAGGAACACTCCGGGACGAACACCGGCTCCACGCCTACACGCTGCCTCTTTATCGAGCTGAAGGAACCCCGCCGGGAGAACCCGGGCGTGGATGAATCGCCCGCCCACACAGGCCGCCTTGGTCCTGCTGATTCCTAGCCGCCGGAAAGCCCCCTACGACCGATCCCCTGTCAGCAACAGCCTGCACCAGGCATCGGTCAGCCACTCAGCGAACTGCCGGTGCCCCCACCCCCGCCGGTCCACCAGGAGCACCCAGTACTCGGGCCCACTCATACTCCAGACCGCATCGGCGAGTTCGGCCGCGGGGCGGTCCGTTCGCAACTCCCCGGTCGCAGCGAGGTCCTTAACAAAGAGCAGCATGTTTGCAGCGCGGCGGTCGGAAATCTCAGTCCACAGCGCAGCGCAGTCGGGATCGGTGCCGGCGGCGTCGCGCAGCGCCAAATAGACCGGCGCGAGGCGGGGCTGGATGCTTACCAGAGCGTGGGCATAGATGGAGATCTTCTCGGACGCCGCCTTCGCGTCCCGCAGGCGGACCACGTAATCGCGGCGCTCCGCGGGTACCGCCTGGCCGGTACCCGAGATCGCTGTTTCCACCACTTCACGCAGCAAATCCGACTTCCGCCCGATGGTCGCATAGATGGTGTCGACGGCGACTCCGGCCCTCCGCGCAATGCCAGCCACCGTGGTGGACCGGTACCCCTCCCCCACAAAGAGCTCGCGGGCGGCGGCCAGCACGGCATCGCGGGTGGCAGCCGCCTGCTCCTTCCGCCGGGGCGAGTGGTAGCGGCGTGCGGGGGCATTGACTTCACTCATCGCCGGGCCTAGCCTTAATTCATCCGAATGCCGTTCGGATGAATTGTAGCAGGAAGTCCCGGACAGCAACGCACGGCGTAGACCCAAGGCACGGCATCCACGCAGCGGAACAGGGGCGGAAGGGCAGGACACCATGTCAGAGCATTTCGACACCGTGGTGATCGGCGGCGGCCAGGCAGGCCTGGCCATGGGCTACCACTTGTCCCGCGCTAAGCGTTCGTTCGTGATCCTCGATGAGAACCCCCGGACCGGAGACAGCTGGCGCACACGCTGGGACTCCCTCAGGCTCTTCACGCCGGCCCGGTACGATGCCCTTCCCGGAAGCCGCTACCCCGCCCCGCCCTGGTCCTACCCGTCGCGTGAAGAGTTCGCCGAGTACCTCAGCAGCTATGCGGAGAAGTTTGGGCTGCCGGTACGGAACAACGTCCGGGTCAACCGCGTCAGCCACAATGGAAACAGCTTCACTATCGAAGCTGGCGGCCAATACCTGGAAGCCGACAATGTGGTGGTGGCACCCGGCTGGGACAGAACACCCAAGGTGCCGGCCTTCGCGCAGCAGCTCAACCCGGACATCAAGCAACTCACGGCGGGAAGCTACAAGAACCCGAAGGACCTTGCGCCAGGCCCTGTCCTGGTGGTTGGGGGCAACTCCGGCGCGGACATCGCCCTGGAACTCGCCCCCAAACGCACGACCTACCTCTCCGGGGCACCCCGGCCAGATCCCCTGGCCCATCGATGCCGTGGCGGCCCGGCCCCTCACCCTCGCTGTCTTCTTCGCGTTCTCCCACGTCCTCAACCTCAACACTCCCGCCGGCCGGAAGGCGCGCCCGCAGATCCTTGCGCACAGCGGGCCACTGGTCAGGGTGAAGAACCGGGACCTGGTGCGTGCCGGCGTCGAACGCGTCCCCAGGACGGAAGGCGTCCGGGACGGCCGGCCGCTGCTGGCTGACGGACGAACGCCGGACATCGCCAACGTCATCTGGTGCACCGGCTTCCGGCCGGACCTGGCGTGGATTGACCTGCCGGTGTTCGGCCCGGACGGGGAGCCGGACCAGGACCGCGGGGTGGCCAAAGCCCAGGCGGGACTGTACTTCCTGGGAGCCACGTTCCAGCAGTCGCTGGCATCCTCCATGGTCCACGGCGTGGGCAGGGACGCAGCCTTCATAGCCCGGTGCATCGCCGCCCAAGTGCCACGCGGATCAGGGACAACGCAACTGCCCGGGGACGTCAGGCCGGAAGGTTCAGCTGCTCCACAATGATGCGGGCGGTCGCGGGGTCCCCGAGGATCCGAAAATGCCCGGCCACCGGCAGCTCGATGTTGGTGGCCCCGGGCAGGACACTCCCCTCCGGAATGTGCGGATCGAACGGTCCGTAGAGGGACGTGATGCGGCTGTTGATGGTCAGCTCGCGGGACATCTGGAGGGTCAGGGCGTTCCGCGGCGAGAAGATCCGGAGGCTGGGCAGCAGCATGTACCGGGCGTAGCGCGAGCCGGAAAAGGGCGAGCACACAGCGATCATCCGGTCGATCCGGTGCTCGGGATCCAGGGACAGCATGGTGTACTTGCCGATCAGGCCGCCCTTGCTGTGCGCCACCAGGATGGCATCGCGCAGCCCCGCCTCCTCCAGGTGCTGGGCCACCAGTTTGGCGGCGTCCGGCACCTTCAGCTTGTTGCGCTGGAGCACCGTGACCACATGCACCGGATGACCGGCATCGTGGATGGCCTGGATGAGCGGCATCATGAACTGCCAGTTTTCGTACACACCGGGGATGATCACCACGGGCGGCCGGGTCCCGTTGCGGAAGGACGCCGGCTGCACGCGCGACAGGAATCCGCGGACCTGCCAGCCTGCGGCATACACATAGTCCTGCGCCCACCACACAGCCTTCTGCAGCGGACTGATGCGGGCAGCGGCGCCGGGATCACTCATGAGTCGAGAATAACCTCGGCGGGGCGCCTACCCACCAACCGGGCCCGCAAACACGCCTCAGTAGTTGCGGCGGTGCTTCAGGCGGGGAATCACGACGGCGAACACGGCCGCCGCAGCGAAGCCCAGAACACCCGTGGCTGAGATCCCCGGGCCCAGGGAGGCGAGGGCCGTCACCCCGGAGAGGAGCACCGGTCCACCGGTGGAGCCGGCGTCCGCCATGAAACGCCAGAGGCCCAGGAACTGTCCCCGGCCGCGGTCCGGTGAGAAATCGGCGCCCAGGGTCATCACCAGCCCGGAACTGATGCCGTTGCCGAACCCGATCAGCAGCGCGGCCAGCAGCAGCCCCACAAACGACCCGGTCAGCGGGATCAGGAGCAGCGCCGTCCCCATGAGCAGCGTGGACGGAACCGCCACCCACTGCCGGCCCTTGCGGTCCATGAGTTTTCCCGCCGGGTAGAACACCAGCATGTCGATGGCGCCGGACAGCCCGTAGATCAGGGACGCTGAGGTGGCATCCATGCCAAGGTGGTCGGACCAGAGCGGGATTACCACCTGCCGGGAGGAACGCAATGCGCTGAGCAGCAGGATGCCGATCCCCAGCGAAAGAAACACGCCGGCATGGGATACCGCCACGCTGCGGAGCGTGGGCTGGGGGCCCCCGTCCGCGCCCAAGTGGACGTCCGGCGTCGTGAGGTCCGGGATGGTGAGGGACAGCAGCGCGGCGGCCGCCATGGCCACCACCCCCACCCAGTAGGCGCCGGCGATGCCGAAGAACTGCATCACCGCTGCCCCCGCAAACGGGCCGATGAACACACCGATCCGGTTGACGCCGCCCAGCGTGGACAACGCACGGGCGCGGAACGCCACGGGCACGGCCTCGGTGAGGTACTTTTGCCGCGCCAGGCCGAAGACCGCGCCGGACATTCCGACGACGGTCATCGCCACTGCAAGGAGCCACAGTCCGTTCGGGGCCAGGGCGGAGGTGGCGGCGGCCGCCAGGGCCAGGCCGGCAGCGACGGCGGCGCCCACGATGGACCAGCGTTCACCGAAGCGCAGGGTCACCAGGGAAGCGGGCAGGTTGAAGAACCAGGACCCCAGCCCGATCAGGGTGACGATCAGGGCGGCCACCGCCACCGAGGCGCCCAGGTCGCGGGCGGACAATGCCACCACCGGGAGGATGGCGCCCTGCCCGATTCCGAAAAGCAGTGTGGGGCCGAAGGCGGCCACCGCAATACTGCGCAGGCTGAAGGGCTCGGGGTCATCCGGGGAAGTCATCGGATTTATCCTATGACCGCCGGATCCGCACCCCCTGCATCGCCGGCTGTCCGCGGCGCCTCCGGTTCTTAGCGGGCCCGCGGCTCCAGCCCGGCAAGGGCACGGAACAGATTGACCAGCTCAACAATGGCGCCGATGACCGAACCCACGATCCCAACAACCAGGAGCACCCGCACCACAACAGGCCAGCCGGACCAGCTGGTGCCGAAGTCGAACGGGAAGACCTCCCAGAGGCGCATCATCGCGGCCACGCCGATGCCCATGACCACCAGGTTTCCCAGCGCCAGGAGTGCCCTGGCATGAATCACCGCGCAGACCAGGTTCACGATGATGCCCGCGATCAAGGATGCATTAAGGAGGTCCAGTGCGCGGGGCATGTCCGCCGTCAGGAACGGCAGCACCCGCCACCCGGGCCAGACGTTGATCCCGTACAGCAGCAGGGCGTTGACTATGGCGGAGCCAATGCTGCCGCTCCGGCTGATGGTCCTGTCCGCCATGCCCCTCCTCCGAGGTCGATGCGTTCCCATTGCCGTCCCGGATGGGCATCGATTGCTCCGTATTTGTCCTTTTCGGGAGTCAAAACGGCAGTTACCCAGCAATCGATGCCGGGAATGGGTCCTCCGGGCGTCAACGGGCGCGAAACCAGAGTCGCGCAGGGCACGCCGCTGCGGGAAGTGCCGAAGGTCCCACAGAGCCGGGCTCAGTAACCCGCCAGGACCTCGGCGGCCTTGCCGTCCGCCGCCGCGTTGACCAGTTCCTCTGCGACGATATGCAGCTTGGTGTTGGCGTGCTGGCTTCGCGTGGCCAGGACCTGGAAGGCGGCCTGGCCATCCACTCGGCGCAGCGCCATGACAACTCCCTTGGCCTGCTCAATGAGGGCCTTGTGCCCGTACGCACCCTCGATCGCTTCCTCCGCCGCGTGCTGGGACTCGATCCGCAGGCTCTGGGTCACGTCCACCATGAACCCGCGGACATACTCCACCTGCCCCGACGGCTCTGGAACGGCCTGGACTGCGGAGAAGACACGCCGTTCCCTGCCCCGGACGTCTATGACCCGGTGGAGCAGCGCCCCTTGGCCTCCGCCGTCCAGCAGGTTCGTCCAGAGGGCACGGACCGGCTCCCGGTCCAGCGGGTGCTTGTGGGCCATGAACAGTTCCCAGGTAGGCACCACGTCGCCTTTCTTGAGCCCGTGGATGCCGTACATGCCCTCGGACCATTCCATCTTTCCGGAGGGAACGTGCAGCTTAAAGGTCCCCGAAGGACACTGCGCAGAGGGCTGGAGTGGAAAGAGATACGTATCCAGTTTTGACCACATATTGACCTTCCGAAGTCAGGCGAACCCAGCCGGGTGCACGGAACCCACCATAACTTTACTTGCTTACCAGATGTCACATTCCTCGGGCAGGCTCCCCAAAAATGCGGGGGTCACAAAGGGCCCGGCGAGGAGTAGCGTTCGCCTTATGGGGTGCTGAAGCGCGTCCCAATCCAAGGGGAGGTCAGTTCATGGGTGAAGTATGGATCCGCACGCTGGGCAACGGGCTGGTCCGGGCAGACCGAGTCACCGAGATTTCATCCACCCGAGGGTCCTTGCACGAGGACTCCGGGTATTCACTGAAGGTCATCGTGGACGGCAAGGGCCACGTACTGATTGACGACGGCGGCCTGCAGGGTTCGCTGCCCGAGCGGCTGGAATATGCCAGGCACATGGAGGATGCCCTGCTGCTGGCAATCGACGAGGCGCGCGAAAGCGACGCGTCCATGGTGATCTCGTACGAGCCGGAACGCGAGCGCTGGTCATCGGCCCCCGTTTCCGTATTAACGGGAAGGCTCCCCGAGGTCGTCTGACCTGGGAGCCTTCCCGCTGCATCATATTCAGCTGTGGGTCGGCTCCTCCACCAGCGCCGTGGCGATGCTTGCGGCGTCCTCCAGCGCGGCCAGGAAGCGCTCGGCGTCCAGCGCGGCGGCGCAGCCGGTGCCGGCGGCGGTGATGGCCTGCCGGTAGCGGTGGTCCACGGCGTCGCCGCAGGCAAAGACGCCGGGCAGGTTGGTGCACGTGGTGGGCGCATCCACCTTGATGTAGCCTTCGTCGTCCAGGTCCACCTGGCCGGTCACCAGTTCCGTGCGCGGCAGGTGGCCGATGGCCACGAAGATGCCGGTGGCGTCCTGGTGCCGGGCCTCACCGGTGCGGGTGTCCGTCAGGGTGACGCCGCTGACTTTGCCGTCGCCGTGAATGGCGGTGACGGCGGAGTTCCAGGCGAAGCGGATCTTGGGGTTGTCCTTGGCGCGCTGCGCCATGATGCGGGAGGCCCGCAGTTCGCCCTTGCGGACGACGACGGTGACGGACTTTCCGAAGCGGGTCAGGAAGGTTGCTTCCTCCATGGCGGAGTCGCCGCCGCCCACCACGATGATGTCCTGTTCGCGGAAGAAGAATCCGTCGCAGGTGGCACACCAGGAGACGCCGTGCCCGCTGAACTTCTTCTCCTCCGGCAGACCGAGCTCCTTGTAGGCGGAGCCGGTGGCCAGGATGACGGCCTGGGCCTCGTAGGTCTCCCCGCCGCCGGTGACCACGCGCTTGACGGGACCTTTCAGGTCGACGGACGTGGCGTCGTCGTACTCAATGCGCGCGCCAAACTTTTCCGCCTGCTGCTGCAGCCCGTCCATCAGCTCGGGGCCCTGGACGCCGGCCGGGAAACCCGGGAAGTTTTCCACCTCGGTGGTGTTCATCAGCGCGCCGCCGGCGGTGACGGAACCGGCCAGGACCAAGGGGTTCAGTCCGGCACGGGCGGCGTAGATGGCGGCGGTGTAGCCGGAGGGGCCGGAGCCGATGATGATCAGCTGTTCTTTGCTCATTGCATGTCCTTCGGTGGCGGTACTGCGGGGCGTCCGCGGGCTGCGCGGGCAGGAGTTGGGTGGTCAGTAGTTCTGTGCGTGCCCTGATCACCCCGTCCGATTCTTTCATTGCCTGCCAGGCCAGGGCCAAGCAGCGGCCCGGGCTGCCATCCGCCGATTCCCAAAGTGATAGGAAACTGCGGTCGATGTAATAAACGTCACCGTGTTGCGCACATCACATTGGTTGCCTAATCTAGTTGAGGCTTAAGCAAACAGGCCATGCAAGAAGCTGCAGCGTCGCAGCCAATGCCGGGGAAGGCTTTACATCTTGAACTCTAAGCTGAACATCGTGGTCCGGGTCGATCTGGACCACAGCAAGGCCCAGGTGATTGCAAAGGGGCATATCACCATCCACAGCATCAACGCCCTCTATGTAGTGGCAAAGCGCGCCAACTCCCTCAAGGGAGGCCTGGACCTGGAGCTCGACGTCTCCAGCGCCTGGGTGGATCAGGAGGCACTGGACATGCTCCACGCCGCTTCCAAGACAAGGCAGCTGCCCGCAATGATCGATCCGGACCAGGCGCCCTGCACCATCAGCGTGCTGGCCGACCGGCGGCATACACGCACTGCGCCGGCCCGCCTGGCCGCATAGGAATCCCGGCCGCTCGCCGCGCCCACGCTTCGGGCCAGAGCAGGCCGTCAACCACTTCTTCCACCGCTCCAACAACCCGAAGTGCAGCTGCATCTGAACAGACGGATGGCTGCACTTTGGGGGTTGTTCGGAGCCCGGCCCCCAGCGGGACCCAAAACTTACATCAGCCGTGGTCCGCCACCCAGGAATTCCCGGAGTTCCACCGCGCTCAGGCGCAGCCCTGCCCAGGGCCCCCTCCCCCGCGCCGTGCTTCGAGGCGTTCCTGACTGCATTCTCAAACTGCTCCTGCGCAGCGTCGAGCTCCCATTGAAGGCTCTCCACCCTTGCCGAAGCCAGTTGGACTGCTTCCAGCGGATCGCCGTCCGGACTGCCGTCCACGGTGTAGCCGCAGGTACAGGACCATTCCGAGGCACCAAGCTCAAGTGGCGCCCACCCCAGGGAGGCGATCGGAACCGGCCCGGAGGTCATTGCCACGCCGCAATGGAAAGGTGCGGTAGCTCATCAAGCTCCATGGTAGCGCCGGATCGTCCATCAGCGCGGGCACTGTGGACTTATCAACCGCACTTGGTGCAGTCGGCTGGAGCTGGAATTCGTCGTTGGCCTGGACGTGGATCCGTTGTCCCGCTGCCTGAGGTTCAAGTACTGCAGTCATGCGATCCGCCATCCGATAATTATCAAACAATGTAGCTAGTCTAACTAGGATTAGCTCCTTGTCTACCGCCGACCCACCCCAGCAGCGGCTTCCACCGCATCCACGGCCTCACGCATGCAGCTCAGAAAGTGCAGCACCGCTTTGATCTCCTCCGCCGACAGCGACTCGGCGGCCTCAAGCATGCGCTTGTGCATCTGGTTAAGGTTGTGCCGCACCTCCTCCTCGGCACCGGGCGTGGGCCTGAGGATGACAGCCCGCCGGTCGGAGGGGTGGGGTTCCCGGGTCACATGGCCGGCTGCCACCAGCCGGTCAACAAGGCTGGTCATGGACGCGGAGGTGATGCCCAGGCGGGCTGCAAGCTGGGTGGGGCGGATTCCAACGCCGGCAGCTTCCGCATCGATCAGGTACCGGAGCGCCAAAAGATCGGTCTCCCCCATCGCGGCGGAGGAACGGGTGCGCCTTCTCATGGCGCTTTCAGAGGTCCGGAACTCCCTGAGGGCATTGATGACGTCAACAGGGCCGGGCTGCGCGCCCTCGCGGGGTGGGTAACAGTAGCCTTCGCTTGCACCATGCGGGTTCATGCGAATTCCTTCGATATCCTACTTGCTTGGCCGTCTAACAAACCTATGGTAGCCCACTTGCTGTGGCGGTTGCTCCACACGTCGACGGGCGAACGGGTACCCGCGGAAGCCTTGGAGGAAAAGTAGAGTACCGGCTACTCGTGCCGCTGCCCCGCGCGCCCAATAGGTTTTTGTGCAACCCCCAGGCAGCACGGCCACGGGGGAATCGCAGATGGGGGTGCAGGGTGGCTTTTGGCCCGGCAGATAATAAGGGGCCCGACCGGCAAGGGTTCCTGCTGGATTTAGTGACAGGGGCCGACGGCGAGGCAGACTCCCTGCAAAAACTCGCCGGCGCAGCGGCCCGCTGGATGAGCACCACGGCAGGCACGGCGGTTGAGTGCGCAGCCGTGCTGCACCGGCAAAGGTCCTGTACCGTCACGGCCGGAAGCACGGCGGGCACCGCCGCCCTTGCAGCCACGGAGGATGAGCACGTGGACGGCCCCACCGCATTGGGCTCCGCCCTGGCCGCTCCAACAGTGATCGGCCAGGCCGGCGCACGCTGGCAGGGCTACCGGCGGCGGTTGCTGGAGCATGGCCTCGGCGCCGCCCTTGCCCTCCCCCTGGAACTGCAGCCCGGCTCGTCCGCAGCCCTCGTTTTCCTGGGCCCGCCCGACTACGGTTTCCCCACCAGGATCCTCGCTGACGCGGCATGGTTCGGCGAGGTGGCATCACAGAGCCTCAAACTGGCCCTCGACGTCCACGGCGTGATCCGTGCGGGCGACAACCTCAAGCAGGTACTGGAGAGCAGGACCAGCATCGATGTTGCCTGCGGAGTGCTGATGGCGCAAAACCGTTGCTCCTACGCCGAAGCCTTCAGCAGGCTCGCCGGCACCTCAAGGAACCGCAATCTCAAGGTGCGCAGCGTGGCGGACGGCATCCTCAAGGCGATGCCCAGTGGTGCGCCCAGAACCCGTTTCGAACCGCCGGCGATTGCCTAGGAACTGCAGCGAACCTTCCTTGTTGTCCGCGGGAGTTATGCCTGGTGCCGCGACCGCGCCCTGATGAGTCCGGCCGCCACGAGTCCTGCACATCCGAGTGAAGCCAGCATGCCGCCGAGAGCCGCGATGTAATCGGTGATGGTCATTGTCCTGCGCTCCTTCCGTCCTGCCTCCGTACTGCCTGATGCGCCCAAACTACGCCGCCAAACTCAGTCTTCGCTGAAGAATCGCCAGCAGCTTTGGTCAAGATCCGGTCACGGGACATGCGGAAATCCACATGGTTTCGGTAAGCAATCTTTCCTTTATCACGGCGTTCCGTATTATTCATGCATGTGGACTAAACAAAGCCAGAGTTTCTGCCCCACCTGCGGCAGGACCACCAATCACGTCACCCACTTCCAAAAGGACGACGCCGGTTCCCTGGTTGCGGACGTCCGCTGCGCTGAATGCCCCGAGGTGGCCGGAGCGGTCGCCTAGGAAGGTTCGTTCCCCGAGGACTGCAGTCCAGGGCGCACGGCATGAGGACGGACGACGGCGAAAATCACCATGGCGGCAGCCTGCACTGCCGTGACGGTGACGGCCAGGGCAGGTCTTGAGTACTCGTACAGCACACCGATGAGGAAGCTCCCGGCCAGCCAAGCGAGGCCGTAGCACGCAGTGAACATTCCATAAGCACTCCCCCGCCGTTCCACCGGAGCAAGCCCCGCCACGCCTGCCCGCATGGTGCTTTCCTGGACGCCCATGGCCGCTCCCCACACCAGACCCCCCGTGACCGCGAGCGCCGTGTTGTTGCTGAAGCCCAGCCACGGCACCGCCGCCGCGAGGACGGGCAGGACCAGGAGGACTTTCAGCCCCACCCGGTCAAAGAGCCAACCGGAGGCCAGGGCGGCCACGGCGTCCACCCCCATGGCCGCGGCGTAGAGAACGGGGACCACCGCCGGCGGGAGGAGACCGGTGGCCACCAGGTGGAAGGACAACAGCCCAAACGTGGCATATCCGAACATGGTCAGGCTGCTGAACGCGGCGTACAGCCAGTACTGCCGGGGCATGGGAACGGGCTTCACGGAAGCGGGGCCAGGGCCGCCGGGAGCGGGGCCGGCTGCGGCAGAGGGTGCGCCCGCCACCTCGTAAACGGCCGGATCAGGGACCCTCCGCCGCAGCCGGAAGAGAATCAGCATGGCCGCCAGGCCTGGAACAGCAAGCAGCAGGAACCCCGGTCCGTAGCTGCCCGACAGCGCCAGGGCCACCCCCACCAGCAGCGGCCCCAGCAGCGCTCCCACCTGGTCCAGCGCCTCGTGCAGCGCGAAGGCCTTGCCCTGGCCCAGCGCCGAACCTGCCTCGGCCAGCATGGTGTCCTTCGCCGGGCTCCTTACGGCCTTGCCCAGCCGCTCCGCCAAGACCAGGAGGCAGGCAACCCACAGCGCGTCAGTGATTCCCAGCAACGGCACGGATACGGCCGTCAGCGCGTACCCGCTGATCGCCAGTGCCCACCGCAGCCCGGGCCTGTCCGCCAGCCGCCCGAACACCAGGCGAAGGACCAGGGCCACAGCCTCCCCGGCGCCGGTGACCACGCTGACCAGGAGCGCGGACGCGCCCAGCGCACCGAGGAACGGACCGGTCACACTCCGGGCGCCCTCGTACACCATGTCCATCAGCGCGCTGATGATCCCGAAGACCAAGATGAAGCGGATGGCGGTCATGGGCGCCGCGGGACCCCTTCCGGCGGCGCTAGCGCTGGTGGGCATGCTCCCGGACCTGCTTCACTGCACGATCAGCCACAGCACCGTTCTGCCTGGCGCCGTTCAAGCGGGCGCGGCCCAGGCGGATGCCGCGGCGGGCGGGGGGAACAGTTCCTTCCGGACGGGTCACGGCAAGGATCACCCCGATCCCGGCCAGGGAGGAGACCATGGCTGAACCACCGTAGGAGATGAACGGAAGCGGCACGCCGATCACTGGCAGCAGCCCGCTGACCATGGCGATGTTGATCACGGCCTGGCCCAGGATCCAGGTGATCACGCTGCAGGCCACGGTCCGCGAGAACGTGTCCGTGGTGCGGGCGATGGTCTTGAACACGGCGATGGCCAGGATGGCGAACAGGCCCAGCACCAGGAGCGAACCGGCCAGGCCCAGTTCTTCGCCGAGGATGGAAAAGATGAAGTCGTTGTGGGCTTCCGGGATCCAGTTCCACTTCTGCCGGCTCTGCCCCAGGCCCACGCCGAACCAGCTGCCGGAGGCCAGGGCGTAGGCGCCGTGCTGCGCCTGGTAGCCCATGCCCTGCGCGTCCTCCTCGGAGCCCATGCCCAGCCAGGAGGAGATCCGGCCCATCCTGTTGCCGCTGGTGGCTGCAAGCACCAGGGCGCCCGCCGCGCAGATCAGGCCGGCCACGGAGAACACCTTCATCCGCACGCCGCCGTAGAACATGGTGGCAGCGAGGATCATCATGATGATCATGGTGGTGCCGAGGTCGTGCCCCAGCGCCACGATGCCCATGATGAGTGCTCCGGCTGGCGCGAGCGGGACGACGGCGTGCTTCCACTGCCCCAGCAGGGCCTGCTTCCGGTCCAGGATCCCGGCGCCCCAGACAATCAGCGACAGCTTGGCGAACTCGGACGGCTGCGCGGTGAAGCCTCCCACGCTCAGCCAGTTCCGGTTGCCGTTCACGGACATGCCCAGCGGGGTGAACACCAGCACCAGGGCAAAGAGTGAGCCGATCAACATCCCCCAGCCCAGCCACCTGATCCGCCGCACGGACATGCGCGCCAGCACCAGCATGATCACCACGCCGGCCACGGTCCACATGGCCTGCTTCAGGGGAAGATCGTACGGATTGTTTCCTGCCGCCACGGATTCCACAGACGACGCCGATGCCACCTCCACGAGTCCGATCGCCGAGAGCGTGAGGACCACCGCCAGGATCAGCGGGCGGAGGCGTCCCGGGGAGTCGTCCTCCAGCCAGACCGCCAGTTTGCCCAACCCGCGCCGGGCAGGACGGCCCGTCCCGCGCTGCTTTTGTCCTGTATCCATCTGTCCGTTCCTCAGCCTGCACACCAGGGCTTCCCCCATGGCCGGGCCCATCTCCGGGGCGGGTACCGCCGAGAAGAAAGAGTACGCCCCCGCACACCGGCGGAGGCGCCGGGACACCCGCCACCGCCACGGTTCTGGGCGAATTGCCAGCTTGGGCGTGTAGCGTAGCGGAAACCTGTCCCCTCCCGAAGGTCATTTTGTCGTGTTCGGTTTCAGAAAATCCCCCGGCCCGGAACAGGAAGCCGCCAGCCCCGCCGCCTACCCAGGCCAGGGCAAGCTGTACGCCGCAAGTTCCCGCCGCCGTCGGCCCTTCCGCCGTGCCCCGCGCTGGGTCAAGGCCGTCACCGCACTGGTGTCGGTGCTGCTCCTGGGCGTCCTGGCGTTCGGCGGCTACTGGGCCTGGCGCCTGCAGTCCAACATCAGCACCTCGGAGCTGACCGCCGGAGGCCAGCGCACCGAGGGCGCCGTGAATGACAGCACCGACAGGCTGCAGATCCTGGTGCTGGGCTCGGACACGCGGGAAGGCAACAACAGCCAGTTCGGCACGGCGGACCAGTCCTCCGGCTATGGGCAGTCGGACGTGATGATGCTGCTGGACATCTCGGCAGACAACAAGCACGTCAACGTCATCAGCTTCCCCCGTGACCTGCTGGTGGACGTGCCGGCGTGCACGGATTCCAAGACCAACCAGAAGTATCCCGAGCAGAAGAGCGCCATGATTAACAGCGCCATGGCCCAGGCCGGCATCGGCTGCGCCGTGGACACGGTGAACAAGCTCACGGGCCTGGAAGTGGACCACTTCATGATGGCTGACTTCAACGCGGTGAAGGAGCTCTCCAACGCAGTGGGCGGCGTGGAGGTCTGCGTCACCGCTGCCGTCAACGATCCCGATTCCCACCTGACGCTGCCCGCCGGCAAGTCCCAGGTGCAGGGCGACCAGGCGCTGGCGTTCCTGCGCACCCGGCATGCCTTCGCAAACGGCGGGGACCTGGGCCGCATCCAGGCCCAGCAGGGCTTCCTGGCGTCACTCAGCCGGAAGCTGAAGTCCGAGGGCACGCTGGGCAACCCGCAGAAGACGCTGACCATCGCCGATACCATCACCAAGAACCTGACGGTTGATTCCGGTCTGTCCTCCATCCCGTCGCTGCTCACCATCGCCAACCGGCTGAAGAACATCGATCCCGCCAACATCAACTTCATCACCACCCCCACGGTGCCGTCCCCGCAGGACCCCAACCGGCTGGCTCTTGATGAACCGGCGGCGTCCAACTTCTTCGCCGCCCTGCGCAACAGCCCGGACCTGAGCCAGCCCGCCCCCGCGGCGCCCACGGAGACGCCCGCAACGCCCGCGGCGCCGGCGTACGACAAGTCCCTGCAGCCGGTCTCCATCGCCAACGGCACCGGGGTCACCGGCCGGAGCACCGCGATTGCCGGTCTGCTCTCGGATGCCGGTTTCACCAAGCTGACCAAGCTGCAGGCCCAGGCGCAGAGCCAGACCATGGTCTACTACTCCGCCGGGTTTGAGGACGTCGCCGCGGATGTGGCGGCGCTGTTCGGCCTGCCCGCCACCAGTGTCCAGCAGGTGGCGAACATCCAGGGCGTGCAGCTGTACGCCGGCACGGATTTTGCCACCGGCACCAAACCCGCCGCACCGCCGTCGTCCGCTGATTCCTCCGGCAGCGTGGTGGTGCAGACCGGCAGCGACCAGACCTGCCAGTCAGCCAACCCCACCGGCTACTAGGCCGTGGTCCGGGCAGGCTCGAGCAACTCCATGATCCGCGAAATATAGCTGTCCAGGCTGAGCTTCTCCTCCCACAGTGCGTGAATCTCCGCCTGTCTGTGCCGCGTGGCGTCGGCCAACTCCCGGAGCTGGGGAAGAATGGGCTGGTCCGGGTCGCAGAGGGCAACGCCGGGATCCAGCACGTATTCCCGCATGCCCTCATTGGGCGTGACTGCCACGGCAATGCCGCTTTCAACTGCCCCCACCAGGACCATATGCCCTGCCGCCCTGGTCCCCCGCGCCAGCGGAAGGAACACCACCGATGCGGTACTGAGCAGCTCCCCGAATTCCTTTTGGCTCACGTAGCCCGGGCGCCTCACCACGTTTCCACCGCGGCGGCTTTCACCGGCCGGCCCGCCGGTGGCAATCGTCAGCCGGACGGGCGTGGTGCTCGCGAGCACTTCGTCCTCCAGGGCCCGGATGGCCAAGGGGTCGCGGTCCGATGAGCCGCCCACAAATATGTGGAAACCCTCGTCGGACTGCTGCTTCGGCGGATAGCGCAGGGTGTTCCCGTACAGCACACACCAGGCGTTGCCGCCGTCGGCATTCCAAGGCACGGCCTCGGACTGGGACATGGTGATGACAGGCGCGTCACCGATGAGCCGGCGCAGGATCTTCCAGCTCCGACTGGAGGGCTCGGCATAGATCCCGGTGACCACGAAGTCTTTCCTGCCCGTGAGCCGCAGCGCGGCCCCGATCCACGGGTTGGTGGCGAAGTAGGGCCCCGAGACGGACGGCTGGAGGGTCTTCAGCGCCAGCACCAGGGCATCGATTCCAATTCCCAGGACCCTGGAGCCCCAGCGTTTGCCGGTGATGGCCGCGCCCTCGTACTGGCAGATCGCCTTGATCATCGGATGGCTGATCCACGCGGCGTCAGCCATGGCCGAGGCTGGACCAAGGGCCAGGAAAGTGTATGGAGCCAAAGGTCATGGCCTTTCGTGCGGTGCCGCGGACGGCTCTTCCGGGACTCCAAACCTAATAACCAGCCTCCGGCTGCACAAGAACATCACCCGTCTCCTGTGGATGACCGCAGTCCGCCCACATCCTCCCGAACTCCCCAGCGGCGGGAGCCCTTTTGGCTAGGACATCCGGGCAGCCGGCTCGAGTTCCGCGCTGCGCCCGCCTTCCTCGCCACGGCCTTCCGCGTTGGGGCGTTCGATTGCGGGATGTTCGACGGCGGGCTCCAGCTTCCGGTTCGCCCAGAGCCGGAGCGGCCGCTCAACGAAACGGAAGGACGCGTACGCCAGCAGCACGGTGAAGGCCGCGGTCAGGGCGATGCGGAGCGGAAGCGCCGGAATGAGGGGCATCAGCAGCAGGTAGACCGGCAGGTGCCAGAGATACATGGCGTAGGACAGGTCACGGCCCGGGCGCGCCAGCCAGGGGTGGCTGAGGATACGCGACAGGAAACCGGCAGGCTGCAGGACCAGCGAGCCGATCAATACGGCCGAGATCAGCGCGAGCGCGGTGGGGCCCACGGTCCAGAACGTGTTGAACCAGGCGCCGGGGGTATCGGGCTCCTTGAGCAGGAACAGCGCGGCCACCAGGGCCAGGCCGGCAAGCGGGGCACCCCAGCGGGCCCCCGATGCCATGGCGTTGTGCAGCCGGGAGCCCTGCCGCACGGCGGTGAACAGAAGGGCCAGCGCGCAGCCGATCAGCAGTTCGTCGGCCCGCGTGTCCGGGCCGTTGTAGATGCGGTCCAGCGGCTGCCCCGCGTTGACCAGCAGGAACCGGTTCAGCAGGAAGGCTGCGGCCAGGGCCACGGTGGCGATGGCTGTGGTGCGGACCTTCCAGAACCGGAGCATCACCAGCAAGAGCAGCGGCCACACCAGGTAGAACTGCTCCTCCACGGCCAGCGTCCACGTGGGGCCCAGGGTTTCGCCGGCAATGGAGTCACCGAACATGCCAAAGTGCGCCAGGTTCATCACGTAGCCGGCAGCGGGAAGGACAAACTCCGCCTGCCCGCCCCAGCCTGAGTCGGGAAACACGACGCCTGCCGCCACGATCACGGCGCAGAGGGCCAGCAGTGCCGGCCAGAGGCGGGCCAGGCGCTTGGCGTAGAAGACGCCCAGGTGCAGCCTGCCGGTGGCGATCCGTTCCTTCATGATCAGCAGCGTGATAACAAAGCCGCTGAGCGTGAAGAACACGTCGACGCCGATGGAGCCGCCCGGCATGGACTCGGTTGCCGTATGGAAGAAAAACACGCCGGCGACGGCGACGATCCGGAGCCCGTCCAAAGCATGCTTGCGTCCGGCGAGGAGCCCTGTTCCGGGCGCCGCCGGGCGTGCTGTTGCTGACAAATTTCCGCTGCTTGACCTCAAAACCACTCAGCAAGCATATATAACGTTTCCATAACTGCGCTGGACGGCAGCTGGGCGGCGGCTGGCAAGAGAGGGGGCGGAGCGCCCTTGTGAAGGCTGGCCGCCGCTTCTACATTGAAGGCATGGTGGACCAGGACATGGCAGAAGACCTCGAAGAGCTTGTGGATCTCATCGCCGGGATGGAGGACATCAAATCCGTCCTCGACGATCTGACCGGATACGCGGCAGCCACCATGACCAGCACCACGGGTAGACCTATTGAGTGTGCCGTCACCCTGCACCGCCGCAAGCGTACGGTAACCATCGGCGGCAGCAGCGGGCGGGCGGTGGTGCTGGACCGGATTGAACAATCACTGGGAGACGGGCCCTGCGTCGAGGCCCTCGAAACCGGGGTTCCCGTCCTGCTGGATGACGTGTCCTCGGACCCGCGGTGGCCTGAGTACTGCACGGCCCTTTCCGCCGCCGGCGTCGCCAGCTCGCTGGGCGTACCTATGAAATTGGATAACGACGCCGGCGCGGTCCTCGACTTCTTCGCTCCGGCCAGCGGACTCTTCAGTGAGCGGGCGGTCGCCGACGCGGCAAGGTTCGGCGACATGGCGGGCAAGGCGCTCCGGCTTGCCGTGCGGATCGCGTCAGCGGAGCAGCGCGCTGAAAACCTGAAAGCCGCCATGGACACCAGGACCGTCATTGACTTGGCCTGCGGGATCATCATGGCGCAAAACAAGTGCAACAAGGACGACGCGTTCGAGCTTCTCCGCAGCGCCTCCAACAGCAGGAACCAAAAACTCAATGAGCTTGCCGAGGGGCTGGTGAACCGCTTTTCCGGCCCGAAGGATGCGAAGGCGCACTTCGACGACTGAAGAGTCCGTGGCCCGGGGGCCAGCGACGCTGCTGGTCCCCGGAGTGTAAGACGGGATGTGGCCCACCCCCGAAAATTGGATACCCTGGGCCACATCCGCGTCAGCTTCACGGACGGTCGCATGCCTGGGAGCGGTTGGCCAATCGCCCGGCCGAAAGGGCGGGGTGGCACTGGAAAAGGGTTCCTCAAGCGGCAACAGATGGGCCGCCTGCCTGACCCGGGGATCAGCCTAACAAACGCGTGCCGCCTGGCAATAGGGGGCGTTCCCGCAGTTTTTGGTCAATTTCCCGCGATTAATGCATCTGTGGCGCCCGCACGGCTCATGAACTCTTCACCGGACCGGCTTGCCGAACCACGTGCCGAGGGCCTCGGTGAGCCCGTCCGCTGAGCCTTCGCCCACCCAGGCTACGTAGCCGTCGGGCCGGACCAGGACTGCCGTTGGTGCGGCAACGGTGCCCAGCACGGGAAGCTGCCACGCGTCGTCGTACGTTGCCCTGACATGTTGCACGTACCCGGCCCACGCGCCAGGCTCCAGCCCCGGGCCACCGAATTCCAGCAGCACCGGCCGCGCCCGGTGCAGTAACCCGTACACGCTGGTTGGCCCGGACCCAGTGGCGATGTCCAGGTCCGGCATCCGGCGGCCCAGCAGCGGGTGGCCCGTGCCCACGTCGTAGGCGACGTCGAGCCCGGTGATCAGTGCCGCGATCGGTGCCCCTGCACCATCAACGCGGAGCACCTCGCCGAGCAGGTCGCGCACGGCCTCCTGCCGCGGATCGGCCTTCTGGAAGAGGGACTGGGCCATGGTGTACTTGAGCGCCCGCTCCCCCGCCGGGTGGCGCTCCGCGTGGTAGCTGTCCAGCAACCCGGCGCCGGAGATGTCCTGCAGCACCTGCCCCAGCTTCCAGCCCAGGTTGACGGCGTCCTGCAGCCCCAGGCCGATGCCGAGTCCGCCCGTGGGTGAATGGACATGGGCCGCATCACCGGCCAGCAGCACCCGGCCCTTGCGGTAGGACTCCGCCTGCCGGGTGGCGTCCGTGAAGCGCGACAGCCACGTGGGGCTGTGGACCCCGAAGTCGGTGCCGAACACGTCGGTCAGAGCCTGGCGCAGCTCCGCCAGGGTGGGCTCGGTGGCCGGGCCAAGGGAGGCTTCGGTCACCACCACCCGGACCAGGCCCCCACCCATCGGGTACAGCCCATGGATACCGCGCCCGTCCACCTTCCCCTGCTGGATAGGCTCCCCCGCCACCTTCACCTCCGCGATCAAGCTGCTCCGCGTCGCGTCCGGACCCACCATCGGAATACCCGCCGCCCGCCGCACCATGCTGCGCCCACCGTCGGCACCCACGACGTAGCGGGCCCGCACAGTTCCGCCGGCGGCAAGCTGGACCTCCACGCCGTCGTCGTCCGCTGAAACTCCGGTGACCTCCACGCCGCGCCGGATCTCCACGCCCAGTTCCTCCACCCACTCCAGCAGCAGGCGCTCGATGTGGTTCTGGAACAACGCCAGCGTGTACGGGTGGCGCGTGGGCAGCCCGCCCAGGTCCAGCTGCGTGTTGCCAAAGGAGGCCGTCTGGACGGTCTTGCCCGTGGCGAGGAACTGCTGCGCGATGCCGCGCTGGTCCAGCAGCTCGATGCTGCGCGAATGGATTCCGCCCCCGCGCGAGCCGGCCAGCTCCTGGGAGGGGCGCCGCTCCAGGACAACCGCATCCACTCCCGCCAGCCGGAGCTCCCCCGCCAGCATCAACCCCGTGGGTCCGCAGCCCACAATCACTGCATCATGCATACCCTCCCCGTCCCCCTCCTTGTCATGACCGCCAGTATGCGGTAGCCCCGGGGTCTTGCGGCAAGGCCCCGGCGCCGGGGTACCTTGGAAATGGAAGGGATCCCGGCGGCGCCCATCCCACGTTTCGCCGCGGACATTCGAGGCCTGCCTTCCGTCCGCTGGAGGCGTCATGACATCTATCCGCTCTAACCTAAGTGCCCTTGACCGTCGTCCAGGGACGGGACGAGTTGTGCCCGCCGTGTTACTGGCGGTGTGGATCCTCCTGGCAGGAAGCGTTCCCTCTACGGGAGCCGGCGGACAACACCCTGCTGCCGCGGTACCCCGCGCTGCGGACAATGCGGTCCAGGCCCAGGGCGGCCTCCTTTTTGGCTTGGGGTCGCAGGCGTACAGATCGCTCGAGAACCGCCTGGTCCAAGAGGCGCCGGTCAGCATCATCACCAGCTGGTTCAGCTTCCGCACTGACATGGAGTTTTTCGATATTTACCGGACGGCTGTGACCCCGCAGATCTATGCGGCGGGCAAAGCAATGCACCTGGTGATCTGGGACGGCTACCCGCGCCCGGGCGCCCCGGGCGGAAGCCCGGATGGCATCGTGCAGACCAAGTACGGCCCGGTCTGTGGCGAAGCATACCCCTTGTCCCGCGAGTTCCAGGCGGACATGGTGCAGCTGGCGAAGAACACCGGGGGTGCTGCGTCGGGGCCGCCGCTGTACGTCTCCATGTTCACTGAGTTCCAGACGTATCCGTGCCGGGAGGACGGGAACTACTGGGACACGGGGCAGGCCTATTACCGGGCCCTGAAAGACGCCTATCTGGAGGCAAAGGACACCTTCCACCAGTTCGCCCCCAATTCGCGGGTGGCCCTAACGTGGGGTGGCTGGGCCGCAACGTTCGACGACCCGGCCCGCGGTGGAGGCCGGTCCATGCTGCCCCACTTCAAGGACGTCATGGATGACTCAGACTTCCAGTCATTCCAGGCAATGGGCAATCACGAAAATGTGGAACAGACCACCTGGATGGTGAAAACGCTGCACGGGTACGGAAATGGCTTGTCCCTCCTGGCGCACTACAATCCGGACAACAACTCGCTGGCAACGTACGACGCGGACATGGTGGGGTTTTTCAACGATGCCAAAGTCGCTGAACTAAAGGCGAACGGTCTGTTCGGATTCAGCTTCATGGGGGACTCGATGCTCGGCAGCAGTGAAGCCCGGTACCAGCAGGCCAAAGCCGCCATCATCAAATACCATGAACCCGTTCCGCCCTGGCCGCCGGCGTGAGCGCCCCCTTGAGATTTATTGTGTACTCCTGTCGAATTGTGCGTCCCGTCCGCGTCGTATGGGTAGGAGCCTGCTGAAGGGCTCTGCACAACGGCAAAGGAGCATGACATGTCCAAGTATTTGATCCTGATTTACCAGGACGAGGCCGTGGCCCGGCAGGCCGAAGGGGAATCCATCAGCGCCAGCTACCAGGAGTTCCAGCAACGGCGCGGTGCATCCCTGCTCAGCGGCGCAGCGCTGCACCCCTCCTCCACAGCGACGTCCGTCCGCCGCGACGGGGACGGCGGGTTCCTGGTCACGGACGGCCCGTTCGCCGAGTCGAAGGAAACCCTGGGCGGCTACTACCTCATCGACGCAGCTGACCTCGATGAGGCGCTTGAGATCGCCAAGGAAGTTCCGGCCGGCGTCGGAGTAGAGGTGTGGCCCGTACGGGTGGCCAACTGATGCCGGAGGCCGCCAGCCCGGAGGTTGCCGCGGCGGTCGCGGACGCGCACCGCCGCGAGTGGGCCTTCGTCCTGGCGGCCACGGTCCGCGTTGCCGGCAGTATCGATGCCGCCGAGGAAGCCGTCCAGGACGCGTACGCCAGCGCATTGGCCACCTGGGGCAGGAGCGGCATTCCCCGGAACCCCGGGGCGTGGCTCACGGTGGCGGCGCGACGGCGGGCCCTGGACATGCAGCGCCGCGCGGCCACGGCGCAACGGGCGCTGCCCAAGCTGCTTGCGCGGGAGGATGACGACGGCGGTCTGCCGGACATGGCGCCCGAAGAGATCCCCGACGAGCGTCTCCGGCTCATTTTCACCTGCTGCCATCCTGCCCTGGCACTCGACGCCAAGGTGGCCCTGACGCTGCGGCTGCTGTGCGGGCTGTCCACCGCCGAGGTGGCACGGGCGTTCCTCGTCCCCGAGGCCACGATGGCGGCCCGCATCACCCGCGCAAAGAAGAAGATCGCAGCGGCCAATATCCCCTACCGGGTGCCGCCGGCAGCAGAGCTGCCGGCGCGGTTGGATGGCGTGCTGTCGGTGCTGTACCTGGTGTACACCACTGGGCACACCGCCCCGTCGGGAGCTGACCTGATGCGCCGGGACCTCGCTGACCGCGGGCTGGAACTGGCCAGGATGCTGCGCGTCCTGCTTCCCGGGGACCGCGACGTTGCCGGACTCCTAGCCTTGGTCCTGCTCACCAGGGCCCGCAGGGACGCCCGGGTCGATGACCGGCATGACATGGTTCTCCTGGAGCACCAGGACCGGTCCAAGTGGGACCGGCAGGCCATCGCGGAAGGTGTGGCGCTCCTGCGGGAGTCGCTTGCCGGACGGCCGCCGGGGCGTTTCGCGCTCATGGCGGCGATCGCAGCCGTGCATGACGAGAGCACGTCCTGGCCGGACACCGACTGGCAGGAGATCCTGGGTCTCTACGACCTGCTCATGGAGAGGTGGCCTTCCCCGGTGGTGCGGCTCAACCGGGCCATCGCCCTGGGCTTCGCGGTGGGTTACGCGGAAGGCCTGGCGGAACTTGATGTCCTGGGAGGCGAACCGCAGCTGGCCCGCTACCCATATTTGGCTGCCGCCCGCGGGGATTTCCTGGTCCGGCTTGGCCGCCCGGAGGAGGCACGGGTGGCGTTCGAGGAGGCGCTGATCCTCACGGACAACGACGCTGAGCGCCGGTTCCTCCATGGCCGTTTGAGCGCGTTGGGCGATTGACCGCCGGCGCATCTCAAGGTCCGCTCCCGCGTCCGCTTTGCCAGTAGTCCAAGTTTCGCGCCTCCGCGCCAAAAAGACAGGTACCACCTCTTATATCGAGGCCTGCAGACGCCAACCTAGGCTGACTTCACCGCCAAGGTAGCAACACTGGAACTACAAGTCGCCATCGCAGCACACCTGCCTGGAAGCGAAGACTGCGACTGATCGGGAGCAACCATGTTTTTTGACGTGCAACGGCTGCGGCCCGGCGGCTCACTAGCCCTCGGAAATGCGGCAGACAGCCCCACTATCGTCCCCAGCCAGACCGGCTTCGCATGGCTGATGCCGCCGCAGGACGGGGAGAAATACTCCTACCTGCGCACGCCGCAGCACCGCTGGGTATTCTGGCTGTCTGCGCTGGCCATGGCCGGCTTTGCGGTCAGCTTCGTCGGCCTGGCCACCCAGTCCTACTGGACCCTGGTCTTCCTTCTGCCGCTCGTCCTGCTGGTCACCGAGCAGTGCCTTAGCCTGCGGACCTCCACCTACCGCCGGCGCATTTCAATCGCTGACCACGCGGCCACCGTCGAACTGTGGGATCCCACCCAGGTGCCGAGTATCGACGTCTTTATCCCCACCTGCGGGGAAGATCTGGAGGTGCTGGCCAACACCGCGCACCACGTCAGGAACCTGCAGTGGCCGGGCGTGCTCCGGGTCCACGTACTGGACGACGCCGGGCGCGAGGAAGTGCGTGAACTCGCCGTTTGGAGCGGCTTTGGATACATGGCCGGGCCGGGCGACGCCTTCAAAAAGGCCGGCAATCTTCAGTACGCGTTCGAACGCACCTCATGTGATCATGTGGTGATCTTCGATGCGGACTTCGTGCCGCGGCCGGACTTCCTGCTGGAGCTCGTGCCCTACCTCGACGATCCCACGGTGGGCATCGTGCAGAGCCCGCAACACTTCTACACCCACAAGTCGATGTCCTGGCTGGAGCGGTGCGCCGGAGCCACCCAGGAGATGTTCTACCGATTCATCCAGCCCTCCCGGGATGCGGTGGGCGGGGCAATCTGCGTGGGCACCTCAGCCGTCTACCGCCGCCAGGCGCTGGAGGCAATTGGAGGTTTCCCGCAGATCGGCCACAGCGAGGACGTCTACACCGGCCTCCATATGAAGGAGCAGGGGTACCAGCTCAAGTACGTGCCGGTGCTGCTCTCCCGCGGCCAGTGCCCTACCGACATCGATTCGTTTATTTCCCAGCAGTACCGCTGGTGTGAGGGGTCGATGTCGCTCGTGGCGGCGGATTCATTCCACGACACCCCATCGCTGACGCTGCCCCAGCGGATGAGCTTTTGGTCAGGTTTCCTCTATTACATGAGCACGGCGATGCTGGCGCTTCTCGCACCCATTCCGTTGATCGTCATGGCGTTCTTTTTCCCGGCGAACATCACGCCGATCAACTCCCTGCCCCTCCTGGGCGCGGTTGTGCTGTGGCTGATCGTGCTGCCAATGGTTTCCCTGGGCCGGTGGCGGCTGGACGTGCTGCGCGTGCAGGCAATTTACGGTTTCGCCCATCTCTTCTGCATCGCCGATATGTTCCGGGGCCCTGGTGTCGGAATGGGTTCCCACCGGCAGCGCATCGGCGCAGATCCCCGCCGCCCGTCGGGTACGGTCCTTCATGGGTCCTTACATCCTGGCCACCCAGTCTCTGACCCTGGTGGGTTTGTGCCTGGGCGTGAACCAATACGGGATCCAGCAGTTCTGGGCCACGATTGTCCTCTTCGTGCTGTCGTCCTACGTGTTCGTTCCGGTGGGGGTCATGGCCATGGGCCGGGGACGCTCCTCTGCAGCCGAGCCAGCCCCCGTGGCGATGGTGGAGAGCCGGTGAGCACCGGTGTCGCCGCTCGTCCCACGTGGCGGGCGGCGCTGGAGTCGTTCCTTCCGGCCGCCAAACGGCCCAGCGCGGACAGGTACATCCGGCGCATTCCCATCGCCCTGATCCTTTTGGTGCAGGCGGTCTCGGCGCTCCGGCTAAGCAACACCGCATTCCAGGACGAAGCGCTGTATCTGTATACCGGCGACTGGATCCTGAAGTCCTGGGCGGACCCGGACGTGGTGGTGTACACGCACCCGGAGTCATTCTTTTCCGGTGCACCGATGCTCTACCCGGTGCTGGGAGCACTGCTGGACCGGCTCGGCGGCCTGGCCTTGGCCCGCTTGTTCTCCACGGTCTGCATGCTCAGCGCAACGGCGGCGGTCTACTGGGGGACAAATGTGCTTTTCGACCACCACGCCCGGCCACGCACCGCGGGTATCTTCGCCGCTTTCGTCTTCGCCCTCTCTGCGCCGGTCATTTTCCTGTCCAACTTCGCCACCTTCGACGCCCCCAGCTTCGCCCTCATCGCCTGGGCGGCCGCGCTGAGCATCTGGTCCAGCAAGCGCAACCGTTCCACTTTGTGGGGCTTGTCCATCGGGGTCCTCTGCTCCCTGGCCGTGCTGCTGAAATACTCCTCGGCCATCGACGTCCCGTTCGTCATGCTGCTGACCCTGGTCGTGGGGTGGGCGGTACGCTCCACCCGGGCGAGGGCGGTGGCCCGCGGCGCGGCTGCCGGGCTCACCGTGCTGGTCCTGCTGGTGGGCTCGGCGCTGACCTGGGGGTCGGCCCTGCTGGCGGGCCTCCAGAAGACCACCACGGACCGGGCCGCCATGGTGCACGAGACTCCTGTCCTCACGTTGGTAAGCCAGGTCGGGGTGTGGGCCGGTCTCACCTTCGCCCTCATGATCGCCGGCGGCATTTACCTGATGCGCCGCCAACCGGTCCTCGCGGTGCTGATGCTTGCCGGTACCATCGCAGCCACCGGATACCAGATCTGGATGGGTGAAGCGGTGTCCCTGCACAAGCACCTCACCCTTGGCATCATTTTCGGCGCACCGCTGGCCGGGGCAGTGCTCTCGGCCCTGGTACGCACCGGACGGAAGGTCACAGTTCTGCTCGTTGCGGCGGCGTGCTACGCCGTGCTGGTAGCGGGGCTGATGCAGTCCGAGAAGCTCTTCCACGTGTGGCCTGCCACCACTCCCCTGCACAACACGGTGGAGTTCGCCGTGGACTCCATGCCCTGGATCCGCACGCTGGCTGAAGTCCCTGAACCGTTGATGTATTCGTTGGAGGACAAGACCGGGCCCTGGCAGTGGACGGCCACGTATGACGGTTCGTTCTTTTATGACGACCCCGATGAAGGCCACCGGGTCTTCCAGGGACTGGAGGCCTACCAGCACGCGCTGGAGGACAACTACTTCCAGCTCGTCGTCCTTGACCGGAGCACCCCGATCGGCCAACAGCTGCAACCGGAGGAGTTCGGCTTCGCACAGACTGACACGGTCACCGATGCCGCCTCCGGCCACACATGGCGGATCTACCAGAGGTTTGACCACATCCCCCAGTGAGTGGATCCCCAGGTAACTGGGCGTGGCGGCGGCGCGCCGCAGAAGCCGGTGCACAACAAAAGGGAAGGCCCCTCCTAGGAGGGGCCCTCAACGTAGTGGTCATTTGTCTTCTGGTATCGGTCAGCGGTGATGCGCAATCCCCCTTCCCGGACGCCCCCGGCGCCCATCCGGACTATGACGCGTTCCACTTTAATAAGCCGCTGCCAGTGCGTAAAGACCCCTATTGAAAAAAATTAGGCACGACGACGGCGGGCTGGGCCGAGCGGGGGAAGAAGGCTGGCGACAAGGGAACCTTTGTTCTATACCTAATAGAACAAAGGTAAGAAGGTGAAGTGCGTTGATCCTCAACGTCGATCTGGCCGCTGATGTGCCGCTCTACCAGCAGATCCGGGACCAGATCGTGGAAGCAATCGCACACGGCGCACTGACCGAAGGCAGCCCGCTGCCGCCCACCCGCACGCTCGCCGCCGACTTCGGCATCAACTTCCACACCGTCAACAAGGCCTACGATCTCCTTCGCCAGGAGGGGCTGATCCGCCTTAGCCGCGGTACGGGGGCTGTCGTAACCGCGGCGGCCACCGACCAACTCCTTGCGTCTGACTGGACCGCGAGGGCCAGGACGCTCCTGGCCGAGGCCGTGGCCCGCGGTATGCCCGCCGACGAGGTGCTCCAGGCCTGCCGGACCCTGCTCGATTCATTTGATGCCGCGGATCAGGAGGACACGTGATGATTGTTTCCGCCGTTCTGGGCTTTGTACTGCTGGGGCTGGTTCTTCTGCTGGCACTGGTGCTGCCGTCCGTCACCAGCAACACCATCCCCTTCGGAGTCCGGATCCCGTCCCGGTATGCCGCCGATCCGGTAATCACCGGGCAGGCGCACTTGTACCGGCGCCGGGTCCTGCTCTGCGGGGGCATCATTGCGGTGGCCAGCATGGGCAGCGTGGCGGTGACCGGGCAACCCTTGCTGCTGCCGTTGTCAGTGCTGGTGCTCGTGGCCACCTGGTATGGCTGCTTCTTCCTGGCCCACCAGGAGATCCGGGCAGCGAAGATTGCCGGCGGCTGGTTCGAAGGCCTGCATCAGGGCATTGCCGTGGACACGGAACTGCGGACCAATCCCCCGCGGTTCCCCTGGCTCTGGTTGGCACCGGCCGCGGTCATCACGGCCGCCACCGCTGTAATCGGGATACTGATGTACCCGTCCATGCCCCAGACCCTGGCTGTGCACTTTGGCGCCAACGGTGTCCCCAACAGGATGGAAGCAAAGTCGGTTGGCTCGGCCTTTTCCCTTGTCTTCCTGCAGCTGGGCCTCACAGCATTTCTGGCGGGCATTGCGGCGGCCATCGTCCGCAGCAGGCCCGACCTTGACCCGGCCCGCCCCATGGGATCCTCGCGCTGGGCCCGGCACTACATGTCTCTGGGCGCCAAGGCCCTGCTCGGGCTGGTGGCCATGATCGATCTGGGCCTGTTGGGCTCGTCGCTGCTGATGTGGACCGGAACGGTTACCCGGTGGGCGCCGCTGGTGATCGTAATCCCGGTCCTGGCTTCCGTGGCGGCAACCGTCGCGGTCCTGGCCAGGAACAACAGGGACCGCAGTGAAAATGGGGAGGACACGGGCCTGACCCACCGTGACGATGACAGGTACTGGCGCGGAGGCCTGATCTACATCAATAGGGAGGACCCGGCGCTGCTGGTGCCACGCCGGTTCGGTATTGGCTGGACATTGAACTTCGGGAACCCCAGGACTGCGATGCTGCTGGCTGGAGTAATTGCGCTGACTGGTTTGGTGATCGCGCTCCGCTTCGCCGCCTGACCGAGTAGGGCGGCGGTGCGGGGCCTGCTTTGCGCCGGCCCTTACTGGATCAGGTAGTGGCGTTCCTCGGCAACGGGCGCTTTGAACGCCCCCGGGAAAACAGACTTCGACAATGCCTTCAGCCCGATCGCCGGAAGCAGCACGGCGGCAGCACCGAGGGACAGGGCCGTCCAGCCCAGGTTTTCGAGGGCGCCGAGCGTTGATGATTGAGGAGCAGCAGTAGCCAAGATTCTGACCCTTTGTGAGACCGGTGGAGGGCGAATTACTGTTCAGAACGCCGGGCCGGGCCCTCCCAGGTGTCCAGCGGCGCGTCAGCAGTTACCGTCCAAGGTTACGGCACGCGTACCCGGCCGCGTAAAACCCGGCTGCTGCGCTAGCCATCCAGCGCCGCAGCGTTGCTGCCCTGCGGCACCACCACATGCACGGCATTGCGCTCGATGGTGAAGTCAGTGGGAGTGGCGGTGGCGATTTCGCCGTCGAGGTTAACCGGCAGGGGTGGCTGCGTCACCAAGCGGACGTGCCGGGTCGTCAGGTGGTACACGCCGTCGCGCTCCACAAAGCTGCCATCTTTAAGCAGCCGTGCGATCCGCACATGTTCCCGGAGCGGCGCCCCGGGAATGGCATACACGTCCAGGATGTGGTCGTCTATGCCTGCCGTCGGCGAAACCGCGTTGCCGCCCCCGTAATGCCTGCCGTTGCCGACGGCCACCTGCAGCACGTCCGGCAGCTCAAGCGTTCCGTGGTCCCCGTCAGGGAATTCGAGCCGGGCGCGGAACGGCTTGTGCCGGGAATAGGCGCGTACGGCCGCAACCCCGTAGGCCAATGGCCCCAGGTACCGCTTCAAGCGGGGGCTGAGGCTTTCCGTAACCCCAACCGCCAGTCCCACCGACGCAACGTTGAGGAACGGCCAGCCGTTCGCCCGCCCCAGGTCAATATCCACTACCTTCCCGTCGGCGAGCGCAGTGCACGCGGCGTCCAGGCTACCCGGAATTTCCAGGGTGCGGGCAAGGTCGTTTGCCGTTCCCAGCGGAAGAATCCCGAGCACTGTTCCCGTCCCCGCCAGCTGGCCGGCGGCGAAGGACACCGTACCGTCCCCACCTCCCACCACCACCAGGTCGTGCCCGCCGGCAACCACCCGCTCGAGTGTCCCCGGCAGTTCACTGCCCTGCCGGACGTGATGCACAGAGGAAATGGGCAACCCGGCCTTTTGCAGCTTCTCCACCACCAGGTCGGGTACCGCCGCCCGGCGCGCACCGGCACTGATCACCACGGCAACGGAGTCCGCGTCTCGGGCAGCCTTCATGGGGACCATCCTAGGTTGAGGATCAACTTCCGCCTGTTTTGCCTTGGGTAGCCCTAAGGTCACCAGCAGTCGCGCCCCAACTTTGCCCCTAATACTTGCGCGTACGGTAGGCCCGGCGCCGTTGTTCCCCTACCTTGATAGTCCGGCCAAACCAGATGGTCGGGCTGGGGTTGTCCAATCGGTCTCCGGTAGTGAAAGGCACCAAAATGAAGACCAGAAAGGCTATGGCCGTTTGTGCTGTACTGGCCGCTTCCACCATTGGTCTTGCTGCTCCGGCGAGTGCAGATACCACAGGAACCGGTTGCCCTGAGGGCTTTCAAAAGCTCACAGTTAAACAAATCATCAAGGACTATGCAACAGCAGGATTTGAAAAAGCGATAAAAGCCGAGGACCGGAACAACGACGGGCTCCTCTGCTTCAAACTCCTGCCGCCCTCCGTGGACTTCTATGACCCCACCTTCTTCTACCAGGACAATGATTTCCCCGTTAAGGGGTAGATAGACAGGTATCGAGCCGGGGTTGGGCTTACCGGAACACGAAGTTTCCGATAAGCCCAACCCCAGGTTTCCATTCGGCTAGATATCCGCCAGGAGAGACGTGGGGTTTTCGATGGCGTCGGCCACGAAGCGGAGGAAGCCGCCGGCCGTGCCGCCGTCGCAGACGCGGTGGTCGAAGGTCAGCGTGAGCTCGGTGACCTTGCGGACAGCCAGCTCCCCGTTGACCACCCACGGCTTGTCGATGATCCGGCCCACGCCGAGGATGCCCACCTCCGGGTGGTTGATGATCGCCGCGGAGCCGTCGACGCCGAACACGCCATAGTTGTTCAGCGTGAACGTTCCGCTGCCCAGCTCAGCCGGGGTCGCCTTCCCATCCCGGGCCACCTGGGTGAGGCGGCGGATCTCCGCATCCAGCTCCCTGGCGCTGAGCTTCTCGGCCCCGCGCACGGAGGGCACCACCAGGCCGCGGTCGGTCTGCGCCGCGAAACCCAGGTTGATCCCGTCGAAGGCGACGATCTCCTGCGACCCGTCGTCGGCAGTCTCGAGGCGGGTGTTCAGTTCCGGATACTTCTTCAGCCCCGCAGTGACGAACCGGGCGATGAAGGCCAACAAACCTGGGACCTCCGCACCGCTGGCTTTCAGCCCCTCGCGCAGCTCCATCAGGGCCGTGGCGTCCACATCCACCCACACCGTTGCTTCCGGAATCTCGGACCGGCTGCGGGCCATGTTCGCGGCCACGGCCTTGCGGACGCCGCGGACCGGGGTGCGGGCGGAGACGGCAAGGCCCGTCCGCGCGTCGCGGCCCTGGGCTTCGACGGACTCAACAGGACGCATCGGTGCTTCCACCGGCGCTTCGACAGGCTCGGCTGCCGGCGCTGCCGCCGGCGCAGTTGTCCGCAGGGCGGCCTCCACGTCGCGGCGCATGATCAGCCCGCTGTCACCCGAACCCGAAATGTCCCCGAGGTCCACGCCGTGCTCCCGCGCCATCCGACGGACCAGCGGAGAAATCACGGCGCCAAGCTTTCCGGGCACCCGGGTACGCAGGAGCGCGAGCTCGTCCTCCTTGGACAGGCTGACCGGCGTGGTCTCGGCAGGCTCAGCCACGGCTACGGAAGACTTCCGGGCACGGGTGCGCCGGGCAACACCATGCCCGCCGGGAGTGCCGTAACCGATCAACACATTCCCGGACCCGGCCTTCTCCTCCTCACGGTAAGCCTCAGCTTCCGTCGACTCCGGCTTCGGCTCGGCAAGCTCGGTCTCCGCCGGCTCCACCTCGGGCTGGGCCGGCGAAGGGGCGGGGGCGGCATCATCCGCGGCGACGCCAGTAGAGAGGGGCGTTACCGAGATCAGCGGCTTCCCCACGTCCAGGGTCTCCCCCGGCTTCCCGTGCAGCTCGGCCACGATCCCGGCATAGGGCGACGGCACCTCCACCGCGGACTTGGCGGTTTCCACCTCGGCGATGGGCTGGTCGACGGCGATCTCGTCACCAACAGAGACGTGCCAGGCCACGAGTTCAGCCTCGGTGAGGCCCTCACCCAGGTCGGGCAGCAAAAATACGCGTGGTTCGCTCATGGTCAGTTCTCCCACTGAAGGTCGTCAACGGCGTCGAGGATGCGGTCCACGCCGGGCAGGTAGTACTTCTCGAGTTTGGGCGCCGGGTACGGGACGTCGAACCCGGTCACGCGGCGGATCGGTGCGGCCAGGTAGTGGAAGCAGCGTTCCTGGACGCGGGCCACGATCTCGGAGGACACGGACGCGAAGCCGTGCGCCTCGGCGATTACCACGGCCCGGCCGGTCTTCCGGACGGACTCACACACGGTCTCGTCGTCGAAGGGGACGATGGTCCGCACATCGATCACTTCCAGCGAGCGCCCCTCCAACGCTGCGGCCTCGGCGGCAGCCAAAGCGGTGGGAACAGACGGACCGTAGGCAATCAGCGTTGCGTCGGTGCCGGGACGCGCGACGGCGGCCCTCCCCTCGGAGGTGCGTCCCGCCGTCGTGCCTTCCGCAGGACGCTCGTGAAGGCGGCGCAGCTCGCCCAGGTCCACCGAGTCCTTGGTCCAGTACATCTTCTTGGGCTCCATGAAGACCACGGGATCGTCAGAGTCGATGGCTTCGCGGAGCATACGGTAGCCGTCCGCCACGGTGGCCGGGGTGTAGACCTTCAGCCCGGCGGTGTGGGCGTAGTAGGACTCGGAGGAGTCGCAGTGGTGCTCCACTCCCCCGATGCCGCCGCCGTACGGGATGCGGATCACCATGGGCAGCTTGACCATGCCGCGGGTACGGTTGTGCATCTTGGCCACGTGGCTGACGATTTGTTCGAAGGCCGGGTAGGCGAACGCGTCGAACTGCATCTCGATGACGGGCCGCATGCCGTTAATGGCCATGCCAACAGCCATGCCCACGATCCCGGATTCGGCCAGCGGGGTGTCGAAGCAGCGCTGCTCGCCGAACGTGGCGGTGAGGCCGTCGGTGATGCGGAAGACGCCACCCAGCATGCCCACGTCCTCCCCGAACACCAGGACGGAGGAGTCCGCGGACATGGCGTCGGCGAGCGCCGTGTTGAGCGCTTTGGCCATGGTGACGGGCTGCGGGCCGGCGGCCTCGGCGGACGCCGCTGCGGAGGCGGCCGCACGGGCGGTGGCGGCGGAAACGTTGCCGTTGGCCTCGGACGAGGTGGTGATGGTGGGGCTCACTTGCTGGCCTCCTTCGAGTCAGTGCCTGCTGCGTCGCGGGCCAGCTCGTCGGCGAGCATGGCGGACTGTTCCTTCAGCTGCGGGGTCTGCACCGCGAACACGTGGCGGAAGAGCTCCTGCGGGTCCACGGGCACGTCCTCGCCAAGCCCCTCGCGCAGCTGCGTGGCAACCGCCTCAGCGTGCGCAGCGATCCTTGCCTCGCCGTCGTCGTCCAGCAGCCCACACTCCGTGAGATACACCCGCATCCGGTTGACCGGATCCTTTGCCCGCCACTCCGCAACCTCGGCGCTTTCCCGGTAGCGGGTGTCGTCGTCGGCATTCGTGTGGGCCTGCATGCGGTACGTGTTGGCCTCCACCAGCAGGGGGCCGGAGCCTTCCCGGGCCAGTTTCACGGCGCGGTCCAGGACGGCGAGGAGTGCCACCACGTCGTTGCCGTCCACGCGTTCGCCCGCCATGCCGTAGCCCACGGCCTTGTGCGCGAGCGACGGCGCCACGGACTGGTGCGCCAGCGGCACCGAAATGGCGTACTTGTTGTTCTGGACGAAGAAGATGACCGGAAGGTGGAAGACGGCGGCGAAGTTGAGGGCCTCGTGGAAGTCGCCTTCGCTGGTGGCGCCGTCGCCGCACATGGCCAGCACCACGGTGTCCTCGCCGCGGAGCTTGGCGGCGTGGGCAACGCCGACGGCGTGCAGCAGCTGGGTGGTCAGCGGGGTGCACTGGATCCCCACCTTGTACTTCAGGGGGTCGTACCCGCCGTGCCAGTCGCCGCGGAAGATGGTCATCACCTGGACGGGGTCCACGCCGCGGGTCATCACGGCCACGGCGTCGCGGTAGGTGGGGAACATCCAGTCGCCGTCGGACAGGCACAGGGCGGCGGCCACCTGGCAGGCTTCCTGGCCGTGGCTGGAGGGGTAGACGGCCATGCGGCCCTGCCGGACCAGGGCGGAGTTCTGGTCATTGACGCGGCGGCCGACGACGAGTTGTTCGTACGCAGCGAGCAGTTCCTTGTCGCCGGGCACGGGGTATTCGTGGCCGGGCTGGGTGCCCTGCTCACTGCCGGCCTTGAGTAAGCCGTCCGGGTCCACCATCTGGATCTGGTGCCGGGCGGGGAGCATATAGTCCTCCACCGTGATGCCGAACTTCTTCACAGCTTCCGTCAGCGCATTGTCTGGCGTTGCGGTGCTGGTGGTGTCCGGCGCGGTGTGGTCTGCGGAGATCGTCATTGGTCCGTCCTTCGGTAGCCACTATTCCCTCCCAGTATTGTCCTGGCGCCGGTTTCGTATCCAGCATCTGCGGAAATCGTGGAGAAGCTGCTCAGAACCGCCTACTATGGGAGACGATTTGTAACTGTGACGTGGATTACCGACGGGAGTCGTGGACAAAATGCCGGGCAAGGATGCTGCTGCAGAGGTTCCGCTGGACGAGATTGATCGCCGCATCATTGCCGAGCTCACCCGGGACGGCCGGATGTCCGTCACGCAGGTGGCGGACAACGTACACATCTCGCGGGCGCATGCGTACTCGCGGATTGCCCGGCTGACCGGCGACGGGGTGCTGACCCGGTTCACGGCGCTGGTGGATCCCATCAAGGCGGGGCTGAAGTCCTCGGCCTACGTGACCCTGAAGCTGAAGCAGGATTCCTGGCGCGAACTCCGCGACCAGCTGGGCGCCATCCCGGAGGTGCACCACATTGCCCTGGTGGGAGGCGACTTCGACGTGATCCTGCTGGTCAGGGCCGTGGACAACATCGACCTCCGCCGGGTCATCTTCGACCAACTTCAGACCATGCCCGGCGTGCTCGATACCCAGACGTTCCTGGTGTTCGAGGACGTGGATACGCGGTAGGAGCGGGTTGGCTTCCGCGCCCGGGCCGCGCGGCAACTGCGCCCTCGACGCGCAGGTTCACCCGCGATGTGCAGGCTACTTTTCGCTACGCACATGCGGGCCGCGCCAGGGAAGCTGCGCGTCACCTTCGGTTTTGGGTGTCGAATACGCCAGAAGCACGACGGCGGCACGCACCAGGGTGGGCGACGGCCCGGAACTTTAGCGCCTTCGGGCATGACCCGTTCCGGGTAATTGCTGTCTCAAGTACTCAAGATTGCCTCAATGTGAGCGCTCCTTAGCAGTGCCGGGGGCGGTGACCGAAAGCCGCTGGGGGCTACTACTTGGGTTGGCCCTTTTCGCCTTGGATTGTCACGGAGCCCAGAGGAATTTTGGCGGCAGGGCGACGTCGGGAACGCGGGTAGTGGCAGCGCTTACCGAGTACCCGATTTCTTGAGGTTTCCAAAACTCAAGTACCGGTACGTGTTGTTGCGCCTATTTCGCTCCGGCAAATATTGGGTCATCGATCCACCGGAAGGCACCTGGATGGAGCCACCAATGGGGGAACGGGTTCTCAATCACACATTCAAGGAGCTTCTCCATGCGCAAGATGACCAAGAAGAACAAGATCGCCGCTGTTGCCCTGTCCGCGACGCTGCTGGCAGCCGGCGGCGGCGCCGCGTACGCCTACTGGAGCACCACGGGCTCCGGTACCGGAGGGGCCGCCGCATCGGCCGGCAACAACGAAGTCACCCTGCACTCCTCGTTTGCGCCAGGCATTGCACCTGGCGAAACGCGGGCTGTGACCTATACGGCAGATAATTCGAACACCTCCAGCACGGTTGTCGCGGGCTTGGCTCCGACGGTGGCCACCAGTGACGCGAAGTGTCTCGCCAGTTGGTTCACCGTAGACGCCACCACCACGCCTGTGCCCGTTGCAGCAAACACGACCGGGGCGACTGTAGGCACCGGCACGCTGACCTTCATCGACAACGCGACCAACCAGGACGCCTGCAAGGCAGCCACCATCACGGTGAACGTCACCAGCCACTAACTAGCGAGCGGGCCGGGGGCGGTGTGAATCCGCCCCCGGCTTGCCGTCATTTGCACCGAAGAAAGAGGGGCACAGGGTGCACGAGCAGGACGGGCATGCGCGGCGTCGCAGGCGGATCGGAATCAAGGCAGCGCTGGTGGCACTGGTGCTGCTGCTGGCCGGTGCAGGATCGCTGATCGCGGCGGCGAACAATCCAAAGCCAGGCATTACGGTGCAGGTCTCCCCCGCGAGCCAGTCCGTCCAGCAGGGACAGTCAGCCTCCTACACGGTGACCCTGACCTCCACCGGCGGATTCAGTGGCGCGGTGAACCTGGCCGCCGCGGGACTTCCGGCAGGGGCAAGCGGCACCTTCACGCCGTCGTCCGTCACCCTCACCTCCGGCGCCACCGCAACCGCAACCCTAAACATCACCACCGCCGCGACCACACCGGCGGGCACCAGCTCAATCACCATCACCGCGACCAGCGGCAAGGTCTCCGGCAGCGTAACGGCCAGCCTCACCGTGAACTACAAGATTTCCAGCTCGTTCTCGATGACTGCCACCCCGGAATCCGTCAGCATGCCGCCGGGCGCCACCGCCGTGTACACGCTGCAGCTCAGCCGCAGCAACTTCACCAGCCCCGTCACCTTCAGCGTCCTGGGCGGAATGCCGGCCGGTGCAACGGCGTCGTTCTCGCCCAACCCGGCCACCGGGAACTCCACCACTCTCCAGGTGGCCACCACCAGCGCATCCCCCACCGGGTCCTCCAGCCTGTACCTGGTGGGCACCGGCAAGGACTCCTCCGGGAAGGCGCAGTACACCTACGCAAATGTCCAGCTGGTCCTGGACTCCACGATCAAACAGTTCGGCATCTCCGGGAACGTCCCCGGAACCCTGTCCCCCGGCACGTCGGCCGGACTGAACCTGCAGATCAGCAACCCCATCAACAAGCCGCTGTCGCTGACCAACCTCTCGGTCGCCGTCGCGGGCGTCACCCGGAGCGCGGCCGCCGTGGCGGGCAACCTGCCCTGCACGCCGGCCGACTTCACCGTCACCCAGTACAGCGGGCCGTACCCGCTCGCCGTGCCGGCCACGGGCGGTTCGCTCCAGGGGCTCAACGTCGCCCAGACTGCCTGGCCGCGGGTGGGAATGCTGGATACATCCACCAACCAGGACGGCTGCAAAGGCGCCACCCTCCAGCTCAGCTACTCAGGATCAGGACAGGGGAACTGAGATGACCAACACCAGCAGAGGCCGGGGCCTCAAGGCAGCCGCCCTCGCCGGGCTCCTGGCCACCGCCGGCGCCGGAACCGCCTACGCCTACTGGACAGCGTCCGGAACAGGGGCAGGATCCGCAGCCGCCGCCACCATGCAAACCGTCACCGTGGACGCCCTCGTCGCCAGCGACAACCCGAAGACGGTTCTCTATCCTGGCGGCAGCGCCGACGTCGTCCTCCGACTGAGCAACCCGAACCCGTACTCGGTGCAGGTGTACAGCGTCACCGGCAACGGCCCCGCGGTGGCCGACGCGTCGCACCCCGGCTGCACCACCACCGGCGTCAGCTTTACCGGAACCGCCGCGCCGCTGTCTCCCGCCACGTACGTTCCCGCTAATTCGTCAGCACTCATCACCCTCCCCGGAGCGGCCACCATGGATACCACCTCGCTCGCAGCCTGCCAGGGCGCAACGTTCAGCGTTCCCGTGACGGCGGAGGTCCGGAAATGAGCCTCGCACTCCGCAACGCGTCCCTCTTCGTCGGCCGCCGCCCGTCCCGCAGGCTGGCCTGGATCATTACCGCGGTCCTGCTCCTGCTCGGCTCGGGCACCGCCGCCTACGCGTTCTGGGCGTCCACCACCAGCAGCAACAACGCGGCCGCAGTAGCCGACGCCCTGACGCCGGGCTCCAAGCCGGCCGTCAGCGCCAACGGTGCCGCACTCTCGGTCACCTGGGCCAACGGGACCACCGTCAACGGCCGTCCCGCCACCGGCTACACCGTTGCCCGCTACTCAGCAGCCACCGGTGGGACCGCCACCCCGGCCACCGGCGGCTGCGCGGGAACCGTCACCACCCTCACCTGCACGGAGCAAAACGTCCCGGGCGGCACCTGGTACTACACCGTCACCCCGGCCATCGCGCTCTGGACCGGCGCCGAGAGCCCGCGCAGCAACGGCATCAGCAGCGACGCCATCGCGCCCACATCATCAGCCACCGTTTCGCCCACCCCGAACGCGGCTGGCTGGAACAACACCAGCCCGGTCAGCGTCACGGTCACGGCCGACGACGGCACGAACGGTTCGGGCGTCGCCTCCATTACCTACGCGGTCGACGGCGGCGCGCAGCAGACGGTCAGCGCGGCCGTCGCCACCATTCCGGTCACGGTAGACGGCACGCACACGGTGTCCTACTTCGCGACCGACAAGGTGGGCAACGCCGGGTCGGCGCAGAGCCAGACGGTAAAGATCGATACCCAGGCTCCCGCGGCTCCCGTCTTCGCCACCGTTCCCGCCTACGTAAGCCAGGCGACGGTTACCGGAGTGGCTGTCAGCGGCACCGCTGAAGCAGGGGCCAAGGTTAACCTCGTAGCCAGAGATGGCGCGGGGCATTCAGTGCCGGCGACGGCCACCGCCACGCTGGGCTCCTGGTCCGTCACAGTTGACCTGACCAGCCTGGACCAGGGCACCGTTGCCTACTCGGCAACCGCCACGGATGCCGCAGGCAACACAGGCACCGCCAACACGGCCACGAGCGCGAAGGACACCGTCGCCCCTTCCCCGGCGGCCGGCGTGAGCGTGCCCACCTACGTCTACACAGGCAACGTCTTATCCGTCCCCGTCACCGGCAGCGCCGAAGCCGGGTCTACGGTGACTGTAAGCGCCGCCGACACCGTCGGCACCACCCCTGTCACGGGCACCGCCACTGCTTCCGGAACGGGTGCCTGGTCGCTGAACCTGAACCTCGGAACCCTGGGCCAAGGAGCAATCACCTACACCATCAACGTCGCCGACCCTGCGGGCAACACCAGTAGCGCTGTCACTGCATCGGACACAAAGGACACCGTGCTGTCCCTAAAGCTCAGTCCCCTGCCGACGATCTTTTCGGGCAACGTAAAAAACTACCCGGTCAGCGGCACCACCGATTCCGGTTCCACCGTGAACCTAACGGTCACCGACTCGGCCACGGGCGTCCCGGCAACCGCATCGGGCTCCGCCTGGACCACGCCCGCATTGGACCTCTCCAGCCTCCGGGACACCTCAACAAGCAATCCAATCGTCACGGTGACGGTCACAGCCACTACGAGTGACGCTGCGGGCAACACCGCTTCTGTCAGCGCCACTGTCACCAAGGACACCACCGCGCCGTCCGTCACGGGCGTTGTCCTCGCCAACGGCGGGCCGAAACAGAATTCCGCGGACAAGGGCGACACCCTAACCATCACATACTCCGAGGCCCTGGACCCGGCGAAATTCTGCACCAGCACCAGCGGTGCCACCACCTTCAACGGCATCGTAACGCTGGCTGACAACAACCTGAACGACACCCTCAGCTTCTCAACGACCGAATGCACGGGACTCAGCATCGGCAACATCTCGCTGGGCGGCAACTACGTTTCGGGAACAGCCACATTTGGGCCCAACGCTAACGGATCCGGTGGGGCGTCCACTCTTACGTGGAACCCCACTGCGAAGACGTTCACCATCAAGCTCGGGAACTCTGCCAACGGCAGCACCCTGCAGAATGTGACCGCGGGGCAGCCCTCCTATGCGCCGTCGTCGAACCTCACTGACGTGGCGGGCAACACGGCCGTACCTGGACCGGGCAACTGGGTAAATTCAGGTTTCTGACGGTCCGGGCCGCAAGAGGAAGGCACCTATCCGTGGGCAGAACCGCCGCCCCAGTACTGGAAGCTGTCATAGCAGTGGCGGGAGCAAAATGCCGCCGATGGAGATTGGGGCAGGGCCATCCCGCAATACCTGCACTTTGGCTTGGATCGCAGGATCTGCTTCACGATTTTCAGCATGAAAGAACGGTAGGCGCCCGCTCCGCAGACGTGACCAGTAATTGATACTTCAATCCAGATTGCCGCCATACCTGCACGGCTCCTTCCGCGTCGGCGGCCTTGAGGAACTTGGGGCTACCTTGATGGATTCCTGAGCGGATCCAAGCCCATCCTTGAGGCAGTCCGGGCAAAGTGATGCCGAAGGGACGGAATGCAGCCTTGCTGCAACTGGGTGCTGGGGCCCAGTTCACCGCCCACCGTCGGCTAACGCCGATGGTCTCGGACGCCTGGCGGCACCACCAGTGGGGTCGCCAGGCACCAACTTCACGTGAACCACAGGCGAGGGGCCGGCGGCGGAGGCCAAGGATCAACGTCGATCCGAAAAAGCCGTCGGCCCCCACACAACACACCGGGCGCGATGCCAAACCATTGACTGGAGTGCATCCGGGCGCCGGGACGGCAGCCTAACCAGGCGCCGTCACTTGCGACAGATGCACCGAGTTTCAGCGGAAGCGGTCACCCTGCAGTCCACCCGATGACTGCAGGGTGAGCCCTTCAGGAACACGGCGCGCCCTGGGCTTTTCCCGCCGATGTCCCAAAATATAAGCTGCTGCCGGGGCACCATCATCCGTCCGGCAGCAACCAACGTACCCCGGTAGCGGAACCTCGCAGAAGGGTTGGCGGCACCCGATCGGCGCCGCCGGCTACCCAATTCCAAAGGCAAATTGCCAGCAGGGGCACGGCCGGTAAGCCCCCACACCTACCCCGCGCCGGAGGTGCCAGGGGTTCCCAGTCCCCGTAATCAGCATTGATTCCGGAGTTGGGTAGTCAACGGATGACGACGGCACGCCCCGGAGTGGGCGACGACGGCTCCTCACTTCCTGCGGCGCAGCACGATCACGATGTACAGGGCGACGGCGACGGCCACCAGTGCCCCTATGCTTACACCTGCGCTTTGACCATCGAGCACTTCACAACTCCTTTGCTGTTTCACGTCGCTGCCGGCAATTCAGGATAGGACGTTCCGCGCCTGCGGCCACTCCTTAACGCGCCGCGAGACCTCTTCAGGAAGCCTTAAGGACCTTTGCTCAAATCATTGGATATTTATTAATCGATTCAATGGTCCGTTCTTGATTTAGGGCCTTTATTGTCGTGTCCGGGCCGCTCCTTCCCGGAGCGGAACGCGTTCCGCGCACCCAAAAGCTTCCGGGTTTCCCCGCAGGGGACCACCCGGGTTTGACCGGGGCCGGCGGCGGTGTGTGCCCTCCTGAGACCGGGGCACATCCCCCCAGTCGCCGTCGGCCCCCCACTTGGCCACAATCACACCCCTTACGCTTCACGACGCTGCCGTCACCGCTGCCCTGGGCGCGGCTGACCAGCCGCGTGTTCCCAAGGCAACAGGTTTCGCAGCTCCCGCCTGCCGCCCGAAGGAAGACATGACGTCACTGAAACATCTGCTGCAAGACACCTATGCCCGCCAAATGTTCGTGTTCGTTGTTGTGGGCCTGGCCCTCTCCGCCATGGTGCCGTTCGGCAGCAGGTTCCTTACCGGCGACTCGCCTGTCCTTGTCCTGGCGGCAGCAGTGCTTCCCCTGCTGCTGGCCGTAGCGCTCATCGTCACTCCCCGCGTCTCCAAGGCAGACCAGCAGGCCGCAGGCGGTTCCCAGGAACGCCTGGGCGCAGCCTTGCTCCTGTACCTGTCACCGGTGCTCCTGCTGAACGCCGTCTACCCGCTGGTGAGTCCTGCCATGGCAGGCATCGACGTTGCAGGGGTACCGCTGACCTACGTGGTCCTGGCTTCGTCGGTCACGGTGCCGTGGCTGGCCCAGGCTGCATGCCTCCCCATCTACCGCGTGCTCGGTGACCTCATGGAGGAGCGCAACCTCGGGGACATCACCCGCCGGTTCTGCCAGTTCTGGCCGCTGATGTTCGTCCAGTCCCTGCCCCTGGTGGCGGTGTTCGCGGTGCCGCTGTGGCTTGCTACCGGCTGGTCCTGGGACGCCATGATGCACTACGTGGTCCTGTGCGTCCTGCACCTGCTGTTCGTGCAGTCGCTGGTTCTTGCCAACGTGGCCAACCGCCGCGGCCTGTGGGCTGCCGCCTGGTCCGGCTACGCCGCTGCACTGTTCCTCGCTCCTGCCGCCTGGTGGCTGCCGCCGCTGGTCGGAACCGCCACGCAGCTCGTTGCCATGCGCTCGGGCCTGCGCCACCTGAGCATCTCCAAGCACCTGGGCGCACGGGTGTTCGGTACTGACCTGGTCCGTGGCCTGCTCATGGGCGCGGTCCTCTGGGCTGACAAGTATGCGCTGTTCCTGGTGACCGGCGGCGCGTTCCAGGTGGTGGCTGTTTTCGCGGCCATGCTCCCGGCAGTCATCGCCTACAACTTCTACTTCGTCCACCTGGCGCCCGGCGTGGACCGCGCCCTCGGCAGGCTGCACCACGACATCGCCACCGCCCCGGTCAGCGTCCTGAAGGGCAGCTCCAGCCGGCTGGTCCGCGTCCTGGACCGCTCGGTGGTCCTCACCGGAGCCATCGCCGGGCTGCTGACCCTGTCGGTGTCGCTTGCAGTGTCCGGCCTGGACCCGGCCAACACCGTGCTCACGGTTGCCTCGGCCCTGGCCTCGTGGTCCTTCATGATGCTCACGCTCCTGAACTACGAGCTGGACTTCATCGGCGAGAAAGTCACGCCCCAGATCCTCGGGGCCGTGCATCTGGCCGTCTGCATTCTCGCCTTCGCAGGCGGAGCCCACCTGATCGGCACATCGATGCACTCGGCCAGCTACCTGATCCTGGGGGCCGCTGACTTTGTCCTCATCGCCGTCGGCTGGACGCTCTACAAGCGGCACTGGAGCCAGCCCGAATACACCCTCTTTTGGCGGCACGCCACCACGTGGTGACGCGGCTCCCGCCAGCACCGCACGTCCCTCAGTCAGTCCGAAACTCTTGAGCCTCCAGAACACCAGATGAGGAAACAACCATGTACTCGACCCTTAAGAACCTAAAGACCCGCTGGAACAGCAACCCGGCCCCGTCAGTGCTCCTGGCCGGACCGGCAGCCGCCCCGGCACCCATGGATGCCGGGAACCGGGATGTCGAGTACCAGGACGTTGACGTGGCCATCGTGATGGAGTCCACCTACCCCTACCTCAAGGGCGGCGTTTCGGCAGTGGTGCACGACATCGTCACCCACAACCCGGACCTCAGCTACGGCATCATCCACATCACCTGGGACTCCAGCGCGCCCCTGACGGACCTCTACGGCATGCCCGAGAACGTCCGCTGGGTCCGGACGGTCTTCCTCAGCATGGAGGAACACCGGCACGACTACATGGCGGTGACCGTCAAGGACCTGGGCATGGACTCCAAGCAGCGCGAAGAGCTCTCGCACCGGCTTTTTGACGCCATCTACGCCCTGTCCGAATACGGCGAAGTGGAGCCGCTGTGGGACCTGATTGACGAGGGCCTGAACAAGCGGACCCGGCAGTACCCCCTGTGGGCCCTGCTCGGTTCCCGGGAATTCATGCAGGCGCTGCAGGATCGCATGCCGCAGCTGAACCTTCCGCTGGCCGAATCCTTCTGGGTCCTGCGCAACTTCTTCTCCCTGGCGTACGCCATCACCGGCGAGACCATGCCCCGCGCCAAGGTCTACCACGCACACACCACCGGGTACGCCTCGCTGCTGGGGGCCGCCGCGGCGCGGGACCACGACACCGCCTTCCTGCTGACCGAACACAACCTGTATGTCCGGGACACCGTGAACACCCTGCTGGACCGCAACATGGCCCTGTCCATCACGGCCGACGATTACCGGCTCTTCGACGTCACCGCGGAACAACGCGCCTGGATGGCCTGGTGGACGGAAATGGGACGCTTCTGCTACCCCAGCGCCCGCCTGATCACCTACCTCTACCCCAGCGCCATCACCGAGGCAGCCCGCCTGGGAACGGACATCGACAAGTCCGTGGTGGTGCCCAACGGCATGGTCATCGAGGAGTTCGACGGGAAGTACCGGGCCCGCCGACAGGTCCTGGAAAACCTCCGGCAGGACTCCGCAGACCACGTCTGGCGCCTGGTCTACATCGCCCGCGTGGTGCCCATCAAGGGGCTGCTGGACCTGCTTTCGAGCATGGAGGTCCTCACGCAGCGCGGCTATCCGAACCTGCACCTGGACGTCCTGGGCCCCACCGAGCACGTGCCCGAATACTACGAGGCCTGCCTGGCCAAGATCGAGGCCCTGGGCCTGCAGGACAAGGTCACCATCCACGGCACCGTCAATGTCCGGGAAATGCTTGACCAGTTCGACCTGCTGGTGCTCCCCAGCTACAACGAGGGCCAGCCCATCGTCATCCTGGAAGCCATGGCCGCCGGCATTCCCACGGTGGGCTCCGATGTTGGCGGCGTGGCCCAGCTCATCGCCGATGACCTGCTGACTACGGACGGGAAGACCATCGGCGCCTGCGGCGAAACCGTGACACCGGGCAACGTGGTGCAGATGGCGGACGCGGTCCAGGCAGTCATCGGCAACCTGGACGCCTACGGCGAGTATGCGGCCAACGCCCGCACCCGCGTGCAGGAGTTCTTCCAGATGCATGAGGTCATGCGGTCCTATAATCAGATCTACCGCGCCCTGGGCGACCTGCCGGTCGTGGAATCGGCTGCTGCGGACGTAACAGCGCTGGACATGGCAACCGTGGACGAACTGCCCACCGAAGCCCTCACCGTGGTGCCGCTGTGACCGGAGTGGGTGCGTGGATCCGCTACGGCGATCCCATCTCTCCGGCGCAGATCGACTTCGCCGCCGAGCACTACCGCGCGGCCATCCTCCAGCCGTGGGAGCTGGACGCGGCGGCCGAGCTCAAGCGCCGCCGCCCGGACATGACGGTGCTCTGCTACAAGTGCCTGTCCTCCACCCGGGCGTATGAACCGGGGCCCGTCTTCAGTTCCGGGGTGACGTACCGGGAGGCAGAGGACGACGGCGGCACATGGTTCGCCACGCGGCTGGACGGTGCGCGCATCGAGTGGAACGGCTACGGCGGCCACTGGCAGATGAAGGTGTGGGACCCGGAGTACCGTGCCCGCTGGGTGGAGAACGTCACCAGGGAGCTGGCAGGCTCCCCCTTTGACGGCGTGATGGCGGACAACGACGTCTTTGACGACTACTACGGCATCCGGCCCCCGGTGCAGGACGCGGCATCCATGGCCGACTTCCGGGAGGGCCTGGACAAGCTCGTCCATGCCGCGGGTGCGGCATTGAACGGTGTGGGCAAGGTCCTGGTGCCCAACATTGCCGAATCCCGGCGCCTGCCGGGCCGCTGGGATTCCCACGCGGCGTACGGCGGCGGCTTCGAGGAGGTGTGGCTGGGCTACGGCCCGGCAAACCTGTTCGATCCCCGGACGGCCGAGGCGCAGCTTTCCCAGGCAGACGGGCCCGGCCTTTCCATCCTGCGCGTCCCCACCGATGGCGACGACGCGCACCCCAACTTCCGGTACGGCCTGGCGGCGTTCTGGATCTTCGGCGGCGGAGCGGGCTCCTACACGGCAACCGGCCACGACGACTACAGCCGCACCCAGCACATCGAGGAACTGGACTGGCCCCTGGGACATCCCGAGGGGCAGCCCCAGGGCCGGCGGCATGTGTGGCAGCGGACGTTCAGCGGCGGCTGGGCGGCCGTGAACTTCAACAATGACGGCCGCAGCCGGCGACGCATCAAAGTCCCATCCGGGCTGGTTGATGCCGCCGGGCAACCGGCACCCCACCATGTGGTTTTGGCTCCGCAGAGCGGGGTTGTCTATCAGCGAGGGCAGAGACATTAAGGTTCTAGTTACCGGCGGCGCCGGGTACATCGGGTCCCACACCATCCTCCAACTGCTCGAGGCCGGGCACGACGTCACGGCGGTGGACAACCTCAGCAATTCCCAGGTGGAGTCGCTGCTGCGCGTCCAGAAACTCTCCGGACGCAGCCTGGCGTTCCACGAGGCCGACATCACGGACCCCGCGGCGCTGGACCAGGTGTTCGCGGCCGCCGGGGTGGAGGCGGTGATCCACTTCGCGGGCTTGAAGGCCGTGGGCGAATCGGTGTCCCAGCCCCTGCGCTACTACCGCAACAACGTCACGGGGACGCTGAACCTGCTGGAGGCCATGGACGCCCACGATGTGCGGACCCTCGTTTTCAGCTCCTCCGCCACCGTGTACGGGAGCAACCCGCAGATGCCGCTCAAGGAGGACAGCAGCCTGGGGGCCACAAACCCCTACGGCCGGACCAAGCAGCAGATCGAAGAGATCCTCACGGACGTGCAGGCCTCTGACGGCCGGTGGCGGCTGGCCCTCCTGCGCTACTTCAACCCGGTGGGCGCCCACCCGTCCGGCCAGATCGGCGAGGATCCGCAGGGGCCCCCGAACAACCTCTTCCCGTACGTCACCCAGGTGGCGGTGGGCCGCAGGGACATGCTGAACGTCTTCGGCGGCGACTACCCAACATCCGACGGCACCGGGGTCCGCGACTACATCCACGTGATGGACCTCGCCGCCGGCCACCTGGCGGCACTGGATTACCTTGCCGCCCACGAGGGGGTCCACACCTGGAACCTGGGCAGCGGCAGCGGCCACTCCGTCCTGGAAATCATCCGCGCCTTCGAAAAGGCCGCACAGACTGCAGTCCCCTACAGCCTGGCGGAGCGGCGCCCGGGAGACGCCCCGGTCAGTCTGGCGGATCCGACGGCGGCCTTCCGCGACCTGGGGTGGAAGGCGGCGGAAACGCTGGAGAACATGTGCGCCGATGCCTGGCGTTGGCAGCAGAACAACCCGAACGGTTACCGCATGGAGGCGGCAGCCAGTTGAAAGCCGGCTGTCGCGGCTTGGCTGTGGCCGGCGGTCAGGATGCGGGGAAGTAGTTGCGTCCCAGGGTCAGCCACCCGGGCAGCGTCTGGTCCTGGGCGGCGTTGGCAAAGCGCAGCGGGACACCATTGGCCAGCGGGTTCACCGGCCGCAGCACCAGCGTGTAGTAGCCGGCGGCGAGGCCGCTGGTGCTGAAGGGTGTGGCCAGGGTGGGTGCCATGCCGGGTTTGATCGTGGTCAGCTTCCAGGAGGTGGTCCAGGTCCTGGCGATCTTCCCGTCGCCGCCCACGGCAGCCACCTGCACCGGCCAGTCGTAGTAGAACGGCGCCGCCCCGGTGTTGCGGATGGTGACGCTGAGGTCGCTCTGTCCCTTCACGGTTCCGGGCGCCAGGGAGAAGCCGGTGGCCTGGAACCGGTAGCCCAGCGATTGGGACGCTGCGGCAGCAGTGCTTTGGGCAGTCCCTGCGTACGTTGGGCTGAAGGCGTACTGGTTGAGCAGCCACGAAGCGTGGGTGGCTGCCACGCTCCCCGGGAAGTCCTTCTGGGCCGGATCGGCCACCCAGGGGCAGGGGACGGCGTCGAAAAGGCAGGGCTGCAGCTCGGGGCGGAGTTCGCCGCCCACCGGCTGGGTGAGCCACTTGCTGGTTGCGCCGGCCTGCTGCAGTTTGTCCACGAAACTCCAGCCGCTCCCGGGCAGGGTTTCAGCGGCGAACGAGTCGTCGTGGTAGCCCACGTTGAGGCTGCTGTTGGCGGTGGTGGGGTACCGCACCTGGAGCTTGGTCCTGGTGAAGGCGGCTGTGTAGGCCTGCAGGACAAGTTGTTGCTCCGTGGCCGAGGCCGACCAGTTTTCCGGCGAGGCCCACCCGTCGTGGGGGTAGGTATGCCATTCGCCCCAGAAGCCCAGCAGGCCCGCCTGGATGAAGCCGATGCGCCGGTCGCCGTCGTACCGTGAGCCAAAGGCCGCGATGAAGCTGTCCAGCGCCTGGGCCAGGCGCGGGTCGTTGTAGTCGGGGGAAACGCTGATGCCCTGGTTGCCGTAGTCGGTGTAGGAGTGGGTGGCCAGGCCGGCGTCCAACAGGTATTTGGGAACGCCGGTTGGCTTGCCGGGGTAGTCGAGGTAGAACCTGAAGACGGCCTGGTGTCCGCGGGCGGCAATGGTGTTCAGCTGGGATTCCAGGGCGGACCAGTCGTAGGTGCCGGGTCCCGTGACCACAGCGTTCACCGGTATGTAAAACCATTCCATGGAATAGGGCAGGGAACCGTACTTCCCGGCGTATGGGACAAAGCCCTGCAGCGGGTTGCTGGCCGGCGCCGGACCGGCCGCCAGGGAAACCCACTCCCCCGGCTTGATGTCTGCAGCCGTCGCGCTGGGTACCGTGCCGGCGGAAGGGATGGTGAGGGATAGCAGCCCCGCCAACAAGGACAATGCCGCGGCAGCGTTGGCTATCCCTTTTGTCTTTCCGCGCGGGCGGACAATATTCGGAAACAGAACAGCACTCAGCCTGTGCAACGCTTTCACTGAAGCTTCTTCCTAAAGGCGGTGCCAGGCACCTGCGAGACCAAGAATTACACGAAAGTCGCCCAGTGCGACGGCGCTAATTCAAACTGAAAACGCAGGGCTCCACAAGTGGCCATTGGGTTTCCGTCATTTCGCAACGCGCCCCGGTCCCAATAAGATGTGCCTTCCGGCCTGCCGGTGGTCCTTCCTGGCTGGACCATTGCCCATTTTTCAATCGGTCCGTGGTCCAGCAGCAGTACTGATGCAGGGACGCTGCCCGGACCTGTAGGCAGAGGCTATGACCGGTTCGAGTTCGTCCATCACCGTATGGTTCCCGGGGAGCACCACATGGGCCAGAAATTCGGACTCGAGTGTTGCAACACCGGCTGCCGCTGCTGCGAGTTTGGCGTCGGTCGACAGGGCGAAGGCGTGCCAGAATCGACGGGCATCGAGTTCGAGCACTTTTGCGCTAACCTCCTTGCCGGGGACGTCGGACACTCCACCCGGAACCGTAGGGCTTCCCTCGTTCTGCGGCAAAGAGAGGACGATCCGAAATTGCCTTCCGCTGGCTCTGAACGAGATGGCGTTGAGGTGGCCACGTTGGCTGAAGAGAACGTCGGTTGCCCCGAAGTCCAGAAGCGAGCGTTCGATGTGTTCCCGGGAAGCTCCAACACTGAAGGAATCACCGCGTGTGTAAAAACTCCGGGAATCGTAGGTTGCCATACTCCAACTATGCCCCGCCTCGCCCCCTTTCGGTCACAGGGGCCTCGCCCAGTACCTTAATGGCTGGGACCCCGGCCCGGTTTGGGTGGCCGGGGTCCCGTGGGTTTAGGGCTGCACAGAGTCGAAGAACCGGTAGGTCGGCGGTGCCGGGGACGGTTCTTCCTGGTGTGTTTTGGACCGGATGAACTCGATGTTTTCCTGTGACAGGACAGTTTCGCCGTGATTATCAGAATCAGCGTCCTCTCCGGATTCGGCATTTATTTCCGCCGAAATGGTGCGGGGCAGAATTACACAGCCAGGATTGTCGATGAGCCACTGCTTGCTGGCCGGGGACAGCCGGTGCCAGTACTTCTCAAGGTGCATGGAAGTCATTTGTTTCCTTTGCGGGTTTGGGTACGGCTGGTTACGGGTGTTAGTCGAAGTGGATTTCGGCCGCGGATTGACGGATAGCTTCGAGTCGTTGTTCCTCAAGCATCCCCAGGGCATCCAGTTCTTCAGACCTGTGGGCGCGCTCAGCTTCGGCCTGCACGGAAATGTCCCTCAGAATCATGCCGATAAGGTGGGCAAGCCCTGACTTGAGGTCCTGCAGATTGGTGTTGGTGATCAGGAGGCGGCGGTCAGAGACCCGCAGTTCGACGTCGCTGTATCCTTCCTCCGCCAAGCGCCGGGTGACGCTCTTGGCATGCAACAAATCGAGTTCCCGGGGCTGGGGCCTGCGGGAGAACACGGCCGGGACGGTGTAACGAGAGGCGCCCGTGGCCGTACCGAGGTCGTGAGGCAGGGCGGAGGCCAGGACGCCGCTGAGCGCAAGGCGCCCCTCGACGTGGACAGGCTGTTCTTGGGTGGTGGTCATGGCATTGCGCCAACGTTTCTTGAAGATGCACTGTCAGAACCGCAGAGACGGGCGGATCGACTGTGACTGGGGTCAAGGGACCCGAAACCGGGCCCCTTATAAGGGGAGGGCATCGGCCGGAGGGGCTTACCTGCGGAACAGAACGGCCAGGGCCGCCCTCGTTGTCCCAACTGATCACCACGTGTTCATTGCCGTGACGGGATGCCACAGTCGCCGATGTGCCGGCGGCGGACGCGGAGTTGGTTTCATTGCTCAGGAAACCGGATGTCCAGTCACAGCGTCCCGATACCCTGACTGTACGCCCTCGTGGGCCACGACCGGTGAAAACCCACCAATCAGTTCTGTACGCTTCCAAACCCCGGCCTGCCCCGTTCCCACAATCCACAGACACAGCAAGGGTGCCCAGGGTCAGATAACAGCCAGGGCGCCCTTCGCGCTCTCCACCAGCACATGCGTGGCGGCTGGAAGATGAACGACTTCGCCGTCGATCTGGCAAGGAACAGCATCCCGCGTTGTGAAGGAATAGCTGCTGACGCTGGGCTGGTGCCCTAGTCCCAGCGTCACAGCCCGCAGGGTCATCAGCGCCATCTTCCAACGCCCGGCATGCGGGAGCGTCACGACCTCGAACAGGCCATCGTCGGGGCTGCCCATCTCGCTGACCGTCCCGTACTTGGCCATACGCGAAATGTTGGCGAGGATCAGGCTGTCGAAGCGCGCGGTGGCCCCGTCTGCACGGACGAGTTCAAAGGGCCTCAACGCAGAGAGTGTGCGGGCGACGGACAGGAGTTCGAGGATTTTCCCCTTGCCGCCCCTCTCGATGCCGATCGCCATCAACGGTGTGAGCCCGAAACCTACATACGAGTGGGCGTACTGAATCCGCTCGCGGTGTTTCCCGCCGTACGTGATGCGCAACAGGTCGATGTGGCGGACCCGGCCTTCGCGGACGGCCTCCGGCAACGGCGGCGCGGGCATGCTGCGGTGATGGTCATTGGCGTTGCCTGCCGCAACAACAGTGCACACCGCCCTGCTGCCGGGAACGTCCATTACCCCGTTGACCACCTCGTGGTATCCGCCATCACCACTGACGGAAACAATGAGAGGGGTTCCCTTCGCCGCCACGGAGCGTGCAAGATCACGGGCGTGCCCGGCAAACTCCGTTGGCAGCAACTCAATCGGCAGCTCCGGCAATCCGGCAGTCAGACCCTGTTGTAATTCGTCGATCCTGGCAACCATGCCGGGCTTACCCGGATTGAAGACCAGGACTACCCGATCAAAACGGTCCACAGGCGCCTGCGCACTCGACATAGCCGCCCTTCCAAACCGCTGGCACCCAGATTCTGCTCCGGCAGTGGAGTGCCAGTGGGAAACTGTCCGGCCCCTTAGTACTGGCCCCGCTCGGGAGCGTTGTCAGTGCCGCGCGGGGTTGGCCTTGGGGTGGTGGTCTCAGGGCCATGCACTCTCGTCCGTCGTTCCTGCAAGAGTCTAACGGCGTGAGGCCGGGCGCGGGTAGCCGCCAGGGAATCAGCAAGTCGCATGGCGTTCAATAAGAGCATTCTGTTGGACGGCGGAACACTCCCCGCCTCACTGGTGCAGATAACGAGCGCCGCGGTGACTTCCGCGATCAGGTCTGTGTCACGGCTGCGCCGGTACTCCTGTGCGAGGTTCCCTGTGTGCTCAAGTTCCCCGGAGACGAACACCGCGACCTCGGTTCTGCGCGACATGTCGAGTTTCATCAGCACCGATGAGACCATGTTTTTCACGGTCTTTTCGGCCAAAAACATTTCCTGGCCGATCTGGCCGTTGGTCAACCCCCGGGCAACCCCGCCCGCCACCTTCATCTCCTGTTCTGAAAGCATTCCCAACCGGCCGTCGGGCCCGTTCGTTCCGTCAGCCTGGATCGGAGCCAGGATGCCGGTCTGGAAACGACGGCTGTAGGCTGTGTACCCCTGGATGGGCCGCCGGATCAGCCTGAGCTGCTCCTCATTGTCATCCTGTTGTGACAGACACCCCCACCCGCTTACCAGGATAGCCCCAATAAGCACCGCCTCGTCAGTTTCACCCGTCATCAGCACACACCGAATGGTTCCATCAGCCGCCACGAGAGATTGGCAAAGCCCGGCACCGGAACCATCGGGAAGATCATCGTCGATGATGGCCAGATCCGGGCGTACCGCAGGGATCCGGCGCGCCGCCTGGCGGACAGACCCCGACTCACCGGCAACGCTGAACCCGTTAACCTCCAGCAACCTCCGCAAACCCCGTCGGACGAGCTCTTCGCCAGTCACGACATACACGCGCCCACAGGAAGCCGCTGAACCGGGCTTTTGGCCAGTGGCCATATTCGTCCGTTCATTCGCCCTTCGAAACCCCAAAGGCGCTTGTTAGTCTCCTGCTGCCACTCTGGCCCACCACGAAAAGGAGAACAGTCACCTGCCGCACAGGTATCTGTTGGAAAAGCGAACGAACTTGCCGACTCATTTACAGGCTAGCCCTATAAGCAGAGTCCCAGCACCCCGTCCGGAACGTTATTTAGTTCTCCTGGTCCATGGGTGCCGCCAGTCGGTAGCCAAATCCGTGAACCGTCTCGATCCAGCGAGGCTTTGCTGCACTATCGCCCAGTTTCCTCCGCAAATTGGCGATGTGCACCTGGATCACCTGTTCATCCGGCGCACGGTCCAGGGCGTCGTCCGCGCTTTGCCCCCCACGCATCGACTGGGCAAGGTCTTCCTTGCTCAGAACCACCCGTCCGTTGATGAGGACGGTGTACAGCAGCTCAAACTCGGAGGCGGTAAGTCCGCGGACTTCCACCCCGTCCACACTGACCGTCCTGGTGGAGACATGCAGGTGCAGGCCGTTGTGGGCCAGGGACTCAGGGCCGTCCAGAACATCAGTTGGCGCGTCCGGGGCCATTGGGGGTGCCGTCTGCAGGGACGAGGCCGTCAGGTGTGGAGTGTCGGTGCGGAGCCGGGGCCGGCGCAGCAGTGCCTCCACCCGGTACCTCAGCTCGCGGGCGCGGAAGGGTTTGGTGAGGTAGTCATCGGCGCCTGCCTCCAGGGCCAGAATGGTGTCCAGTTCCTGGCTGCTCGCGGTCAGGATCAGCACGTAGGCATTGCTGAAGGTCCGGATGCGCCGGGTCACTTCGAATCCGTCGATGTCCGGCAGTCCGAGATCAACCACCACCACTTCGGGGCTGTGTTTATTCACGGCGTCAACCCCGGCCTGCCCATGGTCGAATGCATGGATGCCGAATCCTGCCTCACGCAGGATCCCGGACACCACAACACTGATGTCCGGATCGTCCTCGACAACCACTACCGTCCCGCGCTCCAACAATTCCCCCGATCAAATCCTTGGCCAAACCCGGCTGATTTCCGCAGACAACAAATTCCAAAACTTAATGTGCCCGCGTCCAAGGTCTTTTTGGCCCTTTTATACGGTAGTAGGCATTCGAAGCCGTTCATGTGGCGGATGGGTCCAAAGTTATGCAACTCACGCAATTCGCCATTTCCGCCCATCCCCTCTCCTGCACTGGCGCGCGCCGGACCTCCATCGAATTGCAGACTAGGGGCATTTGCCGGGGACGGCCCCCGTAGTGGCTACCTGTCTTCCGGGAGGGGACTACTTGCCCCCGCGCGCACTCGCACCACGAAGCCGCAGGTCAACCGGCAGTTTACCAATGGTAAGCAGGGTTACTACTCAAGGAAAGTAGATGACGGGGAGGACGGGGAAGATGGCGCCTACCTGCCCTGGCCCCATCCCGACAGGGCCCTCCGCGCCCACGTTCCGGTTGCTGGGTAATTGCTGGGAGCCGTTGCAGGAGGGGGTAAGGAATGGCCAATTTGAATACTTGTGCATTTTGAGAATTGCCGTGGTTCAATGGCCACAGTGTCCCACGACACAATGAGGCCCAACGAGCACCAGGAGGACAGACAGTATGGCTGGAATCAACGCGAAGTTCGACAAGGAATATCTCGACAAGGGCATTGATGATCTGGCCAAGGCGCCGGTCGAGGCCCTGAAGGGTCTGTCCGAGAGCGACGCACAGAAGCTCAAGGAGGCCCTGAATATCAAGACCGTCAAGGATCTGGGCACCAACAAGTTCTTCATCTGGGCGCACTCGGTCGCCAAGCTCGCGGAGTAGCGCACCCCCTCGCAGTTCGAAGCAAAGCCCCTGGCCTCCACCAGGGGCTTTGCTGTTTCACCCCCCAGCCGGCGTTCCGACCTCCTCCACATCCCGAAGTTGATTACCTGCCCATGGGGGTGGTTCCTTACAGTGGAGGGTGGCAACTGTAAAGGGAAGGGTGGCGACTGGCATGAGCGCTCCGTTCCGCGTCCCCCGGGCCATAGCCTTCACCGCCTCCATGCTGATCCTTGCCGCAGGGGCTCACGTTATTGCAGGGGGCCTGTTGCCGCAGCCGGTCATCGTCGCAGGAATCGTGGCGCTGGTCCTGGCGCCGGTTACGATCCTGTCAAAGACCAAGATCAGCATGCCCGCGATGATCGGCCTCCTGGGCTCCAGCCAACTGGTCCTGCACTGGGCTTTCGACGCGTTCTCGGTGTCCGCATCGTTCACTCCCACCGCCGGCGGCCACATCCATGACGCCTCAGCGGTGTCCCCTGCGGCCGCGGCCCTGATGCCGGAACATGCCGCCGTACCAGGTGCCCTGATGCTGGCCCTGCACGTCGCGGCAACCCTGGCCACGGCGTTGGTCCTGGCCAAGGGCGAAGCAGCCGCCTGGGCCTTGGCCGCCTGGCTGCGGCCACTTGTCCGGATCCTGTCCGCCGCCGCCATTCCTGAATGGCCGCACCTTCCCGCGCCGGCCGCCGTCGTTATTCCTTTCCGGTGGCGGAACCTGCGCCTGCCTGCGCTGCGCGGGCCGCCGGCCTTCCACGCCGCGATCTAAAGCGGCTCCCGACTTTCCGCGCCGTCCCCACCTGCCCCCTGGCAGGCGTGGGCGGGCCGCGTTGTCCCTGTATTTCTGCGCCGCCGCCGTACGCGGTCCTTTTTGGCGCACCCCTTGGAAGGCTTGCTTTGAACACCTCATTCCGCCGTACCCTCAAGACCCTCACCGCCGCCGCTGCCGCCGCGGGAATCATCGCCGCAGGCGCCAGCGCCGCGTCCGCCCACGTGAGCGTTGACCCGGACGACACCGCCGCGAACGGCTACTCCCACCTGACGTTCAACGTCCCCAACGAGTCCCCCACCGCGAAGACCACCAAGCTCGAGGTCACGCTGCCCACCGATACGCCGTTCACCTCCGTCTCCGTCAAGCCTGTGGAAGGCTGGACCGCGCAGGTTGTCACGGGCGACCTGCCCAAGCCGGTCACGGTGGCCGGTGCCACTGTCACCAAGGCGCCGGTCTCGGTGGTCTGGACCGCGGACGAAGCCCACCAGCTGGGCCAGAACCAGTACCAGTCCTTCTCGTTGTCGGTGGGCCGGTTGCCCGCCGAGGGCACCAAGGTCACCCTGAAGGCGGCCCAGAGCTACACCGACGGCAGCGTGGTGAAGTGGGACGAAGAGAGCGCTGAAGGGCAGCCGGAACCCAAGCATCCGGCCCCGTCCTTTGTGACAACGGCCGACGACGACGCTGCCGCCGGCACTGCGTCGGCGGCGCCCAGCTCCGAGGCAGTGACCCGGACGGCCCAGGATTCCAGTGATGCCACGTCCGTGTGGGGGGTGGTCCTGGGTGCGGCAGGCTTGGTGCTCGGCGCAACAGCACTGGGGCTGGTCCTGGTACCGCCGTACCCGCGCCGCGGCAAGTAGATTGGGGAACATTGTGAAGACGACGCCTACCCACACTCCGGCGGCCTGGCTGGCCAGGATGCTGCTGCCGTTGGCCACCGCCACGTTCCTGCTGGTTTCTTCAGCACCGGCCCAGGCGCACGACGCCCTCGAATCCAGTAACCCGGCCAACGGGTCCACCGTCAGCGCGATGCCGGCGAAGATCGAACTGACCTTCGACCACACCCCCATCGCCATCAACTCAATCGTGCGCGTGGAGGATGCCAGCGGTACCGACCAGGCGGACGGGCCGGTGCAGATCGTGGACAACCAGGTCAGCCAGGCGGTCAAGCCAGGCGCTCCACAGGGAAAGTACAAGGTGGTGTGGCGGGTGGTGTCCTCGGATGGCCACCCCATCGAGGGGACTTTCACCTTCACCGCCGGCGGCCCGAATGCGGCGCCGGCGGCGGCACCGACGGCCAACGCCACGGCCGCCGACACGGGGCTTCCCGCGCAACTGGTTGTAGTGGGGGTAGTCGCCGCCGTCCTGGTCTTCGGCCTGGTTGTGGCCGGGATCCTGATCCGGCGCAAGCTGCGGAATCCGGCAGACGAGGGCTGAGCTTGCCCGGCGCCGCCTGGACGCCTTGAACCACGCTCCGGACCAACATATGCTGTGGGTCAACCTATGTTCCCCTGCATGGAAAACTGCCGGGGTTCGGCCATTCACAAGGAGTTGGACTCACGTATGGGTACGCAAGGTGCGCCTGGACACGATGAAGCGTTGGAACGGACCCTCACCGCGTCCAGGGCCCTGCTTGGACTGGTCGCCCGCTCCCTGGCAGGAGTAGCGGACGCCGTCACGCTTCCACAGTTCCGTGTCCTGGTGCTGCTGGCTTCCAGGGGGCCCGCCCGCATGGGTGATCTGGCACAGCTCCTCGGTGTCCACCAGTCAAGCTTCAGCAGGACCGCGGACAGGCTGGAAACGGCGGGGCTGCTGGTGCGGGAACAGAGCCCCGGCAGCCGGCGTGAAGTCATGGTCTCCGCCACCGCACAGGGGCTACGGATCGTGGAGGACGTGACACAGGCCCGGCGCCGGGAGATCGCCCAGGTGCTTACCGGCCTGTCGCCGGAGGAACAGGCAAAGGTTGCCGCCGGTTTTGAACTGTTCGCCCTGGCCGCCGGGGAGCCGTCCGCCGCCGAGAGCCTTTTGCTGGGAATCTAGGCCCAGTACAGGTTCCCGGCGGCCCGCATAGGAAGAGGCACGCCATGTGGGAGGAACTGACACTCACGCCGCAGCAGGCCCTCGAAGTGGTGCTGTCCACTGTCGGGATGTACCTTGCGCTGGTGGTCCTGGTCCGCATGCTGGGGCAGCGGGTGCTGGCACGCGTGGCAAGTTCAGACCTCGCCACCATCGTGGCGCTGGGCGCCGTCATTGGCCGGGCGGCCCTTGGCTACACACCTACGCTTGGGGCCGGCCTCCTGGCCCTGCTGAGCCTCTTCGGGATGCAGGCCGTCACGGGACACCTGAAACGATGGCGGGTGGCTGAGCGCTTTCTGCTAAACCGCCCGGTACTGCTCATGTCGGGCGGCACCATCATCCACCAAAACCTGCACAAGGTGCACCTGACCGAAGCTGACCTCTGGCCCACTCTCCGCCTGGCGGGAGTAAGGAACCTGGACGAGGTGGCCTGCGTTGTCCTCGAAACCACCGGGGAAATCAGCGTACTCAGGCTGGGCGTGGACCTTGACCCGCGCATCCTGGCTGACGTTCCCTGGACGGACAGCCAGCCAATTCCGAAAGGGCCACAGAAACGAGCCCGCGGGACGGAGCACGCAGGGCCTTCTGCGACGATGGTGGCCAGGGCTTACCACGGGGGCGTCCACCACTTGTTCTCCGTTCACCACCGGCACGTATCCGCCCGCGTGCGGCGCGGCTACTACATCGCAGCCGGGGCGCTGGTCCTGACGGGCGCGGCGTTCTTCGCCCTCACCCTGTGGGGTGTCCTCCACAGTGATGGGCTGAGTGCCTTGGACCAACCCGTCCGGCAGTGGCTTCTTTCGCACCGGTCGGATGTGCTGACCGCGGCCATGAGGCCGGTGGCGCGGGTGTTTGGGCCGGTGGCCATGCCCATCATTGTCCTGGTGGTCGCCGTCGCCTGGACCTTCGCGGAAAGGCATGCGTGGCGGCCCCTGCTTTTCGTCGGAGCAATGGTGGCCGTCGTCATCATTTCACAGATCATCCTGCCCATGGTCCACCGGTCCCGGCCGCCCGTGGATGCCATGCTCCTGGAACCCGACCCCAGCTTCTCGTTTCCCTCGGGCCATGTATTGGGCGCATGCGACTTCCTGCTGGTCCTGGCATACCTCGTCACATCACGGCGCCAGGACAAGCGCCTTGCGGGGGCCCTGTGGTCCGTGGCCGCGGTGCTCGGCATCGGGCTGGTGACCTTGAGCCGACTGTACCTGGGGTATCACTGGCTGACCGATGCGTTTGCCTCCATGTTCCTGTCCCTGGCGATTATTGGCGCGGTCATCGCGTTGGACACCTGGCGCACTGTCCGGGTTGCCGGGGAAGCACGTTCATCCCCCGGTTCCGCTGCCGGCACCGATTCGGAGTCTTCCCCTGGCAGGAGAAGGCACGAGCCTATTCGGCTTTTTCATCGAAGCTGAAGCCACAGGGTGCCGCCTGGACTGATCCGGTCACCGCTTGGTGACAGACTTCGATCTGGGACAGAACCTGGTCAACCCTTGCGTGCCTGGACCTCGGCGGCGCAGGCTTCCGCGTTGTCGAGCAGACGCCGCCGATCCGAAACCGCGTAGTTGGCCGTGGCTATTGCGCTGCGCATGCGGTCCAGGTGGTCCATTACCAGGTCCCGGTAGCGGCCCGTCCGGTCACAGAACGCGACCTCCCGCAGGAGGTCCAGCAAACGCCCTGCCACGTCCGGATCCCCGGCGCCGTAGTACCTGGCCTGGTTTACGGCCAGGTCCATCAGTGCCGGCAGCCCGGGGAGCGACAGCACAACCCGTACCCGGCCGTCGTCATCGCGGACCTGCTCCGGCCCGGGGTTCCGGTCCACGAGCGGCACAGCAGGGCCGAGAGGTGGCCAAGGACGTGGACCGCCGTGGTGGGATCGTTGATTCCTGGTGACAAGGCACGCACGGCCACATCCACAAGCTGGCGGAACCCGTACCCGGCGTCCTGGACACTTGTGCGTTCAAAACCTGTGGCGACTGCCGCATTGATCTCGCGGCACAGCTCTTCCCGGGCGTCCGGGCCATGGCCGGCTCCCATTTCCAGCGGCCAGGCCGTGGCGAAAGGAACCCCTTCCACCAGGGAGCTCCCTGGATCCCGGTCAATCCGGACCACGGCTCCGAAGTTCACTGCGGCCGCCAGGAGCCGGTCCTTGTCCAGTGAGGTGAGGAACCCGGAGGATACTGCCGGTATGAGGAAACTGCCCGGCTGCGGGGCGGGCACGGCGTCTGCAACCCGCCGGTTCTTCGGGAACACGCGGTCGATGGTGTCCCGGGTTTCCCGGTCCACCCGGCGCATTATCGTCTCCACCCGTATCTCCCGGGCAAGGTGCGCCAGGAACAGCACCAGGCCCACCACGCTGGCAATGGCAAGCACAAATGCCACCGTCACCGAAATTTCGGGGACAAAGGCCGTGCTTCCGCTGACCTCGTCACGGACGCTGCGAAGGACCGCCAGGGCGAACGCGAAGGCCGCCAGGAACAGCGCCAAGGTGGCGTGGACAAAGCGGTCAGCGGTAAAAGTCCTTAAGAGGCGGGGCGAAAACTGGCTGCTGGCCAGTTGCAGCGTGACCACCGTCAGGGAGAAGGTTAGGGACGTCACTGTGATCAGGGACCCCGCGATAGCCTGCAGGACCGCCCGCGCCGCTTCCGTTCCCCCGCTGAACAGCACAACCCTGGCGCTGTCCGGCAGCTGTCCGTCGATGCCCGCATCCAGGGCCGGCAATGCAACCCCGAGTGCCACTGCGGCGGCCACCGCCAACACCGGCAAGGGCCACAACTGTGTCCGCAGCGCATCCAGCCAATGGGCCGCGCGTCCTTTCAACAAGAGCCTGAATTCAACAGCGCCGCCTGGACCATGGACTTACTTCTCCCCCGCCTGTTGCCGGACTGGGGTTTCAGTGCCGGGCAGGTACTTGCCGTCGCCGCTCGATGCCCCTCAGAGTTATTCAGCCTAGTGGCAATAACTCATCCGGGCCCGGGCCTCGCGACAGCTGTTGCCCAGTCGTGATGACGCTCCGGCAATCTTGACAGCCTTGTTACGGCCGGAGCATCAAAACGGACCTACGGTTTAAAAGAAGTTGAAAGAAGCGTCGTTTACCCGGGTACGCGCCACAAAGCAGATTGCCCGGACATTAACCAGGCACTGCGGCGCACGCACCAGAACGTATAGGACCAGCCAACGGCCGGCCCCGGATCCCTCTTTTCCATGCCCGGATCCCAGCTCTCGAAGCTCTGGTCATCCGACGGACCTGCGCCTTCCCGCGCACCAAGCGGCAGGGCCTGCCAATCTCCGCGAATATTGTCCAGGAAGGAATCCTCCATGTCATCCAGCCGAATCATCCGTTTCCTGCTCTGCCTCCTTTTGGCGTTTGGCACTGCTTTAGGCGTCAGCGGGTGCTACAACTCCGGAGTGCAGAACTATAAGTCCGTTGCCCCTGGCGCCAACCTCGATCTGGCGGGACTCGAACTCCGGAGCATTTCCGTGGTCGCCGCCGCCAAGGAGCAGCCGGGCCGCCTCCTGGGCATGATCTTCAACCCTACGAGTGAAGACATCCGCCTGGTCATCAGGGACCGGGACAACCGTATGGACTTGATAGTCCCGGCCAACGGACAGATCGGCTTCGACACGTCCGAACACATCCTCCAGAGCACCGAAAACCCGCCGGGCGCACGCACAGACCTAACCCTCCAAGCCAAGGGCAAGAGCGAAGTCATGGATGTTCCGGTGCTTGATGGCACCTTGTCCCAGTACGCGCCCTATGTGCCCAAGTAGCCGCGTGCCGACGTAGCCCCTTAGCCCGGCACCCGATTCCGCCCAGGCGTCGAAATCCGAATCAGCTCGGGCAGCACCCCAGCCCCGCGTAGCGGGCCTTGAAGGTCGACCCAAAAGGCCTGCCGGCCGCACGCTTCGCCTCATCGGACCCGGAGGTCGGTTCTATGACGGTGGTCATCGTAAGCCCCTTTGGCTGGGGGAAACGGTCACCGCCGGCATTGTTTCCGGCCTCCACCGCAACATGCCGCCGTCCAAGGAATCACCCCTCGAAGCCTGGCTCGGTCAAACACGCAGCCCTCGGTATTGTCCCGACTGACATCACACCCCAACTTGCCCAACGGTTCTCACTGCCCACCACGGCAGGAGCCCTGGAAATCAGCGTGTCACAGGGCAGCCCGGCTGAACAGGCAGGCATGAAGGCGGGCGACATCAGCACGCCGTTCGCCCGTATAAAAGTCGGAAACGTCACGGATCTGCTCGCGGGCCTCAGAACGCAGGATCCGGGCCGGCCGGTGGCTGTCAACGTGCAGCGGGGCACGGGGCAACAGACCCTTCATGTTCCCCTTGTCAGCCTCGCCGGCAAGCCCTGACTGAATCACGTGCGGTAGCGGTCAGCCCTCGCACTCGGTGCAGTACAGGTGGCCGTCCTTTTCCTTGGCGATCTGGGAACGGTGCCGGACCAGGAAGCAGGAGTGGCACGTGAACTCATCCTCGGCGGCGGGCACCACCACTACCGTGAGTTCCTCGGCAACGATTTCGCCGCCGGGGACGCCAAGCGCGTCGGCATCATCGGGGGCATCCAACTCCCGGACCACGCTGCGTGCATCCGGGGCATTGGCGGATTTGAGGTCCTCGAGCGAACGGTCCTGTGTTTCCTTGACGTCGGTCCGCAGTTCGTCGTAATCAGCAGCCATGGTTATCCTCGTTTCCTTTGCAGTTCCGTGTGCAACGAACCCACCGCCGTTGTTGTTCCCGCCGGCTCAGCTACCGCAGCATGGATGCCGGCGGCGCGGGAATGGACGTTCCCCGATACCCGGCGGCGGCAGCGTCCATGAGGTGGCCCCACTGGGTGCCTGCGATGTCTGACCCGTTCACGCCGGCATAGTACTTCCCGTTGATCCTGATGTCCTGGTTGGCCCACTGGGGCCCGAAGCCTTTGTAGCTCCCGAACCACGAGGCGGTGGCGATTCCCGTGGTGGCCCCCACGGTCCAGGTCTGGGTGTTGCCGTCCGTGGTTCCGGTCTTGGCGAAAATGTCATGGTCCCGGTTGACGGGGATCTTGTAGCCGGAGCCCTTGACCAGGACGCGTTTGAGGGCGTAGGCCACCCCGGCGGCCACCTTCGGATCAATGGACTGGGTGCAGTTGCCTGAAGGAACAGGGTAGTCGTGGCCCTGGGCGTCCTTGACGGATTCCAGCGCGACCGGATCGCAGTGGACTCCGCCTGCCGCGAAGGTTGCATAGGCGTTGGCCATGTCCAGCGGCGCCACGTCCTGGGTGCCGATGAGGCTCGCAATGCCGGACAGGTCGTAGGGCTGGTTCGTGTGGCCATTCTTGACGCCCGCCGCCGTCGCCATCTTCTGGATGTTGCAGAAGTTCAGCCGCGTGGCGGTCTGGAAGGTGATGGTGTTGATCGACTGGTAGAGGCCCTGCAGGACGCTCATCCGGTAGTAGTGGTACGGATCGTCGTTGGGCAGCGGGGTTTGCCCAAGCGCTGGGTCATAGGAGCCGGAGGTGGTGCCGCAGCTGTTCCTCCACGGGAAGCCTGCCTTGTAGACGCGGACCGACCCGTCCAGGACCGTGGCCATGGACCGGCCGGACCGGAGCCATTCGGCGAAGACGAACGGCTTCATGGTGGAACCGATCTGGAAGCCGCCCGCACCGTCCAGGGGGTCGCCGTTGGCGTCCTTCTCGGGCAGGGACAGGTTGCCGGTGTAGTTCCCCGGCGCTGCCGCCGGGTTGTAGTTGGTGTTTTGCGCCATGGCCAGCACCTTTCCGGTTCCGGGCTGGACGCTGACCAGGGCCGAGCCGCGCTGCAGCGGGTCGGTTGCCGGCAGGGCGGCGTTGACCTCCTTCTGGGCGACCTGCTGGAGGCCGGGGTCCAGGGTGGTGCGGATGGTGAGGCCGCCCTGGTCCAAGAGCTTTTGCCGGGCATCCTCGTCCGGGCCGAAGGCGGGGCTGTTGAGGATCAGCCGCTTGATGTAGTCGCAGAAGTAGGGGGCGGAGGCCGCGGCCGCGCAGCCCTGGACGCTGAGGTGGACATCCAGATTTAGGGGTGCGGCCACGGCCTGGTCATGCTGGGCGGCGGTGATGCGCCCCTGTTCGAGCATCTTGTCCAGGACCACGTTCCTGCGCGCCCCCACGTGGTCGGGATGGGTAAGGGGGTCGTAGTAGACCGGGCTGTTGACGACCGCGGCCAGGGCCGCCGACTGCGGCAGGGTCAGCTTGGCGGCCGGGATACCGAAGTACTCCTGGGCCGCGGTCTGGATGCCGTAGGCGCCGTTGCCGAAATAGACGATGTTGAGGTAGCCGTCAAGGATCTGGTCCTTGGAGTACTTCTTCTCCAGGGCGATGGCCAGCTTCATCTCGCGGAGCTTGTCGCCGATGGTTTTCGACGCCCCTGTGGTCACCTCGTCCGCGTTGCCGTTGGCGACCAGTGATTCGATGATGATGTTGTTGACGTACTGCTGGGTGATGGTTGACGCACCCTGGCGGCCGCCCTGGACCGTCACGGCAAGGGCCCGGAGGATGCCGGTGGGATCAATGCCCCCATGCTCGTAGAACCGGGCATCCTCGATGGAAATGATGGCGTCCCGCATGAACGGTGACATCTTATCCAGGCTGACGGGGACGCGGTTCTGTGAATAGAACGTGGCGATGACGGACCCGTCCTTCGCCAGCACCCTCGAATTCCGTGCCGGCGGATTCAGTTCCAGCTCGGCCGGGAGCTGGTCGAAGAAGCTGATGGAGCGGCCCGCAACCGTTGCCCCCACCGCGGTGGCGGGAACGAAAAGACCCGCCGCCAGGATGCCGCAGGCTACGCAGACCGTGATGAAGGCCAGCAGTTTCGCTACCAGCGCCTTTTTCACGTGCATGCACATGTTTCCTTTGCTCGTTGGCTGCGCAAACGGAATCACACAAGTGGTTCGCGCGTGCTCCAGTGAGCCTGCCCGGGCTTCTTGCCAGCGCAGCGTCCCCCTGCTTACATGTAGTAGTGCATATGTTATTTGCCAGCATACGTCCAGTCCCCCACCCCGATGCAAATGGCAGCAGCTCAGCGCAGGCACCGGAATGAAGGCCATCGTGGTCGGTGCCGGCATCGCCGGACTCGTCGCGGCCCGCCAACTGGGCTTGGCTTACTGGGACGTTGAGGTGCTGGAAAAGTCCCAGGCGCCGCGGCCCGACGGCTACATGATGGACTTCTTCGGCCCCGGGGTGGAGGCGTCGGAGCGGATCGGCCTGTACCCCCGGCTGGCAGAGGCGGCCTACCACATCCAGTCCGCCGACTACGTGGACACCGAAGGCCGCACCACCTGCAGCATCGACTACCTCCGGTTCTCCAAGCTGGCCGGCGGGAAAGTCCTGAGCCTGCTGCGCCCGGACATCGAGGCAGCGGCCCTGGCGGCGCTGGCTGACGTCCCGGCCGGCAGGGTGCGGGTGCGTTACGGGGCACGGGTGGTCAAGGCGCGCACAGACGGCGATGGCGTACACGTCCTCGTCGAAGATGGCCTCCGGCAGGAGACGGGCGCCGATGTGCTGATCGGTGCAGACGGCATCCACTCAGGGGTGCGCGCCGGCGTCTTCGGCCCCGAAAGGGACTACCTCCGGCCCCTGGGCATGCGGGCCGCGGCGTTCATCGTCACCGAGCCGTCCCTGAATGCGCGCTTCCGGGGCCGGTTCATCCTCACCGACACGCTCAACCGCATGGCCGGGCTGTACGGCATCCGGCAGGACGAGGTGGCCGCCTTCCTGGTCTACCGGGACGCCGTGTCACCGGGGAAAGAGGCAGCAACCGCCCGCCAGCGGCTCCGCAGCGAGTTCGCCGGCCTGGGCGATGCGGTGGAGAGGCTCCTTGACCTGTGCCCCGGGCACCCCTATGACGACACCGTGGCGCAGGTGGTCATGCCCCGCTGGCACACGGAGCGCACAGTCCTGGTGGGTGACGCCTGCGGCGCCGTGTCGCTGCTGGCCGGTCAGGGCGGCTCGCTGGCCATCGCCGGGGCCGCGCTGCTCGGTGACATCCTGGGACCGGTGACCCGGACCAGGGGCATCGGCGGGGCGCTGGCGCGGTTCGAGCAGCAGTGGCGCCCCGTGGTGGAGGTGGCGCAAAAGTCGGGACGGCGGACCGCAGCGACGTTCCTTCCCAGGAACAACACCCAGCGCCTGCTGCGCAGGTGGGTCATCCGCGCAACCCGCCTGCCCGGCGTCGATCAGTTGGTTGCACACCAAATCCTGCGCAGCATCGCCAAGTAGGGCGCGCCCAAGGGCGGTCAGCCCGTGCCGGACGTGGGCTGGGGCGTCGCGCCGGCGCCGGGGTCCACGGTGGGTTCCGTTGTGGGGTAGTCAACGGACGACGTCGGCTGCCCGCCTTCCCCATTCTGCCCGGCCGTCGCCGTGGCCACCCCAGTCGCGGCAGGGTCCGGAGCGAAAGTTTCTGCCGGCGCCCCTGCCGGAGCGGACTGGCCGCCCGAGGCAGCCGAGGAGCTGGGGGTGGGTCCGCCACTGGGGCCGGCCGTCGCAGGAGACGTTGCCCCGGAAGAACCCCCGGCAACCGATGACCCCTTGACGATGGCCGTGATCTGTTCCTTGTATCCGTTGAGTGTGGTCTGGATGTCGGAGAGCGGCACGTCCTGGAGGTGGCGGCCGTACTCGGCGATTTGCGCCCACAGCGCCTCGAGCTGCTGTTTACTGTCCCCGTCCAGCGGCCCGTCGAGCGTCAGCACCAGCTGGCTGGCCAGGGCGTACGCGAGGCAGTCCAGGCAGTTGTAGTTGGCCGCCTGGGAGAGGTTCTCGGGGACAATCACGTCCGTCTGGCCCACCACCAGCACCACCTGGAACCCCACAGCCACCGCCCCGCAGCCCGAACAGTTGGCGAAGGCATAGGCCTCATTGGTGGTGGTGACGGGCTGTCCATCCTCGGCCCACACCAGGGCGAAGGCCACGCTGTACTGGACGGAACCGTCGGTGGTGTTCACGGCGAGCGCCTGGTTTCCGTCTCCCTCGGGAGCAGCCGGCCGGTCGAACGGGAACACCCAGGAGGGCGCCGGAGCGGAGGAACCGCCGGCTGACGGCGTCCCGGACGGAGCCGCATCCGCCGGCACCAGCACCATGCTCAGCTGGGGGTTGTCCCGGGTCGGTTTGGCCGTGCCGGCAGGCCACAGCGCAACGGTCCGTCCGGACGCTCCCTGTCGCAGCGCCCCGCCGTCGCGTGCCGGAAGGATCGCCCGGGTGGCGTCACTGAGCGTCCCGCGTTCGTAGGCCTGCACCGGGCGGTACGTCCCGCCGTCGGGCCACCACGCCCAGGCGAGTCCCGCCAGCAGGACCCCAACGGCGCCCATGGCCACGATCCGCTGGGCAACCTTGCCGCGGGTCTTCTGCCACAAGCCGGTGACTAGCTGCCGCAGGAGCCGCACCACGATGTACACCACGCCCAGTACGGGCACAGCGACCACGATGATGGCCAGCGCGCGCACCGTCACGCCCAGGACGTCGCCCGCAGACAGGCTCGCAGCCAGCGCCTCCTGCTGTTTGCCCACGCTGGCCCACCCTGTGGCCAGCAGCCGCGGCAGGGACAGGACCATCATCACCATGCTGAACAGCAGCACCGGCACCGTGACCAGGACCCAGATGGTGACCACGGCCCGGGCCCACGGTTTCAACGCCTTGCTTTCCGGGTTTCCCCACCGCCACGGAAGGATCCCCAGAAGGGTCGGCTTGATCCGCTGGAACAGGTCAGGCACCCCGGTGGCGTCGGCCAGGATGTGGTAGCCGTCGTATTTCACCAGCGGGATCAGTTGCCGGACCATCTGCAGGATCTGCGTGACCACTACAAGCAGGAGCGCGTCGAAGCCGGTGGCCCACCACAGGCCCATGATGGCCACGGCCACGATGGCGTTGAAGTACAGTCCGCCCAGGTCGGTGCGGATCCTGCCGCCGCGGCCCAGCCGGTAGGAGTCCGTGACGTCCGTGAAGAACGCGGGCCACAGCAGGTACAGCCCGGCGCCCATGGCCCCGGGGGTGGCCCCGCCCTTGCGGGTGGCGGCGGCATGGCCGAATTCGTGGAACCCTGCGGAGAGGATGGTGACCGCGAGAATCAGCAGCAGGAGGGCAGGCTGCTCGAAGGCCTCATGCGTGGCCGAGCCCAGGCCCTTGACCATGAGCACCCACCAGCATGCGGCAAGGAACGCGGCCGTCACGGCCACCACGATCAGCGGGTGGAACAGCACGGCGAACGGTGCCGTGATCCTGCGCGTGCGGTCGGGATCGGAAACGACGTAGCGGAACCGCAGGCCCAGCAGAGGGTTCGCCTTCTTGACCTCCGGCTGGCTGCCGTCGGCACGCCGGAGCAACCCCATCGGCAGCAGCTGGGAGTCCATCAACGTACGGACGTTGTCCGCGCTGACCAGCCGCCCGGAGCCCTCGCTGACATGCCGGGCGATGGCCTCCAGGTCCCGCGTGCCGTCGGCGCCCTCCAGCACCAGGTACAGAAGCCGGGTCAGCTGCAGGGTCTGGCCGTCGGCACGGCGCACCAGGGCCGGCGGCTCCCGGTAGCCGGAACCCTCCGCCGTGCCGAGCAGCTGCACACCGTCGGCCAAGGCAGGAAGGTGGGCGGCCGCCGTCGTGATGGCCTGGCCCGGCGGCTCCTGGGCAGGGGCAGCGGGTGACGACGGCGGGCCCGCCTGGGGAGGCGTCCCGCCGTGGGTGTGGGTCATCTGCGCTTACTGCTGCAGGTCGGACTGCTGGCCGTCAGCAGCGTTGGCCTCGCCGTCGATGTGCTGCGAGATGGTGGCGCTCTGGTCCGAGATGGCGTACGCCTGGCTGTCGATGGAGCCGATGTTGGCGGCCACGGCCGCGTCGATGGGGGCCGCAACGTTGGCGTTTGCCGCAACGGCACCATTGATGGGAGCGGCGATGGCGGCGTCGGCGTCAAGGTTGACGTCAACGTTGAGCAGGTTGCCGTTCAGCGCGCCCGCTGTATCGGTCAGCCCACCGGTGCTGGTGGGTTCGGAGGCGGTTCCCGTGGAATCCGTGGTTCCGCCGTCGGTGGTGCCGGTGTCAGCGCTGCCGTCGCCCTGGCCGATCACGCTGTCCTGGGTGGAATCAGCGCTCGCGTCGGCCGTGATGCCCTGGTCAATCGCTGCGTCCTGGCTGGACAAAGCCTGCGCGTCGGAACCGTAGGACAGGATGTTGGCTGAAGCGGCGGCATCGATGGGCGCGGCCACGTTGGCGTTGGCGGCCACAGCCAGGTCGATCGGGGCCGCAGCGTTGATGCCCAGGTCCAGGTCAGCGTTCAAGTCCAGGACGGAAGCGACTTCCTTGTCCGGCAAGGCTGTGGCCTGCTCGGACATCAGTTCTTCATCAGTCAGGGGACGCATTTCGTTGTCCATTATGTGAGACCTCCGGTGCCGCGCGGGTGCTCTGCCCCCAGCGGGCAGCCCGCGCCCCACAATGGTAAGCATGATTAGTAGTTTTGCGAAGATCATTCGGGGCAGCGCAGGCGGGCGTTAAGGTTTGTCGCATAAGTTGAGCCCATGCACCTCTTCATCCTGGCCGCCTCCGCCTCCACGGTCCATCCAGTAACCGGCCTGCTGCCTGGATGGATGGATCCGAACGAGTTCCTCCGGGACCCGGCCCTGGCCCCGTGGCTGGTCCTGATCGTTTGCGCGTTCCTTTTCGTGGAGACGGGCCTGCTGGTGGGGTTCTTCCTGCCCGGGGACTCCCTGTTGTTCACGTCCGGTCTGCTGGCGGCAACGGGAACCATCCAGGTCCCCGTCGCGGTTTTGGCGGGCTCCGCATTTCTTGCCGCGCTCGGCGGGGACCAAACCGGGTACTTCATCGGCAGGAAGGCGGGGCCGGCTGTCTTCAACCGGCCCGGGTCCAGGCTCCTGCGCGGCGAATACGCTGACAAGGCCCACAACTTCTTCCTCAAATACGGGCGCCGGTCCGTGGTCCTGGCCCGCTTCGTGCCGATTGTGCGGACCTTCCTTCCCGTTACTGCAGGCGTGGGAAAGATGAGCTACCGGGCCTTCCTTGCGTACAACGCCGTGGGCGCCCTGCTGTGGGGCGTCGGCGTCACCCTCCTGGGTTTCTGGCTTGGCCGGTACGACTGGATCGGGGCCAACATCGACCTGATATTCGTCGGGATCGTCCTGGCCTCCTTCATCCCGGTGGGCATCGAGCTGCTCAAAAACCGGCGGCGGAAACGCAGCCAGTAATTCGGAACCGCGGCAGGGTGATCATCCGGGGCGCGGGGTGGGTAAGGTCTGATCATGATCCAGGCCGCGGCCGTGTCCGCACTGACGTCCTACCATTGGCTGGGGATTCCCATCGCCGCCGCCGGGGCCGTCCTGCTTGCACTGGGTACCCTGTTCCAGCACCGCGCCGTGGGAGACCAGCCGGCGGCATCCGGGCGTGCGGCGGGCAGCATGGGCGGCGGACGCCTCCAGGCACTGGTCCGGAAACCGGCATGGCTGGCGGGGACGGCGATGCTGGGCGCCGCGATCCTGCTCCAGCTCACCAGCCTCCGGTTCTCGCCCCTGATCGTGGTGCAGCCCATCGGTGCCGTGGCACTGGTGGTCACCACGCTCGCCACAGCCCGGATGAACCGCCGGCGGCCCGGGCGCCGGGCGCTCACCGCCGTCGCCCTCTGCGTTGGCGGGGTGGGGATCTTCGTTGCCGTGGCGGCGCTGTCCGCAGAAGACGTGGAGATCAGCGACCGGCACCTGCTGACCATCCTGATCGTCCTCGCCGTGGTCCTGGTGTGCGTCGCCGTGGCCTATCTCCTGTGGCGGCACAGCTCGCACGCCGTGGTCTTCACCGCCGGCGCCGGGATCCTGTTCGGGTTCGTCGCGGCGCTGGCCAAGACCGTGATCGCCCGGCTGTTCCAGGGCGACTTCGAATGGCTGTCCCTGACCTGCCTGGCGGGGCTGGTGATTGCCGGCCTGGCCGGCAGCTTCCTGGTCCAGAACGCCCACACCCGGGGATCGCCCGAGCTCGTGGTCGCCGGGCTGACCGTCATCGACCCGCTCGTCGCCGTCGCGATTGGCATCACCATCCTGGGTGAAGCGGACGCAGCACCGCCGCTGGCCATTGTCCTGTTCCTCCTGTCGGGAGCCATCGCCGTCGCCGGAGTCCTGCTGCTGGCCACCGTCAAGAAACCGGCCGCGGTGGAGTCCGGGCACACTCCAGGCTGATTCCGGCGGCGCTGGCAAGAAGAGGCCGGAGCCAAGGACCTATCCGTGGCCGCGGACGTACTCTTCAGGGCTGACGTCCTGGGGTTCAATCCCCGCGGCATGTTGTGACTCGAAAATACTGAAGGCGAGGCCAAGGCGGTGCCGCAGCTCCAAGGATGCGTGCTGCCGAAAATCGGTTAACCCCTCACGTTCTTCCTCTGCCATGTGGTCGCCGTTGGCTTCATTGGCCTTCGCCACCGCCGCCCACCACTCCGGTGTACCCGTCGGGTGCTTGGAAACGTCAGCGATGGCGTCCCGGATTTCGTTGTGGTCGTGGATGGCATCGGTGGTTTCGTCCTCGGCGGAGTCTTTTCCACCTGCTCCCTTCCCCAGCTCCAGCAGCTCCGGGTAAAAAAGTTCCTCTTCCGCCTTGGCATGGACTTCCAGCAGGATGCGCATGCGCTTCCACACCGCGTCCAGGCTGGATGTTTCGCTGGCATGCATTTCATCGAGCAGGGCGAACAGGCGCCGCTGCTCGTGGTGGTCATTCAAAATCACTTCAACGATGTCCATGGGGGTCCTCTCGGCGGGCTGGTAGCTATGCACTAATCCTTACCCTCACCAGTCCTTCTTCCACCAGCGCACCCTGCAAGTGATGGATTCCCAGCGCATTCCCAGCCAGCAACCACGGATGCGGGCCGCCCGGTGGGTACGTCTTCGCTAAGACGCTGACAAGAACCACGCAGGGAGGACGAGACATGGACGCACTGCCGCTGGCGGTACTGCTCCTGATTTTCGCCGGTGCCGCGGCGGTGATCTGGGTGGCCGGCATCCAGCTGTCGAAACAGACGGACGTCCTTGATGACCGGCTCCACCTTGGTTCGGCCCTGGGCGGGCTGATCCTGCTGGCCATCGCCACCAACCTGCCGGAGATCGCCATCACCGTCAGCGCTGCCCTGTCCAACAACATCGGCGTGGCGGTGGGAAACATCCTGGGCGGCATCGCCATCCAGACTGTGGTGCTGGTGATCCTGGACGTTTTTGGAACCAAAGGCACCGATCCGCTCAGCTACAAGGCGGCGTCCCTGACCCTGGTCATCGAAGCCGTCACGGTCATCGCGGTGCTGGGCGTGGTGATCGCCGGCAGCCAGATGCCGGGCTCGCTGGTGGCGTTGCACCTGACCCCTGCCGCGGTGCTGATCGCCGTGATCTGGATCCTTGGGCTTGTCCTGGTCCAGCGCTCCCAAAAGGGGCTGCCCTGGCACCAGCAGGGCGACGCCCCGGGCGGGCAGGACGAGCCCAAGGGCCACTCCAAGAAGAAGGCCGCAGATAAGAACCGGCACATCGGCACGGCTAAGTCAGCCCTGATCTTCGCCGTGGCGGCCCTGGCAACCTTGGGGGCCGGCGTCGTCCTTGAGCGCAGCGGTGACGCGATCGCCGGGCATATCGGCCTGTCCGGCGTCCTGTTCGGCGCCACTTTCCTGGCCCTGGCCACCTCCCTTCCCGAGATCTCCACCGGCCTGGCGTCCGTGAAGCAGGGCGACTACAAGCTGGCCTTCAGCGACATTTTCGGCGGCAACGCGTTCCTTCCGGTCCTGTTCCTGGTGGCGGTCCTGATCACCGGCAAACCGGTCCTGCCCCAGGCCCAGGCGACGGACATCTACCTCACCGCCGTGGCGATCCTGCTGACCCTGGCCTACCTGCTGGGCCTGCTGTTCCGTCCGAAGAAGAAGCATCTGGGCATGGGCATGGACTCACTGGTGGTCCTGGTCCTGTACCTCGTGGGCGTTGCCGGACTGTTCGCCGTGGCCACCATGTCCTGACCGCCCCAAAGGGACCCGTCAGGACGTTTGCGACGCCGCCGCGAACGGATCGAGGTCGGCGAGCGTGAGCGGGTGGGCAGGTTGGTCCGGGAACGGGAAGGTGCAGGTCACCGCCAGGTCCGCACCAACGTGCACCAGCTCCCCCGGCGCCAGGGGGCGCCAGCCGGGATTGTGGTCCATGGGTTCGGTGGCGAAGAGGACGGAACGGGCAGCGGAGAGTTCGGTGCTTCGCGAGTGGATCCGGTGGCTCCGCGCATCCAGCGGTGCCGCCGGGGCCGGCTCGGCTGACGGGTCGCGTTCCAGGATGAACAGCGGGTGGGTTGCCGGGTAGCGGAGCGCCCAGAGGTCGGTGGCGGTGGTGACGATCAGGTTCAGGGCAAGGACGGGAAGCTCGACGGCGATCCAGCCCACCGCGCGTGCGATTCCTTCCGTCACGTCCCCGCCAGCGCGCCGGGTCTCAGCGGTGATCAGGGCGAAGAGCCGTTCGCTGTCGGTCTGGCCCTGCACCAGTTCCGCCACCCCCAGGCCGGTCAGCCGCGCGTCGAGCCGGTCCAGCCCGTGGAAGGCGCCGTTGTGGGCGAACAGCCGCCCGTCCTGCTCGAACGGGTGCGTGTTCACCAGGGTGTGTGCGCCGGTGCTGGCGTACCGGACGTGGGCCAGGAAGGTGGTGCCCACCAGCTGCCGTGCCTCCCGGGCAAAGGCGTGGTCCTCCCATGCGGCGAGCGGCCGTTTGCTGACCCGCGCGCCGCCGTCGGCCTCAAACGTGCCGATCCCCGCGCCGTCGGGCTCCCTCCTGCTCTGCTCGGACAGGCTGTCCGGGGCGTCCAGGAGCCAGAAGGTGGCGCGGACGGGCCGGGACCCCGCGTGGAGCCCGAACAACCGGCACATGGATGCTCCTCACAAGCTAGTGGTGGAATGCTTCCTTTTGCTGCTCGGTGGGCATGGGCGCCGTCAGCGCATCCAGGTAGGCCACTTCCTTCTGGAGGTCGGCCAGGAAGCTGGCGGCAAGGTCGCGGGTGAAGCCGTTGCGGACCACGATCCGCTGCACCGTGATGCCAGCGAGGCCGTCCGGCAGCGGGTAGGCCGGGACCAGCCAGCCGTTCATGCGCAGGCGCTCGGAGAGGTGGTGCAGGTTCCAGTTCTTGGTGTGGCCGTCGGTGAGCTGCCAGGCGAAGACGGGGATGTCGGACCCGTCGCTCCAGAGGGTGAAGGCGTCCATGGCGCCGATCTCGTGGGACAGGTACCGGGCCACGTCGCGGCAGCTGGCCTGCACGGACCGGTAGCCGGCAAAGCCCAGCCGGAGGAACAGGTAGTACTGCAGCAGCACCTGGGCGCCGGGCCGGGAAAAGTTCAGGGCGAAGGTCGGCATGTCGCCGCCCAGGTAGCTGGCGTGGAACACCAGGTCCCCGGGCAGTGCGTCAGCGTCCCGCCACACGATCCAGCCCAGGCCCGGGTACACCAGCCCGTACTTGTGGCCGGAGGTGTTGATGGAGGCAACCCTGGGGAGCCGGAAGTCCCACACCAGTTCCGGCTGCAGGAACGGCGCCACCATGGCCCCGGACGCGCCGTCCACATGGATGGGGATGTCCAGGCCGGTGCTGGCCTGGATGGCGTCCAGCGCGGCGGAGATCCGTTCCACGGGTTCGTAGGCGCCGGTGTAGGTGACGCCCATGATGGCCACCACGCCGATGGTGTTTTCGTCGACGTACCGTTCCAGGTCGTGGCCGTCCAGCGTGGGGTGGTCGGCGGACACGGGCACGTAGCGGGCTTCCACCTCGAAGTAGTTGCAGAACTTCTCCCAGCACACCTGCACGGCGGAGCTGAGGACGATGTTGGGCGAGTCGGTGGGCTGCTTGGCGGCACGACGGCGGTGTTGCCACCGGCGTTTGAGCGCCAGGCCACCGAGCATGCACGCCTCGGAGGACCCCACCGTTGAGGTGCCGACGGCGGCGGCCGGGTCCGGGGCGTTCCACAGGTCCGCGAGCATGCGCCAGCAGCGGGTCTCGATCAGTGCGGTCTGCGGGTATTCGTCCTTGTCGATCATGTTTTTGTCGAACGTTTCGGCATAGAGCTGGGAGGCTTCCCGCTCCATCCAGGTGCCCACGAACGTGGCCAGGTTCAGGCGGGAGTTGCCGTCCAGCATCACCTCGTCGTGGACCACCTGGTACGCGGTGCCCGGCAGGGACTCCCCGTCCGGAATGGTGAAGCGGGGGAAGATGGTGGACTCCCCCGGTAAGCTGAAAAGGGGGTTTAGCTCAACGCTCGCCTCGGGCTCATGCCCTGCGCTCCGGTGTGACCTGGTCATGTCTGCTTCCTTCGCCCGCAGTCGTGGCAGGCTTGCGCTCGCCGTTGCAGATCCGCTGTTCCCAGCACTCCGTATTATTCATGCACGCGGGGAGAACGGCAGCAGGCACGGCGGTGACATGAATCCTGAATCCGCCGTTCGCGGCTTTATGACTTTTGCTTGTTCTTACAACCGAAATGGGCTTGATAGCATCACTAGGCTCCAGTATCACAATTTTTCCGCGAAAGTAGACCCATGCCGCGACTCCCGCAGTCCACGTCGGCCGTGCTGAACACAGCCCGGCCGAGGCTTCTCCTCCTCGACTGCCTGCGTCTCACGGCGGCCATGGGGGTGGTGCTCTACCACTACACAGCTTTCGCCGGCTCGGAATTCTGGGGTGTTCCTGCCAAGGAGGTGTTTCCGCGCCTGTCGGGAATCACTGCTTACGGGGCGCTGGGGGTCCAGCTTTTCTTCATCATCAGTGGATTCGTGATCCTCATGTCTGCTTACGGGCGGTCTGTAGGCCAATTTGCCGCTTCCCGCATCTCCAGGCTCTTCCCGGCCTATTGGACTGCCGTAATCCTGGCGGCAGTCCTGCTTCTCGTCATCAGCCCCGGGAACCTGAATACGGTGTCGTGGGCTGATGCCGCACTCAACCTCACCATGCTGCAGCAGGCCGTCAATGTCCCGTCCTTGGACGGGGTTTATTGGACCCTCTGGGTCGAGTTGCTGTTCTACGTGACCATTGCTCTCTTTCTCTGGCGCGGAATGACGGAGCGGAAACTGCTCGCATTCATTTTTCTCTGGCCACTCCTTGGGATGCTCTCCATCCAAGCGGACGCCGAAATGGTTCAGGCACTCCTCATCCCCGTTTATTCACCGCTTTTTGCCGTTGGCATGGGTATCTACCTGATCCATGCTTATGGACATAACCTGGTTCGTTGGCTGGCCGTCGCCGTCAACGTCCTGCTCTCCTGCCACCAGACATCGGTGGGTTTCCTCCCCGCCATGTCTCACAGCACAGGCCAGGACCTTTCGCTTGGGGTGATGTGGCTGGCGATCCTGGCCTTCGTCGCTGTTGTGGCCCTGATCACCACCACCCCGCTGCGCCACCGCGGTTGGAAATGGATGAGCGTGGCCGGAGCGTTGACGTACCCCTTGTACCTGGTCCACGAGATGTGGGGCTGGTGGATCATCAGGACCGTGCATCACGCCCTCGGCCCTTGGCCTTCCGTTGCCCTCGCCGCGGCCTTCGCCGTCACGCTGGCGTGGCTGATCCACAGACTGATCGAGCGGCGCTTCGCATCACCGTTCAAGAAGGCCCTCAGCCGGGGACTCTCACCGGCACCTGTTCATCCCGATCGATCCCTGAGCGACGCAAACGCAACGCCGGTCATGAGCTCTTCCTTAAGCTGAAGGCCATGAACCACTGCGCTGCGTTTCCCCTTGGCGATTGATGCCAGCTCCACGGAAGACACCGGCGACTGACCGGGCCGGCGGAAAGTAAAACGTGCCGCCGCCTCAACTTGGGGGGTTATGAGGCAGCGGCACTGCATCCAAGGTACTCCCGGACACACCCGATCAGCCGGGATCCGGCCGTCACGGCCGAAACCTTGACGAATTTTTTACGCCGCGGTTCCACGTCCGGCACTCTCACCATTAGCGCGCCGTGGAATGAACGGAAGCATGCACAGCGCCCGCACAGGGCCGGCTTAAACCGGTGACAGGCAGGTCCCCGATGCTTGGTGTATTCCCTCCAGCGGGAGGGCCAACATCTAAGGAGCCCCATGAAAAACAGCATGAAGTCAACGCTGGCCGGCCTGGCCCTCGCGGCAGCGATCGGCGGCGCCCTGGCAACCACGGCCTTGCCGGCGACTGCCGCCAGCACCGACTCCAGCCAGGCGGGCTCGAGCCAGTCCACCACGCAGGCCCAGCCGCGCGACGAGTCGAAGGGCGGCCACCAGGCCAACGGGATCACCGAAACGCTGCTGACCGGTGACACGGCAACGAAGGTTACCGACGCCGCGCTGGCCGCCAACCCCGGCGCCACCATCCAGCGGGTGGAAAACGATGCCGAAGGTGCCGTTTACGAGGCGCACATCATCACGGCGGACGGCACGCGCGCCACCGTCTACCTGGACGCTTCCTTCACCGTGACCTCCACGGAAACGGGCGGTCCTGGCGGTGGAATGAAGGGCTGACTAAACGCGTGCGGAACGCCGGATGATGATAATCCGGACGGCAACTCCCGCGATAACCATGAAGACTCCCAGGGCCATAAGGGTCCAGACAGGGACGGAATCGGCATCGATGTTCTTGTAGCAGACGGCCGCCGCCCCGATGCCGGCCTTCTGCAGGCCGATCAGTTCCGCCGCGTGGCTCTCCCGCAGCAGCGGGCTGCCGCAGAGGGGGCCCGATGGCTGGAGTCCGATGACGAAACCGAGGATGTACACGTCCAATCCGGCAGCAACAATCCACATCCACATCCGCCGCCGCCACAGCCCTTGGGTGCCTGCGCTGAAGGGCTTCGCGGGGGAATCGTGCATTGCCATAGTTCGAGCATAATCTGCCCTCCAGACTGGCGGGTAAGGACCGGGTGAAAGTCAGAGCCTGCATTCAGCTTTTCCCCAGCCTGCGCTCTTACAGTGAACCCGTGCTGGTCCATGCAATCGGGCCTGGGCGCACGCGCAAATTGTGGAAGGACACACCGTGGTGAAGCCATCAATCCCGTCAATGAAGACCCGCATCGGAGTCGGAGCGGCAGCTCTCGTGGCTGCCGGCGCCATGGCCGCGGCGGGCGTGGGTGCCGCGTCCGCATCACCCAACACAACGGCGCCGGTCTCGGCCGCATCCACGTCCTCTGCTGCCACCGGCGGGGCAAAGGCGGAAAAGGGCGCCGGCGGACTGCAGGCCTTCCTGAGCCTGAACGCGGACAGCCCGCAGGCTGCCGGGGACCGTGCGGCCAAGGCAGCCGCAGCCCTGGTCAACCACCCGCAGCTGTTCGCCAAGCTGCCCGCCGCCCTGCAGGCGGACGTGACCACGCTGAAGGATGCCGCTCCGGCGGACCGGGTGAAGGACGCCTACAAGATCAAGACCACGGCCCTCTCCGGCGGGTACGGCGCCGAGATCCAGAAGCGTGCCGAGGCGCTCGAGAAGACCGCCACCGGCCTGGCCGTCCTGCGCCAGGAGCTGCGGACCGCGTTCAGCTCGGACAACCCGGGTGCCGGGCTGCGGCAGGTGGCCGACCAGCTCATCAACCACCCGAAGCTGTTCGCCAAGCTCCCCGCGAATCTTCAGGCTGACCTGACCGCACTTAAGAATGCCGCCCCGGCCGACCTGGATTCCCAGGCGAACAAGATCAAGGACACCGCGCTGAACGGCGGCTACGGTGCCAAGGTGCAGAAGATGGCAGAAGCACTGCAGAAGAAGGCTGCGACGCCCAACACGTAGGGAGGCGGCGCAAGGAAAGTACGACGGCGGGTCCCCGGCTGAGGCCGGGGACCACCACAAGTCGTCGCATCACTGCGGGGCAGCGGGAACCGTCCAGTCGTAGTCGCACGGACGGAGATCACGGTCGTCGGGTTCAAGCCCGACCACCCTGAAAGTTCCTGCCTCTGATTCCACCACGCCGTCTATCAGGCGCATGCCGGACCACACGCCGATCCGGCACTGCCCGGGGTGCCGACGGGCATGGTCCACCTCATTGCGGGTCAGGATGACTGAACGGCCTGCACTTTGGGTGCCCTGCGCGGATTCGCCCTCCCAAGCGGCAGTGAACGCGCAAAACCAAACTGGATATAGTTTCTGCTCGTAATTGAGGAGGTTTCAGGATTCGAGAGTGGAATTCCCAGGGGCAGGGCAAAGCGTTGTTTTTGGCCGTGCCTGCCATAGCTCTCCAACTTCTCCGGTTTTGCGCAAGTCGGTTGCGAGAAAATAAGCGGCCCTTATAGTTGAGCACCCCACGTGCCGCTGGCATCCGGCTTGCGACGAGCAAGTAGGCGGCCGCTGAGATCCCGGAGCTCCAGACTTAGTGCCTAGTCCGGGGCGTCGTTGACCGCCAGTCCGTCAATGTCTCGATAGCGGGGAACGTTGAGCCCTTGGGGAAAGTGCTCCCGCCGATATTGCCAGCTCTCCAAACAGGCTCGAGAACAAAATACGGGAGGGGGGGTACGCCTGAGCGCTACTCCGCAAAATCGGCACTGGGGGCCAAGCCCCACCATTCGAATCAGGGTCCGCAACATTCATGCAGGCTATTTGCCCCCTCGGAAACTTTGATCCGTAGGAAGTACTTGTCTTTGCTGACCCCTAGTACTTGCCACCAGCATGAAGGGGCCGAGGCATCAGCCCCCGTTGTCCCACCCGCCGCGATCGGTCAGCGCGTCCAACGCTACCGGTACCCGTCCACAATTGCTGCGGCGATTTCCTTGTACGCACGCCGCGTGTCGGGCTTTAACACGTCGAGGGTCACCAGATCGCCGTCGGCAACGCCACGGTCATGTGGTACTGCGATGAGTTCACGGCAGATTCCCGCCAAGTGCTCCTCGATGGCGTCCTTATCTACTCGAGAGGACACCTCGTCCTTGTCTGTGATCACCACAATCGCGTTGCGGGCTAGGTCCTCATACCCGTGGCTTGCCAGCCAGTGCAGGGTACTGCGCGCCCGTTTTGCGCCCGACACCGCGTAGCCGGCGGCTATCACCAAGTTGTCGGCCGACTGCAGGATCCCTCTCATTGCGTTGTGGGTCACGCCTGTGCCGCAGTCTGTCAGCGCCACCGAGTAATAGCTGGAAATGAGTTTGCGGATCCGCAGGTACTCCTCCGCCGTCAGGGAGTCCGAGACCTCCGGGTCCTGCTCCCCTGCTATGAGGTGCAACCGGCCGGCGTGATGCATGTACCGAGCCAATGCCGTCAGGGAATCGATGGACTCAATATTCTCCAGCAGGTCCGTAATAGTCCGCGGGCTGGCCTGCTGGTAGATGCCCTCGCCCAGGGCACGCTCCACCAGGTCTCCGGAATCAGGATTAGCGTCAATGGCGCAAGGAGCATCACCCCGGTATTCGGCAAGGGTCAAGCCCACGCCCACTGTGGTGGAGGTCTTGCCGATCCCGCCCTTGAGGCTGAGTATCGCGGTGTTGTAGCTGCCTTGGAGTTGGCGCGAGATCCGGCGGCCCAACTCATCCTCCTGACGCTGTTTGGGGCCCGGCCCAAGGTTCCAGGCGCCACCGGTCAGGTTGTAAAGGGCGCCACGTATGCCGCCTTTGGGGCGCGGCTTCTGCTCCTTGACGAACAGGCCGGGCGAGCTGATGAAGTCCGGCATGGGGCTATCAGCGATCGCGTCCGCCGCAGTTGGCCGGCTGCGGCGGAAGGCAGGTGCGTCGGACAGCGGCGAAGCGGCTTCTGTAGCAATCTCACCCGAGCGGTCAGTGGGAACCGCCGCGGGCACGGATGCAATAGGGGCGGGTGCAGCGACTGGAGGACTAGCAGCCCCGTGTGCGGACGGCGGGGGCGATGGTGAACGGGACGGCCTAACAGCGTCAGCTGCGGCAGCCGCTTCCGCCCAAGAGGAGCGACGCGTCGCCAGCTTCCCGGCTTCGTTCGAACTGGACATATCGGGGGTAATGTCTGGCATGGTTCCTGTCCAAGCATCCGTAGCTGAGCTGTCAGCACGACGAACGTCGCGGCGTCGGCGCAGCTGCGGCTGCCTTGCATCCTCTGCTTGGGCGCCTGCATTTTGATCCGCCGGATGTGGCATGTCTGTTCCCCCCGGACGTTTCGGCAAACGGTTCTGCGGCACTGGTTCAATAAGCAAGTCTACGGGTTCAGCACTAACCTGGCCGCGTCTTTGCACGTCAGTGGTGGATGAGTGCCGCAGAAACCACGCCTGCTGTGAGTATCAGGAGAAGTGCAAGGATGGAGTAGCCTACCCACTTGGGGCGACCTTTGTGGGGGTTGATATCGACGTACGGCATAGTCAGCGTTTGGTACCTCTGGGTGTGGGGCGCACGGGGATACGAAGTGCGCGGCGTTTGAGCCTCAGGATCTGGTAGAGAACGACAAAGGGGACGAGCCAGGTAGCCAACAGTGCGCATAGCGCTAGGGCGTAGTCAGAAAAGGCCACAATAATCTCCATCGGTCATAAGCTTGCTTACTGCTCATGACCTAAGCACGAGCCAAACAATTTGACAAGTCATGTCAAGTATTTGCCGCGTAGTGAAGATCTGCGGTACCGGAATTTTCATCCCTCCGGGACTTACTCGTGTCCAAGAGGGCGTATAGCGAACGCCTGCACTTAGAGCGCTTCCTGTGGGTTCCATTTGGTCTCCTGAAGCCGCTTGATGAACCACCGCGATTGCTCAGGGCCGTAGGGCAAGACAGGTATTGCCTTTGTAGCGTCGTTGGGGGTATCGCGGATGGACTGGAGGGCCTGGCGGACGGCTGTCGTCATTGTGGTGGCCATGGTCTTGACGAACTGATCGCTGCACGGCGTTCCGTGACCGGGGATAAGGAACTCGTAGCGGTGGCGCAGCGCGGAAATGTGCCTGAGAACGTCAGCCCATTCCTCAGGGTAGGCGTCTTCGAAGGAGGGGTGCGCGCCCTGCTCCACGAGGTCGCCGACGTATAGAGTGGTTGGAGTGCCAACCAGAAGGTCACCGTCGGTGTGGCCGCGGCCGAGATAAAACAGTGTTGCTGTCAAGTTGCCAAGGTCAACCAAGACAGGCTGGTCCCTCACGATGGCGTTCGGCACCACGAGTTCAACGTTCTCCCCTTCACCGGCGGACATCTCCGGTTCAAGTGTTCCCACATGCCGCCGCTGGAGGTCCCCGCGCTGATCAATAGCTATGGCGCATTTTTGGTGGGCCCAAAATTCAGTGACGCCCGCGTCGGCAAAAACAGCGTTGCCGAAAAAGTGGTCGTAGTGCGCGTGGGTGTTGGCAACCACGAGCGGCAGGTCAGTCTTTGTTCTAACCGCATCAAGGATCTCGCGTCCTTGACGGGGACCACATCCGGTGTCAATGATCATGGCGCGCTCAGAGCCGACGATAAGACCCGTGTTAAGAAGGGATCCCTCAGTGACCAGCACATAGTTGTCTGTGCCGACTTCGAGCCATTCCAACATTGTTTCTCCGTATCTTTCCGACGAGCAGATTGTTCGTAATGGCCCCGATTCTACTCACGAAGCCGCTGCTTCCGGGATCGGAGGTTCTTGAGCGGATGACGCGGAGAGGCCTAAACGGACTCCTGAGTCGCGCCGAAGCAGTTGCCGTGCCGCGATAGCCACAGTCGGCGATTGGTTGTCCTGCGGTGTGCCGGTTATTCGACGGTGACGCTCTTGGCGAGGTTGCGGGGCTGGTCCACGTCGTAGCCCTTGGCTGCGGCGAGTTCCGCGGCGAAGATCTGCAGCGGAACGGTGGTCAGCAGGGGCATCAGCAGGGTGGGGGTCTCGGGGACGTAGAAGACGAACTCGGCGTAGGCCTTCACGGCTTCGTCGCCTTCCTCGGCGATGACCAGGGTGCGGGCGCCGCGGGCACGGACTTCCTGGATGTTGGAGACCACCTTGGCGTGCAGCGAGTCACGCCCGCGCGGGGACGGGACCACCACGAACACGGGCTGGCCTTCATCGATCAGGGCGATGGGGCCGTGCTTGAGCTCACCGGCGGCGAAGCCTTCGGCGTGGATGTACGCGATTTCCTTGAGCTTCAAAGCGCCCTCGAGGGCCACCGGGTAGCCCACGTGCCGGCCCAGGAACAGCACGGACTTCTCGTTGGCCATGGACCGGGCCAGCTCGCGCAGCGGGCCGGCGTTGTCCAGGATGGTCTGGATCTTCGCGGGGATCTTGTTCAGGTCCGCCAGGACGTCCTTGATCTGGCCCGAGAAGATGTTCCCGCGCAGCTGCGCCAGGTACAGGCCCAGCAGGTACGCGGCGGTGATCTGGGCCAGGAACGCCTTGGTCGAGGCCACCGCGATCTCCGGACCGGCGTGCGTGTAAAGCACGGCATCGGATTCACGCGGGATGGTGGAGCCGTTGGTGTTACAGATCGAGATGGTCTTCGCGCCCTGCTCCCGGGCGTACCGGACAGCCATCAGGGTGTCCATGGTCTCCCCGGACTGGGAGATGGAGACCACCAGGGTCTTCTCGTCGAGGATCGGGTCCCGGTAACGGAACTCGTGCGCGAGCTCCACCTCGGTGGGGATCCGGCACCAGTTCTCGATCGCGTACTTCGCCACCATGCCCGCATACGCGGCGGTACCGCAGGCCAGCACGATGATCTTGTTGACCTGCTTCAAAAGCTCCGGGTCGATCCGCAGCTCATCCAGGGTCAGCTTGCCGTCCAGGTCCGACCGGCCCAGCAGGGTCTGGGCGACGGCGTCGGGCTGGTCATGGATTTCCTTCTCCATGAACGAGGAGAACCCACCCTTTTCGGCCGAAGCCGGGTCCCAGTCCACGTGGTATTCCTTGCCCTGGGCCGGGTTGCCAAAGAAATCGGTGATCGTGACGGTGTCGGCGGTGATCGTGACGATCTGGTCCTGGCCCAGCTCCACCGCGCGGCGGGTGTAATCGATGAACCCGGACACGTCCGAACCCAGGAAGTTCTCCCCCTCGCCCAGGCCCACCACCAGCGGTGAGTTACGGCGGGCGGCCACGACGACGTCGGGCTGGTCCGCGTGCACGGCCAGCAGCGTGAAAGCACCTTCAAGGCGCTGGCACGCCAGCTCCATGGCCCGGGTCAGGCCACCGTTGGCCGGGTCCCCGCCCAGCTGGTTGCGCAGGATGTCGGCCAGCAGCGCGGCAGCGACCTCCGTGTCCGTCTCGGACAGGAACGTCACGCCCTTCTCCAGCAGCTCGAGCTTGAGCTCGGCGAAGTTTTCAATGATGCCGTTGTGGATCACGGCGAGCTTGCCGCCATCAGCCAGGTGCGGGTGCGCGTTGCGGTCCGTCGGGCCGCCGTGCGTCGCCCACCGCGTGTGGCCAATACCTGTCAGGGTCTCCGGCAACGGCCGGGCCTCCAGCTCACCAATCAGGTTGCTCAGCTTCCCGGACTTCTTCCGCGACTCGATAACCCCCTGGGACACCACAGCCACACCGGCAGAGTCATAACCGCGGTACTCCAGGCGCCGCAGCCCCTCCAGGACAACATCCAACGCACTGTGACCATTAATTGCACCGTCAACCGAACGGCCTACGTAACCCACGATTCCACACATAAAGGCCCCCAATCGGTTCTGTGCGTTCACATTTCTGCTCAGAATGGACTGGCAAGCTTGAGAGCGAACGTCTAACTTTGTAGTTTGGCTTCCTGGCAAGACTCACGGAATGCCTCTATACGAAGGGTGTTCGCCTGACACGTCGGGCAAAGACCTACAAATTGGTGGGGACAGTCCAAAGGAATGTCGCCTTCCCCCCAGGGCAGCAAAACTCTCACAGGGCCATTTATACCACCCAGACGAGGGAGGCAGTGTTCCGAAGCGTGTCACAGTTCCAGAAGTTGCATGCTTGGGCAACAAACCGCACCCTTGCCGCATTCGAGGGGCGTATTCGAGTGACTAAAATCTGGCAGCGACACCCTTTGACCACCTTAGATGACAGCGTCCTTGGCACCTCAGTTGGAAGGGCTTTACTGGCGGCGGAGCGAACTGATCAACGCTGTTTTATTATGTTGGGACGAGCAGTATCCAGACACTTGGAACCACTTGTGAAGTTGGGAGGCGCCCAGGGCCGGTACCATATACAGCCCCGTCCGGCGAACTAGATTCCACGAAAAGGGTATACCCCTCTAAGCTGAAGTCCATGAAGGTATTGGTCACCGGCGGCGCCGGATATATCGGGTCCCACACCACGCTTTGTCTATTGGAAGAAGGACACGAGGTAGTTGTCTTCGATAATCTTGTGAATTCCAGTCTCGAATCTATGCGGCGTGTGCAGGATCTAGCAGGCAGGACCGTCGAATTTGTTGAAGGGGATTTGCTGGATGCCTCTGCAGTTGCATCAGTCTTTTCGGGTGCCTCCTTTGACGCGGTAATTCATTTTGCCGGGCTGAAAGCAGTGGGAGAATCTGTAGCAGACCCTCTAAGGTACTACCGAACGAATGTCGTCGGCACACTCAACCTTTTGGACGGTATGAACGCCGCGGGCGTGAGGCGGCTGGTTTTCAGCTCATCGGCAACCGTATACGGAGCTTCAGAAGATGTACCTTTGCCTGAAAGTTTGCCGCTAAACGCCACCAATCCGTATGGGCGAACGAAAGAGCAAATTGAAGATATTCTGACAGACATTAGTTCTGCCGATGAGCGCTGGAGTATAGGTTTACTCAGGTACTTTAACCCTGCAGGAGCTCACTCGTCCGGCCGCATAGGCGAAGATCCGCGAGGAATACCCAATAACCTCGTGCCATTCGTGGCCCAAGTTGCCGTAGGCCGCCACAAAGCCGTGATGGTGTTCGGCAATGACTACCCCACTCCTGACGGAACCGGAATCAGAGATTACATCCACGTCATGGACTTGGCAGAAGGACACCTCGCCGCTCTTCACTTCCTCAAGGATCGAACAGGTGCGTTTCAGTGGAATCTGGGAACTGGGCAAGGGTCTTCTGTGTTGGAAGTCATTGAAGCTTTCAGCACCGTAGTAAGCAAAAAAATCCCATACGAGTTTGCACCCCGCAGAAAAGGGGACGCTGCCCTTAGCTACGCTGATGCTTCTTCCGCCCGAAATCAACTACGGTGGACCGCAAAGCGGGATCTCGCTCGCATGTGCGCGGACCATTGGAATTGGCAGCGATCTAATCCGCGCGGATATGATTCTTCCCTATAACTGCGATCGGTATAGTTTGAAACGTTCCCCACCCAAGACTTTCCCCATAAGCGGCTATGGTCGAGCATGGAAAGAGTCGCTCAAGCAATATTTGATATCTGAAGTACCGATCGGTAAACCGCATCAATCGTAAGCAACCATTTTTCCTCACTATATTTTGAATCGTAGATTGAACGGCAATGTGAGCGAAGAGTTGGGAACAAATCGCCTGCAACCCTCACCAGGTCTTCCATATCTTCGCTCCCCCCCACGAGCCCGGTTCCCTCGGCCCTAACCAAGGTCGAAACAACGTTCGGCGCCCAAGTCAGAATGGGGGTTCCTGCAGACAATGCCTCTGGATAAATAAGAGGAAATCCCTCGAAACACCTAGACGGAAATACAACGCCGGTTGCATCTCTCATCAGGGCCATGAGACGTGTCCTATCTACAGGGCCCAAAATACTCACGTTTTCGTTGGCCAACGCTCTAACTTGCGGTTCAAGCTCGCCGGACCCTACCAGTACAAGTTTTGACTCAGCGGGCCAGCGGCGCAACAGCTCGAGAATCCCCTTCTCCTCTGAAAGGCGGCCGGCGTAAAGCCAAAAACGACCTTCCCCGGCTCCTACTCCGCTATCTAGGCTTTTCGGAAGAAAATTGGGTATCGTGTGCATCTTGCCCCATGGCAAACCTGATTGAGCATACATAGCGCGCATCTGATCGGATAGCACAATAACCGCGTCCGAGTGGCGTAACCCCGCATCTGCTCCAAATCGCTGACCAATCGCCACTGGAACAGTCTGGGCACGGCCTCTGTAGCAGCCATGCATTAGAGCAGGAACGCTGGATCCCCCGTCCGAACAATCAGTACAGACTCGCCCATCCCTGTAGAACGTCCCGGCGGCACATAACGGTCGATAATTGTGGATTGACGTCACAACTGGCACCGGCGAGGACTGAATCCAAGACTTCCCGTAGTTAGGAAAGAGATTGTGGATATGAATGAGGTCGGGTTCAAACTCGCGCATATCTGGCTTCGGTCCGCGTCCCGTGGCTACCGTGAGAGCGGCCTCGAGGGGGTAGAGTCTGCTTAGTTCGCGTTCATCTGTGCGCTGGCCAAATACCTCGACTATGTAACCAGCACGGCGCATGGCCTCCGCCTGCTGCATGACAGCTGAGTTCTCTCCGCTTGGGTTCCGGGATGAGTAAAAGCTGTGCACCAGGGCAATTCGAAGTGGCGGGCGCATGGGGCGTTCATGTTCGGGATTATTCATACTGTAAGTCTATCCGCGCCCATGGAACCGCGTGTTTCTGCCCTGGACTAGAAGTCCCAAATGATGATCCGCAGGCCATAAGTGGTCGAATAGCGGAAAGCGTATGACAGGTCTACCAAACCATGAGTATTGATACAAAGATAGCGGTCATGGTCGCCTGTCAACGACCGAAGTCGAGCCCGGATTTATTCAGGTTACAGCATCGAGACAACAGCGCCTCCGGACGCATCTTCTAAGCCCGGGGCAATCGAATACACTACTGGCAGCCACGGCCCTTCAGGTTTTATTTATGTAGACATAGATACAAAAGGGACGTGCGGTCTATGGTCGATAGGTATAAGCCACGCGACTCATCGAACTCTTTTGGATAGCGATAGGGCTCTCTTTTGCGCATCCACCCGCGTCTAACTCGAATCGCGTTGAGGAATCCCTTCCTTTTGGCTCGATTAGAGTCACCACCGAACTAGCAACAAATCTCTTTCAAAAATTTGGTCTAATTAAAGCATGTGTCAAACTGAGGGCACACTCAATTAGTGGCAATGGCCGATACAGATGCTTTCTCAACGCAGACCAATTTCGTGTTCCATGCCATACATCTGGGCTAGAACGGATTGGGTAGACGAGCTCCTTTGCCAGCCGTGGGCAGCACCGGCAGAGTCTGACCTCCATCACTTCTTCCGTGCAGAAGCCTGAGTACGCAATAAGGGGTCGTAGATGTTCGGGAGTCGGACCACAGGCGTGGGTGGCTTGGCCGTTGCCTGCACGTGAGGCTGGTTACTCGCCGCAGCCACAAGAACTGTAACCACTACCAGTAGCGCACCGTTGAGGGACGCTGTAGATATGTTGAGCGGTGTTTCGACGGCGAACCGAGCGATAAACACAGCCAACACAGCCAACAAACCCGCCCGGGTGGGGTTTTTCACCTGCATTGCCGAGCGCGTCAGCACAACCAGAAATACCATAAGCACCACGAGCCCGAGAGCACCGCGCTCCACTAGCGTTTGAACGAACTGATTGTGTGCGTTTGAGGAACTAATCAGGTCGCCCAACCCGAGTACTTTGGACCGGTATTCGAGGTCGAAAGAACGTGGGCCCGTCCCAAAGACTGGGCTATGTCGGACGGCTTCAAGGGCATTAGTCCAAATGGTGGTACGCCCATTCAGCGTTGAGATGTCGCCTCCAGCGCTCCAATGCGAAATAGCGTCAAATACGTTCTCAAGGAGCGTCGATGCGGCCAGAAGCAAAAGCATAATGACTGGCACGGCAATGGTGACCCACCGCACCCCCGTTCGGAAACCCAGGTAGACGAGCACCCCAACAAGGGCGCTTAGCCACGCACCGCGCGACTGTGTAGCAAGCAAAGCGATAATCGCTGCCAACAAGTGCCATACCTTAGGACGTTTCAGAGCTTCGACGCGGATGAGTTCGACGATCACGGCAAGAGCAGCGACGGTCCCCATGCCGTTAGGATGTGTAGTGACGCCGGCGAGCTGCGATAGGCCGAACCAGGTCCGGCCCTGTCCGTCCCAAAAAGCAAGGTGGGGGGCGGCGACTGCAAGGAATAAACTCAGCCAGACGTATACGCGCAACGTTACCCTGGTCAGACGCAAGGCATGCGAGAGCGAAACGCTCGTGGCAGTCAGGATACTCGTCACAGCTAAAGCCGCGTAGAACAGGTCAATGCTCACTCGTTGGTCATTGACCAACGACGATACCCATCCTGCCCCTGCATACGCCACCATTCCTAATGCCGGGGCGGGAAAGATTAAGCCTCTATCTATCTGCGTCAGGACAAGTAGCGCGGCACAGGCCAAAAATATATAACCAACGCCATGGATGATCAGGGACACGGCAGGGCCTTGCGGCGCCTCGCTGAACTCGCTGAACCCGTCGCCTGTACCGCTGCGCGGCGACAGCAGAGTAACAGCAATGGGCGACAGCGTGGCAACCAGGAACAGACCCGAGGCAACCCATTTACGCCGCTGGTGCGGCTTGACCGCTCCGAACCTCAGCCCATAGAAACCCACCACGAGAATGGCGAGCACGCCGCCCGCTGCAATCAAGATTCCAGTCATTCCCAGCCTTCCCCAGATCACATAATCCTACCCGCTGACAAAAGCCAGCATGTTTGCCAGCCCCTCGCTGCTGGAGGCTGGCATGTAGGTGCCCCCCGTAGATCTCTTACTGCGGTGCAGCCAGACTCGAGTAATCCACACTCCAGATAAGTAGTCCCTTCGCAGTAAACCGGGTAACTTACACGGTGGTTGTTCGATTTCTGGCGCCATAGCTTCTGCATATGGGAAAAGACATCGGCGATTGTGAAGAACCCGGCGCTGGCCATGATTACAGCGTCAAGCGGCGAGGACTTCTACGATTTGGGACGCTCGTGACCGCCCTTTCTGGCGCTTCCGTGATATCGGTCGTGGCTGCCAACAGCGCTCAAGCCACAAGTGATCCGGCCGCTACCAGCTCCTATATTCCAGCGTCCGAAAAGGGCGCGCCCTTGGGCGTTGCGACGCTGGACGAAAACGCTAAGATCCCGATCGCACAACTTCCTGATCTCACAGCAACTGTGGCAACCGCGGGTATCAACAGAACAGGCGTTGAACTGCGTATTACGGATCTGAATAGGTTCAGGCTAGGCCCTACCACTCCGACCACATGGACGACCCCTGATGGGACGGGAGTTGCCGTGCATCCTTCCGTTCGGTTTTTTCCCAATGGTTTTAACGGTTACCAGTGGTGGGCAGCGTCCACCCCGTATTTCAACTCCAACAACCAAGTGGAAAACCCGTGCATATATGTCTCTGAGGACGGGACTAACTGGGTTACCCCGCCAGGCGTGGCTAACCCCCTGGTACAGACACCACCCAATGGGTATAACTCGGACACTCATCTGATCCAGTCCCCAGACGGGAAGCTTTTGCTTTTCTACCGCGACTACTCATCTACCGGGACGGCAGCGGAAAAAATTGCCTTGATGGAATCCGTAGACGGCATTACATGGACCACGCCAAAGGAAGTTATGGGCTATCCTGACAGCGTTAAGCGCATTATGTCTCCGGCTGTCTGGTGGGACGGTTCCAATAAAAACTGGGTGATGGTGGGAGTAGAAATTCTCAACCAACCTCGTATTATCCAGCGTTTCACGGCATCCAGTCCATACGGCCCATGGACCTACGACCGGGACGTGACATTCGACCTTGCGTGGGGTTCCGGTAGGTCACCATGGCATATTGACGCCATGATGATTGGCACACAGGTGCTAATGGTTATCCAGGATGCAACGCTGAACAGCGGGGGCGGCGACGTGTACCTCGCCTTGTCGGAGGACGGTGGTAAAACTTTCAAGCGTGCGACCAACGCGATAGCAACCCAGAACCGCTACCGCTCATGCGTCCTGCCCAAACTTACTGAAGCCGGACTAGCGCTGGATCTTTGGCTCGGCACTGTTGGAGGGACCTGGACAATCAATCGCGGAACAGCCACGGTGGTTCCTACCGTCGCCGCCGCGACGCAGTCTGTTACAACCCAGTCCCTAGCTGGCGTTGGACCCACAACATTCCCACCACAGCCTGTGGTGACGCCACTAACAACTTTCCAAAACGGAAACGGTTGGGGCGTTGCGTCGACGGCAGGCGGGACCAACTTCGCAGCTGATACTGCGGACTTCCTGATTGGCACGCAGTCAGTTAGAGCCGTAACCAGTGGTAGCGGAGGCACGGTTGAAGTAATATCACCCACCTTGCCGCAACTGAACCTAACCGGCAAGGGCCTCGCCTTCCAATTAAAAGTCGATAACCCGGACAGGCTTGCTAATATCATCCTCTACTGGGGACAAAACAATTACGCATCCTTCAACACGTCGATTCAAGCGCAATCACAGGGCGATGGCGTGTCTGCAGTCCTATTACCCAACGACTGGACTTGGTTCTATGTGCCGTCAAATGACATATCTAACGCAACTGGGACAGTGAATCTGTCTGCAATTACCAACGTAAAAATCAGGGTCACGGATAAGAACTCAGGACCACTTACTGTCAACGTCCAGCAGATCGGTACGTACACGCCGAAGAACGCATACCCCTCCGGCGTCATCTCCGTAACCTGCGATGACTCTTTACTCAGCCAGTACACCTATCTGCCCCAAATTCTTGGGAAATACGGTGCAGCAGCCACGATGCTACTCATCACTGATCAAATGCCAGGTTCGCCGGTCTTCGGTTCCAACCCGGCAACCTATGTGCAGGGTTTCAGCGTTGACCAAGCCCACGAACTAGAAGACAAGCAAGGGTACGAGATGGGCGGCCACGCCTATCTCACTGCCAATCACAACCGAGGGATGGCAAACCTCACTGCCCAAGAGTTGGCCGATGAACTGGGCGGCCTAAAATCCTGGCTGCGAACTGAAGGTTTTAAGGGCGCGGATTACTTCGCCTGGCCCATTGGATCTAACAACGTCGCTGCAACAAAGATATGTCGGAAGTTCTTCTCCTGGGCACGTCATACCGGCGGGTTCTATGCTCCAGCCCAGTTCCCAACACAGCCTATGCGGCATCAGGCGGTAACGGTGACTTCCGATATTCCTGTGGCTACGTTTCAGGGCTACATCGACTTCGCTAAGGCCCACGGCCGCCACTTGACACTCATGGTGCACCAAATCGTGGTTTCCGGTGCTTCCGGCCCAACTAATGTCAACAAGGCAGACCTAGCGGCAATTCTGGATTATGCGAACTCAGTGGGTATGCCCATACGAACAATCGGGCAGGTCATGCGCGGCGAGTGACACTGGATGTCGGCCCTTGGTCCGGTTCTGCAGTTCGGAGGCTTAGTCATGAACCTACTCGAAAGCGAATCCAGCCCTGTCCCCCCGTAGCGAATTCAGCCCCGTCCTACCGTCGCATTGAACCAGGAAGAATCTACATGTGCGAGATCCACGGGAATAAAACATCAAATCAACAATCAGCAGGCGCGCCTTGCCTCTTGTCAACCACCACTGCGCCAGATACCTGATAACGGTGAGAACGCGCTTGCTCCGGCTGCAAACTGAACCCTCAACAACTGTGACAGGCTATGTCTTGACGGCAGAAATGCCGGCAAGATGAAGGGCGGCTGGCGGTAAACGAACCACACGAACTGTTGTCGCCCGATTGGGCAAGATATAGCTCGCATTTCACCAGATTGCGCCGTGGGCAGCCTGATCCCTCACTCCTGAATTGATAGCGGAACGTCTCATCTGGCTCATCTTGCTTCTTGAAGCTTCTCCTCAAGTACCGTTTGATGTACGCTCCAGCCGGTTCCGGCCAGAACGACCATATGACCGGAACCCGCCGGGAAGAGGCGACCCCTGCATAAATAGCGCCGGAGCCTATACTTGCCGCACAGTTATGCGACTTGTCAGAGCTTGATGCTGTTTTTCGACGTCGCACCTCTAGTATCAAAGAACAAGGAGCTATTTTCGGCCAGGGCGTCGATATCGTACACACGGTGCTTCTGCAGTAAGACAACCGCGTGAGATTCTGCGATTGAGCGGTCCAAATCATCTACCCGCTCAGTGACTAAACCGTCTCGGGACCACTGGTCCACATAGGGGTCATGAAATTCCACGATTGAGCCCTTATCCCGCAGCATCTGGTCGACGGCAACCGCAGGCGACTCGCGTTGGTCAGAGATATCAGCCTTGTAAGTGACTCCCAGAAGCAGTATCCGAGTCCCTTTCAGAGGGAGTCCTTTGTCATTGAGCGCGTCAGCAAGGCGGCTAACTATGTAACGCGGCATTGAATTATTGATCTCTTGCGCGAGCTCAACGAAACGGAATGGATACCCAAGGCTACGCTCCACCTCGTAGCTCAAATACTTGGGATCGATAGGTATGCAATGACCACCGACGCCCGGCCCAGGAAAGAACGCTTGAAAACCGAAGGGCTTTGTCTTGGCAGCTCGGATCACTTCCCACAAGTCGATATCAAGTTCGTGACAGAACTTTGCCATCTCATTAACCAGAGCAATATTGACATGCCGATAGGTATTTTCTAGTAGCTTGGCAGTCTCAGCCTCCTTGGCGCTCCTAACGGGGACGACACACTCAACGACGCTATCGTAGAAATCCACAGCACGTCGTGTCGATTCAGGAGATACGCCGCCGACCACCTTAGGCGTGTTTCGCAAATTGTAAGTCTCGTTACCTGGATCGATTCTCTCAGGGGAGAATGCAAGGAAGAAGTCTTTGTCCAGTTCATGACCGAAGGACTCCAGGAGCGGCATAACTAAGTTGTCCGTGGTCCCAGGATAGGTTGTGGATTCCAGCACAACCAATGCCCCCGAACTCAAGAACCGTCCCACTGACTTTACTGCACCCTCTACAGCCTTGAGGTCCGGTCCACCGCCCTCTCCTAGTGGAGTTGGGACGCAAATGACGATCACGTCGGCACCAGCAATAACAGACTCACTTGACGAGGCGAAGTAGCCCGAAGCGATCATGGAAGAAATAGCGCTATCCGATAGATCGTCAACATGCGAACGACCGCGATTCAAGTCTTCCACAATAGCGTTATTGAGATCGAGACCGACTGTCACGAAACCGGCCTTAGCCAACTCCTGGGCAAGCGGTAAGCCCACATATCCTTGACCAATTACTACTACTTTGCGTGCCACTTATTACCTATCACTTTCTGTAAGATTTCTAGAGAACAACCTATCCTGCCGGCTTTGAGAAGAGTGCTCTTGCGTACCCCCTGAGCCGCCCTCGGGCCACCTCGAGTTGAACCTTCGATTTCGGGCTTTTTATAAAGCAGTGGCCAATGCTGGCCGCAATCAATGACAGCGCAACTCTCGTCGTTGAAAGCGCTAGACGTATTTCCGAACCACCAGTGCTACGGACAACGCGGACCCATGTTTCACCGCTAGTCTCGGCGCGCCGACTCAGCCATTCGACCGACATCCGATCCGGGGTTACGTACTCCACCGCACTGGCAGCGGCGACATGGCGGATGATGAAGCCGGCGGCGGTAACGCGCGACGTGATCAAAGTATCTTCCCCGGGCCCATGAAGGAAGTCACTTGGAACGCGGCAGAGACCCGACTGTAGAACTTTCTCCGGTACAAGAATGTTGCCGAATCCGGCGTACTGCTGAATCGCGCCATCAGGAAGTTGACGACGTCCCCACATTCCAGCGTCAAGTGCCCATGCGGGCACTTCGTCCGGAAGGACCGGCACTACTGGTCCGACAAGAACTTCATTCGGAGACTGCATGTGTTTTGATAACATCTCAGCAAGCCAGTTGGGTGCGGGTTCCTGGTCATCGTCAAAAAGCACTAGTACCTCGCCTTCAACGACCACGTCAAAGATTGCGTTACGCGCATTACCCACGCCAGGCGCGGGCTCCGTCACATACTCCAGTTGCCCCCGGTTGAACGCCCCCGAGTACTGTGCCACCGCTGCCTCTGCTGACTTGGAGCTGTCGTTGTCAACCACGACAATTCGAACGTGCCAGTCGTCCATGGCGAGGACTTGTGGCCTCAGAAGCTGCAATAACCTTACGAGCTTGTCAGATCGTTTATAAGTGCATATTCCAATTACGACGCGACGACATCCCCTGGAAACGTCGTTCATAAACGCTTCCATCCGTCCATCATGAGCCGTCTAGAGTCGTTTTTTTCACCGGCAAACCATTTTGCGGGCCCGACCACATTGACATTTCTCCGAGAGGCGAGGTAGGCCGCCCACCAGCTGAAGGAACTATTCGACATGACGAGGGCCGCCGAGGACGCGAGTCCTAGGAAGTCGTCGCGGAACCCACCCGGGGGTGCAAGCCGAACATCGCTCCCAATGAGGTGCTTGGACGCCCACTGCCTGTCGTCCGTGTAGACCACGAAATCGTCAAAGCCCTGCTCTCGCATGCGGTCCATAGCGAGCTCATAGTAATGCAAGGGTTGGGCACCCATTACAGCTGCCGCGCCAGCGTCTGAAACATAGTCACCTCTTCTGACATGGACAGCGCAGTGCGACTGCATCGGGATATCGTTCCAACCCACCCACTCGGCAAGTCTGCCGTGGATCTCGTCGGAAGTCTCCTCGAAATAGTCGTGCGACTGCCAGTAACCCCAGTGAAGAGCTAAACTGCCGCCAGTGTCGCACAAACGCGGCGGCCGTGATTCGTCCTCGACCACAGTGGTAACCCAGGGTAAGGCCTTCCAGAAAGTTGAAGTAGATCCCACTGATCGCCATAGCTTATTCGGCAGCTTACAGGTCTCTTTACGATCGATCAGGCCGTCGAGAGCAAATCCTCTCCCAAGTTGACCGCCCGTGTCGTAAATTACACGATCACCGTGAGCCTTCAGCCCTAAGCCGTATGCCCAGCAAAAAAGCTGATTCCCGAAGCCGCCGCGCAGGGGAACAATCGAGCTGCGTTTGAACATTTCTGCGCTGCCTAACTTTCTGACTTCTTCTGCGGGAGATATTTTGAACACGCCACTAGTGCTATGCCAAAAGCAATGCTCACGAAGTTTATTGGACTCATACCGATGCGGGATAGGATCGCCAAGACGACGGCCACCACGACCACCACCAACAGACCGCGAGTCCGGACAGCGATGCCCGCCCGCTTTACGATGACCATGGTGAAAATAGCGGAAAATATATTGCCAGCCAAGAGTCCGCTTACCAAACCTATCGGCCCCCAGTTATATCCTGCAAAGATCGAGGTTACGAGCTGAATTGCAACCGTGACTACACCATTGACCAGCCAAGACCCCCTCAGTCCTTGGGGCAATAAACAAGATCCGAGAGTCCAGGCATAAGCACGGGTCACCTCTCCCGCGAGGGCTAAAGTGACCAGCGGCAGTGCCGCTTTCACCAAATCGGGGCTATAAAAAATGACAATGAGCAACGGTGCTGTACCGGAAAGCACAGCTAACATTCCCCCGATAAATGGAACGAGTCGCACGGTGAGCTCATCCAACTTCTCCGCAAGGTGTACACGATCGGTGATCTTTGCAGTTTCAATTAGAGATGACGTCGCGAGTGCGCTTAGTAACATCCCTACAAGCTGAGTGACCAAGAGCACTACGGGCTGGTACGCCGCCAAGGCTTCGAGACCGAAGCGTTGAACAACCACACTGCGGTAAGCAAGTTCGGCAGCAGCGGCGAAGATCCCCAGAAGTGCCGACGACCATGCAAGAGAAAGCACCTCTCGTAGACTTTCCCGGGGTAACCGAGGGCGCTCCCTAAAAGAAAGCCGCGCCTCTGAGCAAACGGCAGAGATAACGATGGCTTGTGCCGCCGGGGCAACAAGGAAACTAAGGCTGGCCCAAAACTCATCGTGCAACAGGAGCAGCCCTGCCACTGAGAGTCCTCCGACTAGCGCGGACATAATGGCAGCGGCCACCAATCGCGATCGATTTGAGCGCACCTGTGCTATTGCCAGGGATATTTGTCCGAAAACTGCTGGAGGGATACCTGCAGCAGCTGCAATTACAAGAGGGTAGTACCGCTCCGATCCTAGGACGAGCGAGGCAATGGGTGCACTGAAGATAGCAACCACGAAGCCGAAGAACACTGCAGCTCCAGTTGGGACCAGCAGCAACCAATTCTGAGCCGCCTGGAGCCGCCCCTCGGGAATGTTTCTTCTTGCCAGAATCACCCTGGTTGCGGTAACAATCCCCGCTGCGCCCAATGAAATGAGCACGGTCTGCACTTGGGATAGCTGCCCCACGAAGGCAACACCATGCGCCCCAAATACAAGGCTTGCAAGTTTGGTGCGCACGATTCCAGGTAGCATAAAGCCCACGGAGACAAAAGCCAGAGCAACGGTGCCGCCGAAGACCTTTACACTAATGCTCTTGCTGACCTGTCGTTTATCTTCGTCAATTTTCAATGGTTCACATATCCCCGTAAAGCGCCAACAACGAACTTGAGTCGCTGCCGGACAAATCCCCTGAGCGGTTCGGCCAACCAAGTAAATCGGTGTCCAGTCATCGATTTACCGCCTGAGCTGGCGAGAACTTGGCGGCGCCAAAAGGCTGAACGTACAAGATAACTGAGGCCGTCAATTTGGGACCTTCGATATTCACTCACGCTAGCACTGCTATTGCGTATTTCGACATCCGGAAAGGACCGCTTTATACGCAGCAACAGATCAAGGTCCTCACCCACCGGATACCTGTGATTGTATCCGCCCACGGAACGCATCAGTGCAGTCGGAAGGACCATAGTAGGATGCGCCAAGGGCATGCGGCCTTGCGAAAGCAACTTTGCGGTTTGGTCAGCGTGAGTTGGCCAATATCCTCCTTGGTATGAACCTCTTACGGGATCCGTCCACTCGACCTGCCCACCTGCAATTGACCGATCTTTGTCCCGCATAAGAGGAACAGTGAGAGTCAATCGATGCGGACGCGAAATGTCGTCAGCATCTTGAATGGCTACCAGATCCGTCCGAACGTGGGCAAGGGCGGCATTCCGCGAAAGCGACCGCCCTAACTGCTTTTCATTGACGAGTAGAAAAACACCGGGGTACTCAGAGACAATACAGCGCGTGGAATCCGTAGAGGCATCATCAACAACAATTAGTTGCACTTCGCCATCGTAATCTTGGGCGAGAATAGAGTCAATAGAAGCCTTGATTGTTGAGGCCGCATCACGTGCCGCCATGATAAATGTTACCGACGGACTAGGCAATTATCATCAACTCCCCCGGGCCGATTATTCACAAAAGATTGAAAAGACTGTTCCTGCCGCTCGCTAAACTGGAGAAATACTAACTTGCTAGAAAAAGCGTAGCGGCGCGCTGTAAGGTCTTTCAAGCTCTTCGCCCTCCCGCGCTAAGGAATTCACGTATTCCACCTAAAAAGTTGTCAGCCATGTGTTCAATGGAATAACCACGACTAGCAGCGATGCACGAATCCCTCATGGCTTCCAGTCGAGCGCGGTCATTCATTACCGATATGACTGCAGTTGCATAAGCAGCGGTGTTGCAGGCCGATACTTCTACAGTCTTCCCAGGATCGAGGTAGGCAAACTCGGGGCCATGGCGGTTATCATCAGTTGTTACTATTGGCACTCCGGCAATCAGTGAGTCTACGGCGACGAGCCCTATACTTCCGGGTATGGTAAGAATTGCAGCAGAACTAAGTATTAGAGCTTTTTCTTCGCCTGTAACGGCGCCCGCATAGAGAAGCCAGGGATACCGCGCTGCGGCTTCTTGCACGGCAGTCTTGGAAGAGCCGTCCCCTGCAATTATGAGCTTGAACTCGGGAACGTGCTTCACAATCTCGGCCCCCGCTTCGATTAGCATGTTAATTCTCTTGCCTGCGTCAAGGCCGCCAACATACACAGCTGTCTTGTCCCCAAGCGAATGAAGCCGGCGGTATGCAGCTCGTTTGGAGCCATTGACCGCTTCCAAGTCCTTCAGCAACTGAGTGGTGTCTGTAGAATTCTTTAGCTCCGTTGCCCTTTTCGCATCGACTCCCTGTCGGAGAACGGACCTAATCCCCTCGGACGTGTATGCAAAAAACCAGTCAGATTCGCGCGTGAGGATCCTGCGAAGGAATTCATCCAGACTCCCAACGCTTCCGGCGTAGTCCCCGCCGTGCCCCCAAAGCGCGATGTTCGTCCTACGCAGCCGCTTTGGAACTAGGAGGCGGTAGATGTCCAGATTTCGCCTTGCCTGTTCCAGGACGACTAGGTCGGCATGGCGAGCAATTCTTGGCCACAGCCTCAGAGCGACTCTTCTGCCAAAGGCTTTCAGCTCCTTTTGCTTGACCGGAACCACGAAGGGAGGTTGCACAGAATCCTTGCGATGAGCCATATTGCCGGAAGGTTCACCCGCCGCAACGACGATGTCGATGCCAACGCTGTGAGCCTTTGCGATCAGTTCTTCAAAGAATTTGACGCGATAGCTCGGAATATAGGCCTGCAGAATAACGATTAGCGGACGCTTGACTTTCACAAAATTGACCAATTGTGATTTAACCCTTGAATGGAGACCAACGAACCTTGACCAGCCATGAGTCAGATTCCTCTTCGTACGGCCGAGTAGAGAAAAACAAAATTCCCAATAAGGTACCTGCGCCATAACCGCTTTGGCTCTGATGCAAGACGAAAGATCCACTCCACGCCGATCTTGCTCATCCACTCCGGAGCACACTTCTTTGTACCCGCCGCGAAGTCAAAAGCCGCCCCCACAGCCACGGCAACGAAACCACCATCGACAGCGAGACGTCGAGCCTCGAAATCTTGTTTAGGCGTACCAAGACCCACCCAAACGATGTCAGGCTCCGCGGCAGATATAGCTTTATCTTGTTGATCGTATTCGGCCTTTGAAAGGGTCCGGAACGGAGGACTCATGAAGCCTACGATCTCAACGCCTGGATATCTAGCTTCGAGTGAGGCCCTAAGGAGTTCAAGGGTTCGAGGCGTAGAGCCAAGAAGGTAGTGCCGTAAGTTGTGTTGCCTCCCCTCATCCATGACCCGTTCGAACAAACTTGGGCCCCGAACCTGATACAAGGGGCGCGTGGTCAGCTTGGACAGCACCGAAATCGGTTTACCGTCCGGGAAGTTGCAGGAAGCCGCAAGAATACATTCTCGGAATGAGGCGTCTGTCTCTGCCAGAGCCACGCTGTAGGCGTTCAGCAGGTGTATGTCTGCCCCGCCAACACGCATCAGCGAGCGGGAACATAACCATTGGGTCGCTTCGCTAAGACTTGCAGTGGCGAATGGAATACCTGCAAGTTCTCGGTCCGACAGGGGTGCTATCATGCGCGTCCGATTCTGTGAGAGGGGCCAATCCGGGTGATGTAAACGGGACTCCGGAAAAGCATGCAGCCCCCTTCCCCCCGCGGCCAGATCGTACATTACCAGCGAATACCGCTTCCGTTGTCATGGTCCAGGTGAACACGACAGTCAGCCCGCAGGCTCCGTTTCTGGTGTGCCTTTGATCAGATTTCGCATCTTGAAAAATGTGTGTGTGACCGGCGAAAGAGTCTGATTACCTAGTTTCATTGCCGTGGAGCTCACCGGCTATAGTCTGTACTGGCTAGCAGCGGAACGGCTGCCTGGCGGTTACGCCGGCAGCACAACATAACGCGATCTAAGACTTTCATTTTCAGCAGGGGGCACTGCGTTGACAAAGCGCGCATTCATCACTGGCATCACCGGGCAAGACGGTTCGTATCTCGCGGAACTTCTACTGAGAAAAGGCTATGAGGTTCACGGCCTTATCAGACGAGCGTCGACGTTCAACACAACTCGGGTCGACCATCTTTACGTCGATCCTCACGAGTCAAATGCAAAACTCTTCCTCCACTATGGCGACCTGAGCGACGGGGCACGCCTCGTGACTCTCATGGCCCAAATCAACCCAGACGAGGTCTACAACCTTGCCGCACAATCCCACGTACGGGTGTCTTTTGAAGAACCTGAGCACACCGGCGACACGACTGGCATGGGATCGATCCGACTTCTTGAAGCTGTTCGCATGGCTGGGATAGACACACGGTTCTATCAAGCTTCATCGTCAGAAATGTTCGGCGCCACTCCTCCGCCTCAGGACGAGGACACTCCCTTTTACCCTCGTTCACCGTACGGTGCTGCAAAGGTGTACAGCTACTGGGTAACCAAGAACTACCGTGAGGCCTACGGGATGTTCGCTGTTAATGGAATTCTCTTCAATCACGAATCTCCTCGACGAGGTGAGACGTTCGTAACACGCAAGATCACCCGCGCTGTTGCGGCGATTGCGGCTGGTAAACAGGACTTCCTGTATATGGGGAATCTCGATGCCATTCGCGACTGGGGCTATGCTGCCGAGTATGTCGAGGGTATGTGGCGGATGCTGCAAACTGATGAGCCGGACGATTACGTACTTGCCACCGGTGTCGGATACTCGGTACGCGACTTCCTGGAGGTCTCGTTCGACCATGTGGGCCTTAATTGGGAAAATTACGTGAAGTTCGATGAACGATACCTTCGGCCCACAGAAGTTGACGCGCTGATTGGCGACGCATCAAAAGCCCACGCGAAACTGGGATGGAAGGCCACGGTGGAAACGCCCGAGCTCGCCCGAATCATGGTTGAAGCTGACGTGGAAGCCCTAAAACACTCAGGTAACCCCTGGATCGACACGGTTCGACTGGCAAGCTGGGGAGCCTAGTATGTCAGTGCGGAACCCGAGCGCTGTTGGCGCTGGCGATGATGTCGCCTTCTCGCCACTACCGCTAAATCCAACAACTCGAATCTACATCGCTGGTCACAGAGGGCTTGTAGGCTCGGCAATATTACGTGCGCTGGAAAAAAGGAATTTCACTAACATTATTAGTGCCACTTCCAGCGAGTTGGACTTGAGGAACCGAACCGCTGTATTTGATTTTTTTGAGCAAACAAGGCCCGAATATGTAGTTCTTGCCGCCGCCAAAGTAGGTGGAATTCTGGCAAATAATACGTATCCCGCTGATTTCTTATCTCAAAATCTTCAAATCCAGCTGAACGTAATGGATGCTGCCCTTAACAGCCAAGTCGATCGACTCCTCTTCCTAGGGTCTTCATGCATTTACCCAAAGTTTGCTGCCCAACCCATCAAAGAGGCTGAACTGCTGACGGGACATCTTGAGCCGACCAATGACGCCTATGCGATTGCGAAGATCGCAGGAATCATGCAAGTCCAAGCAATTCGACGACAGCACGGGCTGCCATGGATATCGGCAATGCCCACAAACTTGTACGGACCCAACGACAACTTCTCTGCCGCCGGTTCACATGTCCTCCCGGCAATGATTCGCCGATACGAGGAAGCACGCCTCAATGGCTCTACTGTCGTAACGAACTGGGGAACCGGGGCCCCAAGGCGCGAGTTCCTCCATGTCGATGACATGGCAGAGGCTTGCATTCATCTCCTGGAGACCTATGACGGCCCCGATCAGGTCAACGTAGGCACCGGGATTGACGTGAGCATTAAGGAGCTCGCTTCTCTAATCGCTGATGCCGTTGGCTACCGGGGTGCCATGGAATGGGATGAGACAAAACCAGATGGCACTCCACAGAAACTATTGGACGTTTCGAAGCTAGCGGGCACCGGGTGGACCGCACAAATTCCGCTAGAGGATGGGGTTGCCGACACCGTAGAGTGGTTCCGTGACCACATCAGTGTTGCGAGGCGCTAGTCTCTTACCCTGCGGTACTCCTGATCTCTCATGTTGAGTAACGCAAGCAGGCACTGTCCGTTTGTCATATTTCGCTTGGATGTATGTCATCAAACAAGGTTTGCTCCTACTCAATGTGCCAAGCATTCATACCCACGTTCCGTGTTGCAGGAAGACAGTGAGAGAGTTTCACTTCGATTGGGAACGCTTTCAGAAAGGTCTATATTTTGGAGCTAAGCGATTATCTGCGCATGGCACGACGGAGCTGGATCACTATCGTCGCGTGCACGATCCTCGGCTTACTCGTTGCTGCGGCCATCTCTCTCTCGATTAAGCCGTCCTACGCGGCTCAAACCCGGTTATTCGTGGCTATACAAGGCTCCGGTTCTGTGTCAGAACTCCAACAGGGAAATACGTTCAGCCAGGCGCGTGTTCAGTCATACGCTGAGACTGCGACGACTCCGGCGGTGCTCCAGCTTACCATAGACAGCTTGGGACTTCAGCTGACCCCCGCGCAATTAGCGGACAAAATCACGGCGAAGACTGACGCGAATACCGTTCTCATCTCCATAGAGGCCGTCGACCCCTCGCCCGTGCAGGCAGCAGCTATTGCCCAGGCGGTCGGTAACAGCCTCATTGCTGTGGTCGAGAACCTGGAAAGCCCCACCCCAGGAGGAAGATCACCGGTAAAACTGTCTGTGGTCACACCTGCAACGGCACCCTCGTCTCCCTCCGGACCCAACACTCGGGTCAACTTGGCCCTTGGGTTGCTTGGTGGATTTGCCCTAGGACTTGCTCTGACCGTCCTCCGGACAACTTTGGATACGAAGGTCCGGGGAGAGTCGGATGTAACTCGACTTTTGAGTGCACCAATACTCGGAGGCATTGTGTTCGATGCTGAGGCTACAAAGAAACCATTACTCACTCAAGCTCGCGCTCAGAGTCCGCGCGCGGAATCTTTCAGACAGATCCGTACAAATCTGCAATTCGCTCACGTAAGCCACGCGTCGAAAGCCGTACTCGTGACCTCCTCGCTCCCAGGTGAAGGGAAGACCACGACCGCAACAAACCTAGCTATTTCCCTCGCTCAAGCGGGTCAGACTGTAGTCCTAGTCGATGCAGACCTTCGTCGCCCCCGCGTCGACGATTACTTGGGCCTTGAGAGGAACGCTGGTCTGACTACGGCACTCGTGGGCAGCGCGGATGTCAACGACCTGCTACAGCACTGGGGTGAAGACGATCTCTATGTATTGACCTCAGGCGTTATTCCTCCCAACCCCAGCGAGCTCTTGGGCTCGGCTGCAATGAAAGATCTCATCACACGGTTGGAACAGGCTTTTGACGCTGTCATTATCGACGCCCCACCGCTACTTCCCGTGACCGACGCAGCGGTTCTAGCCCAACAGGTCGGAGGAGTAGTCCTGGTTGTCGGTTCAAGCAGGGTCAAATCCCCCGATCTAGCAAAGTCCGTGGCTGCCTTGGACATGGTCGAGGCCGATCTCCTCGGAGTTGTTGTGAACCTCTTGCTTACCAAAGGACCCGATGCTTACTCCTACACCTATTACAGCAACGAGAGCATCCCGAAACGACCGGCAAAGACGTTCTCAAGTGTGAGCAGATCCGTTGACCTCTAAGAAGATTTGCGCAGCAGCTCACGTCGAAGTCGAGCATCTCCGCCGTGGGCAGCATTAGCCGCGTTCACTCATGCCCCGGTTGCTGCTCAATGCCGGCGCTGCATTAGAGGTTGCTGTCAAACACACCTATCCGATTTCTGGAAACTGCAGTCCTCTTTCCGATTGTCTCTATTGCGCCGGTTAGGCTTGGAATATATATCTCTGGACATGAAAGGCAATCAAATTGGGGGTAACCGATGATTGGCGCGCCCGGACCTCTCTCATTTTGAGGTTATCTGACGCTCTTGTGATTGTTTGGGCAGTCATAGGAGCTTATGTTGTGAGGTTCGGCTTGGAACCGGACTTTACAATGATGGGCAGCGAGGCAGCATACGGAATCCTATCTCTAGTTCTCATTCTCGCATGGTGGATCATGCTCGGCGCTTGGAACAGCCGTCAAAGCCAGATCCTTGGTTCCGGCGCGGAGGAATACAAACGCGTCGTGGCAGCCTCTCTTTGGCTTTTCGGCCTGTTAGCGATATTTTCCTATGTCTTGCGTATTGATACGGCTCGAGGATTTGTCGGTTTTGCCCTGCCAGTGGGGCTTCTGGGTCTATTGCTTTCCAGGTGGTTATTTCGTCAACACCTCAACCTCCGGCGCCTCGTTGGTAAAAGTATGTCAAGACTTCTGATAATTGGTGGACCTAGCGCTGTGGCTCATTTGGCGAGCTCCTTGGAGCGTTCAAAAGGCTCCGGCTATCTCCCTGTGGCGGCATATACGCCAGGCCTGCACCCCCTGAGCACCAGTGAACCCGACTCCGGGCTTCCAATACTTGGAAATGACCCGACTTCGGCCTCCATTCTGAACGCCATAGATGAATGCCAAGCGGATGCTGTTGCAGTTTCCGCCGGAGTCCAGCTGCATCCGCAAACACTGAGACATCTCGGTTGGGAGCTGGCGTCTCGAAACCTCGGACTCATCATGGCGCCTGCCTTGACCGATGTGGCCGGGCCAAGAATCCACACGCAGCAAATCGCCGGACTTCCACTTATTCATGTAACGACACCAGCCCTCGAAGGTGGGCAGGGTGTAGCCAAACGTCTATTTGATGTCTTGGCGTCGAGTCTCTTGATAATCATGCTGTCACCACTTTTGGTCCTCATCGCCGTAATCGTCCGCCTCGGCAGCCCCGGACCGATCTTCTTCAAGCAAGAAAGAGTGGGTCTAGGCGGACTTCCTTTCCGCATGATCAAGTTCCGGTCAATGGTTGTCGACGCCGAGGCTTACCTCGACGAACTGAAGCACCAGAATGAAGGGAATGGGGTACTTTTCAAGATCAGGGATGATCCCCGAGTAACGCGCGTCGGACGAATACTGCGCAAGTACAGCCTCGACGAGCTGCCTCAGCTTTTCAATGTGCTCGCTGGATCGATGAGCCTCGTTGGACCCCGTCCTCCTTTACCGCAAGAGGTCGAGGCGTATGAGCATGACGTACGACGCAGGTTACTGGTAAAGCCCGGCCTTACAGGCTTGTGGCAGGTTAGCGGTAGATCTACCCTCTCTTGGCAGGACTCGGTGCGCCTCGATCTCTACTATGTCGAGAACTGGTCACTCGCTGGGGACCTAATCATAATTCTCCGGACCGTCAGGGCCGTTCTCCGTGGGACGGGTGCGTATTGACGGCTGCCGTGACTAATAAGTCTTCCTGAAAGGACGCTGCTCGTATGCCCAATTCCAACAAGGACGCGCGACGCGACCGCCCTCTTCCCTCGGCAAAAAAGTCCCTGCTATTCCGACGGACAATATTGTGGTCAATCCCTGCAGTTGTGCTAGTGATTGCCGCATCCTTGTGGCTCGGGGCCAAAGCACTGACGCTTAGCGAAAACCTATCGACAGCTTCGGCACTTGCCCCCAAGCTGAAGGGCGCCATTCTCGCTAACGATCAGCGCACTGCTGCCGCTACTGTTGGAGATATCGGTGCTCGCACACATGCTGCCCGGGAAGTAGCGGATGACCCCCTTTGGGTAATGGCGACCGCGCTTCCTTGGGTAGGGCCAAATCTTCGTGCTGCCAGCGAGGCCGCCACATCTGCGGACGATGTTGTTCGCTTGGGTGCCGCTCCCATGGTCGATGTTTTGCAAACGCTGGATTGGAGCGCGCTGGCTCCTAATAAGAACGGTGTAGACCTAGTCCCGTTGGCTGACGCCAACCCGAAGATAGCAGCAGCCGCCGAAGCAGTCCGGCAGTCGGCTGACCGCATTGATGGTATAGACGTAGACAAGCTCCTACCCGAGATCAAGAAGCCCTTAGAAGAGGCTCGGACAGAACTAAGGTCTCTCCGACGTGTTGTCGGGGTCGCGGCAGATGCAGCAGCGCTCGCTCCCGACATGATGGGGGCGCAAGCACCACGCAACTACCTGCTAATTATTCAGAACAACGCGGAAGCCAGAGCCTCAGGGGGTATCCCGGGCGCACTTGCCGTCTTGACGCTCGACAAAGGTCGGCTGACGCTCGGTTCACAAAGCAGCGCTGGCGAACTTGGAATAATGTCTCCTCCTTTTCCCGTTGATGCACAGCAGCAGCACATATATTCCACCCGGTTGGGAAAATACATGCAGGACGTAAATCTGACTCCTGATTTCCCCACCGCGGCCGCGACCGCCCAGGCAATGTGGGAGAAGAAAACCGCTCTTCATGTGAATGGTGTGATCTCTATCGATCCGGTGGTACTGAGCTACATCCTTCAAACCACGGGACCGGTGGCAATCAAGGGCCCGGAACTGGATGCTGTCCGAGCTGCCGGCCTGCCTACCGAACTAGACGGCAGCAATGTCGTTTCGACTCTACTTTCTGAGGTCTACGCGAAAATTCCTCAGCCGCAGATGCAGGATTCCTATTTTGCCGGTGTAGCCAAGGAGGTCTTTGCTGCCCTTTCCGATGGAAAGGGCGAAGCGAAGGGACTGATCACAGGAATCACGCGAGGGGCCGAAGAAGGCCGGGTACTGCTCTGGTCTGATGAGCACGCAGAGCAGGAAGTGATTACACGATATTCGATCAGTGGTTCGGTCGCCGGCCCTAGTATTTCCCCTGCTCAATTTGGCGTGTACTTCAATGACGGCACAGGTGCCAAAATGGACTACTACATCAAGCACACTGTCCAGCTAGTGAAAGAATGCCCGCTGAACGGCTACGAACAAACGACCGTGCGAATCACCAGCACGAACACTGCGCCTCCGGAGGCCGGCAAGGCTCTGCCCTCCTACGTCACAGGCGGGGGGGCATACGGCGTTCCCCCTGGTTCCGTCCAAACAAACGTCATCGCCTACGGGCCAGTTCAGGCAAATGTCGAATCTGCAAAGCTAGATGGTCAGCGAACGGAATTTGCGCCCTACATCCACGCAGGTCGCCCCGTCGGCGTCCTCGGGCAACGACTTGCACCAGGCGAAAGCAAGACCATCGAATTCACATTCGACAAAATCGTTCAGCACACAGAACCTAACTTGTTTGTAACCCCCTCCGTGCAGTCGGTCAAGGACGTGACACTGCCCACCGAAAACGCAACTTGCGGGTAGACCGGTAGCCCGGTGCATTAACACTATGTAAACCGATTGGATTGCGATTGCTCACAACCAACGGCAGATGGTAGCGTCTCTTTCGGGATATCTATCCGTAGTTCTGCACAGGGTCTCGTGCAGAGGGGACAATTCCTCACATCGGGTATCAGAAACTAAAACGTCTCCGGGGGGACACACATGAAAAAAACAGTCGCTGCACTCGCACTTGCAGGATCCATAGCACTTATCGGTACCGCGCCCGCGATGGCGGCAACCTACCCGGCACTCCCGCCGCAGGCAGCTGTTTCCGACGGTACCGTCGGGCCGGGTGAAACCTTTATCTTCCGTGGCCAGGGCTTCCTTGCTGGCGAATCACTGACCATCCGGGTCACGCCTGGCCAAGCACCCGCTTCCAATGGGGCCAACATCGCGGGTAGCCGCTCGGTAGCAGGACGTATCAACGTTGTGGCTGAGGCTCAGACCCTAAAGGCGACTGCTGATGCGCAGGGAACGGTATCGCTGCCGATCGCCATCAATGAACCTGGCACTTACAGCGTGACCGCGACTGGAGACACGTCCGGTGTAACGGTTGGTCCTGTCGTGGTCAAGGTCACGCCAGCAGCGCTCGTGGCCAACGGTAATTCCGCGCTTTCTAACAGCGGCTCCAATCTGGCGAACACTGGCGCCGACTCCGGCCTGATCCTCTGGAGCGTCGTCGGCGTTGGCGCGCTGGCAGCAGGTGCAACCTCGGTAATGGTAGTTCGCCGCCGTGCCAAGGCAGAGGCAGCTGCATAACCGCAACATCATATAGCTACTCAAAATGGGTGCTTTTCCGTGAACGGAAAAGCACCCATTTTTTGTGGTATCTATAGGAGCTATGGGGAGACATTGGCGCAAGACACCACGAAAGTTCGACTTGGCGTTTCCATTGCCTCAGCAGCCACAGGCGCTCCGCTACGTCCTTCTCCTGCTGCTTACCGGGTCCGCCACGGTTACCGCCTTTCTCGCCCTCCTACGGACCGTCTAAGGGTGTTCTTGAGGTATCCGCGAAGCCAGCGCGTCAGCCAGATTACTCTCGCAGCCATCATGGTACCGCTTGCTTTCATTGCCTTTTGGCCGACACCTGTCGATCAGCCCGTATCAGGGCAGGTCTCGCAATTACTGAATTTTCTCCGGGACCACGGCATCCCGAGATGGGTTGACTATGACTTCCTGGAAGCCTTAGCGAACGTGGCTCTGTTCCTCCCCATCGGATTCACGGCCGCGCTTGCCTTTCCGGAAAAACGCTGGTGGCAATCAGGCGCTCTCGGGCTGGCAATTTCTGGCTGTATCGAGTTAGGACAGCTGCTTTTTCTGAGGGACCGCTTTGCGAGCCCGTCAGATGTTGTGACAAACACGTCAGGTGCCATCATCGGAGCCTTACTAAGCGCCCTGGCGCTGAAAAAGAGGGGAGGCCCGCTGCCCTACAGGCGCAGACCTCCCCGAAGGCGTTAGCGCCGTAAATTAGCCAACGAAGCTCTTCATCCAAGTCTTGAGGTCCTCGCCGAACTCCACGCGCTCTGAAGCAAGGGTAATCACGGCCTTAAGGTAACTCAGCTTGTCGCCAGTGTCGTAGCGGCGGCCCTTGAACACCACGCCGTACACGCCGGAGCCTTCGCCCTCGCTTGCGGCCAGCGTCTGCAGGGCGTCGGTCAGCTGAATCTCGTTGCCGCGGCCTGGCGCCGTGTTTTCCAAGACACCGAACACGTTGTGGTGCAGCACGTAGCGGCCGATAACAGCGAGGTTGGACGGTGCGTCAGCGACAGCAGGCTTCTCTACAAGGCTGTTGACGCGGACATAGTCCTCGCCTTCAACTACCGAAATATCAGCGCAGCCGTAGGCACTGATCTGCGACGGATCGACCTCGATCAGGGCGATCACAGACCCCCCGGTCTTCTGTTGCACCGCCATCATCGTGCTGAGCAGGTCCTCGGCCTCGTCGATGAGGTCGTCACCCAGGAGCACGGCAAAAGGTTCGTCGCCCACGTGCTGCTGTGCACACAGCACCGCGTGGCCGAGGCCCTTGGCTTCGCCCTGGCGGACATAGTGGATGGGACCCAGATTGGAGGCGTACTCCACCAGGCCGAGCTTGTCTTTATCACCCTTGGCTTCCAGGGCAGCTTCCAAGCCCGGTTCGCGGTCGAAGTGGTCCTCGAGCGCGCGCTTGTTGCGGCCAGTAATCATCAGCAAGTCCGTGAGACCTGCGTCAATCGCTTCCTCCACCACGTACTGGATGGCCGGACGGTCAACCACCGGCAACATTTCCTTCGGCATCGCCTTGGTGGCGGGCAGGAAGCGTGTTCCCAATCCGGCAGCAGGAATGACGGCTTTGGTAATAGCTTTCCCCGTAGTCATAGCTGAACCTTAACAAATTTGGCGGGTTAAACGGCAATTGAAAGCAAAGTCATCTAAGGCCACGAAGGTTGCGCACGAGTCGCGGAAATCCCCGTAGAAAGCGCTTCCACCGGTCACTATGAAGCCTCAGCCTTCCTGTCAAGGACATGTCCGCGTAGATGTTGCCGCTCAAAAAGACCTCTGAACGGGGAAAGAGCGCTCGCCAGAGCAATCGGGCCTTGTCTCGCCAAGGAGCCTGCATGATGGCTATGAACCGTGCACTCCCTGGTTCCTGGGCCCTACCTCGATTGCGCCACTCCAGGGACGGGTCTGGCCACTCTGGCGGAATGTGCTCAGAGAGGAGATCTTCCAGAAAAGGGCGCACAGCAGCGAGGGATCCTGTTGCCATGGCAATTTTCAAGACGGCATCGGCGTACAAGTGCCGGCTCGTGAATCTACTCAAGAACTCAAGCTCCTGCCGACAAGTGGGGTGTCGCGGGGTTCGCAAAGCATGCAACGCTACGACCAGTATTCCGAGCGGTATTGAGGGGACCCGTACCTCCTGCCCAGCGATTTTTATATCCACAGTGTTCGCCCACATCGTCTCAAAGGAGCGTGCCGCCGGTCTATCCATCCCGGGAAAGCGAAAGTGGACGTCTATGCAACAAGGCCAACGAGGATGGCCAATAGTCACGGAGTGTTTGGGGAAGCTCCCGCTCTCAGGTTCGGACGGCCGTTGTTGCCAACCCCTGCCCTCAAGGGCAAGCAGGATGAGTTCGACGTCTGAAGGTGCCACAAAGACATCAACGTCCCCAGAAATCCTCGGTTCACGCAGCCCTTGCAGCACACTCACCGGCCCCTTGATGAAGAAGGCCCGAATACCCAAAGCGTCCACCACGCGCTGGACCATTGCATGGCCGAGGAGCACAGCCTCTGGAAGACTGAGCATCGTTTCATTGGAGTCTTCCGCCATAGCCTCTGCCTAGACCCTAGTCCTGCGGCCACCTGGCAATGGTTCGAGGGCACCGCCAGAAGCTTTTGGTGCCTCGAGGCGATTAAATCTTGTCGCTGAACCGGGTTCAAGCGTGGACGTATAGGTTCCGTAGTAGGAGTAGGCGTCAGTGCCCTTGATGGGAACGTAGTTGAGAACCGCTCCCAGGACCCGACCCTTGACCTTGTCAAGGTTACCCAAGGACTGGTCCAGCTGCTCCTGGGTGGTCCTGCCGGTTCGAATCACGAGGATGGCACCGTCTGCTGCCCGGGAAAGGACGGCAGCATCCGTAACGGGAAGAAGCGGCGGCGCGTCGATCAGGACCACAGCATCCTTGGCCAAGGCATCGAGCATATTCTTCATAGCCCGGGAGCCGAGCAGCTCGCTGGGGTTTGGTGGGATGCGCCCAGATCCCAGGACTGAAAGGTTAGGCAGCGCGCCCCAGGGCTGGAGGACATCAGCAAGCTCGGCGGCCCCAGTAAGCACGTCGGTGACTCCTGCTCCAGGAACAAGGTTGAAGACGTCCACCAGCGTGGGCCGGCGGAGGTCGCCGTCGACCACCACCACGTTTTCACCCGCTGCCGCCATGGTGACTGCCAGGTTGGCCGTGACAGTGGATTTTCCCTCTGCCTGCAGTGAGCTGGTGACGACGATGATCCGCGGCGGCTGGTCCACGTCAAGGAAGCTGAGGTTGGTGCGCAGCTCGCGGAGAGCTTCAGCCATGGCACCGCCGGCATCATGAAGTTGTGCTGCCGTCCCAGCGTCCACAATGGTGCTCCTACCATCCAACCGGTGGTCCACTGGCAAGGTGCCAATCACGGGAACGCCGAACCTTCGCTCGATATCCGCAGCCTTCCGGATCCGCCGGTCCAAGTGCCGCCGGACCAATGCATAAGCCACACCCAAGGCCAGCCCGACAAGGGCGCCGAGCGCCAGATTGAGCTTGGTGTTGGGCGATGTGGGGGTGGTGGGTAGGACGGCCTTACCCAGGGGGAGGACACGGACAGCCGTTGCTGCACTCTCTGAGGCCCCGGCCTGAGAGAGTGCAGCAACACCTGACGCTGGCTCTGTGGGAGGCGCCGTCTCGATCGCCTCCACCTGGGCGGCGAGGCCGTTGACCCAGACATCAGCCACGCGCTGGGCAGTTGCAGGGTCCTTGGATTGTGCGGTGATCCTGATCTCGGCTGTGTCCAGAGGCACCTTGACGCTGATGCTACCCAGCAGGGCATCGGCAGTCGTCGTCAGGTCCAGGGCCTTGATAACCCGGTCCGCTACAAGCCGCGATTTGGCCACCGACTCGTAGTTTTTGACCTTGGCCTTAGCCAGGCTGTCACCGGCCAGGGCCAGGCTCACGTTGTCCGACCCCGGCGTGACAACAATTCCGCTGGAATCGGAGGAGTAGATCTTGGGCTGGAGGACAGTCCATCCGGCGGCCGCCAGGGTGGCCAGCAGGGTGAAGGCGACAATGGCCTTCCAGTAGACCCGGAGGACGTTCAGATAGTCGGCGAGATCCAGGCCAGGAGATGTCTCCGCAGGGGCTGCTGTTGTGCTCAAAGTGCTTCCTTAGACTCAAGTTCTTGCGGGCGGCATGCGGGCCGTTCAGTTGCGGCCGCGGACCAAAATCGACTTTGCGAGGAGCTGCTCCACGGCTCCGGCGACGGTGACGCGGTAACCATCGGGTTGGCCGTGCATCATACCGACGTGTTTCGTGATCTGTTGCAAATTTGCCGGGCCGGCGCAGGCTTCCCAGATCGCTGGGCCAATGCCGCTCAGGCGCACGACTTCGTTGTCCGACATGACCAGCAAGTCATCCCCGATGGCCACCGCGTCCCTTAGGGCCCTGCGCTGGACTATGCCGGCTGGAAGGTGCCCTGGGTGGACAGCTTCTCTTGCGGCCGATTCCCACTCTGTCCCTGACGCCGACTGCAGCCGGAACAGGGGCTCCAGGGTCGCAGGAAGATCGGCGGCCTCCGAGTAGGTCACCCGCCACACTCCCCCAACGCTCTCGATAAGGCGGCAGAGCGACTGCAGCGGATCCACGACTTCGGCCTGCGAGGACGAGTCTGGGATCAGCGCAAGCACGGCATCGGCCAGCGGTACCTTTTCCAGCACGGGAGCGGTTGCAGGGTTTCCCCGGACCCGGTTCAGGAGCACGATGGACTGGATGAAAGGCATAGCCGGGGCCGGTTGAAGTCCGAATTCGTCCGGCCCAACTTGGCGCTTGGGTGCGCCCTCGCCCCGCTTCACAGACAGCGGTTTGGGATAAGGAATTACGGAGCCATCCCAGGCAATGGCCACGGTCTCGTCCGTGACGTAGCCATAGCTTCTGGCGAGCACGGATGCTGCGGTGGTCTTTCCTGTTCCAGACTTGGCCACCAGCGCCACCACGGCCCCCGTGCCGGGTTCCGCCACGCCGCAGGCGTGGAGCATGGTCAGTTCACCGGCATTGGCCAGAATGGCGGCAACCGTTAGACGGGACGTCAGGTTCTCAGCCAACTCTTCGAAGGAGGCGGCTGCCAACAGGAATGTGCTTACCGGGTGCTTGGTGGACGTGGTGGTGACCGAGGCAGTGAAGGGCGTGCCTGGAGTGGGCTCCGGTGGCACCGGCGGCAACTGAGGCTCACCGGTGCTGATGCACCGAGCCCAAGCTGAATTCATGCTGACGCGCTGTTGCCAGCTGACTGCACGGCCCCAGCGGACCACAAACTTCTGCCCCAGGACATCCAGGGACAGGAGATCACTGCCTCTTGCCAGTTCCTCAATCAGACGCTGCTGCCAACCCGCACGTTCGATGCCCGTTGCCGTCATGCCGTTAGAGCCCAGCGCCGAGGTATGCCTCAATCAGGCGCTGCGCTTCGAGGCTGGCCAGGAAGTCCTCCACCTGGCCCTGCATCTGTCCAGACTGGTCCTCGAAGGTGGCCTCAAGCTCGGCGAAGATGTCCTGCTCGCTTCGCTGCCCGTCAATCAGGTCCCAGATGAACGCAGCAGTTCCCTCCAGGACCACGGGCTGGGTTGCGTCGAGGTGCAGCAGGGCGACGCGCGCCCGAGGCTCTGTACAGACTTCTGCGACCAAGCCGCCCCGTTTCCAGACCATACTTAGAACTGGATGGTCGGGTTGGGACTGGCGGTGGGCGTCAAGGAGAGTGAGCCGCCAGCGTTCGCCGTCAAAACTACCGAGGTGGTCATGACGAAGGAATACGTGACGGCGCTCGGCTTCGGATTCACAGTTTCGTAGTTGTAGAGAATTGTGAAATTTAGCGTCTGCCCGGCAGCAATGGCCCCGCTGTACGAAAAGGACGTTGTAGACGCGTGTTGAGTGAAAGAAACGGCCGCCGAAGTCGTGGCAGGGGACAGCGATTCAACACCGATCCCAACGAGCACAGTACCCACCGGGGCTAATTTGATGTTGACGCTGACGGTGCCGGTAAAAGACGACGTCCCAGTGTTATTGAGGCTAAGAGTTGCGGGAGCGGTCCCCCCATATTTGGTGCCGCCGCCCCCAATCTTGGAGTACTGCGGGGCGGCCCCGTTCACCAAAGCAGCTGTTGCACTGATGGGCGGTGGAGATGCGGCGGCGGCGGGGGCCGCAATGGCGGTGGCGATAACCGGCAGGGACCAGGCCACACCCGCGACGACGCGACGGCGACTAAAGCCGCCCTCTTCTTCTACATCCACTCCAGCGTTCGAAATTTCAGACAATTGTGCCCCCAGAATAGGTTTCCAGCTGCGGCTGCCTTTTGAGACCGGCAGCGCGCTATGGCCGGTGTTGCCCGGCTTCGCCTACTCTCGCGAACACAAATAAAGATTTCTGCAAACGCGTTGCAATTTTTTATCAAGAATCCTTCAAGGAATCTTGAACAAGCCCGCTAGCGGGAGGAACCGGAGAACTTCGGTTCGCGCTTCTCCTGGAACGCCCGGAAGCCTTCCGCGTAGTCCTCGGTCTTGCAGAGTCGCGCCTGTTCCTCGTTCTCCTCCTGCATGGCCTGCCACAGGCCCAGCCGCTGGTCGCGGATGTGCGCCACCAGCTCCTTGGAGGCAACAAAGGCGCCCGTGGCGCCGGCAGCAACCCGCGAAACAATCTCCCGCGTGGACTCCAACAAAGAGTCGGCAGGCATGGCGCGGCTGAACATCCCCTGCGCCACCGCCTCCGCGCCGGAGATCAGGTCCGCCGTGTAGATCAGGTCCAGCGTCCGGTGCATGCCCAAACGCTCGGTGAAGTACCAGTGCCCGCCCGAATCCAGCGTGGCCCCCAGCTTGGCGAACGGCGAGCCGAACTTCGCGTTCTCCGCCACGTACACCACGTCCGTGGCCAGCAGCAGCCCCAGCCCCACGCCCAGGCACGCGCCCTGCGCCGCGGCAAAGGTGGGTGCCGGGAACGCGGCCATCTTCTGCAGCAGCGGCTCCACCAGGCCGCCCAGGTACGCGGCGGCGTCATCGTTCTCCGGGGTGACCCCGGCGATGTCCCGGCCCGCGCAGAAGGCCCGTCCCTCTCCCCTCAGCAGCAGCGCCCGCACCTCACCGCGTGAGGCGGCGGCAGCAGCGTCGTCGTACGCCTGTGCTAAATCCCGCAGCGCCTGCTCATCCAGGGAGTTCAGCTTGTGCGGGGCGTCCAGCACTACCTCGGCGATGCCGTTGCTGATGGAAAGGGAAATCATGGGGCTCCTTGGTTGGGGCGGAAAAAGGATCAGACGTCGAAGTCGACCGTGACTTCCTTGCTGGTGGGGTGGCTCTGGCAGGTCAGGACGTAGCCCTTGTCCAGCTCATCCTGCTCCAGCGCGTAGTTCTCGTCCATGGTCACGCTGCCGGTGACCACCTTGGCCCGGCAGGTGCCGCACACTCCCCCGGCGCACGCGAACGGCACGTCCGGGCGCACCCGCAGCGCCGCGTTCAGGATCGACTCCCGGGCGTGCGTGGGGCTGGCCACCTCGCCCTGCAGGCCGTCCAGCTTGAACGTGATCTTGTACGTCTCCTTGGACTCGTCCACCACCACGGGACGGCCGGCGTGGCCCTCCGGGCGGTCCGGCTTGCCGGAGGTGAACAGCTCGAACCGGACGTTCTCCGGCTTTACCCCGCGCTCGGCCAGGGTGTCCCGGCACAGCTGGACCAGCTCGAACGGCCCGCACAGGAACCACTCGTCCACATCATCCGCGTGCAGCGCGGTCCCCAGCAACTGCTGCAGCTTCTCCGAATCGATCCGGCCGCTCAATAGCGGCGCGATCCGCTGTTCGCGGCTCAGCACGTGGTGGATGGCCAGCCGCTGCGGGTACTTGTCCTTCAGGTCCGCCAGCTCCTCCAGGAACATCACGTCCATGGCGGCCTTGTTGGCGTAGATCAGGTCGAACCGGGTGTCCGGGTTGGCGGCCAGCAGCGTCCGGGCGATGGCGATCACCGGGGTGATGCCGGACCCGGCCGCGATGGCCACGAAGTTCCCCGCCTCCCCCGCGAGGTCCTCCGGGTGGTTCATGGAGTTCATGACATTCTGGTCCACGGCCTGCCCGTCCCGGCCGTGCTTGGACACGAACGCGCCCATGGGGCTCATCACCTCAAGGGTGTCCCCCGCCTTCAGCTCGGCGTTGGCCCACGTGGAGAACAGCCCGCCCAGGTCCTTCTTGATGGCCACGCGGATCTCGCTGGTACCGTCCGCGAAGCTGCGCGGCTCCGCGCAGATGGAGTAGCTGCGGCGGATTTCCTTCGGCTCGCCGCTCTCATCCGGCAGCGTGGTGCGCAGGGCCACGTACTGGCCGGGCAGGTAGTCGAACTTGCCGGCGAGCTCCGCTGGCACATGGAAGCTGACCTCAATGGCATCGTCGGTGAGCCGGCGCACCTCCTTGACCTCAAGGGAATGGAAGGACGGACGACGGCGGCCGGTCACCTCAGCCTCTTCGGCGGCGGTCTGGCGGACAACAGGCATGGGGGCTTCCTTACAGGACTTTGAAGTAGTCGAACGGTTCCTTGCAGTCCTGGCACACATACAGCGCCTTGCAGGACGTGGAACCGAAGCGGGTGAGTTCCTTGGTGTTCAGGCTGTTGCACTGCGGGCACTTCACGGCCAGGCTCAGCCGGAGGGGGCCGGAGTGACCGCCGGCCCGGGAGTTGCCGCTGGGCGGGGCGATCCCGTACTGCTGCAGCTTCTGCTTGCCGGCCTCGGTCATCCAGTCCGTGGTCCACGCCGGGGCCAGGACCAGGTCCACGTGCACGTCCCCGTAGCCTTCCTTCTTGAAGGCGGTGTAGAGATCGTCACGGATGGCGTCCATGGCCGGGCAGCCCGAGTACGTGGGCGTGATGGTGACGGTGACCTTGTTGTCCGCCACGTCCACCTTCCGCAGGATGCCCAGGTCCGCGATGCTGAGCACCGGGATCTCCGGGTCCACCACGGTGGCCGCGATGTCCCAGGCCTTCTGCTCCGGGGTGCGGGTCCGGGATTCGAAATCCGAGATGTACACGGCAGTCACCAGCTGGCCCCGGGATGCTCGCGGGCCAGCACCTGCATCTCCGCGAGGATGTAGCCCAGGTGCTCCGAGTGTTTGCCGTACCGGCCGCCGCCCGGGGCTGCGGGCACGTCCGGGACTTCCAGCTCCGCTTCGGCCAGGACCTCGGCGATGAGGCGGTCAAAGTCTTCCCGCAGGCTGGAAGGCGCGACGGCGGCACCCGCCCCAGCGAGGCGCTGCGTCAGGTCATCGTCCTGGAACAGTTCGTTGACGTACGGCCACATGGTCCGCAGGCCGTGGATCATCCGCTGGCGCGACTCATCGGTGCCGCCGGCGAGGCGCAGGACCCACTGGGTGCTGTGGTCGCGGTGGTAGTCCACTTCCTTCACGGCCTTGGCGGCGATAGCGGCCAGGGTGGCGTCCGTGGATTCGGTGAGGCGGCGGTAGAGCTCGTACTGGTAGTAGCTCACCACGAACTGGCGCGCGATGGTGGCCGCGAAGTCCCCGTTGGGCTGCTCGAACAGCTGCACGGAGCGGAACTCGTGCTCGCGGCGGAAGTAGGCCAGGTCATCCTCTGACTTGGGAGTGCCGTCCTGGTTGGGCATGCCGGCGCCGGCGTAGGTGAGGAAGCTGCGGGCGTGGCCCAGCTGGTCCAGGGCGATGTTGCCCAGGGCGATGTCCTCCTCCAGCTCGGGTGCACGGGAGATCCAGTGGCCCAGGCGCTGTGCAAGGATCAGGGCGTCATCGCCCAGGCGGAGGGCGTACTCCGCGACGTCTTCGCTGGGCTTGGCGAGGCCGGTCTTGACCTCGAGCGCGATGTCCTCCGGGCGGAGGGCGTTGCCGGGGGTGATCCGGGTGGCGGAGGCGTTGCTGTCTCCGCCGGCCACGCCGGTGGAGATGTCGCCGTGGCCCGTGGTGGGCGCGTCGGGGGAGCTCACAGGTGCTTCACCCCTTCGCTCTTGGTGTAGTACGTGGCGTGCCGGTAGTCCTTGCCCTGGGGGGACTCGAAGAAGGAGCCCTTGGAGTCGGGGTCGCTGGCGGCGATGGCGTCCGCCGGGACCACCCAGATGGAGACGCCCTCGTTGCGGCGGGTGTAGAGGTCCCGTGCATTCCGGAGGGCCATGGCGGCGTCCGGGGCGTGCAGGGAGCCGGCGTGAACGTGGCTCAGGCCGCGGCTGGACCGGACGAAGACCTCCCAGAGGCCCCACGTGGAGCGGTCGTGGTGGTCCGGTGCCGGGCTGGCCTTGGGGGCTTCGCGGTTGATCTCGGTGGCCGAGCTGGCCGGGGTTTCCGGGTTGCCGTGCGGGCTCATGCTGCGTATTCCTTCGTCTTCTTTGACTGTTTTGCTGCGTAGGCGGCTGCTGCCTCGCGGACCCAGGCGCCGTCGTCGTGCGCTGCCCGCCGACGCTCAAGGCGCTGGGCGTTGCAGGGACCGCGGCTTACCAGGACTTCGTGGAACTCGTCCCAGTCCAGCGGCCCGTGCTCCCACTTCCTGGTGTCCTCGTTGAAGCGGATCTGGTCATCCGGGAGGGTGAGGCCCAGGACCTTGACCTGCTCCACCATCATGCCCACGAACCGGCTGCGGAGCTCGTCATTGCTGAACCGCTTGATGTTCCAGGCCATGGACTGCTTGGAGTTGGGGGAATCGTCATCCGGCGGACCGAACATCATCAGGGCCGGGGCGTACCAGCGGTTCACGGCGTCCTGGGCCATCTGCTTCTGCGCGGGGGTGCCATTGGAGAGTTCAAGGAGGATCTCGAAGCCCTGGCGCTGGTGGAAGGACTCTTCCTTGCAGACGCGCACCATGGCGCGGCCGTAGGGGCCATACGAGGCGCGGCACAGCGGGACCTGGTTGCAGATGGCTGCGCCGTCCACCAGCCAGCCGATGGCGCCCATGTCTGCCCAGGTGCGGGCCGGGTAGTTGAAGATGCTGGAGTAGCGGGCCTTGCCGGCGATGAGATCGTCCATCATCTTGTCCCGGGACTGGCCCAGGGTTTCCGCTGCTGAGTAGAGGTAGAGACCGTGGCCTGCCTCGTCCTGGACCTTGGCCATGAGGATCGCCTTGCGCTTCAGGCTGGGAGCGCGGGAAATCCAGTTGGCTTCCGGCTGCATGCCGATGATCTCGGAGTGCGCGTGCTGGGAGACCTGGCGCAGGAGCGTCTTGCGGTACGCCGCCGGCATCCAGTCGCGGGGCTCGATGCGCGAGTCCTCGGCGATGATCCGGTCGAAGTGGGCCTGGCCTGCGGCATCCTCTTCCGGGGTTAGCTCAGCCGGCACTGACTGCAAGTTCTGCGCTGCCATGGTTGCTCCTATGCAAAGACCTGTCGGGCGTCTCGGAATTATTTACCGACCGTTCGTTCAGGATATGCGGGAGCGTGCGGAGGCGTCAAGCGTGGCGCCCCCATTTTCGACGCCCCATCACTTCCCGCCCCCTTATCTCCCACCGCCCCATCACGTTTGGCAGCCTTCCCACCAACGCCCTATCACTTCCGGCGCGATACCTGGCATGTCCATCCCGCTTCCGCCAGGGCGGGACCGCGAAGTCCTTGTTGGCGTCCTGACGTGCCGTTAGGGTCGTGATGGTCCGCTTGTTTTTGCAGTTACTGCCTCCGCCACCCCGACCCGGCACTGAATGGAGCACCGCGATGACCAAGACCCAAGACACCGGCACAGTCCTTACGGTGGAGTCGCCCGACGGCACCTCCCTCAGCGTCGAGCGGATGGGCAGCGGACCCAGCCTGGTCCTGGTGGACGGGGCCTTCTGCGGGCGCACCTTCGGACCCTCGCGTGCGCTGGCAAATGAACTGAAGGATTCCTTCACCGTCCACTTTTACGACAGGCGGGGCCGCGGGGACAGCGGCGAGAGCATGCCGTACGCCCCCGAACGGGAAATCGAGGACCTCCAGGCGGTACTGAACGAGGCCGGCGGCAAACCCTACGTGTACGGGATTTCGTCCGGCGCCGCCCTGGCCCTGGAAGCGGCTGCAGCGGGAACCCCGATGCAGCGGCTGGCCACGTACGAAGCGCCCTACACGGGCGTACGCGGTCCGGACGGGACGCCAGGGGGCCACCGCGAGCACCTGGAGGCCCTGCTCAGGGACGGCAAACGCGGCAGTGCGGTGTCCTACTTCCTGGTCAAAATGGTGGGCGCCCCGGCCTTCCTCCCCTACCTCCTGCGCGTCATGCCGGGAGTGTGGAAGAAGCAGACGGCGGCCGCGAACACGCTCCCCTATGAGACACGGGTGACCAACGACTTCATGGCGCCGGTGGAACGGCTCCGCACGATTACCGTGCCAACACTGGTCATGGTGGGCGGAAAAGCTGCCGGCCCCATGGCCCAGGGGCAAAAGACCATCGCCGGCGCCATCCCCGGCAGCGAACACCGCGTCCTCGAAGGCCAAACCCACCAGGTCTCCGCCGCCGCCATCGCCACCCAGCTCAGGGGTTTCTTCGACGGCGGCAAGTAGCCCGGCGAACCGGGGCGGCGGCGCGAACCAGCGCGCCCCGGCGTCGTGCGTTTCCCCGCCAGCCGGTGAAACTCAGGCCGCCCTCCGCTTCGGCGTGGTCCGGGTCTCCGGCACCGACGTCGCAGCCTCAGTGGCCGGGGGTGTTTCGCCACCGGCGCGGCCCGGAGGCGTGGATTCCTGCAGCCGGGCGCGGGCATCGAGGACGTCGCCGATGAACCAGTCGTAGATCAGCACGCCGATCACGCCACCCACCACCGGGCCCACGATGGGAACCCAGAAGTACCAGCTGAAGGCGCCGTCCACTGTGCCAGGCAGCGCCGTTTGGCCCCATCCGGCCAGCCATGCGAAGAGCCGCGGTCCGAAGTCGCGGGCAGGGTTGATGGCGTAGCCTGCGTTGGCGCCGAGGGAGATGCCGATGGCGGCGACCGCGAGCCCGATCATGAACGGGCCCAGGTTCGCCTGGACGGCGGTGTTGCGCATGTCGATGATGGCCACGACGAAGATGACCAGGAACGCCGTGCCGACGATTTGGTCGATCAGCGGGCCCGTGGGGTTGCCGTTGAAGTAGGGCGCCGGGAACGTGGCGAAGATGGAGTAGCTGGCCAGCCCCTTCGCGTCGGCGCGGCCGGTGCCGACGGCCTTGTTGTAGGCGTCGATAGCGTTGTAGTACAGCAGATACACCATCGCGGCGCCGGCGAAGGCGCCCACCACCTGGGCCACGATGTACGGCCCCACCTTGCGCCAGGGGAACTTGCGGCGGACGGCGAACGCAATGGTCACGGCCGGGTTGATGTGGGCGCCACTGACGCCGCCGGCCACGTAGACGGCCAGCGCCACGGCCAGGGCCCATCCCCAGGCAATGAGCAGCCAGTCGCCCGCGGCCATGAAGATGGTGGTTGACGTGGCGGCGCGGCCGGATCCGGGCAACGCGGCGACCGCCATGGCCACCACGCCGTCGCCGAACGAGATCAGCACAAAGGTGCCCAGGAACTCCGCGAGGAGCTCGCCCCAGGTTCCACCCAGTTGTTTGAGTCCGCTGCCATTGCGGACGGCATGTCGTAGCGGACTGATATCACTCATCGCGCGTACCTTCTTTGCGATTTTGGTTTTGTCCTTGGCTTCATCCGGACGGATTGACAATCCGGGTACTTTTATGCTACGCCGAAAGTATCCCCAGGCAACAGTCCCGGAAAAGCAATAGTTTCCAGAATGCAATGGCCCAACGGGCCCAGACCTCACCCGGGGACGTGGAGTTCGTTCGAAAGGCACGATCATGAACGACAACGGCAGCACCGAAAACACCCCCACCCCGGACGAAACGCCCGAGGAACGCGACCTGCGCGGACGGTACGTCGAAGGCAACTTTGGCAAAGCCGGCGCCCAGCGCGGCCGCCATGCCGAAGACGAAGAGGGCCAGTACATCGAAGGGGACTACGGCCCGGCGGGCAGCGAAGGCGGACTGCCCGAACCCCTGGGCGACAGGACCGTGGGCGCCGGGCGCTACGTCAAGGCCGACTACGGCCAGGCCGGTCCGGTACCCGGCCGGACCGCCGCTTCCGAAACCGGCCGTTACCCGGAAGGCGATTACGGCAAGGGCGGCACCGTGGATCCCACGCGCAAGCCGGGCGCCCCGGACGCGCACGCGGAGCCCTAGCACCTGACATGTGGACCGCGGCCTGCTTGCCTGCACAAGGCGGGCAGGCCGCTTTGGTGCCTGCCGGCGTCGTACTTTTCGCGCCTGTACTTCATCGGGGCGGCGCCGAACTGCTGGCCGGGTTCCAAAATAGGCAGTAGGCTTACTATCTTGCAGCTGGGCGCGCTGAGGTGCCTGATGACCAGAACCCTATCGGCGGCTTGAACCCGTTTAAGGAGTCCCTCATGAAAGCTCTCGTATGGCACGGTGAAGGCGACATCCGCCTGGACACCGTTGACGATCCCACCATCCTTGATCCGAACGACGCCATTGTCCGCATCACCCGCAGCGCCATCTGCGGCACGGACCTGCACTTCATCCGCGGCACCATGTCCGGCATGAAGGAAGGCACCATCCTGGGCCACGAAGCCGTAGGGGAAGTGACCGCCGTAGGCAAGGCCGTACGGCGGTTTGCCCCCGGCGACCGCGTCATCGTCTCCTCCACGATGTCCTGCGGCGTGTGCTGGCAGTGCCGGGCAGGGCACACCGCCCAGTGCGACGTCGCCAACCCCAACGGCCCGCAGGCCGGGACCTGCTTCTTCGGCGGACCCGAAACCACCGGCCCCATCAATGGCCTGCAGGCCGAGTACGCCCGGATCCCCTGGGCCTCCAACACCCTGACTCCGCTGCCGGACAACGTCAGCGACGAGCAGGCCATCCTGCTCTCGGACATCTTCCCCACGGCCTGGTTCGGCGCGCAGCTGGCCGGCGTGCAGCGCGGCGACACCGTGGCCGTATACGGTGCGGGGATCGTGGGGCAGCTGGCGATTGCGTCCGCATTCCGGCAGGGCGCCTCGCGGGTGTTCGCGATCGACGGGATCGAAACGCGGCTGGTCCAGGCACTCGACCAGAACGCGGACGTCATCGACTTCAACAGCGAAGACCCCGTGAAAGCCCTGCAGGAGGCGACGCAAGGGATCGGCGTGGACGCGGTCATCGATGCCGTGGGCATCGACGCGCAGCGGCCCTGGGCCGGTCCCGCCGCGGCCAAGGGCGAGGAGCAGGCGGAGCAGTTCGCGCAGGAAGTGGCCGAGGTTGCACCCAGCACGAACGTGCAGGGTGATAACTGGGTCCCGGGAAATGCGCCGTCGCAGGTCTCCCAGTGGAGTGTGGAAACGGTCCGGAAGTACGGGCGGATCGGGATTATCGGCGTGTACAGCCCGGCGATGACCACCTACCCGATCGGCCAGGCCATGAACAAGAACCTGACCATCCGGATGGGCAACTGCGACCACCGCTCGGTCACGCCGCCGCTGGTGGACCTCGTGGCGTCCGGCGTCTTTGACCCCACGAAGTTCATCACCCAGCATGAGCCGATCAGCGACGTGGTGGACGCCTACCTGAACTTCGACCGGCGCGAGGAAGGCTGGCTGAAGACGGTGCTGACCACGGCTTAGTCCTCCCGTGCATGACCGGCGGCCCGCTCATTGGGGGCGGGCCGCCGTCGTGCATTCCTGCGGTCTTCCTGTGCGCCGTCGAGGACGGACCCGGAACGTGGGGGCTGCTTTGAAGGGCAGCTGGGAGGTTTTGGGAGCGTTGGGAGTGCATACATCCATTTGAGTTAGGTTAGCCTCACCTTCTACTGTGCTTCGGTGACGTTAGAGACAAAGCTTGCCGGAGTCCCCTTCGCGGCCAACCTGGCCAGGTTCGGGGACCGCATTGCCGTCAGCACCGGCAGCGAGGCGCTGAGTTACCGCGAACTGGCCCGCCGCGTGGAGGAAGTTGTCCGGTCCTTCGGGCACGGCCGCAGGCTCATCGCGCTGGAGGCCGACAACACCCTGCCGGCCCTGGTTGCCTACCTGGCAGCGCTGTCGTCCGGAAATCCCCTGCTGGTCCTGCCGACCAACCCGGCGGCCGCGGAAGCGCTCGCGGATGCCTATGACCCGGACATCGTGGTCCGCACGGGGAACGGCCAGGCAGTACTGGAGGTGCGTCGGGACGAAACGCCCCACGAGCTGCACCCCGAACTCGCGCTGCTGCTCAGCACCTCCGGGTCCACCGGCTCACCGAAGCTCGTCCGCCTGTCCGCCGACGGCGTCCAGGCCAACGCCGCCGCGATCGCGGAGTACCTGCAACTGCGCCCCACTGACAGGGCCGCCACCACGCTCCCCCTCTCCTACTGCTACGGCATGAGCGTGGTGAACAGCCACCTCCTCGCGGGAGCGTCCCTGGCCCTGACCGATCTCTCGGTGGTGGACCCCTGCTTCTGGGACCTGGTCCGGGGCCGGCAGGTGACATCCTTCGCCGCGGTGCCCTACACCTTCGACCTCCTGGACTGCGTGGGCTTTGCGGACATGGACGTGCCCAGCCTGCGCTACATCACCCAAGCGGGCGGACGGCTGGCCCCGGAGCGGGTGCGTTCCTACGCGGAGCTGGGCCGGCAGCAGGGGTGGGACCTGTACGTGATGTACGGGCAGACGGAGGCCACCGCACGCATGGCGTACCTGCCGCCGGACCAGGCATTGGAGCATCCGAACGCCATCGGCGTGCCGGTGCCGGGCGGCTCCTTCCGGCTGGAGCCCGTTCCCGGACTGGACGCCTGCGAGCTCGTCTACAGCGGCCCGAACGTGATGCTGGGGTACGCCGAACGGCCGGAGGACCTCAGCCTGGGCCGCGTTGTTGACGAGCTCCACACCGGCGATCTTGCCCGGCGGGGCCCGGACGGCCTCTACGAGATTGTGGGCCGGCGGAGCCGCTTCGTGAAGATCGTGGGACTCCGGGTGGATCTGGGGCAGGTGGAGCGGCTGCTGGCGGACCTCGGCGTCAATGCAGCGGCCGCAGGGTCCGACGACGCCGTGGTGGCCGCCGTCGAAGGCGACCACGACCTGGGCCTCATTGCCAAAACCCTGGCGCAGGACCTTGGCCTGCCGCGCGCCGCCGTCGAACTTCACCCCGTGGACGCCATCCCCCGCCTCGGCAACGGCAAACCGGACTACCCTGCCGTCGCCGCACTCGCCGGTGCAGGGGCAACGGCCGGTGAAGGCGGAGGGCACGACGGCGGCCCGACGTTCCCTGGCGCGGGGTCCATGGACGTTGGGCGCATCTTCGCCGAGGTGCTTGAAGTGGGCAGCGTCTCCGGCACGGACACGTTTGTGTCCCTGGGCGGCGACTCGCTGTCCTACGTGGCGGCGTCCATCCGGCTGGAGGATGCCCTCGGGTACCTCCCCGAAGGCTGGCACCTGATGCCGGTCTGCGAACTATCGTCCGCGCAGCACAGAGTGCGTCATGCCGTGGCGTCTCCCGGTAGCCGCACCGGACCCACTAAAAGGCGGCGGCTTTTCGCGCCCATGGAAACCGGGATCCTGTTGCGCGCGGTGGCGATCGTTGCCATCGTCTCAACGCACATCGGGTTCTTCCACTGGCAAGGCACCGCGCACGTGCTCATGGCCGTGGCCGTCTACAACTTTGCGCGCTTCCAGCTGTCCGGCAGCCGCACGGAACGGTTCCGGCGTCATCTGCGGAGCATCGCGCGGATTGTGGTCCCCAGCGTGGCGGTGATCGGGCTCGCGTTCGCCGTGACGGACAAATACGCGTGGCACAACGTGTTCCTGCTCAATACTCTCCTGGGTCCTCCGGGGTGGAGCGACTACTCCCGCTTCTGGTTTGTGGAAATCCTGGTGCACGTCCTGGTCGGGCTGGCTCTGTTGCTGGCGGTCCCGGCGGCTGACCGTGCGGTGCGGCGCTGGCCCTGGGCGTTCGGCGTGGCGCTGGTGGTGGTGGATCTGCCGCTGCTCTTCGATCTTGTTGACAGCCGCTACCCGGGCCAGGGGCCGGTCCTGTGGCTGTTTGGCCTTGGCTGGGCAGCCGCCGCCTCCCGCACGGTGTGGCACCGGCTGGCCGTGACGGTGCTCGCCTTCCTGACCGTTCCCGCCTCGTTCGACAACCCGTCCCGGAGCGCCACCATCCTGGCGGGCTGCCTGGTCCTGCTCTGGCTGCCTGCCCTGCGGGTGCCGCGCGGGCTGCACCAGATCACGGCGCTGCTGGCCAGCGCGTCGCTGTACATCTACGTCACCCACTGGCTCGTGTACCCGCTGGTTGAGTCCGTGGACGTCCCGGAGCCGCTTGCCAAGGGGATTGCCGTGCTGGCGTCGATGGTGTGCGGGATCCTCTACTGGGCTGTGGCCACGCGGGCCATGGCTGCGGTGGAGCGGCACCTGAAGGGGCGGCGTTTTCGCCCCGTATTGCCCTGGGCCGTGAAGCACCAGCAAAGTAGTGGGCATGGATGACGTCACCGGCACCATCAAACTCGCAGGGGCAGTGCTGCACCTGAAGTGGGCACCTGGAGATGTGGTCACAGAAGGTGATGCAGTGGCGCTGATGAAGCGGGCGCGGGAGCTCAGCGGCGGCCGCGCCCTCCCGATGCTGGTGGAGATCACCGGTTTGCAGTGGATTGACCAGGGCGCCCTGAAAGCGTTCGCCGGCTCCTGGCCGGTGACCCGCGCAGCCATCGTAGGAACCACCCCCGTTGACCAGACCATTGCCGACTTCTTCACCGGGCGGCACAAGCCGGTGCATCCCAACCGGTTCTTCACGTCCATGGACGAGGCAATGGCGTGGCTCGCTGAGGATTCGGTTATGCCATAGCGCACGCGACGCGCGACTTCATTTCCGATGCGGAGCTTCCTTTGCGCAACCCATATGTCGGGCGCGCTGTGGAATATGCGCGTCGAAACTGATGCAGCGCGTCGCCAGGTCTTCTCCACATAGCGGCACAGGCCCCTCCTGCCCGGGGACGCACGCCGGCAACGTGGATACATGACCGAACTTCCACCGCTCTTGTTGTCCCGCGACCGCGTGCTGCACGGACTGCTTCCGAATGAAGTCGCCAAACGTGTGAGGGCAGGTGCGTTGGTTCGCGTTCGACACGGCGTTTATGTCGACGGACCGACGTGGAAAGCCCTGAAGCCCTGGGAGCAATACCGGGTCCGCGTCCAGGGGGCCGGGGAAACCTTTGAGAAACCCACAATCTTCGCCCGGCAGTCCTCCGCCAGCGTGTGGGGAATCCCGTTCATCGGGCGCCACCCGGTCCGGGCACTCACATTGAAGAACGACGGCGGGAGGTCCCGCGCCGGAGTCAGCCGGCACTTTGCTGCCCGGGCCGGATTGAAGGTGGTACGGGTGGATGGGCTCCTCGTTACCGATCGCGTCCGGACCGTCTTGGACCTGGCGGCGTTCAGCCCGTTCATCGAGGCAATAGTGCCGCTGGACCACGTCCTGCGGCCGGACCCGAACCGGCGACTGCCCGCCCTCACCAAAGCCGAGCTTGAGGCCGGAATCGGTGACATCTACTCGGCTGCTGCTGCACGGCGGATCCGGGCCGCAATCGCCTTCGCCGACCCCGGTTCGGGTTCAGCCGGGGAATCCTGGAGCCGGGCGCTGATCCATGTGGCCGGGTTCGAACCTCCAATTCTCCAGCAGCGGTTTTCCGATGCGGCGGGATTGGTGGGGTACACCGACTTCTATTGGAAAGAGCCCAAGGTTGTAGGCGAATTCGATGGCGAGGAAAAGTACATGAAAGCTGAATTCTTAAAAAGCCGCACCGCTTCCCAGGCCGTTGTGGCGGAAAAGCAGCGTGAGAACCGCATCCGCGCCCTGGGAATCAACGTGGTGCGGTGGGACTGGGCCGACCTGAAGGCGGGCAGGCTGGAAGGCAGGCTCGCAGCGGCTGGCGTGGCCCGCCGTCGTACGCGCTCTGCCGTAATCGACGCGCAAAGTCGTCCATGACACGCATATTCCTTTTCGCGCCCGGAATATGGGGTGCGCCAAGGAACATGCGTGTCGAAAAGGAATATGCGCAGCGGGGTCGCGGCTCAGGTGCTCTCCTCCACCGGCACCACTGAGGTACTGCGCTGGGTCGCCACCCAGCTGGCCAGGACCTTCAGTGCGTCCTCGGAGGGCGTGCCGGGCTCGGCCGTGTAGATGTTGATCCGCAGGCCCGGGTCCGCGGGAAGCTCCATCGCCTCATAGGTCAGGTCCAGGTCCCCCACCACCGAGTGGTGCAGCCGTTTGCGGCCGGTGCGGTGGTACTTCACGTCGTGCCGGGCCCAGCGGACGCGGAACTCCTCGCTGCGGGTTGAAAGCTCGCCGATCAGGTCGGACAGGTCCTTGTCGAACGGGTTCCTGCCAGCCGTGGAGCGCAGCACGGCCACGATGTCGTCAGCGGCGCGCTCCCAGTCCACGAAGAACTCCCGTGCCTTCGGATTCAGGAAGGTGAACCGGGCGCTGTTGGGCGGGGTGCCGGCGTCGGTCATCATCTCCAGGTACAGGGCCCGGCCCAGCTCATTGGAGGCCAGGACATCGCCGCGGTCGTTGCGGACCCAGGCGGGCGCCGTCGTAATCGCATCGATGACCCGCTGCACGCTGGGCCGCACCGTCTGGGGACTCCGCTTCCGCCGCACCCGCGGGGCCGCCGTGGACGCGCGGGCCAGGTCGAAAAGGTGGGCGGTCTCGGCGTCGTCCAACTGGAGGGCGCGGGCCAGTGCCTCCAGGACGCTGTCCGAGGCGCCGGAAAGGTTCCCCCGCTCCAGCCGGATGTAGTAGTCGATGCTCATCCCGGCGAGCATGGCCACTTCCTCGCGCCGGAGCCCCGCAACGCGCCGGTTGCCGCCGTACGCGGGCAGCCCGGCATCCTCGGGCGTGAGCCGGGCACGGCGGGAGGTCAGGAACTTCCGCACGTCATCGCTGTTGGTCATGGCCTCCACGCTACGCCGATGCCGGGCAGCGAAGGAGGGACTGGCAAGCCCTCCCACAAACCTCCACACCCGCATAGCGTGAAGGGCATGGTTATGGAACTCACGCTCAACAACGGAATCACAATGCCCGCGCTCGGCCTGGGCGTCTTCCAAAGTCCCCCGGAAGAGACGACGGCGGCCGTCCAGTCAGCGCTCGAGGTGGGCTACCGGCACATCGACACCGCCGCCGCGTACGGCAACGAGCGCGAGGTGGGCGAAGGCATCCGCCGCTCTGGTCTGGACCGCGCCGACGTGTTCATCGAGACGAAGGTGTGGGTCAGCGACTACGGCTACGACGAGGCACTGCATGCGTGGGACAAGGCGGCCGGCAAGCTGGGCGTGGACCAGCTGGACCTGTTCATCCTGCACCAGCCCGCACCGGACCGGTTCGACAAGACCATCGCCGCGTACAAGGCCCTGGAAACCCTGCTGGCGGACGGCCGGGTGCGGGCCATTGGCGTCAGCAACTTTATGCCGCACCACCTGCAGCAGCTCCTCGAGGAAACCGATGTGGTCCCGGCCGTGAACCAGATCGAACTGCACCCGTATTTCGCGCAGCCGGCCGTACAGGCGGCGGATGCGGAACACGGCATCCTGACCCAGGCGTGGTCACCCATCGGCGGCATCACGTTCTACCCCGGCTGGGGCGAGAACCGGAAGAACGTCATGCGGGACCCGGCGATTGCCGCCGTTGCAAAGGCCCACGGCAAGACCCCCGCCCAGGTGATGCTGCGCTGGCACCTGCAGCAGGGCCGCTCGGCCATTCCCAAGTCCACCAACCCGGCGCGCATCGCGGAGAACTTCGACGTGTTCGGCTTCGAGCTCACTGCTGCTGAGCTGGCCGCCATCGACGCGCTGGACACCGGCGTCCGCAGCGGCCCCGACCCGGACGTGGCACGCCCCGAGCGATTCGCCATGGTCATCCCGGAAGCCTAAGGAGAAGAAATGGAATACCGCCCGCTTGGCCGCACCGGTGTGCAGGTCAGCCCCCTCTGCCTCGGCGCGATGATGTTCGGCCCCTGGGGCAATGACGACCGCGCCGACGCCACCCGCATCATCCACCGCGCCCTGGACGCCGGCATCAACTTCATCGACACCGCGGACGTCTACTCCGGCGGCGCCTCGGAGGAGATCGTCGGAGCCGCAATTGCAGGAAAACGCGACGACGTCTTCCTGGCCACCAAATTCTTCATGCCCATGGATGAAAAAGACCCCAACCAGCGCGGCGGCTCCCGCCGCTGGATCATGCGCGCGGTGGAGAACTCGCTGCGGCGGCTGAACACCGACCACATCGACCTCTACCAGGTGCACCGCCCCAGCCCGGACACTGACGTGGAGGAGACCCTGGGCGCCCTCACCGACCTGGTCCGGCAGGGCAAGGTCCGCTACATCGGTTCGTCGTCCTACTCCGGCTCGCAGATCGTGGAGGCGCAGTGGGCGTCCCGCGAGCGCAACCTGGAGCGATTCGTCACGGAGCAGCCGCCGTACTCCATCCTGGCCCGCGGCATCGAAGAGGACGTCCTGCCCACTGTGCAGCGCCACGGGATGGGCACGCTCACCTACAGCCCGCTGGCCGGCGGCTGGCTTTCCGGCCGGTGGCGGAAGGACTCGCCGTCCCGGCCCACCTCCAGCCGCCGCCCCAGCGCCCGGTTCGACATGAGCCAGCCGGTCAACCAGCGCAAGCTGGACATCGTGGAGGAGCTCGCCCAGGTGGCCGAATGGGCAGGCGTGACGATGATCGAGCTGGCCATCGCGTTCGTGATCAACCACCCGGGCGTCACCTCCGCCATCGTGGGACCGCGCACCATGGAGCAGCTGGAGTCCTACCTCCCGGCCGCGGACACCAAACTGGCCCCCGAGGTGCTGGACCGCATCGACGAACTGGTGGCCCCCGGCGTCACCGTCAACCCCGACGACAACAGCTACGGCACCCATGAACTGACCGCACAGGCACGACGCCGGCAGCGGCCTTAAGTGCCGCTTCCCGCCTTACTACCCACTCCCCTATGAAAGGAAAACCCATGGCAACGTGGCTCATCACAGGCTGCTCCACCGGACTTGGCCGGGCACTCGCGGAAACCGTGCTCGCGTCCGGGCACAACGCCGTCGTCACCGCCCGGAAGGTGGAAACGCTGCAGGACATCACGGCCGGCTTCCCGGACACCGCGCTGGCCCTCCCCCTGGACGTCACCGACAAGGCGCAGATCAGCGCGGCCGTGAAGGCAGCCGGGGAGAAGTTCGGCAGCATCGATGTGCTGGTGAACAACGCCGGCTACGGCTACCGCGCCGCCGTGGAGGAAGCGGACGACGCCGACATCCGCCGCCTGTTCGACACCAACTTCTTCGGCGCCGTGGACATGATCAAGGCAGTGGTCCCCGGCATGCGGGCCAACAAGTCCGGGACCATCCTGAACATCTCCTCCATCGGCGCCCGGATCACCCCGGCCGGCTCCGGCTACTACGCGGCCACCAAGGCAGCGCTGGAAGGCATGTCCGGGTCGCTGCGCAACGAGCTGAAGCCGCTGGGCATCAACGTCACGGCCATAGAGCCCGGAGGCTTCCGGACGGATTTCGCGGGCCGCTCGCTGACACAGTCCGCGACGGCAATCGAAGACTATGCGGACACGGTAAGCAAGCGCCGCAAGGAACACGACACCGCGCACGGCAACCAGCCCGGGGACCCGGACAAGGCAGCCAAGGCGATCCTCGCCGTCGTCGATTCCCCCAACCCGCCGGGCCTGCTGGTCCTGGGCACGGACGCCTTCGGTGCA